>CAVQAB010000036.1:0-12861 GCA_963710385.1 uncultured Bacteroidales bacterium | reverse complement strand
GCAGTCTCCCTTTTATCCCGTTTTAATCCAATATAGACCACCACACCGCCGGTAAAGAACATGAGCAGACTGTAAATGGCCGGTGCAATAGAATATTCAGTACTGTGCAATAAAATCACTGCAATGGATATGGCCAGGGTCCCATTCTGAATTCCCGATTCGATGGATATGGAGAGGGCTTGCTTATCCCTGATCCTGAATAACCTGGCGGAAAAGTATCCAACTGTCATCGTTGCCACATTCAGCGCCAGGGTCACAATACCAGCCTGCTGGAAATAGGAAACAATATTTTCCCGCTCCTTGATGAGGATTCCAATAATGACCAGCGCGATTACAAATCCTGATGCAATACGAACTGGCCTCGCCATCTTCAGAGCAAATCCCTCCTTATATCGCCTGATGATCATGCCAATGGTCACCGGAATGATAATGATAATGAAAATCTGAGCGATGGTCCTGGGCACATCCAGCTGGATCATCTGTCCCTCATCCAGAAATTGAATGAGTGCAAAGTTCACAATAAATGGTATGGTCAGAATGGTCACAAAGCTGCTCAGTGCAGTGAGGGTAACAGACAATGCTGTATCACCTTTGGCCATGTGCGCTATCAGGTTGGAGGTAGGGCCACCCGGACAGGCTGCAAGGATCATAACTCCAATGGCGATCTCCGGTGCTATCGGGAAAGCCATAACAATGCCAAAGCCAATTAGAGGCAGGATAATGAGCTGATTGACCAGTCCTACCAAAATCGCTTTAGGGTAAATAAAAATCCGTTTAAAATCATCTATTACCAGCGATAATCCCATCCCTAACATGATAATAATCAGGGAGCCCATCAATACAAATGTGGAAGCTTTGTCCATGGCAAATAGTTTTAGTCAGAAACGGTAATATAAAACTATTTTCTTATATAGCTTTAGAAATTAACAATTTGACACTTTTTCATGATGAAAAGATTACTATTCTTAATGGCTCTCTTGCTCATTTTTGTTACCCGCGCAAATTCACAAAAAGAGGAGCCGCAGATAGCAGAGGGGATGAAAGAAGTACACGATTTGTTCAATAGATCCATGAACGAAAATGTGTCCTGCTACCGGATTCCTTCCATAGTTACTGCTTGCAATGGCGACCTGTTGGTAGCCATTGATGAACGCGTGCCCTCCTGCAATGATTTGCGAGGGAGTAAGGATATCAATATTGTGATTCGACGAAGTCCGGACCATGGGAAAACCTGGTCTGAGATTGAAAGAATAGTCGATTTCCCAATGGGAAAATCAGCTTCGGATCCATCCATGATTGTCGATATCATGACGGGCGAGGTTATCCTCTTTTACAATTATATGGATCTGGACAAAGAGAAAGATGTCTATTACCTGCATATGGTGAAAAGTTCGGACCATGGGATTTCCTGGAGCAAGCCCTTGGATATCACTTCTCAAATTGCAAAACCAGAATGGCATCACGATTTTAAATTTATCACATCGGGTCGTGGAATTCAAACCAGTACTGGTAAACTGTTGCATTGCCTGGTGAATCTGGACCATGGTTTGCACCTGTTTGGCAGTGGTGACCACGGGAAATCGTGGCAATTAATCGATACTCCAATAAATCCCGGCAATGAATCAAAAGTGGTGGAGCTGGCAGATGGCAGGTGGATGATCAACAGTCGCGTTAACGGAAAGAAAATGCGCTATATACATCTCTCTGATGATCAGGGCAAATCCTGGGAGACCAGGCCGGAACCATCCCTCATCGACCCTGGTTGTAACGGCAGTATGATTCGATATACATCTGTTGAAGCGGGACACGATAAGAACCGTCTGCTCTTTTCAAACGCCAACATGAAGAACAAAAGGGAGAACTTAACGGTCAGGCTGAGCTACGATGAAGGAAAAACCTGGACAGAAGGCAAGACCATCTATCCGGGCAGTTCAGCCTATTCATCATTAACGATACTACAAAATGGAGATATCGGTCTGTTTTTTGAAAAAGACAATTACAGTGAAAATGTATTTGTCACCTTCTCACTGGAGTGGTTAAGCGATGGGTTGGATTTATATGAATCTTTACCCTGAAGCTTGGCTATTAAGGTGCAGGTAATTGGCAGTTTCCCCATCCTATTATTCCTGTTGAGTTTCGTTGCTTTCATTTTATACCTGCAACATGGCCATCCAGATTCCAGGACTCCTCGATGGGTATGCCCATATGGTGCAGAGCGGTGACAGCCACATCCACAACCCCTACTTCATCCTCAATCTCGCCAGCTATTGCATCCTCCCCGGAAGCAATATAAAATATGGTTGTGTGTTCGGGAATGTTTTTCCCATGGCCAAAGTTGCTTCCACCATGATCGGTGCTAACGATGATCAGCCAGTTCTCACCATCAATGGTTTGTCGTTTCTTTACGGCGTCCACCATCTCTCCCGCCTGCCTGTCGCTCTTTTCAATGGCTTTCAGGTACTTACTACTCTTTACGCTATAGTCGTGAGTATGGCCAGCATGGTCCACCTCATCCAGCTGCACAAACATCACATCCAGCTCTTCGTTTTCCAGAATAGTTGATACCCTGGATGCAACACGGGCATCATTGGCCGCACTGGCTGAATAAGTAGCATCGCCTTCCTGAAGAATCTTGTGTACCGGACCCCAGTTGGCAATGGAGTAACAAACCAGCTCAGGTTTCTCCTCCCTGAGGCGGTGAAAAAAATGGGGATAAGTGTTCAGGTCAGGATCCGTATAATCGTTGTTGAGCACATTGTGCTTATCATGCCAGACTCCAGTGAGCATTGCTGTCCAGGCAGGACCACTGCTGCTGATCTCATCTGTTTGGGCCCTGAAACAATAAGCTCCGTTTTTCCACAATGCATCCATGTTGGGAGTATTGGCTGTCAGCAAGGCATCGGGCCTGCATCCGTCAATGCCAATGATCAATACCTTGTTTGCTTTCGCTTCCTGACCAAAGGCAAAGTTCGCGGTTAATAACAACAGGCAGAATGTGATGCCCGTGATAAAATTATTCCTCATTTCCTTGTTGTATTTGAGTTTTTATTGATTCATTTTTACTATTGAGAGCATGCCATCTGCCTTTACTGTCCCACCGTTCGATACGAAAATATCCACAGCAGATCCGGTGCTCCCAAACAGAAGGAATAAGAGTAGGGTGAATAACTTCTCTTGACTCATTATATAGTGCTCTAAATAAACCTAAAAATAGGCAGTAAATCTTAATTTTACGGATTATATCCCTTCAAATACCTGAAGTACTGACCCTATATTGAATATTGACCAATGAAAATACCCAGCTTCTTCATCTCACTGTTTGTTTCTACTCAACTGTGGTCCCAAACAGCTCCTTTGCCAGTAGCTGAAACTGACTGGCTACTAGCAGCACCAAAGTTAAAATCAACAGTTCTACAGTCAAGTGATGAGGAGGTGATCCTTACAAATGGACTCATATCAAGGACCTTCAGAGTTTCACCAAATGCTGCCACTGTGAGTCTTAAAAACCTGGTGACCCGTGAAGAGTACATCCGCTCTGTAAAGCCGGAGGCAATGGTCACCATTGATGGCGCCGCCTACGCTGTGGGAGGCCTGTCAGGACAAAAGGAGCACGGATACCTGAAAAGTGAATGGCTGGAAGAGATGGAATCACCAGAAAACTCCTTCGAATTCCAGGGCATCACTATCAGGGAGATAGAGCCTCATGTTCACTGGAAACAATCCCGCTGGATAACTTCCACCCAGTGGGTAAGGGAAGGAAAAGAGGTCATTTTTAGCTATGTACACCCGTCATCGGAACTGGAAGGCATCACTGTGGAAGTGCACTATGAAATTTACGATGGTTTGCCCCTGTTGGGCAAATGGCTGGAAGTGAAGAATAATGGGTCACGGCATATTAGGATCAATCATTTTGCCAGTGAAATTATTGCACATCCCGAGCAGAACAACTATGTGGATATACCTGCCAGGTGGGACCTGCCCAATCTCTACCTGGAGAACGACTATGCTTTCGGAGGGTTCTCCTACATGGAATCGCCCAATACCATCACTTGGGAGGCTGATCCGGACTATACTTCCCAGGTGAACTGGGAAATGAAGACCCCCTGCATCCTGAAAAGCCAGCCAGCTATGGGTCCCGAATACAAACTTGCACCGGGGAATGACTTTGAATGTTTTCGCACCTATATCCTGGCCCTGGATGGCCGCGACCGGGAACGTAACGGATTGAGCATCCGAAAAATGTACCGCACCCTGGCTCCCTGGATCACAGAGAATCCCATCTTTCTGCACCTGACCACCACCAAACCCACCAAGGTGAAAAATGCCATCGATCAGTGTGCAGAGACCGGCTATGAAATGGTGATACTTAGTTTTGGAAGCGGACTGACCATGGAGGACCTCTCAGATAAAAACATCCGCAAGTTCAAAGAGCTGGCCGATTACGCCCATGAAAGAGGTATAGAATTTGGTGGATACTCACTCTTCTCCAGCAGGAAGATTGGCCCTGAAACTGATGTAGTTGATAAGGAGACTGGCTTTCCTGGAGGTGCCAAATTCGGAAATGCTCCCTGTGCCGGATCTGATTGGGGAATTGCCTACTACCAGAAACTGAAAGGGTTCTTCGAAAGAACTGGTTTTGATGTGCTGGAACACGATGGGCCTTATCCCGGGGATTTTTGTGCCTCCACTACCCACCCCGGTCACGAGGGCCACGGGGACTCCCAGTGGAAACAATGGAGACAGGTCACCGATTTTTATAAGGAGTTGAGAGCAAAAGGAATCTACATGAACCTTCCGGACATCTACCACCTTTCGGGCTCTAATAAAATTGGCATCGGATATCGCGAAGTCAACTGGTCCCTGCCCCGTGAACAGCAGATCCTGCTGGGCCGCCAAAATATCTATGACGGTACCTGGCTCAAACCACCTTCCATGGCCTGGACCTTTGTACCCCTGACCCAATACCATGGAGGCGGTGCAGCAGCCACCCTGGAACCACTGGCAGATCACCTTCAGGATTATGATGCTCACATGACCCAGAATTACGGATCAGGTGTACAAGCCTGTTATAGGGGACCCCGTCTTTACGACACGAATGAGACCCGGGAGCTGGTGATCAAAAAAATATCCCACTATAAAAAGTACAGGGATATTCTGAATGCAGATATTGTCCACCTGCGAAGGCCGGACGGGCGTGACTGGGACGGCATTCTGCATGTGGATCCGGAACTGGATATCAGAGGATATGCCCTGATTTATAATCCAACAGAAGAGATCATGCAGAGGAACATAACACTTCCACTTTATTATACAGGCTTGGTAGAAAGTGCCCGGATAACTGTGGGAGAGAATGCTCCTTCCGGGTACTTGCTCTCCCGTGACTATAAAGTGGAGGTGGTTGTAAGCATTCCGGCAAAAGGATCGATACCAATCATCATCCAATAGAAAGAGCAAATAGTAGAAGGCCAAAGAGTGATTTCAAGACCTTCTGTTTTTTCATAATGAAGCTATTCCCCTCCTGTTACAATTCCCAGTTCAGCTATGGTTACAAATCCCTTATCATTAATTTCACGCACTGCAAGGAATTTGATATATCTGCCCTTGGTGGATTCAAACATTTTGGTCTGCAGTACCGGACTGTTCCTGATGTTGCTGAATTCACCAGCGGATACAGGTTCACCCCACCGCTTTCCATCCATGCTCACGAAAAACTGGTAGTCAGAAATTGTACCATCGATGTACCTGGCCTGAGTGGGCAGGTAGGTAAATCCTGTGAGTTCAAGTACTTCACCCAGGTCAATAATTACACTCTGAGGAAGTTGGGATTGGCGATCACTTCTCCAAATAGTCTTTTCATTAGAATCAATCATAGCCTCTCCCCTGTTATCGTTGTCGGGATCGGGCAGAAGCATGCTCCATTTATCTTTACAGATATCAAATTGTCTTGTGGAGACTGTACTTGCACCTCCGGTCTCCGGATCCCGAACAATGGCCTTCACCGTTCCTTTTCCCTTCAATTCTATCCTTTCCATGTACTGTTCACCGCTATCAGAAGGTTCAGAACCATCGGTGGTATAAAGGATCTCCACTCCTCCATCAAAGGCCTCCATGGTGATCCATCCCTGCTTGTCTCGTTCAATTGCCGGCGGTTCCAGTAATTTTGGAGCATGGTAAATTTCGATATTTGAAATGGTGGGACAGGCTTTGGAGTCCAATATATTGAAACGTATTTTGCCGGAGGTGACATTTTCAAATCTGAGTATTCGTTTGGCACCAATGGTGGTCTGTGTTTCAATCACATCCCAGTCATTGCCATTCCAGGCTTCTACAGAAAAATTCTTTACCCTTTGCCCAAGTGGAATAAACTCTTGAACCAGTAACCGGTTGAAGGTAGTTTTCCCGCCAAAATCGATGGTCAGCGAAGCACGGGTTACGCTGTCATCGGTGGCCCAATAAGTTTGCGGATCACCATCAATGGCCTTGAGGGCACCATATTTTCTCGAACTTCCCCTCACTTGGGTGGCTTCGATGGTCGTGCCTTTTGCGAGGTCAGTCTTCATATCTTCCCGGATCACATTTACCATTTTCATCAACTGTTCCACATCTTTTTCATGGATCAATCCCCTCCTGTCTACCGGAAAGTTCAATAAATAGGAGGCATTCCTTCCTATGGAATGGTAATATATATCCACCAGCTGTTTTACAGATTTTACTTTGTGATCTTCCGATTGATGATAATACCAGCCTGGCCGGATGGAGACATCCACCTCGGCCGGTACCCAGTGGGTCCCATCCTCATGCCCGCTTGTAAGGTCCCGGTAATTGGGAGAGCCTGGATAGAATTCATCCCTGCGAAGCAGACTCCAGTTGGTCTCACCGGCCCAACCAGCTTCATTGCCCACCCAGCGCACGCCCGGACCCGCATCGCTGAACATCACCGCAGAAGGTTGTAGTTCCCGGACTATCTGCCTCGTATTGGGCCAATCATAATAGGTTTTTCGATCCACCCTGCGTTCTTCATTGGCTCCTCCATAGTACCCGGTTCCTCCGTTGGCTCCATCAAACCAGACTTCAAACACTTCTCCATATTGGGTCATCAACTCGGTGAGCTGGTTCCTGAAATAGGTAATGTAGGCATCGGTTCCATATTCGGCATGATTCCGGTCCCAGGGAGAAAGATACAATCCCAATTTCAATCCAAACTCCTCGCAGGCATCAGCCAGATCCCGGACTACGTCTCCTTTTCCCTCTTTCCATGGTGAATTCTTGACTGAATGCTCAGTATAGGCTGAAGGCCATAAACAGAATCCGTCGTGGTGCTTTGCAGTGAGGATAATACCTTTCATTCCTGCCTCTTTACACACCCTGGCCCATTGTCTGCAATCCAACTCTGTAGGATTGAAAAGCGCCGGAGCTTCGCCCCCGGTTCCCCATTCCATATCGGTGAACGTATTCATATTGAAATGCACAAAAGCATAAAACTCCAACTCATGCCATTTCAACTGCCGTGCTTCAGGCAGAGGGCCCACGGCCTCGGGAGGTGGAATTTGATTACATGAAATCAACAGTGAGAGTGATATCAGCAATGGAAAAAGGTTTTTCATAAGCGCATGTTTGATGTAAGACAGGTTTGATGAATCGATTACCTGACCTCCAGGTCATCTTTTGCGGGTAATGAAGGAAATGGATTGTGAGGTTCCGTCTGGTACCAGTATGCCACAGAGGCAATATCACTTTCCTGTTGCAGGTACCTCCCCTCACTGCGCCAGCCAAGATCCTGGATGGTGATGCGCAAATCTTCATCAAACCTGATGGGATCGGTAATGTGCCATCGGTACAATCCGAACCGGGTATTGGCTTTATAGCTCCCGTCAGGTCTGATCACCTGATGCAGGCCAGAATAGGGTGTAGAGAATTCAGTGTATTGTCCAGCTACATCGAAATTGTACGATCCACAGAAATAATCCTCAGCACCTGTTCCGCAGATGGTTGGGAATTCTTTATCACCATCCATGAAAAACTTGATCTCACCTTCTCCCCACCATCCATTGTTATTCACCTGCCATGCCATGTATGTCCCGATGAATTGACCTTTGCCTTTAATTTCATCAACGATGGTATACGCCACTTTCTCCCGGTCAGGACGCGGACGCCGGAACTGTGCATGAAAATAGGCTGCATCCTCAGGTATCTCAGAAAGGGTATAATCCACCTGATAATACAACCTGGTTGGCTTGACATCAATATTCTCCATGGTAATCCTGCACTTCTTCCCAAATGGCATCTGCCAGTAGCAGTTGAATGCCCTTCCTGGATTTACACAGACTGCCAGAGAGTTCAGATGGGCATATTCTCCCCAACCCATACCAAAGAAATCTCCCACAGGCACTTCCACCGAAGGTTCTTCTTCATCATCCCAATAGAGCCTTAGAATGTAAAAACGCCAGTTACCGGTGGGGGTCATCCAGATATGTTGAATGCAACCCGGACCCTCGATTTCAGCCAGAGTATATGTCTCTCCCGGACCAATATTGATGTATGGGCTCACTTTCCAGCCCTGTCCAAGTTCACGGGCTTCACGTGATGCGGCTCCTTCTCCCAGTTTTGCCATGCCACCTTTTCCTTTTTCGCCTGTGAAGTTTTCAGGTGAAATGCTTCTCGATTTGGCATCTGATACCATGTAAAGATTGGATAAATTGTTGTTTACCCCGTCAAAAGTTTGTGCTTTCACTCCTGTATGGAGCATCAAAAACATTAAAACTATACCTGCTAATACATTCTTCATCCTATTATTATTTTATGGTTGACACTGTGTTAGGGGAATTACTAACAAGATAATACATTTTTAAATTTCAACGCCCCGGTTCGATTTTGCATCAGAGGTATGTTTTGCTACTTTCACTACACACTCTGAATACACTGGATCCAATCATCCACAATGGTTATGCTATTTCTGAATACCACAACACAGGGGATATTTATACGTCGGGTGAATAAGCTGATCGTACTAACTATCCTGGTACTGGCCGGGCTATTGTTTCTCAGTGATAGTCCGATGAAGCGGAACTCTACAAATAAAAATGCAATTTTGAACTCCAGATTTCAAATACATCTTTTATTTCCTTAAATTGGTTTTCATCTATACGTTGTTTTGAAGCGGACCAAAATCATCATATTGATCCTATTTTCCCCATTATGGATTTCAATTGGAGCCCAGAATCTTCATCTTTCATACTTTTCTGAAGCCAATGGTTTGCCTTCAAACCAGGTGAGGCACGTGGTACATGATTCTTTGGGATTCCTTTGGATTGCAGGTGATGCAGGACTGTTAAGATTTGACGGCTCCGATTTCTATAATTATACACAACAAATTCCAAGTCAATATGGACGCTACTTTTGCGTCACTCCTGATGGATTGCTGCTCAGTCACGATGCCGGGATCAGCCTGATTAAACCGGGTCTGGATACCACCCTGATTGCGCTTTATATGGAGGCTTCCATCAATCCGGAAGATGATGCCCTCTATTACCCAGGTCGTATCTTCCGGCAACGAAATGGAGATCTCTGGATCAGTCAGCCCGGTGGCAGGATCAGCAGATTTCCGGAGGCGAAAAGAAGGATTATCACACTGCCGGTCTATCGGCCGATAATCCTTTGATCAATGCATTTTTTGCTGAACCTGAAGACGGCCCGCTATGGATCGCTTTTAGTGATGGACGACTATTTTTCTATGATGAAAAAAGCCTGAAGCTGGAACAAGCGACGACACTATCCGGGGTAAATGATATGAAATCGCAGGGCCAAGAACTCTGGATAGCAGGGGAGCATGTCAGAAAATAACGCTTTCAGAGGATGGGAAACGCATAGTCGATGTGGAAACCTATTATTCAGACCTGGGAGAGGTTACCTCTCTCTCTTTGGACAGCAAGGGAAATATTTTCATGGGTATCAAGGAGAAAGGATTGTATTACCTGGATCGGAGGCAGGGTCAAAATCCCATGTTTACTAAAATCTTCAGCAACAATGACCCTCATCGCGTTGATGAACTTCCATTCAAGAACATCCACAACATTGTCATGGAGTCCGATGACAGGTTATGGATCTGTTCATCGGAAGGACTTGGGATTCTGCAAAGACGATTTTTCGAAAGTCTGGGCTCCATTCCCAATGCAAATACCACCTCCATCTGCATGGCCGAGAATGGAAAGATCTTTGTGAATTTTGGAGATATCTATGTCATTGACAGAACCGATATTGGATTTGAAGGTTCCCCATTGAAGGATTTTGCGGGGGGAACAGTGACTGCCCTTGCCACAGCGGCGATCATTTATGGGCCGGAACAAGCACCGGGCAACTCTTCAGGCTGAACCAGGAGGGGATACCATTGAGCAGTGGATCTCCGACCCCGTGGGGAAGGTATCTATTTCCTTACATATGATAGCCAGAAACGTTTGTGGGTGTGTCAGGCACCCGAAGATCAGCCTCTGGTTGGAAGTAGGATGCCTGCAACAGACGGTTCCCTCAAAGAATATGGTTACAATTCGGGCCTCGAGAGCCGAATATTGAGTGTACGGGAGACAAGAAACGGAAGAATCTACTGTTCAGGAATTGGAAATGGAACTTACCTGTACAGGTATCTTCCGGAGGAAGATGTATTCATAAATCTCAGTTTACCTTTGGATTTCAACGTCAGTCCGAATTTTGAAGTACATGACCTTGCAGTGGACGAAACCGGTATCATATGGCTGGCTTCCACCAATGGTCTACTCCGGTACGACATGGATCGTGTCAGAAGGGTTTCTCTTAGCCTGGCTATTTAGACATTGAAATCCGCGCAGTAGTCACCATGGATGATGGGAGTATCTGGGTATCCACCGATACCGAAGGAATTGTTCGATACAATGAGGGTGCAGGCAGTGGTGATCAAAGAGGAGAGCGGATTGCCTTCGAAGGTAATGACTTATCGTTGCCTGGTCAAAGATCCGGTGGGCGCTTATGGGTGGGTAGTGCCGAAGGTGTTGTATACTCCCTAGATGAAAATCCTGAGCCGCAAAGCAGTATTAAACCCATGCTGATTTCTGCCTCCATTGACGGCAAAAAAAATTCACTTGAAGAGATACAGCTGTTCCTTGATCAGCAACTGCATTGAGGTGATAGCGCCTTCATTTCATGGATTCAGGACATTCTACCAGCACAGAATAAACAAGGCGACTGGTCAGCACCATCTACCAGCCGATTTTTATTTAATCAGTGGGAGCCCGGCAACTACGAGATCGAAATCCGTTCCAGAAAGGAAGGTGGATTCCTCTGGAGCCTCTCCCCTTACGGATATTACGGTGAAGAATACTGGTATAATCACAGGCTATTCCTCTGGATAAGCCTTGTGCTGCTTATTTCTTATTAAGCTGGTACCTGATAAATCGCAAACGAAAATACAGTCACGATATTTCGGTCTGACACGGGGACTTCAAACTGGAGAAAGAGGAGCTCGAAAAAAAGGATGCAGACCTGCTGAAAGCCAAAAAAGACATTAAACATGAACAGCGTCAGATGCGGGCCCATATGCTCAGCATGGATATTATGCATCGGCTGATCTCAAAAGTAACTCCGGGAATGAAATGGGATCTGGTACTGGAGATAATCTCCATTGATCTCCTGAAGTTTCCGGGTGTGGTTGCTTTCGAAATAGGTACCAGGCAAGGTAAGAACCATTGAATTTGAAGGCTTCTCGGAACATGTAAGAAGTTTTACTGCTGCCACGGTCGCATATGAACCTGAGATCAAACTGGCCTCATATATTCTTGAAAGATGCAGAACCCATGATATTTAATAATATTCATGAAGAGGCCCACAGCGTTAATATCAAAGGGGACCGAAGGCTGGACAATTATAAATCCGCCATCAGTGTTCCCTTCTATCTGGAAAATAAACCAGCAGTCTTATCTGTCTATTCGGATAAACCAGGCCTTTTTGACGAATACTCACTGAAGGCCATGGGTGTTTTTGCCACTTACCTGGAACAGATCTATTGAGCCATGAAAAAAAACTGTCTTCATATGCCCGCTCTTTTTACCTGCTGACTGGATTCAGTCAGGAAGAGGAGATCTTAAGGGTTGGGGTGAAGCATGAACCTCCATTTGTGATCAAAGAATCGGGTGGAACATTCACCGGATTAAGTGTTGACCTCTGGATGGGAATTGCCAACCATGGCCGGAGTAAGTTTTGAGTTTGTGGAATACAACGACCACCTGGGTCTGATCCGGGGTCTGGATTTCAGGCAGATAGACCTAACCATCAATCCGATACATGTCAATGAAATCCGACTGAAAATGCTGGATGTTACGCAGCCATTCTATGTCTCCTCCATTGGGGTAGCAACCACACAGGTTAAGAAAACACAGGTCGGTGCTTTCCTTCGTAATTTCTTCTCACTGCAGTTCTTTCGGATTGTTCTTTTCCTGGTGATGATCATATTCATGTTCGGTACCATACTGTGGTTGGTTGAACGCAAAGAGAACCGGCGCCAGTTCCGCCACGGGATTGGCAGGTCTTTTTGATGGATTGTGGTGGTCAGCAGTGACCATGACTACAGTAGGGTATGGTGATAAAGCACCTAAATCAAGACTTGGCCGGGTCATTGCCATCATATGGATGTTAACGGCCATTGTTACGATCTCGGGATTTACAGGCACCATTGCATCCACACTGACTGTCCACTCACTTGGACGGAATATAGAAGATCTGGAAGATCTGCGCAACTCCGATATGATTGGAAGTGTGCATGCCTCCAGCAGTGAAGATTTTCTTACCATGAACGGCATCGGCATCGATCTATTGTATGAGGATGTACAGGAATCTCTT
>CAVQAB010000035.1:0-82518 GCA_963710385.1 uncultured Bacteroidales bacterium | reverse complement strand
GAGTAATTGGCAAAGACAAACTCGGCTGTGCCTTCCAGTCCAAAACTTTCCAGGGATATGGCCTGAGCCGGATACCCAAAATGCTGTACTGTCATTCCCACCGAAATCACGGCGTTCTGAGCTTCAAGCGCCCTGACAAATACTGTGGGATCCTCAGACCGGTCTTTGATATGAAGCACCACAACCTGCTCTTCACTGAAGCCCAAGGGCTTGTCAAGCATGAATGGACCTGCTTGTTGACCAGCAAGGTGCCTGAAATCAACATCATGACCACCGCCACCTGTACCATCAACAGGATCTGCATGATTACGCGCCCGGAAAAATTGACCTTCTCGGACAGGATTTCCATGGTGCTGTTCCTGGAATGGAGAAAGCCTGCGACAAACAATGCGCTCAGGGCCAGGCAGGACACAGAGCACAACCAGCAGGCTCACCAGCACCATGGGATCATGATAATAGATATCAAATTCAATGGCAAACACGCGGTTAAGCACGGGACGAAGCAATTCAATCAGGGTCAGTGAGAGGATGATGGAAATAGAACACACCAGGAACACTTCTCCCAGTAACTGCCTTACCAGCCTGGTATTCCCCGAACCCAGGGTCTTTTTCAAGCCGAACTCCCTGGAACGCTTCAGTACTTTAGCCACACTGAGATTGGTGAAATTGAGCAGTGTTACCAGCAGAATCACGATGGAAATAAGTATGAATATCGGGATATTGAGACTGCTTGTCCGTTCCCTGAGCTCAAACCTACAATCGGACATAAGGTGGATATCCTCCAGGGGGAAAAGTTTGAATACATAATCCCTCGGACCACGCTCAGATTTAAGGCTGCTATTTTCATAGTAGTCACTTAGCTGTCCGGCAACTGTGGCCGGATCCATTCCCTCGCTCAATCTGTAATAGTTGTAGGTCCAATGTATCTTGCGATATGCCAGGCTATCATAACGTTCGTGCAGTCCGCCTTTCTGGGAAATCAGCAACTCATACCTGAAATGTGTCCTGGGGTTTGTATCTTTCACTATTCCCCTTATTTCATAGGGTCCCAGGTCCCTTGCAAATTGCAGGGCATCGATGTGGATCTGCTGTCCTACAGGATTCTGGCCCCCGAAATACTTTCTGGCAAAATCCTCGGAAATGAATACGGTATTGGGATTTTCCAGGTCCTTCAGATTCTCCCTGCTTACTTTCCACGTCAAACATTTCTAGAAATACTGCATCCACCGACATGATATGATCCTGCGCCAGGGTGCGCTCCCCGATCCTTATGCGACCACCTTCACAATGGGTGAATTGTGTGGCCAGTTCAATTCCGGGTATGTCGTCGGCTGCTCTGTGGATGAGTCCCAGGCTCCTGGCCCATGGGGCCTGGTCTATATGAGCCGGGGTGGAGAGTACACGGTAGATGTTTTCATATTTCGGAAAATGCCTGTCAAACTGCCGCTCGTTCATAACGTGAATGAACAAGAGCAGGAAGGCACTGATGCCTGTCACAAGTCCGCAAATGGTAAATAGGGTCATTAGCCAGTCACGTCGGAGCCGGCGAAAAAGAATCATCAGTTGGGGCATTTACAATGATACCAATTCTACTCAAGTGTGCAAAAGGGCGGGGCGAAAAGGCCGGGGGTGACATACCATGGTCCAATATGGAGAACTCTATATCCACAGCCACTCAAACTCCTACGGAAACATTCAGATCTGTAAAACGATGATCACTCGAATTCCTTCGGCACCCCGCAGATCATCTTAAAGGGTTTATCGCCCTTGTTGCGGTACTGGTGTTTCTCTCCGGGTGACCAATGCGAAATCACCAGCTTTTAAAGGAGTCTCCTCCCCTGCCTCGTTCACGAGTGCCCCTTCGCCTTCAATAATGTAGATCATGTGCACTATAACCCTTAGCATTATTCAATTAATAAAACATATCAAAAGGAGCTGAGTTACAAGGATACTGGAACTACATCGTAGTCACCGCCTTTTTTGACTCTGTTGCATAAATACTTTAACTTGTTATAGGCATTTAATGGCAAGATTCTGAACAGGATTCATATCATACTAATAGTCTTTTTTTGATTCCTCCTCTATATTCGGCAGGCCAGGAGGCGGAGGATCGTATTGTATTTAATAAACTGACCATCTCAGAGCAGGTATTCTGGCCAATCCGTACCATATTCCAGGACCATAAGGGAATGATGTGGTTCTCGGGGAAGAACCACCTGGCGTACTTTGATGGGAACCGGATCGATACCATTTCCATAAGAGATGATAAAGGAGATGTATATATCACAGGTATGCTCGAATCCCGGAACAATGAGCTAGTGATTTCCAGCTCAAATGGGCTTTATTTCATTGATCCCGGATCAGAAGGAATAGTATCTTCTGAACCAGTCCTGGACGGATGCATTAATGTCATGATTCCTCAGGACCAGGATCACCTGTGGCTGGGAACAAACCAGGGATTATTTCAATATTCAATATCCAATGGCCTGATCAAAAAGCTGACAATGGAACATGGATTGCCTTCTGATGTCGTCAATGGTTTAATTACTGGTAAAGACTCGACGCTCTGGATCACCACCTGGCACGGAATGGCCATTTTGCCTGCAGATGCAGAATTGCCTGCAAAAATCGAACATGACAAAGATCGGTTTCTATATGGACAGATGGCAGAAGACGCCGAAGGCAATATTTGGGCCGGAGGTGAATCGGAGATAACTATTTTTGATTACGATCTGAGGCCGATCAGGACCGTTCCTTCCGAGATCAATTCCAAAATATTGCCCCCCACGTTTATTCCCTGGCAGATCCTGCTCAGTGATAGCAGGGGATGGATCTGGCATGCAGTCCCCGAAAAATAAATATCTACGATCCCGGACAGGGGATTCAGCGATACTGCAATCTTGATTTCAACTACAGAATTGAACAACCATCGGTACTGTTTGAAGATAAAGATGGCAGCATCTGGCTGGCCACAACACTGGGTAATATTTATCGTCACGATGTGGATCTGTTTTCTTTTCAAAGTCTTCCCACATCAACATGCCCATTTCCTTTGACTTCAATACTTGCTATTGAACCTCTTCAATCAGATTATCTGGCAGTGGCGTCTACTGATGGTCTTTATCTGACAACAACAGAATTCGACAACTACCAGTTGATCCTTAAAAATACTATTACTGCTTTATATATTGATCCGGAGAATAGGATCTGGGTGACAACGGATGATGAATTAGTCGGGTTAATGATTGATGAAAGGTCTATGCAGGTAAATGAGATCATCAGGAAAACGCTTCCGGAGATCAGTGTTTCTGGATTGCTCACCGATGGCTCAAATTGCTGGATCAGCTCGTTCGACAGGGGAGTGTACAAGCTGAATACAGAAACCGGGGAATTTTTCAGTTTTGTATATCATCCCGGGAACCCGTCATCCCCCTCTTCAAACCATATTACATCCATGGTATTGTATGGTGAGAAACTGTGGTTGGGGACTTTAGAAAGGGAAGATCAACATTATCAATCCACTAACAAATGAAATAGGAAAATTTAATGCCGTCCATGGCATAACTCCCTCTATACAGGGAATGATTAATCATATGATCCGGGTAAATGATCAACTCTGGATCGCAACAAATGCTGGTATCAGCAGGATAAAGGACAGGACATCAGATCACTGGAGCTATTTAATCGAATAGAAGTTAAGCAGATCCTGTCGGATACCAGTAGTTTACTGTGGATATCCCATGCTAATGGCATTACTGTATACGATATGGAGAATGACAGGTTATACCACCTGGTCGGCCAGTCCGACACAAGGGTTTATTCATATCTGTTTCGTGGTCCTGGCCAGGACATTCATCTCTTGAATGATACTGAAATAAGGCGATACAGCCATGTCCTTCCAGAGTTGACTGAACCCTCAACAATCATCTCACAGAGCAATATAAACGGTGAGACATACACAATGCATTCAGGATCCGAACTGGATCATGATGAAAACAACCTGGAGATCGTACTGTCCGTTCTGAGTTACAGAAATCCTGAACTAAACAGGTATGCGGCTTTTCTTGATGGGAAAGGATACAGCGTGGCAGGAATCAACTTCCCCAGTATTCACCTACCAGAACCTGAAGCCCGGAAATTACATTCTTTATTACAAGGGAGCTAGTTTTACCGGACAATGGAGCCCGAAAATGGAAATTTCATTTGCCATTTTACCCTCCCCCTGGTTTACAAAATGGGCCATCGCGGGATACAGCATTGTGGTGGTTCTGATTTCTGTCATCATCATCATATTGCAAAGGAGAAATTTGACCCTTGCCAGGGACCTACAGGAAAAAACCTTAGAACTGAAACATCTTAAGAAGCAATTTCAGGGTGAATTACTGAACAGCCTTACATCCGATAAAATAGAAGGCCCGATCCATGCAATCTGAAGATATTCAACTTCTGAGAAAAGTGATGGACTTCATTGATGCACATCTTGCAGATGACAGTTTCTCGGTAGAGAACATCGCAGTAGGATTGTCCATGAGCAGGACAAAACTGTTCCGACATATGAAATTGATAACCGGATTGAGTCCCACTGAATTTATCATCAACTATCGGTTAAAACTTGCAGCCGAGATGATTAAGAAGAGGACTGGTAAACATCGCAAGATATTGCTTCAGTGTTGGCCATAAGAATCCAGCACACTTTTCTGACAGCTTCAGGAAATTCCATGGTTGTTCCCCTCCGAATTCGCAAATAGCCCAGAATGCAACGAAAAGAAAAGCATTTGAAACCTGATTGGTAGATTCTTACAGTGTTGAGATCCTACATTTGCAATACCATGTTAAATCTTTGAAACTTGCTGGAAAGAAGATAACCAAACCTAAAAAAAACAAATCATGAAAAGAGCAATTATTCTATCTATTGTGTGTATGATCATGTCAGCAGCTGCCATGGCACAATCTCAACAGGAGAAGAACAAAACCATCGTCAAGCGCTTGATATTAGCGCAAATAAATGTGGATTTAAATGAGGTTGCCAATGTGGTAGACAAGAACGTAAAGGGGTATTTATTCGGTGAGCCTTGGTTTGACTATGACGGATTGATCAATATGTATAAGGAGAAGAAAGGTACCGGAGAAAAAGTCGAATTCGAGGAATGGGTAGCTGAGGGAAATAAAGTCGTGGTGAAATGGACCGCATACTTTGATTCTGGAGTGTACAAAGGTCTCGTATCTTCCATTATAGAAAATGACAAGATCATTGAATGGTGGGCTTATTTAAAGAAAACGGGGGAAACGATGGACATACATTAGAGAAATGCTTAAAATACGATTGTCATGAAATGTAGGGGATTATTTTATTTCGTTCTGGCCTTTTTGACGGTCACATCCTGCCATGATGAAAAGACAGCAAAAGAACTTGAAGAACTTAAGGCTGAACTGCTGCTTCTAGAGCAAAACAAAAGCCTGGCCGAACGCTGGCACAATGACCTTTTTATAGCGTGCAACTGGGTAGTAGCTGAAGAGATCCTTGCCCCCGATATTTTAGTACATCTTCCCACAGGGGAAGATATTAAAGGGCCTGGAGCAAGTGAAGAGCCTGGAGGCCATGGCGAAGAACTATATCAATCCTGAGATCAATCATTATGAGATTGTCGCTGAGAGGGTATGTAATGATCAGGTGGGACATGGCATTCGATCATACCCAGGATCTGATGGGTATTCCTGCCACCGGGAAGCGAATCACAGATCTGCATGGCATAGACCTGCTCCGCATTGAGAGCGGCAAAATTGTCAGAATTCTGGCAATACTATAATGAGATGGGATTCATGCAGCAGTTGGGCGTGATCCCTGCAGAATGATTGCATGAATTATCAATCATCATTCAAACTCCTTCGGCACCCCGCAGATCATCTTGAAGGGCTGATCTCCCTTGTTGCGGTACTGGTGTTTTTCATCGGGATTGACCAGGGCAAAGTCACCGGCTTTTAATGGAGTCTCCTCCCCTGCCTCATTCACCAGTGCACCTTCGCCTTCAATAACATAATTCATATGTTCATATGGATGTTGGTGGTAAGGTGTATGCCCACCTGGTTCCACCGTAAAAACCCTGTAAGAATATACCGGTGCACCGTCCTTGTTTCCCAGTGGAAGTTGCTTCCAGGCTCCTACAGCCCCTTCCATATGGACTTCGTTTTTTTCTACCTGCGATAGCGGAATTATTTTCATAATGATTGATTTTAATATGCTTAAAAATAGGAAATCTTGTGCAACCGGAACGAGGTCCTGCAAAAAAGCTTATCACACAAGCAATGATCACTCTAACAACAGCAATCAGGGCAAGCCTCTTTTCCACACTCCGCTTCATCATTCAGGGTCAGTAATATTCAACTGGAACAGTATTATGAAAAGGGCCTCAATACTCTACCAGTATCACATCGTAGGAAGCAAGGTTTGAATAAATTATTTCAATCCATCCTTTTTCATTGGTATTATATGGAATTGCCATTTCATCCGTCAAGCTTTTAACTGATCGAACTGGTTTTTGTGGTTGAAAGCTAAGTTTTATGTTTTGAATAGGAACTGGTTCATAAAATCCATTTCCCAATTGCCCTGTGTGATTTAATAAGCCATACCATTCAAAACTATTATCTCTGCTTTTTTGCCGGGAAATCTCCACCAGCGGTGAGGCCTGGATGGTAAAATCCTGTTGATAATCCAAAAGCTTATTGAGGGCACTCATGACCAGGGCTGAATGACCGTAATGCCGTTTGTGATGGTACAATGATCCTATCCGAAATGTGAAAAAGGCAGTTTTACCCCTGCCAAATTCATTGGATATCAAGCCGGGGATTTCTGTAACCTCAGTATAATAGCATTTTTCAGGAGGCCCAATCATGGCCGGAGGAATGAAACCGAGGAATTTTTCGCTTCCCGCATTTGGTTCGCAGAGCAATCCCTCTTCCCATGCATAAACCAGGTCAAGTCCGTCCAAAGTCTCGCACTTCAATCGCTGTTTATCTGCTTCAAAGATTCTAAAATAAGTTCCCTGCTCTTTTCCAAATGGAATGAAGGCAGGTTTAACACCCAGGGAATTCAACCTGATCTTATTCAATGGATTTCCTATGGCATCGTTTGTTGAAGTAAAACCTGTTACCAATAATTTACCCCCCGATTCAACATATCTGTCCAGTCGAGTACAATCCTCATCGCTTAAATTGCTTATATCTGGCAGGACAACAAGCTCATAGCTTTCGATTTCCCTGGGCACCTCTTCCGTATTTATACACCAGTGCTCCATAACATCAAAAAGCACATGGTTTTCGGTAAGCATTTCAAAAATACCATTGTATTCTTTTCCCGACTGACCGCTGTGCAGTAAAAGAACCCTGTTTCCGGACTCGGTATGATGCAAATATTCTTCATTCCTTTTATGAAACTGAAATACATTTCTCACATTTTGAAGTACGGTTCTGTCTTCTAAATTATCCAACCTGCCTATACAATAAAAATCCACCCCTGCACCATACATAAAATTTTGAACCAGGCGTTGCTCTGACAACCAACGAGCGTCTGCAGTATGCCTGGCGGGATATCCGTAAAAATGAACCGTTGCATTGCTAACCTGTTTATCTTTCCAGGATCCCATCGCACTTTTCACATTGTGGGCTGACTGATATTCCCAGGGAACAAAATCATCATACAGCGCTGCATGAGAATTCGACTCTTTTCTGTAAAAATCTGTTCCGGCATGAGTGTAAGTACAAATGGCGATATGATTACCGTATGCTTTTATTAAATCATGGATTCTGAAAAACAGTTCGTTGGAGGTTTCGCTTTTAAATTGCCGGTATTTTCTAAAAACGGGATCATTGTCGTCCTCCTTGGTTGGCAGTTCTAAACCCCCTGACCATTCCTTAAACCGGTCACGACATGCATTAGCCTGGCAAATGCCATGGTAGTTGTGGCTATAGTCACGAACCTGATACCCTATCATATTAAAAAAAACACCATCCAGAGGAAATTGGGAGAGTGCTTCATCCAGAATTTTCAATGAGTATTCCTGCTGATAGCCACCGTTTACACAGGTGTGCACCTGTTTGTTGTAGTTCACATTTTCTCCTTTCAGACTTTTATAAAGCCAGTCAGGATTTTCAGGTGCATACGCTTCATTCAACTTACTAAAATCGAACCGCCCCATTACCCTGATCCCTTCCTGATGGAGTCTTCCCACTACCTCTTTTATCATATTGAATTTTAAGTTCGGATTCTGATAGTGATGGTCAAGCTCTGTATAATAGTTGGCTACAATTCCGCCAACATTTATCAAAACTGTATTTGCGCCCACATCTATTAAAGAATTAACATAGACATCAATATCAAAATCAATTGCGTCGATCTCCCGCAAATTGGTCTGGATCAGTCGAAATGGTTCCTCAAGCCACCACTCTTCATTGGGTTGGACCTGGCCTTCAGAGGGGGAAAATAGAATCAGGGAGATCAATGCGAAAATGGATCTGTAAAAATGTCTCATGGTGATGTGCGTTTAATCTCAAATTTACATTTTCTGAAAGACAAAACAGAAGGGGGAGTAATGTGAATTTTAATTGGGATTACGTCCGTGATCCCGGGGATTACCTGCGTGATCCCTAAGGGGATTACTAACGTGATCCCTAAGGGGATCACTAACGTGATCCCAAAGTGATCACTAACGTGATCCCAAAGGGATTACTTCCGTGATCCCTTAGGGATTACTTCCGTTATCCCTTATGGGAGGACGATCAATCTATGGGATAACCCTTGATTATGCTGCGCATAATCTGGTTATTTTTTCCCGATCGCTTTTGAAAGCAAGCTTTCAATGCTCCCGGCAAAAAAATAACCCACAGCTTTCGCTGCGGGTTATCCATAGTTTGCGGAGAGGGGGGGATTCGAACCCCCGGTACCCTAATCGAGTACGCCAGTTTAGCAAACTGGTGGATTAAGCCACTCTCCACCTCTCCGGAGTTGACTTTGTCGAGCTCTTTTTGGCTCAAAGCAGGACAAAAGTAAATAATTAGTCGCACTTGTACAACAATAAAAATAGTTTGGAAATACCCCAGAACTCCTTTGATTCTCGTCGTAGCAAAGCGGTGAGGAGTCGAAGCCCGGAATCCAATGTATAAGCTGGATTCAGCGCGAACTATTCCAGGAAGGTGGGGGTACTTTACGAGTGATATAGCAAGGTGAGATTGATCTTGGTTAATGGGAAATCCTTTGAATGGGGATTAGATCCATTCCACCTTTATTGTTTTGAAGAAAGCTCTCCAGCCCACTGCATTATCCCAGCAATTACCCTTTCCCTGCTCATACTTTCATGAATAATCAGTTTATTTGACTCTCGTTTTTAATTCCCCTGTCCTTTTTCAAAGCTTTACATTGATAATAACACGTGGTAACGGGTAGTTTGAGGAGAGCCATTATCTTGAACCTCACAAATTATATGAATGCTTTGTCCTTTTTCTGCATCAGCCGGAACTGTAAATGAAGCTTCCGGGGAATTTGAATTTTCAATGGTCTCACTTCCCGTGTAAGAATCAGCTTCATGGTATTGCCACCAGGAGTAGTTCAGTTCATCACCATCCGGATCAGTTGTTCCCTTGGCGCTCAGTTCAATCTTTTCCCCAGGTTTTGCTTTGATGTCCAGAGCATGAGCTAACTTAACCACAGGTGGATGGTTGGCTTCATCAAAGGATTTCACACACCAGTCAGCCCGTGCAGCAAAATCGTTTTGCAACGCAGGCGACCAACGCCACATGGGTTTAAAATACTCACGGTACTCAGGGCTGGTAGAGGAGGTCTTACCCTGCCGCGTGCCCTCCCTGCCCCATGCGTTTCTTGTATACCAGCGTCCCTCCGGATACGTGTATCCTTCAACGGGTACCGGATCGAGCCAGGTGTTCTCATACACCCGCACGTAACGGCCACCCCAGCCACCCCAGTCCGGCGACTCCATGTTGCGTAATCCGGTCACAATGGTATGCAGAAACGCTGGCGAGTCCCCCTCCGAGCGAAAATCTCCTGCGTAGTACTGGTGGTTGTTTCTCTCCGAGGTTTTCTTGTGTGCCTCGTAGAGCGAACACAGGGGACCGTGGTTCTCCAATATGTTTTTCTTCATCCACGCCGCATCGAAATAGACCTGCATTTCTTCGGGTTGAATCTGTTTCCAGCGGTAGGCAATCGCCTCGAACTGATCTGAAACAATGGTGGTGATGTTGTACTTGCCCCAATGCGGCCGAATGTATGACTGATAGGTAGAATCCTGTTCCCAGATGAAGAAGAACCTCAGTTTTTTTGCGACCTCGGCCATTCTCTCCGGATGTTCCTGCTCTATCGTCTTGAGTGCCCGTGAAATCGTATTCATCCCACCCCAGGCCTGCAGCCAGATTGGGCGGTCGTCGGAATCGTCGAGCAGGACCTTTACAATGAGCTGCGACCCCGCAGTCACTTCCTCCATCTCGCCTTCCGCTTTGACATTACCCAAGACCGTTCGTTCCCTGAGGTATGCAGGTGTCGGATACGCCGGATCGTGTTTCACCAGGTTGGGATAGACCTGCGCATACGCATCCAAATAGGGTTCAATCCAGTCATCTCCCGCCCAGCTATGTCCCTGCCAGTGGTACTGCGAACTCGAGGTGACGATCCCTTCAATATCCCATTGATTGGCATAAAGCAAAAACCTTACCATGGAGCATTCATCATCTATTTCTCCATCCGAAGTCACAATTACCCGTGGTTTAGCCTCCTCCGTGGCTTTAACATCCTCACTTTGACAGCTATAAAATAATGTAATCAGGACAAGCGTAAAATAGTATGGGGCCAGTTTGATAATGAGATTTCTAATTTTCATAACCACAAAGTAATAAAGAGAATTCGGTGATTGCAACTTACCTCAATCCGAACCTGTATGAGAATTTCAGAAGGAAGATATTTGTGGCCTACTTATCTGTGAACATGTTGTCCAGATTACTTGCGTGATCCCTTAGGGATTACTTGCGTGATCCCTTAGGGATTACTTGCGTGATCCCTTAGGGGAGGACCAACAAACTATGGATAACCCTTGATTATGCTGCGCATAATCCTGGTTATTTTTTCCCGGTCGCTTTTGAAAGCAAGCTTGTCAATGCTCCGGGAAAAAAATAACCCACAGCTTTCGCTGCGGGTTATCGATGCTTTGCGGAGAGGGGGGGATTCGAACCCCCGGTACCCTAATCGAGTACGCCAGTTTAGCAAACTGGTGGATTAAGCCACTCTCCCACCTCTCCGGATTGTGCTTAAAGCAGAGCAAAAGTATAAATAATGCGCATCCAACAGTCTGGACAATACTTCAGTAGAGCTATAATTAAGTCCCGACTCGTGTATCCTGAAGCCACAAAAAAAGCGTCCGCCGAAGCGGACGTTTGATATTGAACGGAGGATCAGCGATCCTATCTATTTTGTATTCTAACCTTGCAGTTTCGGCAGATAGGCAGCAATTAGACCTACAGCCTGATCCTTTTCAATTTTGCGGCTTTTCACGAGAACGGTCTGATCGCTGATACTCCTCTGGCATCAAATCCATCCCTGACGGCAGGCACTGTTGAACATGGATTTGCGTACACCGAATCCATCTTTGGTACAATTGTACCTAAACCAGTAGCCGTCGGTATAAGCAATGTAGGACTTGCAGTCATCCTCCATCCAGAACAGCAATCTTCATATTGTGTGTGGGATTGTCATAATATACATTGTATACTCTGTACTACATCACCCTGGAAATGGTATACATCATCGGTGCCGGTTACCACAAAATCTCCGGCGGCGGTATTGGTTGATCCGCTCACAGTAAACTTCAGTGGCTTCACCATCGGCAAATACTGCAGTGGATACAAACAATATGAGCAAGTGCAACGGCTGCGAATCTCTTTAAGATAATTAACTGTTGTTTTCATCGTATTAAGATTTTTGAGTTTAATTAATTGTTTCTGTTATGCTTACTATTAATTGCAATCAGCTGTGCCATAACTTCTAACAGTATTATTTATCTGTACTGTTACGTGGCTATTTGATGAATTCGTAAAAATTGTTAATTTCGCCCGAAAATGGACACTTTTGTACGAAATCGGATGAATGTAAATGAATGTTAAAATTTTGATTGTCTGAATGTTACAAAACATAATGGGCCGGCGGATACCCGCCGGCCCATCATAGGTGAAATTGTACTGCTGAAAACTCAGGTTAGTTTAAGTGGTTACCCTTTTAACTGGGGTACATAGGCTGCAATCAGACCCACTGCCTGTTTCTTCTCAACCTTCCTTGTCCTTCATCAGAACTGTCTGGTCGTGAAACTGCTGGGCATCAAATGCATCCTTGGCCCAGGGATTTGAAAACATCACTTTTCTTACGCCAAAACCATGCTTGTTGCAATTGTAAAAAAACATAAACTCGCCGTTAAAGGCAACAAACGAGGTACACTTCCCTTCATTATTTACTGCAATCTTCATGTTCATATCAGGATCGTCGTAATAAACCCTGAATACTTCATACTCCCTACCCTGGAAATGGAACATGTCATTGGTAGTCTGCACCACAAAATCACCAGCGGATGAATTTGAAGTACCTGTGAGGAATACTTCTGTGGTTTCTCCATCTGCAAATAGCAAATGTGGTGGAGACGCACAGTGCGACGACCATGGTCGTCACCCTTCTGAACAAACTAACCTTTTTCATAGCGATATCAATTTGATTATACTATTAAATTTATTGGTATAAAGCGGTAGTCTCAAATATGATCAATCAACTGACGTTAATAGAGAATATGTATAACGTGTAAATGAAGTGTCAATGACAGTGACAGGCCTTAAGCTGCCACCCGGCCTATGATCAGGTCCACAGCATACACATTGCCAATGGAACGTGCATCCAGGTAATACTTTTCCTGTATGAACCATCCAGAAGTTTTCTGACAGCTTCAATTCCCAAGTCCGGTGTGAGCGGCATGGTGTCAACTTCTGAGGATTCGCACAGGTCTGAACAGAATTCCGGATCTTCAGAAGGATTTTATCCTTCTTCACCACCAGGTGAATGGTAATCCATCCATTGTTTTCGCACTTTCGGATGCCATGCTTAAATGCATTTTCGATCAGGGTATAAATGGTCAGAGGAGGAATTGATACTCCTTCCGTATCACCTTTTACCTGGAAGTCCATCATGAAAGGAGCACTCTCCCAGCCAGATCTTTTCCAGGGCAATATAATCCTCGATCAAGTCCAATTTCCTCCGAAAGCTGGATCATGATCCTGTCTTGAATAGGATACTACCCTTTCCAGCAATTGGGATAGACCGGCAATGGCTTCAGGAGTCTGATCCGATTTTCGAAGCGAAAGTGCATAAAGGTTATTCAGTGAATTAAACAGGAAATGCGGCTGCAACAGGTTTTTAAATAACTCCAGGTTATTCTTGCTTTCTGCCTGCTGATGATAATTTCGAGAAACCAAATATTGATCTAATAATCATCTTTTACCCCTCTTTTGTAATCGTCCCTGTACATTCCCATTATGACTACTATAGATATATCATGTATTATGCCAAATGACTTATATACTATCTGATCATGTTGATTTATACATATTTTCTAGAATGTGAAATTGTGTTAAAATCGTACGGAATTGCACATAGCTGTGCGCTTTGGGACAGTTTGGAATGAGTGGAAATGCTTGAAATCGGAGGAAAGGGATGTGGGAAAAAAAAACTTGCCGTCGGGGAAGTTACTTATTAAACCTAAAACTTTGAAGTAAGACTGCTGACGGCAAGTTATCTATTGATGTGCATAGAGTCAATTCAAAAATATGTCACCAGTGCTGTTTAAAAAAACTTTTTCAGCTTACGACCAGCTTAGTCCATGTCAACTGCATCCGGCTGCCGGGTGAATGGTATTTACATCGTCTTGATCACTATTCCTGATGATCACGGAACATCCATAAGCTGTGGGTTTCAATGGGAAATGAAGACTCTTGCCCGGTAAAGGCTTCCAGTTGCTGAATGCTTTGAAGACATTCCTCCAGTCTATCATCCTGCTTTCTTGCACCACTGTTCAAGACCTGAATTGTGATCATATTGGAATATCCTGAAGCTTCAATATTCAATTCAGGAATGGATTGGTCTCCATTTCAAACTTCCTGAAAATCAGATCAACGAGGGAGAACAGGATCATGGGTGGTAGATTTAATCTGTCCGGGATCTCCGGAAATAAAAAACTCCACTTCAGGTTTTGCGATCTCTGAAAAGTGATACCAGGGTGACCAGTTTTTTAACCAGCTCAATCTCCCTGGAAAACAACTGATTTTCCTCTTCATGGTACATCATCACTTCACTCAGCAATTCAGAAGTCAGTGCAATGGCCTCGTGTAACCTCAGGTGAGGAGTGATCCACCATCTTGTCAATCTTATCAATGGCATAAAGCAACATCATTGGTTGCACCCTGGTCATGGCATCCTCCATCTGTTGCTGAAGTTCAAGCCTGCATGCAATTCCTTCTGCTTGTTATCGGCCATGTACCAGTTCCGTACAGTTCTGGAAGCCAGAAATACCAGGACAATATATAGGTTTCCCAATCCACTTCGAATCACATTCCCGGGACCAGGTAATTTTCAGTAATCATCGGATCCGGTGGGATACCATTTGAAGATGAACTCATTACTCAGGATCAGTTCAAGAACAGAAAATCCATAAAACAATGCCAGGAAAAGAGCAACGAATACAGGGATACTACCTTTTGTTGAGAAGAAATGGGAATCAAGTACATATGCAACCAGGTAGGTGTGGGCCACAAAAATGGGAAGGGTAAGCAACATAATAGGAGAACCATCCCAAGATAAACTTCAGCAGCTTTCTCCGAAACTCTTAATAAATGTAAATCCCAGCACCCAGCATATCCAGAAAAGAATATGCCTCCAAGTCCTGTTTTCTAACAAGTCTGATCAACCTCCTTCTCATCATCTACAGGCTTACATTTAATTCCACCACATGCTCATTTCGCCTTTCCCGGATGGCCAGCCTGTGACTGTTGGGGTACTGCAATTCAAGCCTCCTCACACTGTTTTCATTGGCACTTGCCTTTTCCGTCTGCTCTTCTGCTCACGGTGTTGCTCCGACACAGAATTGGCTGCCATAAAACAGAGTCTTGAATCATTGACTGCTAATTCAATATTGATCCACGATTTGCTGGGATCCTCTCCTGCTCCGTGCACAAAACAATTCTCAACAAAAGAATATAGAATGAGCGGTGCTATTCTTAAACCCTTCCATATTACCTTCAGCCTTAAAGTCAAACATTCAGCCGCTCTCCATACCTTAATTTTTCCAGTCCGATGTAGTTCTCAATCATTTCCACCTCCTTGGTCAGAGAGTACTTTCTCCTTTTTGCTCTCCATAAACAGGTAGTGCAATATAGATTTGAGCTTTTTTACAGTCGATTTGAGGTGCTCCGGCCTGTAGATGGATATGGAATAGAGGTTATTGAAATTGTTAAAGATCACATGTGGATCCATCTGATGCTCAAGTAATTTTAATTCAGCTTCCAATCCTTTTCCTTTGCAACTCCCTGATATTTGATTCAAGGATGTAGTGGTCCCTGGCAAATTTCACAAGGGCAAAAATTGCCACAATAAAGGTCATATCCTTGGTATTTACCAGCAAGGCAGAGAGGGAAACAGCGCTTCCAAATGAGCTGCTTTCCGGTGCAATTGCCTGGTAAAAGATCAAATCAGAAAAAAGGAATTTCAGAAGCGACAATCCAACTCCGGTCACCATAAAGAGTATAACAAAAACGAGCACCTTTCTCTTTACAAGAAAATTGGGAATAAACAGGTATACAGTCAGGTAAGCATATCCAAAAAAGAAAATAGCATTGATAAATACCGAAATAAACTTCAGAAATAACCTCCTGAATCATCCTGTACGAGAATAGGTCACCCAGGAAAAGAGCAATACCATGATCACAAACAGTAGCACATGGCGGATAATCCTGTGAGCTAAATTTTTGACTGATCAGTAAGTTATACACGAATTAAAAATAGCCATGCCTGGTTGTATTACCATTTAATATCAACGTAGCGAGGCCTGCTCAATGTGAACTGGAAAAAACGGGTATGAAAGCATTTCACTGACTGTTTTGAGTCGTTTACAGGTTATTTTATGTGCATTTTACTGAAATGATTTAAGAAAAGCTCGTAAATTTGCTATGTTGAAGTGAAGATTCGTAAGACTGTTTTCATGTTAATTGATTATATGAACCCAAACAGGTTGCAGTTGACCGTGTCAATAACTCAACGCGGCCTGTAACATGAATATATACATGAAAACAAGGTGCCTCATTGTCGATGACGAACCGCTGGCCAGGGAACTGATCAGGGGACATATCCATAAAACTTGAGAATTTTGAAATCGTTGACGAATGCGACAATGCCATGAAAGCCATGGAAGCACTTCGCAATCATACTGTCGATCTGATGTTCCTGGACATCAAGATGCCCCAGATGACAGGAATTGATTTTCTAAAAACCCTGAAACGTCCACCCAAAGTTATCATCACCACAGCATACAGTCAGTATGCCCTCGATGGATTTGAACTGGATGTTGTCGACTACCTGATGAAACCGGTCACCTTTGAACGATTCTTCAAAGCAGTGAATAAATATTTCCAGTCGGGACAACCTGAAACTGTAGAACTGGAAGGTGGAAATGGCATGAGTAATGATGCTTTCATTTATGTGAAAGAAAATAAAAAGGTCATCAAGATCTACCTGAGTGAAATCCATTTCATTGAGGGGCTGAACGAATACATCAGAATCCATACCGACAACAGGCGGGTGGTAGTAAAAAGCAGTCTGCAGAACATCGAAAACAAGCTACCCTCCGAACAATTTATCCGGATTCATAAATCCTACATCGTATCCATTCCCAGGATCAGGGCATTTAATGCCACCACCATTGAGCTGGAAAATGCCAAATTGAGGATTGGCCGGAACTACAAAAATCAGGTTTTCAGTGCACTTCACTATAAACAAGAAATCTAACATGCAAATAATGATTCGGTTGACTGCACTTGGCCTGCTGCTGAGTCTGTCAACACTTACCGCCAGGGAACCAGTTCTGAAATTATCTGATTCCCCTGAAAGCTGATGTATCTGTTACCATCATCTATGACAACTATCAGGATGATGAATCCCTTGAAACCGATTGGGGTTTTGCCTGTCTTGTGGAATACCAGGATCATCCATTGCTGTTTGATGCAGGCAGAAAACCTGATCTTTACAGAAAAAATGTGAAACCTGCTTGAGATCAAACCGGAGAAGATCCCCAGCCTGTTCATCTCTCACGAACACGGTGATCATACGGCCGGTATTCCGTGGATCACCGAAATCAATCCATCGGTCAAATGCTATCTTCCGGCCACCTATGCAGCAGATCTCAAGGCCAATGGACAAGCTTCCACAGAATAGCACCGGATTGTCTGAACCCACTCATCTCTATGGTCCGTTTTACTCCACAGGAGATAATTTTGAAGCCTTTAAAGAGCAGGGACTGGTGATTAAAACTGAGGATGGAGGCGTATTGATCACCGGATGTGGACATCCCGGGATCAGTCGAGATGGTGTCTGTTGCCGACAGAAAAGCTCGGCATTGAGATTCATACGGTCATTGGTGGACTACACCTGCTGCAAACTCCGGACGAAAATGTAAGAAAAATTGCTTCAGAACTTCAGAATATGGGTATAAGGCAAATTTGCCCCACCCATTGTACCGGAGACAAGGCCATGGCCATTTTTAAGTGAGGTTTTTGGGGATGGGTACCTGGACGGAGGCACCGGAAAAGTAATCACTATTAAGTAAGTAATTTAGCTGACTATAATAAGAGGCCGTCCCAGCTGAGACGGCCTCCTTTTGAATTCAGCTTGAAGTAATTCTAAATCTTTGTGAGAACGGCTGTCCAGGTGTCACCATAAGAAGTACCACCTACAACTGTAATGGTTCCATCGCCGTTGAAAGTGAAGTCTCCATAAACACTTGCAGCCCAAAAATCGAGGGTATTTGTAATAAAGAAGGTTCCGCATACATCCTGTATGGTTCCCGGCCAATCACCAGGCGGAATCCAACCTGCAGTTCCAAAGAAGAAATCATAATCCCGAATGAAAAACGGAAATGTAATAAAATCCTTCCTCATCGGTAGCAGTAATCGTTATGGTATGCAACTCCCCTAACCATCACATCTCCAAAATCGGGCGATGTTCCATCGGCAACCGTGCTGTAAGTTCCAACGATCACATTGGGATCGGAGGGACAAACCACTGCTCCCTGGAACTGGAAGCCCTGGAGCTGTTCAGGAGCACCAAGGAAGTCAGGGTGCAGGTTATCCACGGTAGCTATCTCTCCATTTTTACCGGTTGCCTCACAGTTAAATTCAAAAAAGTTGCCGAAGATATCTTCTAACGGAACTCCAAACAGTGCTGCAAGCTCACTGCCATCCACCGAGAATTCGTAAGGAAAGGAGGTGATGGTCTCAAGCAAGACAAGATCAGACTCGCTTTCGCCCCGGTCATAGATCCTCCTTACATAGATATCATGACTGGCCACATTGTCAACACGTACATCAAAAGTACCTGTAACTGGTGTCCCGGCTATATCATCTGAGTTCATGTTCATATTCCCTGGCTCAAAGGTCACAAAGATCCCTCTGTCCACATCTTCAGGATTTATCAGCATGGGAGTCTCACAGGAATAACCCAAGGCAACCAGAACTACTATTATATAATATTTGAATAGTCTCATTGTTTCTATCTTTAAATTATTGAATAATTCCTGCCGGATTTGTATCCCAGAAAACCTGCACCGTATGTTCCTTCTGATCAATGGAGGAATTCAGGTTAACGCAATCAGCCGGATAGTTAAAGGTACGCGGGAATTGTCCAGGCGATTCCAGCAAAGCAGGTTGCAGATTAGAGGGCATGGCTGTTCTTTTTACCAGGTTGTAGGATTCAATACCGTTCCCGAACAACGCAATATAATACTCCTTCACAATGATCTCCAGACGCTCGTTGTCAGAAGCTGCATTGTCATACAAAGTTCCCACCTCAGCCAGGTAATCATCAATGTCCGCCTGGGCAGGGATGTATCCTTCAACTGCCACTGCTTCACCAAAAGCCATCACATGGTCAATGGAAGCCTGAACAGCGTCAAGAAGTAACTGCTTTGGGTCACCTGTTGTTCCCAGGGTCAGGGCTGCTTCGGCCAGCATAAACTTTACATAACTGTCAAGCATGATCACTTCAGCACCGGCCCCCTGAAGACCTGATAAAGCACCACCTGGAACGTCATTGTCACTGTCAAACTCACCTCCTGCAGGATATACTCCCCAAAGGGTTCTTTTCTTGGTATCAGGCGGGATCCCGTCATCATCCAGGTGGTCACGTCCCCAGTACCCATCATTCAGGGTGCAGAAGGGCATATCCACTGCGTAATGACCTGGCCTGGGAGTTCCGTAACAGGGTAATTCCTGGAAATCTTCTGAAGAAACCACCACTTGACGATAGAAGTAGTACCGCATCCTTGGATCCATAACACCTTTCTCTTCGTACATGGTCCACATGAAATAATTGGCCATGTAATCATTTCCACCATTCAGGTAATTATAGGTGAAGTATGGATGCCTGCTGTCGGGATTATCTGTATTGCGGCTATATTCAAACACCCAGTCCTGTGATGATTCATTGATCAGATCACCATCAGCTATCAGGCTGTTGATTTCTGAAGTGGCCCCTGAAGCGTCCACTAACCTCAGATTGAGGTAGATCTTCAATTTAAGGGTTTTGGCCAGCGTTGTCCAGGCATCAGCATCACCTCCATAAAAAAGATCATTGGAGGGTGTGGCCATAGCCTCTTTTGCCAGATCGGCAATAGCCTCATCAAGTTTGGCAAGGGCAACATTGTATACCGCCTGATCATCATCAGCCACCGGATTGAAGTTGGTGGCATCAAAAGATTCTGTCCACGGGATGTCACCAAAGAAATCCACCAGGGTCACCAGGGTATAGGCCTGGAGTACCTTGGTAATCCCGGCATGGACCCACCACCCTTTCTCTTCATAGATGGGAAGGAAAGTTTGTGCATCCATCAACAATCCTTCATAAGCATTGCCCCATACAGCATCGAAATCCTGGGGATTATACGCATTTTCATAGGTTCCGCCCCATGGATTCATCATCCTCACCACTTCCATTCCAAATTTGTTCATTCCGTTCCAGTTGGGCGCATCCTCATCATTTAGGAAGTCTTTAAAATCAACCTGCATGGCATTGAGCGCATAGTCAGGGTTGGCATCGGCCAGTGTCACTTCATCGGGATCTTCGGTCAGCTCAAGGTTGAAAAAGTCACATGAGCCAACAATGAGTCCCAGCAGGGCCGTCACTGATATAAGTGCTAGTATTCTTTTCATAATTCTCATTGTTTATTGATCTAGAATGTAATCTTAATGCTACCTCCATACCTGGTTGAACTGGGTCCGGTAATGAAATCAAATCCAAGTCCGTTACCCACACCAAGGCTCAGCATATCCGTATCGAAATTTACATACTTCGGGAAGTTGACGGCCCTGAACCACAGGTTCTGTCCAACCACTGACAGATCGATCCGCTTAAATGGCAGTTTGCTCAACCAGGACTGGGGCAGTGAGTAACTCAGCGACACCTCTCGCAGCCTGATGGTTGTGCCATCAATTACATTAACTTCTGAAGGTGCCTGTGAACCGAAGTTGTTAAAATAGGCGTTGGTGGCAGTAATCTGAATGTCATTAGGTCTTCCGTCATCCAACACACCTGGCATCACAAAGGTTTGCAGGCGGTCAATGTTGGTGTCCTCAGTAATTCCACGACCAATGAGGGTATTTACTGTCTCCGAATAGATATCACCTCCCTGACGATAATCCCATTGCATATTGAATGTGAGTCCTTTAATTTTCAGGCGGTTGACAACACTGGTCTCAAAATCCGGATGCGGATTACCGATAATGGTTGGTTCATCTGACTGAAGGAAATTTCCATTTCCATCCACCCTGAAATTACCGTCATCATCCCTGGCTATCTCGTAACCGTACATTACCCCATAGGGTTGACCGGCAATGGCGTAGTTCCCCAGGTCGGTGAATCCGTTAATCAGTACCCTTTCAAGTCCTGCACCCAGTTCATCCACCACACTTTCATACTTGGTGAAGATCCCGCTGACGGTCCAACTGAAATTGGTTGTTCTCACCGGAGTAACATGGAGTTCCATTTCAAGTCCCCGGTTGGTCATCTGCCCTATATTCACATAGGTCTGGTAATACCCTGTTGCCGGATCAAGTTTGGCATCGGTGATCAGGTTCTTTGTGTTTTTCGTGTATACCGTAATGTCGGCCCCAATGCGATTCTCAAACATGGCGAATTCAATTCCCAATTCTGTTTCTGCATGCAACTCGGGCTGCAGGTCAGGATTCCCCAGGAAGTAAGAGACCCCATTGGTGGGAACCACTGAGCCATCCCTGGTTACATAACCACGTGCGTTCGATGCCAGTACATCTTCAGTCACATACAATGGTGGGAATCCAGCTGAAGTACCATATCCAATCCTCACCTTCAGGATATCAAATCCCGCGCTTTCCTGTAGTACTTCCAACACATTGGAAGGAATAAATGAAAGACTCACACTGGGATAGAACTGGCTCCTGTTTTCCGGTTGGAGGGAGGAGAACCAGTCATTCCTGGCCGAAACGTTCAGATAGAGGTAATTGCTGTAGCTGGCGGTCACCTGTCCGAAAGCTCCAAGTGTATTGGATTCTGCCTGACTTTGAAGTGGTATTTGGTTAAAGCTGTTAATGGTACTATGGTCACTAAAATACTTATGGTTCATCATACCAAAGATCAGCTGGTTCGTACTTTCCATTCCATCGGAACTATAGATGTCCCGGACCGATGATCCACCCAGCAATACATCCAGTGTGATTTGATCTCCAATATCCTGCTGAAGGCTTAGAAGGACAGACTGGTCCCAGATGGTATTCATAATGTTCCGGGTCCGGTACAGCCCGTTCAGATAATTGTCATTCTGAACGGATCCTTTATTTAGCTGGTACTCCTGCTGTTCTGCATAATGGTCTATCCCGTACCTGTAACTCAGGTTCAGGTTGTCAAGAATACTGTAGGACAGGTTCCCTGAACCATATATCCTGTTCACATTGTCAATGGAACTTGCATATTTGGTGGTCCAGAGGGGATTCTGAATATCGTTTCCGGCCCTGTAGTAAACACTGCGGTGATCAATAGGGACTTTCAAAGGGGAGTCCCATCAGGTCAACGGACCTTGGTGTATACAACACATCAGCAAAGACTGAGATACCGCTTCCTCCGCCAATTCCACTTCCATCCCCATAACTGATGGGAGGTGTCTTCATATCGGTCTTAACGAAATTCATAGTTCCACTGAAAGACAGTTTTTTGCTTAGCTGTGTGCGGCCTCCGATTCCCACATTGAACTTATTTAATTCATTCTCGGGCAGAAATCCCTGGTCATTCACATAGCTTACATTGGCGTTATAGCTTGATTTTTCATTCCCTCCTGTCATACTCACTGAAGTATTGGAAGCAACACCCGTCCTGAAGAACTCAGGTACACTATTATAAGGCCTCAGTTCATATTGCACACCATCCTGAAATTCAGGGAACGCGGCAAGCAAGTCAGGATCAGCCCAATTTGAATACGGGTGGTTTACTGTTGTATAAGGATCTGTAAAAGCAGCTCCCCAGTTGCTGTAGAAGAAACCGTTTTGCTGTGTCCATCCATTGCCATAGGTATCCTGGAATACCGGCAGGTTGACTTTATTCAGGAAAACTGACTGGTTCACAGTTACCTGCGCCTGACCACTTGATCCAGATCCGTTTTTAGTAGTGATGAGGATCACCCCGTTCCGTCCCTCGGCACCGTAAATGGTGGTAGCACTTAAACCCTTCAATACAGAGATGTTCTCCACGCTGTTGGGATCAATGTCCAGAAAGCGGCTGGATGTGGCCTGATTCCCTTCCAGGAATCCCTGCTCATTGTCAGTTCCGGAATTTGTACTTCCTGAAAACCTCACTCCATCTACAATAAAAAGAGGCTGGTTGTTCCCTTTGATGGAAGAGTAGCCACGTATGGTAATGTTGGTTCCCGTACCGGAAACTCCGCTGGTGGCCGTAACCCGGACACCTGCAGCCTTTCCACTTAAAACCCGTCCAATATCACTTTCGGGTTTTTGTTCAAGATCCTCCGAATTCAGCTGTGTAACCGAATACCCCAGGGCCTTTTTCTCCCTTGAAATACCCAGGGCAGTTACCACCACCTCATCCAGCTCCAGCAGGTCCTGTTCCATGATCACATCGATGACGGTATTGTTTCCAATATCCACCTCCTGACTCATGAGTCCAACAAAGGTGAAAACAAGAATATTAACATCCTGTGGCACTGTGATCTCGTAATTACCATCAATATCTGTAATGGTACCTATAGAGGTCCCTTTCACAGCGACAGAAACACCCGGTAACGGTGCTCCGTCCTCGGCGCTGACCACCGTACCGGTGACCTCCCGGGCCTGGCCCAAAAGGGTGAGGGTCCCCAACGCCATAAATAGCAGAAAGCTTACTACTCTTTTCATAGAATCAGATTTAGATGAATGATTAATTTTTTTTCTACCGTTTGACAAAATTTGAACTGAAGAAAACAGAAAGTGCTCTGTTTATCCAATTATATCAAGCAATAGCGTGTTATCGGGGTTATTCTGTTTGTTCAGGTCTGATATTATCCGTTGACCGGCATTATGCGGTTACTCATAGGTGAATTGAGCGTTATTGACTGACGAATCTGGCTCCGATCAAGAAAATCTGATCACATCTACGGGTAAATAACCTCATAAGGGGGGTCAATTCAACAAACTCCATCATCAGTGCAATCATTCACAATTTCACGACTGATTTCCATATAATTCAGATTTTAATATATTTACATAACTCAATACTAAACTAACCACCATGCTAACCTTGACTGACTACCTGATTATCTCAGGCTATTTTGTGATAATTCTTGTTGTGGGTGGACTGACCGGGAGAAAACAGGATAAAGAGGAGTTCCTGATCTCCGGTAGAAAGCTTAAATCGCTTCAGGCCACAACCACAATCTTCTCCAGCAGAATCGGAGCAGCCATATTACTGACCTATACCGCACTGGTTTATGTTTACGGAATGGGAGCCCTGTGGTATTTTATTGGTTCGGTGGTTGGCCTGTTTGTATTTTACTTCTTTGGACTTAAGGTGAAAAAAATGGCCGATGAGCAAAAGTTTTATACACTGCCCGACTTCTTCTTCTTTCTAAAAGGTAAGACAGCCGGATACCTGGCTACCCTGGTCACCATCACCATCATGTTTGGATGGGTAGTCCTCAACTTTACTGCCGGGGGGAAACTCATCTCTGAATACACTCCTATCAGTTACAATTTTTCTGTGATCATTGTGGGCGTGATCATTCTTTTGTACCTGTTGGCGGGTGGTTTCGATGCTGTTGTGAAAACTGATGTTATTCAAACTGTTGGGATCTTTCTGCTGTTTGTTTTGATGGTATACCTGCTGATCGATTCCGATACAAAGCCTGAACTTGTATTTATGGATCTGTTCAAGACACCGGTCATGACCATTGGCAGTTTTTTCCTGGCCGGATTTTTTATTCCCATGGCTTCACCGGAACTATGGCAAAGGGTCTACGCCATCGAAAATAAAGCACACTTCAAACGCAGTCTCTTTCTATCCTCTCTCTTTTATATCATCATTGGCTTTATTCTGCTGATGATCGGACTGGTTATACGTGCTGATATACCTGACATAGAGGCTGACACTTCACTGATTGTTGGGTTCAGCAGGTTATTACCTGTTGGATTGGCAGGACTTTCAGTAGTGATCATCTACTCGTCGGTTTCATCCTCAGCCGATACCTATATGTTTACCACGGCATCTTCTGTGACTCAGGATTTTTTAGAGAAAACCGGACTCACCAAATCTGAGAACCTGAGAAAAACCATGCGGTACAGTATGGTTGTCCTGATGGTTTTGGGAATTGGCATGTCCCTGGTCATGAGGGACATTGTGGATACAACATTTTTCTTCGTAGCAATGACCATGTCGTTGGGATTTGTGACCCTGGCCATCTGGATCTATCCAAAGATCAACCGGCACAGTGTAAACTTATCTGTCCTTGCCTGTTTTCTTGGTGTGATCCTCACCTTTGTTTTAGTGAAAGATATAACCGAGTTCCTGCTCGTTATTTATGCATGGAGCAGTTGTATCGCAGGATTACTGATTGGATTCGTAGTCAATGCCATTTGGCCGGCGAAGAAATAATTGACTTTCTGGCAAATCTGAGAAACAAAATGGGAGTAAACTTTTCGGTTTACTCCCATTTCACTGAAAGGTACCCATAGCCACCAATCAGCGCCGAGCTACAGTTATTATGGCCGGTCCACATTCCATACCCCGAAGGATATTGAAACGTTGAACCCAGGTTCTCAGCCCATGTTCCATAGAACATTGACCTGCAACCGTCCTTTCACCCAACTTCTAGAGCTGGATTTCCGGGACCGGCTCCTAAAGGCCCCTGCATCAGCCAGGTCTTACGATCTGCCCGATGCCAGAGTGAAAAAGCTTAGCGGAACCCGTAAGGATTCTTTTTGGCTCTTCAGCCTTTCGGATCAACCTTTTAAAGATCAACCAATAAGGGATCTGCGGTCAAATAAACCTGGAAACTCTGCTTCCAGATTTATGCCTGGCTCTGGATGAATCTCCGGCGGAGGGGGAATCCCTTTCTCCGGCCGGTTGGCTAACCAGGTTCCTTTCGGACTGGCTCACTACACCGGGCGAAACTTCGAGCGGCCTGTTATCTCTTACTCGGTATATCCAAAAATAGACCATCGACGTATGCAAGTCAACATGTTTTACATCATCTCTATTCACAAATAATTCACAACGATTATTAACAAATTGTTAATAACCAAAAATCTCATTTTATTTCTTAGATCATCATCAAATTTCATCCGTTTTCAGGAATTTTGTAAGTTTACATAATAAACTCAATCTGTCATGAACCTAAATACGAAGAAGTTATTCATAATGATTGCAGCAATCGTTGTTGCATTGGGAACTGTAATGGGGCAAACCACCTATGATTTGAATTTCCAGGGAGTACTCACCGATATTCAGGGGAAAAGCATAAGCAATGAGCAGTTCGACCTTTCAGTACAACTGAGGCCTGAATCGGGACAGGAGGTACTTTTTGAGTTTAACTCACTTAGCAAGACCGACGAAAATGGATGGTTTGGTTTTCCAATCAATGAAATATCCAGTTACATCCTGAAGGATGGTAAGATTGCTAATACGGTGGTGATACGAATGGAATTCCTTCCCAACGAAAATACCACCTGGATAAAGGAAGGTGATGATTTTATGGTGACCTATAAAGTAGAGCCTTTATGGATTGACAACTCAATACAGCTGAAAATAACAAGAATGGAAGGATCTGTATTGGTCGCGCACACAGAAAGTCATCTCTTTGCCTTTAAGGATCAATACCCGTTTGCCTATCTCACGGGAGGATTCTTAATTACTGACAAACCCCCGGTTAGTGAGAACTCCATTGCTGATCTGCAGCAATGGTTGTCACCCGATGAATCGGATGAAGAAGGTGCTGCTTCACGAGGTGTTAAAGGAGGATTTCCCGCAGGCGGATATTATAAGAAGAATTAGCAGCAGATCTACTTATCCTTATCATCAGATCCTATTTTTTCGGGAGGGCGCTGTGTTCCCTTTGATATTGAATCCCTCATGGTTGTATCCGCTTCAATGTTTTTGAGTCGATAGTAATCCATGATTCCCAGGTTTCCAGACCTGAATGCTTCTGCCATGGCAAGTGGGATCTCCACCTCAGCCTCAATCACCTTTGCACGGGCTTCCTGTGCCTTGGCTTTCATCTCCTGCTCTGTGGCTACAGCCATCGCCCTTCGCTCTTCAGCTTTCGCCTGAGCAATGTTCTTATCAGCATTGGCCTGATCCATTTGAAGCACTGCCCCGATATTTTTACCGATATCGATATCGGCTACATCAATAGATAGAATTTCAAATGCCGTTCCGGCATCAAGCCCTTTTTCAAGGACGATTCTTGAGATAGAATCTGGATTCTCCAGAACCTCCTTGTGTGATTTGGAAGAACCAATTGATGATACAATACCTTCACCGACACGGGCCAGCACCGTCTCCTCACCTGCGCCTCCCACAAGTTGTTTGATGTTCGCCCTGACCGTAACCCTTGCCTTGGCAATAAGCTGGATTCCATCTTTGGCCACAGCGGTAACGGGAGGTGTATTGATTACCTTGGGATTAACCGACATCTGTACGGCTTCAAGCACTTCCCGGCCGGCCAGGTCAATGGCAGTGGCCATCTTGAACGACAGTTCAATGTTGGCTTTGCTGGCTGAAACCAGTGCATGAATCACCTGTTCCACATGCCCGCCTGCCAGATAGTGGGCTTCTAATTCATCACGTTTAATATCTGGGAGGCCGGCTTTTGTTGCTTCTATCAATGACCTGACGATAATTGTAGGAGGAACTTTTCTCCAACGCATGAGGATAAGCTGCAAAAGGGAGATTCTCACACCCGATAGCAGGGCAGTAAACCACAATCCAATGGGGATGAAATAAAGAATGATCCAAAGGCCAATAATACTGGCCACAACAATAATGATCCACGAATAATCAAATTCCATAGTTATATATTTTTTAATGGTTTTACGCTGATTCTTGTTCCCTCGATGGAAACGATCTCAATATCGGTATGTTCATCAATATACCCCTCGGTGGACTTGGCTTCCCTAACCAGATCATTGATGAGTATTTTACCCATGGGAGCCAATCGGGTCAGTGTTGTTCCCTTGTCTCCAGGTTTAACCTGATCTTCAGTAAGATCAGTATCCACCGTACCCTTAAGATTGGTTTTAAGCATCAGCCGGTTCCATGTCCTGGCGCGAAGTGACATGGCAATGACAAATACACTGAGGATGATGGTCCCGATTAAAACCCAAACCCCAACGTTGGAACCAAAATCCTGAAATGCTTTAGATACACCGAATACGGTGAGTATGAGTCCTCCGATACCTGCGATGGTAACTCCAGGCACCAAAAGGAATTCAATCACAAACAGCAGGATTCCCAGAACAATCAAAATGATAATAATTCCCATAAGCGGATCAATTGTCAACCGAAGCTTTCAGACCACGGGAAATAAGCTGATACCGAAGCTCCTTCATTTCGGTAAAAGCACCTGACCTGACTTCACACTTTCCCTTGAAGTGAGTAATGGTGGCACACTGTTCAGCCTGTGTCAGGGAGTGATCACACACTTCAACCAGTGTCTCCATTACATAGTCAAAGGTATTGATATCATCATTATGAAGAACCAATGTGGCATGTTGTTTGGCATTGGTATCTTCAGATCCAATCTTCTGGGGCCGGCTGGTAAAATTGCTGTCCATAATACGGTGATATCACCACCGGTCAAATATAAAAAATTTATTCTTTAATTGAGCCTTATTCGAGCTGTTTTGCTTTCTGGGTGGAAACTGGGTTGCCGTTGTACCAGGCTACAATAAATGCATCTTCATATCCCTCAGAACGCAATATTGATAATGCCGTTGAAGCGGCCTCGTAACCAGAAAATTTTCCAGCATAATACTTGATCAAACCCCTCTCCTTGATTCTTTCTCCTGTAACCGGACTAATTCCTCTGAAAGCACCGGGTTCAACTTCTGAGCTAAAGGCTCCCAGCTGGATCCTGTAAAAGGCCCCCCGTGGCAAAGAGACATCCATTGGAATGGGATTATTTGCACTGTAGGGCGTATTGATTAAGGACATCGAATCGGTTGAGACCGGGCTCTGCGGAAGTAGAAAGTTTCTCAGGCTGAGTATAGGGTTTCTCGGACCCGGCGTAGGTTTTCTCGGGTGGAGTTCCCGGTTCACCTTCGATTCCTGGTTCAGGAGTTGTGTAGGAGTATACTTTGAGATCATTGATGATGGTATCTACCTGGATAGTTTCGGGAACATTTACAGATGCATTCAGCGCTTCATCAGCTCTCTCCTTTTCCAGCTGAATGTAAAGTGCATTAGCCAACTCTTGCTCATCATGGGCCTTTTTCTCCCAGAGCATGATCTGCTTTTGCCATACCCAACGGTCATTGGGATCATCCGACTCCCTCACCTTCACCCTGGCTGCTACAGCAAGATCTTTTAATGAATCTGATACAACCTGGTGCCCCAGAGCTTCAGATAAAGTAAGCTGATTGGCAGGTTCTATATCGGAATCAGATAAAATTGTTACTTGAGTAATCTCTGGTCTGGTTGTAGGGTCTGCTGGATTGTTTCAGGAGAACCTGCTCAGTTGAGACAACTGATTCTCCTCACTTTTCAGGCCTTCCAGCTCTGCCAGTATATCATCGGCTACCCCACCGAGATTGGCAATCTCCCTGAGCATCAAATAATCATTTGACACGGTATTTTTCTTGGGTTCAATCAGATGAATCCTGTACACCGTGATGGTACTGTCAGTACCCTGCCGCGTGGAAAAGAACATGACCATTCCCAAGTCAGAACCTGGCAACAAAAGGTACTCATCCATGACAGAATTGACTGGAAAACCCAGGTTCATGGGTTCCGACCACTGATCACGTTCGCTGTCATAATGAGATTTGTAGAGGTCGAATCCACCAATACCCATGTGGCCATCGGAGGCATAATAAAGGTCATTTTCAATGGGATCAAAATAGGGCATTACATCATCTCCTTCCGTGTTTAGGACTTTGATTTCTTCAGGGTCGTTCCAGGAGCGTCCACTTCCTTTTTTTACCCTGAAAAGTTGTGCACCTTCCTTACCGCTCCTGTTGTACCCAGAATAATAAATATAATCACCCCGCACTGTAATGGGTCGCATAAACATCAAACTGGTAAGCCCATTCGATTCTTCATTTTCCCTGAAGTAAACGGCTGGTTTTCGTTGCAGATGTCCTCCTTTCATCTTTATCTGTGAATACTGTAAAGAATCAAACAGGTCAATGAAAGTTACATTCATCACCTCAAAAGGATTGTACGTACCGGTGATCTCCTTGGCACTGCGACAAGTAGCCATCAGGTGGTTAATGTTAAACTCCTTCAGTTCCTGACGGGAAGCTTCAAGTTCGAACCTTCCAAAGTATTTCAGTGCATCCGTGAAATTATAACCCCTTTGATAAGCCAATCCCAGGTAGTAATTGACACTCTTAGGTACCCCGCGGTTGGAGGCACCATACAACAGCTCAATGGCCTCCTCTAATTTCTCATTCAACTCTACCAGGCACCTGCCCGCATAATAACTGTGCATGGCGTTTTCGGGTTCGCTTTCCATCAGTCTCCTGTATCCTGCGATTGCTGCTCTGAAATCCTTCGCTTCAAAACTTGCGAATGATTGCTGGCGGACCTTCTGAGGGTCCATTATGCCATCCTGACCCGAAAGGGTAAAACCGGATAATATAAAAGCAATCCGGTTGCACTATAAAGGAATCTCATTGCTTTTGTAAACATAATACCGTACGAATCTGTTTAATCAAAAATAGTAATTATATAACGGTACCCTGATTGCCATAATTGTTAATAAACATTGGCCTGTCAGACCTGTTGTTTAAGGCAATCTTCGTACATTTAAACTTTGATTTCAATATGTCAAAATTGAAAGAAGGCGACCTGGCTCCTGCCATTGAGGCAGTGGACCAGAATGGAGAGAAAATCACACTTGAAGAATACAGAGGAAAGAAAGTCGTACTCTATTTTTATCCGAAAGACAACACTCCGGGTTGCACTGCCGAGTCATGTGATCTGAGGGACAACTATTCACGGTTCCTTGAAGCAGGGATTTGAGATTATCGGAGTAAGCGCCGATAGTGAGAAATCACATCAGAAATTCATAGCTAAATATAACCTCCCTTTCAGACTAATTGCTGATGTTGAAAAGAAAGTTCTTCAGGATTATGGAGCTTGGGGAGAGAAGAAAATGTATGGTAAATCCTACATGGGAATTCTAAGAAAAACATTCCTCATCAATGAGAATGGATATGTTGAAAAGATTATTGAGAAGGTAGATACCAAGGAACACAGCAAGCAGATATTTGAGGAATTATCACATTAACCTTTAAAATCATTATGAGTAACGGAAACGCACAGCGAAACAAACAGGAAAAACTGAAAGCACTCCAGCTTACACTGGACAAGATAGAAAAGGGATATGGCAAAGGTACCATTATGAAATTGGGCGACAATGCCATAGAAGATGTTGCGGTGATCCCCTCGGGCTCCATCGGAGTAGACCTGGCCCTGGGAGTAGGAGGCTATCCGAGAGGAAGGGTCATAGAGATCTATGGACCCGAATCCTCCGGGAAAACAACCCTGGCGATCCACGCCATTGCCGAAGCACAGAAAGCTGGAGGTATAGCGGCATTCATCGATGCAGAACATGCATTCGATCGTTTTTATGCAAAAAAACTGGGAGTAGATATCGAGAACCTTTATATCTCTCAACCTGATAACGGTGAACAGGCACTGGAAATTGCCGATCATCTGATCCGGTCAGGGGCCATTGACATCATCGTCATCGACTCGGTGGCGGCTTTAACACCCAAAGCCGAAATCGAAGGTGAAATGGGCGAATCAAAAATGGGATTGCAGGCCAGACTCATGTCTCAGGCACTGCGTAAACTGGCTGCCAACATTAACCGGACCAATACCACTTGTTTCTTCATCAACCAGCTTCGAGAGAAGATCGGGGTAATGTTCGGAAATCCGGAAACCACCACCGGTGGGAATGCTCTTAAATTTTATGCATCGGTCCGCATCGACATCAGGCGCATAGGGCAGCTGAAAGAAGGCGATGATATTCAGGGAAACCGTACCCGTGTGAAAGTGGTCAAAAATAAACTGGCTCCGCCATTTCGGAAAGCAGAGTTTGACATCATTTATGGAGAGGGTATATCCAAAACAGGTGAATTGATCGATATGGGCGTGGACCTGGCCATCCTGAAAAAGAGTGGATCCTGGTTCAGTTACGGAGAGACCAGGCTCGGACAAGGGAGGGATGCGGTAAAAAACCTTCTTAAAGATAATCCGGAGCTTTCAGAAGAGATTGAAGCTAAGATAAAAGCTACCCTTAAGGGACAGGAAGAGTAGTCCCGGTTGACAGTTCAGCATTTTTTGTATCTTGGAACAAACCTCAATTCAGGTGCTGGTATGAATTTTCTTCTTCATTTCATATTTATTGCGGCATTTCTCCTGATCTACATTGTTGCGATCATTATTTTAAAACCCTTTCGGATACACCGCAAACGACCTATATCAACCATCTTCATAAAAGCCAGTTACCTGGTTTACCTTGCCTGTTTCATGGGGATGGCATACCTTATTCTTTTCTTTTCAGCCACAACCGAACCATCGGAAGATGTAGATGAAGAGAGGATTCTTAACGCGCTTACTGTGTTCAGTGTTCTGGCCTTCTTCATCCCCAATATCGGAATCATGATCCGGCGAAGGATAGGATCCTGGCGGGTTACCTATAATTATTTGATTACAGCGCTTAATATTCTGATATCAATGGGCCTGATCTGGTTCATATTGGATCTACCCTGGCAATTTAAATAGAATTCCCTCCTGCATTCTTAGAATCTTGAAACAGTTCTCGGGTTTTTCTCAGTTTTTCTTCCATTGACAGATGGCCTTCCAGCCAGTGAATGACCACACCCCGGCGTTCCATCCCACGAAAGTAGGTCATTTGCCTTTTTGCAAACTGGTGGATGGCTGTATTTAGTCCTGCTAAACATTTCATCATAAGAATATTCTTTCTGTATGTACCGGGTGACAAACCGGTATTCCAGGCCGTAATAATCCATTTTCTTCAGCCGAAACTCCCTGCTCTAGTAATCCTTCGACTTCCTCCACCAATCCGTTATCCAATCGCTCTTTCAAGACGTTCTGGTAATTCTTTCTCTTCGAACTACCCGGTCGTATTTTATACCGATGACAATCGGATTTAAATCCTGTTCCTGCATATGGGCTATCTGGCACGCAATGCTGATACATTGCAATTTCAATGGCGCGGATGATCCGTTTTCGGTTGGCTGTATCCGTAACATTATGATGGGACCGTAAAGTTTCAGGATCCCTTCTAACTCCTGAAGCTTTTCGTCTTCAGATCTTCTCTCAGCGCTTTGTTCACCGGCACCTGAAGCAGTTGGTAGTTTCTTAAAATCGATTCCAGATAGAGTCCTGATCCTCCACAAATCACTGGCATCGCTTCTCCGATCTGTAATGTCTGAAAAAACCTTAAGGAAATCCTGCTTGAAGAGATAAACATTGTATTCATATCCCGCATCCAGGATATCAATTAGATGAGCCTGGAACCCTTTCGACCATCCACCAGGTAATCGTCGTAGTCCTTTCCCGTACCAATATCCATTCCACGGTAAACCTGCCTGGAATCAGCACTGATGATCTCACCTCCAATCTGTCTGGCCAGATGCGCGGCAAAAGCAGTTTTACCGGCTGCTGTATGACCCAGGACAGTCAACCAGGTCTACCTCAGTATTTCCCATCAGAATCAAATATACCCAAATATGCCGGTTTTTCTATACCTTTGAGGGCGCTACAAAGTATGGCAAATAAGATCAACATAAGGAATAAAAAGGCCTTCCACGATTATGAGATCCTGGAAAAATACGTGGCTGGACTTCAATTGCAGGGAACTGAAATCAAGTCCATCCGGCATGGGCAAGGTGAGCCTGGTGGAATCTTATTGCCTTTTCCAGAACAATGAACTATATGTGAGAGGAATGCAAATGGCAGATTATGCTGGGGGAGCTATAACAAACATGTACCGGGTCGTGACAGAAAACTCTTGACTGAACCGGCAGGAACTGAAGAAACTGCATCGCAAAACCAGGGAGAGTGGACTCACCATCGTTGCACTTAGGATCTTTATCGCCAATTCCGGATATGCCAAATTGGAAATTGGCCTGGCAAAAGGGAAAAAGGAATACGATAAACGGGAAACCATCAAACGAAAGGATACCCAGCGCCAGATGGAGAGGCTTCAGAAAATTAAATAGTGAGGGTGATGGTGACAGTCCTACTGGGAAAAGAAGAAATCATTCGCCTCCCTGAATTCATCCAGATTCAGATCCAGCTGAAAATCAAAGAACTGGTCAATGGATCTAAGTAATTCATCGAAAGAAAGGTACCCATCTTCATCCGTATCCAAGGGCTTAAATTTTCCGGGATCTCGGTGGACGATCCCAATCTGTAATCTCTCTGAATCAAGGCCATATAAGCGATCACATCTTCACGTTCCATGGCCTCATTCCGCAGCTGCATTACTGAAAGGTATTCATTCTCGGAAACGGTTACTCCGTGATCATCTACCCATGCATCTGGTGCACTCTCAAGCTCTTGATCCAGGTAATCCGGGATCCCATCCTTATCTCCGTCCAATGGGCAACCCAAAGTATCTACCTCAATCCCATAGGGTGTACCCGGACAACGGTCAGAAACATCCAAGTACAAAATCACCGTCTTCATCGTCAAAAAACAGGGGATCAAACTCAACGTCGGCATACAACAGATCCACAGTCCTTGTGGTCGGGTCTGAGAAGAGGTCGAAATGAAGTGAAAGGTGTGAATAAATATAACTGTCATTTCCTTTTGCACCCTGAATACTTGTTCCTCTCAAACGCCACATTATCCAGCATATCCGTCAGTGTATAGTGGTAGGACATACCCAGGCTGAAAAAGGCCCGTTGATCGATCCTGAAGTGCAAGCCCGCACCAGCCGGGATGGAGAAAGCGCGCTGACTATATTCCCCCAGTCCGAATTCCTGATCCTCTCTCAATCTCAGATCGGTTTCATACTCATAATCCCGGTAAATCGATCGGAGTCTCCCCCACAGGGACTCTTCCACATCACGGATGGTTCCATCCGACCAGTAATGATATGGCGAACCATTGGCATCCTCAAGATCCCCTTTGGCACTGAAGTTAATGGTTTCCAATCCCAGTGACAGATAGGGCCGAACAAGTGCATTCTTTTGGAAATAAATGTCCAAACCGGTACTCCAGATTCAATCCTATGGAAGAGAGCTCGGTTTCGAAATTTAAATTTCTCGGAATATCTGAATAAGAATATTCGTTTCCACTAAGCTTACCAATGCATGAAATTGAAATTGGCCACGAAATATATGCTTCTTATCTACAAAGGTGGACACATTTACCTTTGCCGCATGGTTTCCAATGGCGGAACTGTTGTAGCTGTTCTTTACGTCCCCGTGAAAATTTAACACACCGTAAGAAAAGGATACCACCGGTTTGTAAACCGGATTTTCTACGGTATCGATCCGCTGCAGCAGGGAATCATAATTGATGTCCTGTCCCTGTCCACCACGAAAGGTGCCATGATCATGACCAAAAACCAGACCTGTATGAAAGGGGTCGAAACACCTGCAATTTGTTTAACCAATCATTATTGCATGACTGAACCAATTGGAACACGCTTACCATCTCTGTAAGCTACCACAAAAGGTCCGGCTATATGAGGGGAGTCTTCTCAACACGTTCCCTATAAGCTAACGCCTGTTCATAGGATTGGAACGATCCAGCGGTGTATTTATACAATCCCTCATGCTGTTCCACCAGGACTTCTTCAGCCAACCCTTCGTCACGGAAATAGCTGCGTGCGTCATAGGCATTCTGATTGGCGGCCACCTGTACCCTGAAATAGATCCCTGCTCCGGTAGAAAGAACCCTGGTATTGGCAATTGAATTGCCTGAGGTACCTGCAGGGTCTGATATGATGACTGCCGGAGTTGGTTTTGGTTCCGTACGACCGGAGTGGTTCTTCTTTCAGTCTGTTGCTGAGTTGTTCGTTTGTTGCTAGTTGTCTGGTTGCTGAGTTGTTGTTTCAGTTTGCCGCTGAACAGTTTCAGTGGATTTCCTGGCCCCGCTCGGGAATTTTGCCACTCGATAAGCAGGGTCTTCTTTTGAACAGCAGACAGGTCCTCAATGGCTACATCCATCTCCTTTACCTCCACCAATTTGTTTTCATTACCGGAGGTATAGGTAAGAAGTCCTTCGATCACCATGTTCTCCCTGGGCTCATTTTGTTTTGGAACCAATCTGTATACCACTTCAAACTCGGGACTTTCAGGAAGTGTCATCCAGATAAATTTCACTGTAGACGCAGCATACGAAACAATTCCATCCTGTGAACTCACCTCCTCGAACAATATATCCGGAAGGAATGGTCTCTTCAATTTTGGCATACTTACTTCCCGGAGGATTATTGATAAGCAGATGGACCAGATATGCACCTGAGCCCTGAAGCAACGGTTTTTGCCGAACGGCCATGGCAAATGTCTCCTGCTTTGGCCGTTGATGTGGGAACAACCTCCGATGCCCCTTTGAAATCCTTGATATCGACAATCAATGCCGGATCTATGGTTGGATTTGGGATGATGCTAATTTCACTGGTTTTCTCGAAATTCAGAAACTTACGGTCATCTTCCACCACATAGGCAAACACACCTCCCAGAATGAAAGATCCTTTCAACCTTTCATTCACAAGAATGTTGTAGGAAACTTTTACCTCTCCGGTATTCGGAAGCTTCAGCCAAATGATCCTGATGCGCTGGTTATCAAAACTGAAATCAGCATTGGGAGAACTAACATTGGTGGCAGTTAGTCCCAAAGGCAGATCCTGTGAAAACCGAGAATAATCAGTAAGCGATCCTTTATTGATGGTCACCGTAACTGTGAATTCCTGTCCGGCTTTCACCTGGTCCGGATGATCAATGGATATCTCCACTTCCTGTCCCTCAAGTGAAAATGAGAGGCAGAACATGGTCATGACGAGACAATAAGAAAAATACTTCATCATAGGAATTGCTGAATTTTGATACAATGTACAAAATAAATGAATTAAATATTCCCGCAATTACTAACACTTCACGGGCCCTGCCCATTAGAAATTGGGGCTCAAGAGGTACTTTGAATAGAACTTATTGATCACATCCACCGCCTCATCGGCGGTATCCACCAATGTAAAAAGATCCATGTCCTCCGGACTGATGTTTTTCTGCTCCAATTGTACCACATCCTCAATCCAGTCCACCAGACCTCTCCAGAAATCGGTTCCTACCAGTACAATGGGGAATTTCCCGATCTTACCGGTCTGGATCAGAGTTGCCGATTCAAAAAACTCATCGAAGGTCCCGAATCCGCCGGGAAGTACAATAAAACCCTGGGCATATTTCTGGAACATCACTTTCCTTACAAAAAAGTGTTTGAAGGTGATCAGTTTATCATGATCGATATAAGGATTGGAGCTCTGTTCAAAAGGCAGATGTATGTTCAGTCCAACGCTGATGCCATCACCCCTTTGTGCTCCTCTATTGGCTGCTTCCATAATACCCGGACCACCCCCGGTAATCACTCCGTACCCGCTCTGGGTGAGTTTAAAGGCAATCTCTTCGGCCAGCTTGTAGTACTTGTTTTCAGTCTCAGTCCTTGCCGATCCGAATATAGAAACACAGGGTCCAATGGTTGCCATCTTCTCAAATCCTTCCACAAATTCGGCCATGATTTTAAAAATCTGCCAGGAATCAGAGGCTTTTATCTCATTCCAGGTCTTCTGTTTAAAGGCCTTTTTAATTTTATCTTCACTTGAACTCATACTTTGACTGATTTTTTAACTAATAATCCAATTTAATCATTTATTTCCAATGGAAGCTCCTCCCTGAGAAAATTCCCGGTATAGCTATCCCCGATCAGTGCCACCTCCTCCGGAGTTCCGGTAGCCAGGATGGTCCCTCCCAGGCTGCCTCCCTCCTTACCCAGATCAATGATGTGATCGGCCACCTTGATCACATCCATGTTATGTTCAATCATAATCACACTGTTCCCCTTATTCACCAGTCTGGAAATCACATCCAGCAATACCCTTACATCCTCAAAATGCAATCCTGTGGTAGGTTCATCCAGAATATAAAGTGTTTTCCCTGTATCCTTTTTGGCCAGCTCGGCTGAGAGCTTCACCCGCTGGGATTCACCTCCTGATAGTGTTGTGGATGGCTGTCCCAGACGGATGTATCCCAATCCCACATCCTGAAGTGTTTTTAGTTTCCTGAGGATGGAAGGAACACTGGAAAAGAATTCCACTGCCTGGTTGATGGTCATCTTCAAAACATCGTTGATGTTATGGTCTTTAAACCGGACTTCGAGTGTCTCCCTGTTATACCGTTTTCCATTGCATGCTTTGCACCGAACGTATACATCCGGAAGAAAATTCATCTCAATGGTCTGCACCCCTGCTCCTCCGCAGGTTTCACACCTGCCGCCTTTCACATTGAATGAGAACCTGCTGGCCTTAAATCCCCTGATCTTTGCATCTGGTGTCTGCTCAAAAAGTTTTCGGATATCACTGAAAACACCCGTATATGTAACCGGATTTGATCTGGGAGTGCGACCCAGAGGTGACTGGTCCACCTCGATGACCTTATCCATATGCTCAAGTCCTTCAAGGGACTCATAGGGAAGTGGATCTTTATTGGATTTGTACAATCTCTGACTGATAATGGGATGCAGGGTATCATTGATCAGGGTAGATTTACCGCTCCCACTAACACCGGTGACACAAATAAATTTACCCAGCGGGAAAACAGCATCTATCTCCTTCAGGTTATTCCCTCTGGCACCTTTTAGCAACAGCACCTTTCCATTCCCTTCTCTTCTTGTCTCCGGAATGGAAATTTCCTTTGAATGATTTAAATATTCAGCTGTCAGAGTGCTTGCCTTTAAGGATCTAGCTAGGAGATCCAGCTGCAACCAACTCACCTCCCAGGCGACCTGCACCTGGTCCCAGATCCACAATATGATCGGCGGAAAGGATCATGTCCCGGTCATGTTCCACAACGATTACTGAATTACCCTGATCGCGCAGGCTCTGGAGGGAAGCGATGAGTTTTCTGTTATCGCGCTGATGCAATCCAATACTGGGTTCATCCAGAATATAGAGCACATTGACGAGCCTGGATCCAATCTGAGTGGCAAGCCTGATCCGCTGACTTTCTCCCCCTGAAAGGGAACGTGCACTGCGCTGAAGAGAGAGATAGTTCAGTCCCACATCCAGCAAGAATCCCAACCTGCTTCGAATCTCCTTCAGGATATCCCTGGCAATCATATTCTGCCGATCAGTAAGCTCCTTTTCAATATTTTCGAACCAATCTGCCAGAGTCCCAATATCCATCGCCGAGAGCTCCGCGATGTTCTTTCCATTGATCCGGAAATAGAGCATATCCGATTTAAGTCGCAAACCATTGCAATGCGGACAAGTCACCTTACGAATAAACTGGCGAACCGGATTCTTTCCGCTGCGGCCATTGCTTTCAGCAGCATTGTTCTGTACATGACTGATGATACCGTCAAAACTCAGGAAGTAATTTGAAGTGGCTCCCAATGGCGTATTCTGTAGCTTCAATGGTTCTTCAGAACCGAAAAGAATGCAGTGTAATGCCTGCTCAGGAATATCTTTGACGGGAGTATCAAGAGAGAAATTATACCTGGAAGCAATAGCCTCCAGCTGCCAGAATATAAGCGCATTACGATATGCCCCAACAGGAAGAAGGGCCCCTTTGCGAATACTTTTAGTGTCATCCGGGATAATCTTCTTGGTATCCACATCATTGATTGTGCCCAGACCATTGCAATGGGGACAGGCCCCCTGAGGAGAGTTGAACGAAAAGCTGTGTGGAGCAGGTTCGTTATATGAGATTCCTGAAGTTGGACACATGAGCTGACTGGAGAAATACCTGGGTTCAGTCCCTTCCTTCTCCAGGATCATGGTCACTCCTTTCCCTTGTTTCATTGCTGCAGAGAGTGATTTTTTCAGTCGCTCACGATCCTTCTCCCTGGCTGTAAGTCGATCGATAACCACCTCAATATCATGGTTCTTATAACGGTCAATGCGCATGCCCTGCACCACCTCCTCAATCTCGCCATCAACACGGGCATAGATGTATCCATTCCGCCTGATCTGTTCGAACAGCTCTCTGTAATGGCCTTTTCGTCCGCGTACCACCGGCGCCAGTACATAAATCTTCTGATCGGTAAATGCCTCCAGGATGATATTCAGGATCTGTTCCTCGGTATATTTCACCATCTTCTCACCGGTCACATAGGAATAGGCATCGGAAGCCCTTGCAAATAGCAACCTTAAAAAATCGTATATCTCAGTGACTGTGCCCACGGTGGACCGGGGATTCTTATTGGTGGTCTTCTGCTCGATGGATATAACAGGGCTCAGTCCGGTAATCTTATCCACATCAGGCCGTTCCATGTTTCCCAAGAAATTGCCGCGCATATGCATTCAGGGTCTCAATGTACCTGCGTTGCCCTTCTGCATAGATGGTGTCAAAAGCAAGGGAGGATTTACCACTGCCGCTCAAACCTGTAATTACAGTCAGCTTATTCCGGGGAATGGAAACATCGATATTCTTCAGATTATGAACCCGTGCACCCAGAACCTCTATCTTCCGTTCTTCCTTTTTCACTGATCTTCCCATGCATCCTGACGACGGTACCCGGTTTCGGGCAATGAAATTTCATAACTCTTTCGTCCAGTATTAGTACAATTTGTTATCCCTTAACCAGGGATTCAGGTATTTCAATATTTTATAGTTGGTCCCTTGAATCCTGGCAAATTCTAGCAAAATCAGTCACAGCGCTATCCACCTCAACGGTGTAAATCGGAATCTCGGGGTAGAGGTCCTCTTCTGAAAGATTGAATCCGTAAGCCGACGGATCTTCATAAATCAGTTTGAAAGCAATGACCCTGTAAAGGTACCTGGCGGTCTCTTCATTCAATAAAAGATCGTAATAATTTTCTTTCTCCTGACGCTCGATCTGTCGATCCACACCCCTCCTCCCTGCATTATATGAGGCAGCAGTCATGGTCCAGTTTCCATATTTTTTGAATGACTCGATCAAATACTTGCAGGCCACCTCGGTCGATTTTTTGATATGGTATCGCTCGTCCACCTCCTGGTTCACTTCGAGACCATAATCCTGTGCTGTTCCCTTCATCAATTGCCAGAATCCTACAGCCTTTGCTGGTGAAACGGCCTGGGTAAGTAAGCTCTCTGCAACAGCCAGGTATTTAAAATCATCCGGTACCAGGTTTTTTCTTAATACAGATTCGATCTGTGGAAAATAACGATTGGCCATTTTGATCAACCTGATGGTCTGCGAATGGAAATAGGTATTTGATAATAATTCCCTGTCCAGAGCTTCTCTCACATCAAAAAGATCAAGAGGGACAGGTTCGCCTGCAAAGGTTACATCCGTCAGGTATCTTCACACCCTGGGCCATATAAGATACTTCTTTATTCGGCTTCACCGGATCACTAATTAATCCATTTGCATAACCTGTAGTTTCCCCCAGGATTGCCAATATACTGATCACGAATAATATTTTCTTCATCATATTCTTAAATAGCAAACTGCAAAATTACAGATTTGTTTTCATTCCGAATGGATTGAAACTGGTTAGTTGATTAACAACCTATCTGTGGGATTGTTTCTAAAAGGTGTAATTCAGGCCGGTGTAGACCCCTAAAGTGTATGGCCGGGTGGAAGGTAGCGTGGCATCGTTGATGGAGTTTAAAAAATACCTGAACCTGGGTTCAAGGCGAAGGCTGAACTTTTCACGTATATGGTATATCATTCCAAGTCCTGCATTCCCCGAATAATTGACGCTCCTGATGTTGGTAAGGTATCCGATATCTGTGGTTCCCCCGGAAGTTTCCATGGTCACATAGTTATTGATCAGAAAGTTGGTGCTCATCCCCCCCACCAACTGCAGCTCAATGGTCCTGTCAACCAATGTATAGCGCAGGTTAAATGGTAATTCCAGATAGTCGAGGTGCTGGCGAATTCCCTCATCAGTGTTGATCGCATTAAAGTAATTGTTGTCGGGGGCAAACGCATTGTTGGAAGAAGAGGCGTTGAGTTTATAGTTGTTCACATAAACATCACCCGACTTGGCTACGATATTGCCCACCGAATTGGTGACACTGGTTACTTCTGTACTACTGGATTCCTGGGCCAGCGGTGAAAAATCAAATGATTCATTAAATAATTGTATTCCGGGTGCCCCAATGGAAATCCCCATCTTGTTATAAAAGATACCCGATTCAATGGCCAGCCTTGAAGCGGTCCTGTAACTCACATGAACGCCACCGGCATAAGCGACTATTCCCGATTCAAATTCAGCCCCTCCAGCCATTGCAGAAGCCTCTGCATCACGGAAACTATAGAGAGGAGATAGTGCAGCACCAACAATCCACCTGGGATCCCTGGTCTGATTCTCCCCGAATTCTTCCAAAGGATCTGAAGTAAGCTCCTCCCCTGGATCTAAGCTTATATCAGCAGAGGGATCATATTCCTGTTCCTCTGTAGCATCCTGGTTTTCTGCAACCATCAGGTTTTCTGCAGCATCTAAATCTTCGGTGGCATCTAAATCTTCGTTGCATCGGATTCACGGCAAGTTCTAAATTCTCCCTTGTTTCGACATCCTCAACTATAGGGTTGTCTCCCAGGTCACTGAAGTCCTTTTGTACCTCGGAAAACTCCTCTGAAACTTTATCCGTTGCCTGATCTGCAACTGGACTTAAAAGAATTTCCGTTTGGTTTTCTGCAAGCTGAATATCCTCCAGGGCCCTGCCCACTTTCACCTCAAGGGGTTCTCTACGCTTCGCAGTTTCGGTTTCTTCAGCCAACTCCTGCAGAGCCTCAATTTCTTCAATTTCAGGATTTGGGCCTGAACGGCATTCTCTTGTGTTGTGGCGATTCCCTCTTTGTCCGCAGGTTCGGGTCCAAAGAAATTGATACCCAGGGTAATCGCCAGGGCCATTGTAGCAGCAGCAGATAGTGTAATGAGAATGATACTCCTTCTGCTGCTGCCACCCAATTGTGAGGCGAATGGAATCCCATACCGATTCCGGTGGATTCACCTGGTAATCTCCAAGTTTATCCTTCAGAAATCCTTTTCCGCTATTTTGTTGATCGCTCATCGTACAATTGCTGAACCATAAATATTTTTAATCTTTTCCTGCAAAATGGCCCTGGCCCTTGAGAGGTTTGACTTGGAGGTTCCAACAGAAATTCCAAGTTCTTCACTGATTTCCTGGTGACTGTATCCTTCTATGGCATAAAGGTTAAATACCATTCGGTACTTCGGTGACAGTGTTTGAATCAGACTCACCAGCTCCTCACAGGTTAGTTCACTGAAGATGCCATCGTCATAATACTTCGTGAACCTCTCCTTTTACATCATCCACCCGTTGAAGGATCACCTGGCTCCTGTATTTTTCCAGGGCCGTATTGATCATTAACCTGCGGATCCAACCGGGAAAAGCAGCAGGATTTTTCACCTGATCCAGTTTTGCAAATACCTTAATGAACCCTTCCTGCAGAATATCCTGTGCATCCTCCTCACTGGAGGCAGTACTGCAGACAAATACCATACATGGCAGAAGCGAACCTCCGGTAGAGTGCTTCCTGACTCTTAGGTCTGCCTTTCTTACATCCTTTTAATAATATCTCCAGTTTTTCTGCCAATCCAGTTTTCCTCCTTTACAAATTTATGCAAATTGGCAGGATATCACATCCTTTACATACATACTGTATGATGCGATGGTGGTGACAAAGGTTGCGTCGATGCAGTTTAGTACTCCTTTCAAGTTTGACGCAACCTATCCTCAACCTGGATCGTCCTGTTCAATAACTCCCGTCTTATCACAATACGGGAGAGATAATAACGTATTAAATTACAACTACACAATTCAATGAATATGAAAACAATAGCATATACAAGATTACTCATTGCTAGCTCTAACCATTTCTTGGCACAGGGTGCAGTCAGAACATAGATGATCCGGTATTTGATTACAACCTGAAATCAGCCAAGGTCATTGAAACCAACAATGAATTTGGACTCGAGCTTCTGAGAACAGTCATTGCAGGTGACGAGGAACCCAATATCATGATCTCCCCCGCATCGGTTAGCATTGCCCTGGGCATGGCATACAATGGTGCAGAAACAACCACCCGGGATGCCTTTGAAGCAGGTGCTTAATTATGAGGGGCTCACCCGGCAAGAGATCAATGAGATCACAAAAGAGCTTATCAGTGTGCTGGTAACCAATGTGAAAGGCAACCTTCTGGAGATCGCAAATTCCATGTGGTATGACAAAGGATTTCCGGTGGAACAGGATTTTATTGACCTGAATTCCAATTATTATGATGCAGAGGTGACGGGAAATTGACTTCAGGACCGCCGAAGCGGTGAATACCATCAACGACTGGGTGAGCGACAAAACCCATGGGAAAATAGATGAAATCATTGATGCCATCGATCCTGCCACGATGATGATCCTCATCAATGCCATCTACTTCAATTGTGTTTGGGACGTCGAATTTGATCCCAAAGATACCAACGAGGCTCCTTTCTATACAGAAGAGGGACAGGTCTGGGGACAGGTGGATATGATGCATCTGGAAAGCACCTTCGATGTAGCATTTACGGAAGAATTCAGTGCAGTGGAGCTTCCCTATAAAAATGGGAAATTCAGTATGTACCTGTTCCTTCCTTCAGAAACGACCACAGTGGATGAGCTGGTAGCTCAATTGGATGCGGATTCCTGGAAGAGCTGGCTTGATTCATTTGCTGAAATGGAAGACTTTAATGTGAACATGCCAAAATTCAAATTTGAATTCGAGCGCTCTCTGGCAGAAGACCTGAAGCTTATGGGTCTGGAGATTGCATTTCACCACGGAAGCCGATTTCTCAGGTATAAGTCCCATTGATTTACTTATCTCTGATGTGATTCACAAGACCTATATCGATGTGAATGAAGAGGGAACTGAAGCTGCTGCAGTAACAGCCATTGTGTTTGAAGTCACATCGGCCGGACCTCCATCTTTCATCCGGCTCGACCGCCCCTTCCTTTTTGCCATCACAGAGAATTCCAGCAAATCGATTTTGTTCATAGGAAAAGTAACGGAACCAGCTTATGATGGTTAGTGCCAAGTGCTTAGGAATTTGGGGTTAGTTTGTTAGTGTTTAGTGGTTAGTGGTTAGTGTGTTTGTAAAGAGGCTGTCCTTTCAGGGCGGCCTCTTGTTTTTGAACCATTCACCCGTTTGGATTTTAGGTTAAATAATTTATTGGTAAATTGTGGGTTACCATATATATATTTTTGAAATAATAACTCCAAGCTAAAATGAAACCCGCGAATCCAAAGAGTCTGAACCGAAGAGATTTCATTAAAAAATCAGCCACTGGTATGGGAGGGGTTTTACTTGCTCCCACCATATTGCCTTCCTCTGTAAAATGGAAAGGGGCCAATGACAGAGTGTTAATTGGTCATATCGGGGTGGGACAGAGAGGTACCAATGAGTTAAAAAACTACTTTCTGAAACTGGACGCATCCCGTTCGGTTGCGGTCTGTGATGTTTTCCGCCAAAGAATGGAATCGGGTGTTGAACTCATCCAATCCCATTACAAGGCGAATGGGATTTCCGCTCCCCAGTGCAACCCATACCTGGATTATGAGGAGGTTTTGATGCGCGATGAGATCGATGCCGTGCATATCACAACTTCTGACCACTGGCATGTTCTTGGAGCCATCAAGGCAGCAAGGGCCGGAAAACATATCATGCTGGCAAAACCTTTGGGTTTGAGCTATCCCAATTACCTGATCCTGCAGAATGAATTGAAAAAGAACAATGTGCATTTCCACTATGGCACCCAACAGCGATCCATGAAACATATGGAACTGGGTATTGATCTGATCAAAGAAGGAAAAATCGGAGAAATTGAGCATGTGGACGTATGGGCTCCCGGGAAGAATCCTGTAAACTCTCCCATCTGCAAGGAGGTTCCGGTTCCGGAAGATTTTGATTTTGAAAGGTGGAGCGGACCGGCACCATTGAATAGCTATTGTCCGGATCGGGTGACAAATAATAGTTCCTGGTTTCAGTACGATTACAGCATTGGGTTCCTTGCCGGATGGGGTGCACATCCATTGGATGTCCTTGTTTGGGGTATAAAAGATAAGGTGAATGGAACCTACTCCGCCAAAGGGACAGGAATGTTTTGGTCAGAGGGAGGAATGTATGATAATATCTTCTCCTGGGATGTCGACTACAGTTATAAAAATGGTCTGGGTGTTCATTTCTTAAGTACAGATCGGGCTGAGAAAGAGATGCTAAATCACCGGACAATGAAAGAGAGTAACGGAACCACCTTTTATGGAACCAAAGGCTGGATTTCCATAAGCCGGAGCTCAGCAGAATCAGATATTCCCAAATTGAATAAAAAACTAAATGATTTTCCAAAAACAGACACGGGTCAGATCATAAGTGAAGAGAACACCATGGGTCAGATGTTTCTGGATGTAGCCCGGGGTATACGGGAAGAAACATGTCCGCTTGAAGACGCCATCATTTCCGATACCATCAGCCATATGGGAGATATTGCCATTAGATCAAAACGGGAAGTCACATGGGATCCAAATAGGGGCAGAGTGTTAGAAGACGTGGCCGCAAACAATCTCTACATCCGTGAGATGAGAGAACCATACAAACCGTAAATCTCCCAATCACAGGATTCAGTCCGGGGATTTATACTTAAGCCAAAAGAGGCTATCCTTGACAGACAGCCTCCTCTTGAAATTTCAAAAAAGTACCTCTTAGGGTTCAATGGGATATAATTCATAGGTGTGTGATGGATTGTATCCCATGGTCCAAATAAAAGGAAAAAGGAAGAACACTCCACCTATAACAGCACCCACATCAACTGCTTCATTCTTGCTTAAGGTGGTGTAAAAATCCTCGTATCCCTCTCGCTTCAGCACCATGGAGGTATTTGTACCGGATATGGATGTATCCGAGTGTTTGTAGGGTGTGACGCCTTTAAATTCGTCATTCATATAGACTTTAGCTCCCTCTGGGATTGTACTGATCATGGTTGTACTGCTGCAACTCAGAATTGATGCTGTGAGCATAGCAAACGACATCAGAACTGCGGAAAATCGAATAATCTGGGTTTTCATAACTTAAGGAATTTGGGGGTAAAAATGCATTCAATTCATATCCCTTTATCCTCTTCAAAACTCAGGCCAAAATCTTAATGAAATTAGAAAGGAGTTGCCTCATTGGTGACAACCCTTTATATTTCACCAAACGCAAATGGAGTTGAGAACTATAACGAACGTACTTCTATATATGAATGACCTCACCATAGGCCGCTGCTGCGGCTTCCATGACAGCTTCGGACATGGTTGGATGGGGATGGACAGCTTTGATGATCTCTTCACCCGTGGTCTCCAGTTTCCGGGCCATCACAAGCTCTGCAATTATTTCAGTAACATTGGCTCCGATCAGATGGGCGCCCAGCAATTCGCCATATTTTGCATCAAATACCAGTTTAACAAAACCCTCTTTTGCTCCTGCAGCTGAAGCTTTTCCTGATGCAGAAAATGGAAATTTGCCCACTTTAAGTTCATATCCGGCCTCTTTTGCCGCTTTTTCAGTCATGCCCACCGATGCCACTTCAGGATTGGTATAGGTACAAGCAGGTATATTGCCATAATCCACTGGTTGGGGATCATGTCCGGCAATTTTCTCCACACAGGTAATCCCTTCAGCAGAGGCCACATGGGCCAGAGCAGGACCTCCTACGATATCTCCTATGGCATACAATCCTTTCACATTGGTCCTGTAAAAAGAATCAACTTTCACCTTTCCATTTTCCAGTTCCGCTCCCACCTCTTCAAGCCCGATATTCTCAATATTTGGAGCAATTCCAACTGCAGAAAGCACAACTTCAGCCTCAACCTCTGTCTCTCCCTTGGGCGTTTTGATTTTCACCTTGCACAGATCTCCCGATATTTCTACGGACTCCACAGAAGAAGAGGTCATCACCTTCATTTTTGCTTTTTTGAATGATCGCTCAAGCTGCTTTGAAACCTCTTCATCTTCAAGAGGGACCACATTGGGAAGGAATTCCACCAGGGTGACCTCTGTCCCCATGGTGTTGTAAAAATTTGCAAATTCACTTCCTATGGCTCCTGAACCTACCACCACCATGGATTTGGGAAGTGAAGCAAGGGTCATGGCCTCCCTGTATCCGATGATCTTCTTTCCGTCCTGCTTCAAATTAGGAAGCTCTTTGGAGCGTGCACCAGTGGCGAGTATAATATGGTCCGCAGTCACCTCGGTCTCTGAGCCATCTCCACTGGTTACAGTGACAACACCCGGAGATTTTAGTTTTCCGGTGCCGTTGATCACTTCGATCTTATTTTTCTTGAAGAGAAACTGGATCCCGTTGCTCATGCCATCAGCCACTGTCCGACTCCGTCCTATTACTTTTTGAAAATCGGGTTTGACCGATCCATCCAATTCAATTCCGTAATCAGCAGCATGCAGGAAATATTCATATACCTGAGCACTTTTTAGCAAAGATTTGGTGGGTATACATCCCCAGTTGAGACAGATTCCACCAAGAGATTCCCGCTCCACCACAGCGGTTTTCAATCCAAGTTGAGATGCACGTATGGCTGCCACATACCCTCCTGGTCCGCTGCCAATAACTAAAAGATCAAAGTTCATTCTGGTTGGGTTTTAAAATTTCTCACGAATTTACGTGATTATAACAACCAAAACGAATTTGGGTTTACTGTTTTAGTAATAATCTGAAGGATTTTCATGCTGTCCATCCTTCCGAACTTCGAAATGCAGGTGTGAATATGCTGTCCTGTAAAGGGCCAGCCATAGAAGAAGAGTCAAATTGAAATTCAGTATTAGACCAAGCATTTCATAACCGGCCTCTGCCAAGGCTAACTCCCTGTTCGCATCCAATTGTTCAAAAAAGAGATCAATAAAGGTGGGTACGCACCGGGAAGCCAGACCGTTTGGGGAGTTTTGGAGAAAGGCAATCCCCACGTTCTCTTCAGGGCAGAATCCGATTTCAGCCCTGTAACCACGGATATATCCGCCATGATAAATAATATCTCTCCCCTGATACCTGTAAATCCTCCAGCCCAAACTATAGTATCTTTCCCGGAACGGTTTCCAAAAGCGGGTATATCTTGATTTTAACGGGGTGTAAATAATGGGAGAGGCAAGTTGATTTCGAACCTCCTCTGGCAATTGTTCTGGTTTATAACCTAGCAGAGCAATAAGCCATTGACCCATATCCGAAATGCTCGCATTGACACCTGCTGCCGGCATTACATTATAATAACCTTCATGGGGATTCAAGGTCACATAACCACGACCTTTCCTCACATGTGGAAAAGCCATGTTGGGTTGCTCTGAAAGATTTACAGGGCCGGCCGACGCATCTTTCATCCCAAGAGGATTGAATATTTTTTCCTGCAATAAAACCTGGTAGGGAACACCTGTTGCTCTTCTGGAAATGGGATCCAGCATGCTGAACAGAACATTCTGATACCCGTACAATTCCCCCGGAGGAGCGGAAATATTCACTTCAGGGAGACGTTCAACAATGGTATGCAACTCCTCATCAGCCTCTACAAGATTATCAAAGGCATAAGGGACCAATCCGGAGGTATGACTCAGAATATGCCGGATGGTTAGGTTAACCGTATTTATGGAATCTTTTAACCTGAAGTTCGGATAGTAATCAATTATTCGCTCATCCAGAGAAAAGGCACCATCCATTTCCAGTATGCAGGCCAGGGCGCCGGCGAATCCTTTAGAGACAGAAGCAAGTCTAAACAAAGTATGCTCATTCACCATCTTTTTACTTCCCGTTTCCCTCTCCCCAAACGTACCTGTATATACCACATCACCCTCGTGGACAATGGTATAAGCGGCCCCCACCGTATGGCTGCTGTCAAGCTCCTGTTCCATAAATGCAATAAAATCTCTGAATGCCGGTTGGTCCGGAAGTCTATTCACTTCCAAGGATTTCGGGATCCTCCTGCAATACATGATCTAACTGTAATGCAGGCAGTGTTTCCAGACCACTATTTCCTCCAAGTGATTTGGTTCCTTTTACAAAAGGAACGATGCTTGAAGTAATCAATAAAACAACAAAAAAGAATGCGGGTAACCTGTAATTAGAACTTTTCATTTTATTCAACTCCTCAATCTCCTCACTGAAATTCAGGAAACAAAATTATAACTATAATCATAATTACAGAGCTAAAACGTCAATGAAAATATCAACAAGGTCTCAAGCCTGAGGAATAACACCTCTGAGGGATGATGTGAATCTTACTCTTTCGTGGCGTCAAACACCTTGGTTGCTGTGGCTATGATGCTGGAGATATCAGCCAGGTTTGAAGGCATGATCATTGTATTGGACTCCTTGGCCAGTTTACCAAATTCTAAGAGATATTGCTCAGCAATCCTCAGGTTCACTGCATCTTTACCCCCCTTTTCATTGATGGCAAGGGCGATGGCCCTGATTCCTTTGGCAGTGGCCATGGCCACCTGCTCGATCTCCGATGCTTTCCCGGTAGCTTCATTGATCCGTTTTTGCATCTCTCCTTCTGATTCATTTATGGCCTCTTGTTTGGATCCTTCAGCCACATTGATCTTTGCCTGCTTCTCCCCTTCCGATTCTGCGATGACAGCACGTTTTTCGCGCTCAGCACGCATCTGCTTCTCCATGGCATCCTTGATACTCTGAGGAGGGATAATATTCTTCACCTCATATCGGGTCACCTTAACACCCCAGGGGTCACTGGCCTTATCCACTGCTGAAACAATGCTGTTGTTAATGGTTTCCCTCTCTTCAAAGGTTTTATCCAGCTCCAGCTTTCCGATGATACTACGCATGGTGGTCTGAGCAATCTGGATTGAGGCAAACTGGTAGTGATCAATTCCGTAGGAAGCTTTCATGGCATCTATAACCTGCAGGTAGAGGATCCCGTCCACTTCCACCGAAATATTGTCTCTGGTAATACATATTTGAGAGGCCACGTCGATGGCCTGTTCTTTTAGCGTATGCTTGTAGCGAATTCTGTCAATGAAGGGAACGATGATATTGAATCCTGCCATCAGAGTGATGCGGTATTTTCCTAATCTTTCCACAATATAAGCCCTGCGTTGCGGGACAACTTTGATAGAGGATAAAAGTATGATAAGTGCCAGAAGTATTAATCCGGCATACACGATGGTTAAGGCATTCGTTTCCATTTGTATTATTTTGGTTTTACGTTAAGTGTCAGGCTCTCTTTGCTCAAAATGGTCACCCACTGTCCCTTTGAAACCGGTTCATCGCTACGGGCAGTCCAGCGGGTACCTTTGAATTCAACAAGGCCTGTGCCATCCTTGAATTGGTCAATGGCCTTGGCATTTCGACCTATAAACTCTTCCAGCTGGTCCTGTGTTTCTTTATCTGACTTGCTGAAAAACCTTCTCTTCAGGTATTTGCGTAGCAATACAAGTCCAAGCAGTGAGGCCACCAGGAAGATAAAAATCTGCCAGTTAAGGTGAATATCAGCGATGGCACAAACCAGTGCAGTCACCCATGCACCAATACCAAAAAAAAGAATGACCAATCCGGGAAGGATCAGTTCCAGAAGCAGTAAACCCAGTCCAACGAGGAACCAGATAACTGCAGGATCAGAAAGTATATCCATGTTTTAGGATTTTTTTTTAAATTTAATAAAATTGGGAACATTCAATACAGCTCTTGGATGTATTGTTGGGCAGGTATTCAGCAACCCACTCCCTCTTTTATGAAACTATCCTTACATTTGTAGTTGGAACGGACACTAATGGGCAAATACGAATACTTCAACAGGGATATTAGTTGGCTCTCTTTTAACTTCAGGGTTTTGCAGGAGGCCATGGATAAAACGCTCCCCCTTTATGAAAGGATAAAATTCCTTGCCATCTATTCCAATAATACCGAAGAGTTTTACCAGGTCAGGGTGAGTTATTACAAGCACATGCTGCGTCACGAAAGTGAATTTCCGCGTCAGCATTTCCGGATCGTGGATCCTGCAGGTACCATTCGCCATATCAATGAGATCGTTACCAATCAACAATCCATTTTTCATCTGATCTTTGAAGATGAAATCCTTCCCGAGCTGAGAAAGAATAACATCATCGTGGTGGGTGAAGAGGACCAATTATCAGAAGAGCAGCTGAACTTCATCAGAGATATTTTCTATTCCAACATCCTTACCTCCATTGAACCCGTACTCCTGGTGAAGAAGAAGGTACGTCCATTCCTGAAAACCGGGCATCCCTACATCGCCATGGAAATGGTCAATCTGGAGAACCCTGGCAAAAAACACAGGGAACGTTACGGCATTGTGAAGGTTCCCACAGATCATAACATTTCCAGATTCGTAGAACTACCTGGTGAGAATGACATCCATTACATCATGTTTCTGGAGGATGTGATCATGAGAAATATTGAGGCCATCTTTCCCGGTTACAATGTACGGAACTGGTACTCTTTAAAGCTTACCCGGGATGCCGATATGGAATATGATGATTATGAAGGCGAGGATCTGATCGACGCCATTGACAGGATCAGATCTGTAAGGTCTGTGGGAAGTCCAAACCGTTTCCAGTATGACAGATCCATGCCGGAAAAATTACTGGATTACCTGACCACTTCTCTCAACATCTCAAAAGACCTCCTGGTGATGGGAGGCAGTCGTCATAATTTCAGGGATTTTTTCAGCTTTCCAAATCCGGTCTATCCAAAACTGGAAATCGAAAGCCTCCCCCCTATTCCCATTCCGGCTCTGGCAAACCTGAAGAAATCCATCTCAACCCTGATTGGCAAGAAGGATTATCTGCTAAGTGTCCCCTACCAGCCTTTTGAGCATTATCTCAGGTTCCTGCGGGAGGCTTCCACGGATCCCACTGTGAAGGAGATAAAGACCACCCAATACAGGGTTTCCGATCATTCAGTGGTGGTGAATTCGCTGATTGATGCTGCTGAAAATGGAAAGAAAGTGACCGTTTTCGTGGAGTTAAAAGCCAGGTTTGATGAAGAAGCCAACCTGAAATGGGCCAACGAGATGACCAAGGCAGGCATCCGGATCATTTACAGCTTTCCCAAATTGAAGGTGCATGCAAAAATTGCATTGGTAATCAGGAGAAAAGGATCCAAACATGGAGACCAGGCCTATCTGGGTACCGGGAATTTTAACGAAAAGACTGCCCGCCTCTATTGCGACCATGGTTTGTTTACCTCAAATCCGGAAGTGGTGAAGGAGGTAAAAGACCTTTATAAACACCTTGAGAATCAGAAAGTAAGACCCAGGTTTAAGCATATTCTTGTTCCCGGATTTAACATGGTTCCAGCCTTTCTAAATCTGATTAAGCAGGAGATTGATAATGTTAAGGCGGGTAATATCGGATATATTCTCCTCAAGATGAATGGCTTACAGGACGGCGAGATGGTGGACAGTCTTTACAGGGCCAGTGAAGCAGGTGTTAAGATCGACCTGATCGTAAGGGGAGTGTGCACCTTGAAGCCGGGACAGCCATACAGTAAAAACATCAGGGTGATACGGATTGTGGATAGATACCTGGAACATGCCAGGGTATTTGTTTTCCTGAACAATGGGAAACACCAGGTCTATCTGGGATCGGCCGACTGGATGAAACGTAATCTGCGGCGAAGGGTAGAGTGTGTATTTCCAGTATACGATCCGGAGCTCAAAAAGGAATTGCTGAACGTGCTGAATATTCAGCTTTCCGACAATGTAAAAGCCTGTGAAATAGATGAACGTCTGAGCAACAATCGCATCATAACCAAAGGTCCAGATATCAGGGCTCAGATATCCATCTATGAATATTTCAAGAACAAATATTCCATCCCTCAAGTCTGATCAATTATTAGCAACAGAAATTTTCACATCTTATGGAACTACAAACACGACTCAATCATATCCATTCGGAAGAAGAATACAATCAGGTCATCCAGGAGCATGAAAATGTTATGGTCTGCTGCGGACGCATGGGACCAATGTGCGTTCCTGTTTATGCAGCCATGGAAATATTACAGGAACAATACAAGGGTGTTTCTTTTTTCGACATGCCCTTCGATCATCCCGAAGCTCATGTGATTCGGAATCTTCCCGAATGCAGGGGATTCATGGGATTACCCTTCACTGTATACCTCAGGAATGGAAAAGTCGTTAAAGCGACCACCAGCATTCAGAACCAGGATCAGGTGGAAGCCATCCTGAAAGAATATTTTTAATGTCCATATGCCCGGACCTGACAAAAAAAGATCCGCACTATCGGTCTCCGAAGGGGTTGCCCAACCAAATTCCATCAACAGGGAGGCGGTCAGCCGTCTGAAAAAGGCGAAAAAAAAGCAATATTCTACTGCTGAACTATTGGATGGAATCCGAGCCAAGGATATCAGCCTGCTCAGTCAGGCCATCACCCTGGTGGAAAGTGCTCATCCCCAACATCACTCAGACGCCCAGGAACTGGTTGCTGCATGCCTTCCCTTTTCGGGAGATGCCTTTCGGATAGGCATTACAGGTGTACCGGGAGCTGGTAAAAGCACCTTTATCGAATCACTTGGAAAACATATCATAGAAAGCGGGGGTAGACTTGCAGTACTGGCTATCGATCCCAGCAGTGAGCGATCCAAGGGAAGCATTATGGGGGACAAAACCCGCATGGAAGAACTGGCCGCCCGACCAGAAGTATATATCCGACCATCGCCTTCCGGAGGAACCCTTGGAGGTGTGGCACGGAAGACCCGGGAGACCATCATCTTATGTGAAGCCGCCGGATTTGATACTATTTTTGTTGAAACCGTGGGAGTGGGACAGTCTGAAACAGCCGTGCATAGTATGGTGGATTTTTTCCTGTTGATCATGCTTGCTGGTGCTGGTGATGAATTGCAGGGAATTAAAAGGGGAATCATGGAGATGGCAGATGCCATTGTAATTAATAAAGCAGACGGAAACAATATTCAGAAAGCGAGGAGGGCCCAGGCAGAATTCTCTAACGCACTTCATCTTTTCCCACCTTCCCCTTCAGGTTGGACACCACTGGTGAAAACCTGCTCTTCACTTAACCATGAGGGAATTGTTGAGATCTGGGAGATGGTGGGTGAGTACATACAGCTTGTTTCTGAAAAAGGGTATTTGAAGCTCAGGCGAAAAGAGCAATCCAGGTATTGGATGTTTGAAACCATTCGTGAAGGGATCTATAACCAGGTATTTAATGATCCGGAGATGCAAAAAGAGCTGGACAACCTTGAAAAAGCGATCACAGAGGGTCGCATGACTTCATTCATGGCTGCCTCTTCTATTTTGAACAAGTATAAATCTCAAAAGAAATCTCCCTAACAAGTCTTACGGCTAGATAAATAGTAGTATTATTGCGCCTTAATATAAAAAACAATTTACATATGCGTAATTTAATATTCATATTGTTGGTCGTTGTGGTATGCCAATCCTGCAACGAGCAGACTGAAGAGGTTTATAAAATCCAGGTTGAACTGGATGAAACTGAAGGAAAATGGGTAAAACTAATGGCCCTGGAAGATCGGAATTATGTGGTATATGACTCCGTTTTGGTAGAAGCCGGCTCTATTGCTGAAATGTCCAAAAGAAGTGAAGGTGTCTCTACCATGTACCTGACTGTTGATGATGGTAAGGGTTCCATACAGCTGTTGATTGAAAATGCAGAATACAAAATCACAGGAAATCTTGAAGCTCCGGTTATAACAACCAACAGCAAGGCCCAGAATGACCTGAATGACTACAACGATGGGCTGAAATCCATCAGGCAGGAATTATCTGAAATGAGAGATGCTTACCTTGCAGCACGTGAGGGAGATGACCAGGTCATATCTGACAGCCTGCGTGATGCATATTATGCGATATACGAACAGCAGGATGCCATTGATTCTGTATACATCGTCAAAAATCCATCCTCCTATGCTTCCGTTCTGGCCCTCAGGGGAGTTTTCTACAATTTAGATGCGGATGAGCTGGACGAGGCACTTGCCAACCTGGACCCATCCTTGCACCAGATGAAAGAGTACGAATATATGTATGGGAAACTGGAACGGATGAAGGCTGTTGCCGTTGGACAACCCTATACCGATTTCGAATTGGCAACTCCGGAAGGCGGAACCTTAAAAGTTTCCGATGTACATGCTGGAAATGTACTATTAATCGATTTCTGGGCCAGCTGGTGCGGACCCTGCAGGGTTGCTAATCCCGAGCTGGTAGAGATCTATCATGAATATCATGACAGGGGATTTGAGATCCTGGGCGTATCCCTTGATCGTGACTCCGCTTCCTGGGTGAAAGGCATTGAAGAAGACAACCTTACCTGGCCCCAGATCTCAGACCTTAAGTATTGGAACAGTGAAGGAGCAGAACTCTACGGAGTACCTGCCATCCCCCACGCTGTCCTGATCGATAGAGAGGGCATCATCACTGCAAAGAAACTCCACGGAGAAGAACTCCGCGAAGCCATTGAATCATTGCTTTAGTTCCTGATACCAGGCACTAGGCACTTTTAACTACCTCGCCTTTCACCCAAAGGATCATTTTACTCTTCTTGGGATCGTTGGTGATGATGGTTACTGTTTTGTTTTGGTTGCCCACTTTTCCTGCAGAGTTGAATACAGTTTTAACAGTAACTGATTCGCCGGGAGCAACAATATTTTTCTCGGGTTGGACAGCAGTACATCCGCATGAGGCCTTCACTTTCCTGATATGCAGGTCAGATTTACCAGAATTGGTCAGCACGTAGACATGTTCCACCTTTTCACCCTGGTTGATTTTTCCAAATTTGAATTCGGCATCATCAACACTTAGTACAGGTGCATTGGCTAGCTGTTGGGCAGTCATCGATGCGAAATCCTCCTCAATGTTGGCACTGATCACCAAACTGTAAGTACGATCTGACTTTCCGTTGATCTTAAGCCCCATCCGGTCGATAACAAATCCCCAATCATTCCTCATGGGTGTGTTGTAACTGGCAATCACAGATCCCTTCGCATTGGGTTTCAAGGTAGAGGGTTCGGCCCTGATGGTGATGTGCGCGGGTACCCTTTCAAATTCGATTTTAACCGGTTCGTTGGAGGTATTGATCACTTCAAGTTGTTTTTCTGATTGCTGGGTATTCTTTAAGTTTCCAAATGCCAGGTGATTCGACTTTAAACGCATGGGCCCCATGGCATACCTGTAATCATCCTCAACGGTCTTGGGTTTGGGTTCCACCTCACCCGCAATGGTGAGCCGTACACTGCCCGGATTGGAATTGGAAATAACCGTCACATACTTCCTGAAGGCGCCTGGGCCTGCCAGCCGGATTATAGGTGGCTGCAACAAATCCCTTACCTCCCGGAGGTACAGGTTCTCTGGTCCAGCGGGGTGCAGTACATCCACAGGATGCTGTCACATTCTGTACAATCAGGTCACTTCCACCTGTGTTAACAAATTCGAATTTATGGGTAACTTTTCCATCAGCCTCCTTGAATTTCCCGAAGTCATGCAACTCTTCACTGAAAGATATTTTGGGCTGTACCGTCTGTGAAATCAGGGGTACAACAGAAGCCGACAATGCATGAATAATAAAAATATACGTTTCATTTTCAAACTATTTATTTATTTTGTAATAAAGACCAACTAATCTATTGACCATAAAATTAACACAAAAATACTACAATTAGTTGCACAATTTTTGAGGTAAGCATATGAATGCAAATTTCAGGCCGAAATTTTGAACCTGTTTATGACTATTATGTTTACTTTTAGACCGATATTGTAGGGAATGAAAAGTATCGCACGCATAGGGACCATCTTTTTTCTTCTGTTCAGTTCAATGGGATTGTCTGCCCAGTTTTACAACGGGATGCAGATGAATTTCGGAAAGAACCGGGTTCAGTACAACAACCGGTACTGGAAATTCTACCGGTTCGAGAGGTTTGATGTTTACTCCTACGAAAATGGTACAGACCTTTCTCTTTACGTGGCCGATTTTGTTGAGAAAGAACTGGAACTTATCGAACGGTTCTTTGATTATGAGATCGAAAGAAGGCTCATCTTCCTTACCTATAATAAATTGTCTGATTTCAGGCAGAGCAATATCGGGCTGGTGTCGGAAAATGAAGAATACAACATTGGAGGTACCACACAGATCATTCAGAACAAGGTATTCCTCTATTTCGATGGTGATCATGTGAACTTCGAGCGGCAAATCAGGGCCGCCATTGCTGAAGTTCTGCTCACAGAAATGATGTTCGGAAACGGTCTTCGGGACAACCTGACCAATACCACCATGATTAATCTGCCGGAATGGTACCTGGAGGGACTGATCTCCTTTGTTTCCAATCCGTGGGATTATGAATTGGACAACCGGGTAAAAGATGGGATCGTTTCTGGCAAATACAAGAAATTCGTTAACCTGCAGGATGATGATGCACGGTATGCAGGTCACTCTTTCTGGAAATATGTGGCCGATCTTTATGGAGTCTCTATCATTCCCCAAATCCTCTACATCACAAAGATTAATAAGAATGCTGAAAGTGGATTTCTGTATGTGCTTGGCAGCAAACTAAAGGAACTCTCCTTTGACTGGACAGCCTATTACCTGGGGCTTTACGCTTCCCGGGAGGAAAGTGCCGATTTACCTGAACAGGGCAAGATCCTGAAACGGCCCAATAAAAGAAGGGTATACCAGAATATCAGGATCAGTCCCGATGGGGCTACATGTGGCCTATGTGACCAATCAGAAAGGACAATATAAAATCTGGATCCACAATGAAGACTACCCATAAACAAGACAAGATTTATAAAAGGGGACAGAAACTTGATCAGATCAATGACTACTCTTTTCCGGTAATTGCATGGCATCCCACCTCAGAGATCCTCGGATTTATTACCGAAGAGAAGGGGATGCTAAAAATCCATTTCTACAACCTGGAAACCCGTGAGATCACCACCCGGAACCTGCTCTATTTCGAGAAGATCCTGGACATGAGTTTCTCTCCCGATGCCAGAAAACTTGTATTCTCAGCCGTGGCCGATGGACAGACCGATATCTGGGTATTTGATATTGCATCCTCCACCAATGAACAGAATTACCAATGACCTGGCCGATGACTTTCATCCCCGGTTCATCAACAACATGGAAGACATCTCCTTTGTCTCCAACCGGCGATTGGATACACTTTTCATGGAGAATGATCCGGAAAACAATACCACCACAGCCTTTGCTGTATTTGTTTACGATTATGCGGGAAAAATCCAGAATTGCAAAAAATATCCGAAGGGAACTACATCAACCATACCCAACCCCTGTCACCCGGCCGGAACGAATTCTTCTACCTGAGTGATAAAAACGGCATTGTGAACCGGTACTATGCCAAATATGACAGCCTGATCAGCCTGGTGGATACAACCATTCACTACCGGTATTTTGCCAACAGTTTTCCACTCTCCAACTATAAGAGGAATATTCTTTCACATGATATCAATACAGAAACCGATGAGATAGCAGAGATTGTCTACAACGATCGGCAGGTACCATATGTACAAGTATCCCATAGAATTTGACAGGAAATATGGTGACGAGCTGGAACCTACAGAATACAGTGACAGGCATGTGAACAGGCTCATCAGAGAAGACTCCATTCACCACATCGAAAAAAAGGTGATCTCCATGAAGGACATCGCCAACAACCAGCTTGATACATGATGGAGATACCATTCCACTTCAGGAATTCAGAATTGATATCAACAACTATATTTTTGAAAGAGAGAAACTGAACTATTACAACAACCAGCTTCGAAGCAGAAACCTGAACCTGGTCCTCGACTCTGCCCAGAACAACAACATGATGTATATCGATTACCAGACTGCCTTTTATCCCAACCAGCTGGTCAATCAGATCGATTTCAGTTTTCTGAATGCATCCTATCAGGCCTTTACCGGAGGAGCATTTTATTTCAATCCCGGTCTGAACCTGCTTTTCAAGGTTGGAGCCAATGATCTGTTTGAGGATTACCGGCTGATAGGAGGTGTCAGGTTTGCCACTGATTTTGACAGCAATGAATACCTGCTCAGTTTTGAAAACCTGAAGCAACAGCTGGATAAACAACTGCTATTCCACAGGCAGGTATTTAAAAACTATACTGACGGATCAAATGGCCTAATATTAAAACCTTTACCCATGAACTGCTGGGTTCTTTGAAATATCCCCTGAGTCAGACCCTGGCTGTGAAAGGAACCGCCTCTTTCAGGCATGACAATACGATATTCCTTTCCACTGATATTGGAAACCTGAACGAACCCAATATTGTAAAAGTCTGGGGTGGGCTTAAGGCTGAATTGATCTTTGACAACACCCGGGTACTGGGGACCAACCTCTATAGCGGAATGCGATGTAAAGTATTCGGTGAAGCCTACCGGCAGGTGAATGCTTCCAAATCGGACCTCTTTGTAATTGGAGGTGATTTCCGGCATTACACCAGGATCCACCGCACCCTGATCTGGGCCAACCGGTTTGCTGCCAGTACCTCCTTTGGAAGAAGCCCGCTGATCTATTACCTGGGAAGTGTCGATAACTGGATCAATCTTTTCCAGCAACGGGTTCCCACATTCGACGAATCAGTGGCCATTGATTATACACAAAACTATGCTTACCAGGCCCTGGCTACCAATGTGAGAGGGTTTTCACAGAACATCAGGAACGGGAGCAACTTTGCCGTATTCAATACCGAACTACGTTGGCCCATTTTCCGCTACCTGGCTGGTCATCCCCTTGAGTTCCGGATTCCTGAATAATTTCCAGGTGGTGGGATTTGCTGATGTGGGCAGTGCCTGGACCGGATTGCATCCTTTCACCGATGAAAATGCCTGGGATAAAGAAGTAATTACCAATGGTCCCCTGACCATCACTCTGGATGCCAACAGGGATCCCATTGTGGCTGGATATGGAGCTGGGTTAAGAGCCAGCTGCTTGGTTATTTCATTCGCCTTGACTGGGCGTGGGGAGTTGAGAACAGGGAAGTCCAACCCAGAATGTTCTATCTTTCCCTTAGTCTCGATTTCTAATTACCCATTGGGTTGATCTATATTTTTCCATATGAATGTAAAAGACCAATTAGAAACCCTGCTTTCAGATTCCTTTCTAAAAGATATGATTGGAATTCGCCGGCACCTCCATCAGTTTCCAGAGCGCTCATTTAAGGAACACAATACCTCTGCTTATATCCGAAGGATTTTGGACAAGTGGGGTATCGAATACAAATTCCCTTTCGTGGAAACAGGAATTCTGGCACGGATCAAAGGGAACCATCCTGGAAAATGCATTGCACTTCGATCAGATATGGATGCATTGCCCATCACGGAAAAAACTGAATTGGAATTTCAAGTCTCAGCAACCGGGGATCATGCATGCCTGTGGTCACGATGTGCATATGACCTCTTTGCTCGGAGCCATAAGAATTCTTGATCAATTAAAAGACCATATCCGCGGGGAGGTGTTGTTTGTTTTTCAACCGGGTGAAGAGAAGGTTCCCGGAGGCGCAAAACTGATGCTTCAGGAAGGAATCTTTGAGGGACAAGCGCCACATATGATCATTGCCCAGCATGTTTTGCCGGATATGGAGGCGGGTCATGTGGGATTCAAACCAGGTATCTATATGGCCTCCAGTGATGAAATCTACATTACGGTTACCGGTAAGGGCGGTCATGGTGCACTCCAACAGAATATCAATGATCCGGTACTAATGGCTTCACACATCCTTATTTCTCTGCAACAGGAAATCAATCGAAAATCACCCAGCGATGTACCCACTGTCCTCTCTTTCGGAAAGGTGATGGCCAATGGAGCAGTAAACATCATTCCCGATGAGGTTACCCTGGAAGGAACATTCCGCGCCATGAACGAAACGTGGAGAAAAGAGGCCCACAGGCTTATTGAACAAATTGCCTCGGGTATTGCCTCCAGCATGGGCGGATCGTGCCAGGTGGAGATCCGACATGGCTATCCTGTGCTGGAAAACCATGAACAACTCACAGAAGCATCCAAACGGAAGGCTATAGAACTATTGGGACCAGACCATGTGGAGGATATGGAGATCCGCATGACAGCTGAGGATTTTGCCTGGTTTGCCCAATCCTATCCTGGGATGATGTACCGTCTGGGAGTCAAAGAACCGGGATCGGACCATGTTTATCCACTTCATACTCCGGGATTCAGGGTAGATGAGTCTGCCATAAAAACGGGTATTTCTCTTCTCTCTTTTTTATCAGTTGAATTACTTAAAAACTCACCTGTTTAATACCTGTTTAGAAATAAATCTCTTCCCGGGATTGCAATAAAGAAAATTGCAACTAAATTTGCGCTGTAAGAATTAAAAATATATGAAGATATGGCTTATGTAATTTCAGATGAATGTACTGCATGCGGTACCTGTATTGACGAATGCCCCGTGGAGGCAATCAGTGAGGGAGATATTTATGTTATTGATCCTGAGCTGTGTACTGACTGTGCTGCATGCGCCGATGTATGTCCCGTTGAAGCAATCAGCCCTGAATAGGGTTCTTAGTTTCATAAAACGAATTGGAAGGCTACCTCAAAAAGGGTGGCCTTTCATTTTTTAGGCAGTCGTCAAAAATCATAACTTTGGGTGTAAGTGAAGCTCAGAAGGAAGATATATAACATCATATTCGGTACAGACACACCGGCTGGAAGATCTTTTGATATCATTCTGCTATGGTTGATCATACTCAGTGTGACAGTAGTAATCCTGGAGAGTGTCAACTCTCTGAGGGAATCCTATCACGATCTTTTCATGGATCTGGAATGGATCTTTACCATTGTCTTCACGCTGGAGTACCTCCTTAGAATATTCACCTCTCCAAAACCCCTGAAATATATCACAAGCTTTTATGGGATCATTGATCTTCTGGCCATTCTTCCATCTTACCTGGGTCTTCTTTTTGACACCTCAACCTTCCTGCTTACCATTCGGGCACTCAGATTGCTTCGCATGTTCAGGGTATTTAAACTGGGCAGGTATTTAAAAGAAGCAGCCATCCTTGTAAAGGCGCTGCAAATGAGTATTCGTAAGATCGTCGTTTTTTTTGGCGTTGTACTCACCCTGGTATTAATTCTGGGATCGCTCCTCTACCTGATTGAGGGGGAGGAAAATGGATTCACTTCCATACCCCAGAGTATCTATTGGGCCATCGTAACCATAACTACGGTTGGTTACGGGGATATTGCGCCGGCAACAGTTCTGGGTAAAATTCTCGCTTCCATCGCTATGCTTACAGGCTATTCGATCATTGCTGTCCCCACCGGAATCATCACTATTGAACTTGGGAGAACGGTTAAATCGGATAGAAGCTCAAATTCAAAATCATGCAAGAATTGCAGCCATGATGCACATGATCAAGATGCGCTCTACTGCAAGAATTGCGGCACTAAACTATAATGGAAAACATATACCCATGAAAAACACCTCGCACATCCTCATTCCAATCTTTGTTTGTGCTATCATTTTGCTCACTGGTTGCGGACCCAAATACAACATCCACGAGATGGACGGGTATTCCCTTGTAAATAACGAAGGGGGCCAAACCCTTGGTTATGCTCCAAGCTCAGGAGTCACCATAATAGAAGATAGAGGATTTGCGTTCAAAGATCTGAACAAAAACAGTACACTGGATCGATATGAGGACTGGCGACTGCCTTTAGATGATCGGGCATTGGACCTGATAGAGAAAATGTCGGTAGAGCAAATGGCAGGTTTGATGCTTTACAGTGCTCACCAGTCCATTCCAGCCAGGGGTCGTGGCCGATTCGGGGCAACCTACGATGGAAAGACATTTGAAGAAAGCGGTGCCGGAGCTGAAGATCTTTCAGATGCGCAGATTGGATTTCTCACTGCGGATCATTTACGTCATGTGTTGATCACCTCTGTGGAAAGTCCCGCCATTGCTGCACAATGGAACAACAATGCCCAACAATTGGTGGAAGGCATTGGGCTCGGAATTCCGGTAAATACAAGTTCCGATCCCCGTCACAGGAGTAATTCTGATGCAGAATACAATGCCGGTGCCGGTGGTAGAATTTCCATGTGGCCAGGTAGCCTGGGCATCGCAGCTTCGTTTGATCCCGAACTTATGAAACAATTTGGTGAGATTGCTTCGGCAGAATACAGGGCCCTGGGGATTTCCACAGCCCTCTCGCCACAGATCGACCTGGCCACAGAACCACGCTGGAGTCGTTTCAACGGAACAATGGGAGAGGATCCACACCTTGCTGCTGATATGGCCAGGGCATATGTGGATGGATTCCAGACTTCTGAAGGAATAGTAGAAATTGAAGGTGGATGGGGGTACCACAGTGTCAATGCCATGGTAAAACACTGGCCCGGTGGAGGTCCGGAGGAGGGTGGACGCGATGCCCATTTCGGATACGGTGCATATGCAGTATATCCTGGTAAGAACCTGGAGGACCACCTGGAGCCATTTACAGAAGGGGCGTTTAAACTAAAAGGTGCCACTGGTGTTGCATCGGCAGTGATGCCCTACTATACCATTTCAAATGACCAGGACACCAGGTACAATGAAAATGTGGGGAACGCTTACAGCGAATATATTATTACTGACCTGCTCAGGAACAAATATGGATACGATGGAGTGGTCTGCTCCGATTGGGGAATCACCGGAGACGTTGAAGCAGTCGACATGTTTCAGGGCAAAAGCTGGGGTGTGGAGACCATGAGTGTGGCTGAACGTCACTATAAGGCCATCGAAGCAGGCATCGATCAGTTCGGCGGAAACAATGCGATGGGACCGGTCATTGAGGCCTATGAAATGGGAGTGGCTGAACATGGAGAAAACCAGATGCGGGAAAGGTTCGAAAGATCAGCGCTGCGTCTGCTGCGAAATATTTTTCGTGTTGGACTTTTTGAGAATCCCTACCTGGATCCAGCAGAAACTGAGCAGACCGTAGGCAATCCAGATTTTATGAAAGCAGGGTATGAAGCACAATTGCGATCCATCGTTATGCTTAAAAACCAACAAATGGCACTTCCAGTGAAGAAACAATTGAATGTCTATATCCCTCAAAGATATGTGGCCGGAGGAAGTGATTGGTTCGGCAGGGAAACACCCGACAGGTGGGAAGATCCTTTCAACCTGGATATTGTCAATAAATATTTTAATGTGGTCGAAACGGCGGATGAAGCAGATTTTGCATTGGTGGGTATTGCCAGTCCAAGTGGTGGAACCGGTTTTGACCGGGGAGATCTGGAAGCAGGCGGAAATGGATATGTCCCCATCACCCTTCAATATGGAGCGTACACGGCTGATGATGCGCGGGAAACCAGTATTGCAGGAGGATCTCCTTTTGAGGATTTCACAAACCGGAGTTACCGAGGAAAGTCGATTTCTGCACAAAACAGCTTTGATTTGACAATGGTGCTGGAGACCAGGGAAGGGATGGATGAAAAACCCGTTGTGATCGTAGTAAATGTATCCAATCCAATGGTTTTTAGCGAAATAGAACCTGCCTCTGATGCCATACTGATCCATATGGGCGTGCAGGATCAAGCCTTAATGGATATCCTCTCAGGTGATGTAGAGCCATCTGGATTGTTGCCATTTCAAATGCCGGTTAATATGAAAACCGTAGAGGAACAGTTCGAAGATGTTCCACGCGACATGACCTGTTATACCGATTCGGAAGGGAATACCTATGAGTTTGCCTTTGGACTGAACTGGATTGGGGTGATCGACGATTCTAGAGTTGCCAGCTACAAATAGTGGAATGATCGAGCAAGGCCGGACTTCCAGGAGGTTGATCCTTTTTTTGATCATTATTACCTCCTTTATCAATCCTTTCCTGGGGGCTGCTATTAACATTGCACTTCCTGCCATCAGCAAAGAGTTCTCCATGGGAGCAGTTGGTATGAGCTGGGTGGCCATGTCCTTCCTGCTATCTTCTGCTGTTTTTCTGGTCCCCCTGGGAAAACTGGCTGATATTAAGGGCCGGAAATTGATATTCCTGATCGGAAATATCATCATCACAACCACTTCCATATTATGTGCACTGGCCCAGTCAGGAAGTATGCTTGTAGCACTTCGCGCACTTCAGGGAATTGGCAGCGCAATGGTCTTTGGAACTGGTGTGGCAATCATCACCTCAGTATATCCACCCAGGGAACGCGGCAAAGCGATCGGATTCACTGTAACTTCTGTCTACATTGGGCTCTCGCTGGCCCCATTTCTTGGTGGAATGCTCACACAGTACCTGGGTTGGCGAAGTATCTTCTACGCCACCGTTCCTTTTGGTCTGCTGGTAATTTGGATCACGTTAAGATATATAAAAGAGGAGTGGGCCGATGCAAAAGGAGAGCGATTCGATCTGCCCGGATCCATCATCTACCTCCTCTCCATGTCAGCATTCATGTTTGGATTTTCACGGCTACCGGAAACATCGGCCATTATTCTAACAGGTGCGGGTCTGCTGGGACTGGTTGGATTTACTCTGATGGAGATGAAAGTGAAATCCCCCGTTTTTAACATGGCTCTTTTTACATCCAATCGATTGTTTGCCTTTTCAAACCTGGCTGCCCTGATCAACTATGCCACAACCTTTGCCATTACTTTTCTTCTGAGCCTCTATCTTCAGTACATACAGGGGATGTCACCAAGGGATGCAGGAATGATACTGATCACACAACCGGTCCTTATGGCAATTGTGGCCTCAATTTCAGGGCGACTTTCAGATAGATATGATCCCAGAATTCTGTCATCGGCAGGAATGGGGATCATTGTGGGTGGACTGGTGATGCTCACCCTGCTTACTGTGCAGTCGTCAGTCTCCTACCTCATCCTGATCCTGTCCATTGTTGGTTTTGGATTTGGGATGTTCTCATCTCCCAATACCAATGCCATTATGGGAGCAGTTGATAAAAAGTACCTGGGGATTGCATCCGCCACAGTAGGAACCATGCGGGTGACCGGACAGATGATGAGCATGGGAATTGCTACCCTGGTTCTGCAGATATTTATCGGCAACCAAGCCATTTCAGCTCATTTGTCAAACGAATTCATGTCCAGCATGAGAACCATTTTTATCATTTTTGCCATTCTTTGTACGCTGGGAGTATTTGCCTCACTTGCAAGAGGTAAACCCGTTCAAAGTACAACAGCCAGTTTAAAAGGAGTTTAGTCTAAGGATCAGGGATTATAGCGCGACCCACGGAGGATCTCCTGATAATCGCGCTGTGATAATACCCGGTGGAGCGATAGCTGCGGATGTTTGGCGGCATATGCTTTAACAATTTGCCAACCCTGCCAAACTGCAGCTCTGCCAGGAGATTCTTCTGTATAGTATCTTGTATGGGGAGCATCCTCAACAAGTTTACGGATGACCAGGGGATCCGTTGAGAAAAGTAGTTTCTCCTCCACCAGATGGGTCCACATCTGCTTTTCATTATTGTTGCACCACTTCATCTGGTCCTCTGTGAATCCCATCTTCATCCGCTCCTCCATTCCGGGGTACATGGCATCCACAAAGTAGGTCAACAAACCCTGATGGATCATTCTGGCCAGTACATTGTCCACCGAGTCGTTATAGGGATATATCTGTGTGGCCCAGGCGTACATGACATCCACCGGGATGCGTTCTGGCACCTTATTCCGGGTGATGTAATTGGGTAATCCCATCTGCTTATAATAGGGGCAATCGCTCCCCAGATACTGATCCAGTCCAACACCCACAAAATGACCCACTGTAAGCAAGCCCTGGTTGAACCTGCTTACATAACCTACCACCCGGGGCAAAACAGAATCGGGATAGTGGTAGAGGTAATGCCTGAATCCATGTGACAGTTTATTGTTGATCCCATCCATGGAATTGAATACATTATTGGTCTGCTCATATACTTCCCTGTTGGTTGGATCGTTAATAAACATGGAAAGAAAGGAGGAATAGCGTCTCGCGGAGGCCTGACCAATGTTAATTACATGCACATTATATATATCAAAGAAATCGCCGTACCTGTTATAAAACGTTCCGATGGAACTTTCCAGGGTATCCTGGCCCAAATCGAAGAGGGCCCGATCGAACCGTTCCACCTTTACGGTAACATCAATCCCTGTCACATCCACATCAAGGAGATCACGGCGGCAACCTGCAACAAACAGGGAGATGCACATCAGAAAAACCAGCAAGGTTTGAACAGGTCTCGTCATAATATGTAAATTTGAACATTAATCTGGATGACAAAAATAAGAAATATGAGTTGGATGAGAAGATTATTGATCACAACACTTTTAATGGGAGCAATTCTGGTGCTTCACGGGCAGTCCCGGATGAAGTTCAGTGTTCATGCAGATCCTCAATTTGCATGGTTCAATTCCGATGAAGAAAATGTGGTACCTGAAGGCTCTATTTTTCACCTTCAAACGGGTCTTCAGATGGATCTTTTTTTCGACCGGAATTATGCATTTGTACTTGGCTTCGGGATCAATAATATGGGTGGCAACCTTCGCTATATGGACTCAACTGAATTTGTATCCAAGGGGGATACGCTCTTTGCCATACCCGGACAAACCATAAGGCATAATTTGCAATACCTGGATATCCCATTGGGGCTCAAACTAAAAACCGAAGAGCTTGGATATGCTACGCTCTTTCTTCAGGTGGGATTCAATCCAATGATCAACATCAATGCTTTTGCCACTTCAAAAGACGATGTGTTTAACAAAGAGAATATCCGCGAGGTTACCAACCTGTTTAACCTGGGTTATCATGCGGGGATCGGGATAGAATACCGTTTGGGAGGAAGTACAGCCGCTGTTGGAGGAATTCGCTGGTCATCCGGACTTACGGATGTAACGGACAGCGACAAAGCGAATATAACCATGAATTCGATTTCCATCCATCTGGGGATCCTCTTTTAATGCACCATGAAAATTGCCCTTGCACAGCTCAATTATTTTATCGGGGACTTCGAGGGGAACCTGTCAAAGATTATGAATGCTGTTCATCGGGCCAGTAAAAAAGGATCCGATCTGGTGGTTTTTTCAGAACTCTCCATCTGTGGATATCCACCCCTGGACCTCTTGGAACGGGAAGATTTTATAAACGCCTGTAACCTCTCTATTCTCAGGATTGCAAAAACCATCGATCCTCAAATTGGAGTACTGATCGGCGGACCAGAATTCAATCCGCACAAAGAGGGTAAACTGTTATTCAATTCTGTTTTCTTCCTTAATGGCGGACAAGTTCGGCAAGTATTCCGCAAAACACTACTGCCCACTTATGACATCTTTGATGAGTACCGGCATTTTGAACCAAATACCGAATTCAAACTCCTCGAATTCAGGGGAAAACGCATGGCCATCACCATTTGTGAAGATCTTTGGGATGAACAACCATTCGAAACCTCATTTTCGAAGAGCAGGCTATACGCTACCAATCCACTGGAAGAGTTAAGTGGATTAAATCCCGATCTGATCATTAACCTTTCTGCTTCACCTTTTTCACACAGGAAAATGGCGGTAAAGCAATCAATTTTTACTGGAAAGGCTACCCGATATGGCATACCGTTACTCTATTGTAACCAGACCGGCGCCCAGACCGAACTTATTTTTGAAGGGGGCTCTTTAGCGATCAATGGTTCCGGTGAAGTGGTCAGGAGGTTGAGTTTCTTCCGTGAGGATTTTGACATCTTTGATTTTGAGGAGCTTTCCCGGAGTAAGCAATCCCCTGTTGAAGAGAAGATCCCTGACCGGATTTCCATGATCGCCGGGGCATTGGTATGCGGAATCAGAGACTATTTTAGTAAAATGAATTTCAGCACCGCTACCCTGGGTCTATCCGGAGGAATTGATTCTGCTGTGACCCTGGCGTTGGCTTCTGAGGCATTGGGACCTGAAAATTTACATGTATTATTGCTTCCCTCTCAGTACTCCTCAGATCACAGCATTAATGATTCGGTGAAATTGGCTCAAAACCTGGGAGCAAGATATAGCATTCTCCCCATTGAATCTGTCTTCAACCAGTTCATTGAAGCATTGGAACCTTTATTTGGGGAGCTACCTGAAGACATTACAGAAGAGAATCTTCAGGCCAGGATCAGGAGTGCCCTGCTTATGGCACTTTCAAATAAATTCGGGAATATCCTGCTAAACACCAGCAACAAGAGCGAAACAGCTGTGGGATATGGTACACTTTACGGGGACATGAGTGGAGGTTTGTCGGTACTCGGGGATGTATATAAAACCGATGTGTACCTCCTGGCCGCTTTTTTTAACAGTGAAAAGGAGGTAATCCCCAACAACATTATCACTAAACCTCCTTCAGCTGAATTAAGACCCGACCAGAAAGACACCGATTCACTGCCACCTTACGATGAACTGGACAGGATTCTAGAAGCCTATATTGAGAAACAATTGCATACTGAAAAGATAGTAGAGCTGGGATTCGATCCTGATCTGGTCAAAAGAATTATAGGTATGGTGAATCAGAATGAATATAAACGTTACCAGACCCCTCCCATTTTAAGGATCTCCTCCAAGGCTTTCGGTGTGGGGAGGCGCCTGCCACTGGTAGCCAAATATTGAAAGGAAATTGATTATTTTTTCTATTTTTGTGTGTTATTCAACATAACCCGAACAAACAACCAGACAACAATGCAGGAAAGGAGCTATAATGCAGATGATTGCATAGACAATCCGAAATCTGTATTTACAGTACTTACTCCCAAAGAAAAAGAATTCCTTAAACAAAACTATACCTGCGCTTTTTACAAAAAAGGTGAGATCATATTCAAGGAGGGCGATAAGCCCATGGGACTGATGATCCTTGCAGAAGGAAAAGTAAAGATCTTTAAAGAGGGTGTCGGTGGAAGAGAGCAAATAGTAAGGATGGCCAAACCCGTTGGATTTATTGGTTACAGAGCCCTCTTTGCAGAAGAGAATCATACCGCTACAGCAGTGGCTATAGAGGATTGTGTATCCTGTGTCGTTGATAAAGAAAGTGTTTTCAGAGTCATGCGAAGCAACGCCGAATTGAGCATGAGTATTATACAATCCTTTGCATCTGAATTGGGTTTTTCACACGACCGGACAGTCACCCTTACCCAGAAACACATTCGTGGAAGATTGGCAGAATCCCTTATCTTTCTGAAAGATACCTATGGCTACGAAGGTGATAATAAAACCATAAAGATATACCTATCCCGCGAGGATGTAGCCAACCTGTCCAATATGACCACATCCAATGCCATTCGCACGCTTTCCACTTTTGCTCAGGAGGCTGTTATTGCTATTGATGGCAGGAAAATAAGGATTCTTGACTTACCAAAACTGGAACGCATCAGTGAGCTGGGTTAAGCCATGAAGCTCCTTGGTTATATGATCTCATACAGCCTCATCTGGCTGCTGCATTTTTTGCCCGAACGTTTGCTGTATTGCATCTCTGATATTTTTTACCTTCTGATTCATCATGTTATTCGTTACAGAAAGAACGTGGTGTATTCCAACATCGCAAATGCGTTCCCCGAATACAGTAAAAAGGAGATCAGGCGAACTGCAAAAAAGTTTTACCATCACTTGTGCGATCTGATACTGGAATCGGCTGTATCCCATTTCTACTCCGAATCAAAAGCGCTGAAGAGAATTACTTATCGTAATCCGGAGATTCTGAATGAAATTTACGAAACGGGAAGGCAGGTGATTGCTGTGACAGGACATTATGGTAATTGGGAGTACCTCTCCACCCTGAGTCTTGTATCGAAATATCCAGTTTTGGCGATATACAAGCCATTAAAAAACAGGTATTTTGACAGGATGACAAAGAAAAACAGGACAAGGTTTGGTGTCATGGTAACCCGCATGGAACAGATTGCCAGACAACTGATTACATTTAACCGGGAAGAGAAACCTGTGCTGACCATATTTCTTGTCGGATCAGCGGCCCATGTTTAATCAGATCCAATATTGGACCAAATTCCTTGGACTGGATACACCACTCTTTCTTGGTACTGAAAAACTCGCTCTAAAACTGGATGCTGCAGTTGTATTTTTAAAAATCAGAAAAGGTAAGCAGGGGGCGTTATGAAGTGGAGATTGAACCCATTTGCAAAAATCCCAGCACCCTGAACCCATTTGATATCACGGAAGCGCATGTGAAGATCCTGGAAAACCTGATCCGTGAAGAACCCGGATACTGGCTCTGGTCGCATCGACGGTGGAAACACTCCCTGGAAAGGTACAGGAAAGAACTAGGAGAATAAAGGTCCCTAAGTAGAAAGTTATTGGCCATTAGATCCTGTGATCAAATCCAGAACCTCTTCCTGATTCTTTTCAAATGAAAACAGATCCTCAACACGCTTTCTTCCTTTTCTTCCCATCTTTTCCCTGAGTGCTTTATTCCCCGCTAATTCAAGCACACGTTTGGCCATTTCCTGGAAACTGTTCCGTTCGGTAATAAATCCTGTTTCACCATGTGAAATGATCTCTCCGGAAGATTTAATATCAAAAGCAACCACGGGTATTCTGCTGGCCATGGCCTCGGCAATCACATATCCAAATCCTTCGTAATGTGATGAAAGAAGAAAAATATCCAGCGATCGAAAGAAGGCAGGCATATCTTCAACAAAACCAAGAAATTCCACCTGATCCTCTACGCCCAGCTTTTTAGCTTTTCTTTGCAGGGAATGAAGCAACCGTCCCTCTCCTGCAATCAACAGTTTAAATCGAAATCCCTTATTTTGAAGAAACTTCATCATCTCAAGCAGGTAAAGATGTCCCTTCTCCTCGGATAACCGGCCGGCACTTCCCAGAACAATCTCACCCTGTTTCCGCTTTATAAAGAGGTTCAATATCCTGATGATACCTGGGAAGGTATACCCCGTTATAGATGACCCTGATCTTATCGTCGGGGACCAGCGATTGGTTGTTGGCAAGGATGGTCCTTTTGGTCTCCTTTGAATTGGCCATGATCTTCGTGATCACCCGCCTGAAAAGATACCGGTTAATGGGACTGTTCCTGATGGGAATGGCACTGCCTCTTCTATAAATGATCTTGGGCACTCCTGCCATCTTACCTGCAATGCTGGCAATCTTCATATCACCAGAAAGGTTGGTCACAAGTACACCTACCTTTTCTTTTCTAAATATTCTCTGATATCCTGAAAACCTTTAGGGGATTCAGAAAACTGAGATTGGTAATGCGCATTCTGTACCCTGTAGATCCCCATCTCTTTAAGCCTTTCGGATAAGGGACTGTCTGGTAGAGGAAATATACAAAGCCCTGTGTTGCTGTTTCACAGGTATGAGGCCACATCAAAATGCCATTTCTCACCGCCTCCCCAGGTGTTCATGGTATTGAAAAAACAAATGGTCTGTCTTCTGGGATGCTTTTTCTTCCCTATAGATATTCTTGAGTTTCACATACTTCAGGAAAACCTCATGAGCGAATTTACACTTACAATAAAACCGTAATATCCATCCAGAAATCCGGCTCTTATGAAATAGTCCTTAATAAAGCGCCAGAATGGATGAAGGAGCATGCTGAAAGAATTGAACTCGCCTTCCTCTGCTCATAATAGGATCGAGCCAGGATGGTGGAAAAGGTATTGATCTGAACCAGGTGCTCACTCACAGAGTAATAGGAATAGTGGAGGATATCCCCTTTCAGAAACATACGGGTGGCTCCTTTATTCAGAAAAAACCTGTCGTGGGGATTAAATCCTCCCCAGCTTCCCTTCCTGGAATCCCACAATCTTAGTTTTCTGGAAGGATACCAGCTGGTATGCCGGATCCATTTCCCACAATAGTTGGTCAGCCGGTTAAAATAGTAACCGTCATGGGTCCAATTTTCTTTCACCCTCAGAATGGAAGCCCTTAATTCGTCGGAAAGAGCTTCATCAGCATCCAGGGAGAGAATATAAGGGGAACTGGCCTGCAAGATGGCCCAGTTTTTCTGTTCAATGTGACCATTGAACCTATGCCTGATAAACTTCGCATTGAATAGATCTGCAAATCTCCTCTGTTCGATCAGTGGAATAGCTGTCCACCACAACCATTTCATCCGCAACACCTCCAAGTGATTCAAGGCAACGCTGGATATTTCGTTCCTCGTTGAAGGTGATAATGACTGCTGAGATCCTGTACCTTCATAATTATTCCTGCAAATATACTCTTTTCACCCGCTCGGGAATGGAAGTTAGTATTTCGTAAGGAATGGTTCCTGACTTGTCTAGCCAGATCAGAAACAGACTGATGCTTTCCGAATATCTCCACCTGATCACCTTCAACCACTTCCATTCCGGTCACATCAATCATGGTCATATCCATACAAATATTTCCAATGGTAGGAGCATAAATTCCATTGATCCATACCTCTCCCACTCCATTCCCAAATCTCCGATTCAATCCATCGGCATATCCTACCGGAATGGTGGCAATTCTGCTGTCACGTGCAGCAATACCTCTCCTTGAATAACCGATGGTTTCTCCCTTCCGGACAGTTCTGACCTGGGAGATGCTGGTTTTAAAAGAACTTACTGGTTGAAGGGCTTTTGACCTTCCAATTCCGTGAAGTCCAATTCCCAGTCTGACCATATCATATTGTGCTTCAGGAAACCTCTCAATCCCGGCTGAATTCAAAATATGCTTTTGAAATGCTCACACCAAGTTGATCCGACAAATAGGAGGCCATGTGATTAAAGACTCTGATTTGCTGCCTGTGTAAACTCATCATGGTGGAATCCTCACTGGCAGCCAGGTGTGTAAACAGTGAGATTATTTGAAACTCCTCACGTCGCAACAAAGGTACAAGCATTTCTATCTCCTCCTCCTGAAAACCAAGCCGGTGCATACCCGTATCCAGTTTGAGGTGAATCGGGTAGTGCTTCATGATCCCGGTAATGAATGATCTCGTGAAGTGCCTTCAGGCCCCTGAAACTATATACCTCAGGTTCCAACTGGTAATCCAGCATGGGACCAAAGCCAGAGGGATCGGGATTAAATACCATGATGGGAAGGTGTATACCCGCTTTTCGCAGTTCAATCCCTTCATCTATAAATGCCACTGCCAGGTAATCTACGTTATGAAACTGCAACAGGTTCGCAATCTCAACATTTCCGCTGCCATAGGAAAGGGCCTTCACCATCACCATGGTCTTCACCCCTTCATTCAAGAGTGATCTGAAATAGTTGAGGTTATGTACCATGGCATTCAGGTCAATCTCCAGCAGGGTCTGGTGTGTTTTCAGCTGCAGTTCGGCGGTGATTCTGTTCAAATCCAAACTTTCTGGAACCTTTGATCAGTATAACCCGGTCCCTGAATAGCGTCCGGTCCATCCTCCTCAGGAATTCAGGGGTATCTTTATAGAATAGAGCCGTATCAGGGAAAAGTGCCCTGTGCTGCATGATTGCAGGTCCAATACCAATGAACAGATCAATCCCCTTGCGCGATATCAGTGCCGCTATTTCGGTATAGAGCGCCTGATCAGCCAGCCCGCTCTGTAAAAGATCCGAAAGGATGATCACCTTTCCGTTCCTTTTATCCTGCTGGGCCACCAGATCAAGGGCAGCAGAGAGTCCACCGGTATCAGAGTTGTATGCATCATTGATCAACACACTTCCCTGGATACCCTGCAGCATCTCCAACCGCATGGAGACTGGTTCGATACTCCCTATTCGTTCAATTGCTCTTTCAGCTGGAATCCCCATCTGAAAAGCAAAAGTAAGGGTATGCAGGGCATTCTCGATGGAAGCATCATCACTGAAAGGAAGGATAAAATTGAGCTCACGGGAAGGTAAGATGGCTGTCAGGCTGGTATGCGATTGGACCCTGTTCCTGATCACTATTGATAAGTGGCCTTTCTCTCCAGACTCCAATCAATTATCTGCGCCTTAAGATCTTTCATATAAGATAACAACGGTCTTGACTCCACTACCTGATCTGCACAACAGATTACCTTATCACAATTCCTGAAAAGCAACATCTTCTCTTTCAGTTTTTCTTCCAGGACTTTAAAATTCTCCTGGTGTGCACTTCCCAGATTGGTGAACAATCCAATGTGGGGTTGAATGATATTTTGAAGCTTTCCCATTTCACCGGGTTGAGATATTCCTGCCTCAATGACAGCCAGATCATGTTGATTCTCCCATCATCCAAACGGAGAGCGGAACACCCACCTGGCTGTTGTAACTTTTGGGACTGCGATGCACACTGAAAGGGTCATTCAGGCACTGGAAGATCCACTCCTTAACAATGGTTTTTCCATTGCTCCCGGCAATGGCGGCCACAGTACCTTCAAAACTTTCCCGCCTGACTGAGGCCAGTTCCTGTAAGCCCTCCAGTGTATTTTCCACCAGGCAGAATCCGGCTCCGGGAAAAGAGGAGATTTCAGGAAGCTGGGACACCAGGAAAGCCCTGATTCCCCGTCCATAGAGCTCCTCAATGTAGTCATGCCCATCATGCTGGTCACCTACCAGGGCAACAAACAGTGTTGAATTGGAAGGAGCAAGTGTTCTGCTGTCGATGGCCAGCGATTTAATGGGGATTATTTCCTCCCCATGAAGTGAACCATTCAGGAGTGTGGCTATTTCATTCAGCGTCAATTCAAATTCCATTATTTCTTATCTCCTGGTATTGGCCGTTGAATAACAAACCCTGCAAAGGGGTTCATAGATATCTGTTTCACCCAGAACAATCAATTTATCGTCTTCCGACAACCGATGGGTATAATGTGCCAGATTTCCACACCTGACACAAATGGCATGAACTTTGGTTACATACTCTGCAATGGACATTAGTTTTGGCATGGGTCCAAAAGGTTTGCCTCTGTAATCCATATCCAGTCCGGCAATAATCACCCGTACACCACTATAAGCCAATTGATTGCAAACATCCACCAATCCATCATCAAAAAACTGGGCTTCATCGATTCCCACCACCTCCACCTCGCTGGCAAGCAAGATGATATTGGCCGCAGAATCTACCGGTGTACTATGAATGGCATTGTCATCGTGAGAAACCACCTCCTCTTCAGAATACCTGACCTCAATCCTGGGTTTGAAGATCTCCACTTTCTGATTTGCAAACCGGGCCCTCTTCAGCCGCCGGATCAGTTCTTCGGTCTTTCCTGAAAACATAGAACCGGTGATGACCTCAATCCAACCCTGTCCACTGGCCTTATCTACCGTGTTTTCAAGAAACATGATACAAGATTATATGAAGATTATCGTTAATTTTGTGTGGACTCCCATACATTAAAGTGTAGAAATATCATGGAAATAAAATACACCATAGAAATCCTGACTAAAGATATACAAGATATAGAAAAATTGGTCGGGAACCTCCAAAATTCTCAGGATGGTTCAGCCATTGAACTGGACCTTGCCTTATCGAAGTTGAGAAATGTATATGAGATCCTCACCATGATCAAGGCAGACCGGCTGCATGAGTTGATCTCCTCCGATAGAACACCATCTACCAAACCTATATCCGCAACCACAACAGAGTCACAGCAAGAGTCCAACCGGAATCACCAAAGCCTGAACCGGAACAAAACCGAGCCCCAACCAGGTGCAAACGGCCACAAACTGAGCCTCAGCCAGAAGCGAATCGCCATGAATCCAGCCCCAACCAGAAGCCAGTCGAAAAATCCTCCGTTCCCCAGCCTGTATCCAGACAGTGAACGAACGAACCTGACCCGGTTGAAGTTCAGCCAGTAACCAAACCTGCATCAGTGAAAAGAAAAATGCCGAAATCGTTGCTGAAAAATTTTCTGCCGAATCCAGCATCAATGAGAATCTGGCCGGACAAAGGAAACCAAATATGGATACCACACTTGTTGGGCAGCCTATCGATAACATTGGCCGGAACATCGGGATCAACGATCGATTCCTGATTATTCGTGAATTGTTTGATGGAGATGCAGATGGATTTAGCAACCTGGTTGAAAACCTTGAAGGAGCAGACGGTTACCAACGATGCGGTGGGAATGCTTGAGAAGACAATTTTCCGGATCCATGGACCATGAAGGAGTTGAGATCCTCACAGGACTGGTCAAACGCAGGTTTACACAGTAAGTGAGATGTCTAAACTCTACCTGGTACCTACCCCCATTGGAAACCTGGGAGATATCACCCTCAGAGCCGTGGAGGTTTTAAATGAGGTTGACCTGGTACTGGCGGAAGACACACGTAAATCAGGGATTCTCCTGAAACATTTTAAAATAAGCAAACCGGTTCAATCCCATCATAAATTCAATGAGCACCGAACACTGGAGTCCCTAATCCAGCGAATTCTGGGAGGTACTTCCATTGCTCTGATTTCTGATGCCGGAACACCTGGGATCTCCGATCCTGGATTCCTCCTTGTAAGGGCCTGCATAGAAAAAGGAATTCAGGTGGAGACGCTTCCCGGACCCACAGCATTCATTCCGGCTCTGGTCAATTCAGGGCTTCCATGTGATCGGTTTGTATTTGAGGGTTTTTTACCTCAGAAAAAAGGCCGGCAGAAACGAATTACCGAACTCTCGCAAGAGAAGACGCACGATAGTATTATACGAATCTCCCTTCAGGACTTGGTAAAACACTGATGCAGCTATCCGAACATTTCGGACCGGACAGAAAAGCATCGGTCTCCAGGGAACTGACAAAAGTTCACGAGGAGACCGTAAGAGGTACGCTTGAAGAGCTTTATGCAACACTTCAGCGAGAAACAGTGTAAAAGGTGAAATCGTTCTGATCGTTGAAGGTTGCTGATCTCAATATGGCCGCACATTTCCGAACCAGTGATTCGAAGACTGATGGTTGGTTCACCCCGATAAATGATATTTCCTGAACCGGTAATTGTGGCATCCAGAATCTCAGTGGCCCATAAAAAGATCCTTCCAGATCCTGTATTGGTTGCCTTCACATCAGCCGCCACCAGCTCAAGGGCATCGATTTTCCCGGATGAAGTTCAGAGAATAATCGGCCACAGTAGCTTCCCCGTCACAGATCCACCCTTCCTGATCCGCTCATATGACATCAACCAGCGCTCCTTCAACAATAGTGGCCCTTACGTTGCCCGAGGAACTGTGACGAATATCAACTTCATTTGATTCATAAACCATACCGACATTCGATGGTTCCAGATCCTGACTGGAACGAGACTCAGGTCATTCACATAGGACTCAAGGACATCAATGGTACCAGAACCTGTATTTCCTGCCGAAAAACTTATCTGCATACACTGTATCAATGCTCAAATATCCCGATCCTGAATTGGAACATTCAAAAAACTGATTCTCTGCCACTTCTGCGATCAGCTTTCCGGATCCTGTGAGCCTGAGCGCCTCAAGGTCAGGCAATGACACAAGTACCTCTACAGGGGAATTAGACCTGAAACAGGTTCCTTCTTTGGTATCAATGATCAGGGTATTTCCTGAAACCTCCGTTTCGATAATAGAGATCAGATTCTCCTGAGCTACGACCTCAACATGAAATTGATCCGATTGGGTCACATAAACATCAAATGAACCTGTGTTGCTTACAGCAGTAAAATCATTTAATGAACGTACCTCCCAACCACCGGACCTGAACCATCCAGACAAGGTCCAAAATAGCTGCAAGCGGTTAGAAAGAGCATAGCAACCACATCTCCTATTAATAATATATTTTTCATTACTCCATTCTTTAATTAAACCTAACTCTGTTTATTCTATCTAAAAGACAAAATCAAAAAACAAAAGATGCATCTACAAGCATACAGATGGAATATTGAGCGAAAAAGAGTTTCTAAGATTCAATTGATAGGTGTACATTTTCGCACATACCTGTTTCAGTTTCGTTCAGATTTATCATATTTTAACAATTGTTAAATATGTGGATATATATCTATATAACAATTATTTACATAGTTTGGCATATGTTATGCAGTAATGAAGACATAATGTTAATGCGACAATACGCAAGATCATGAAAACAACAAAATTAATATTTAGTATCGCACTGCTTGCCCTGGGTACAATTTCATTCGGGCAACGCTCCTTTAATATCGAAAGGCTCCCCTCCGACCAAAACCATGAGTTGGCACATTTTACTTCAGATGGGAAGATAGAAAACAGCCACATTGAATTTTGGATGCATGACGCCCAGGGATGGGCCAGTGAAAAGGTGTCTTTTGATGTTTATGAAACTCCGGTTGTTGACAGGACTATATACGTAGAACAGGTAGAGGTTCTTTATGAAGAAAACTTAAGACTTGAATCATGGATGACCACTCCTTTCGAGTGCAGTGTGGCAGAAGAGGAATTAAACATTGAGTCCTGGATGGTCATTCCGTTTGAAACCGACATTACTGAAGACGAACTAAACATTGAGTCGTGGATGACCACACCATTCGAAACAGGCGAAGAGATCGAAATGGAGCCCTGGATGACTACTGCCTGGATCTAGAATAAATCGACCTTGCATTACAACACCCCAACACCCCAACACCCCAACACACTCATACCCCCCCCCAACATACACAGTGAAAAGCCGCTCTCTGAGGAGGCGGTTTATCTTATACAATTAATCCTGGCTGATCAAATCCGCTGTCCATTTGATTTAGACGAGCTCTGTTCAACGTAACTTGCGTCTGACCAAGCTCTAATCCATGCCCAACAATCCCAACAAACTATCCCAATTCTGGCAGGAATTAAAGCGCAGGAAGGTAGTACGTGTAATTACTGTCTATGCAGCTGCTGCTTTTGTGATCCTGGAGTTGGTATCATGATATTGTGGCACCTCCTCAGGCTTCCTGGAGTGGACATTGAATTTAATCATTCTATTGTTGTGTGTTGGTTTCATCATCGCTGTTATCCTCTCCTGGATATATGATATACACCCTGAAGGAGGTATAGTAAAGACAGAGCCCGCTAATGAGTTAAAGACTGAGGAGAAACAAGTTTCTTCAAACAGCTGGAGAATTGCCACCTATATCAGTTTTCTGGTGATCGCTGGTTTGATCGTTCTGAATATCATACCCCGTACCACCCGGAACAGCGATTCGGAAATAGCAGAGATTCTCGACAAAAATCAATTGCTACTCTTCCTTCTCATAATGACAGTCCTGACCAGGAAAATGAATATTTCATCAGAGACATGGGACAATGGAATCGATCCTGAATAACCTTTGCAAGATAAGGGAACTGAGGGTGGTATCACGTCCTCAGTCGAAAGGTTTAAGGATCGCTTATAATATTCCTGATGTGGCAGATGAACAACAGTTAGTCATGTGCTCGAGGGCAGTATCCAGAGATACGGTGACCATATCCGGATGACCCTTCAGTTGATTGACAGGAATGATCGGCACATATGGTCAGAACAATATGACCGGGAGATCATGAACATTGAGGAGCACCTTTCTTTACAAAGTGAAATAGCTCAACTGGTGGCGAAGGCGCTTCAGGCTGTAATCACTCCTGAAGAGAAGGAGTTGATAAAGAAAATACCAACAACGAGCCTGACGGCTTATGATTACTATCTCAAAGCAAGAGAGGAATAGGGAAATGTAGGTGGAGGATGATAGATGCGCTCAAAGTATTGAATCCTTGTGGCAGAGTTCTTTGACATACATTTCTGTTTCTTTCACCTGTTGGAATTGGTAAACTACTTTGGAAGGAATGGTCAGTGGTCTTTTTGGTACTCTATATTCAATTGAATATCTGAATGAGGAACCTGTTGATTCAGTAAAAATATTTGCAGATTTGGCGCTGCGATTTAATGACCAAAATGAAGATGCTTTATGAAACGGATTGAAGCTGAAAAAGGTAAAATTTATGAAGCCCTGGAATATTCGAAACGAGCATTGGAAATCAATCCAAACTTCGCATGGGCGTTGTTTCTTAATGGTTATCTGAATTGGTTTATTTTCGACTATGTTGAAAGCATTTCTTATCTGAACAAAGCCATAAAGATAGAAATGGGGACGATGCTTCCTGTTTTACAAGAACTTTTGTATTTCACATATTGGGCAATCGGTTTTCCGGACGCAGCTGAATCCCACCTGAATGATCTCATTTCATTAACCGGTGATTCTGCCAGTCTTTACTCATACATGAGCAGCCTGGAATCTTTACGGGGAAACACTCAGAAGGAAACTGAATACTCAAACTTAGCTTATGATCAGGATTCGTTCAGGAGACTGGGAATTATAGCCATGGCTGATGAATATTAAATGCAGGAAAGCATATGATTATTACTCAGAGTATTTTAACCGCATCAAACA
>CAVQAB010000034.1:0-29451 GCA_963710385.1 uncultured Bacteroidales bacterium | reverse complement strand
CGTGAAATTAGAATAGGTCCGAATTTCTACCTGGGGGAATTGCTGGCGTAATCCACCAGGACCTGCCTTACAAAATTGCTGTTGGCAAAGGGTTTCTGGTAATCCCAGGGTGGAAGAATACATTCCACACACCAGTGTCCTCCCTTCAAAACAGTATGAGGTGTCATATGAAATGTATGATCCTGACAGCACCTCCAGGTAAGCGGGGCATATGAATCTCCATTCCACGATCCACTCATCAGTGATCCTCCCCGAAATTGTGCAGCCTTCTGGAGGTCCTCAATCTCCAGGACCTCTTTCGTTTCATCATATCCATGGTCAAGTCTCCTGTATTCCTGTTGCTTGTCAAGAGAAGGCATGGACACATCCCATGCAGGAATACTTTTATATTTCTCCAGGGAGCCAAAGAAGGCCTTGATCTTCCCTGCATCTCCCTCGCGAATCCAATGCAAGGTTCCGTCAGGTTTGCCTGCCAAGCTCTTCAATTGCCCATGGGTGATCCACTGAACAAACCATCTGTAGGGAGGGATGATTTGGTTAAGCCTGGCAGTAACCTTCAGGTACCAGGGGAGCTTGTGCCAGACTTCGCTGTAAAAATCCTCCATGGATTGACCTTCTGCCCAGTGACCCAGGTAGTCATTCAAAACAGAGGCATCCTCAAAAAACTGCATATGGAAATTCTTCAGGGCAAACCATTGACGCTTCATGACCTTCTGGTAACGGATGCCCAGCATGCCATAAATCCGATCCAGAAACTCCAGGTAAGGTGATCCGGCACTCCGGTCCGCCCGAGATATTATAATACCCTCCCCAGAAATCTGAATCACCGGGAATGTCGAGGCAACTGGCCATCAGGCGGCCGGAATCCCTGGCGGTAATGTTCTCCATAAAGGAGTTGATGGGCTGATGAAACATGATGGGATCCATCAGTGAAAAGAGCCCGGGGATCATAATAAAGGTCTGCCTGAGCGAAACCCGGTGCTTAATCCGTGATTGCATCACCGCCAGTTCCCCTTTGATCTTGCTGAGGGCATAGTGATCGTATACACTGGGGATCACCGGATCGCCGATGCGTCCCACATGAACCGGGGGAAGCCGGTCGCCATATTCCGCCATGGTACCCAATGGACCAACTGATATGCTCCGGATCCTCGGCTTCAATGGCCTCCACCAGGTAAGCGGGTACCCTGGGCATTCACCTGATCGGCCATTTCCGGATCGCGATCAGCCTCAGGTGAGATCAGTGCCATGGGATGCAAAGCACCAGTCAATGCCCTCTGCAGGCCTCCACCACATCCTCCCGGTTCAGTGCATCCCCCCAAACGATCTTCAAGCCATTCCCTTCATTAGTTCCTTCACCATCAATGGGTGTTATTCCGGATTGTTTTTCATAGGTTCTGAAAAGCTTTTTATTTCTCCTGGAAGGGCGCAGGAGCAATACAATATCATACAGATCTCTCTTTTTCCAGAGTTGTTGGAAAGCTTCAAATCCCATGGATCCGGAAGCCCCTGTCAAAAAGACCAATGGCCTATTGCGGCTCATGATTCTGTTCATTTAAGTCCAAGCTCCTCTCCTTTTTCAAGCAATCGAATGGATTCATGAACACGTTTATGGATGGTCTCAGATCGCTTGGCCATATTGATCCATATATTGTATTGTTTCTGGCATCTCGCACTCATCTTAAAGTAATGATCCCTGGCCGCAAGGTTATTCTGAAATGCCTGAAGGAGCGCACCGGGCAATGAATCATCCACCTCGGGCAACTTCACTCCCTTTTCCCACATTCCATTCTCCTTTGCAATCTCAATGGTATTCATTCCCGCTTCGGTCATTCTTCCTTCCCTGATCAAACGCTTCACATGATTTTTATTGTGCTCCGACCACGTGCTGGAAGGTTTTCGGGGTGTAAACTTGCGCAAGTACTCATATTCATCCAGGGTTCTCAGCAGGCTATCTACCCAGCCAAAACAGAGTGCTTCATCCAGGGCCATTTGATAATCAAAGGGAACAGGGCCTGTGCTCTTTTTTTTGAATACAAGCCAGATCACCTCTTCTTTATGATGGTTCTTCATCAACCATTCCCTCCACCCTTCGATGCTGTGAACTTTCAGTTTTTTGGTATGCGATTGATTACTCATTCCTCAGGGATGTATAGATGGCACTGTCTTTGAGTGCAAACCGGGTGATGAGATGGATCCAGATCCAGCCGTTTCCAACCAGAACAAATAACCAAAGGAGGATGGATGAGAATGAGATTCCGGTGTTGGGACTTACAATGGCAGGAAGGGTAGCCACGATGGCGGAAATAAATCCGGCACCAATTCCGGCGAGCAGGAGAATCATGTACTCCCTCACCACCAATCTCCTTATGTTTCGTCTCCCGTAACCCACCGCTTTCAGCAATGCGATCTCCTGCCTTCGTTCAAGGATGCTCCTGGACAACACCACCACCAGTCCAAAGGTCCCCACCAACAATCCCAGTGCTCCCATTACCAGAAAGATGGAGAGGTAAGTATTGGTCACTGAATTAAATTCGGCCAGCCTGGCGGCAGTCAGCTGCATATCCAATCCCAGGTCGCGCATTCCGCGTCCAATTTCTTCCCGGATAAGGGCCGTATCAGCCATGGCTCCATCCACCAGGAATACATGAGTCCCGCTGCTTTCCGGAAACTGCTCCAGAAACCTCTGGTCGGATATCATCACATTGCCCTGGAAAACCGATGGGGCCAGTCCCCCGATTAATAGCAGGTCCATGGTTCCCCCATTGGAATTTACATAGTGAAGGGTATCTCCGACACTCAGTCCCAGACCCCACTTAATGACAGTTTCGTCAGCAATGGCCGGAATCAGTCCGCCGGGCAGCTCCAGATTCAATGAGCTCCAGGGATCCTCCTCATCCAGGAAATCAGTTCTGGTTACAAATGAGTACCTCCCCTCTAGCACACCGGGATCCACTCCCAGCACCTGCGGATTAACAACTTTATTCAGGTTCAGACAACTGGCATCATCTCCGGTTGCCCTTCTGAACTGTGCAAATGAATACCCTTCTCCAAGTCCGAATTCATATTTCACCTGAGGATCATTAAGTCGTTGCAGGACCGGCACAGTAGATTCGGCATAGAAGAGGAATCCCCCGGTACCACTGGCAGGATCTTCCGAATTGCTGAACAGATCCTTACGGTTGCTGCCTGTGGAGATCACAAGAAAAGCTCCGATGGCAAAGAGGATCACGATACTCATGCTCCTGGTCCGGTTCCTCAGGGCATTTTTCCAGCTCAATGTGGACAATTGCAAAACTTCACCGGAAGGCTGCTGAAGCCTTCCCAGGTACCAGATGAAAAAGAATAGCGCGGATAAAAGTAACAATCCCCCTGCGGCAAAAAAGAGTGGTGCATTGACCACCTCCATGCGCACCAGCTGTGAACCAATAAGACCAATGGCTGCTAAACCAGAAACAATGAAACCCAAAGCCAAACCCCTTCTACCGAACCCCCTGTTTTTCCCTCTTCCGGCACCTGCCCGCTGATGGGCACTGAACTGCCGTTTTAACATCCGGTTTAATGGGAAATAGAGGGCAAAAATGGAAATGACCAGGGAGAGGGCCAGACCGGTGAGCAGTGTCACTCCCCTGATTTGAATGTGCATCATTTCAGTGCGGACCACATCCTTCCAAACTCCGTTCAATGCCTGGAACACCAGGCGGTTGTATAAGATGGCCAGTCCCAATCCAGCAACTGATCCTGCCAGGGCAACCACCATGCTTTCCACAAACATGATGCGCTTGATGATTTTTACCGGGATGCCCATAACCACCAGGGTCTTCAATTGTGCTTCCCGGCTCTCCAGGTTCAAGAGGAACAGCAATACAGTAAGAAGGATCCCTGCCACCAGCAAGAAAAAGCTGAGTCCCCCGAATAGCTCACTGAAATCCACTCCACCCCCCGCTGCATCAAATCCCATGGTCCTGGTTGCTTCCAGTGTAAATCCAAGATGGGCCGGATCAAAACCAGCTAAAACAGCTTTTTCCAGGGAGACTATGTCTGTTTCCCCTGCATCGTATCTGAAAGAGGTATAGCTTCCAAACCTGTTCTTCCACATTTCCGTAGCTCCGGATATGGAGATAAATGCTTTAGGGATTCCTCCATACTGGTCCCAGTAATCCTCATCCTTGTCCCGGATGCTCTCAAGCGTTATGGGAACGCCTGTATCCCAGTCCCTGCAATTACCTGCATCGGATAAGCCCGGAAGATTGGGCATGAGCGATTTGTCCCCAAACCTGCCCTCCATGGGAACAATCGATTTCACAACAAAACCGGAAGTCTCCTCACTCAATTCACGAAGGGGGCCCACCTGAAAATAGGTCATTCGGATGGTATCCCCCACCTCTGCCTGAAGATCGCTGGCCAGCCAGGTGTTGATGATGATCTCATTGGTTCGAAGCCAGTGATCAGGCAGGGTGGAAACAAAAGAGTATGGGGTGGTCCTCCCGGCTGCTTCAAACTGGTTCACGAAGTAGGTGAGGACTCCCGTTCCTGAACTTGCGGCATTCTTCAAAGGTTCTGTAAGAACATCGTCAATGAATACCCTGTCACTGGTAATTTCTATGAGGTTCACCTCCTCAATGGAGTTGAGGTTTAATCCTGCATCTTTGGCTGAGAACTGCTCACGGATCACGGTGCGGATCGCGGCCTCATCTATTCCTGACTCGTCCCGGATCAGCATTAAATTGACGCCTTCCTTGAAATCCATTAGATTTTGGAGCCGCGCCTGTGCCATAAAGACATTGAAAGGAGCGGTCTGTGAAACCCTCAGGTTGAACCTGCCCAATTGCGCTTCATCTGCAATACTTTTGATCACACCTCTTAAAGAAACCACACTTTCAGCATCCGATACAAAAGGAGCATTCAATGGGATCAGACTTGCCTTCTGGATCCGAAGCAGAACCTCTTCTCCAACGGACAGATTCAGGCGGTTGGCCAGGTTGCGGCTGAGGATGATGCTATCACCCGACAAACTACTGAAATAGCGATCCTGTCCGGCCATCTGATCAAAAGCCTGATCCACTCCCATGACCTGGACATGGTTGATCCGCAAGGCTCCTCCGTCTGCCACTGCAATGCCTTCCTGCAGGAGGATCGAAGCGACCGGAGCCTGCAGCTCTTCTCCTACCTGCTCTACCAGTCCCCGGGTAAAATACCTGTCTCCCGCTCTCAACACGTGGGTTATCTTGCCCAGACGTTGATCAACAATCCTGTTCAGACTGTATTCCACCGAATCCCCCACAATGAGTGCTCCCGTCAATACTGCTCCGCTAATGGCCACACCAAGAGCCAGTAACAGGTTTTTCTGACTGTAGTAAATCAGGTTATTTCTTATAAATCTTGAAATATTCATTTGCAGTCTATTCCGTTGAATATATCACTTGCTGTTCCACCGACTAAACCTCCACCAGTGTTCCATTTTGCAACTGAAGGGTTTTACCCATGCTTTGTGCCAGGTCCGCAGAGTGAGTCACCACCAGCAGTGTGAGTCCATCTTCCTTGCTCAGGTCCAGAAGCAGGTCGGCCATCTTTTGCACATTGTCCCTGTCAAGCGCCCCGGTTGGTTCATCAGCAAGTAACAGCGAGGGTTTATTGATCATTGCCCTGACAACAGCTGCACGCTGACATTCTCCTCCTGACAACTTGCCAGGAAATTTATTCCTGAATTCCCATATCCCTACACGGTTCATAAGTCCCTCTGCGCGTTCAAGTTTCTGGCCACGTAAACTTTTGTCCCGGTCCACCAGGGTGGGAACAAGAATATTTTCGAGCAGTGTACACTGTGGCAACAGGTGATGAAACTGGAAAACAAATCCGATGCTCTCATTTCTGAAGCGGTCCATTTCAGCAGTTGAATATCCTGTGATATTATCCCCCCGGAATTGGACAGATCCTGAATCTGGATGATCCAGTCCGCCGATCAGATTCAACAGGGTAGTTTTACCTGAACCGGATGGTCCAAGGATGGCAATGCGCTCCCCCTCTTCAACACTCAGTGATAAATGATCCAGTACAGGGTGGTAGCTTTGATCAGCAAGATGGCCAAATCCCTTGCTGATGTTCTCGAGTTTTAGAAGCATAGGTATATATTATTCTTATATGAAAGGACTTCTACAAAATGCAACCTCTGCTGTTAACCAGATTCCACAGGCGCAGCACAATATTCTTCCAGCAATGGTCAATCTTCTACCAGCAATGGTCAATCTTCTCTGAAGTGGCAGGCTCTGAGTTACCAATGGCCTCCTCATATACCTTCACCATGCGCTCTGCCTGGACATCGATATGGAAATGCTTTTCCACTCCTTCCTTTCCATTCCTGCTGAGCCGATCCAATTCATCCGGATCGGATAAGATTTTCTCGAGCGATTGGGCCAGAATTTCCGGCGTATTGGTTTCATAGATCACCCCACCACCCGACAGGGAGACAATCTCAGGAAAGGCACCCAGTGCAGGCTGTACCACAGGAACTCCTGAAACCATACACTCCAGCAGATAAATCCCGAAGGCCTCTCCGTTTCGCACCGGTACAGACACCACCGATACCTTCTTGAGAAACTCCCTTAGACCCTGCTCTTCAAAATCCTCATGAAACTCAACCTGGTTCATAAGATGATTTTGCTTCAATTTTCCTCGGATCTCAGACAGGTATTTTTTATCATCTCCTGTGGAACCTCCGGTGAGCACAAGTTCCACATCCTCAAATCCCTCTTTCTGCTTCAACAGGATAAAAGCATCCACCAGGATATCGGTCCCGTTTTCATGACACATGCGTGATACAAATCCGATTTTTCGCTTTTTCTCGCTGACGGGTGTAAATGTATAATCGGCCGGATCCACTCCAATGTGGACACTCTTTAGTTTTTCTACCGGAATGTCCATTTTTTCCTTCATCACCTCTGCATAGTAATCACTCACAGAGATAAAAGCATTCACATATTCGGCTTTTGTTGACATGAGTCGCCAGACGCTCTCCCGTGCAGAGGGCTTCATTACATCCACCCACACATCCTCATCCTGAAGGGAGCAGATGATAGGAACTTTCAGTCGGTCCGATAGGCGGTGGGCCAATCCAAGCAATAATGCATTGGAAAGATGGATCACATCCGGAGTGCAATGCTCCGCGATCCAGTCCACCATCCGCTCCAGTTCAACATTTTGCTGGCCCTCTTCGCCCAGCAACATGGATACTGTCATCTCCTCCAGTCCCTTGGCACGGGTTGATCCTGCAAATTTGGATGCAAATTTAAGCATGGGTTTGGAATTGAGCATGCCATCAAACCAGGCGGGTGCTTTTCTGAAAATGGGAAAGAGTTGCTTCAAATAGATGCTGATGGCCCCATAAAAAACGGGGATTTCCCTGCTCAGATCATGTTCATCTGCAAACAGTGGAAGGTACATGGGAATTTTCCTAACCTGATGATCCGATTTTCTGAGTGCTTCCACATATTTGGAATCCCTCAAACAATTCCCGCAATAAAAACTTCCCCCTGATCCGGGGATAATATGCATAATATTCATAAGCTTACATTTTTTCCAAAACAATAAATCCGTCCGTCGCTCCCTGCCACATAGATACGGTTGTTTACCACAGCCGGATTGGCATTTATGGGGGTTCCCAGTTCATAGGTCCAATTGGGCTTCCCTGACTTCAAGTCCAGCAACATCATATCCCCTCGCATGTTTCCAACCAATAATCGGTTTCCAACTACAACCGGAGAAGCATCCACTCTACTGCCGGTGTTATACTTCCAGACCAGTTTTCCACTCTTTTTGTTCAAACAATAGACAAATTTATCCCGATTCCCGATATAGACATGATCCCCGTAAACCGAAGGAGATGCAATAAATGGCAGGTTGGCCTCCTTATTTTCAAAGACCCAGCTCACCTTTTGATCCAGAAGATCCACCGCCGAAAACCGCCCATCGTAGTCCCCCACATAGGCATGATCTCCATCAATGGCAGCCGAACTGGCCACATAGGTGGAGATCTCCATGCTGGATTTGGATTTTCCACTGATGGCATCCACCAGGTGGAGTAAACCATCACATCCACCGAACACAGCCATCCCGCTATAGAGGGCACAGGCACCATTGATGAAATTATTGGTTTCATATTTCCACAGTCCCTTCCCAGTTACAGGATCAATGCCGTGAAGGTAGTAGTCGTAACTTCCCAAAAGAATGACCTGTTTATTTCCACTCTCATAAAGAGCAGGTGATCCCATTATCTGATTATCAGTCTGATAGGTCCATCGAATGTTTCCTGTCTCCAGATCGATGGCATATAATGTACCATCCAGATTTCCGGTATAAACCACGTTATTTACGATGAGGGAAGGTGCTTCTATACTGTTTTCAGTTACTATTTTCCATTTGAGGGTTCCATCGCTGTTAATCCCATACAGTGTACCTTTTGTGGTTCCTACCACAATGATCCCATTGCAGGCAACCGGTGCAGCCAAAATGCTGCCCTGGGTATTGAAGTTCCAGAGCATAACAGGTTTGTTGGGCAGGATAGCTTTGCTCACACCCGTCAGCCTGGAGTCCCCCCGGAAATTGCCCCAGCAGTCACCTCCCTGGGCCTGCAAATTTTGCATCGTGGCGGCCATCAGGATCACCAGGATCACATAGCGATATACTTTATTTGTCATCATCATAGTTCTGCAACCTGTTTTCAATCTGTTTTCAACGTGCTAAGATCCACCTTCCCCTTTCAGACTGAGTGCACCCGTGGGGCACGCCAAACCCACTTTTGTTGCGGCCACTTTCAATCCCCGTTCCAGAGACTCATCGAATGGGATCCCCACAACTACATCAAAACCCCTGCCAATAAATGTAAAGCCGAATTCCTCTTTGTACTTCTCCGTGATCCGAACGCAGATCCCGCATTTAATGCACTTGGAAGGTTCATAGATCACCCGGTCGTGCTGGTCCATTTTCCTGAACTGATGCCTCTCGTCAGATTTAAACCTTTTCTGGTCTGCCTGGTATTGATCTGAATAGATACGAAGTTTGCAATGGTACATATCCCTGCAATCGCAATGCAGGCATCTTTTTGCTTCTTCTCTTACCTGGGCAGGAGTAAAACCATCGGCCTTCACCTCAGGCTGGAGTCGGTCTCGTTTTACCGATTCCTTCATGTACTCGTCATTTTCTGCAGGAAGCAGTTTGCCGAATCTTGAGTTAAACATGAATGGTTCTCCATTCACCTCCTTCTCTTCCAGGTATTGGTTCACGCTGAAGGAAACCTCTTTACCCTGTCCAAGAGCCCGTATGGCCATTCTGGATGGTTTCAGAGCACTTCCGACTACAAACAGGTTCTTTTCAATTCTGAAAGAGTTTCCGTCGGCCTCCACTCCTTTGGCATGCATGGGTAGTCCCCAGTTGCCGACTCCACTTTCTCCCTTCCCAACTGCCACCACCACGGCATCATACTTTCCTGCAAGTTTCCTGAATCCGGCGGCATCCACCGTTTCATTCAGCTTAAATTCAACTCCAATCTGCTCAATCATTCGGATTTCACTGGCTAGTACCGGGGCCGGAAGCTCCTCCTCTGAAACTTCCTTGCATAAACTTCCTCCAGCTTTATCATTGCGATCAATCACTGTACACTGGTGTCCCATCAGGGCCAGATGATATGCTGCTGCAAGACCGGCCGGTCCTGCACCAATGATCGCAATCTTCTTTTTGCTTTTTGGAGCAATATCCGGAGTCCAGGGAGTCTCTTTTGCCATATCATGGTCCCCTGCATATCTCTTCAGCAGGCAGATGGAGACAGCTCCATCGATGGGTTTCCGTCGGCAGGCTCCTTCACAGGGAGCAGAGCAGATCCTGCCCAGAACCGAGGGCAAAGCAATGTCCTTTTTAACCACCTTAAGCGCTTCTGAAAACTTTCCCTCAGCCAGCAGTCGGTTCATCAGTGGAATATCCATATGGGCCGGACAGGTGACCTGGCAGGGAGCTTCGCAATCACCCACATGTTCGCTGAGCAACAGTTCCAGTGCAGTTTTCCTGGCTTCCCGGACCTCCTCATCCATCGAGATAATATCCATCCCCTCCTCGGCCTTCAGGGAGCAGGAAGGAATGATCTTTCCGCTTTTCCGATCCTTCACCACACAAACCATGCAGGAAGTAAAATGCTCCGCATCCTTCAAGTAACACATGGAAGGTACCTCTGTCCCCGTTTCCCGGATCGACCTCCATCAGCACAGTCCTTTCTGTAACTTCAACCTCCCTGTTATCGATCTTAAGCTTTACCATTTCCAAATATGATTATTTAGTAATTACTGCGTTTTCGGGACACACCTGCCTGCATCCGTCACATTGGATACATAATTCATTGTCCACCTCATGCTTCTCATGGGGTTTGAAGGCAATGGCATCCACCGGACAATCCTGAGCGCACAGTGTGCAGCCAATACAGTCGTCCGTGATCTCGTAGCTGATCAGATCCTTGCATTTTCCTGCCGGGCACTCTCCCCTGATATGGGCCTCATATTCCTCCCTGAAATACTCCAGGGTGGAAAGAATGGGATTGGGTGCTGTACCGCAAAGTGCGCAAAGACTCCCCTTCTTGGTCCAGTCTGCCAGATTCTCCAGGTTTTCCAGGTCCTTTTCCGTTCCTTTCCCCGTGGTAATCTTCTCCAGGATCTCCAGCATTCGTTTGGTCCCGATACGTCCAAAGCTGCATTTCCCGCAGGCCTCGTTCTGGGTGAATGTGAGGAAATACCGGGCAATATCCACCATGCAATCCCTATCGTCCAGGACCACCAGTCCCCCAGATCCCATCATGGCTCCCACCTCTTTGAGGGATTCAAAATCGATGGGTGTATCGGCTTTCCAGGAGGGAACACAGCCTCCCGAAGGTCCGCCGATCTGCACCGCCTTGAAAGTCCTGTCCATCGGCCACACCTCCGCCAATCTCTTCCACCACTTCCCTGATGGTCATTCCCATGGGCACCTCAATGAGTCCGCCCCTGGCTACCTTTCCGGCAAGGGCAAACACCTTGGTTCCCCTGGAAGTATTCGGTCCCAATACGGTTAAATGCCGCTGCTGTATTCTTCATGATATAGGCAGATCTGGGCAAAGGTCTCCGTATTGTTGACCAGGGTGGGTTTTCCCCACAATCCTTTCACAGCCGGATAGGGAGGCCGGATCCTGGGAAATCCACGTTTCCCTTCAATGGATTCCATCAAGGCTGTTTCCTCTCCACAGACAAATGCACCTGCCCCCTGGTAAACTGATAAGCTCAAAATCAAATCCGCTGCCCAGGATATTCTTTCCCAGGATAGCCCTGCTCCCTGCAGATCTCCAGGGCCTGAAGAACCCGGTGTTACCGCCAGGGGATATTCAGCCCTGATATAGAGGATACCTTCAGGAGCCCCGACGGCATAGCCTGCAGCCACCATTCCCTCAATGATCCGGTAGGGATATGATTCCAAGCAACATCCGGTCCATAAAGGCACCCGGATCGCCCTTCATCCCCATTACAGATGATATATTTTATATCGCCTGGCTGTTCAGCCACCAGCTTCCATTTGCTTCCCGAAGGGAAACCGCCTCCGCCCCTTCCCCGGATCCCGCTCTCCAGTAATCTCCTCGATCACCTCGCTCGGGTTTCATCTCTTTCAATACCCTGGTCAGTCCCCTAAATCCGTTCCGGCTCTATGTACTCCTCCACATCGATGGGATTGATAATCCCCCTGAACTCGGTGGCCATGGGAATCTGCTTATCCGAGGAAGGAGGAGACATGTTTTTCCCTCACATCCAGGGAATACCGGTCAACTCCCATCCAGCGGCTGTCGTCCCGAATGGTATCGGCAGCCTGCAGCAGCTTGTTGGAGATCCGTTTCAAAAATCCTTCTGGCTGAAAATGCTGCTGAACGATCTGCTCCACATCGGCTGCCTTCACCTTCGAGTAGAGGGTGGGTTCGCCATCAGTGGGAACAATCTCCACCAGGGGTACCTGGTGACACATCCCCACACAACCCACATGTTTCAACTTCACATTCAGTCCGTTCCGGTCGATGGTATCCTTCACCGCATCCCTGATCTCATCACTTCCGCTGGCCACACAACAGGAACCCAGTCCGATCCGGATCTCTCCCTTTACCTCGCTGCCATCTGCATATTTATACTTCTTTTTGTCCGATCCGCCTTTCTGACTTTCAAAATCGGCACAGGATGGATGCTACCTTGGAGGTACTCACATGTCCGTAGGTCACCTGGTCAATCTGCACCACCGGCGCCAGGGTGCAGCATCCCAGGCAGTTGACCTTTTCGATGGTATACTGTCCCGAATCGGTGGTATCTTCCTCCTCATCCAGTCCCAGTTCCCGTTTCATGGCATCGTATACCTGCACGGCCCCCTTCACATGACAGGCCGTACCCACGCACACCTTGATCATGTGCTGACCGGCCGGCTTAAACCTGAACTGGGAATAGAAACTGGCCACTCCAACAATCTGCGCCGGAGTGATTTCAGAAATCTCACATACCCTTCGCAGTGCCTCCTCCGGAAGGTAATTATACTTTTCCTGGATGGCCTGCAGAATAGGGATGACAGCATGCTGGCTCCGTTCCCAGTTCCTCAACAATCTCTTCTATATCTTTAAGATCAATCTCCACTAATTTCACTTTTCTACCTGTCCCTCATTCAACCATTCACCACTTCACTATTCACCATTCTTACCTTCAACCTTCATATTACCAATACAATAAAGATGCTCGTTCCCCCGTAGATAGATCACTCCGTCGGCAAATGCCGGAACCGCAAATCCCCCTTCACCAAGCTCCGGTTCGCCTACCACGGTTGCCGGTTCTTCCGCTTTCAGTATATGTGTCACACCTCTCATATCAACGATATAAAGCTTTCCATCCGCAATCATGGGAGAAGAATAAAATCCATTGTTAAATTCCTTTTCCCATTGCTTCTCTCCTGTCTTGGCATCGTAACAAACCAGTACCCCGTAGCTGGTGGCCATGTAGAGCAATCCGTTGTAGACAACCGGACTGGATGCCTCTGCGAGGTACTCATCATCCTCCCAGGTAAATTCTGCACCCGGTTTGGGCTTCACAGCCGACCAGCCTGGCATATTCATTGGTGGCAAATACCAGTCCGTCCCCGTAGGCAACCGAGGTCCCACCTCGCCCATCATGGCTTCCACCTTCCAGACTTCGGCCCCTGTTTCCAGGTCATGACCCGATACATAGGGATCTGCGGTGGTAACCACCTGTATTTTTCCATCCACTTCGATGAGCACCGGAGAAGCCCATGAAATATGTACCGGCCGCTCCACATCCCAGATAGATCTCTCCGGTAGCATGTATTAAGGGCCAGCATTCTGCCACCTGATATTGGTGTCATACTGAACCACCACTTTATTGCCCCATACCATAGTGAGGAGGAATGTCCGTAATGGTTGTTGGGAACTCCCAGGTTTCGTGCCCCACACCTTATTTCCGTTAGATCGAAGGCAACCACATCACCGGTGGCGAATATGGCATAAACCCGATTTCCATCCACTGCCATGGTAGGTGCCGCCAGACCTGTATCGTCGGTTACCCTGGGCGGCGATGCCGGTGAACCTGGAATATCCTTCACCTCCTTTTCCCATAACAGCTGTCCGGTATGTCGGTTGTAACAGGAAACCACCCTGGACTGGGCATCACCTCCCGAAATAAACAGCTTGTCACCCCAGATTACAGGGGAGTTATATCCTGGTTTGGAATAGGCCACCTTCCACTTAATATTCTCGCCGGTTGAGCCGTTCCAACTCACCGGGATATTCTTATGATAGGAAACTCCCTGTCCCATATACCCTCTGAAATTTGCATGGTTCTTTTTAAAATCCTCCCTGTTGAAGGATGACGAGATGGTGCAGAGGAACTGGCAACTGGAGTCTCCGATTCGCTCACCACTGAATGGCTGTAGGATCACCCGTCTCATCAGAGGATTTCCACAAGTGAGTCCCCATCTGCCCCAACGACCTGACTGGTCGGGGAAAACCTCAATCACTTCCACCCCACTCTAGCCTGCACGTGTCCTCCTCTATGACCACCGCTGGCCTGGTATTCCTTCAGATAGTCATTGTTCAGATAGGACTGCCAGCAGGGCCAGTCCAAGTATCAGACCTCCGGCCATGATCAGCCAGTATTGTGAATTGGCCCGTGCCCTCAGCAGTTCTTCTGTGATCTCTTCCGGCTGTTCAATTCTTGACCGGAGATCGGTATACACTTTAAGTGATACGGCCATGATAATCCCACCGATCAGCAATAGGTAGGTACCGGTCTTCACCTGCCAGCGACTGGTGAAATAGGCTTTGCGAGCCAGCAGATCAAAACTGCGGATCTCTTCTTTAAGCTCCTCATTGTTGGGTTCCTGAGACAGCCTTTCAACCAGTGCCTCAATGGTAGCACTCTCCAGGGGCTCATGCTGTTTCATGTGCCAGAAATTCAGAATGCAGCAGCAGAGCCACTACCGCACAAAAGATCCCGGTCACCAGGGCCACCCTGTAAGCCAGCTTTATTTTAGTTTCCTGATCCATTATTCATATTTAATTACTTGATCAATTAGCTCAAACTTTCAGCTTTTACTTTGGTACTCTATCGGCTTTTCCACGGGACAATAATCCATACACCTTCCACAGCTAAAACAATCCCCCTTATGTGGTTCGTAATCCTCCCTTCTTCTGAACACCACCTGGTTCATCAGGGTAATTCCCAGTGCCAATCCAATAAATCCACCCAATGCCAAGCCTCCTTTCTTGATATTTTTCCCGGATCACCGAAGCCTGCTCCACCAGTTGTTCGAATGTTTCGCCTGACTCAAGGAAGGCCTGGATATCGAGGTTTTCTTCATCTTCTCTCAATTCGGGATTGGTGATCATCAGTTCAGCCAGGTAAACATCGGGATGAACCCGACTCAGGAATATATGGGATTTGGATCCGATCCATCCTCCCACCAGGGTCAGACACCGGGATCAATGCAATGTAGAGAATAAATTTTCTCAGATTCTTTCGGGAGACCTCCGGATTCCTGTATTCCTGATCAGCGGGAACTTCAATGGCATCAAACGGACACGAATCCTTGCAAAGTTTGCATTTGATGCACTCCGATGGTGTTATGGTCAAATGCCATTTTGAGAACCTGGACAGCCAGCTCAGAATCACTCCGTAGGGACAGAAAACCCGGCAGTAGGGCCGTGCATAAAACATGCCCAGCAGGAGAAAGGTGATGCCCAGGAAGATCATCAAAAAGGGCCCGTCCATTCGAAAGATCCCCACAAACGGATCGTATCGACAAATGATAAAGTCACTTCCGGTAGCAGCAAAAAGTACCGCAGAGTCCAAGGTAGATAACCGGGATAAATCCCAGGGTTTTCCTGATCCAGCTGGGAATGGAAATCGGGATTGATCACCATCAGGTCCTGGATGGCTCCCAGCGGACAGGCAGCCGCACAGAAGGTCCTGCCAAAAAACAGGGCAAACAGCAGCGGCAGTAAAAAGAAGAGCAGCGCCGTCAATGGAGATGGCATAGGCCGGATCGAAGATGGAAAGTGCCACATTCTGAATGGCACCGATGGAACAGATGCAGCCATCGCGGTAAAATCCAAAATAGATCAGTGAAAAAACAGATAACCAGAGCAGGCCCCGCCTGGATCTTTTCCTGATGGCCAGCCAGGAGGCCAAGTGAAAGGACGGCCAGCAGCACAAATACATCGAAATATTCCAGGGCCATGGCCCTGGGTTCGGGTGTGGTCGGGACTGGGCTGCACATATCCTGAATCAAATTCAGGTTTTGGGAACCGTTGCTGGGCACTCAAGAAAATCTCCGGAAAGAAGTGATAGCAGTGAAAAGAAAAATCGCAAGTGTTGGGATCTTACTCGATCATATCAACCTTCCTCCTCATTAATAAAATCGCCCTTGATCTTATAGGCTTCATCTACCGTAACCCTGCTCACTGCATCGGATGGACAATTGCTTGCAATGGAGCACTGGTTGCAATTCAGGCACAGGTCATGCCTGATCTGTAATTGAAGAGATCCGTTCCCAAAAGCAGAACATCCTTTTACGCATTTGGCACAGCCAATGCAAAGATCTTCATCAATAATATATTCGAAATAGGGTTCTTCAATAAATCTGCGTTGAATGGCAGCTGTGGGACAAAGCTGATTCTCAGCTCCGGTTTGCAGTTTTGCTCCGGGCTTAAAATAGCCTCCGCACAGATCGCAGTAGCCACAAAGGTCATAGGCATGGACACATTTAACTGCAGAATCTGACTTTACACATTCGGTGGCGCAGCGACCGCACTGGGTACATTTGAAGGGATCGATCTGCCAGACATAATCCTTTCCGGTGGAGGAGCGTGCAAGGGTAAGTGCTCCTGTACCCACCACAGTTAATCCCAGGGTAAGGCGTACCCCGTTATTGATAAACTCCCTCCGGTTGTATCCCTTATCCTTCTTCTCCATGATCACGTGTTATTTTGGCATCTGGTAATTCACAACGATTCAGTTTATTGCAAGTTCTGCACTGAAAGCCGTTATCTGAACACTCGTCTGCAATGTTACCTGCTGTCTGTGCTACCAGGACCCCCGAAATGACCACCAGTGCACCTAACGCTCCGCCTCTGCCAATCGGTTTATAAAATCTCTGTCTATCCATTGTTTATGGGTTCAAAAATTCTTACCATATCCTTGTCGAAATCCAGGGCATAGATACATTCCCTGATCATCTACACAAATATCCGGAGCTTCTGCCTTCCTCCTTAAAAAGAGAGGGAGCTGCTACCACACTTTTCAGTTCGCCTGACTGGTCATAGATTTTGATCCTTACCATTCCTTTCTCACTGGTCACAAACGAACCATCCTCCATGACTGTAATCCTGGCTGGATTACAGCATCCCAGGAATCCTTCAATCTCCACTGAGGAATTTTCCCAGAATCCCCGCATCCGGCCATCATCGGTATAGTTTTCAAGGGCATGTTTGCCCGGATTCACGACCCACAATTCACCGAAACTGTTTACAACCAGATCAAAATTGGCACTGGGAACAACGAATCCATGATCCCGCTTCACTTTCGGTCTTTCCTTCAAATTCTCCAATGATCTCCCCCATACTATTGTATATCAAAACCTTTCTGTTGCCCGCATCTGCCACATAGATCCGATCCTCTTTAATGGCCAGGGAGGTGATCACGTGCCCGTTCATCCAAGTTCAGTCCATCGATCCACCAGAGTACCCGAGTGATCATATTTGGTCACAAAGTTCTGGTATCCGATATAGATGAAGTTATCCTCCACCACAATGCTGGTTGGATTCGGTAAGATTTCATAACAGTCCCATGAGGTTCCGTCCAGTGGTAATAACGGCCAGCGAAGATTCCCCGACATGATAGAGCTGTCATTATAATAGAACATCGCTGATGGAGACCAGTAATCCCAGGGCAAAGTTCCGGGTCTCCTTATGTGAAATCAGTGCTGGATCCACCTCTTTATACTGATCCATATCCAGAGCATAAGGATTATTTCCCCTTCGGTCGGGCCTGTTGGAAATGAAATCGAACAGAATCACACCGATGATCACTGCCAGGATCACCAGTACTACAATGGTTAGACTTCTCTTTTTCATCGGTTTGAGTTTATTTTCGTTCTGTCCTATTGCCGGCTAACCGCCAGGTCGAGACATATCATCGTTTTTGAATCCCGCATCACCAGGTATCCGTCGGCTATAGCAAGCGGACCCCAGGCATCATGCCCTTCCAGAACCCTGTAACTATCCAGTTCCATATACTCCTGGTGCTTGGTCTGGCAATGGTAAGAGTTCCGTCGTCACTTACAATAAAGAGTTTATTATCGGCAATCATATATGGTCCAAGCCCAAACCGTATGTCCTGTCCACTGGACCAGACCACTTTGGTAAAATCATCGGGATGAACACATACCAGCTGATTCCTTAAAGGTCCGGCATCCTTGGGCAGAATGCCCAGATAATGACCATTAAATTCCACGGGGGTTTGTTGTTCACAGGCAAGTCCGTCCTTGGGAGCATATTCGTTTAATACCTCCACACTGAATAGGTCTCCTGATTTTGTCACCTGCATCACCATGCCTCCTGCACCATATCCGGCAGTTAGAAATACCTTTCCATCGGGCATACAAACGGGTGCCGGCGCAACCACTTGATGATTCCATGCACTGGTCTGCCAGAGGATCGTTCCGGCATTGGGACCATCGGCAGCCACTCCGCATACTCCACCGTATGCACTATACACGTACATCTTTACACCTTCAAATTCCCATGGTAAAATGGATGAGTGAGACATCTGCCAGGCACCTTGCGTTGGGGGTTTCCCAGATCACCTCACCACTCTCCATATCCAGGGCCACCATCAGGGAAGTTCCACCAGTAGCGATGATGGCCTTGCCGTCGTCGATAAGCGGACACTGCCCTGTGTACCAGAGCGGGATCTCCGATTCGTATTCCTTCTCAACATTTAATCCCCACAGGAATTCGCCATCCTGTACGGCGAACACACATGACATGACTGCGCGGACCAATGGTTAAGATATGATCCTCGGTCACTGCCGGAACGGTTCGTGACATTCCGTGATTTCTTTTCAGGTTGATATAATATCCCCTTTTCCAGAGCTCCTTCCCATCCACCAGGGAGAAACACCGCAGCAGGTCTGCACGCTCCTCCTCATCATAATCCATCACATATACCGCTCCCTTGTAAATGGCAGCACCGGCATGTCCTTCCCCCAGGCCAACACTCCACTTCATGATTGGACCTTCGGCCGGGAAACTTTCGATCAGCGGAATCCTGGAGCGACTGATGTTATCAAAATATTCTCCCCGGAACCTGGGCCAGGTTTCCTCCAATTCTAACTCAAGGGTGCCCATACTCTCAAAATAGGCACCAATATCAATATCCGCAACCACCCCACCTTCTCCCCGGTTATCAAGACCGGGTTGGGTGGTCACAAATTCATCCACCGGATCCCTGGCAAGCCACCACCCGATGGAAAGCAACCCCTGCCAGGACCAGTAAACCAGTTGCGATATTTGATGTTTCCAATCTCACGTCGATTGTGCAATATCGTAAACAAAAAGTACTTCTCCATGCCTGATAAACAGCTTCTTATCGTAAATGGACATATGGGCCCAGTAGGGTCCGGATCCCCCTTCCACCTTGAAAGAACTGATCAGGCTAAATTCCCCGGGAGTGGGTTCCACCAATCCAACATTTCCCTGCTTCTCCTCGTAAATGTAGCAGGCGTCCATCTGCATAAATGATCGAACCTTTGTTGTGCCATTTCTCTTCGTACATCACCTTTCCAGTCTCCCACTCCTGGCACACCCAGTTGCCCATTGCCATTGTTGAGCCAGTTGGATCCGTAAATATAGCCATCTACCAGCACCACACCCCCGTGATGGGTATCCATGATATCATTGCTCCACTTTAAATTCACTTTATTACCATCCGGGGATGATTTCGAATAAAAGACTGGTGTCATCATAACCACTGGTTACAAACATCAGAACCATTCATGATAAACAGGTGTATTTGTATTGATCCTGCGCCCCCGGGATGTATACTTTTACAATATCCAATGACCAGATCACCTCACCATTTTCGGGATCCACTGCGAAAAAATCCTGTGATGAAATCCCAAGGATCATCTCTCTTCCGTTGTGGTTGACCAGCAAAGGTGATACATAGGACCTGGCACCACCCAGAGATTTGGTTTGCCATATTCTTGATCCGTCTTTTTATCAAGGGCCACCATTGCAGTTCTGCTCCCAACAGGTGAGGAGATGACAGCCATGTTTGGTGTAACCAGGAGCGATTCCGCCATTCCCCAGCTATGGAATTCACCTTTGTACTCCTCATGGGTATTCACCTTCCAGATGATCTTGCCCGATTCGGTATCCAGACAAACCACTGTACCCATTCCACCCATGATGTAGATGCGCCCTTTCTCAATGGTTGGGGTGCCCCTGCTTTCAGGATATGACTGGTTCCACGAATTACCGTACTGTGTCTCCCATAAAATGTTCCCTTGCATATTGATCTTTGTAAGAATATCCACATCGTCCCTTTTTCCGCTGATGTATACATGTCCCAGGTAGAAGATCGGGGTAGACAGTCCACGACCCAGTCCTTCCTTCTGAAGGATCAGTTGAGGACCCTCTTTTGGCCACTCCTTTAACAAACCAGTATCGGTATACTTTCCATTCCGCCCGGGTCCTCTCCATTGGCTGTCCTGAGCCTGGACAGTTACTATTTCCAATATCATCAACAGCACTATTGTAATTCCCACTTTCATCATTCTACAGTTCTATTTATTTAACTTCTTTTCGGTATAACTTTATGTTCTTTCAACGTTTGAAACAATCCGTCAAAAATAATACTAATCACCAGTATTACATGTGATCCAGGAAATTGCCGGAGTTATTCAGAATGAATCTAATCTACTCTCTGATTCATACACTAAATGACTGCAAATAATTGTTTTAGAATATTAGATATACAACGCATATGGCCATGGAATGTTATTTTATAAACAGAAGTTTGGATTATAACCTTTTATTATTATAAATTTGGCATCTAACTATTTTACCTAATAAACCCCGGAATACCCGAAATACTTTTATTAAGACTGGAATGACGAAAAAGGCACATTACGCTGTTGTCGCAGGAGAACTTGCCCCTGGTGCAAAGGTATCTGACGAGCAGTTCAGCAAGATTCCTGATCTGATCAGAGCCTCCTTCCAGGCAGTAAACAGATTGGTGCCTGAGACAGGCAAGCTAAAGTATGAGATCATCAGGATGGATGAATTTCTTGCCCTTTCGGAATCACCCGTTCATTCCATGCGATCGGTAATTATGCTATTCAGTGCTTTCCGGTTCCTATCATACAAGGAGCTTTCCGAAAGACTTGAACTGAAAATCTGCGAGGGGATTGGTCCGGTTGAATTCGCTCAGGATCATCTCAGGGAATCAGATGGAACCGCTTTTAAGACCGCCACCTCAGGTATCGGGAACATGAAGCGTAATCAGCGGATAAGTGTGTTCACCCCTGAAAATACAATGAATGCGGAGTTTGACCTTGCCTGCAGTTTTATGGATATTTTAATCCATAACTGGTCGGATGAACAGGCAGAAGCCATGTTCCTGAACCTGACGGGAAAGAACCAAATGGAGATCAGTCAGATGCTGGGGATCTCTCAACCGGCTGTAAACCGAAGGTTAAAAGCAGCTCACTTCGATACCATACATAAATTCATCAACCGGTTTGAAACCTTACTAAAGAGCTCTGAACAGAAATGAAAACAGTTCACTGGATCATACTCTCCTTAGCCTTTATCCTGGCTACCTGGTTCATCTACCGGACCAGGGAAAGTCAACCCAGGGTAGATGCGACCATTGATCTGAACTGGAGGTTTATTCAGGGGGATCCTGCTGGAGCTTCCAAACCCAAGTTTAACGATTCGAATTGGAGATATGTCTCCCTGCCGCATGACTGGATGATCGAACAGCCTGTAAACAAGAACAATCATTCGGGAACAGCTGGTGGCTTTTACCCTGAAGGTGTGGGATGGTACAGGAAAACCCTTGATCTGACTGAATATCAGCAAAGTGATCAGTTTTATCTGCTCTTTGAAGGAGTTCAGATGAATGCTGATGTATACTTTAATGGAATAAACCTGGGAAAACAGATTAACGGGTATACCAGTTTTTACCACGACATCAGCGCCCTTATAAGAAGAGATACACTCAACGTAATTGCTGTAAGAACCGACTGTAGCACATTACCCATTGACAGATGGTATTCCGGTGGAGGGATCTACCGCCATGTGCGGCTGATTTCAACCAATTCCCTGCACCTGCCCATATGGGGAAATGCAGTGACTTCGGTGATTGATAGTACAGAAGATGCTGATCTGACTGTTTCACTTGAGCTTGTGAATAATGGAAGGAGGTCGCAACGATTCGAAATTCGATATGACATTGTGGATCCCAGGGGCAGACTTGTTGCTGAAGGAAATAGCAGTGAATTTCTGGAATCGGAGAGTGAAGGAGTTACATCCCGTACTTTCAGAATCGAGGATCCCATGCTCTGGTCGCCAGACGAACCCAACCTTTACTCGGTGAACTGCTACCTGATGGACAAAAATAAGCAGATCGACTACGTAAAGACCCTGCATGGGGTCAGAACCGTGGAATTTGATTCTGACAGAGGTTTTCTGCTCAACGGAGAAAAATTGATGATGAAAGGAGTATGCCTCCATCACGACGGAGGAGAATTGGGGGCTGCCATTCCACTGGAGAGCTGGAAAAGGAGATTTCTACTGCTGAAGGAACTGGGGGTAAATGCCCTGAGACTTGCACACAATCCGCATGCTCCGGAGGTTCTTGACCTGTGTGATCGAATGGGTTTCCTGGTCATCGATGAGATGTATGACAAATGGGAAGATAGCTGGCATGGAGCAGACGAAGTGATTCAGTTTTCAGAAACATGGGAAAAAGATTTAACCAATTTCGTCAGACGCGACCGCAATCATCCATCGGTTGTGCTTTGGAGTGTGGGAAATGAAACCATGGAACAGCAAAGAAATCCGGTCAAAGGTGTCGCATGGTACAACGATCTCATGGATTTGGTGAAGTCAATCGATCCTTCCCGCATGGTCACAGCTGCACTTCATCCGGGCAATATAAGTGGAGGACATGAAGTACCTTCAAGAATGATGCATGTTTCCCCTGTTGTGTCCTACAACTACAGGACCGATTCCTTTAAAACCTGGCATGAACAGTATCCCGATCTTGTTTTCATAGCCACCGAGACCAAAGCCTATGGGACCCATAGGATTGAGGATTACCAGATCATTGATTATTCCGACAATTCCTGGAATGATATGGAGGAATTTGTGGCTGGTCAGTTTATATGGGTAGGTATTGATTACCTGGGTGAATCGGCAAGCTGGCCAGACAGAGGATTGAGAAATGGACTTTTGCTTACCAATGGATTTATTAAACCACACGCCTGGTATATCGCTTCTCAATACAGAGAAGATCCCATGATTAAACTTACGGTGAAGGATTCACTTCTGGCCGATTCATTGAACCGTCGCACCAGCTGGCAGACAAGTTGGGCGGGTGCTCCCCTGGTTGACCACTGGAGCTTTGATCCCGATACCTCAGCCAAAGAGGTTGTAGTGTTTACCAATTGCGAACGCGTTGATCTTTATCTGAATAAAAGACTGGTCAACACATTGGAGAAGAAAGCTTTTACCGATGGGGTTATCAAAGCTAAAATTCTATACGAGCCGGGAGAACTGGTAGCCCATGCCTTTTACAATGATGAACGGGGAAAAACTCAACAGGTTTCTGACACACTATTCACTTCCTCTGTCCCATATTCCCTGGCCATGAATCCAGACCGAAACCAGGTCAAATCCAACAATCGTGACCTGGTACATATAACCACAAAGGTAGTTGACAGCACAGGAATACTCAATCCACACAGCAACAATTTAGTCAATTACCAGCTGGACGGCCCCGGAAGAATCAAGGTCATCGACAACGGGGATATGGCCGACCAAACACCCCATGGTTCCGCATCCAGAGAAGTAAGAAGAGGCAAGCAACTATTGATCCTGCAGGCTGGCAGTGAACCCGGTGATCTGATCATCAGTGCCAGTGCAGAAGGTTTGAAGCCCTCCAAAGTGAAGATCAAATCCAAAGAGTAAATCTTGACTTATGGATAAAAGAATTGCACCTACCATCATCCTGATCCTGGTCATTTTCTTTATCCTGGTGCAGGCAGGTGCTCTGGTGGTAGTTGCCTGACCAGAGAAGGGCTGGGGATCTTCTGGAACCTGATCCTGATCCTGGCACCACTTTTCATCATAGCTGCTTTGGTGGCAGTCTATATCGAAAGGATAAAAGAAATTGATGAAGAGGAGAAAGACGACCTCAGTAAATATTAATGGTTATTCATCTTTTCTCAATCCCTGGATCACAACATTCCCCGTCCCGGATCTATCACAAGGATAACTAAATTCTTTCTGCGCTTGTTTTGGATCGTTAATGGTTTCATAGAACTTGTCAAGAAACTTAAGCGTTGCATTTTGGTAACTACTGCTTAATAAAGGATTGCCGTCGTATAGTGCATAAAAGTCATCTTTAAGTTGGTTGAAGATTTCAAATACCTCTGTGAATTGACTCATTTCCGGTATACAATAGCCCCTGTATCTTCTCTCTAAGGTAGATCTCATTTGAAGAGCCGGTGCCGGATTGGCATAAGGTGCCCTCACAATTCCTGCATGATCAAAATCATAAGGTACTGTAGAAAGTAAGGTCGATGAATCAACTGCGATCAGCTTAATATTTTGCATGGAACTGTACTGACCAGTCAGTATTCCCGATCATGTACTGGAAAACGGCCATTTTCAAGAAGTCTTCTTTTTGAGTGCGCTCAGGACGCAGACCATTTTTCTCCAAAGAGAGGGACAGATTTCGTATGGCCATCTGCTCTTCTTCTTCCAGCAGAATTCCGTAATAGGGGATCTGAACTTTTGTTTTTTACTGTGTCCTGATAAATGACCTTCACCAGCCTGGCCTTAAAACTCTTTGGCGTAATCAGATTATACAATTTATAAACCAGGTATTCATGTATAACGTACTCATCACCCCGGCAAGGTGTCACCAACTTCACTTTGTCCTGGCCCTCAAAGAAGACTATTTTTCGGGGTAGACATTCTTGCAAAATTCAGTAATATAGGAGGGTACTTGCAATTGGAAGCAATCTTTCGAAAATGCCCCCGGGTTCTAATTTTGATGGGGATGTTAATCGCATTCTGATCAGCCTGATAATGTAAGGTTGCAGGGTGGTATTGGGGATCATCTCCACGATCCTTGAATACTGTCTTCAAGTCACCTCGCAAAGTCAACTCCAATACTTCATCGGTATCAAAAAGATTGGATGACTGGCCCTGAATGCTAGCTCATAAAAAAGAGACATGCAGCAAAATAAACAAACCTGATGGCAGCTATCTGGCGCGTTTGCATTATAAAGCAATTTATGATTAGTTTCCCAATCCCATCCCGACTAAGGCAATATACGTTTTTCTTTTTAATATTCAGCATGTGAGGCTGATAACCCGTTAAAAGTCAGTAAAATACTTGACTTGTATGTCTTTAGATGGTAACTTCGTTGTGCTTTTGTGAAATTAGCGCAAATGGGTACCCCCAGCTAAGTCATATTCTCTAATACTGACTTTCGACTTATTTGACCTTAGCACCCTCTCCACAGATTCTACCAAAACCCTCTTTGAATCCCATAAAAGACTAATACCAAATTTTAGCTTGAAATCACCCAGGACAACAGGAATTTGACTTGCTGATGATCGATCTTCTCAATCTTTGAGACTTTTGTTGCTCTTTTTTGGACAAAAGTGATAGACAAAGGCATATCGCGGGTTGTAAATTATGATGATAATGTTCAATGGATTATAACATAACCTTTCAATCCTAAATCTAAATGCCATGAAATCAACAGAATACCTGACTTGAAGTTAAAATTATTTTTTTCTCTACGTGTGTTTTGAATCTCAGCTGTATTATTAAGTGAACACCTTGTCTAATCAAACCCAACAACATGAAAAAACTAATCCTATTAGCAATTACTGCAATCTTCTCATTGAATCTCTATTGCCAGATCCATTGGGAAAAACACCCTGACAACCCTGTATTGACCCCTGGATCTCCAGGTGAATGGGACGAAGATTGTATTAGTCCCAGTTCCGTAATTTACTATGATAGCACATACCATATGTGGTACACTAGTGGTAGATTTGATACGATACCGCACCGCATCGGTCATGCCACCTCCCCGGATGGAATCACCTGGACAAAGGATACAAATAACCCGGTTCTGGATGTGGGACCGGAAGGAGACTGGGATGATAATCATGTATTATTGGAGGAAGTGTGCTGGTAATTGATTCCATCTTTCACATGTGGTATACCGGGCATACTGGACCAGATCAATGAAACTATCAGATCGGTCATGCCACTTCTCCGGACGGGGTCACCTGGACAAAGGATCCAAATAATCCTGTTCTGGATTTAGGACCGAATTGGAGCCTGGGATGATGCGCTGGATTTATGTAAGGTTTGTTGTATTTGATGGCAGTGAATTTCATATGTGGTACTGGCTGGGTGGATCATCAGGCAGAAATCGCATCGGTCATGCCACCTCCCCGGATGGAGTCACCTGGACGAAAGATCCTCTAAATCCTGTTCTGGATTACGGTCAACAGTGAATGGGATTATCGAATATGGCGATGTGTCCAAGTGTCATTTTTGATGGTACTACCTATCATATGTGGTACTCTGGGTGGGCCTGGTAAGCAACTGCAGATCGGTTATGCCACATCAGAAGATGGGAGTGTATGGACAAAGTACGGTAATAATCCGGTATTAGGAAAGGGACCAACAGGGAGCTGGGATTCAAGGATATATTATGGTTGCTGTGAGTAATTGACAGCTCCGGAGTTAAGTATAAGATGTGGTATGCTGGTGGTAGCATGCTAGAGAACGAAGTATTGGATATGCTGAATCAGATGCAAGACTTCCCTGCTTATGGGTCAAAAGCAAAACACTTGTTGATAATACGGATACCTTGGTTGCTGAGATTCAATAAAGAAGGAATTATTCATCTAGTTCCCTATGGAATCAGCCCTGTCATTGATTCGATCAACAAATATACACTTGCATCAGTTGATGTATTAGCAAATACAGAGGTTAATGTACCCCTTACATACTTACCTGTTGGTCAATATATGGTCGTTGCAGTAAGCAATATGGAATTTGTATGTCCTAATCCATTCTTGCTTCAGGTTGTTCCTGATGCCTCTCTTCCGGAGTTAACAATTGCTGAAGACACAGTCAGTGGGGCTCACATCACTGCAACAAGCACCAAAGATGGTATATTGTACCTGTTAAAGACTCCATTAACTCCTGATCTTTCCCTGGTAAGGAATCCCAATTTTTTAATAGACAGTTTAGTAGCTACTTCTGATGTCCCGGTAGAATTCTCAACTTCTGGTTTAATTAAGAATGTCTCCTATTGGTTATATGCTGTGGATATTTATGGGCAATTCTCCGAGAGGGGTACTGTCAGAGTCGAACAAGGTGTTGGAGTAAAAGAGAATGCAAATGCAGGGATACGTATTTATCCCAATCCCACTAATGATATATTAACCATTGAAACAGGTAATGTGGGACAACATTCAATCGAAATCAACTCCCTGAATGGTCAGTTGATATATCAAACGATATGGAAGGAACCATCACACCAAATCGACCTCTCATCCTTCCAGAAAGGAGTCTATTTCATCACCATCAGGTCAAAGGACTTTGTAACCACAAGGAAGATTATCAAGCTGTGATAAGGTCATTTGACCACAGGAAGCCCCCGGTTCACGCTGGGGGTTTTCTAGCAATACACATAAACATAGATATGCTGTATATGCTCATACCTTCAGGGCACCTTATGTGCGATTTTAGGTAGGGATTGTATCCTCCCAGTCAAGTTGTATCTTCATTTCTCAAAGAGTCTCCTCCTAGCTAAACATATTTTCATTTGACTTGCATCCCATAACACATTATCTTGCAGTAACTAACCATTCCTATATGCCCAACAAACTATCCCAATTCTGGCAGGAGTTAAAAAGGCGGAGAGTCGTCACATGTAATCACCGTCTATGCTTCCGCAGCATTTGTGATTATCGAACTGGTCAACAATCTGACCGAGCCCCTGAACCTGCCTCCCAACCTGGCTACTATAGTGATCATAATACTGGCTGTGGGCTTTCCCCTGGCTATTGTATTCTCCTGGCTTTATGACCTGACCGGAGAAGGCATCGAAAAAACCAAACCTATCGATGAGCTTTCTGAAGAGAAATCCAGGACTGTCCCCAATGCATGGAGGATAGCTACAATCATTAGTTTTGTAGTAATTATCGGATTTGTTGACCATCCATATTGTGGGAGGTAAAGGATTACGTGCCTGGAGATATTCAATCAGTGCTGATACTTCCATACAAAAATTATACGGGCGATGAACAGCTTGATACCATCATATCAGGCATGCACTCTGCCCTAATCAATGATGTGGGACGTATCACCGATCTAACAGTCATTTCCAAAACCACATCTGATGTTTACAAAGAATGCCGATATGACATTATCACAGATCGCTGCCGAACTGGGGGTGGATGCAATTATTGAGCCCGGTGTCATGTGCGCGGGCGACACCATATGTTTCCAATTAGAAGATGAACACTCCTGATGAGGAGCAACTACTGGATCGCTGAATACAGTGAGTCGAAAAGCCAGATACCAAACATTCATAACCAGATCACAAAACAAATTGCGGATGAACTGAAGATTGAATTAACGGACAAGCAAGTTAATATACTATCCGAATCCAGAACGAGTTGATCCTGGAGCCGTTGATGCTTATTTGAAAGGCCTGTTTTACCTGGATATGATTAATAAGAATGGTCTTCAAAAGGCCTGCAGAATATTTCAATTTAGCCATCGAAATTGAGCCCGATTGGGCTCCCCCTTATGCAGGCCTGGCAGAGGTCTGGGGCTTACCAGAAGCAAATGAGCTTTATTTCGCCATCGATCGCCATTCCAAAGATTTATGAAAACCTTAACAAGGCTCTTGAACTGGACCCCAATTCTGCCAATTCACATTATATCAAAGCCAATATTCGCAGTATGGACGGAATGGAATTGGGAGAAAGGTGAAGAAGAATTTAAAAAATCACTTGAACTGAATCCAAGCAATGCGCTGGGCCGGATGTTTTACGCACATTTACTGAATATTCTTCAAAGGCCTGACGAAGCCATCCACCAGGCCAATCTGGCTCTGAAACTGGATCCACAGAGGCCTTTTATTCTGGGATTATATGCGGCGCTAATGAATCAAATGGGAAACTACCAATCTGCAATCAATTTTAACTGAAAGCACTATCAATTGATTCAACTCATAGGTTTGCTATTGGAAGTTACCTAAGTCATATCGGAATATTGGGGATTATGAAAAATGGTTTGAAGAATGGAAAAGACTAGCTAGGGAGGTCCACGATGACGAGGTCATTGCAACAATCCAAAAAGTATTCCAACAGCAGAATATCGCCACCGTTGAGGCATTAATAAAGCTTGATGAGGAAATTGCCAAAGAAAAACAAACTATAATGCCGGGAATAGTTTGGAGATATCTGGCATTAAAAAAATGTGACAAAGCAATGTATTGGCTTGAAAAAGAATTTGAATTGCATTTTCCAAGCATGCCTTATATCAGCACATGGGGTTATGACCT
>CAVQAB010000033.1:0-163862 GCA_963710385.1 uncultured Bacteroidales bacterium | reverse complement strand
TCCAGCACTCCATCATTCATAGTTTTAATTCTCCAGGTGAATGTGTCCAGGGCAGCGATTGGGGAAACGGACTGGTCCACAAATGCCACCTTCTGTCCAGCTACATAACAATCATTGATCCAGGTAAAATCCGCAATTGGATAATTCACAAGGATTGTATCCAGCACATGGACAGCTTCGCATCCATCAATGGTGGTTGCAGCAAGACTAATCTGTCGGGGGCCTGCACCCTCATAGAAATGATTGGGATTCAACTCACTGCTGAAATTATTTTCTCCGCTGGAGGGATCTCCAAAAACCCAGCTCCAGCTATCCACTTGATCTTTCCCCTCTGTAAGGTTTTTAAAATTAACGATGCTTCCTTCCTCGGATAAGCAGACAGGGTCAAGGGAAAACTGAACATCCGGAGCATTTTTGTTGGTGACCACCAGGGTAAGGCTGTACGAACATCCGTTGACTGAATTATATGCCAGTAAAATCTGGTTCTCTCCCAAAGGTGTCTCAGGATCCCCGGGATCATAGTAGAATCCGTCTGCCTGGTTCCCTGATACCCCAGGTCCACTGAATTCGTATTCGTCCCCGGGATCAGATTCGGTCAGTTCAGGAACCAGGGGATAGGGATCATCACTCCGACATACCACATCCGGAAGGCCCGGTATCTCTAGGGTGCCCAAATCATATACTCTGAAGCGGTATGATAGCTCAATGGTAAGGTCTTGAAAACCAAAGGTATATATAATATCGTAGAATCCTGCTAATCCGGCGGGATCAAGGATAGCCATGTCATCCTTCAAGTTATCATCTGAAATATGTCCTGGTAAGGGTTCGTCTGAACCTGCTTGCCTCAGTTCAAATGATCCCGGAATATCGTCCAAGTTTGAAGCCCTGATCGTATAGGTTTCTCCATCGTCACAAAAGCTGGTAATGATCTCATTCCCCGATAGCAACTGAACTTCTCCCTCTCCATATAAAACATAGACATCAATGTAATCGGTTGCAACGCAGCCATAAGGCACTGGTATAATTGCAGTATATGCGATGTGGGGAGCCCACAGCTGATGCTATTTGAGGATAAAAAACATTCCCTGCAATTCCGTTCCCTGAGAAAACACCTCCGGAAGGATTTGACGCCAAAGTAACACCAGGGTCACTGTCCAGGTATGCTGTCTTTTCCAGCACAATGGATACAGGTGTGACCTCGTGAACGGTCAAAACTACTTCTCCGAATCTGTCCCCCTTTTTTCCCCTTCTGTCTTTAACTTCGCGAATATAATACCGGTTGTCCTCAAGTGGGACCAGCCAGATGGAAATGGTTGCTTCTTCAACATCCTTAAGCTCCAGATATGTTCCGTCGTTATCATTGACTTTCACATCCCAGGGACCGTCACCTGTGAAGAAGATCGTAGCCTCCACCGAATCCCCGATGCAAACATCTGTTTCTGCACTGTAAATAGTTGCCGTTGAAGCAAGAAGTGCTTCATTCGGCGAAAATGAAGTATTTCCGTATATGGTTCCACACGCATGAAATGCGACCATGATCATCAGAGTGTACCAAATACTTTTCATCTCGATTTAACCAATTTGCTTCATTTGAATCAGCGGGCCAATATAAGCTTCTGTCGCGCCAGCACATCACCCGATTTCATCCAGTATATCATATACAATCCAGGTGACAGATGGGAGATATCCAACTGCCTAATGCTGTATCCGGACTGTAGATCCGAATCCATTAACACTCTGCCTGAAAGATCAACGATTTTCAAATGGCCCTCCATACTCACCCCACTCCCAAAATTAATATAGAGTAGATCGGAAGCTGGATTGGGGTAAACCATAAGTGTCCTTGCTTCAAAAGATCTGTCTGAGATCCCTACGCCTGGAGTATGGGGTTTGGCATTTGCCTGCAGCACTTTTCCATTGTCCCGGTCCTGTACAAAGGCAACCACTGAAAGATCCTCAATATCCTCAACATACTCTGCATAATCCCAAACAAAGGTCCTGGTTTCTGATTTGCCAAAACTCCACCCACTACCCAGTAACTTTCCGGCAGGAGTAGGAATCATATCCAGTACCACATTCCTGAAAGAGGTATCCTGGTTCAATCCTGTATAGGCAGTAACCTCCCTCTCAATCACAGCAACATATAGCTGCAGGTTGGAAGCAAATGTATCTGCTGTACAGGTAACCTTTACAGTAGACTCAAGGCTGTTTTCCAAATAAATCACTGAAAGGTCCACTCTAAAAGGTGTAATCTCCAGCGAAGCTTCCTCCAGTAGGGCCCCGTCAGGCTCCTGAGAAGAATCTGAGAAATTAAACCGGGTTTGGGAATCAACACCCCCATTCAACACTGCATAAGGAATACCAGGTACTCCGTAGCTGAAAGACCTCGTAGAAGGGGGATAGATATTATTCGAATTCATGGGATCCTCTCCCGGGTAATCCATATGGTATTGCAGGTCGATTAAACTTCCGGACTGCGTAATGGAAAAAGCATCCACCACATCATCGGCAGCTTTTGCAGAAGCACTTGCAGCATTGGTGAAATACTCCAGAACTGAATTTCTCAAACGGTCCCCAATGAAGAAATTGTCGAATGCAAAACCTTGGTTTCCAATGGACTGCTTACCTCCGGTGGCGATGATAACCCTGAATTTAACATGAGGATTTCCTGCCAGCATATCCAGTTCATGACTGGCTGTTACATATTCCATATCCGGATCAAAGAGGGACAATCCCCACCCGAAATTATTGCCCCCCGGTTCATTGTAGATCCCCCATTGGTTATACCAATTCAGGCCTTCCCCAACATTTCCGATGGTTTTCCAACCTTGACTCACATAATCCTGGTATTGAAGCACCACTCCATCTGTTTCTGGCACAAAACTCCTCATCAAATCAAGCTGTACAATTGGCCTTTTGAGGCCTCTGAAATCAAAACATTGGCTCTGGACCCACGATTTTTCCAGGTAACCGTCAGAATGAATGGGGAGGTTGGTATACCATGCTTCATCGCCTGAAATCTGATCAAATCCTGCAAAATCGGGTTCATTCAGAACCCAGCTCATGTGCGTATCTGTTGAGACGCCGGTCCATCCTCCTGGATCCCCATTAAAGTGTTCTCGATAACCGGCATCACCGACCCGCTTTATGGGTATACGTATAAATTCTTTTGTTTTATCCCCGGAACATCCTGCTTCATTTTCGATGTGAAGATCAACGATGTAATTATCCCGATCGGTAAGAGGTGATTCAATTGTATCGACGGGCGATCCACTCCTATAATATCCCAGTACACCCCCGCCTTGGGTTCTAAAGGTCCATACCAGGGTGTCAATTTCTGCAAAGGTAGAGATGGTTCTATTAATGAAAGCTGTAGGCTCTCCCTGAACGTAACAATCATTGATCCACGTGAAATCAACATTGGGCTCATCAAGCAGAATTGTGTCCATTCTATAAGTTGCAAGACATCCTTCGAAAGTAGCGGCCGTAAGAACTATACTCCGATAACCGGGTTCATTGTAAAAATGTTCGGGATTTTCAAGCTTGCTGGAGTTTTGACTGCCACTTGGTGCATCATCGAAATCCCAGTTCCAGCTCTCTACTGAATACTTTTCGCTTGTGATGTTGGTAAATGATACCATTCCTCCATCCACTGGCAGGCAAGTAGGACTGATTGTAAAATCCACACTGGGCACAAAACCTACATATACAGCCTTACTTGCATTGGCTATACATCCATTTGAAGAGGTGTAATCTAATGTAATATTGGCCTCTCCAACCGGGACATCCGCACTGGATGGATCAAAGGAATAACCAGCTTCCTGACTTCCTGATACGCCTGGACCGGTGAAACTAAATGTTGCTCCCGGATCATTATCAATAAGTTCTGGAACCAGTGGATAGGGGTTATCATTCTTACAAACCGTGTCTGGAAGGTTCGAAATTTCAACGCTTCCCAGATCATTTACAAGGAAACGGAAGGTGGAATTGATGGTCACCTCCTCTATGCTGTAAGTATAGATAATATCATAGGCTCCTGATAATCCAACAGGATCAAGAACTGCCTCATCATCAGTGACATCTGCATCGGTAATATGATTCGGGATCGGCACTGAAGAACCTGCGGATACCAATTCAAAGGTTCCCGGTATGTTGTCATCGTTTGCTCCAATGATGCGGTATGTAGCACCATCATCACATAAGGCATTGATCACTTCACCGCCAGTTTCAATGATCACATCAGCCTCTCCGGAAAGCACTTGTAGTTCTATTTCATCTGTGCTGGTACATCCATATTGATTGGTATAGTTGCATGAAATGGTGTATGGAGAGCCTGCCGATCCTGCTATCACAGGATAGAAAACACCACCGGCAACCCCTGCTCCAAAAAAACTCCCTCCGGAAGGTGAAGATTCCAGACTAATCCCCGATTCGTTGAAAAGAAAGACGGTCCGGTCCATGACGATAGACACTGGAGTTACCGGATGAACCGTCAGAACCACCTGGCCAGCCGGGTTACCTGTTGTGCCTTGGCTATCCCTGGTTGAAGCAATCTCATATATATTGTCAGCATCTGGTGAAAGCAAAATGGTATGCGGAGAGGACACTCCCTCCAAAACAAGATATGCACCATCCTGGTCATTGATTACTGCATCCCAGGGACCTACACCACCTGAAAAATAGATATAGGCAGCCACTGAGTTGCCTAAACACACTTCTGAATCATCGCTGGTGATGGATGCTGTAAAAGACTGGCCCAAAACTGTATGCTCCATCCCAAGGAATAGAAAAATAAGTAGAGGAAACAATATGTTTCTCATAATGTACATTCTTCATAAAAAATTGCAGCTATAGGTCCCCCGTGTCGCTTGTCTTGATCAAAGAAATCAAGCTATTCTCTTCAACACTGCTGGTACCCAGAAGGACGATTCCTCCGTCATCAGGGAGATCAATATCAGCCCCGGACTGGTTGCCTGTATTCCCATAAATGATTCGTCCAGTATTCGTAAAATCTGATGAGAGAAACTGGAGAAAGATATCCTGGGTTCCACCGGAACGTCTGGTACCAACAATGGCATACCCTCCTTCTGCTGTTTTTACAAACCGCTTTCCTATCATGTCCATATTGCTCTCTGTAATGGTTGCACGTAATACTGATTTTGTGATGAGTAAACCACTTGTTTCGATGAGGTGAACAACTGTCTCAATTTTTGTTTCATTCATTCGGTTCCCAAGAACAAGGTAGCGTTCCGGACCATCCTTAATGATGCACATGCCATTTTCATCGGCGTCATCAGTGAGGTTTTCATCGATTGGACTCAATTCATCATCGAAATTGAGTACAAGAATATCAGTCCCGCTCTGACCGATCTTATCATATGTACACACACATAAATACCTGTCACCTGTGTTTAGGAGGTAAGCAGCTGTTCCATTCTTGGCATATGGATTGTTGTAGTTCAAGCCAAGACGCGTAGAATCTCCTTCTTCTTCAACTCCCATGATAAGAATATCCGATTTTCCGTCTTTCACCTGATATCCGGCGAGCATGTAACCTGAAGATAATCTTTCAACAGCATGGAGAATCACCTCGTCTTCAGAGGATCCGTAGCTTCGCTGCCAGTTCTCCAGGCCGGAATTGGAAGCTTTCACCAGGAAAATATCCTTTTGCACCTTTAACGATCCTTCAATCGGTCGCTCCACGAAACCCGCCAGGAGGTATCCACCCTGTCCACCCCTGATCGGCACGACGGCATTGGCGCCCGATTCCAATCCTGGTTCAGTATAATAGGATGGAAATCCACTTTTAATGTTACCATATTCGTCAGTAACGATCAGCACCATCCTTTTGCCAAGATCAGGCAATGAATCGATTCCACAGATGGCATAACCGCCATCATCAAGTACTGCAACATCCCGGGCCTCATTCATCAGGAAATTGCCATAGAACTTAATGAATTTATCGGCCTGTTCAGGGGACATCTCCCGCTCGCAAGACAAGAGTAGTCCAAACAGTCCAGCTATTATGATGATCTTATATTTCATGGTCAAATGCTTCTTGGGTTATTAAAGATTCCAGGCCATTCCCACCGCAAAATTAAGCTGATGAAGCTTGAAATCACTATCCACATGATAGAGCAACCAGGTCACTTCATGGTTCTCGAAACGGTTCTCTTCACGGTTGCCCAGGAAAATTCCTGAAGTGAAATTGGTTTCGAGGAAAATGAATGCTTTCTGCAATGGGAATCTGACTCCAAAACCTGCCATTCCATGTAAATTCAAACGGGCTCTGGAATCCAGAATTTTCGTTTTCTCCAGGACTACATCCCGCTGGGAATCTGTAGAGCTTCTGGTACCAGCACCTGTTGCCCCCAGTACATAGTCTGCCATGATTCCCAATCGAATATAAACACTGGTCCGGGCACTTTGAGGATTTAATCTGAAGATCATGGATGCCGGCAATTGCAGGCGGTGCTGGTCCTCCTCGTAAATATATGTAGAAAATGTCAGTGGTGTTGCCGTATAGCTAAACCGGGTCCTGTTATAATTCAATCCGAATGAGGTTTCAGTGCTTCGGCTCAACGCAAGGTTCATTGCAGCACCTATTTGAAATCCAGGCACAAATCCATAAATACCCTCGTCCAGTACGGGATCTCCAATGCTGTATCTCTCAATAATATAAGGGAGCGTGCCATTGATCCCTAACTGAAATCCCATGGAGTTTCCATACTCAAAGGGCGGCTTGTAAACTACAGGCCTTTCAACGGGCCTGGTTATCTCTTCATCAGTCCTAATAGGATCATCCTCCACTATGACCTGCACAGCATCAGGATCGATTCCCCTGGCCCGCAGATGCGTATCAAGCAATAAAGCAAATTCAGCAGGATCGGTATCAACGGACCTGTAATCTGGATATTCGTCTACAAAACTGGACATAAGGCTGTCTGCTTCCTCTGGTAAATAATCAAATAGATATGCATTGATTACCAACTTATAAGCATCCTGCTTGTATGCTCCCACCAGCCCTCCTGATTGGATGCACGGGAGCAGCAATTCGGGAACCAATTCTACCATCCCCGCAGTGTAGGCTTCCCTTGCATCTTCAAGAAGCTGAGTGCAACTCACCATATCCTGAGCTGCCATGGATTGGGACCATAGAAACAGAGGAAAAAAGATAAGAGTCCATTTACGCATATCAGATTGTTTTAATTAGTTCACTCCCGGACAGGTCTCTTCATAGGGGACATTCCTTCCAAAATACTGGACCCATTCTCCCTCGGTCAGGTTTCTTCCCACGAGAGAGCAGAAATCTCTTGCCATCAGTGCTGACTCCGATGGCCTGCCGATCAGCCGGGGATAATCCACACTTCCACTGTAGAAAAATCCACTGTTCCTGTTGAAACAAACTGCCAGTACAAACCCATTATTCTCGTTGAAGACCAAAGGCGGGTTGCTCCAATCAGCTGTATTCCACAGATACACATTTCCATCATGGGACGCTGCCACAAGGAACCTTCCATTCGGACTGTAAGCCAGGTCTGTAACCCTGGCACTGGGACCTCTGAGTGTGGCGATGTTGTTACGACCATTTCCAGCTAGTACACGCAAGGTTCCGTCCAAAAGCCCTGCAACCAGGTTCTGTCCACCCGGACCATAAGCCAATGCGCTTACTTGGTTGCGTCCAAAGTCATTAAGCTGTCTCATTCCATCCGGAGCATTCACATTCAATTCATAGAGTTTACCATCCCTTGTTCCGAAAGCAGCCCTCCGTCCGTCTGAAGTAGCTGCTAGCGCAGAGGGCCTGGCATCTGTTGAGACCAGAGTTGTACTTTCAAAACTGCCATACTCCCATTTCAAAATGCGATTCTCCGTCCCGGCAGAAATGAAACTACCTGTATTCCCAAGGTTTTGTAAGAACAATACGATCTTACCCTGGTCAGTATTCCGTTGGATCACAGTGCCCTGGTTCTCCAATTCCAGGAAAAGTAAACCTCCTCCATTGGTACCCACGGCAGCAATCCTTTCATCCGGACTTACCGCCAGACATTCATTATTGAGACCGGTACCGGTCAGACTGATTTGTGCAGACCTGTCAGCAATGTTTCCCGAAAGGATTTTTATGGATCCATCACTGCTCGCGGTCAGGATACTCCCTGTCCTATTCAGCCATTCAATGGCCTTAATTGAGCTTCTCAGATTGGGATAGATATTATAAGCCGGGGATATGAGCTTTTTCATTGCTTCATACATGCCCTTGTAAATATCCACATCGTAGGAGGGTCCGTTATACCGGTCATTTAGTTTATAAGCCTGTAATGCCAGGAGTCCCTGGAGATCGGGATTCCTTGAAATCTCAGCACTTTGCTGAGATACATTCTTGGCAAGGGCAAGGGCCATTTGCTGAAACTCCCGCTCTGCATTTTCGTTGGTGCGGGTTGGAGTAGTTACCGTTTCCTGTTGACGGTTGGATGAAGTGCGCTCTTGCTGAGTGGAGGTGTCATCCGCATTGTTCCTCCTGTTACGGGCTACGGTTTGCTGATCATCCTCCCGAGCAGTAATTGGAGTCGTTTCTTCCTCAAACACCTGATCGTTTTCTGCAGGATCATCGTCCGGATCTTCCAGAGTTAGATCTTCTGTTACCACTGGTGTCGCTGGCCGGTTCTCGGGAACATAGGTATAATCCTGCTCTGATATCTGTTCCGGTTCTTCCTGGGTGACCGTTCTGTTCCGGGTGCCAAAAAATACCACAGCCAGAACAACCACCAGAACCCCCATAAAGATGGCTATGGCCCGGTTCAGAAACAGCCTTCTTCGTTGTAGGATCACTTTTCGTTCCTCATCCCACAGGTACTCCTCCTCGCTGGTGCTTAGAAATACCATGGCTCTCTCAAACGCCGGATTATACTGCACACCCCATGCGGGTGTGGGATCTTGTGCTTCCCTCCAGTTCAAGGCTACCTGAAGTTCAGGAGGCCTCCATAATTCAGTTCTGCCTTGTTGATAAAGTGCAGAAGCCTCAGAGAGTTTGAGGTACATAGTGATCGAGTCGGACTCCTCATCCACCCATTCCCGTAATCTTTCCCAGATTCCGATAAGGGCTTCATGCGATAGCTCAATCTGGCTGTCAGATTTCAGTGTTGCCGGAGCATGAGGAGAAATAAATGCACGGCCGTGCTTCCTAAATACCTCCACCACATCTGTCACCTCATCCACATTGCTTTGCGCAATCCTGGCAATATTTCCCAGGGATACTCGGCGACGGAACCCGTCTTGCTGTTCACCCTTATAAGTAATGGTTTTGAATAACCGTTCACATATCCCCTTCTGGTGTTGATCCAGCTCCTCATATGCCTCATCAAGGTGGTCGCTGAGGGCATTTCTAACGGTCCCAATAGCCTGATAATCACTTATAGTAATGGGCTGATCCAAATTTCCCTGCTGGGTCCAGTAATCCCAGGTCCGCATCAGTGCATGCTGCAGCATGGGAAGCTGTGTCTCAACCTCCTCAAGGTCATCAAGCAGATACTCTTCGAATCCTGATTCAACCCTGGCTCCTGCCTGCTGAATGGGACCAAGAATGGTTTTTGACAAGGCTTCACGCGTCATTTGAGGAAGCAGGTATTTGCTTCTATTCATCTGATCTGTGAGGATACGGTAAGTTGAGCAGGCATCAATAAAATCCGATCGAATGGAAAGCATGACAAAAATCCCCGGCCTCTCTTCGGTTACAGCTTTCACCAGAAGATCAACAAACCTTACGGTTTCTGGGCTCCTGCCGTTCTTCTTTTTTTTCTTCGCCGATGGACCGGTTCTAAACAGTTCTTCAAACTGATCCACAACCAGATAATAGTTATGACTGCCAAGACCTTTTTCCTTGATCAGATCACCAAGACTCTGAGGACCTGTTATAAAAGAATCCACATCAGATTCGGACAATTTCTTTGGAAATACCTTCTGAAATCCCCGGATCAGGCTCTCCACAGGATTTGGTCCCGGTCTGATAGAAACAGGAATCCACTCCTGCTTTTCATTTGTGAGAAGCGCTGGAATGATCCCGGACTGAATCAGTGATGTTTTACCGCTGCCAGAGGCACCAACCAGGGCCACAAATCTATTGGCCAGAAGCAAATCAAGCACCTCAGAGACAGACACCCTCCCGGCCAAAGAAGAATTTATCTTCAGCAGAGGTAAATGGCCTGATACCCGGAAAAGGATTTCTCTCAAGCACCCCGGTTTTTATCATTGAGGATTCACCCATATTTTAATTCATTATCTATAACTCTTATTCTTAAACCTGACTTTTGTGTAGTCTGGTTTAAGAAGGCACAAAAAACGTGCAATAAACCCCTGTCATCGAACAGCAGTTCAATGAATTCCCCCCTCTCAATCAGGTACGCCTCGCACATTCCGATAGTACCAAGATAACGAATTTGCTCCAAAATTTCAGGCTGGTGTGCAGCAATTATTGCAATACCCGATGAAAGAGGAGTAAATTCCTCTGTTGTGGCTGACCTGGCCAGTACAACAAAATCACCCTCGGAAAGCACTTTCCTCAGAGTATGGCTGTAGAGCTGAAACCAGTTTAAACAGGGCATTTATTCCCACATTCAAAAATAACTTCCAGGCGGCCAGCTTGATAGTGGTATCCATATACCACCTTGCTGCATCCTCATGATCAGGGAAACTATTGTCTGGAAAATCCAGATCGTTCCGTGACCATGTGGTACCGCTCAGGATCATTTTTACGCAATAATTGAGCTGCGGTTTCACGAATTTTGGGATTTGGATGAAATCCCTGTGCAATAATCTGTTGTTCGTCAAAAAAACGCTCCACATTACCCATTCTTTCCAGCACACAGATCCTGATGAAATCACCCATCTGGGTACCATCCCGGTTCAGGATCCTTTTCAGCAACACATCTACTGGAAAAACATCAATGGGATATAACTCCTTCAATTTGTCAATTTTCTCCCTCACAGAAACATCATGGAAATAGGAGATCAGGACGGACTTCAGGGGTTCACTTAATAGAAGGTCCAGCAATTCAATGGCCATTCCCCTGTCATCTGATTGCCTGTCAAGAAGGCTCAGCCTGATGCGACGAACCGACCGCCTGTCAAAGATCATGGCCATGAGCATCAGGATCACCTCATTGACATCCCAGATTTCATGCTCAATGGCCCTGGCCAAGCTTCCCCCCGGATCGTCGGTACGGACCGAAATCCTGGCTGCAAGGTTCCAGGTACCTGTCTTGACCAATTTAAGAATGGCATTCTGAATAAGTGCAACCTGGATTTCAGAGGCCTGGAATTGATTATCATACAAACCCCTTACTACGGCATAAAACACATCTCTGTGGTGATAATTCAACTTATCCAGTAACAGTTGAACCGATTGGTCACCGCCAATGGCTGAGATCACAGATACAATTCGTTTTTGCAACTTGATATCAGCCTCCGGTTTATAAAAGGCTGTTTCCAACTCCTCAAGGACCCTTTCCCCCTGTTTGACCAAAGCCGACCATGCTGTGGAATACAATTGAGGATGATCCAGGAAATCAATGAGTTTAATACCATTACCACCCGTATCCATTAATCCGGCTGTTGATATGGCCACACTCTGAATATTCGGATCTTTATCCCTCAGCAGCGAGATCACCTCAGGAAGATAAGTGCGGTCCTGCGCCTCTGCCACATGATATAAGGCGGCGTAAACCTCATTCCTTACGCCTGAATGAAATGCATCACCAATGGCATTGTCTGGTTCGGATTTCTCATCGGAAAACCTATCCAATCGCTCTCTGATAAATGCTTCCTGCAATCCCATCCTGGTTCTTAATTTCCGTTGCCCCAGTTTTCTGATCCTCTCTTTGACCTCAGGTGCTTTTTCCCTGACCAATGCTTGACTAATGGTTAATTCAGGTAATCCAGGCGATGAATTCAATAAATGATCCCAAATCACTCCGCGAACCCGGGGATTGGGATGGATCAATTTGGAAAGCTGTTGCTCCCGGGAAGTATAATGGAAATAGTAAGAATTGAATTCCAACAGTTCCATGGGAAAAGCAGTCTGTTCCAGGTCCATTTTCACAATATCTTCCAGGCTCAGATCCACGGTATCTCTGATGCGATCCGACTCAAGTGTAACTTTCAGCATCCTCTGGTAACTGCGGTAAAGCGCGAGTCCTACGAAAAACCACACAACAAGGAAAACAAATAAAATATAGGTAACATGGAATATCTCCACGAAACTAATCATCACAAAACTGGCCAGGAAAAGTCCAGCCGTGAAGACACCAATCTGACTTAGCACTCCCTCAATACCCGATTGCACATTACCGCGCTCCCGGGGATCAAGTGATTGATAGATCAAATTCATAGAAGGATCTTCCATGGACTCTTTCAGGGTCCCTCCCACAAATTTCGAGAGAACCACAAGTATAAAAAAGTAAGTAAAGAGGTGAGCCTCACCTGCAAAACCATAACTCTCTCCTGCTATGGCTGAGGCAATGGTCAGTATTAATAACAATACAGGAGACAGCAAAAGGGTGAACTGAATACCGAACCTTCTCTTGATCCAGCCAAACAGGAATCTTTTCATCATCCATGCCAATGCCATCATGATTCCGGAAAAGTATCCCAGAAAAGTTACCAGTTCAATCCCTCCCGGAAACTTGTTGCCTGTCACCCACAGAAAAGCGTAGTGAAGCAATACAGCCACTGCCACTCCCATCACAACAAATGCTGCCATCAGGGCAGTAAATCTATGTGAAAACAGACGCAGTGGGCCAGTACTCTTAACCCTTTTCCTGAAACGGTGATGATGCCTTCCGAGACCTGTCAGCACGTAAAGTTGGGCTCCAGTGGCAATGATCAAACTGCCCATTCCAAGGTATAGAACATGCTGGAGTCGAAAACCAGACTGTACTAAAAATGGTATGGCCAGGAAAGCAAGAACCATACCTCCGATTAAGGTAACCTCGATGAGGCCGGTGAGTTGTTTGCCTTTACTTGGAGACAGAAAGCCCTTTACGGTAATCCAGAAACCCAGCAGACTAATAAGGACAAGGGGACCGGCAAACACAAATACGATGAAGTCAAGATGCTCTTTTCTAAGTAGTTGCATCCCTATCAAAAGTGCCGCTGTAATTCCCATCACGGCCACAAGGTTTAGAATACCAAAGGATCTTACGCCCAGCTGCTTGCTAAAATAACTGTAGATGGTGGCGATGAGGATACCGGCAGCACCTGATAGCATCATGGCCAACGGAACCCGATCGGCACCAAAGGTTTCTAAAAATACAGCATTGGCCTCCAGTTCCAGGGATCCCACAAAGATCCCTGTACAGATGGCCTGCAGCAGAAGTGCCCCTATCATGGGCCGGTCTCCTTGCTCAATCTGCAGCAATTTCCCAATCCCAGTTTTCATCAACGACTGATTCTATGTCTAAAAGGCATGATGTTACCTCGTTACATGCCCAATACAATTAAGCAATTAAATGAATATCTTTTGAAACATTTAATGAACAGTAGTCCGGATCGAACAATCCATTGATTTGCTTGTAGAATAATTCTATACTTTTAACCATGTAACCAGACCCGGTATGTTTGGAACAGATGATAGTGAAAGCAGGAAGATCGCCGTCAGGCGAGAAATAGTATTTATCATTCTTTCGGGATTTTTCCTTGGAACGCTGGCCGTTTTAAATATCCTGGGGATCTCACGCCAGATCGATCTCTCCTTCAATATTGGAGCTGTAAGAATACCCTTTGTGGTATTTGTGGGTGTACTCCCATATCCACTCACCTTCCTCTGTACCGATTTTATCAGCGAACTCTATGGCAAACGAAGGGCCAATATGGTGGTCTGGGTGGGCCTGGCCCTGAACATATGGGTACTGTTTATATTGTGGTTGGGTGGAGTACTGCCTCCGCACACTGAATTGGGACCCGATGGTTTACCTGATATATTTCATCCGGACAGAACCTATTTCCAGATCCGGCAATGGACGAACATGGCCACGTTGGCCTCCATGATTGCCTACCTTACTGCTCAGCTGGTGGATGTGCAAATATTCCATTTTATCAAGAAAAGGACCAGGGGAAGGCTTTGTGGCTAAGAAACAATGGATCCACCCTGACGAGCCAGATGGTGGATTCCATTGCAGTGATTCTGATCACTTACTTTTTTACCAACGCCATATCGATTACACCAGGTGAAACGGTCACCCATGGAATCCTGATTCTTATTCTCTCCAATTACGTATTTAAAATGACCGCTGCACTGGTGGATACTATACCTTTTTACCTGGGGGTCAGGTGGCTCTCCAAATACCTGCAAATCGATCCAAATGATGGTTATCATCAATAGTTCCCATCATTCTGTTTAATAATTATACCTTCATCCTAAACATTATTTGATTGAATGTGTTTTGAGTAAGTAATCAAAGAAGGAAAAATTGAAAATCCTAAGGTCAAAAATCAATACCCATTCTGAAGATTTTATTCGTAAGAAGAATCAAAACCTTGAACTTCTGCATTCTTTAAAATCGAGGCTGAAATCGGTTACCCAGGGAGGTTCCTTACAGGCCCGTGAAAAGCATCAGGCCAGGGGTAAGCTGCTGGCCCGGGACCGGATTAACCTGCTGGTGGATCCCAATACTCCTTTTCTGGAACTGAGTCCGCTGGCGGCCACAGGGCAGTATGACGACCAGTTTCCCTGGGCCGGATTGGTCACCGGTATCGGTTTGATCCATGGCAAAGAGGTGGTAATTATTGCCAATGATGCCACAGTGAAAGGAGGCACCTATATTAAGGAGTCCATTAAGAAGCATCTGCGCGCCCAGGAGATTGCACTTCAAAACAGTTTGCCATCTGTTTACCTGGTGGATTCCGGGGGGGTGTTTTTGCCTAACCAGGCTGAGGTATTTCCTGACAGAGATGATTTTGGAAGGATCTTCTTCAACCAGGCCAGGCTCTCAGCAAAAGGTATACCCCAGGTTTCGGTGGTCATGGGATCCTGCACTGCCGGTGGAGCTTATGTACCGGCCATGAGTGATGAAACCATTATTGTGCAGGATCAGGGAACCATATTCCTTGGCGGACCCCCTCTGGTTAAAGCTGCCACCGGAGAAGAGGTTTCAGCAGAGGAACTTGGAGGTGGTAAGGTGCACACCAGCATTTCAGGTGTAGCAGATCATCTCGCAGAAAATGATCAGGATGCACTGCAGAAATGCAGAGATATTTTTGAGACCATCCAGCCATCCTCCAGGCAAGAATTGGAGATGAAGCCGGTGAAGGATCCCCTGTACGATATGGAGGAGATCTATGGTCTGATTCCAGAATCGAACCGGGAACCGGTTGATGTGCGGGAAATCATAGCCCGCCTGGCAGATGGAAGTGAGTTCTCTGAATTCAAACAGGAATATGGAACCACACTGGTGACCGGTTTTGCAAGAATCATGGGATTCCCTGTGGGGATTATCGGAAATAATGGTATCCTTTTTTCAGAATCATCACTGAAAGGCACTCATTTTGTGGATCTCTGCGACCACCGGGGTATCCCTATTGTTTTTTTACAGAATATTTCCGGCTTTATGGTTGGGAAGCAGTATGAGCACGGAGGCATTGCCAAGGACGGGGCCAAGATGGTGCATGCCGTTGCAAATACAAGGGTTCCCAGGTTTACGATCATTGTAGGAGGTTCCTTTGGGGCAGGAAACTATGCCATGTCAGGACGTGCCTTCAATCCCCGTTTGCTTTTCATGTGGCCCAATTCTAAAATCTCTGTAATGGGCGGGGAACAGGCCGCCGATGTGCTCTCCTCCATCAAAAAGGAGCAACTTAGTGCCAATGGAAAAAAGCTTTCCAGAGAAGAGATTGAAAGCATACGCCGGCCCATCCTTGAAAAGTACGAAAAAGAGGGTTCAGCCTATTACAGTACATCCAGGCTTTGGGATGATGGAATTATAGACCCTGCCGATACACGTCGTATCCTCGCCCTCTCCATCTCCATCTCTCTGAATCGAAAATTCGAACCACGCCATTCGGGTGTATACAGGATGTAACATGCAAGATTATCAAACCATATTGATTGATGTCTACGGGGTGGTAGCCACGATTACCCTGAACAGACCCGAAGTTCATAATGCCATAAACATCCAAATGATTCGTGAACTGACCCTCGCCATCAAAGGATTGGAGGAGAAAAGCAAAGTGAGGTTCGTAGTACTTACATCGTCCGGAAAGAATTTCTCTTCCGGTGCCGACCTGATCTGGATGCGAGATGGTATGGAACAGACCAGGGAGCAATTGAAAGCAGAGAGTATGGAATTAGCGGGGCTATTCAGGACAATCTCAGAATCAGAACTTATCTGCCTGACTGCTGTTCGGGGGAAGGTGATGGGTGGAGCCAATGGCCTGGTGGCAGTTTCTGATATGGTGATGGCAGAAGATACGTCCAGCTTCACATTTTCAGAAGTGAAACTGGGATTGATACCAGCCACTATCGCACCCTATGTTTTAAAGAAAGCAGGGTTCAGTAAAACCACCGAACTGATGCTCTCAGGCCGCACTTTTGAAGCAAAGGAGGCTATGGAGGCGGGACTTGTAAATTATATATGTAAAAAGGGAACCCTCCAGGAAAGGACGGATCAGATCATGAATCAGTTGGCAGCCAATGGCCCTGCTGCGATGAAAGGGATCAAAAAAATGATCTCCGGGCTCTCCAACCAATTGACTCCACTCCAGGTTCAGGAATACACCGCAGAGATTATTGCCAGACAACGAATATCAAAAGAGGGTCAGGAGGGAATGAAAGCATTTTTGGAGAAAAGGAATCCGGACTGGGATGAAGCAGACTAGTTTTCATAAGATTCTTGTGGCCAACCGCGGAGAGATTGCGCTGCGGTTGATACGTGCCATCAGGGAATTGGACAAATTGGCCGTGGTCATACATTCTGACTTCGACAAGGAGCTTCCATTTGTAACGGAGGCAGATGAAGCCTATAGCCTGGGATCAGGCGATCTTTCCCAAACCTACCTGAATATTGCAAAAATACTGGAAATCGCATCCATTGCACAGGTAGATGCCATTCATCCCGGGTATGGTTTCCTGGCTGAAAATGCGGAGTTTGCCCAAGCCTGCCAAAAGGCTAACATTCAATTTATTGGGCCATCTCCAGAGGTGATCTCACTGATGGGACATAAATCCCGTGCCAGGACAAAAGCCATTGAACTGGGAATACCGGTGCTGGAAGGTGTGGTAGAAGACCTGGAAACACTTGTGTCGGAAATCCCCAACCTAACCTACCCCTTGCTGATCAAACCGGCTGCCGGAGGTGGTGGAAAAGGAATGCGGATTGTCCATTCACCGGATTTGTTTGAGCAGGAAGCCAGAGAAGCCATCAGAGAGGCCATCAACTATTTTGGCTCCGGTGATCTCTATGTGGAAAAATTCCTTGAAGATCCCAGGCATATCGAAGTACAGGTCATTGCAGACCATCATGGAAATATGGTTCACCTCTTTGAAAGGGAGTGTTCTTTGCAGCGTCGTTACCAGAAGATTATTGAAGAAGCACCCTCGGGTTTCATTTCCGCGGAGACCAGGAAACGGATCACCGCCATGGCATTGCAGTTAGCCAAAGGGATTGGATATACAAATGCAGGCACGGTTGAATTTCTAATGGATTCCAACCAGGACTTCTATTTTCTTGAAATGAATACAAGAATTCAGGTGGAGCATCCGGTCACCGAGTTTATCACAGGCATAGACCTTGTAAAGGAACAGATCACTATTGCTGAGGGTCATCCGCTCTCCTTTAAACAGGAAGATCTTACCATCAACGGGCACTCCATTGAGGCCAGGATCTATGCTGAAAATCCTAATAATGACTTTTTACCCTCCACAGGACGCATCGTAACATTTGAGTGGCCAGATCATGATGAAGTCAGGATCGACAGTGGATTCAGAAAGGGGAATCTGGTTGAACCCTATTATGACCCACTGCTTGCTAAAGTCATTGTCCAGGGAAAGAACCGTGAGGATGCAAGGATTCAGCTGATCAGAACCCTTAAGGAGTTGCGCATCACAGGATTAATAAGCAACAGGGATTTTCTGATCGGACTCTTAAGATCGGATGGATTCAAAGATAACCAGATCCATACAGGATATGTGCAGCAGCATTTTGAGCCGCTGATGGCTCAGATACAACTGAGTAGAAACAATCACGATATGGAAACATTGCTTGTTGCTGCAGCCATGATTAGTCTTCAGACAAGGCCCGAATCACAGCATGGAGAGTCACCGTGGCATCACATCGGCCACTGGCGCTTGCTTCCTGAATTAATCCTTTTATCGGATCATGAACAATTTCGCATCGCTTACGAGTTACACAAAGGACGGGAAAGAATGACCCTGCATCTGGATACGAAAACTTTCCAGGCGGCACTTGAGAGAAGGGAAGGCAACAGCTACTGGATCCGAATAAACAATCAGATCCTTAAGCTCTGGGGCGTAACGGACCGGTCAGAGATCCTGCTTGATACGGATGGACACCAGTTCAGGTTAAGGCGTATGGATATCCTTGATAGGAGATATATCAGTTCGGGAGAAAAGGGAAAACAGAAGGGCTCCAACGAAATCGTGGCACCCCTGAATGGCCGGATTGTACAGATTAATGTGAAAGAGGGTGACCAGGTCACAGAAGGAGATCCTATACTGGTCATCGAATCCATGAAAATGGAGAATAAGATCCTGGCTGTCCACCAGGCTTCTGTTGAACAAATAGAGGTGTCGGTTGGAGAACAGGTGCAGACTAATCAATTATTAATTACCTTAGCCTCCATATGATGGATCCAATTCTGAATGACAAACATCTGCACCTGAGAGATGAGATAAGATCTTTTGCAGAAAGAGATATTAAACCCCTTGCTGCTGAGCTGGATGAAAAGTCGGTGTTCTCCACCGAACTGACCGAGAAAATGTTTGACATGGGGCTCCTTCGCATGAACCTGTCTGAGGATGACGGGGGCATGGGCCTGGATACACTTTCATACATCATTGCAGTAGAAGAGCTGGCAAGGGTGGATGGATCCCAGGCAGCCACCGTGGCTGCACACAATTCCCTGGGGATTGCTCCCATCGCTACCTATGGAACGGAGGAGCAAAAACGAAGATTCCTTCCCAAACTCACTTCAGGGAAGAAACTATGGGCTTTTGGACTCACTGAACCCAATGCAGGTTCAGATTCCAACAATACGGAAACCACTGCCATCCTGAATTCGGGTAACTGGATTATCAATGGAGGCAAAATTTACATTACCAATATCGCTTCCAGCCATGTCGGGAGGAATTACCGTGCAGGCGGTAACCGGTGACAACAGGAAATGGGATAAAAGAGCTATCGGTAATCCTGGTGGACAGGGATACTCCGGGTTACAGTGCCGAAATGATCCACTCAAAAATGATGTGGCGTGGAGCCGATACCGGAAAGGTAAAATTCAAGGATGTGAAGGTGCCTGAAGAGAATCTGCTTGGGAGAGCGTGGTAAGGGGTCAAAAATCATGCTGGCCACACTGGACGGAGGCAGGCTCTCCATTGCTGCCATGGGCCTTGGGCCTGGCCCAGGGCGCCTTCGAAATGGCCATGGAATATGCCTCAAAGCGGGTGCAGTTTGGAAGACCCATCCGGAGCTTCCAGATCAACTCTTTCAAGCTGGCCGATATGGCTACAAAAATTGAACTGGCACGAAACCTGCTTTATAAAGCCTGCTGGCTCAAAGACAATAAGCATCCCTTTGGAAAAGAAGCTGCCATGGCCAAATTATATACATCGGAAATCGCCCGTGAAGTAGTCAATGAATCACTGCAGATTCATGGCGCGCATGGCCTGATGAAAGAGAATCCAATTGAAAGGTTTTACCGTGACCAGCGGATCCTGGAGATTGGGGAGGGCACCTCAGAAATCCTTCGTCTGGTGATTTCACGACACCTGGGCATCAGATAAACGACCTTTACCATGGAAAACCTGGAAAATAGAAAAAAAGATCACATCGAACTGGCATTCAAGTCCCAGACCACCATTCCTGAAATGGACAGCCGCTTTCATTATGAACCCATGCTTCAGGCGCATCCCAAAGCAGGAATCTGCAACCATTTACCTTTCTGGGGAAAACAGCACAGGTTCCCATGTGGGTGAGCAGCATGACCGGTGGTACAAAACTGGCCGGAACCATTAACCGGAATCTGGCCATGGCCTGTAATGAATTCGGAATGGGAATGGGACTGGGTTCCTGCAGGATCATCATGGACGATGATACCTATTTTGAAGATTTCAATATGCGCGGCTATCATTGGAGATCACCTTCCTCTTATGGGCCAACCTGGGGATTGCACAGGTAGAAGAGCTGCTGTGAAAGGAAATCAGGTTTCACAAGGCATCAGATCTGGTGAAGAAGCTACAGGCCGATGGACTGATCATTCATGTAAATCCCATGCAGGAATGGTTTCAGCCGGAAGGGGATATTCTCAATGCTCCTCCACTTGATACCATTCAAAGGTTTTTGGATCAATTTGCCCACCCGGTCATCGTCAAAGAAGTGGGACAGGGCATGGGACCTGAAAGTCTGCGTGAACTGCTGCAGCTACCGCTTCAGGCCATTGAGTTTGCTGCTTTTGGAGGCACCAATTTTGCCAAGGTTGAATTGCTGCGTGATAGAAAGCAAGCCGGACAGGCCTTCTTTGAACCTCTTTCCATGATTGGTGAAGATGTTTATTCCATGCTGGATTATGTAAATGACATCGTGGCCAAGGAAGCATCCGGTTTGCAAAGAGTTGATCATCTCCGGGGGAGTGGAAAATTTCCTGGACGGATACTACCTTATACAAAAATCTACTCTGCCTGCAGTGTATGGCATGGCATCCACTTTTCTTAAAGTATGCCCGGGAGGACTATGAGCAACTGAGGGATTTTGTAAATGCCCAGGTCAAGGGGACTGGAAATGGCCAATGCATTCCTATCCATTAGAAAATAGCATGTCAACACATATCATCAACGGTTTTTCCAAACTTTCCCGAAGTGAGAAACTGGCCTGGCTTCAAAAACAGGCTTGCACTTTCTCACCAAACGATGGATTTGCTCAATGGTCATCTTCATCCCGATTCGCATCTTCAGGAGATCTACGGGGATATGATCGAAAACAGCGTGTCCAATTTCTTTACTGCCCCTGGGACTAGCACCCAATTTCCTGATCAATGGAAACCTGCTCACAGTCCCCATGGTCATCGAAGAGAGCTCAGTGGTAGCTGCTGCATCCCATGCGGCAAAATTCTGGGCCATGCACGGAGGATTTCATGCCGAGGTGGTGGGAACCCAAAAAAGCGGACAGGTCTATTTCACATGGAACGGGAAAGAAGAGGCCCTGCACAAGGCATTGGACCGGAATCAGGAGAAACTGATGCAAGCTGTGAAGCCCCTCATTAGCAGTATGGAAAAACGTGGCGGGGGCATAGATAAGATAGAAATCAGGTCAGTCGGTCCTGAACTCCCCCAATACCTATCAGCTCTTTGTTACCTTCAAGACTGCCAATGCCATGGGTGCAAATTTCATTAATTCGGTGTTGGAAACCATGGCAGAAGCGCTATCATCTATCATGAAGGGAGAGGATGCAGCACCCAGGATTATCATGTCCATCCTCTCCAACTATACCCCCGAATGCAGGGTGAACTGCTTTGTGGAGGGCGACACTGCTGTATTCAATGAAACCGATCCAAACATGACTGGTGATGAATTTGCCCGGAAATTCAAGAAGGCTGTGGATATCGCCATACACGATCCCTACCGTGCAGTGACCCATAACAAAGGAATCTTTAATGGGATGGATGCAGTTGTTTTGGCCACAGGAAACGATTACAGGGCAGTGGAAGCGTGCGGACATGCCTACGCATCAAAAGACGGGCGCTACAGTTGCCTCTCCCGGGTCGAAGTCTCAGAAAGGTCCTTCAGGCTCTCCCTGGATGTACCGCTGGCTGTAGGAACAGTAGGGGGACTCACGGGTACCCATCCAATGGCGGGAGTTGCTCTGGAGATCCTGGGTCATCCCTCAGCTGAACAACTGATGCAGGTTATTGGTGCCGCAGGGTTGGCCACGAATTTCAGTGCGGTTCGTTCTCTGATCACCTCAGGCATTCAAAAGGGCCATATGAAGATGCACCTCAGCAATATCCTCAGACAGCTTAAAGCTTCCCCCGGAGAAATCGAAAAGGCTACCTTACATTTTATGGACCGGACGATTTCCCATGCTGAAGTTTCTCACTTTCTTAATTCCATCCGGGATAAAAATCATTGGAAATGAAACCTTTTTACGCCCATGGCAAACTTCTGATCAGTGCCGAATATATGGTATTGTACGGATCAAAGGCGCTGGCTGTGCCTTTGCAACTGGGACAGTCACTTCAAAAAATCCCTTCTGACAACCGTCGGATTTTTTCCTGGAATGCAAAATACCAGGACCATATCTGGTTCAGTGCCCGGATGGATCCATCCAGTTTGAAAATCCTGGAAAGCAGCGATCCTGAGAAAGCCGATCACCTGCGAAATATGATTCTGGCATGTATTGAATTGCTTCCTGAATTCCAGGAGGATCTGTTCAGATGGGATGTGGAAACAGAGCTGGATTTTTCACCCGAGTGGGGATTTGGGAGTAGCTCAACGCTCACAGCGCTGCTGGCTGAATGGGCTGAGGTCAATCCACTTGATCTGCATTTCATGACCTCCGAAGGTTCAGGCTATGATGTGGCCTGTGCAATTGCCGATGGCCCCATTTTCTATAAACTGCGGGACCAGTCTCCACAATATCACCATGTGCCTTTTCATCCCCCCTTTTCAGAACAGATCTATTTTGCCTGGCTTGGAACAAAACAATCCAGCTCCCTGCAGGTGGAACGTTTTGCCGAAAGAGTTCAACCGGATTATCAAACTATTCATCATTTCAGTACCATGACTGAGGGACTAATGGATGCAGAAGATCTAATCACATTCCAGGAGCTGTTGAAAGAACATGAAAAGAGACTATCAGATCTATTGGAGATGGAGATGATCGCCACATCCCGCTTCCCTGAATTACCCGGTGCTGTAAAATCGCTGGGCGCCTGGGGTGGAGATTTTATAATGATCGCATCAGATGCTTCTGAACAGGATCTGTATAGTTACCTTTATGAAAAAGATATCAAAATAATCTACAGGTACCAGGACCTCGTTTACAATGGACTATCCCTTTGAGAAGAAACTCAGGAGTGATGCAGCTGCATTTCATTCTAAACCCCAACCGGCCATCAGCGGTTTGGTGGAATGGTCCTGCCCTTCCAACATTGCCATCATCAAATATTGGGGGAAAACGGGGGTACAGCTTCCGCTGAATCCGTCTTTCAGCATGACCCTGGAGGAATCGGTGACCAGGACCAGCTTGACTTTCGCATATGAACCCGGGAATTCCCATCCGGAAATTCAATTTCTGTTTGAGGGTAAAGTTTCACCTCTCTTTGAAGATCGCATCAGAAAATTTGCAGAAAGCCTCAATACCTTTATGCCTGTCCTTTCAAATACCGATTTGAAGATCGAATCTGAAAATACCTTTCCACATTCATCGGGTATTGCCTCCAGCGCTTCATCCCTGGGAGCACTTGCCCTCTGCCTGGTTCAGATGGAAGAGCAAATCCTGGGCAGATCCGATCCTATTCACTTTAAAAAGAAGGCCTCATTTATTGCCCGTCTAGGCTCCGGCAGTGCCTCCCGCTCCATATTTCCAAATTTTGCACTATGGGGAGCCGCCGAAACCTGGGATGGCTCAAGCGATGAGTTTGCAATTCCTGTAACCGGCATTCACGATTCATTCTTCCAGATTCGGGATACCATCCTCATCGTGGAATCCGGATCAAAAAAAGTGACAAGCAGTGTCGGACATTCATTGATGGAATCCAATCCATTCTCAAAAACCCGGTTCAGACAGGCCCGGGAAAACCTGGCTTTGCTGAAAAGGGCAATGAAGGAGGGCGACTGGGCGCTTTTCATAACCCTGATGGAGGAGGAAGCCCTTACCCTGCATGCCATGATGATGACCGGAAGGCCTGGCTACATTTTGATGAAACCAGGATCACTTTCCATTATCCAGAAAGTAAGGGAATTCAGAAAAGATACAGGATGTGATTTGGGATTTACAATGGATGCCGGGGCCAATGTGCACCTGTTGTACGGAACCAATGATGCAGAAAGGGTGGATGCCTTTATAGCCTCAGAACTTTTAGAGTATTGCGAGGATGGCAGGATTATCAGGGATCGGATAGGGCAAGGGCCCAAAAAGCTATCTTCATGAACCATTTGGACAAATACCCGGCAAAAGTCATGCTGGTGGGTGAATACGCTGTTGTGTTAGGCGGAAGTGCACTAACCATCCCATTTCCAAGATACCATGCCCGGGTCAGGAAATCTACCCAGGTTCCTTCGGGGATGGAAAATGAATTGTTACAATCCCAAAAATACCTGGAAGAGTTGTATCATTATATAAGTAAGCTTCCCGATGGGAGTTTCCATGCGTCGCCTGACCTGTTCCAGTTCTCCAATCAAATTAAAGACTACTGGCTGGAAATGACCATACCCACAGGATATGGACTGGGAAGCTCCGGTGCGGTAAGTGCAGCCGTCTATGATCTATTTTTCAAAGGATCCAGAGACTGCTCACTGACCCATCAAAAAGAGGACCTGGCTGCCATCGAGTCTTATTTTCACGGGAAAAGCTCGGGAGTGGACCCGCTCACCTGTTTTTCAGGATCACCACTCTATTTTGAACAGGAAGGTACCATCCAGAAGGTTGATTTTGACCCTGCAAATGTCCCCGGTGGCTACCGCTTTTTCCTTCTTGATTCAGGTGAACGGTTCGATACCGGCCCCCTGGTGAAACATTTCCTCAAGCAAATGGAAAAACCCGACTTTGCATCCTCTATCAGGAATGAATACCTTATCATCAATCAAAAGCTGATCGAAACATTGCTGGGGTACCGGGATGCAGATCCGGGAATGCTGGTCCGGGTACTTTCAGATTACCAGTACACTCATTTCCGAAAAATGATCCCCCCGGAAATGCTTGATCTCTGGATAGAAGGACAGATCACCAACGAATTTCATTTGAAACTCAACGGATCGGGAGGTGGATATATGTTGGGGATTACACACCAATCTTCCATGGAAATCCTTGAAGAAAGGTGGAAAAAGGATCTCCTCTGGATCTAAAAACCCCGTCCGCAGATGCGAACGGGGTGGGGACCTCCTCGAAAGGATGGTCTCTATATGATTGAACCCTAATTGAATATGATTTCCAGGTTTGCAATGGATTTGGGATTGTATGGAGAGAGTCCCATAATCCTTTCCACCAGAGGCAGAAATTCATCTCCGGGTGCTTCTCCGCCCTGGATAAAACCATTATTGTCGAAATATCCCGGAGCTTCAGTGTTGGTCAGCCATGCATTCAGGATCTCTTCACTGGCATGTGGCCATATGGTCATCACTTCATTATAAAGTACATTATAGACCGAGTTTTCCTCAAGCAACACTGCACGACCCTCCGCATCAACAGTACTCAAGGGGAGTCCCACCTCAGCCACAGCAATATCTTCAGATTCTGAACCGGAAGCTACGAAAGCCCAGTTATAACCCACTTTTTCGGTGAGGAACTTTGCATTGGGGTGACTTGAATTTCCATATACATCCACATAGTCCCCCTTCTTACCCACAAACATTTTCATACCGTCCATGGCAAATGGAGCCAGTAAGGGATCAATGGCAGGCATATCAGCAATGGAGACAATCATGTGGTGATCATAACCCAATTCACCTGCTCCACTGTAATCGATCCGAAACATGGCCTGAGCCATCAAACGTTCGTTGGTACGATCCAGGTTGTAGGGCTTGATCAGGGTAACTCCCTCTTTGGGACCTTTGTTCCAGAAGATTTGCATGGCTTTGCCTCCATCTTCCTCGCCTTCAGATTCCGCATCGGTAATGGTCAGTCCATATTCCCATGTGCGTCCCTCAAATTCCGGACCTTCAACAACCACCAGGTTCTTGATGCGTCCATCATCTTCACTTTCATAAGTGAGTGTGATCACATTTTCAATTTTGTAGATCCGCAAGCCCCAGATCACATGCCTTACGAGTCTGGCTGAATGCTCGCCTGCATGAATAAAGAATATGAGATGTCGGTAGATCTCTCCGCCTTTCAACGTGTCGACTGCCGCACTCTTCTTGGCAGATACGTCCTGTGAAAGTGCAGTAGGAATTTCAACGGTCAGTTGATCGGGAAGAATACTATCCTCCAGCTCGGGTCCGTTGAAGCTATTCTCACAAGCAGTAAAAAAGAGGATACCAAGCAGGAATACTATAGATGAATAAAATGATAACTTTTTCATGATTTCTGATTTTAAGTGATACTTATTAATGGTTTTTTTGTTTTCCATTTTATTGGTTTCACCTATATCACACCATACCCCCTACCACACCCCTATTGACATTGGCATTTTTTTTAAATAAATTTGTAAATAGCTGATTAAAGGGAATTAACAGATGCGGAAAAAGAGGCTCAAATCTGTCATCATGATCTTCCCGGCCGCTTCCATCGCCTTATTTGGAGCAGCCGGACGGCCCAGTGATGGATTCCTCTCCTTTATAGTTTTGTTGGGATTCCTGGGATTCATTCTGGGAATCCTGTACCTGGCAGACTATATCAAGATCCTGATCCGAAGATTTTTTGAAAGCAATGGGGAGGAGTCCGGTACCTGAACCGGAAGCTAGTCAGATAACCAGAACACATCAAAATCCACCAACCAATCCACAAGAATTTCCGCCTCCTTGGAAAGGTTGAATTGTTCCCAATCGCCTGATTGGGCAAGGAAAACATATTTATATGCCTTCATTTCCTTATCATACAGGTAACAGGAGAGTACAGATGCACCCGCATCGGCAGCGATGGATTTTGATTTACCAATTTCCCCTTCAGCAGCTGCTGGGATATAACCTGCATACTTCGATAACTCGGTACTATCCACACTTTCCGATGATGGCATCGGTTAGCGCCAGATTATGCTCAAGATCCCCTATGGTCAGGTATCCTGTTGAATCGGGGGACCTGAAATCCTCAGGCAGATTAAAAGACCTGATATTACCCTTCCCGGTCAATCAAGCCACCCATTCTCCTGGTAACCCCAGGCATGATTGATATAATGATATTCAAAATAGACCGGCTGACCCTCAGGCAACTCACATTCCAGATTTTCACACCCTGCCAGTGGAAACCACAGCAATACCCACTATCCAAACCATAATATCTTCGCATTTTCATACTTTTTTTTCGCCTATTCCGCTGCTCCTAAATTCACTTTTCGTGTCACCCTTCACCGGCCTCAGGCCTGTCACCCTTCACCGGCCGAAGGCCTGTCACCATTCACCCCTCACCCAAGATGCCGCAGACAGCGTTTCGGTTGCTTGACTCATGGTAATATAAGTTGTAAATTTCATTTTTTAATTCATATTAATCCCAGAGAATTGAAGATACCCTTCCGCTCTCTTCATCCTCAGCATCCTGTTGCTGAATGCTATTCACAAAGACGTTGTGGGCCAGGAGCGATGGCAGGTACCCAGGATCGAATCAGGTATGGTTTTTGATGGTGTGCCGGATGAAACTGTCTGGGAAGATGATCAAACCATTTCCCATGGTCTCCCATATACCCGTATCGGGCAATATACCCAGTGAACGATCGGATGATCAGGATGGCTTATGATGAAGAGTATGTTTACATAGGTGCGACACTATACGTCTCAGATCCTGATCTGATCCAGGCCATCGGGAAGAAAAGGGACAGGAAAGCATGACCAGTGACCTGGTTGGGATCAGCATGGACACCTACAACGACAAGGAAAACTGCGCTCCTCTTTTTTACCAATCCCAATGGACTCAGATTGGATGGCACCATACGGAATGATGGTACACCCATGGGTGAAACCCAGCCCATGAATTTGAGCTGGAACACTTTCTGGGATGTGAAAACCACCATGGATGAAGATGGATGGTATGTGGAAATGCGCATCCCCATATCCAGCCTCAGGTTTGAACCCAGTGATGATAAAGACCATCATGGGGATCAGTATCTTTCGCTGGCTACCTGCAAAATACGAAGGTTATATTTTTCCTGAAACGCCCCTTGAATTGGGGAGATGGCAGCAACCTGAAACCGTCCCTGTATGCAGAGGTGGAGTTTGTAGGTCTGAAGCCAAAGAAACCACTCTATATCAGTCCCTACCTGCTTTCAGGTTTTGAGCAAATCAATGACCTGAACAGAGATGAAACAGCTTATGAATATCGATCAGGACTTCAAGTTGGAACCCGGACTGGATCTAAAATATGGGATCAATCCCAACACCACGCTGGATCTGACCGTCAATACCGATTTTGCACAGGTGGAGGCTGACGAACAGCAATTTAACCTGACCAGGTTCAGCCTCTATTTCCCGGAGAAAAGGATGTTCTTTCTGGAACGCAGCAGCACTTTCGATTTTGATCTGGGTGGACAAACCAGTTTGTTCTATAGCCGTCGAATCGGCCTTGTATGAGGATAATCCCGTCAGGATCTGGGGCGGTGCCCGGATCAACAGCAGGGTAAATGACTGGGATATTGGTTTCCTGGATATGCAAACCGCCTACTATTGATGACCTACCCTCAGAAAATTTCGGCGTCTTTCGTGTGAAGAAAAGGGTCTTCAATGAATACTCTTATGCCGGAGGAATGGTTACCTCCAGGTTGGGAATAGATGGCACCTATAACATGGCCTATGGACTGGATGGAGTCATCCGTCTTTTCGGAGATGAATACCTGACCATCCGCTGGGCTCAGACATTTCAGAACGATGCAGAAAATCAGCCTCTTTCTCTGGATCCCACCAGGTTCTTGCTATACTGGGAAAGAAGAAAACAGGAGGGATTATCATACCTTTTTGCTGGATCATATTCCGGCAAGGATTTTGACCCGGGAATCGGATTTGAAATTTTTGATGACTACTGGGTTACACGTGAAGAGCTGAGATACACCTGGATATCTCCCGAAACCTCCAGGCTTCAAAGTCACAATATCCTGCTTAGAAACTTTCATTTGAACAGTGTAATCGACAATTCACTCCTCATTTACCATGCTAGTCCAATCTGGATTTTCAGCACCAAGAAAGGATGGGGTGGTACACTCAACATCATCTACAGTTATGAATACCTGGATGAGGACTTTGAGATCCTGGATCCGGTTTTGGTCCCGGCAGGCAGATACCATTATTCTCAATACCAGACATCATGTTAAATACACCCCTGTCCCGGCCGCTGAGTGTAATGGTTATGTTAAAGGGCGGTGGATACTATGATGGGATAAAAATGTCACCCAGCATTCTGCCCACATGGAAAATCGGTGCTTCCATTGTGCTGGGTGGGATCTACCAGTACGATTATGTACAATTCCCAGACCGAAATCAAATCCTCCACAACCATATTGCCGGATTGCGGGCATTATATACGCTAAGTACAAAGGTTACTTTTTCCGGTTTTGTGCAATACAATACAGCCATCAACAAAGTAATTTCCAATCTTAGATTCCGTTACAATCCCAAGGAGGGTACTGACCTTTATCTTGTCTTTAACGAAGGGCGAAATACATTGCTTGAAAGGGAAGTCCCCACCCTCCCAGCCTACGATCAACGCAACATCACCATCAAGTTTACCTACACATTTGAAAAATAGTTCTCTTCTTCAGAATTCCTTCAGAATTCGCATGTAGCTTTGGCAATTGGAATTTTACTCACAAATCAATTAAATACGGTTATGAAAAAAACTTTACTACTATCTGTAATGATCACAGTGGTTGTTACGCTAATGGCACAGGAACAAAAAGAGGTGGTTACCGGTGCATCATATGTTGACGATGTGTATTACAGTCTTGAAAATGGTAATGTAGACACAGTTGCCAGAAATAACTGGGACCTGGGATTTACCACCAACAATTTCAGCGTTAGTATACTTGCCAACCTCGCAGCCGGGGTGGAAGTCTACACATATCCAGCAGGTGACACTGCAGACTGGGAAACCGTCGATACAACCGGGATGATCTGGACTCCCATGTACAACTCCATTGAGACATTTGATGAAGGGGCTTTCAGTGCTAATCAGACTCGGACATCCCGATTATGGATGGGGAACTTACAATATGTCCACCCACAATATAACGGGTGACAGCCTGTTTGTGATAAAAACAGTAGCTGGAGTATATAAAAAACTGGCTATCATCATGAGAGGTTCCATGGCCAATACCTGGGAATTCAAATATGCCAACCTTGACGGCACCGAGGAGCAATCTAGTCCTGCTCAATTCAGGTGAATACAATACCAAAAGCTTTGTTTATTATTCCATCGACAACCATTCAATCATTGACAGGGAACCTGCCAAGCAGGTGCCTGGGATCTGCTATTTACCAAGATACTGGAGATTATACCGATTCCCTATTATGTATCAGGTGTACTTACCAATGATGATCATGTGTTAGCCCAGGAGGTGACTGATGAAGGCCTGAAGTCCACTACTGGATTGTTTGAAGACACCGCTTTCTCATACAACATCAGCATCATCGGTTCCGACTGGAAATCATTCAATATGGGTACTTTCTCCTATGATGTGGACAGTACAGTAGTCTTTTTCCTCAAGACAATGGGTGAAACAGATTCTGCTTATTATAAAATATATTTTACTGAGTTCGACTATACTGTTGGCAAATACACCTTCATGCAGGAGAAGCTGTCGCTGGTATCAGCCCGTAGTCCGGAAATGATCCAGATGCTGGAAGTTTATCCCAATCCGGCTTCGGAATATCTCAATGTTGTATTTGATCATATGGGAGAAACCGCCATTCAGATCATGGATATGACCGGAAGAACCGTCTATTCCAACCATCCATCAAGCAGGTGGATTTACCAATCTGTCGCTTGACATTGCCCACTTGAATCCAGGACTCTTCTTTCTGAAAGTAAATACCGGAGATAAGACAGGTGTGATCCGATTTATCAAACAGTAGTATTATATAAGGTTGTGGGAGATAGAAGGTGAAGAAGAAGTTTACAACCATTATTTTATTTCTGATCATCCTGTGCATCGGATCTCCGTGCACAGGAGATCAGGATCAGGGTTATCGACGATGCCGATAACCAACCAGTACCCTTTTGCCACATCTGCCTGGAACATAAAATAACAGGAAATCAGGAATATGTTGTTGGAGACATCAACGGCGAAGCTGTAGTAGAATTGGAGGGTGGTGAGATCATCAGTGTCTCGGCCATGGGCTATATAAATTATTTAGATAGATCCGGGATCCCTTCCGCGCAGATGGAAATTCGCCTGAAGCCCAATTATTTTGACCTTGACGAAGTGGTTGTAACCGGTCATTATAAAGCGGTTAGTGTGGATAAATCCATTTATGATATCAAACTAATTGGAAGTCCGCAAATCGAAAACAAGGCAGCCAATACCATGGCCGAATTGCTATCCAAGGAACTCTCCTTCAAAATTAACAACGATCCCTCCACAGGATCTGCACTGGATTTGCAGGGCTTGTCAGGGGAAAATGTAAAGATCCTGGTGGACGGCGTACCGGTCATCGGGCGCCTGGACGGAAACATCGACCTGAGTCAGCTCAACCTGGAGAATGTGGACCATATAGAAATTGTGGAAGGTCCCATGTCGGTCATGTACGGGAGCAATGCCCTGGCAGGAGTTGTGAACATCATCACTAAAGATAATAAGTATGCCAGCTTCAAGGCAGGCATTAACAGCTACTATGAGTCGGTAGGCATCTATAACCTTAATGCAAATCTGGATACCCGATTTGGGAACCACAGCATCTCTTTAACCGGTGGTCGCAATTTTTTTAGCGGATACTCATTGATTGATACAAGCAGGTACAAGGAATGGAAACCCAAAGAACAATATAATGGCAGTTTAAAATACGGGTATTCCAAAGGGGGAACATCGCTGAAATATAAGATCGATGCCTTCAGGGAAAACCTGCTGGACAGGACCAATCCACTTCCTCCCTATTTTGAAAGGGGTTATGAAACCTGGACGGCTACCACCCGGATGAACAACAGCATACATCTCAATCAGACCTTTTCTGAAGACTTCAACTTTAATTTCCTGGGGGCATATTCCTATTATGACAGGGAAAGGTCCAGTTATTTTAAGGACCTCACGGATTTGAGTACAAGCCTGGTGAATATTGACAATACAGTATTTCATGCCATCTCAGCCAGAGGTGTATTGGATCATTCAAGTGAATCAATGAAGCTGGAAACACAGCTTGGATTTGATGTCAATACGGAACTGGGCCTTGGTGAACGCCTGAGCAATGGTAGAGAATTTATGGGCGATTATGCTCTTTTCACCAGTGTACAGTGGAATCCCTTCAGTCAATTCACCATACAGCCAGGCCTGAGAGCATCCTACAACACAGTGTATGAATCCCCTGTTACCCCTTCCCTGAACATGAGGTATGAAAGGAAGAATACAACTTACAGACTATCCTATGCCCGTGGATTCAGGGCCCCTTCCCTTAAGGAATTATACCTTCACTTCTACGACTCAAACCACCAGATCGAAGGGAATGACGAGTTGATTGCAGAGCGGTCACATAACTTTAATTTTACGGTTTCAAACAATAGTGAAATAGCGGATAAGCCACTCGACCTTAAAGCCAAAGCCTTTTACAATGTGATCGATGATAAGATTACACTCGTTCAGGTGGATCCTGATAATCCGCTTCATTACAGAAATGTGAATACAGGCCATTTCAAATCTATGGGTGCTGATTTCCGCGTAGGAGTCTATCCCCTGCGATACCTTTCTTTGGACCTAGGTGTATCTCACATTGGAAGAAAGAACTCATTTTATCAAACAGAAGAATTTGTCTTTTCCACCTCAGCCATCAGCAACATTACTCTGAAGTTTTTAAAGAACCTCGCATCCGCTTCCCTGTTCTATAAATACTCCGGGAAGTATCCGGTTCACAGATTGATAAGCGAAGAGGAAATAGTCCTCAATTACCTGGATGCCTTCCATAACATGGACCTCAATTTCTCCTTCAGAATGTTTCGTCAACAGTTACGACTCAGCACTGGTATAAAAAACATCTTCGACAATACCCAACTGTTGGGGATTGGTGGTGGATCAGGCCATGGCGGAGGGGACGGGATCTCTTCACTTGTGGGTTGGGGAAGGACCTATTTCGTTGGGATCAATTACTCTTTTACAAAATACCGATAGTTTATCACATGCGATTCCTGTCTGTAATACTGATATTAATCCTTTTCCTTCACTCCTGTTTTGAGGAGGATGAAATAGTAATCCCACATGAGCAGGGTGGACTGGAAGTAGGACAGGCAGCTCTGGGGGAGGGTTATGAGCAACAGGTATTTTATGATCTGAACCGGAACATGGAGGTCTCTTCTAATTCTGTTTCTGAATGGGATCTCTTTTTTGAAAGTTCATCAGGTGGATGGGACATCAGGCTCAACACTTCCAAATTTATGTATGCAGGAAATTCCTTTGAAACAAATTTAGAAACCGAGCTTAACCAGTCCGATCTGGAGATGCTTTTTGATGCATCCTCCGGAAATCCGGACAGCACTGCTTTTGGAGCCTGGTATCAGTCCAACGAGGATTCAACCTGGTCGAACATGCACGTGTTCTTACTGGACAGGGGTATTGACGCCAAGTTCCTGCCGGTAGGGATGAAAAAGGTCCAGTTTGACATTATCGGGGAGGATTACATGATCCATTATGCAAATACGGATAACAGCGAAGAAAATACAATCCTGATCAGTCGTGATCCGGAGTTGGACAGGATCTATTTCTCCTTCGAAAACGGCATTGTTGATATCGCTCCTCCATCCAATGGCTGGAGCCTTCTGTTCTCAAAGTACACCACCATGCTGGTGACCGATGAAGGCGAGAATTACCCCTACCTGGTTTTGGGTGCGCTACTCAATCCAATCGGAACAGCAGCCACCCTGGATACCATCCATGATTTCATGGATATCCAATTGGGTGATACAATTGACCTGGAATTTACCAGGCGTGCCGATGTGATCGGATATGACTGGAAGTATTATAATTTTGATGCTGCATTATACACCATTGAACCAGGGCTGGCCTATGTGATCAGGGACCGGGATGGATTCTATTATAAACTTCGCTTTATTGATTTCTATAGCGAAGCAGGAGAAAAAGGTTATCCGAGATTCGAGTATATAAGGCTTTGATAAAAACCTATTCAATCACTACTGTATCATGGATTACTTCTGCTGCTGTGAAATAGCCTATGGCCCCCTCTGAGAGGTTGGTTCGTGCGTTCCCGGGTAATACATCAAATACTCCGCCCCGCCAGTCGGTTTCAGAAAGTAAGCCCCGAAGAAATTCTTCATATTCTCTGGAGACCGATTCCTTTTCCCTGTATATGATGGTTCCTGGAGGGAATCTCACATGCTCCCGTTCGGGCGAAAAAATGCGATTTACATCCAGGCTATTCAATGTATAATGATAAATCAAAGCGTGATTTTCCTCCTCCGAAAGGGTATCGTAGCCAGGCACATGGCTCCAATCAAGCTCCATCCTTATTATTGCTGATCCATCATCACTGTTACTGATATACCCCTCGTACAGAGGAGGATCGGATTGGACAAGAAATGGTCTCATAAACTGGAAAGGAGTTACCTCCCGCATAAAAGCTACGGCATTGATCCGTATATCTCCTTCTCCAATTCTGAGTTGGTAACCTCTATTCACCTCTCCCGCAAAATCGGATGCAGTAAGGTAAACACCTGGTCTGGAAAGGTCTTCGGTGAGGGCATGTATCATGCGGCCATCATTTATCTCCACCACGGCCCCGGAAACTGGATCCGGAATTCCATTAATCTCCACCAAAGGTCTGGTAAGCTTCACCTCGTGCTGCTTTAGCTCGTTGGTGATCTTTGCTTCCACAACAATCAGGTTCTCTTCCTGATAATTGAGATCCCACTCTATTTTTTCGGAACACGATAACATGCAAAGAGGGATCCATGTAAAGAGGATCAACCATTGGAGATGAGAACGCATCCTGCCTTTATCCTGTTTCCTCATGGCTAAAATTTGAAATGATAACTGATGGATGGAACGGCCCCATATAAGTAGTATTGAGTTGAAACCAACTCCGGATTTGAATAGAAGTCATAGGGTACCACATAATTCCCATTGCTGTCCTCAGTCTTATTAAAGTGCAATGCCACAGGGTTCTTACGACTATAGAGGTTGTAAACTGAAAAGATCAGTTCATGTTGGAATTTATGCTCAGGTTTGCTCAAGTGCCAGTTCAGTGCCACATCCATTCGGTGATAATCCGGCAACCTGTCATTGTTGCGTTCAGCATAAATAGGAACCTGGTGGTTGTCATAATAATAAAATCCTGTGGGAGTAGTAAAGGGAGCACCGGTCATGTAGATGAAATTCCCGGTAAGCGTGATACGGTGATTGGGTGCCCAGGAGAGGTAAAGTGAGAAATCATGGGGCCGGTCCGAGTAAGCCGGGTATGGATTCCCTCCATTGATCTCATCCACCTGTGAAATGGCCCGTGAAAGTGTATAGGAGATCCATCCATTTAAGGTTCCATATTCCTTATTCAGGATCATTTCCAGACCGTATCCTTTCCCACTACCAAACCTTAATTCGTACTCAACCAAAGGATTCATCAGCATCCTCGCATGGTCTCTGTAGTCGATCAGATTTCTCATGGATTTGTAATAGGTTTCAATATCAAGGCTGAGGCCGGGTGTGTCAAACCTGTGGGTATATCCCAGGGTCACCTGATGGGCAAACTGGGGTTTTACATTTGGACCCGAAGGAAGCCAGACTTCCAGGGAAGTAAAGGGACTGATGGAATTGGAGATCAGGTTCTGAAACTGGCTGGTGCGACTATAACTCATCTTGAGAATATGTCGCTTACCGGGTTGATAGATCATGCTTAACCTTGGATCAAGGGAGAGTGACTGATGATACATTTTTCCTTCGGTAATCTCAGTCACCGCAAGGCTATCCCTGACAAAATCACCACCTACCGTCGGTACAATACTATATTCGGTAGCCGGACCAATATTCTGCCAGATTGTAAACCTTAGTCCAGCCCTGATTGAAAGCTTATTATTGATAATGAATTGATCTGAAGCATACAATGCATACTCACGGGTATATTTGACGGAGAGATCCAGGCCGGGATCGAACTCAATTCCACCACGGTACAGATTACCTGGATTATGAAAATGAAGCGCAGAGAGCAGGCCGAAACGTATGGTATTATCAGGCTTTGTGTACCAGGTAAAATCATATTTCAGACTCACATTATCAATATGTGAGTTCCAGTAATCGTTGTTTTCAATATTGGTATTCAGGTAATAATCGTACCGGGATCCCAGCAGGGTCAGGTTTGAAAAAAGCCTGTCGGAATAGAGGTGGTTCCACCTGAGGGTGGTGGTGCTGTTCTGCCAGTTGATTCCTGAAGAGACATCGTTATTGTGCTGCTGTTCAAAATTGTCCACTCCACTGTAGGCGGAAATAAACACCCTGTTCTTTGTATTAATATTGTAATTAAGTTTCACGTGGAAATCTGAGAAATGAAGGTCATTGATCTTTTCATTATAAGCCTGAAATGGTCGCAGGATGTAGGAACGTCTTCCTGAAATAAAAAATGAGATATGTTCTTTCCAGATGGGTCCTTCCAGCGAGAGACGCGAAGATAGCAAACCCATACTGCCGTCCATTCCAAACTGGTTCATATTTCCATCTTTGGTCCGTATATCAATCAGTGAAGAGAGTCTGCCTCCGTAGTTTGCCGGGAAATCCCCTTTATAGATCTTCACATCTTTGACCGCATCCGGGACTATGGTACTGAAAAAACCAAGCAGATGGGTTGGATTATACAGGGGGGCTTCGTCGATGGTGATCATATTCTGATCCCTGCCTCCGCCCCTCACATAAAAGATGGTGGAGCCATCACCAAAGAATTTAATACCGGGAATGGCAGCCAGAGATTTGATCACATCCTTTTCTCCAAATAGAGCCGGCATCTTCCGGACCGACTCTGGATTGATTCGCTCCTCCGAACTTCTTGATGTGCGTATCATGTTCTCCTGTTCACCCGAGTAGATGGTTACCTCGCTCAACCTGGCCACCTCTTTTTCCATGGTGAAGTGAATAACCTGGTTACTCCTTCCGTTCAAAGGAATCACCATAAACCGATATCCCACATAGGAACATAGTAATCTTTCCACCTCCTGCTTCAGTGTCAGGGAATAGAATCCATAGTTATTGGTAATGGTCCCTTCCAACCCTCCCGGAACGGAAATGGTTGCTCCAATAAGGACCTCTCCGCTCCTGGAGTCTTTCACGTAACCACTGATGGTAAACTGAACAGAAGTATCGTCCGGACCTGGTGAAATCATGGAAGCTTCCAGATCAATCCTCAGTCGCCTGGCTCTTTTTAAAACAATCTGGCGTTCCACAATTTCGAATCGCACCTTTCTATCTGCAAATATCATCAACAGGGCACTATCGAGAGATACCCTGATCAAGTTAACGGACACCCGATCCTGATCGTCGAAGAGCCTGGAACTGTAGGAAAAAATAAGATCCGTCTGCTCTTCCAAAAGGTCCAGTACACCTCTCAACGGCATGCTTGTAACCTGCAGGGTCACCAATCTGCCCTGATCCTGCCCTGTTAAGAAACAGGAGAAGGTTTGCATCATAAGCAACAGAAGGAATATTTTCAATCCGGATCCTGACATGCAAAAAGCTATTCATCACAACCAGCACCGTCCAGCCTGATTTCATTGCCGACACGGGAAATCTCAAGGTCCAGGGTCATCTCCAGCACGTTCAAAACTGCGTCGAGAGATTGATCCCTGAATGTCACAGTAATGGGACACGAAACCATCTCTGGGTTCATGATCACCAGGTTTGCATTGTAGACCCTGTTGATTAGGTCAGCTACCTCCTGTAGCGAAGAGCTGTCAAAGAAAAGTTCCCTTGTCTTCCAGGAAATTGTATTGGGATTAGAGGAGGGGATCAGGATTAACTCTTTTCTCTCTTTGTTGTAAGTACCACTGTTCCCTGCCCTGAGGACAATCTGCTCCTGTTGGTACTGTTTGGCAGTTAGCGCCACAACACCACTTTCCACGGTGATCTCTACCATTGAATTCTCCTTGTAGGCGTTCACATTGAAACTGGTTCCCAGCACTTCCACAATGGCAGTGCCGGCATCAATAATAAAAGGTCTTGAGGTATCCCTGGATACTTCAAACCATGCTTCACCTGCCAGCATTACCCTGCGTTCAGAATCTGGAAAACGCTTCTTATATCTGATCCTTGAGTTTCTGTTTACAGTAACAACTGTTCCATCATCCAGTGTAAGCTCCACAGGTTCGTTTTCAGCAACCACCAATTCTGTTCCTGCCATGCGGGTTGCATAAATCCAGGCAAATACAAAAAGAAGTCCAACCACCAAAGCAGCAGCAATACGGTAAGTATAGAAAAGCAGAGACCGGGAAGAATTAATTTCCCTGTGGATTCCGGGCAGTTTCTTTTGAATCAAATTCCATTCTCTATCCAGGTCATAGGTGATCTGTTTCCTTTTTGATCCCACTGAATCCCAAATTTTCTGGTATTCGGCAAGCTGGGATTGCTTCTTAGGATCCTGACGTACCATTTCCCGAAAAAGCTGATCCTCCTCTGGAGAAAGTTCACCCGAAAGATGCCTGGTAACCAGACTATTAAAATCGCTATGTGTCTCTTCCACTGACATACTCATCTATAACACACTTATATCCTCTTTTACCCCTATGAGAAAAACCACTATTTTAATTCATGGTGTACATGACCAACCACAGCAGCAGAGTCAGGTATTTTGAAAGTTTCTCTCTTAATATTTTTAGTGCCTTGGACATCTGGTTTTCCACGGTCTTTACTGATATCCCCAACTGTGTGGCTATTTCGCTATATTTCAATCCATCGAACCGATTTAACTCGAATATTTCCCTGCATTTTTCCGGAAGCGTCCCGAGGGCCTCATTGATTTTCTCCTCCAGTTCCATGGATTCAATCTGCGCACTCACATCCCACGCTCCAGCCATATCAGGGACCTCTTCGGATGAGAATTTTTTCCTGTCCCTGATCACATTCAAACTTCTGTTATGAACCGACGTAAAAAGATATGATTTGACCGATTTGGAAAAATCTATCTCCTCCCTTTTTTCCCAGAGACTGATAAAGACCAAATGTACCACCTCTCTGGCATCATCCTCATCCATAAGGATTTTTCGGGAAAAGGAGATGAGGGCAGGAAAGTATTCCCTGAAAAGTTTTTCAAAGGAGTGCCGGTCCATCCTTTCAGCAGGATTCAGTCTCTTTTCGATGGTCATACTGGGCTAAAGATAGAGAAATCCGCAAAGTGATTGCATCTATTTATTCAACACTGAAGGCGACTGACTTTTCCTGATACATTCCGGAGGAATCATACCCACGAATGATAACCTGGTAGGTTCCTTTTACATCGGGAGTGTAAAAACTGATCTCCACTTTTTCGTCAGGATTCACCTTCATATTGGGATTCCAGTACAATGTGTTCCGTACGTCAGGAATCCTCGGGTTAAGAGGGTGAAGAAAATAATCTCCCTGGGGGAGTTCATGAAACATTTTATAATTCACCAACAATCCAGACGACGGCAGGTCTATAAAACCCATATTGCCATCGGTCGAAATGATATTGATGATTCCACCAAAAGTTACATTGCCCCTGATATAGGGTGCATCAACGATCTCTACCCGATCCACATACCGGGGCGAAATGGACAGTACTGCCTCCACATCAAAGATTGCCACTCCGTCAATCATTACCAGGGGCGCAAAGAATTCAAGCTCAGGGTGATTCCCCAACACATGGAAACTTCTCTTGCGGTTTGATTTTCTTAAATGGACCTGTGGAGTCACTTCTGTAAAATACTCCTCCATGGTAGGCAATTTGATAAACTCATCAAACTTAACGATTGTGCCGGGATCGCCATAAAAGTACATCAGGTCGATGATTGCTGAATCATTGGATACCAGAGTTTCGTTTTCATACTGATCAATGATTTGGGCATTCAGGGATAAATCGGTAATCAGATCCATACTGGATGGGTCAGTTCCAATAGGAAATGAAGGCAATGCAACGGGCTCAGTACAAAAATCCTGTTCTATTAACAGTTCAATTTCTGTGAGATCTGGATGATTTGCGGAAATGAACAGCTCCCTCTCACCATAGCCATCAGGGAAGGCAAAATAAAACCTTCCAAGTGAATCTGTATAATTGGAATAGAAATCCCGGTCCTCGCCTATCATAGAGATATAGACCACCGCATATGGAGCCGGATTTCCGGATTGAGCGAATACAACTTTTCCTGTCAGCGAGATACCTCTCGTTTCGGGAATCTGCCCAATCCGGTTCCAATCTGGAACAGCTGATGGAGAAACAGATTCCCACTGATTTCTCAGTATGCCTTTCCGAATCACAGATACGCAATATTGTGCTGTTGAATCAGCTTGATCAAGGGTCAGATCGAACCGAACCGGTGTTCTTGGTGCATATTTGCGTGTCAGACCACTTGAGTTGGCTCCCCCGGCCGGACCAGGTTCATGCTTCATAAGAGACATCCTGTAATCTGAAAGCGTGTCCACCCGTAAAACGCTTTTTATGAAAGGATTAACAATTTCAATACTCAGATAGGTGTACTTTGAAGGTCCATCATTTCTCATCCAGCGGGTATAACCTTTTAGAAAATAGGTTCCTGATGGGATCTCCTCTGGTATCTTCAAAGTGCCTGAAGTGCCGGTTGAATCCATGGCCATTTTGGTCTGGGTATGCGAAAATCCTTCCGGTGAAATAAGTTCAGCATAAAAGACCTTACTCCAATCCATATCCTTTATTAGATCAGTGCTCAGGTTGAAAACTCGCACATGAATATCCTCTCCAACCATATAGATACTTCTGTCGGTGAGCATCCTGTATTTTTCATAACTACCACCCACTTGAGGTTCTGCACTTGATGGCTGTGACCAGCACTGAGAGCAGATCAAGAAAAGATATATATGGAAATATCGCCTCATTCAGGAAGCCTTAATTACTCTCATAGTTCCCCATCTTTATGTTCCATGAGACTGTTAATATGGGTACCCCTATGACTGAAAAGGAGAAACCCCGCAAGTTATTTTCATCCGGCTCAAAGAATATGGATTGGGGGTTATTTCGCCCCAAAGCATTATAAACATTGAGACTCCAGGAGCTATGGAATGCCTTGTCTGCCTTCAGGTTTCCTTCAATGGATAAAGAGGCATCGATCCGGAAGTAATCGGGCACCCGGACTTGATTCTTGGCATAATAATCGATGTATAATGCGTCACTGATGTAATACAGTGATGTAGGATAGGTGACCGGTCGACCGGACATATAGACCAGGTTGGATGAAAAGGTAAAACGTCTGTTCAGGTGATAGCTCCAGATCAGGTTTAATACATGCGGTCTGTCAAAGTTGGAAGGGTATGGATCTCCCCGGTTTATGGATTCAAATACATTGGTTCCCTTCACTTCTACCTGGGATCGGGAATAGACATAGCTAATCCAACCATTCAGTCTGCCTGTTGACTTCTGAAGCATGAACTCTGCCCCATATGCATATTGCATCCCTTGCAATACAGAGGTCTCCGTAAAAGAGGAACCAATAAAATCTGCCCCATCCCTGTATTCTACAATGTTATTTGTGCGCTTCAGGTATACCTCCAGAGAACCGGATAGACCCCATCTGGGCCAGATATGAAAGATCCCTGATGTGTATTGTTGCCCGGTGGGGGGTGTGATATGGTAATCCGCCAGCTTCCATTGATCCGTAGGTGAGATGGTGACCGTGTTACTAAGCATAAAGAGGTATTGCCTCATCTGACTGAAGGAGATTTTAAAGCTCGTATTCTGATCTATTTTAATGTTGACTGCGGCCCGAACCTCGGGTCCCGATTCAAAATTGATTGGATCGTTATTTCCATAATAAATTGTATCTGTCACCGTGGCCTCTGTTTTCGGATGTCCCTCTTCGTATAGTCTCACAGAACGGGGTCCCAGGGCACTATAGAAACTATAACGAAGTCCGGCATAAAGGGATAACCATGGCAGCAGGGTTATATTATCACTTGCGAACAGACTTCCTTCAATCCCTTTCTCAAAACCAAGATCCACGGGTATTCTGAGTGAATTCTCCCCATCAGGTTGGACCACTCCCCGATCCAGTGAATAATGTACCAGGTCGGATCCAAAGTCAAGGTGATGATTCATCCCGGGCACCCATGAGAATTCTGCAACAAATTCATTGTGTCCAAGGTTATATCTGTGTCGGTAAGCTTGTGAGATCTCATGTTTTTCTGCATTTGCAAATGTATATCCCGAGATGGAACCGGTAAAGGTGGATGAGAGTGCAGGCGAATAAGCATGCTTCCAGACCAACGAACCGCCCCGGTTGGCATACTCATATTCACTCAAGTCTCCGTAAGCAAACCGATCAAAACTCTGGTAATAAAAACCATTGATATCATTATTTTCATCAGGAGATACGTGAACAGCACCGGAGAAATCATAAAATCCGGCATTACTTTCCTTTAAAAGGGGATCTTCCATCCTGTTTAGCATCCAGTCTGAATAAGAGGATCGTCCGCTCAGAAGAAACGAGGCAACGTTCTTTTTTATGGGTCCTTCCACTGTAGCATGTGCAGATACCGGGCTGATTCCTGCATGAGCCGTATACATTTTCTGATTTCCCTTTCGGGTGACGATATTAAAGACGGATGAGAGCCTACCCCCAAAGTTAACCGGGACATTTCCCTTATACACACTGAAATCCTGAACTATATCACTGTTAAAGGCAGAGAGAAATCCAAACATATGTGAAGTGTTGTATACAGGTACCCTGTTGATATAGAAAATATTTTGATCGGCATTCCCTCCCCGGACATTCACTCCAACCGAAGCCTCACCTGCACTGGTGATGCCCGGTAGCAATCTTGAGATCTTTATCACATCACTCTCTCCCATAAAAAGAGGAATCTGCTTCACAGAACTCATGGATAAACGCTCCACACCCACATCCGTGCTGTTAATATCCCTGTAATGATTGCCAACGATCTGAACCTCATTCAATGCGATCACTGTGGATTTCATGTCCACCTGAAAGTCTCCGTCTGAAAATACCTCAAACTGACAGTTTACTGTCTCCATTCCAATGAAGCTGAACTGGATGGTATGCACTCCCGGGAGCAGGGTCATGGTCACCATCCCATGCTGATCTGAGATACTGCCTTTCCCGATCCGGTTGCTACCATGGTGGCCCCGATGATCGGTTCTCCGCTGTCAATATCCTTGATCCGGCCTCTGATTCGGGCAATGGATCGGGAAGAACCTGTACCTTTTGTGCCCACTGAAATGGTTTTCATGATCTGTTCCGGTCTGTTCCCCTGCATGTATTTACCATTTGCCCCGGCCAGTTGCTCCACCTCCAAAACGCTTACACCATCCTCCTTCGGCCCGGTCAAATGTGAAAGATCATTGGTAATTTTTTTCTGTGGCAAAATGATCAACCGATCGGGCGGGATATATTGGTAATAAAGACCAGTACCTGATAGCACCTGCCTTAAAGTTGAAACCATCTCCAGATTTTCACCTGTAAGATTCACTGCTATCTGCTCAGTCCACTCCTCTTTATAAAAGAATCGAATCCCGGTTTGATCTTCAACGGATTGTACAAATGCTTCAAAATCCACAGGGGGGCTATCCAGTGAAAAACTTTTCGTATTAAACTGAGCTGCAACGGACAGCGTGCATCCGATCAGGCATATGGCCAGGGATCCCTTAAACCACATCGCCTGACAATTGATTAATATACTCCATGAGTGACTGCATTTCCAGGTCGCTTGCTTTTTAACCCGAATCCGGTTTTCCTTTAGATATTCCTTGATCTGAGGAAGGCTCTGACCGGAGAAACATTTTAAGAAACTTCTATTGCCAGTGTAGGGAGTCGTCTGTCCATTTAACACTATGACCTTCTCCCTGGTGGGGTCTGAAAAAAGAAAATGATTCTCTCCTTCGTGCAAATCGGGCAGATACTTCTTATCCCAGAAATAGACACAATTGGCCTTTCCTTCGAAGATGACCTGACCAAAACGTTCCAAACCATTGTTATCCTTGAAAATCTTAAACAGGTATCCATCAATGATCACAAAATCCAACCAGGCATTCCTCAATACAATGCTGCCTTTTGCACCGGACCTGTCAAGAAAATCGAGCACCATGAGCTGGTTACAGATATCATACCTCACCTTTTGATTTTCGTACAATTTTCCTTTGATCTGCACCGAAGCATCAGGATCGTTCCCCACTTCAAAGAAAGGATCTCCCCCGGCAGACCGGTAAGGATATTGATACTTCTCGCCATTCAGTAAATCTGCATTTGGTCCATACATCTGTTCCGCTGCATCTCTGATCTCCAGATAAGAGGGATCGGCCCGATCCTGGGACAGGAGGGGACAAAATTGTAAAAGCAATAAGAAGGAGAGGTTTCCCGCCATTAACTTACACAAGCTGCTAATCCTTCTATCTATCATCTCTTTTATCAATCAATTCCAAAAATCGGGTATAATGTGAGAACTGCCCTGATACTCCCGGCAATCGATGCATTTCTTTTGAACACCCCCATAAATATTTTGTCCGTCAATGGTGGCAGTAGCCAGGTAATAAGGCAAAAACGCTTCTGTCAATCGCCAAAAGGATTTAGGAACGCCTCCGGGTGCACAAAAATAGGGGTCCTCATAAACTTCAAGATCAGGGACGTCCTCCACAAAGATCCTTGTTTCTGATGCACCTGAAACACTAAAATATCCTATGATGAGTTCATTCTCATCGTCAACATTACAGATATTGCTGGGTGTCAGCGAGGGTTGGGTGTCAAATAAACCTCCCTTGGTCTGCAGGTTCTTTCTCAACTCGTCCCAGTACCAGAATGACGCCTCACTCAAAGCAAGCTGACGCACCAACAAACTGTATTTATAGAGCAACCGGGGATTGTGACTTGAAACAAAGCTCAAAGGCATTTGCTTATAATTGCTGCCCTGCACATTGCCAATATCCAGGGTGAAAATCTCCGGAACCTCCCGGGTAATCCAACAGGTTCGCCACGCGATGGAGTCAGGTATATCCTTAAAGCTTCGGTCCAAATCGTACACACTAGTAGACAGGTAATCAGGATTATGCATTTCGTATGTTTCAGTTAACTGCCACCGAAGGTATCTTCCCGAGTCTTTTTCAATTTCAAAATCGATGTAGAATTGGACTCCCTCGTCGGGCTCATCCGGATCTGCAGTGGGACGATCCTCCTTCATGTAGTACAGAGCGTCTATTTCAGGTGCTGAATGTAATGATTCATATTCTGATTCATACCGATGGCCATCAGAGGTAATAAAAATCAGGCGATATTCCTGGCCGGTTATTATGAAGTGTTCATCGAGATTGCTGCTGTACTGGCCAGGTTCGGATTCATTAAACTGGCGTATGATTCCATCCGCCCTCTCCATCTCAACATAGCAACCAGGCAAAGGATCGCGTTGAGGGAGGTTGAGTGTGCTGGACCTGGAAAGATAGATGGACTGAATACCGGGGAGATCGTTCAAATGAGCAACCACCACCAGTGTTCCCGTTTGAAGATCATCCTCCCCGGGATAGTACCTTTCAATGCACCCAAACAGTAACAAGAGAAAAGAGAAAATGATTGGCAGAGATTTCATTTACAAGCAATATTGGGGCATCTGGTGGATTAAGCCTTCAAAAATAGTAAAATATCAAAGCTGTCGTTCATGCATAATTCGTATTTTGGATCACAAACTCCAGTTATATGAAGCCCTTCCTACTAAAGCTTTATTCAATTCTGGCCTGGACCACCATGGCACTCACCTCCATCATCATCACACCTTTATTTCTCTTTGTGTGGGTGTGTACTTTCTGGTGGGACAAGCGAAGGTTGGCGGCTCATATGATGGGCACCTTTTGGGCTTGGCACTATCAATCCCTGATTTTCTTCTGGAAACTTCACCTGGAGGGCAGACAAAAGATCCCATGGAACAGACCTGTGGTTATGGTTTCCAACCACAGGTCGCTGATCGATATCCTGGCGCTCTACAAATTGCGAAGACCCTTTAAATGGACCTCTAAGACTGAAAACTTCAAACTCCCTTTCATCGGGATGGTCCTCTCCCTCACCAACTCGGTAAGGATCAGCCGGGAATCCACCCGATCGGGTATGCAATTCCTTTCCCAGGCAGAGGCAGAAATGAAGAAAGGCTCCTCAATCCTGCTATTCCCCGAAGGAACCCGTTCAAAAACTGCCTCCATGAGATCTTTTAAAGAGGGAGCGTTCCTTCTGGCAAAAAAAACAGGAAGCGGGATCATCCCCATTGTCCATATCGGTTCTGATAAGACCTTTGATCGTGGTTCCTGGGTGTTGAAAGGAAAAGCAGATATCCACATCAGGGTGTTGGATGAGATCACACCATCGGAGGTGGAAAAACTGGATATAAAATCCCTGATGTCCCGGGTCAGGCTCCTGATGGAAGAGGGGCTGGAGAAGCTGGAACAGGAAAAATCCAATGAATGAAAAGCAGCAACAGATCATCAGGCGCATGGGTTATGTTCGTGACCAGGAAGGGATCATGAACCGTTATATCCGGGAGAAGAACCATTGGGAAATTCACCTGGAAAAAACCAGGGAATTTATCAATACCTCTTTCACTGATCTGTCCATTTCTTCCGTTGCTATACTTGGAAGTGGATGGTTGCTGGATGTTCCACTGGAAGAGATGAGAACACGGTATGAACACCTTTATCTGGTGGACATACACCATCCTCCCCAGATCAGAAAAAAAGTAGGTGGACTTGAGAACGTGGAGCTCATCGAAGCGGATCTTACAGGAGGAGCCATTGAACTGGTGTGGCAGGCAGCGAAAAAAAGGAGGGATCACTCCTTGGATACCATTCTAAACGAAAGCTCGCTCTCTCCACCCCTCTCCCATCTCAGCCCCGATGCCTTTATATCCCTCAACTTACTGAACCAGCTAGATATCATCTTATGTGATTTCCTTGAAAAAACAGGCTATTTTCAACAGGAAACCCGGGATCATTTCAGATCTCTGATCCAGACATTCCATCTGGATTGGATTACACAAATCCCGGGTTGCATTGTGACCGATACAGTTGAGGTAAGCAAAGACAGCCATGGAAGGGAAACCTTCATATCTTTGCTTTACACTGACTTACCAGAGGGTCACCGAAAAAGTCAATGGAGCTGGGAATTTGATACCCATGGGAGGTACGATCCTGGATGCCGCACCCGCATGGAGGTACAGGCCATTGAATGGGTATAGAAAACCGCGATTTTCAACCGTTTTTCAAGATTTTTGTGTTGAAAACTGGGTAATGCCAGGCCCGTACTTTTGGTTATATTTGTGCAATTGTCGGGATTTTCGAACCGGCCCATTTTAAAGGCGTTCTCGCCTTACTGAGAGATTGATATGACGGCGAATTATTCAGAAGAAACCATCCGGACCCTGGACTGGAAAGAACACATCCGAAAGCGGCCGGGAATGTATATTGGGAAGCTGGGTGACGGCTCCTCCCCAGATGATGGGATTTACATCCTTTTAAAGGAGGTCATTGACAACTCCATCGATGAATATATGATGGGATTTGGCAAAACCATTGAAGTGGAACATTGATGAACACAGGGTTTCAATACGGGATTTTGGACGGGGTGTCCCACTGGGAAAAGTGGTGGATGTGGCTTCCAAAATGAACACAGGAGCCAAGTATGATTCAAAGGTGTTTAAAAAATCTGTTGGACTGAATGGCGTTGGGATCAAGGCTGTCAATGCACTTTCCTCCAGTTTCATCAATCCTCTCCACCAGGGAAGGGAAAGTAAAAAGTGCCGACTTCAGTGAAGGGGAGATTGTGAAAAACCACCCTCAGCGAAACTCATCTGAAAAGAACGGAACCCAGATTATCTTCGAACCAGATCCGACCATGTTCGGGAAGTTCAACTTTATCGACGAGTATGTTGAAGCCATGCTTCGAAATTATACTTACCTCAACACCGGTCTAACCATCGTTTATAACGGACCAGAAGTTCATTTCGAAAAACGGACTCCTTGACCTGTTGCAGGAGAATATGAGTGGTGAAGGGCTTTATCCCGTCATTCATTTGAAGAATGGTGATATTGAAGTAGCCATCACCCATGGCAACCAGTATGGAGAGGAGTATTACAGTTTCGTGAACGGTCAGCATACCACCCAGGGCGGAACACACCAGGTGGCCTTTAAGGAAGCTCTGGTGAAAACCATGAGGGATTTCTACAAAAAGGATTTTGACGCTTCAGATATTCGGACCTCCATCATTGCAGCCATCAGTATTAAGGTGGAAGAACCTGTTTTTGAATCCCAGACCAAAACCAAGCTGGGTTCAAAGGATATAGGTCCGGAGGGACCCTCCGTAAGGAATTTCATTATGAACTTTCTTACGACCAAGCTGGATGATTACCTGCATAAACATGGTGAAACGGCTCACATACTTCTGAAAAAGATCCAGGAATCGGAGAAGGAGCGAAAAGCCATTTCGGGCATCAAGAAACTGGCCAGGGAAAGGGCCAAGAAAGCCAGTCTGCATAATAAGAAGCTGCGCGATTGTCGCGTTCACTATAATGGGAACGATGATCAAAAGAATGAATCCACCCTGTTTATCACTGAGGGTGATTCGGCCTCCGGATCCATTACCAAATCGAGGAATGTAAATACCCAGGCGGTATTCAGTCTGAGGGGAAAACCCCTCAATTCGTTCGGACTCACCAAAAAGGTAGTATATGAGAACGAAGAATTCAACCTGCTTCAGGCCGCTCTGAATATCGAGGATGGACTGGATGGACTCAGGTATAAGAATGTAGTGATTGCCACCGATGCAGATGTGGATGGCATGCACATCCGGTTGCTTCTGCTCACCTTCTTTCTGCAATTTTTTCCAAACCTGGTCCGAAATGGTCACCTCTTTATCTTACAAACACCCCTGTTCAGGGTCAGAAATAAAAAAGAGACCCATTACTGTTACTCAGAAGAAGAGAAGCCACAGCCATGGAAAAGCTGGGAAAGAATCCTGAAATTACCAGATTCAAGGGACTTGGAGAAATCTCACCAGACGAATTCAAGCATTTCATTGGTCCAGATATCAGGATACAGCCTGTGCGTCTTAAAAAAGATGATGATCTCAAAGAAATCCTGGGATTTTACATGGGGAAAAATACACCTGAAAGGCAAGAATTTATCATTAACAGACTGAGGGTGGAAGAGGATCCCGCTGGAGGTTGCATAGCTCCTCCTTTGCACACAGATAAAAATCAGAAAGAGCAGCGCAGAAAAAAATGACAGAATTCGACGATAAGCATTGGATGGAACACATAAGAGGGACATTCCGGGGATGATGTGAAAATCACACACCTGTCAGGGATGTACGAAGATTATTTCATTGATTATGCCTCCTATGTGATCCTTGAACGTGCAGTTCCACATATTATCGATGGACTGAAACCGGTTCAACGCCGTATCATGCATGCCATGAAACGAATGGATGATGGCCGGTTCAATAAAGTGGCCAATATCATTGGAAACACCATGCAATATCATCCCCACGGAGATGCTTCCATCGGAGATGCTCTGGTACAGGTAGGACAGAAAGATCTGCTGGTGGATACCCAGGGAAACTGGGGGAATATCTATACCGGCGATGGAGCTGCTGCTTCCAGGTATATCGAAGCACGGCTGTCAGGATTTGCCAATGAAGTTGTTTTTAATTCAAAAACCACCGAATGGAAGCTCTCCTATGATGGACGGAACAAAGAACCGGTAACCCTTCCGGTTAAATTTCCCCTCTTACTTGGCACTGGGTGCTGAAGGGATTGCAGTTGGACTTTCATCCAAAGATTCTGCCCCACAATTTCAATGAACTGATTGATGCCTCCATTCAACACCTTCAGGGAAAAGAATTTGAACTTTTTCCTGATTTTCCTACCGGAGGCTTGGCCGAAGTAAGCAGGTACAATGATGGCCTTCGGGGAGGATCCATCCGGGTCAGGGCTAAAATTGAAAAACTAGATAACAAAACCCTGGTCATCAAGGATCTGCCCTTTGGAAAAACAACAGGAAGTCTTATTGAGTCTATTGTCAAGGCCACTGAGAAGGGAAAATTAAGATCAAACGGATTGATGATAATACTGCTGAATTTGTAGAGATCCTGGTTCACCTTGGCGCAAATGTCTCATCCGATAAAACCATCGATGCCCTCTATGCTTTTACAGATTGTGAGATCTCTATCTCTCCCAATTGTTGTGTGATTGATGATGACAAACCCAGATTTGTGGGAGTGAGTGAAATCCTTAAGACAAACGCCGACCATACCAAGGAGCTGCTTAAACTGGAACTTGAGATCCGGCTTAATGAACTGCAGGAGGACTGGCACTTGTCATCGCTTGAAAAGATATTCATTGAGAAAAGAATCTACCGGGATATTGAGGAGTGCGAAACCTGGGAGGCTGTGATTGAGGCCATTGATAAGGGACTGGATCCCTATAAGAAATTGCTGTTGCGGGAAGTCACAAGGGAAGATATCATCAAGCTCACTGAGATTAAAATCAAGCGGATCTCCAAATACGATGTGAAACGGGCCGATGAGCATATCAAATCCCTTGAAGAGGAGATGGAGGAGGTAAAGAATCACCTGGACAACCTGGTGACCTATACCATCAATTATTTCAAACAGATTAAAAAGAAATACGGCAAGGGCAGGGAACGCAAAACCGAATTACGGAACTTTGCCAGCATTGAAGCCGCCAAGGTGGTGGTGGCCAACCAGAAGCTTTACATGAATGCCAAGGACGGATTCATTGGAACCGGGCTGAAGAAGGACAAGTATGTGTGCGATTGTTCCGACATTGACGACATCATCGTATTCCTGAAGAATGGCAACATATACAATCTCAAAAGTGGCTGATAAACAGTTTGTTGGAAAGGACATCATCCATGCCAGCCGTATTCAAGAAGAATGACAAACGGACCATATACAACGTGGTCTACTTTGATGGCAATTCGGGCAATGTGATGATGAAACGGGCACCCGTAACAGGGATCACCCGTGACAAGCAATATAACATCGGCAGGGAGCACAAATACTCAAAAATTCTTTACTTCAGTGCCAATCCCAATGGCGAAGCAGAGGTGATCAAGGTATACCTCAGGCCAAGGCCCCGGTTGAAAAATCCGATTTTCGAATATGATTTTGCCGAACTGGCCATCAAGGGCAGGGGTGCCCTGGGGAATATCCTTACCAAATTTGCAGTTCAGAAAATCGTCATGAAGGAGAAGGGTGTATCCACACTGGGAGGCAGAAAGATCTGGTTCGATGAGGATGTGATGAGGCTGAATGTGGATGCCAGGGGAATCTTCCTTGGAGAATTCTCCGGAGAAGATAAGATCCTGGTGATCACAAAATCTGGACATTTCAGGACCACCAATTTCGACCTGAGCAATCATTTTGAAGACGATGTGCTGATCATCGAGAAATTCAGAAATGGGAAGATTTGGTCGGCTGCCTACTATGATGCGGAACAAAACTACTATTATCTGAAGCGGTTTCTTATTGAATCCAGCACAAAATCAATCCGCTTCATCGGTGATCATCCCGACTCAAGATTGATCCGGATCACCGAAGTGGAGTACCCCCGTCTGGAACTTAAATTTGGTGGCAAAAACAGGGACCGCGACCCGGAAATCATTGAGGTAGCCGAATTCATCGGCATCAAGAGTTACAAAGCCAGGGGAAAACGTCTTTCGAATTACGAAGTGAAAATCATAGAAGAGCTTCAGCCACTGGAGACGGAAGGCATTCAACAGGCAAAGGATCCGTCCGCAAAAGAAACAGCAACAGAGGAGATCCCGGCGGTAAAGCCTCAAGTGAAGGAACCTCAGGCTGAGAAAGATCCGGAAAAGAAAACAGCGGAGAAGAAAATAGCCCAGAAGAAAACAACGGGGCAGAAAACACCGAAGAAGAGTACCCGAAAGAAAGCACCGGTAAAGAAGTCTCCCAAAAAGAAATCGGGTGGAAATGGTGAAAAGCCATCCCCCCAAAAACCTGTAAAACAGGATCCGGATGATGTACCCCTTGAGATCGTAAAACCGAAAGAAGAGAAAAAAGGGGACGATCCAGGTGATACAAAGAAACCAAACGGACAGTTCTCCCTTGATTGGTAATATGCATTCCAGGATATTCCTCATAGGATTTATGGGATCCGGAAAATCAACACACGGATCAGGCTTAGCCAAAAAACTCGGGTATGATTTTGTGGATATGGACTACCTTATCGAGGAAACAGCTGGGATGACAGTTGCTTCGATTTTTAATGAACATGGGGAAGCTGTATTCAGAAAATGGGAACATGATATCCTGCTGGAATTATGCAAGCGGGACAAGGTAGTGATCTCCACCGGTGGGGGCGCTCCCTGTCACAACAACATGATCGGGATCATGTGCAGTCATGGAGCTACAGTTTATATCAAACTTTCTCCCAAAGCCCTGAAAGAAAGACTGCTTCGCTCCAAAACAGAGCGACCTCTAATCAAAGGAAAATCTGAATCTGAATTACTTGAATTTATTACTGCCATGCTCTCAGAACGGGAACAATACTATAAACAGGCCAGTCTTATTGTGGATGGTCTGAATCTTAAGATGGATGAGCTGGTGGATCTGCTGGGACATTTATATCAATCCGAAACGATTTGAGAATCAGATCTCCAAATGGATTAATAATCGGATATACTTCCTGGAATCTGTATTTACAGACAGAAAGCATCTGTTGAGTTGCATGACAGGACAATTCCTACACATGGATATTGCTGGAGAGAATCCTTCGCTTCTTTAGTTTTTCTTGATTTCCGGTCACTTAAATTATTCTTATTATTTTCTATTTAACATAATAATTCATATTGAAATGAGAACATTTAAATATATCATATTGGGAGTGCTGATGATATCACTCTCCCTGAGTAGCATGACTGTCCTGCTGGGACAAAAAGGATCCATAGAATTCCTCGAGACTTATTCCTTCAATGAGATCACTTCAAGCCTGGAACCGGGGGATCGGTTTTTTCAGTTGATTGATGTCAATCAGACTGCACCAGAAAGCTCAAAACTCGGGATCTGTTCCGATGAAAAAGCCCCTGAGGTCTGGGATTATCTCCAGAGCGAGGGCTTCCTCAACCAGCTTCCCGAAGATGTAAGGTTTGCCTGGGGAGTAACTCAGGAAGTGAATCATCAAACACTGTTTGCATTGAAACAACCTGGAAAGGCCTTTGTAGGTCCCGTTCAATCAGATATTCAGGATGTGGCCATACAAAAGGAAGCAAATAATGAAAACTATGGCCTTTTCATTTCTTTCAACGAAAAAGGAGCCAAAGAATGGGAAACATTAACAGGGAAAAATGTTGATCGAAATATCGCAATTGTGATAGAGGGAAAGGTTTATGCCGCACCCACTGTGAGGGAGAAAATCAAGCAAGGAAAGTGTTTAATCAGTGGGAGGTTCAGTAAAAGTGAAGCATCAAGACTCAAGGATATGCTTTTGAAACCTGCCATTTAAGCTAAAACATTCCTGAAAGTAATTCCTCGTTTTCCAATCCGGATATATAATCTGATACCTTTATTCCGGAAAGACGCAGCCGGAGGGTTTCGGGATCGTGGATGGTTCCCACCAAAACTCCCTCCAGTGAACGGATATCTTTTATGGACATAAAATCACCTCTAATATTGACCTCCACAATGATCCCTTTATTCACATTCATTTGGAGGTCAATTTTTCCTGATTTATAATTCAGGATCTTATTGAACTGATATTTAGGGGAGTATCCAAAGTTCCATTCCCAGGTAGAGAATTTTGAATCGCGTAATGTTTCGATCTTCCCAAGATCTGATTCGGTAAAATTATAGTTGGTAGATGCTGGCATAGTATCCAGGAGATGACCAAGGATCCTGTTTTGAAAATCACTTATGCTCATCTTTTCAGCAAGATGATCCCGGATGTTGGTCACCTCCGATCTGATGGACTTCACAGCCCGGTCCTTAAATCTCCCGGATTGAATTTTCAGTGCGGCTGACAGGTCCTTCATTTTGGAAGAAAACAACAGGGTTCCATGGTGCAGGACACGCTGTTTATAAACATGGCTGGCGGTTCCGGATATCTTCAGCATTCCCAACAGTAATTCATTCCGCTCTCCCAGTTTAACATCCAGTCCCATCTTGTCCATGGCTTCAATAATGGGCAGGGTATATTTCCTGTAGTTTACCAAATCTCCTTCCCTTTCGTCAGTAATGAAAGCGAAATTGAGGTTCCCCAGATCATGAAAAACAGTCCCTCCACCCGAAATCCTCCTTGCCACAATAATGTCTTTCTCCGTCACATAGGAAAGATTGATCTCTGCCAGGGTGTTCTGATGCTTTCCTACAACAATGGAAGGTTCATTTCTGTAAAGCAGGAATACATCTTCATGGAAACACTTCAGCAAATACTCTTCTGAAGCCAGGTTGAAATAGGGATCGATATGTTCACTATTTATGCAGAGCACTGATCCACCAATTTTGTGGTATTTTCTTCATCACCCATCGGAATAAGCGGTATATGAGCCATCCACAACCGGCTCCCCAAAGTCCGCCTGCCAGCACATCTCCGGGATAGTGGACTCCTAAATAAATCCTGCTGTATGACACGAGTAACGCCCATGTGATCATGATCAGGGTCATCCATTGTTTCCTGATCCATAAAGAAATCAGTAAGGCAACACCAAATGTATTTGCTGCGTGGGAGGAAATAAATCCGAATTGTCCGCCACACTTATTGTTTACCATGTGTACCATACCCTCCAGGTTGGGCTCATGACACGGTCTTAACCTCTCGAAAACATTCTTGAAAAGGTGTACCGATGTCTGGTCGGTCAGTGTAACCACTGTAATGATGAAAATAATCATCGGCATAAGCTGCCAGCCCTTCTTCCAACCCAGATAGACAAGCAGAAGGAGATAAAAGGGCCACCAGGTTGTCTTCCCGCTGATCCACCACATAATTCCATCCCAGGTTTCACTATGTATTCCATTGATTATCAGAAAAATTCGTGAATCTAGTTGAATGAGCCAATCCATAAGTTTGATCAGGAGTTCAGCATTTTCCAGATAATATCATTCAAGGTAACCAGTCCATGATTGGCCACAGCAGAGATAAAGTGATACCTGATCTCAGGCAGATCCATTCGTATCTCTTCCATTAATTCTTCATCCAGCAGATCTGATTTTGAAATAACCAGCAAGCGACTCTTATCCAGTAATTCGGGATTGTATTTTTCCAGTTCACTCAGAAGGATCTCGTACTCTTTCATGATATCTTTACTATCGGAGGGGACCATAAACATCAGCATGGAGTTTCGCTCAATGTGACGCAGAAAACGGTGTCCTAAGTCCTTTGCCCTCACTGGCGCCTTCAATGATCCCTGGAATATCGGCCATCACAAAGGAGCGGTCATCCCTGTATTTAACAATACCCAGATTGGGCACCAAGTGTTGTAAACGGATAATCGGCAATTTTAGGTTTTGCAGCAGACATGGCCGAAAGCAAGGTGGATTTTCCAGCATTGGGAAAACCCACCAATCCCACATCGGCCAGCAGTTTCAATTCCAGGATGAACCAACCCTCTTCTCCGGGTTCTCCAGGTTGAGCATACCTGGGAGTCTGGTTGGTGGAAGACTTGAAATGATCGTTTCCCTGATCCTCCCCTGCCTCCATTGAATCAGAATCTTCTCCTCACCATGAGTCGGTAATCTCGAACAAGACCTCATTGGTTTCTGCATCCCTGGCAACAGTCCCCAGGGGCACTTCAATATATGCATCTTTTCCGCTGGCACCTGTTTTCAGAGATGATGCCACCACTCTTCACCGTTGGTGGCAAACACATGTCTCTGGTATTTCAGATGCAATAGGGTCCAGAGCTGACTGTTGCCCCTGAGAATCACATGTCCTCCCCTCCCCCATCTCCTCCATCGGGGCCACCTTTCCTGGTAAGTTTATCACGATGGAGATGGGCCGATCCACTGCCTCCTTTACCGGAGCGGCAGAAAATCTTTACATAGTCGACGAAGTTGGCATTGGACATGGACGGACATAGCTAAGATATGCTAAGTTCTTCACCTTGCCAATCACCTCAACGATGCGCTCAAAGATTTTATCCACAGTTCCTGTTCCGTCCACGGCAGCATGTTTGTGCATCTTGTCGTAATAGTAGGTTACCGGAATGGTCTGGCGGTTGTAGACATCAATTCGGTTGTTAATGGTCTCCAGGTTGTCATCGGAACGCCCTGTCTCTTCTCCCCGCTTCAGAAGTCTTTTTACCAGTTCTTCACGAGGTACCTCCAGCGAAATCATAACACTGACTCGTTCATCATAATCAGTCAGTGCCTTACGAAGTTCCCTGGCCTGCTCCACGGTCCTTGGAAATCCGTCAAAAATAAAACCAGGGCCATCCTGATGCTCTTCAAGCTTGTTCCGGATCATTCCGATCACAATCTCATCGGAAACAAGCTCTCCCTTATCCATGATCTCCTTGGCCTTTATTCCCAGCTCTGTTTGGGCAGCTACTTCTTCTCTAAGCAGATCTCCGGTTGATATATGTATCAAACCATACTTCTCAATGATTTTTTCTGATTGGGTTCCTTTTCCTGATCCCGGAGGACCAAACAATACAATATTTAACATGATTTTTCAGATTATTTTAAACGTGTCCAAAATTAATAAAGATTTGCAGCTTTAATCTACCAGTTGGTAGATTTCCTTGAAATTTCTGCCATAGCCGTCATAATCCAATCCATATCCCAGAATGAAGTCATTGGGGATCTCCATTCCCACATAATCCAGCTTCACTTCAGTAACAGTCGCTTCGGGTTTATGAAGAAAAGTGGCCACCCTGATCTCTGCAGGCTGGTAACCCGACAACTGCCTGATGATAGTTTCCAGGGTTACACCGGTATCCACAATATCTTCCAGAACCACCACCACCCTGTCCTTGAGATCCCAGTTAATTCCGATCAACTGTTTTACTCTCCCTGTCGATTTTGTCCCGCTGTAGGAGGCCAGTTTCAGGAAGGTGATCTGACAGGGAAAAGTGAGTTGCTTATAGAGATCACTAGCAAACATAAATGCTCCGTTCAGGATCCCCAGAAAAATGGGATCTTTGTCAGCGAGCTCCTGGTTCATCTCCACTGCAATACGGTTCACCTCTTTCTGGATCTGTGTCTTCAGAAACAAAAGGTTTAAAATGTTTGTCATGAACCTGTACGATATCTTTGCTCATTTTCTGAATTTTACATTGAAATTAGTCAATGCTGAACAAGAATAAAAATAATTGTAATTTCGTTAGCTGATATAACGAATAAAACCACATAAACAGATGAATCCTAAAGTCAGTATCATCATGGGAAGCACTTCAGATCTCCCCATTATGGAGCAAGCAGCAAAACTGCTGGATGAATTCGAAATTCCATTTGAGATGAATGCCCTCTCAGCCCACAGAACCCCGGATCAAGCCATGGAATTTGGCACGAAATGCCGCTGACAGGGGTATCAGGGTAATCATTGCAGGTGCAGGTGGAGCTGCACACCTCCCAGGTGTGGTGGCTGCCCTTACTCCATTGCCGGTGATCGGAGTTCCCATCAAAGCATCCATCTCCATCGATGGATGGGATTCAATCCTGAGCATCCTTCAGATGCCTCCCGGTATTCCGGTTGCAACAGTGGGACTGGACGGAGCTCAGAAATGCAGGGATCCTTGCCGCCCAAATCCTTGGTACCGGAGATCCAGCCATTATGGAAAAAATGAAACATTTCAAGGAAAATCTGGCAACCAAAATTGTAAAAGCCAACGAAGCATTGAAAGAAGTCACCTTTAAATTTAAAACCAATTGAGTATGTAATGATACCCCCACAGAAGTGGATGAAGAAAAGACCGGGACTTGTAATCCCGGTCTTTTTTTTGTCCCTGTTCCCGGTATGGGGACAACAATTATGGCATGAAAGCACTGCGGCCTCACTGGGAGGTACTTATGTCACACGCTCAGGCTATTTCAATGCCAGACACAACCAGGCAGGACTGGGATGGATCGTACAACACTCCTTTTCACTGCAGCACACCAGGCCTTTTGTAATAAAAGAGCTTGGGATCTCATCCCTTTCCGCACAAATTCGCACCAACCGCGGAGCATTAGGGACCGCTATTTCCTCTTTTGGGATAAATGGTTTGCGGCATTCCTCAATATGGATCTCCTATGGTTTGAAACTCTCCTCCCGGATCTCAGGTGGATTGGGAATTCACCTATGGAACTCAAGCATCCCTGAGCAGATCCTGTACCAGCCGGGAATCAGCTGTGCTTTAGGAATTCTGGCAAGGGTCAATGAAAGTCTGGCCATCGGTGCTCATATACGGCATCCTGTAAGTTGGTCGACCGCTCTGACCGGTAACCGAAGAGAACTTATGCTCATTTCAACCGGTTGGTCCTACACCTTTTTTCAAACCACCACATTCTATTCCGAAATCTTAGTTATGCCAAAAAATCATATTCAGGTGGGCCATGGCATCGAATTGGAATTAAATAAGCAGGTGATTATGATGATGGGTATGCAAAACCGTCCATTCTCCATTTCCGGGGGAATTTCATTGTCATTCAACCATTGGTCCCTCCATGTTGCATTTGAATATTTGATCGATACTGGCGGATCACCCTCATCCTCATTCAACTATGCCTGGTAATTATCATTTTGCTATTCTTTTTCTTCTAACGGTGGTCCGCCTGCCTGGATACACCCAGGTATTGACTGATCCTGAATCAGGTGCGGAAGAGCTTCTTTACAGGGATGAAGCATCAGAAGTCCCCATTGAATTGTTCGAAAACGAAATGGATCGGATTATCCAACCCATCAATTTGAATACAGCTACAACTGAACAACTGGCCGCATCCCGCTTGTTTACACCGTTCCAGATACACTTGTTGCTCAAATACAGAAATGAATTTGGTACCCTCTATTCCGTTTTTGAACTGGCAGGTTTAACAGGATTCAGGATGGAACGACTGAGGGAACTGGCACCCTACCTTACAGTAGAAATGGGCCGGGTTCCGATTCAACGACCTGTGAATCGGCACATGGTTATAATCAACACGGCCGGGAGCTACCCTGAAACCGCAGGATACAGAAATATAGATAACACCACAAATGAACCTGCATACGTGGGATTGCCCATTAAAACCAGCCTTCGTATTAAAACCCATATTGGGCAGAGTCTCACTTTGGGCATGGCTTTTGAAAAGGACGCAGGGGAAAAATTTTTAAACGGGGTCAATCCTGAATTCCTTTCAAAAAATGTGACATACAGGGGAACCCGGATCATCAAACAATTGGTATTGGGGGATTTTCAGCTTCAACATGGTTTGGGACTTGTGAACGGTAGTGGATTTATGCATACTTTGGAGGGTTTTCAGATCCGACTGTGTCCCATCTCGAAACTGAAACCGTATGCATCTTTGAACGAATACAGATTTGAGAGGGGTATAGGATGCCAGCTAGCCCTGCGAAAGCTTGAGATAATGATGTGGTCTTCTTACCAACAGATGGATCTTTCACTCAGTTCTCTTCCTGCAAATCTGGAGAAAACCAACTGGATAGATTTCCGACGTACAACCGGATTGCACAGAACAGCAGGTGAGCTGAACGGCCATTCACTTGCTTACCGGATTCACGCTGGTATCCAGGCAACGGTGAGGCATGAAAACCTCACCCTCGGCACAATGATTGGCTCGGAGACAACCGGTTTGACAAGGAGAGGAACCGATAGTCTGAAAATCACGGTCCAACCTTACATTCACCATCCTTTCAGCTTGCATGGACAGTGGCACAGGAAGAAATTGGAGGTCATGGTAGAAATTGCATCAGGGGATTGGAATTCAACTGCCTTTCTGGCGGTTTGCAGCTATTATTTTAGTGATTTCCTCCACGGCATAATTTTGGTGCACCGGTATGGGTCAGCATACCACGGAATCCAATCTTCTTCCTATGCCTCAGGCAGCAATTTAAATAACGAGAATGGTGTCGCGGTGCATTTACATGCAGAGCCAGGAGTGCTTTTCAATGCTGACTTTTTGGTAGAACTTTTCAGGCATCCCTCTCCCCGGTATCTCTGCAACGTCCCATCCAAAAGCTACAGGTACAGCCTCACACTTAAAAACAATTCATACAACAGACTCCGGTGGAGATTCAAAATGGTAAAGAAAGTCTGGCAAGTCACTTCCGGAGCCAATGTGGACCGGTTGCGTACACTCCATACTCCACAGGTGGTAAGATTGGATTTTCAAATCTTTCCCGTTACCGAATCTATGCTGATTTGGCAATCGAGATTGGTATTCTCGCTTTTTTCCGAGCATGGAAAAACCAATCCTGGCTATGCAGCTGTCCAGCAATTAAGTTTGAAAAGTATCCATAATATGAATTGTAAATTTCAGTTTGTGGTCTTTCACGTGGAGGACTGGGACAACAGGATTTATCTTTATGAGCCAGGGCTCTACTATGATTTTAATTTCCCAGTCTATTACGGATCCGGGCAAAAGATTTCATCAGTACTTGCGGTAAAGGCGGGAGGTAAAGTGACCATTTCGGTGAAGGGCTCCCTTGTCACTTTCCATGACCGGGATTTTACAGGATCGGGAAACGATATGATTTTGGGAAATAAAAAGTGGGACTTAAAGTTGCAATTACGTTTGAACCTTTAGTCAAATTTAGTATTCAGGATTTGGATCTGCAGGTTTACCCTGCCCCTGAACTCATTCTCCATAAGCTGGTAACAAATATCAAACGGAACACCTTTGTTGATCTTTTCGAAATTCTGTCCCTGATGGAAGGCAATGGCCGGGAAAACCTTAAAAGGATTCTCCTCCTGGATGAGTGTCAGTTTCAGGTGCTCCCCGTTGTTACCTACGGTCCGGCCATACCCGTTATCCACCACATTCTCCGAAAGAAAGACGGGATTGTGATTCTCGGGTCCGAAGGGTTGAAATTGTTTTAGAATCCGGAAAAATTTATCATTGATCTCCATCAATTGTAATTCCGTATCGATTTCTACAACAGGAATTAACTGTTCCGGGTCAATGGTCTCTCCTACTATTTTTTCAAATCTCTCTGTGAACTTCTGGACATTTTTCAATTTCATGGTGAGTCCGGCCGCATACTTATGTCCGCCAAAATTCTCCAACAAATCGCTGCATGACTCAATGGCCTGATAAAGGTCAAATCCATTGACCGATCTGGCCGATCCGGTAGCAAATCCATTGGATCTGGTCAATATCACCGTGGGTTTATAAAAATGATCGAGTAGCCTTGAAGCCACGATTCCAATCACCCCTTTGTGCCATTCAGGATTGTAAAGTACTGTTGAGTTTTTCTCCTGCAGCTGCGTATTACTCCGGATCATTTCTATGGCCTGGCGTGTGATTTCTGTATCGATGTTTCTGCGATCCAGGTTGAAGTTGTTGATTGTTTTACTGATGATATCTGGCTTCTATACTTTTTTCAGAAACAAGCAGATCCACCGATTTCTTTCCCGATTCCATCCTGCCTGCCGCGTTGATCCTGGGACCAATCTTAAATACGATATCCTCTATGTCAATCACCTTTTTATCAATACCTGCCACCTCTTTGATGGCCTTCAATCCCATGGATGGATTCTCATTCAATTTCTTCAATCCAAAATAGGCCATAATCCTGTTCTCACCGGTAATAGGTACAATATCCGATGCTATACTTACAACCACCAGGTCCAGGTAATCATAGATCCTGTCATCGGGTTGTCCCGTTTTCAAACAGAAGGCCTGAACCAGTTTGAGCCCTACTCCACATCCAGATAAATCCTTGTAAGGATAGTTACAATCTTCCTGTTTTGGGATCCAGTACCGCGACGGCATCGGGAACAGTCTCCCCTGGATTATGGTGGTCACAGATAATAAAGTCTATGCCCTTCTTCCGGGCATATTCGATCTTTTCGATGGCCTTAATCCCACAATCCAGTGCAATGATCAGGCGTAATTCCATGCTGGGATGCATAATCAATCCCTTTAACTGACACACCATAACCCTCATCATATCTGTCAGGTATGTAATAGTCGATTTCCTTAAAGTGGTCTTTGAAAAAATGAGTAGACCAATGCAACTGCTGTGGTACCATCCACATCATAATCACCGTAAACCAAAACCTTTTCTTCAGATTCGATGGCTTCCATGATGCGCTGAATGGCCACATCCATATCCTTCATCAGGAAGGGATCATGCATGTTTGCAAGGTCGGGTCGAAAAAAGGTTCTTGGCCTCATCAAGGTGGTGATCCCGCGCTGGACCAGTAATTGAGCAAGGGGTTTATCAATTCCTAGTTCCCGGGAAAGAGTAGCTAATACAGCTTCATTACCCGTGCTTTTATGACCCAGTTTTTATCCATGATTTTTCAGCAAATCGGCAGGCAACCTCCCCCCTCCTACCTGCAAAATTAACATAATCTTTTTTATACCTTTGTGCCCAGAAAAATAAATTCCGAAATGCACAATTCCGAACTCAGCGAACAGGAACAAATCAGAAGAAACTCCCTGGAAGAGATTAAGAAGTTAGGCTACAATCCATACCCTCCGGAGACATTTGAATTCAGTCACAAAGCTGAGGAAGTGAAATCTGTTTTCGAAAAGGATGAGTCGGCATTGAAGGATATTACCCTGGCCGGCAGGATCATGAGCCGTCGGATCATGGGCAGTGCCTCCTTTGCTGAAATCCAGGATTCCTCGGGCAGGATCCAGATCTATCTTAAGGCGGGATGACCTCTGTCCCGGTGAAGACAAGACCCTCTATAACACTGTTTTTAAGAAACTACTTGGACATTGGAGATATTATCGGCATCAGGGGATTTGCATTCCGGACCCAGGTGGGTGAGATCTCCATTCATGTGAAAGAGCTGGTGATCCTGAGCAAATCCATCAAACCCCTGCCTATCGTAAAAGAGGCTGACGGAAAAGTGTATGATGCAGTTACCGATCCTGAATTCAGGTATCGTCAGCGGTATGTGGACCTGATTGTCAATCCTGAATCCAGGGAACTGTTCAGGAAAAGGACCCAGATCTATAACTCAGTCTGAGCGAGCTATTTAACAGCAAAGGTTACCTGGAAGTGGAAACCCCCGTTCTTCAGCCTATCCCGGGAGGTGCAGCTGCCCGACCCTTTATCACCCATCACAACACCCTGGATATCCCCCTCTATCTGCGCATTGCCAATGAGCTCTACCTGAAACGACTGATCGTTGGTGGTTATGATGGGGTGTATGAATTCTCCAAAGATTTCAGAAACGAGGGAATGGACCGCACCCACAATCCTGAATTCACCGTGATGGAAATCTATGTGGCCTACAAGGATTACAAGTGGATGATGGACTTCACCGAAGAGATGATCGAAAAGGTAGCGCTGGATCTGCATGGAACCACCAAAGTGACGGTCGGTGACCAGGAGATCGACTTCAAGCGCCCCTTCAAACGGATCACCATGATCGACGCCATCAAGGAGAGTACCGGTTTTGATATCTCCGGTATGGATGAAGCAGGACTGAGAAGTGTGGCTGAAAGCCTGGAAGTGGAAGCTGGATGAATACTATGGGCAAGGGAAAGATCATTGATGCGATTTTTGGTGAAAAGGCCGAACCACATTTGATTCAACCCACCTTCATCATCGATTACCCTGTGGAGATGTCGCCCCTCTGCAAAAAACACCGCGACAATCCTGACCTCACCGAAAGGTTTGAACTGATGGTCAACGGTAAGGAGCTCTGCAATGCCTATACCGAATTGAACGATCCAATTGACCAGCTGGAACGATTCCAGGAACAGATGAAGCTCTCCGAAAAAGGAGATGACGAAGCCATGTTTATCGATATGGATTTTGTCCGTGCCCTGGAATATGGCATGCCTCCTACCTCGGGAATGGGGATGGGCATGGACCGCCTGACCATGCTGATGACCAACCAGACCAGTATTCAGGAGGTGCTCTTCTTCCCGCAAATGAAACCCGAAACCCCCAGCCAAGGTCCCTGCAGCAAAGTTCGAAGGAAGAGTACCTGGCCACTCGGAGTGCCGGAGGAGTGGGTGGAGCCACTGCAAGGACTGGGCTATACCACCATCGACAAGCTTAAAGAGGTTGAGAAGCCCGGGAAACTGGCCAATGACCTCAACGGGTACAAAAAGAAAAATAAGCTGGATTTGCCGGGATTGAGTCCAGAAGTTGTTGGGGAGTGGATCAAGGCTTAATCCGCTTCTCAATTTAAAATATTAAGCCTCAATCATTCAATTACTCACAGCTTTCAGCTGTTCGTGAGCTCGTCATCACTTCGTTCTTCCTCGATTGGGGCTGTTATTGTCACTTGGTTGTCACTTGTCCACCTAAAAAATCAAATGATGATATAATATCTGAACCGCGTAATTCTTAAAAATGAGATTAGGATTTATCTAAATACTGGATATCCATTCCCAGCCCGTCTCCAGTTTTCTTACATGACCAAGGCTGGGAAATGGAGTGAAATGCTGACCGATAACTAATGATTTTCTTTCAGAAACAAGATCAAAGATCTTTCTCTTACTTGTCAGCTGCTTTGTCAGGAAGTATGTCATAGATTGGTAACCAGTCCGGGTGTTCAAGATGTATAGTGTGTAAAACAGCATCACCAACATAGAATAGTTCCTTGCCTTCCGAACTGAAAGAAACAACCATATGACCTGGTGTATGTCCCGGGGCAAAAATTACAGATATGCCGGGCAAGATTTCTGATTCCTTATCCAGTAAGATCATTTTATCTTTAACTGGACCTAATTGTTCACGTGCGACATTGACAAAGAACTCATTTGTTTTTTCCAAGGCAATATCAGAGAACCAGAATTCCCATTCATCCTTCCAGATATAATACTGAGCATTTTCATAATATGGTTTTCCATCCCCGTTCAAGAGTACCCCCAACATGATCCGGATGGGCATGGGTAATAAATACACTGTCGATATCAGCTGGTTCAATTCCGGCCAATTTCATTTTTTTGGGAAGATCCCCATTACCCGGTAACTTGCTGCCCGCTCCCATATCCACAAGTACCTTATGTTTTCCGGTATCAACAATCAGATGAGTATAAGGTGTATATATTTTATCTGTAGGCAGATTATGCTCCTCCAGAACAGCGTCTAATTGTTCCTTTTCAACATTTTTAAAGAATTGAGCTGGGGGATAATTAAATCCGCCGTCATTAATGCATATACAATCGAATTTTCCCAGTTTAAAACGATAGATACCCTCTTGATAGATTTCAGCAAATAACTTCATGGGGTTTATTCCCATCAAATGTGGTTTTACAACCAATGCCATTGATGCGGCAGTGACTGATTTTAGGAAAACCCTTCTTGTTTCTTGATTTTTCATGATTGCTGGGTTATGTTTATATAAATCAATAACTTAACTAAGTTACGATATATTCCACCCAAAGTCAATCCAGTTCTAGTTGTCTCAAGTTTGTCCCAGCCTCTCCCCTAACCGTAGTCCATCTCAATCACTAAATTATTGTTAACCCTGGAGCAGGTCATGTTTCCCGCAAATGAAACCAGAAACCACTGCAAAGACACCGGTGTTCCGTACTCAGTCCGAATACGAGTGGATTGGCGTTCCTGCCGAATGGATTGAGCCTTTGCAGAAACTAGGGTACACCACAATCGATAAGCTTAAGGAGGTTGAGAAGCCGGGTAAACTGGCCAATGACCTCAACGGGTATAAGAAGAAAAATAAGCTGGATTTACCGGGCTCTGAGTCCGGAGGTAGTAGCTGGCTGGCTTGAATAGGAATAGAAAATATACCTTGGGTCATGATGATTTTTAACAGACTTAAGAAATTTAGTTGGGGACATGCGTTAATAGAGTTGTTCCTGATAACAGTTGGCCTTTTTATGGAGATGCAAATTGAGAATTGGAGAGAGAATCATAAAGAGAATCAACTTACATACGGGAGTGATGAAAAACCTGGGGCATGAGCTTCAGGTTTTCTTAGGCAGATAAATCCTAATTTCTTAACTTACATAGCATTATTGAATATAAGGCCTGTACTATGTCAACTGCCCAAATACTCAATATCATCGGTATAATTTTCTTTATAGTTTCATTGTTATTTTGGATACCAATCCTAATTTACCTCTCCATAGCTTCTATCATTAGCTTCAACAATATATTGGAGGATTAAATCGAACAAGAAGTCCAAAGAAGAATAAACTGGATCTGCCGGGATTGAGTCCGCAGGTCGTTGGTGAAAGGATTAAAAACTAACCTATATCTCCGATTAGAATATCAGCCTCAATCATTTGGTTGGGGCTTTTTCTGTCTCCTGATTATCCCTTAAAATACTATTTAAACTGAGATATGACTTGCTTCAGCTATGATTGCAGAAATCAGGAACCCAATTCTATTTACCTCATATCTAGAAATCTAGTTTTAGTTTTCCGCCTAAGCTCTATTAATAGATCATCATTTTTTTGTATTTGAAGATGCTCCCCATCACCTTGTATTTGAGCAAGGAATGAAGGTTTAGTACTATCAAGATCCGGTTTTTCATGAGACTTCATAAATTTGTCAATGTATATTGTGATCGCTGCATCAGTTACCGACGTTCCGTGTATTGGGGATAAATCAGCATCAACCTCATATAGATTGAATTCACGAGGACCTATATACTTATAATATCCAATTGATCCCTGCCGTAATACCATATCTACCTTGCCCTTAGTAGAAACCGATTCATAAAATAGACCCACATAGGTGCCATCTCTTTTAAACCCATAGTAGGTGTAGGATTCAGCCATTTTTTGATCTGTCCAATTTCCTAAGATTTCTTTTTTCTCAGAATTGCAGGAATGAAGGATGAAAGCCAGGATAACTAACGAGAAAAACACTTTCGGTTTCATGATTGTTGAGGATTTTAATGATTATATGCAAGTTAGGGAATAAGGAAACACTAGTCAAATCACTAAATACTAGCCTATTATTCTTTGGAAAGTCCCTGAAGTTATCGCAGAGTTGTCTAACGAGGCTCCCTGGGGAACAAATCTCAGAGTCACATCCTGGGCTCGTGCAATATGCTTGGTCTATTATACTGATGGCGGGCTATTTTTTGTAATTTGTCAAGGAACTCAATAAAAATTTCAAAGGAAAATAGATATGGAACAAGTTTCTGTTAATTTGGAAAAAGAACTCAGCCGTAAGACAAGGGACGCAAAAAATATTATGTTGCTCTCTTTAATTAGTATAGTAATGCCGCCTTTATTCCTAGTATCATTGCTGTACTTTCTATTTTACTTTAATAAGGGTAAAAAACTTAAAAGCGATCAATCTCTTAGCAGTATATTTAATGGATTGAAGGGTAAAACAACAAAAGAACTAAGATCTATTATGAGGAGTAGTAATTCACTTGAGCAAAATGTAGCCGCTTCGATCCATGCACATAAAACTATGGTAACCGTTTTGATTATTATTGGAATAGTATTAACAATGATGATAGCTTACATTGGTTTGGCTTACAAGATGGGATGGGTGTAGGTGCAATTTCCGGACCAAAGTGAGCCACTAAATCCTACGATTTGTCTATGGCCTGTCCCTGTCCGTCCGATAACCATATTCCAACTCAATCATTATATTTGAGTTACTAAAGGATCATCTCATGTTTCCCGCAAATGAAGCCGGAGACTTCAAGTCAAAAGTCAAAAGTTGAAAGTCGAAAGTCAAAAGGAAGATTACCTGGCACTTGGGGTGCCGGAGGAGTGGGTGGAGCCACTGAAGGCACTTGGATTTGAAACGATTGCCAAGCTCAAAGAGGTTGAAAAACCAGGTAAACTGGCCAATGATCTTAACGGGTACAAAAAGAAAAATAATCTAGACTTGCCGGGCCTGAGTCCTGAGGCTGTGGCGGGATGGATAAATTAAGCCTATGAAATTTAACTCACTTTTGATATTGGTTTTGTTGATTTCTGGGACAGGCGTTATTGCTCAAAGCCATGAACCAGACAATCATCATCAACATCATCCGCAGAATGAGGCCGGGGTTGGTAATTATATTGTTTACCTCCCCGGTGAAAAAGAATTTGCCTACGCACTTCATGTACATTATCTCCGAACCTTTGAGGAATCAGACTTTGGAATGGGTCTGGGATATGAACATATATTCGGTGAACATGATCATAAAACCCTAGGTATAGTCGGAACTTACAGACCTATTTCCCCATTAGTTCTGAGTTTATCACCAGGCGTTCTGTTCCCGGGTCGTGAGAGATCAACAATGAGTTTTGCTTTGCATGCTGAAGCAGTTTATGAATTCGACATAAATAGTTTCCATCTTGGTCCAGCGATTGAATATGCTTATGCCTCGAATGAATTTCATTTAAGTTTTGGTTTACATTTTGCATATGGATTCTAGAGAATATCTCTTCAGGCAAAAGTCTGGTAGACGATCGAGGGTCAAAATATCTGTTGTAAACGGGATCAAGGCACTTATTCAATCCTTTTCCATTCTTCTTTCAACCTATCAGATGATATGGTCCATTTATCTCCATCAAATGTGTACTTATAAACAGCCGAATCTCCTATTGACTTAATATTCTCATGAATTTCAAAATACTCCACATAGGTATCATCAGTCACCCTATAAATCCCTGCGTGAGCCCAATGCATATCCATTGTAGTATCCTGCCCAACGTTAGCCCAGTTGGTTTTGCCTAAGTATTTGGTAGATTTCATTCCTCTAAAATCCCCACCTGGAAACGTATAAATAGTATCTTGCATAGTCCATTCACCTGATACAAGTTCCCAAACACCTTCTAAAGATTTCTTCTCTTCTTGTTCAACGGGCGGTTGAGTTGTGCAGCTTAACATCGCTATACCTACAAAGATAAAGCTAACAATTGATGAGATAGGAAAAATGTTTTTCATTTTAGTTTGGATTTAGCTGAGGTTAAATATTTAAATACCAATTTGTTTATCAAAATTAGTTCTTTGAACAATGCATGTCAAGTTTAAGTTTTTGTTCTCTGTTTATCATGGTTCACAACATCCTCCATTAACTGAAGATTGCCACTTTTGTCCCCTAATTTAACCCAAAGATTATGGTATGAAAGTACATCTGCGGAAAAGGAAGAGGAGGTTAATGAAGGGCACTCCAAAACCCCGCTATTCCTTGTATTTAGTTAACGCACGACTGCAACGTTTTTTTGCCACACCTCCTGCAAAGTACGCCCCGATTCGAAACCTTATAATCTTATTGTAAATAATTTAAAATAAGTGATTTATGAGATGATTACCGGGTTACAAATGCGTATCTTACAAAACAATTACTCTATCGTTTGTTTTTAGTAAATAAATAAAATTATGGGAAACACAATTAGTAAAACAAAAAAAAGTAAAGATGCCATGACCTCGAAGTCTAAAGTCACGAAAAAGAAAATTTCAGAGGAGGACATTCGCAACAGGGCATTTGAGATCTATCTTAAGAATGACAATTCTTCTTCTACTGAACAGGATAATTGGTTCTATGCTGAAAGAGAATTGAATGGATATCACAAATAGGATAATCTAAAGATTCTCTTGAGTTCAATTTTGGGCCTCAGCCAAACGGCTGGGGCTTATTTTTTCACTCGGTTGTCACAGATGATTTCAGTCATTTGGGTCTGGAATGAAACAAACAAAAAGGCTGGTTGTTATTTCTGATATGCCCTTATAAGGGCAATTAGAACCCACCAGGTCATAGACCAGTGATAGCGGCGGATAGAGACATACGAATCGATACAATGATTGAAAATACCAAATAGATGAACAAAAGAGATTTAGCGAAAATTACAGGGTGGTCATTAATTTTAATGGCATTGATTGCGGGATTTTCGTTAGGATATGCCTTCCCGGAAATATATAACCCTGAGCACATCGGTTCCATCAAGGACAACTTGCTTCATAACGAAGGATTATATAAATATATGTTATTGGGGATATTGCTCATCATAATTTTGGATTTGCTGGTATCTTATACATTGTATCACTATTTCAAAAATGACAATAAAGACATCTCACTGATATCAACATTTATTAGAATCATATATACGATAGTATTTGGAATTGCAGCCTACTTTCTAGTCAAGAACCTTGGTTTGTCTGAAACAAGTAACGAATTATTAATCAACAATTTTCAACTGTTTCAATCAATCTGGAATGCAGGATTGATAATTTTTGGAGCCCATATTTTTTTAGTCGGGGTATTAATGAAGCTTCATAAACAAATACCAAAGATTTTATGGTATCTGACATTATTTGCTGGAATATCCTACATAGTTGTTCACCTTTTAAAATTAACCTTTGCCCAATCAGATATTACAACCAATTTGGCAACAATTTTAGCGATTCCTATGGCACTTGGAGAATTAGGACTGGCAATTTGGTTAATAATTAGGGGCGGTAAAGAATACATATGATTTTAAACCAGCAGATACTGATCTCTTTCGCCAAAAAAACAAGCTTGGGATCAGTACCACGACCATGGAACAGGTAACGGACTAAATTTCAAGCTGATTTGATTCAACTTACATAACCTCAATGATATATTGGAGGATAAAATCGAACAAGAATTCCAATGAAGAATAAGGTTATAACCTATAATAACATCAAAGCAAGACTTGGAATGGCTGATGAGGCTGCCTGAGAGGGGGAGCTGGCCGTGGAGCAAATGCCGCTGGAAAAGCCTACAGATTCTTCCTGAGTTGGAAACTATGCTTCAGAATCACTCCTCTTTTCCTAATCCCCTGTAATTTCTGTAATCGATTTCAATTCAACCTTTCTGAACTCAACTTCTGAACCCTCTGCCTGTAAAGCGATCTGCCCCTTGTCGGCTGTACAATTAAAACCATGGTTAACTAAATCTCCGTTTAACCACACCTTTATCTCGTTTCCAACAACTTCAATAACCATGGTATTCCATTCACCAACCGGCTTCTCAGAATCGTCTGTCAGGTTTTTAATATTGCGGCCTTTCCCTTCGGTTATGCCCCAGTTTTCTTCCGGACCACGTCTGGTTTCCATATCGGGCACCGTAATATCTTCAACAATACACCAGAAATCGCCTGCATTATTATGTAGCATTTGCACCTCCATGGATTTTGGGAACATCCCGTAAAGTGCACGAGGTGTACTTGCATGGATCAATACACCACAATTTCCGGGTGTTCCTGCAAACCGGTATTCAACAATCAAGCGGTAATTCTGAAATTCATCGTCGGTAATTAAATGTCCCCCAGGTGTCCCCAGGCTTACCAGCATTCCATCCCGCACGATGAAAGGATTGAGGGTGTCAGGATTTGAATCCATGGCAGGAACATCGACATGCCATCCCGATAAATCTGACCCGTTGAAAAGGCTTTGCGGTTTTTGTTCTGAATTTTTGCAGGAGAAACATGATAGTGCAATCAAAAGGATAATTAGTCTGGCTTTCATAAAAGTGATTTTAAACTGATCTGATAAAAGTTAATAATCAAATGCAATTTACATATTTCTATGACTATGGTATTACACAAGAAAAGATTTGTAAGCTTTATAGCCCAAGTTTTTAGAGGTTGTCAAAATCTTAGACCAATTCCAATCCCCTCCTCGTAAAACCGAAGTACAATTTCAAATCGTTGATGTAACTATTACTTGAACTGGCATTGTAAAAGTTAATGGACTTCCTCAAATTGGAATTCAATAAAGAGAAGAGTTGTCTTCATCATTATGGCTTTTTTTCGAGTTTTAAATAAGCAAAAAATAAACCTGTGCCAACTAATCAAGGACATTGTCTTGACAGATCAATTGTTCTTTCTATTCACTGCATCCGGGATCAATGATCACTCACACAAGATTTTTTTCTTTAATTTCACATCTGGCACCCTTAGAGGAAACGGTTGGATTGTGTTCAAGGATTTTGGGCCTTATTCCTTGTTGCTTTGATTTTTCATTTACTGATTTAAACCTTAAACTATGAAAAAGTCTGCTACAATATTCGTCTTGTTTGCTTTTACTTCATTGATTATTTATGCTCAACCAGGTTTTGACGATCTGGCCAAAACTCCTCCCATGGGATGGAACAGTTGGAACACCTTCCGACTGAATATCCACGAAGAACTGGTCCGGGAGATTGCAGATGCATTTATTGAAAAAGGATTAAAAGAAGCAGGTTATCAATACATTGTCATCGACGATGGTTGGCAAGTTGACCGGGATATAAACGGGAACATTCTTGTTAATCAGGAAAAATTTCCCTCCGGGATAAAAGCGACAGCTGACTATATCCATTCTCAGGGATTGAAGATAGGGATCTATTCCGATGCCGGATACATGACTTGCGGAAAATTCCCCGGCAGCCTTGGTCATGAATACCAGGATGCCAGAACCTACGCAAGCTGGGGGATTGATTACCTGAAATATGACTGGTGCTATACCGGGAACCAAAATGCCCCTGATAGTTATAAGCTCATGAAAAATGCCCTGGTTAATGCCGGTCGCCCCGTGGTGTTCAGTATCTGTGAATGGGGCACCTCCCAACCCTGGACCTGGGCCCCCGAGGTAGGGCATCTGTGGCGTACAACCTTTGATATCCGTCCTTGCTGGGACTGTGGACAACAAACCCATTCAAATGGGGTACAGATCGAAAACTTTATCGGATTTACAAAGATCCTTGATCAGCAGGTTGGTCTGGAAAGTTATGCGGGACCCGGACACTGGAATGATCCGGATATGCTTGAGGTGGGAAATGGAGAATTGACCTTCGATGAAAATGTTGCTCACTTTAGCCTCTGGTGTATTCTTTCTGCCCCTTTGATGCTTGGAAATGATATCAGAAGTTTGTCAGAAGAGGTGCTTGAGATTATTACCAACAGAGAAGTGATTGCCGTTAACCAGGATCCCCTTGGAAGGCAAGGAAGAAAAGTCCGTGATGATGGAGACTTTGAGGTCTGGAGTAAAGAATTGCAAGATGGCAGTCGCGCAGTATTGCTCTTTAATCGATCCGAAACTGAAGAGCAAATAAGCTTTGAGTGGTTTGAAGTGGGAATGCTTCAGGATATGAAATTGAATGTCCGTGATCTCTGGCAAAAGAAGGAAATGGGCAATTTTGATGGATCATACTCAGCTGAAGTCCCTGCACATGGAGTAGTCATGGTAAGGGTATATTAAAATATTGCCTCTTTTGCTAAGCTGTGGCAGAGCAGTTATTCTTAATGAACAGGTAGGGGGTTCGAGCCCATTTGTTACTGAAGATCTGAACTGAATCAATTTCTATTTGACATCACTGGCTCTTGACCAACTACCCTCCATTAAAAGACTTCTACCAAATACAGGATCGTCGACTTGAGTAAATTTTACAGACGTATCACTAACCTGAAATTTATATACACCGGCTTCATCTGAACCATATTCCCCACCTTCATCATTAAAAGTGATTTGAGTTCCGGAGATAACATAACTGCCCCATACGTCTATCTCTTCATCAGCAACAAACTCCACCTGAAATTTTTTATCAGATGTCAAAGTAAACGTAACTGTTCTTTCACTAAAAGTTTTTGTCCATATTCCCACCAACATATCAGATGGATCATCTCTTCCATAACAGGTCAGTATGGAAAAGAGTAATGCTGTTATCCCTATAAGTGTTCTGATAGAAATAGCTGATTTCATAATGGATGGATTTAGGATTAAAGTTCAGCATTTATCTTTCTAATTACAAGCAGTTGATTTATATTTATATATCCTAATCAACCCTCATGCCTGATAAATCAAACAATTCATCCAACTTCTGGCAGGAATTAAAACGCAGAAAGGTTGTTCGGGTGATCACTGTTTATGCTGCAACCGCATTTGTCCTTCTTGAATTAGTTGATATTGTTGCTGAACCATTGCGATTGCCAGACTGGACTTTATCCTTTGTAATCGTCCTTCTGTCTATTGGTTTTATTATTTCGGTCACACTATCATGGGTGTACGATATTACACCTGAAGGCATTCGAAAAACCTTACCTGCATCTCAGGTTAAAAGTGAAAAAAAGAATACTACTCCAGTAGGGTGGAAGGTTGCAACTTTTATTAGCGTTCTCGTACTTGTCTCATTTGTATTGTTCTACGTAGTCAGTAATATCAATCAATCTTCAGATTTTTCAAAGCTGAAGAAATCCATTGCAGTATTACCTTTTGAGAATTGGAGTGTTGGGGAAGAAAACGCTCACCTGGGTAATGCCATCGCAAATGAGATTATTACAGAGTTATTTAAGGTTCAGGATTTTCATGTGATCTCTTATACAACTTCCTCCCGATACAAAGGTGCAGATATACCTTCAATTCCAGATATTGGAAGGGAGCTTGGAGCCAATTTTATTATTGAAGGTACAATTGAACGCCAGAATGATGATGTCAATATTCATGTCCAGGTGATTCAAGCAGCAAATGATGATCATATATGGGCAAATGAATTTTCCGGTAAATGGAAGGATATATTTAAAATCCAGGATGATATAGCTTTACAAGTTGCTGATAAATTAAAGGCAGTACTTACGCCTGAAGAAATCAGGAAAATTGATGCAGCGCCCACTGTGAATCCTGAAGCGTATGATTATTACCTGAGAGGCAAAAGCTTATACGAAGAAAATCTGAACAGTTTAAATGAAAAAGCAATCTTTTGGTTTAAAGAATCCATCAGGCTTGATTCCAGTTTTGCCCTGCCATGGACCTACCTTTCCATGCTATATTGGAGACAATCGAGAACAGCAGCCTCACCATCATTTCAAAAAGCCAAGCTGGCTGCAGAAAAAGCCCTGGAATTAGATCCTGGCTCAGGTGTAGCCATTGTTAACCTGGCTGAAATACTTGGCAATGAATATGAATTTGAAGAAGCTAAGAAGAAAATTGATCTTGCCCTGAAAATAGATCCGGACCATCCCTATGTCCTGAGAAATGCCGGACGGTTTTATACCATACTGGGCAGACATGACGAGAGTATTTCATTTTGTAATCAGGCATTGGAAGATGATCCTATAAATTCATACTGCACTACAGTATTTGATCAGAGCACATTTCTATGCCGGACAATATGAAATAACATGGACAAACATCATAAAAAAAGACAAATTGGGATATTTCTTCAACGATGCAGAATTGTATTACCAGCTTCTCCTTGAGGAAGGTAAAACCGAGAGAATATTTAATGAGCCAAGTTATGAAAATAACGATATGGCTCATAGCTTTGGCCTGGCTGCTGCATACTTTAAATCCGGCAAAAAAGATCTGGCAGAAAAGCAATGTGACAATATTGATGAGAACAACTATCAAGATTATAATTATTATATTGCTTTAGCCCATGCGTATGGAGATGAGGCTGAAGAAGTCTGTTTGTGGCTCGAAAGGTCCTTTGAAGCGAAAGAGAAAGGGCTTGTCTACCTTGGAGTTGATCCAGGCTTCAAAAAATTCATAAATGAACCACGGATCATTAGTATCCTGCAAAAAATGAATTTCCCCAAATAGGAAATGGATTTATTATTGTTGTCTTAACTTGATGGATATTATCCAAAACTCAGTCATCATGGAGACCAGTGAGATTGTAAAAAAGCACCATCGAAATTCCAGGATTGTTTTCTGGGTAGCCCAGGTAATAGGAAGCATCACAATCATAGCATTACTCCTCTTTGTTGGAGGAAATTTACTTACTGAATTAATTGATCCGGACATTGATTCTAATCTCAGAGAGGATTTTATGTTATATATCTTTCTTCTGAGCCTAGTATTTGTTGCTGTCTCAATCATTATATCATGGTATAAAAGTAAAATTGGTGCTTTCCTGGTGATTGCTTGTACAATTCTGGCCTATATCATTTGGGGGATCAAAGACCTTAATGTACTATTGTTACTAACTCCACTGCTTTGCTCGGGTCTTCTTCTAATTTTCTATTCGTATTATAAAGATTGGATATTGAATAAGAAGGTTGAAGCTGACGAATAACCTGGGTTTCAAGAGAATTATTACAGAGCTACGGTCGAGCTGACTGGCAATAGTCTATTAATTGCTTTTCTACCCATTTATTGTTAATTTAAGCCTCTCACTTTAAAACTAAAATTGACTCCTCTTGTAAGAGAGATCATAAAATCAAAAGACATGAGCGACAGAAGAGATTTTATTAAAAAAAGTGCTCTGGGCACAGCAGGTATAACGATTGGAGGAATGGGATTCAGTCCTAAATCTTATGCTTCAATTATTGGAGCCAATGATCGTTTCCGGATTGCTGTATGCGGAGTAAATGGACGCGGTAAAAGTCATATCAATGGATTTGGCGGACAGGAAAATGTGGAGATCGCCTATCTTGTCGATCCCGACAGCCAAATACTTGAGACTCGTGTAAATCAGTTGCGTGAAAAAGAAGAAGGCATTAGTTCCAATGTAAAGGGTGTGACTGACGTACGCAAAGTTCTTGACATGAAAGATATTGATGCCATTAGTGTTGCCACTCCCAATAGCTGGCATTCACATATGGTAATCTGGGCAGCACAGGCGAAGAAGCATATTTACGTTGAGAAACCTGCAAGCCATGATATTTATGAGGGGCGGGTAGCGCTGGCAGCAGCAGAAAAATATGGAATAGTTGTTCAGCATGGCACCCAGCGACGAAGTGATCCCGACTGGGCAAGACAGGTTTCTGATGTTCGCTCTGGAAAGTATGGCAAAATGGTGGTTTCGCATGGATTTGCCTGCAAACCACGTGAAGGTATTGGTTTTGAATCAGCCTCAACACCTCCTAACAACCTAGACTGGAACCTATGGAAAGGACCGGCAGTTATTGATAAATACCATAAAAATCTGGTCCATTATAACTGGCATTGGTTCTGGGGAGTAGGAAATGGAGAATTGAACAACCAGGGAACCCATCAGCTTGATGTGGCTTACTGGGCACTTGATCCTGAGGTTGAAAACACACATCCTGTTCGGGTGATGGCCATCGGAGGAAGGTTCTCATGGGAAGATCAGGGCGAAACACCCAATACCATGTTTGCTCTTGCTGAATTTGCAAACGGGCAGCAAGTTTTCTTCAATGTCAGGAATGTTAACTATGAAGGATACGAAAGAGAAGTAACAAACCGGTTCTATTTTGAGGACGGTGGCAGGCTTAGTGGCGGAGAATATATCTCTCACAACGGCAGTCAACCCAGGGATGTACCCATCAAAGAAGTCGAGATCAGACCGGGTGGCGCCTATGGAAGTTTCGTTGCTGCATGCCGTGCCAATGACCCATCAATGGCCAATGGCAATATGTATGATGCCCATTTTAGCTGTGCACTTGGCCACCTGATGAATAACTCATACCGGCTGGGTAAAAAAGTGCCTTTCAATGCCAAAGCAGGTAAGTTTGGCGACAATTCGGTAGCCTATGAAGAATACATGAAAGTGCACGCCATTGCCCGCGACGGCATGGGTGTACCGGAAGACAAAGCTGAATATGTGGTTGGACCCTGGCTGGAATTTGATGGTGAAGCGGAACAGTTTATAGGGGAGCATTCTGTCGAAGCTAATAAATTGCTTAGGGATCCGCGCAACCCTGAATTCGACATACCTTCACCAAAATCAGTTTAAAAATTATCTACCTGAGTATTTTGCATTCCGCTTAGATTTACTCAACTATCATAAGAACCCTGTGCTGATGAGCACGGGGTTTTTTGTACCTTGTTTTTCACATATTAGACCCCAGGATTCTAATTGGAAAATTGAAAACGAAAGGCATAGATTTCTGAGATAAGATGTCGCGTAAATGTCGTTTTATAAAAGGAAATTCCGGTTTAAATTTGCTTTCGAGCGTGTTATGAACATTGGCATCATTATAAAAGAGGTGAGAAAACAGAAGGGATTAACCCAATTGGATTTATCTGAGCATGCGAATATTTCTGTGAGAACCGTTCAGAGAATCGAGAAAGACGAGGTTGAACCCAGTTTCTATTCATTAAAGAGCATTAGTGAAATCCTCGAAGTTGATTTACTTGAAATAAGAAACAGTAACTCGATGATGTTCACGAGTAGGATCCTTGGTTTACATCTAAATGACATTTCAATGGAACAAGAAGAAAATAATAACATTGAAGAACGGCTGAATCAGATTGAGTCACATTTATCCTCCATTGCCAGATCTCGTACAAAACAATTACAAACCAGGAGGTGGGTAATGATTATTGCCGGATCCCTGTTTGTTGCATTTATAATCATTGAGATACTGGCACAATTTGGTGTAATTGGTTGAGGAAACCGGACATTGGTTTAATTCTAATTTGAAATCCGGGGAATTGTAAATATGTTTGCAACCGGAAAATCGATTCAATTATCAATCAATTAAACCATCATGAAAGAAATATTAATATTTGGGAGCATCCTTTTATTTCTGGTCTCCTGCCAAACTCAACAGAAAAACACTACGGATCAGGAGGATTATATCTATTCTGTACAAGGGAAAATGGATATAAGCAAGCTTGGTGTTGCACTCACTCATGAACATGTGATGTCGAGGTTTGGACTAGCGTCTGCGTATATTCCAGACTATGACAAAGATTCTCTTTTCTTGCAGGTGATACCATACCTGAAAGAGGTAAAGTCCCTGGGGGTTAATACCATATTCGATTGTACAACAGCTTATTTTGGCAGGAATGTAAGTTTATTAAAGGAGATTTCGGATGCTTCTGGAGTTGAAATCATTACGAATACAGGATACTATGGGGCAGCCAATGATAAATATGTTCCTGAATTTGCCTTTGAATCAAGCATTGAAGATATCGCAAAACTGTGGATCGATGAATTTGAAAACGGCATCGATGAAACTGGCATCAAACCCGGCTTCATTAAACTGGCATTTGACCAGGGAGTCTCGGAAATAGATACAAAGCTTTTTACCGCAGGGATTCTTACCCATTTAAGCACAGGTCTGACCATGGTGGTTCATACAGAAAATAATTTAGAGGCCGCTGAAAAGCAGCTCGAATTACTGAACGAGTATGATGTGAGTCCCTCTGCCTGGGTTTGGGTGCATGCAAGTAGGGTGGAGGATGTTGATTACCTGATCAAAGTAGCCATGAAAGGTGGATGGATATCTCTGGACAAGTTCAAAGCGGAAGAGGCGGAAGATTATGTCTCAAGACTTAAATTATTCAGGGAAAAAGAGCTGCTTCACAAAGTACTGCTCTCACATGATGGCAATTCTTATAACCGGGACGGGAATCTTAAGGGTTATGACGCTGTAATGACCCACCTTGTTCCGGCACTCAAAGAGAACGGGTTTTCTGATGAGGATATCAATCAACTTCTCGTAATAAATCCGAGGGAAGCATTTGTAGTGGGAGTCAGGCCAGAGTGATTTACTGGTTCAAGAGTTCTGTCAGGTCAATCTCGTCATAGGGTTCTATTCCGAAGGCAGCGTAATACTCCAGTTGTATGCTTTCTTTTTCACCATCGACTTTAATGATTGCGTATCCCGGCAGGTCGGTTTGTTTGTAAAATGAAACATATTTGGCCTCTTCGGTCAAAATCTCTTTTCTCGCTGCCAAAGTTTCCGGTTGCCATTGTGGCATGTTTTCGGCCAACGAGGGACCATATTCAGTAATCAGGTACGATGGCTTTGTATAATTTCTGTCTTTGACTACACTGATGGCCATCACCTGGACAACGGGCCCATATGGTGTATTTCTGCTCACAACAGAATAACGATGCAAATGTCCACATAAAACAATCGCTTTGTGCCGGGCAATGACTTCCAGTAATTTTTCACGTTGTTCGGGATCTCTTCTTAAGATATGCCAGCATCTTTCGGTCACCGGGATAACGGGTTCATGAACAGCCACAAATTTAAATTTGGCATCAGATGCTGAAAGTTCCCTGTCAAGAAAAGCAGGCATGTCGGTTTCTTTATCCCAGGGATCAATGCAGGTAATCTGAACATTGTCATATCTATAGGAATAACTTGCACTAGTAATCTCTTGATTACCAGTCTGTTTTCTGAACATGGGAACATAAAACTCCTGGAATGCTTCCGCAGCGCCTGGTCCAGTAATATCGTGGTTGCCCTTTGCAATGATCCAGGGAACAGGTATTTGTGCATCATCAATTGCTTTCATGGTATGATAGGCCATCTGTCTGGCCTTCTCCTCCGAGCCCGCCAACCCTTCTGATAAATCACCCAGTTGAATTACTGCCCTCACAGCAGGTTGAAAGGTTTGAACTTTTTGATGCAACACTTCCATAAAATCATTCCAGTATTTTTCAGTATACACGGTATATTCCTCGGTGACTTGCCTCAGGTCATCGGTTTTGGTGCTGAGCCATTCCATATCATGATCGCCCAAAAGATCATAATGCATGTCACCCAGAATCAGAAGACTGCTACTCTGAGCACTGGATAGGAATGATACAAGCACCAACAGGATAATACAGGAAAGGTATTTCTTCATAATAGCATACATATTGTTTTCAGATCACAATCTATTCAATGATCTGCAAAACACTAAGATAATTAATCATTCCAGAATGGATGCATCTGGACTGGCACATAACAGACAAGGACATTGGGAAAATCCTATCCGCTTCATCTACTCCCTATTTCTTCTCTCGCTTCTTCTGCTCCTTTGTAATCTGAATGGTACGGTACAAGGATAGCGCTGCAAGAAGCACAAAGGCCAATCCGGCAATAAGAAATTGATTCTTCCCCGTATTCAGGGAGTAATAGACTAAACTTATTGGAGCTGCAATAAGGGCGATTATTGCCGAGGATAGATTACTCGAACGTTGTTTCTTGAGTTTTTCAGCACTCATCTCTTCTGGTTTCTCTCTGGCCATGTTTAAATACTTAATTTCAGGTTTTTCTTGTTTCAAGACATTTTCAACCTCATATGAGACGGTGGTTGATTCATTGAACTCAATTGAAAGATTTAGTATAAAGGTAGTATATTGCATAAAACAATGAAGGTTATAGATGTCCGATCAGCAGGAACGAAGGTCATTTTTTAAGGAGCTTCTTATCAGACGGGTTCCCCAGTTTCTTGGTGGCTATCTGGCTGCAAGTTGGGTCATCATAGAATTCATGGACTGGCTGGTAAATCGTTACCCCTTATCTCCCTACATAGTAGAGTTTGGGATGGTAGCCCTGGCATCAATGATCCCGACTGTTGTGCTTGATTGCTTATTTTCACGGAAAACCGGGACGTGATCGATGGACCAGGGTAGAGAAAGTTGGTGTCCCCATAAATCTCATCATCACTATTGCACTGCTTTTCTTCATTTTCCAGGGCAGGGAACTTGGAGCTACTACAACTACCGTTACTGTGATTGATGAAAACGGGGAACAAATTGAAAGAGTGGTACCCAAGAGTGAGTTTCGGAAAAAAGTTGCACTGTTCGCTTTTGAGAATGAAACGGGTGACAACTCAAATGATTGGTTGCGTCGCGCAATTCCCGTAATGGTAAATTATGATTTATCACAGGATATGTATCTCGATATCATATCCGCTTATGATCTGGCTCAGAATATTGCCGATGCTGGAATACAACCTGAGGAAAGGGTTCCCCTGACCTTAAAGAAAAAAATAGCAGGTGAGCGCCACAAGGATTATTTCACTGAGGGTACAATTAAGGTGCAGGAGGATCAACTCATCATAGACATTTCACTTTACGACAGAAAAACCGTTAAAATACTCTCAGAGAGCACATTTACCGGAAGTGACATCCTCGCCCTGGTAGATGAAATCACGCTTCAATTAAAAAAGGACCTGGAGATTCCACTACAACATTTAGATAATACTGAAGATCTACCTGTCTCAGAGATCATGTCCACATCAATTCCTGCTTTGCAATACTTTTTCGCGGGGATCGATGCGGTTTTGCTGAATGATGACTGGCAGGGTGGAATTGAACTCCTCGAAAAATCTGTCCAGGAAGATAAAACATTTGCATTTGGCTATCTGAATCTTTATTCCCTCTATTTATTTGGCAATCAAAGCGAGAAATTCCTGCAAGCTTTCGAACCATTGATGGATCTACTCTACAAAATCCCGGAGAGATTACAGTTCGCTGTCAAGCACGATTATTACAGTATGGTTAAACAGGATCGCACCATGGCTTTGGATGTGGCAAAGAACTGGGTTGAATTGTATCCGGATGACTTGCAGGGTCATGCCGTTCTGGCTTTGTTGTACAGGGTAAGAGATAAAAAAGACGATGCCCTGAGTGAATATAAAAAGATCCTGAGCCTTGACCCGAAACAATATGATCTGATTCTTCAAATTGGCGATTTGTACAGATCCAAAGGTGATTTTGACAATGCTCAGAATTATTATCAAAAGTACCTGGATAAATTTCCCAATAGCCTTAGGGCCTATATTGAAATTGGAGACTTAAACAGGATGACAGGTAACTATCAAGAGGCGAAATCATATTATAGCAAAGCGCTGCTCATTGAACATGATGATCTTTCCATTCTTCTTTCCCTGGCAAAAATCGAATCTGAACTTGGAAATTTTAATGAGGCCCTGAACCAATATAATGATGCATTGGCAATGTGCAAGACTCCTGAAGATCACACTAAGGTATACTCCAGCCTTGAGAGTTATTGCCAGGTAAGAGGGCAGGTTCAAAAATCAATCGAATATATGGAGCTGAAATTTACAGAACTTGAGAAATATGCCGCTCCTTTAATGGTTCTTGATGAGAAGTCAGAATCCCTGGGAAAATATATCAGTGCTGGCAGAAATGAAACCGCTTTTAAGATCCTTCATGAAACAGAGGCTCAGATGGCTCCTCCTATGGATAAATTGCTTCCGATGTTATATCTGGATATCTATCTTGAGCTTGAAGAAATAGAAAATGCGGAAAAGGCTCTGGAGGGGGTTGGAGAGGCCATTGAGGTTTTACAGCTTGAAATCATACGTTCTACCTATTTAGAAGCCCAGGGTAAGATACATGAATTAAAGGAGGAATATGAACCGGCCATTGAGAGTTACCTGAAACAACTGGAACTTGATCCTGTCAGCTCCAATATTAATGTGCAAATCGGACGTTGTTACAGAAACATTCAGGAATATAAAAAAGCTGAAGAGCACATTCAAAAAACCTTGTCAATCCATCCTTTCGGACCCAAGTCAAATTATGAAATGGCACTCGTATATGCTGAGACAGGAAAGAGAGAAAAAGCCCTGGAGCATTTGAGGATCGCGCTTGGAATATGGGAAGAAGCGGATCCTGACTACAAGCCTGCCATAATGGCCAGGGATAAACTTACTGAATTGGAAGCCTTGAATCCCTAATTTATTTATACCGATTCTATTCAACGAGGATTTAACATGGTGGATGCAACCTGAATGCAACCGGGTCCGTTCTACAAATACCCCCGGCAATTCATTCACGCAATTGCTAATAAAAGAATCATGAAAATCATGCTCAGGAAATGCCTCATGTTTATCTCCTTATCTTTATTTATTTTTGGAAACTCCTGCACCAATTATCAATTTGAGGATTATTTTCTCTCTGCCTTAGAAAAAGACAATACGGGTGGATGCAACCTGCTCGATATCACTTATGAGAATAGTGTTTTGCTCATTTTGGAGGAAAAATGTATAGTCTGTCACAATGCCAATTCAGCTGCAGCCGGTTATGATTACTCAGACTATGACAGGGTTCTCGTGTCTGTGGCTGATGGATCGCTGATGGGGACCATCGATAATGAAACGGGATTTTCTTCAATGCCTCCAGGAAACTCTCTTGATAGCTGTTCCATTGAGAAGATCAGAACCTGGATAGATGGTCTCGATCAGGATAGCATTCCGGTGGATTCAATCCCGGACAATGAAATTATTTCAAATTGTGATCCGGATACCGTCTATTTCCAGAATACCATACTTCCCCTGGTGGTCTCTTCATGCGGAACCACAGGATGTCACGACAAGGCTTCAGCAAGGGATGGAGTGATACTTACTGACTACAGCTCCATCATGACCACCGGTAAAATTAAGCCTGGTGATCCTAATGACAGTGAGTTTTTCGAAAGCCTGACCGATGATGAAGATGTTATGCCTCCTCCTCCAAATGAATCGTTCAATAACGGCCAGATTCAGCTCATCAAAGATTGGATACTGCAGGGAGCTAAGAATAATCAATGCAATGATGGCTGTGATACAACCAATGTTACATTTACAGCAACCATCTGGCCCATGATGCAAAATTATTGCACAGGCTGTCACAGTGCCGGCAGTCCTGGCGGTGGTATTGCTATAACAGGCTACGGAGATCTGGTGACACTTGCAGGAGATGGCAGCCTGATGGGTTCTGTCAGGTATGAATCAGCTTATTCAAACATGCCAACCAATCAGCCATTGTCCGAATGCAACATCAATCTGCTTCAAAAGTGGATCGATGACGGATTCCCTGAGTAGGATTAACTATAGATTTAAACAAACATTGCATTCTCTTGTTAACCATTGACAAAGAATCAGTTTCATGAAGGTTCTGTTAACGGGAGCGTCAGGTTATATAGGGAAACGATTGGTCCGTAGACTGGTTGAGAAGAACTATGAAGTAATTTGTTGCGTGCGGGACCTGGAGCGCATCTCACTTCCGGAATCAATTATTAAGAAAGTAGAATTTTTAGAAGTTGATTTTCTTAAACCTCTTGATGTTTCCTCACTTCCAAAGGATATAGATGGTGCCTTCTACCTGATTCATTCCATGTCTCAATCCATAAAAAATTTCACTGAACTGGAAGCCCGGGCTGCAATTAATTTCCGGGAATATATGAATATGACCCAGGTGCAACATGTGGTATATCTCAGTGGTATTGTGAACTCGGATGACCTCTCCAAACACCTGGAATCAAGGAAAAATGTGGAAGAGATTCTTGGCGGAAGGAGAATATAACTATACGGTGCTCAGGGCAGGTATTATTGTAGGATCCGGAAGTGCATCATTTGAAATCATACGGGATCTCGTTGAAAAGATGCCCATTATGCTGGCTCCAAAATGGGCCTTAACGAAATCTCATCCCATCGCCATCCGCAATGTGATGGAATTCCTTTCCTTAACTATTTTCGACCAGAGGTGCTACAACAAGAGGTATGATATTGGGGGGCCTGATATACTCACTTACAAGGACATGTTACTTCAATATGCTGAGGTAAGGGGAATGAAAAGAAGAATTATTCCAATCCCGTTTATGACAGAACGACTATCGGCTTACTGGCTCTATTTTGTAACAGCTGTCTCCTATAAACTTGCAGCCAACCTGGTGGACAGCATGAAAGTGGAAGTAATAGGTAAGGAAAATAACCTGAGTCAACAATTTGGAATTGAACTGATACCATATAAAAATGCCATAAGCATGGCTTTTACCAGACTGGAACAGAACGATGTGGTATCTACCTGGAAGGACTCTTTGATAAGTGGAAGACTAAACAAAGATGTTCATGACTATGTCCAGGTTCCACAGTTTGGAGTATACCGTGATTTCCAGGAAGTAGATATTGTAGATATTGAAGGAGTGATGGAAAAGATCTGGTCCATCGGAGGAGAAACCGGATGGTATTATGCAACCTGGATCTGGAATATCAGGGGATTCTTAGATAAACTTTCAGGAGGGATCGGGATCAGAAGGGGGCGCACCAATCTCCATGAAATTCATGCCGGTGATGCCCTGGATTTCTGGAGGGTTTTGCTTGCAGATCAGAGAAAAGCAAAGGCTTCTCCTTTACGCAGAAATGAAATTGCCGGGAGAGGCCTGGCTAGAGTTTTCCATAAAGGATTATACGCTCCGACAGGTAGCCACATACCGGCCAAAAGGTGTATTGGGGAGATGGTATTGGTATATGCTCATGCCCTTTCACTTTTTTATTTTCAAGGGCATGGCAAAACGAATTGCCAATTGAAAAAATCCCTCAGAAATGAAATTGAAATCCTAGTAAAGATACCTGTGACAATCGGCACAAGCCATCTCTTTCCATGCTTCATCAATATCCACAGGATGTTTAAACTCGAGGGAATTATCAATGGTAGTGGTTTCGTAAGTCTCATTATCCCCCTGCCCAAGGATTGTGTGACACAAATTACAATCTCTTGATATGATCTGGCCATCCTCACTTTCATGATTTCCGTTGTGACATCTGAAGCATCCATTGAATTCACTGTGACCAATATGATTGGGATATGCATCCCAGTTGGCTTTCATCTCAGGAAATATATTCTTTGCATAACCTGCCAGGAAACCCTCAATGGCCTGATCGATCAATTGGTTGATTCAATTCTGCAAATTGCAGGATAGTTTGAATTGTAAAAATCCATAACACTCTCTTTGATTATCATCCTGCCACTGTCGCGGTCACTAAATGTATTGTTAAAAACCTGCATGGCAAGAGACTTTACTTCAGGAAGTTCAACAGGAATGCTCCCGGATGCAATCAAATCATCTGTAAACTTCTGAGGGGGAAGAAATTGGTGTGAAGGCCGGTTGTGGCAATCCAGGCAATCCATCTCCCTGAGCTCCAGAGTATCCATCGCCTCCTGATCCAGTGTTTCATAGATATCCTGGTAGATCACTGTATCTCCTGTGGCCTGATTGATATACCTTACCCAGGGTAAAAACTCTCTCTTTCTCAGAGGATGCAACATATTCTATCTTAACATCCGTGTTCACATGCCAGTGGATGCCTTCAACCAATCCCTGTGCACTATGTTCTGAACCAATTTTCATTTTTAGCTGGATATTCCATTCCGTATTTGCAGAATCTGCCAGAAAGTTTTTCTCATTTCTCAGCCGATAGGAATAAAACTTTTCAGGCCAATGGCATTCTTCACAGGTTTCGCGGGCAGGCCTCAGGCTATGAATAGGTGTTTCAATGGGTGTGGGATACTTATTAAAAAGTACGGAATATACCTGGTACAAACCTGAAAGTTTACTCTTCACATACCAGTCTGCTCCTTCGCCCACATGGCACTCTACACAGGTCACCCTGGAGTGAGCCGATTCCTGATATGCTGCGTATTCTGGCTCCATCACACTGTGACAGAGTGTTCCGCAAAATTCATTTGATTCTGTGTAATGAAAGGCCTTATAGCTTCCTATCCCGGTCAATAAAAGAAAAAGAATGGTTACGCCAATAAAAATGGCTATGGCATTCCAGTGCCTCGAATCCCTTAAGATCTATTTTAATCCACAATTCAGTACTTTCCTCTCCTTCTCGTTTGATTCTCTTTGACCTCCTGGACATTCCGATGGGGATCAGAATAAGTCCAATAATGAGGAACACAGGCAGCACGATATAAATGAAGATTCCTATATAGACCGATCCCCCGATATCGAACAGTCTGTTGGCGATCATGAAAAACACGATGATCAGACCACATACACTCGATATAATGCTCCCAAGGAGAGATATTGGATTGTAATAGGTTTTTGGAAGTTTCATGGTTAGATTTTATGGTGATGGTGCAAAGTAAATAAATTACCTTCTGCGGAATATACAGACTATGTTAATAAAATCTTTATGTCGACTTATTCAGTAAAATTGAATGGAATATATCGATTTGCAAATTTCCCCTAAGGTTGATAGCTATCGTAATTGATTTTTAACTTTTATCTTTGCCCTTGCAATTACCAAGCCTCTTTAGCTCAGCTGGTAGAGCAGTTCATTCGTAATGAACAGGTCGGGGGTTCGAGTCCCCTGAGAGGCTCAAATATTCTGTATCTCCCAATCAGTGAATCCCTGGTTTACCCGGGAAGCGTTGAAATAATCTCTCTCAGAAAATCATTCACACTAAAATCCTTCATGCTATATCCCATTCGCACCACTACCAGTTGTCTGGAGGGGATGATATAGACGCGTTGTCCCAAAAATCCATCGGCGAAATATACATCATCAGGAACATCTGTCAATGCATTCTCAATGCTGGGTTCTTTAAGCCAGAATGTAGCCGCATATTTACCATCTGATGATGGCGCTGGGGTTCTCATATAATCCACCCATTCCGGAGCAAGCACCGTATCACCGGCGAAAATCCCGTTGTTCAGGAAGAGCAGTCCAAAACGGGCCCAGTCCCTGGTGGACCCATAGCTGAAGGAAGAGGCTACTAACAATCCACTTGCATCGGTTTCAACCACCGTATTTAGCATACCAATGCGGTGAAACAAGATGGCTGTAGGGATATCCATGATATGCGTCATCATTACCAATGGACTTCCTGATCAGGCCGGAAAGCAGGTTAACATCCCCGGAGGAGTAGTTCCAGTAACTCCCGGGTGTATGGGCTAGCTTACAATCCACTATAGAGGAAAACATATCGTCACTTTGCATGAGCATGATGGTAGCATCGGAGATGGTAAAATAGTTCTCAACCCAATCAAGTCCGCTGCTCAGGTGCAGGATGTTTTCAGGGGTGATATTCCTGCGATCGTCACCGGACCACTGCGGGATATCCACAGGGGCTTTAATATCCATCCAGCCATCCATAACCAACAATCCCGCCATGGCCCCTGTCACACTTTTGGTCATGGACCAGCCATGGAATTTTGTCCATGCATCATAGCCGTCCATGTAATTCTCACCGATAAGCATGTTGTTGTATACCACTGCCACACCCAGTGTCTTTTTTAATGGCTCATCTCCCGGGGCATCAATGGCTTCATTCAAGAACTTCTGTCAGCCTGGCATAGTCCACCCCTTCGGGCAAAGAGTCAGCCTGAACATCCCCCATGGGCCAGGGGATGGTATCCTGACTGTAACCAGGATCCGGTATCTTAAAAGTCTCTAACCTAAGCTCCTCTTCGGGTTTCTCCAGAACCAATACAGCGCCCAATCCTTCCCTGAATACAGCTTTTCTCCTGGCCAGTCCGAGTACTGTTGAAGTAACCGACTTTTCATCATAGTCCACCTTACATTTTGCCAGACTGATGGGAAAAAAGGAGAGATCCTCCTCATGGACCCTTTCGGGTGTTTTATCAGCCAGGAAAACGCTTGAGCACATGCCCTTTGCCGCAAAAGCAGTGATGATGGGCGCACGCGGCCATGCATACCACACCACAAAAATCAGCAGGGCTATCAGGAGTAGCCACAGAATTCTTCTTATCGGTTTTTTCATGATACCTAAATCGGATTGGCAATCACCTTAATATCAATCCCGATCCTAAGGACGATGGAAACACCAGTTTCCGAGCATTCCCCCTTCGCTCCAACCTCAAATTGTCCCTTTTTATTCAAAATATCTTCAACTGCTTCATAGATATCACCGAGACCCTCAAGTTTGAGTTTGGTACCTTCCACAATGGACCAATCACCCTCCATGGTCCATTTCACAAGGTTATTATTGTCAGATATTGATAAAACAGTACCGCTTTTAAATACTACATTTTCCTTATTCACATAGATCACTTCGGCTACAACACCACTCACAGTAATCTGCTTGATGTTCTCATCATATTCAGCGATATCTTCATCATCAAACATATTAATTGTGGCATATGTATCAAACGTATAATCGGCCGTAGATTTCGCGGCCGACTCCTGGATGTCAATTTCCAGGTCTCCGCTGAGGGTGGTATCAAATTCTACATCAAATAAGCCTTTGATTTTTTCACAGGAGGAGAGACCTGCAGCCAAAATAACCAGCAAAATAACTTTCACAAGGTTTCTCATAGCTATAAATTATAATAATTTTTAATTGCGTAATTAAATATATCCCATAATCACTAAAACTCAATCTGTCAGCCAAAAACCTGTGCTTTTTTTTACGAACATATTAAAATCCATGATAGATGTGAGGAATACTTGAATTCGTAAGGAATGAACTATACTTTTCTTCCTACCCCCTTAAACCAGGTATAAAAGAACGATCCATCCTTTACCGATGCCACGTTACTGATATCCTGCAAACCTTGCTTCCATTGGTCAGGATTCACCAATTTCTCTTCCAGCACATGTTGTTCTGCGGAATTTACCATGGGGGTGATGATCTGATTCACAACTCCGTCAAGCAATCCGGGATGGGACTGATCGGCATAAACAGGCCGGGGTGAGACCTCTTCAATTTCAAATCCGGATTCTATCATCAATGGATACAAGCGGCGGCCAACATTCGGATCGTGTCCCAGGGCCTGTTGAGAAATGATCAAACCATTCCATGCGCTCCTGGAAGCCTTAGATTCCGGGGTCCAGAATCCCGATCCATGATCCCCTTCGATAAGGGTGATGGATCCTCCCTGGCACAACAGGCCTTTGATCATCTCAAGTGCTTTCAAAGGATCATCAATATGCTCCAGAACAAAACAGACAAAAACATGGTCAAAGGATGCCGGATCAAAATCATGATTTAAAATATCTGCCTGCATCACCGATACATTCTCAAAACCCATTTCGGTAACCGCTTTTCTGGCATTCTTAACTGACTCTCTGGAAATATCGATGGATGTAAGATCTATTCCTGGATTTCTTCGGGCAAGTATACAGGTCTGCGCACCCACCCCACATCCCACTTCCAGTACACGGCTTCCCGGATTATAGATTGTACCTGTATGCAGAAGCTCTTCCAGGATCAGGGATTGTTCCCTGAGCCGTTGGGTTTCCCGGCCAGTATATCCATGTACATAGGTCATATTATTCCCTCATCAAACGCATCGCTTCCATTTCTGACCATACGCAGATCTCTTCCCTCGCCTCTTCTTCGATTTTTGCATCCTGATGAATCAACAAATAGCTCTTCAGGGGCATCTCTCCCGATTCAATTACATCGCAAATATCCGTCAGAATTCCGATTTTCTTGCTCTTTTCAAGCTCCCCAAAATTACTCAGATTCATTTTATCCTTTCCTTTCTTAATATGACTCTCAAGATACCATGACAAAGGTGAGATATAACTATACCACGGATAGTTCGTATGGTTGGAGTGGCAATTGTAGCAGGAATTCTTCAGGATTTTGGAAATGCTATCGGGTGCGGAGACGACAGACAGCAGATCGTATTCTGAATCAGCGACACCTTTGTTGCGTTCGGGTTGAAAAAACTGGATCAGAATAATAGACCCGATCAGAATAATGCCAGTAATTTTGATCCGCCGGCCCATTAATCATCCCCCATCAATACAGATGATTCTTTTTTGGCCCAATCGATCACCAACTGCTTTTGTGACTCACTTAGTTTGCTGTCAGGTTTGAAATCCAGGTATTTCTCCGGTGGCATTTTATCTCCTTCAACCACCTCGCTTATCTTCCCCAGCAAACCAACCTTTTTTGTCAACCTGTAGTCGTCCCACATTTCAAAATTAAGTGCCTCTCGGGGTTTTTCATTTTCCGCATCGTTGGAATGACAATCATAACAGGATGACTTAATAACTTTGGTCACCTCATCGGGAAAAGCTGTATGAGCCAGAGGCCTTAGATGAAATGATTGTAAAAGGAAGAACAGGCAGCCTGCCAGAATCAGAATCAAAATGTTTTTTTTCATGTTATAGTTATTTATTTAAAAAGAATACATTAATGACTTCAACATTTAACTATGCCTTAGTTTGCGAATCCGGTTCCAATTGGTAAATTTTCGCAGGAGGTCGAACACCAGGAACATGTAAAAGACCAAGGAAGTTATCCAGATAAAGATCAGGTTGAACCAAAAAGTGTTCAATGAGAGGTTCCCCAACTTTTTAACCGGAGCATAAAAATGAGCCCGGCCCCTTCTTGAAGCAGGCTCCATGAATATCGGTGTGGTCTTTCGAACCATCCGGTTATTCCATTCTACGAATAGCTGTCCCCTATTGTACAGCATGGCCTCCATACGTTTATTGGTATATTCCTTCTTCATCCTCACAAACGATTCATTTCCTCCCCATTTCCGGATCAAATCATTCACCTTCGCATCCTTGTGCCGATCAGCATTCATCCTGCGATTCCTGAAGTGGTCCTGAATCTGTCCAAGTGAGTCACTTACCGTTTTGAATACAGCCTCATTAAATCTTTCAGGCCATAGGTTTTCTATACTTCCAAAAGAGCTTACGATATTTGTGGAAGCAAGATCCGACAACTCATTCCTCAATAATACAAGGTCGTCGGAATAGTTCCTTAAGTCCTGTCCTTCTTGTTTTGCATAATTAAGATCATTCAGTTTTTGCTGTAACACGTCAACATAATCAATCATATAGATTGAGTTTTGTCTCACCTGTTCAATCTCAAAGAATTCTCTTGAAAAACGATTGCCTTTTACCTGATGGACCGCCATGGCCTCGTAAGCCCATCTGGATGGCATCATTTCTCCAATGAGAGGCACATAAGATGGATTTTGGATAAAGCTGTTTAACCTGTCAAATTTGATCATGACTCCACTGAACAACATTTGGGGAACCAGGATAAATGAGATGATGATATTTGCTGATACCAGAGAATTGAATCCCGATGAGATATTTAATCCAATCACATTGCCTAAACATGAAACAGTAAATAAAATGGCCCAAAAATGGAACAACATTCCTTTGATCTCAAGAATGGCATTACCAACGAGAACAAATGAAAGCGTCTGTATGGCTGAGATGAAAAACAGCACCGTGATCTTGGAATAGAGATAACTCATTCTGCTCAGGCGCAAAAAAGACTCTCTCTCCAGGATTTTCCGGTCCACGATAATCTCATCGACACTAATTAGCAATCCCAGAAACATGGAAACGATGACCGCAATAAAAATGTAATGGGGCATGTTCATATTGTCCCCGAAAATATAGGACCCAGTGGATGAAGCTTCGTCAGCATACCTCGTGAAATAGCCAATGATCAGCGCCAGTATTGGAGCAATCAGAAATGCAGTCAACAAATACTGTTTATTGGCCAATTTTGACAGTATGTTCCTGTAGCTGAATATACCGAATTGCTTTATCCGGCTGGGGATTTTAAAATCGATTCCAGGTAATGATGCCTTTACAGATTCAACTGTTTGCTTTGATTCGATCTTTGTCCGGTAAATATCGTACCACTCCTCCGGAGCTACCTTGCGTTCTTTTGTAAGTTTCCCATACTCATCAATTTCCCTCGCCTCAACCATTTTCAGAATCTCCTCGGGCATTACATTTCCACAGGAAACACAATGACCCACATCAGCATTTACGTAATTACTCAAGGATTTGAAATAGGTGATTGCATCAATGGGATTTCCCTTATAAATAACATGCCCCTCCTTATCCAGGATCAGGAACCTGTCGAAAAGTTTATAAATATCTGAGTAGGGCTGATGTATGTTTACGATAACCAGTCGTCCCTTCAAGGCCTGCTCCTTGAGCAGTAACATAACCTTTTCAGATCCCATTGAGGAGAGTCCCGAGGTGGGTTCATCCACAAATAAAACTGCTGGTTCCCTGATCAGTTCAAGGGCAATATTCAACCTTTTCCGCTGACCTCCGCTTATAAATTTCTTCAGTGGATTACCAACTTTAAGATGCTTAATATCATCCAGGTCAAGATCGATCAGGATCTGGTTGACTTTCCTTAACAATTCTGTTTCAGAGTAATTACTCAAACACAGTTTGGCATTCAGGAAAAGATTCCTGAATACGGTGAGCTCTTCCATCAACAAATCGTCCTGGGGAACAAAACCAATGATTCCCTCAATCTCAGATTTTTCCTTGTGAATATCGATACCATTAATGCTGATCTGGCCCTTCTGTGGCTTCAGCTTACCGCTAAGAATATTAAGAAGTGTTGATTTCCCGGCTCCGCTCCCACCCATGATCCCTATCAGATTCCCCGACTCCTTACTAAAACTGAATTTCTTGATCCCCTTGTTGCTGTTCTTAAAGGTATATTCTATGTTCTCAGCAACGAAAAATATCTTGGAAGTTTCCTCTCTGTGATGGAACTTCCTAGATATATCACTGTGGTATATTGGACTTATGGTAGGACCGGTGATGAGTGAACCCTGCTCAAACAGTTCGAATCTTTCGGGGATAATATTGTGTCCATTCAGGAATAGGTTCATTTCCCCCAGATAGCGGAACACAAAGGTATCTGTGCTGGTATGGTGTAGAATGACTATACGCCCTTCTAATCCTGGCTCATGGATATGCCTGACTCCCCTTATAAAGGGCACCTTCTTTTTATCAATTACCAGAATTTTGTCCTTCTCAATATCCTCACATGCATTCAACACAAATGCTTTTGTATTGTCATGTTCGGTCCTGGAAATATTAAAAGTGTCAGCGACTATTTTAATAAAGGCCAGTTCCCTTTGGGTCATCACATCGTCTTCGTTGATAAATTCAACAAGCCGAAGAAAGACAATAAATTTCTCCCGTTGAAGCAGGCTTCTGTTGATTTCAGTTGCAATGCGTTTCAACTTATCCGCATCCGAAAGGGTCTGTCCGATTTGTGAAATTCCTCCACCAAAAAGGTGGGGATGGTGGATCTCCAGATATTGGTCGAAGACCACCAGGTACTTTTTGATCAGGTTGGTCTTAAGGTGTTGACGCAGAAAGGTTTTTACGATGGACCTGGCTTTGAAGGAAACGCCGTCCTCAGAAACATTTGCGATAATGGCAAATAGCTGTAACAGTGCATTTAATACTGTCTCCTTCATTATGGTTGGTCAGCATGGGCTGACTGAAAACTATACGATGGCGTTTCGAAGGGATGCAATCCTGGCAGACACCTTTTCCAACTGCTCTATCTGTCAAAGATTCTCCAACATTGTCATAGATATCCTGCAAATCAAATAATCCCTTGAATATATCACTGACTTCATCCAGGTCCTTTACAGGTTCCATGATAGATACCAGTCTTTTCAGAGAATTCTTCTGCTGGGCAAGAATCTTCAGAAATTCGGTATTGTCCCTTGATGTTTTCGCAATATTTGTGGTAATGTAAATTCCCTCAATCCAGCTTCCACATACAACCAGCCGTGCCAAAACATCCTGTTTGTTGTCGATCAGATACTGCCAGGTGTCAACAAATGATTCAGATACAATAATGATCACTGAATCCCTGTCATCCAGGTTTTCCTCAATCCGTTGGGCATAATCCACATTATACTGCGTCGAAATTCCCAACTCATCAATAAGCGTTTTTGAGGCCTCCAGATAGAGCATGGTCCAATGCTTCATTGCATGTGTACTGGCATAACAGAGGTCAGCTCCAAAAACGCCCAGATTAAGAGCCTTATCCCTCTGAGTAATATACTCTTCGGCCTTATTAGGATCATTGGACAGGTTAAGGATGTACGGGGCCCCTGCTTCATAAACCAATTCTGAAATTTCATAGGAAGAAGGAATGGGATATCCCGATAATTCCTCAATGAGCGCATCTTTATCCTTATCAAGGTCAGGTAGCTGGTTGCCTCCTTCTTGATTTTGTTGAGAATTTTTGCATCCCGAAAGGATGATAAGCACTGCAGCAATAATACCAAAGATGGCAGAAATGGATCGGATGGTTGAAGCCGTTTTCATAATTCCCGATGATTATTATTTGGTTTATAGGTTCTAATCGTCAGCCCAATATAGGAAAATCACACTTGAATAAAAAATAAAAGTTGGAATCAATTTAAATTGTCAATTCACCTGGGATCACCAACTGGATCCTGTTGATATCATTTTTTTTTTAACATTACTTGTAACTGATTAAGGGTATAGTGTCTGTGATTTTCACTTATCTTTGATATAGCTATTCAACCCATTACCAATTCGCAATATGGTGCAGGAAAAACCTACCGTGCTCTATGTGGATGATGTTGAAATAAACCTGAAGCTTTTTGAAGCCACCTTCAAAAAGGATTATGACATTATTCTCGCTGAGTCAGCCAAAGAAGCCCTCAAAATTTTAGAAGAAAAGGAGGTACAAGTTCTGGTATCGGACCAGCGCATGCCAGAAATGTCCGGGACCGAATTACTGGAAATTGCAGCTGAAAAATTCCCTGCCATGCGCAGATATTTGCTGACTGCATATACTGATATTGAAACTGTCATTGAAGCTGTAAACAGGGGACGTATCCACGGATATATTAAAAAGCCCTTACAGGCTGACGAAATCCGCCAATCCATCAATAACTCGTTGGAGGTATACTACCTCAGGATAAAGAACCAGCAGATTCTGGAGGAGTTGGGAAGGGCCAATGAGGAACTGTTGAATCTGGATGGTTTGAAATCGGAGATCATCAACTCCATCAGCAATGAGATAAGCTCCCCTTTGAATAGAATCATGAGTACATTACACCTGCTTAAATCAAAAATCGAAGGGGACGAACTCACTGAAGTTGTCAATATCCTGGATCAATCAGTGTTTAAGCTCGAACAGTTTTCTTTGCTCGCAAAACAGATCTCTCTACTAAAATCCCCTGGATTTAAGCTTAATAGGAAAAATGTCTCCATCAAGCAAATGATCCAGTTTGGATCCATAGAAACCAGTGAGGAACTGAAGGAACAGGGAATTACTCTTAAGAAAAGTTCGGATACAGCGGATTATGACATCAAAGGCGATTCCGGCTTATTGGTCAGCTGCCTGGTCGGTTTGATCCGTTTTGCAAAGGAGCACACTGAAAACAATGGTGCAATTACTGTAGGATCTGTGGTGCAGGATGGGATGCTTGCCTGTCGGGTGGAGGACCAGGGTGCCAATTATACCGATGCACTTTTTGAGACCCTCTCCCACCATTTTTCAGAAGCCGACATCCCTCTCAGCCTGAGCATGGGAATTGGTTTGGCTGTATCTCAAATGATTATGGAATCACATGGGGGGCGTCTTATTTTTGAAAGAACTTCCCATAATTTTGGATGCTTTACAATGTTTTTTCCAGCTGGGGATCCGTCCAGTCAAATTGACGCTCCATGAATGAATCCATGCTCAACTCCCTTATGCGGATGTTTGCAATTATAGTGAGCATAAACAGGGAGTCGGTGCATCTGTTGGCTCGTAATTTTGTGGAATCATTTCTGACCCAGCAGTTCAGTCAGAAGCTCGCTGAAAAATACCTTGTGATATTTGATGAATACAGCAGGGAATTGGAGCTGTATGAAAAGGGGCTAAAAGGAAAAAAAATATCCACATGGTCAGTGAAGATACTGGGGATATGCGTCCAGATCATTGAGGAGCTTCATATCAGGCATAGGTTTATGATCCTCCTGAGCCTCATCAGGTTCTCCAAGTATTTCTCAGATGTCTCGATGACTGATTCTGAATTTTCCAATACCATATCAGATGCAGTACAAACTGTGGCTGAAGGTCTCCTTATTACTGAAGAGGAGTATAATAACTGTGCAGCATTTATCATTGATAAATTCTATAATGTTCCAAGAAAGGAAAATCTCCTGATCGTCAATGATGATCCCGATTTCATATTGGGAGAAATCAATCACTTACAGAAGGACAATCTTTCAGGACAGATTCTCGTCCTGAAGATACAACGGGCAGACATTTACCTCTTCCAATATGTTGGGAAAGCCCACCTTGAAAGCAACGGAAAATATATCTTTCCGAGACATGTCTATTTTCTGCCGAGGGGTGGATCCATCAAGGGTGAAGGTATATCACCCATATACTATTCCGACATCGTTTCGGGGTATATTGCCTTTACCAACAGTAACGCAGTGGATTTTCTTGCCAGGGATATTGAATTCCATTTCAAGAATTCCCTCAATGGAATTCAGCAATTCAGTTTCCAGGGAAAATCCGGTCAATTGGTAGGTATCATAGGAGGTAGCGGTGCAGGGAAATCCACTCTGTTAAGGGTGCTTAATGGCAGTCTGAAACTTGAACATGGGGAAATCTTTATAAATGGGCATCACCTTGTGAGAGAAGCTGAAGAACTTGAAGGAATAATAGGCTATATCCCACAGGACGACCTTCTTCTGGAGGATTTGACTGTTTACCAGAATCTCTATTTCAATGCCAAGTTATGCCTTGACGGATATTCGGAAGATGAAATCAATGTTGCAGTTCTTGAGATTCTTAACAATCTGGGGCTCTCTGAGGCACGTGACCTGAAGGTCGGAACGCCATTGAAGAAATACATCAGTGGCGGACAACGTAAGCGACTTAATATAGCACTTGAATTAATCAGAGAACCACACATCTTGTTTGTGGATGAACCAACTTCGGGACTCTCATCAACCGACTCGGAAATTGTGGTGATCCTGCTCAAGGAGCAAGCGCTAAGTGGTAAACTGGTCCTGGCCAACATTCATCAACCTTCTTCAGAACTATTTAAGTTATTTGATCATTTGCTGGTACTGGACCGGGGAGGCTATCCGGTATACTCTGGAAATCCAATTGAAGGGATCTCCTATTTTAAGAAGCTGACCGACCGTGTGGATGCCTCCGAGAGCGAATGTGCGACCTGTGGAAATACAAATCCCGATGACATTCTACATATCATAGAAGCCAGAGATGTGGATGAAGTGGGTGAATTTACTTCAGAGCGCAAAACCTCACCTGAAGAGTGGTACAAACACTATAAAGAGAAATTAGAGACTACCATTGAATTCAAATCTGAAAAAACATGGGTCCCCTACAATAAATATATGATTCCAGGGGCATTTAAGCAGTTTATTATCTTTTTCAGACGAAATCTGCACTCAAAGCTGGCCGACCGTCAATTTATGGCCATTTCACTAATCGTTTCTCCTTTGCTGGCTGTGATCCTTGGATTTTTTTCCAAGTATGTATCCGGTGATGAAACCAATCCACATCGTTATATATTCAGTCAGAATGAGAACCTGCCAGCCTTCCTTTTTATGAGTGTAATAGTAGCACTGTTTCTGGGTTTGATCATTGCTGCTGAGGAAATTATCAAGGATCGGAAAATCCAGGAAAGGGAATCTTTTCTCAACCTGCAACGGAGTTCTTACCTCTTATCGAAAATCTCGCTTCTTTTCATTCTGTCGGCAATTCAAATGCTGTTCTTTGTGATCATTGGGAACCTAATTATGGAGATTAAAGGACTTACCTTTTCTTCATGGCTTATTCTATTCTCAACAGCCTGTTTTGCCAACATGCTTGGTCTGAATATTTCGGATGGATTAAAATCTGTGGTAGCCATCTATATCATTGTTCCGTTCCTGCTGGTACCTCAAATTCTTCTTGCAGGGGTTATTGTTAAATTCGATAAACTGCACTATAAATTTGCCGCTCAACATACGGTTCCAATTTCAGGTGACATCATGGCCAGTCGATGGGCCTATGAAGCACTGACTGTCAATCAATATGTAAATAATAAATACCAGAATGATCTTATGGATCTGGAGATGCTCGAAAGCAATGTTACCTTTGACATGCAGTTTCTTATCCCAACGATGATCCAGGAGATTCAGGATGTCACACAAGTTTACATGAATACCCCCACTGGGGATGAAATGGAAGATAGATTGAATACCATACGGAATGGGTTCTCATCCATATTCCTTACCTCTGCGTATCCCGGTTTAAAGGACTTTTATCCTGAACATTTTTCACCCACCGCAGGTGAAGCAGCGATACGCTGGTTGGAAAAATACCAATCCGGTCTCACCGTTCACCGTGAGCGACTGTCCTATAAAACGGATGCGCTTGTGGACTCGTTAACACAGGTAGCGGGTGGAACAGATGATTACCTGTCACTAAAAAGAACCCACCTCAACAATCAGGTGGCTGACCTTGTATTGAACAGGAATGAACTACATAAAATCGTGAAAGAAGAAGGGCTCCTTCTGAGAAAGATGGAACCGATCTACATGTATCCTGTAAAAAAGAATGGTCGTGCACATTTTTATGCTTCAGTGAAGCGGTTTGGGAATTTTTTCATACCCACACCCCTAGTTAATATCATTGTCATATGGCTGATGACTGCATTTCTCTTTGTTCTGTTGAGATATAGCGTTTTACGGGCAGTGATAGAGTCTCTTGGAAAGTACCAAAATAGTCGATAACTCCATATGGATTATAAAATTATTTGACCTAAATTGTCGAAGGAATGAAATCGAAAAAACAACCGTATATGAGAAGAAAACCATCCATACATGTACTCATCGCCTTGGTGATCACGGTTTTGCTGATTGCAGGATGTCAAAACGGAAGCCGGGGGACTCCCAAACTCATTGACGATGTGGAAGAAAGTGATCCAACTGTGGGAATTGAATCCCTCAGTCAGATCTACCATTTGTACCCTTCTCCCGGCGAGATGCTAAGCATCATCGATATGGCCGAAATGACCTTTGATGAAGAACTGCTCAATCCCATTGAGGAGGCAGATAAATACCTTGGCACCAGGCCAATGACATACATGCTGGGTGTGTATATGACCGACCTGGCTTATGCTGCCCTCTTTGGCAGGCATGAAGCCACACTGGATTATCTGGAGGTAGTCAGGAATCTTTCCGAGGAGATCCGGATTGATAAGGCCATAGATGATCAAATGATCGAGAAAGCCCGGAATAACGTGGAATATCTCGATTCACTATACAACATATCCAATGAGGCTTTTATGAATATCATTGCCTACTGTGAAAGAAATGAGCGATCCAATACGGTGGTCATGCTTTCGGCAGGGGCATTCACAGAAAGCCTGTTCCTGGCAGTAAACCTGGTTGATGACTATGAGAAAGCTGAATTTCTTCTTCAACACCTGGCCGATCAGAAATATACCATTGACAACTTCATGACCTTTGCAGAGGGGGTGAAAGCTGATGATGCCAATGTGTCTGCGACCATTGATGATCTGAAGAAGATCCATGATATCTACGCTGGAATAGATCCAGGTTCAGGGGAAATTTCCATCACTTCGGTCAATGGTGAAAGTGAGCAGGAACCCAAAAAACTTGTAATCGGGAGTAGCAGTCCAGAGAGCCAGCCAAGCCTGACTCTTGAAGAGTTTGAAAGATTAAAAGCTGCTGTGGTGGAACTGAGAACAAAAATCATAGGAGGTTAATCATGAAAAAGATGACTATGAAACTGATCTGTCAAATTTCCATTCTGGCGTCTCTATTGTTGCTGGTTTCTACAAATGCACAGTCACAAAACTGCGAACAACACCATATGGAAGGCGACTGCCGGTATGACCTTCAAAAGGGGTACAAAGTCTACAGTCAATCAAAATCCATTTCCATCACTCCACTCGATACCGTTGAATTGAATATGGTCTTCTATGGCCAGAAGGACTATATGCTCTCATTCTGTACCCATCGGAAAATGTATCCTATCCATTTTGTCCTTATTGACCAACAGACCAAGCAGGTACTATACGATAATGAGGATGACAAATACCTTGAATCCCTTGGTGTGGGATTTGATGTAAGCAAATCCCTTACCATTAAAGTGAATGTTTTGGCACGCATATCTTCAGAAGAAGAGGTCAATGAAAATATCGGATGTCTGGGGCTTTTAATCCAGTACAAAAATTACCCTACTAAGAAGGTTAAGCTTCAAATGTGATCAAAAATTCTGGATTTTGTTTTTGTAAATGCGAATTCCTACTTTTGGCTTTTCTACAAAATACAAAATGAGGTCGTACTATATTATTCCATTCCTTGCTCTGGTGATGATTACCAGCTGCATAAAAATTGAGGAAGAACCCATATTGCTCATCGATCCTACAGCAGAGATCAGCGCACATGTGAAGAATAAGAGAATATTTGTTACAGCCCTCATCAGTGTAAATCCACAGATCCTTACTGCGGGGAACATACCCACTATATTCGAATTTACCGGGGAACTGGCCATTTACAATACAAACTCAGGAACCATCATAGACGTCAATGCTTTTGGCGGAGAGGGATTGTCAAAAATATATACAGTCACTGCCGATACAGCTTCTCACACGCGTTTTGTGGTGATCGCTTCCGGTACCATTAATGCTTATGCTGACATTGGAAATGATGATGATCCTGCAAATGACAAATTAATTTCCTCCGGCGATTTCCATGAAGAAGCCATTTATCTGGTCTCAGATTTTATCTCTCCGCCCGCCGAATAGAAAGAGTCTCTTCTACTAAAGTTATATTCAATATTCATGCTGACCTGCTTTTTAGTTCGATGTATTGATCCATTTTAGAGTCAATTTGTTAATTTTATGTGATCCCTCTTCAAATGAGAAGTGCCTTTTTTAAAAAAAGGGTACCTTTTATGTGAAGATCAAATCGGAAAACAGAGTTATTAACAGGTAAAACATGCGGATGCATATAATCTTCCGGAATTCAATATTAACAGGATTGGTACTGGTTATTAATTTAGCTCTGTCAGCACAGAGTGTTCCTTCGAATCCACTATCCATCCCGGTTTATCATCCTATGGTATTAAATCCTGCTTTTGCGGGCAGCAAGGATTACACAAACATTACCCTCACCTCAAAAATCTATAACAATCTGGGCAACCAAATCATCAACTTCCACCAACGAATGACAACTCCCTATGGCTTCTTTTCAAATATAGGAATCGGGGGTTACCTATTCCAGGAGCAACTGGATCAGTCCTGGAATACAGGAGTTGCTGTTACGGGCGCTTATCACTTCGCGGTGGATGAAGACAATGTTCACAACATTGCCATTGGGACATCTTTGAAGGGATTTCTGAACGTACCTAAAAGTAATGGAGAAGCCTCCGGCGACACCGCCAGCAGTAAATTGAATCCCAACATGGATATTGGAGTATACTACTATGGGCCCTCTGCTTTCGGAGGATTATCTGTCACTTCCATCTTCGGAACCAAGATTACCGACGAAGTATCCATCGATTCAGATGCATATATCCAGAGGGAGTATCATCTCCACGGAGGTTATAAATTCTTGTTGAACAGAAACAATGCCATTGTTCTTGAGCCTTCCCTGCTGGTTTCCTTAAATGATTCAACATTTTCTGAACCTCATAAACACCTGGTTCCCTATCTGAAAGTCTACCTGCAAAATTTCTATGTGGGTACCTATTTGAAATCCACTGATATTTTCGCGCTTTTCTTTCAATACCAATTCCCGCGGTTTTACACAGGTGTATTCCTTGAATTTCCAAGAATAGGGTTCTTGAACAATGACAACATTATTTTCGAAATCTCCATGGGAGTGAACTTGGGACATGAGGGCCCCAGATTCTTACAATACAGACACTGGTAAATGTAGATAGAAATGAAACGAACCATGTCACATATTGCATTGGTAATCATTCTGTTCCTGTTGAACGGAATGTTGCCATTGTTGGCGAATGCCATTGCCGCTTCGGGCATCATTTTTGATGATTCAATCCAGGCAGAGGAATTGCTGGTGAAGGATACGGTGGACCTGAAGATTCACGGCCCGTCTAACGATGTTACCTTCTATATGAATGGCATGGTATTCCTGTCAAATACCAAATACCACCAGAAGATGATTCCGGATCACATCACATTTGGAGTGGTCAAGGCCTTCTTTGTTCCGCTTGAATATGTGGCATTGGAAAGTAGCAGACCACTTTTTCAAAATGATGATTTTCCTTATTCACCTGCAGGTATGTCATTTACCAGGGACTATCAAACCGTATATTTCACAAAACCAGTTGAGCTATCAGGCAGGAGAAATGCAGAAAAAATATTTGAGATGTCAATAATTAACGGTGAAGGTTCAAATCACAATCAAATGTCCTTCACAGGCGATCCTTCCCGATACTTGCATCCAGCCATTTCACTGGATGATTCGTACATGATCTTCTCCTCTGATCGTACACCTTCAAGCGGAGGACTGGATCTTTTTATCACCAGGAAAACCCCTTCCGGGTGGTCAACACCCGCGAATATGGGAGATCGCATTAACACCAGTGGACATGAATGGTACCCCTATCTGGACCATAAAAATAACCTCTATTTCTCTTCATCCGGACATATGGGCTTTGGAGGTTATGATGTGTACGTCTGCTATTTCAATGGTGCCGATTGGGACGACCCGCAAAACCTGACCGATTACATCAATACCCCTGAGGATGAGCTGGGATTCACCATTCACCCCAATAATAAGATGGCCCTGTTCTCAAAGGTTGTAGATACTGAATCTGAAGGCGGGATTTTTAAGATGAGTTTAAATGATAAGGCTGTATTACTTTCAGATAATGAAAGTCCGCAAAACCAGGATATCTCTCTCATTTTGAAGGATTTGGTAGAATCGGGGTTTACTTCAGGAACCTTGGCTGAAACAACTGAAATAGCAGAGGATGATGGATATAAACTGAAAGCCCAGCCTCTGCTCGCTGAAGAAGATGTGAAGGAAGTGAAGAAACCTGAAATTAGGCAGGAACCCGTTCAAGTACAACCTAAACAGGTCGACAATGTATCTGTTGATCAGCCCGAACCTGAATTTGTACCCGATCCTGAACCTGTTATTGTAGTGCAAACCACTGACCCAGTGGTGGAAGCGGAGGCAGAACCCGAATCCTTACCAGATCCCAATCGTGTTGTATTTCGCGTTCAGATCCTTTCCAGATCCAAAGCCAACTCCAATCCTTCTGTCACTATTGCAGGAACCAGATACCAGACATTTGAGTATTTCTACAAGGGGGCTTATAGGATCACAGTAGGTGAATTTAATACCGTTCAGGAAGCGAGCGCCTTTAGAACCAAATGCAGAAGTTCAGGGTTTAATCAGGCTTTCGTGGCTGCATTCCGTGGCAGTGAACGAGAAACTGATCCTTCTGTTTTTAAAAGGTAGATCTTATGAATACTTTGTCCATTACCGGTGCCTTTTTGGTAACCCTGGCGCTGGTTTCTTACAGTATAGGCATCCTCACTGAACAATTCAGGAAAAGGATCATACCCAGAGTGATGGTGTTTGTCACCCTGGGTGTTCTCCTTGATATTACAGCTACCATCTTTATGATCCTGGGATCCAGAAATTCCCCCTTCACTTTTCATGGCTCTATAGGATACTCAGCTTTGATCGTCATGATTGTTGAATGTTCACTTCTCTGGAATCTTTTTGTTAAAAAAGGAGTTCGTGCCGATGTACCCGGAAAGCTTCACCGTTATTCCCTTCTGGCATATATTTGGTGGGTCCTGGCATACATCAGTGGCAGTCTGATCGCACTTACTTAAGATTGAACCAGATGCTTACCGTAGTCCAGCACCCACTAATCCAGCATAAACTTTCTCTGATTCGAAAGAGAGATACAGGAACTAAAGATTTTAGGGAGAATTTGGATGAGATAGCCGGCCTGATGGCCTATGAAATTACCAGGGATGTGCCGGTGAAGGAGTTACAAATTGAAACTCCTCTTGAACCATGTATTGCACACGAACTGGCCAGGGATATCGTGCTGGTTCCTATCCTGCGGGCCGGATTGGGAATGGTGGATGGAATCACTAACCTTATTCCTACAGCTAAAGTTGGACATGTGGGGATGTACCGGGACCATAAAACTTTGCAGCCAAAGAACTACTATGCCAAATTTCCCGGAAATATAAATGATGCCGTGGTGCTGATCCTCGATCCGATGCTGGCAACAGGTGGAAGTGCCAGTGCGACCATCACAGCTCTGAAGCTGAAGGGAGCTTCGTTCATCAAACTTGTATGTATTGTTGGTACTCCTGAAGGCGTAGCACGCATTGAGAAGGACCATCCTGAGGTAGACATATTCCTGGCTGCCCTTGACCGTGGTCTCAACGAAAAGGGTTACATCATTCCCGGATTGGGGGACGCAGGTGACCGGCTGTTCGGAACCAAGTAAACCATTGTTTCTTCTTTTTATATTAACGGCATTATTAAATTTACTTCATGCATCAAAAACAAAGGCTCAAAATCAGCAGGTATAAGTAAGAAATTCTATTTCCGCGAACTTGAGCGTTTGCAGCTGGAGCTGGTTAAGCTTCATGAATGGGTGAAGGAGAAAGACCTGCGTGTGGTGGTACTCTTCGAGGGAAGGGACGCGGCGGGCAAAGGAGGGGTAATCAAGCGAATCAATCAGCGTCTTAATCCGAGGATTTGCAAGGTGGTCGCCCTTGGAGTACCCACGGAACGGGAGCAGAAACAATGGTATTTCCAGCGTTATGTTGCACATCTCCCGGCTGCAGGGGAGATTGTTCTGTTCGACAGGAGCTGGTACAACCGGGCAGGTGTGGAACATGTCATGGGCTTTTGTACAGATGATGAATACTGGGATTTCCTGCGCTCCTGTCCCCGGTTTGAAGAGATGCTGATTCATTCGGGAATCATCGTTATTAAATATTGGTTTTCAGTCAGTGATGAAGAGCAGGAAGAGCGATTTCGGGAACGAATTGCAGATCCTCTTAAAAGATGGAAATTTAGCATGATGGACCTGGAGTCCAGAAGCAGGTGGATAGAGTACAGCAAAGCAAAAGATGAAATGTTTTCATATACAGATACCAAAATATGTCCCTGGTACGTAGTTAATGCAGATAATAAGCGCAGGGCCAGGCTCAACACCATCCACCATTTACTATCGCTGATTCCTTATGAAGAGATCAAACATAAAAAGATCGATCTGCCCCCCATAAGCATGGAGGGATACGTCAGACCTCCATTGTCGGATCAGACCTTTGTTCCAGAAGTTTACAAATAAGAAAATCCAATGAATCCATTTTATCCGGAAATTATTTCAGGCCTACCCGAAGCAGATATTCCCTTTAAAGGGGTAAAAGGGTGGTTATCCCAGGCAGAGGATCACCAGATAGTATTTTTTGAAATTGAACCCATCGGAGAAGTGACAGCCCATAAACACGGGGCTCAGTGGGGAGTGGTTTTCGAAGGGGAGATGGAATTCACCATCGGAGGGGAGACAAAAACATACAGGAAAGGGGACCACTATTTTATTCCCGAGGGGATTTTGCACTCAGCAGTTTTCAGTACAAAAACATGGCTGATGGATTTCTTCGCCGATGCCCATCGCTATCTGCCTAAATAGTTTTTTTGTACATTGGATGCCGTTAACATCACAATCAATTCATGAAATCCTAAACCAATGAAAATTTTAATCAAATCAACAACATTTCTTTTACTCTCCTTTCTTGTTTTATCGTGCAATTCTGATAACAAGATTATGATATTTAATGGTGAGAACCTGGATAACTGGAATGTCTTTGTGAGTAATCCTGATGAGCTGTCAGGAGATCTCTTCTGGGTAGAGGATGGTGTCATCAACACCTCCGGCGTACCCCACGGTTATATCCGTACCAAGGATACTTACAGCAACTATAAACTGCATCTGGAATGGAGATGGACCGGAGAGCCCACCAACAGCGGCGTCCTTATCCATGTGAAAGGGAAAGATATGATATGGCCCCACTGTGTTGAATGTCAGCTTAAGCATGAGCAAGCAGGTGATCTGGTACTCATGGGGAAAGGCGCCGGGGTTACTGTCAAAGATTCCACCTATATGATCACCTCTGAAGAAAGGCGCTATGGTGCCATTCCAAAATTTGAAGATTCCAGCGAAAATCCGGTGGGAGACTGGAACAGTTATGACATCACATCCCTGGATGGGGAAATTGAGGTCATCGTCAATGGTGTGGTACAACACATTGGAACAGGTATGACACCCACAGAGGGAAATATCCTCCTACAGTCTGAAGGATCAGCCATGCAGTTCCGCAACATTTACCTGGAACAGCTGTAACGCATTTACCAGGTGGACATGGGATGATCCACTTCGATTGGATCGCCATATTGCGCTACATTGAATCCCGCCTTGTAACAAAAACGGGTCATTTTTAAGAATTTATTATAATCGATAAGCGCTTCTTCGTCGCTTACTCTGTGGTAATCGTTGTGGGTACCTGTTGAATAGAACAGGACCGGGATATCCTTTCTGGCAAAATTAATATGATCACTCCTGTAAAAATAATTCCCCGGATGGGAGAGGTCATTGTAAATATAATTCCCAGTTAAATCCATCTCTTTTAGGGTCCTTTTATTAATATCCATTAAAACTTTGCTCTGCAATCCGCCTATCACTTTCACTGTATCTCCGCCCACAATGGTAAGATCCCGCCTTCCACTTGTAATATCTTCCGCAGTTTTTGTCCTGCCCACCATATCCAGGTTAATCACTGCAGCTGTCTTTTCGGCGGGAACCAGGGGATATTCAGCGAAATACCGGGACCCGAACAAGCCTATCTCTTCTGCCGAAACCCATAAGAGCCCTATACTCCGTTTTGGCCTCTTTTTCTCCTTCATAAAAGCTTCTGCAATTTCAATAAGTGCTACTGTTCCCGAAGCATTGTCATCAGCACCATTGTATACTTCACCCTCGTCATCTGTACCAACATGGTCAAAGTGAGCCACATAAATGACCACCTCATCCTTCAAATCAGGATCACTCCCTTCAATCAAGCCGAATACATTTGAAACCTCCATATCTTTAGTCTTCATACTCAATTCGATCTTTATGTGAATGCCCTCAAGCGGAAAGGATTGGGGAGTCAGGGTCCGGTCTATTTCCAACTGCAGCTCCTCCAGGGATTTTCCTGCACCCTCCAACAATTGGTCAGCAACACTTCTGTGAATCATGACCATCTTTGGATTCCTCTCTATCATGGCAAGCTCCATTTGTTCCCTTTTTAATCCCCTGGACTTGCTCAGGTAATTTGCAAACCTTGGATTCATATCCTCAATGGATCGGATTCCCGATTTGGGATCATAAACAACCAATACAGCCTTTGGCTGCATGGCAAAAATATTCGACATTTTATATTGGGTACTCTGCATCCCGGTCCACTTGGCATTATCAAATTGTGCCTTTGTACCTGCTTCATTCATGGGTGCACGGCTCATGATCAGGACTACCTTTCCTTTAATATCAATGTTCTCAAAATCATTAAAACCGTACTCATCATCATGGATGCCATAACCTGCAAATACCACTTCCCCCTCAATCAAGGTTTTATCTACTTTCACCACTGGCATAAAAATAAAACGGATCCCCATTGATGACAGGTTCCTTTCCGGCAGCAGTGATGGTTATATGGCTATTCTCTTTGTCATAAACCCGCTCGCTGATTACATAGGGCTGAAAAAAACCATTGTCCTGATCAGCTGGTTTCAAACCCAATTGTTCAGCCTGCACTGCCAAATACCTAGCGGCTATAGCCAGTCCGGGCTCGCCGGTGCTCCTGCCTTCCAGCTCATCGGCAGCCAGGAATAGCATGTGCTTTTTCAAGTCATTCTCATTGATGGATTCCAGCCCCTTTTTCTGTGCCTGGAGGGGTGCCATGAAAAGTGTGATAAGAAGATAAGGGAATAATATATGAAGTGTCTTCATTACTTTGATCATTAATAAGGTTGGGGGATTACATTAAATTTTACGGCATGAATATAGCCAAAATATTGAATAATAGGATCGTCATGCTTCCAGGTTAGTCATGGTCCCCGTGGTCTTAAATTCATATTCCGGGTAATCATAAATAGAGATACGAGGCTCGGTCTGACCCAGTGAATAACCGTACAATCCATCATAGTCTTCCCGGACCTCACCCAGTTCCTCGAGTTGCATCATGTATTCGTGGATAGATTTGGACTCAATGATGATCACTTTGCCCAGTTTATGAATAATAGGACTGTGGCGACGGGTTTCATCGTGGTCAAATTCAAGGATCCTTCGGCCATATCTGGTGATACCAATGACCCTGAATGTCATACTTTTACCCACGCCGGGAAGGTTCAGCACGTTTCTGTCTGTTGCCAGAAAAGGGAGCCCTGCAAAACGACGAAGCGCCTCAATATTCTCAACCATCATGTTGGCCTCCTCTGGAAATTTTCGGATCTCATCATAATATTTCTCATGAATCAGTCCGGCCGCCTTTTCCTCCAGCTGTTCCTGTACCACTCTCGCGTTGGGGGCAAAACCGGAATTATTCTCCATATAACCTTTCACGGTGAATGTATAGTATGGAAGCACACCAATATCATTTAATACCATTCTGAGTTTGGCCGAATGTCCGCGGCGCGAAGCAGCTGTAGTAAAGACCATTTGATTTGTGACCGTCCACCCGGCAGCAATAAGTCTCTGAATGGCTATGGTAGATTCGGGAGTAATTTCCATAGGGGATTCAAAATGTGTTTGAATGAGGAATTGTTTGATCCCCGCCCCGGACGCCCGTTCTTTAAAGTCCTTCAGGATCTTCACAAGATTCAGTGAAATTCGTTGGGGAAGATATACAGGCAGACGCGTGCCTATCCTGATCCTTAACAATTCAGCCAGCTTTTCTCCTTCAGGCAAAGATTCGTTTTTCTTAATCTTCCTGATCGCCATTTCGATAATCTCGTCCAGTAATCTTTTTAAGGATTGGTCAGAGCTCATTAAACCATCTCCTCCCGTGATAAGAATGTCCCTCAGCTGCGCATCCTCCTCAAAATAGAGCATTAAATCTTTCAGTTTTTCCTCCCATTTCTCACCGGGAACAAGTTTATCCAGATTGAAATTGAGACGGCCTCCCTGGAAATCATACATTCGCTGACATGAGGAACATAAACCACCACAGGCCCTGCCCATGGTATCAGGAATAAGAATGGCAACTTCAGGATAGCGACGGTGAATGTTATGTCCCTCGGGCAACAGCCATCCGGCCGCATTGGGTTTTCCGGGTTCTACCTGGTCCTCTTTCTCCCAGGCAACAATATTTCCAAACTCCTCCACCAGTTGTTTGCTGTAAAGGATGTAATATCGAATGGCCAGATCGGCTCCAACGGCAAAATAGGGAACCCTAACATGGAGAAGCGAGAGGTAATATGGATTGACAAAAAAGGGGATTCCTGCCTCCTCGGCCTCATTAAGGATCTTCATGGTATCAGGATCCAGGGATTGGTCCAGCATTTCATTCAACAGTGCAGGTGACCGGACTGCAAAACGAAGATGAAACTTATAATCCTCCCACCACCGTTCCATTTTGTCTAACTTATGTGTCCGGCTCAGGTTTGGTTCAAAAAAATATCTGCTACTTTTTACGGTTCCGCTGTCGATTTGCTCCAAAAGAATTCCCATGATCCGCTGTTTATTTTCCTCCCTCACCTGTACAATACGAGGATCAAGGCCTGAAGGATAACGATCCATCCATGTTTTCACCCGATCTGCCGAAAAAGATTGCTGCTGGTCCTCCCCCCTGAGCTGACGGAACAGCATGATCATGTCCATGAAAAAGTCGGGTTTTGCACCACCTGTGCCTTTATTCACTGCAAGCCAGATGAGCCGGAGCGGATTACTTACGGCAATTTCCCCTCTGAGATTCTGATCGGCATATTCCTTTCCTGCATGGTCAATGTAATCCAGTATCCTGATAATGGCATAATCGCGCCACTCAAGTTTGTCGAACAGTTCTCTGTTTGAGTGCCTGGCGTGATAAAACCTGAATGCGTCTTCACGGTCCTTCAGATCCTTTTCAATCCATTCCCTCACTCCTACCACAACCTCGGTTTCATTTTTTGAATTTCGCAGGATCTCTTCCAACTCCGGATTCTCCGTGAGCAACAACCTAAGCAGTTTATGGGATCTGACATTGATTGCAATCCTGTCCAGTTTTTCAATTTCTGTCATGATGGTGAGTTTAACGCATAAGTAACCCAAAAAAGGGACATGAATCAAGTGGAGTTTCAAACAAGTTTTTTTGCTTATTTTTGCGCCATGGAAAAAATAGAACTGGACATTTCAAGAGTCTATGATTTTATTTCAGCAGATGAGATCAACAATCTTGCTGAAGAAACCATGGCTGCACAACAAACCCTCCATCGAGGGATGGGGATGGAAATGACTTTCTGGGCTGGCTTCAACTGCCCCTGACCATTACCGATCAACAGTTTGCGGAAATCGAGGAGTCTGTACATGAGTTGAAAGAGAAAAGTGATCTACTGGTGGTGGTTGGGATTGGAGGTTCATACCTGGGTGCAAGGGCTGTGAATGATGCCCTTGCGGACAACTTTGCCCACTTGAAAAGGCAATCCAAGGTCCCGCACATGCTCTTTGCCGGTCACAACATCGGAGAGGATTACATGCACGAACTGCTGGAGTTACTGGACCATTACCATTACTCCATCGTGGTCATCTCTAAATCCGGTACGACCACCGAACCAGCCCTGGCATTTCGTATTCTGAAAGAACACCTGGTGAAAAAGGTGGGGAATGAAGAAGCCGGGAAGCGGATCATTGCAGTTACTGATTCAAGCAAGGGGGCCCTGAGGCAACTGGCCGAGGAAGAGGGATACCGAGAGTTTTGTGATCCCCGATGATGTGGGTGGCCGGTTTTCGGTATTCACACCGGTGGGACTTGATACCTCTTGCCATCTGTGGAGTGGACATCCGACAGCTGGTAGAAGGGTGCCAGGGAAATGAGCATACTGTGTGATCCCGAATATTCCCTTTGAAGAAAATCCAGCAGCAGTTTATGCTGCCACCCGAAATGCCCTTTACAGATCCGGAAAAAAGATTGAGATCCTGGTAAATTACCACAACAAGCTTCACTACGTATCTGAATGGTGGAAGCAGCTGTTCGGGGAGAGTGAAGGTAAAGACGGTAAAGGGATTTTTCCTGACCTCGGTAGACAACTCAACTGATCTTCATTCCATGGGACAATACATCCAGGAAGGGGAACGCATCCTTTTCGAAACGGTGATCAGTGTTGAACAGTCCAATTTTCAAATGACCATACCTAAGGATACAGCCAATCTTGACCAGCTCAACTATCTCGCCGAACAACACATCGACCATGTGAATAAAATGGCCGAACTGGGAACCATCCTGGCTCACCTGGATGGTGGTGTACCTAACCTCAGGATTTCACATGCCCAGACTCAATGCCTATTACCTGGGACAGTTGCTCTATTTCTTTGAGAATGCGTGTGGAATTAGTGGATACATGCTGGGAATCAATCCATTCAATCAACCTGGTGTAGAAGCTTATAAAAAGAATATGTTTGCCCTGCTGGAAAAACCGGGATTTGAAGCAGAAACTGCACAAATAAAATCGAGGATCTAAACAATTCATAACATCCCATGTTAATGGACCGGGGTTTCCCCGGTTTTTTTTCCATATTATGAAAGATCTTTTCCCCAACATTAATCCCACCGTAAAAGGGATTACTCCTGGCTTTCCTCGCCACGCTGGGAATGGCCAATGTGTATGTTTTTTCAAAAGCAGCGCTTGCTGGAAGTGAACTATTTCCAGTTCCAGTTCTACTGGTTCGGATTTGCACTGATCTGGATCCTCCCCTTTCTGATCATCACAGGAATTATCAAGAAGATTCCTCAGTCTAAGCAGGGCCTCAAGATATCACACTGGTGATCATGGGAATCCTGGAACTGGGGGCTGCCAGCCTGTCTTTTCCTGGCCATCCAGCTTGCCGAAAATCCCACCACCATTTCCTTTCCTCTCCAACCTGACTCCCATTTTTGTCACCATCCTTGGAATCCGGTTCCTGGGTGAAAGATTCAATCTGGTGGAAGCCATTGGGATCATTCTGACCATTGGTGGAGTCATCCTGATTACCTATACCCGTGATACTACAATACAGGAGTTCTTCGGCAAAGGATCAGGATGGATCCTGGTTTCTTCGGTCTTTTCATCCATCAGTATCGTTACAGCCAAAAGCAGGATCAAAGATATTCATCCGGGGATCCTTACCCTCAACAGGGTAGTATTTCTACTTGTTTTTGCCGTTGGGAGCCATGCTCATCAGACAGGAGAGTTTTGCCATATCCGGACGCGCTGCATTTGAACATGGCGATGGGATCACTGTTGGGACCATTCCTCACAGGCTTTGCCCAATACTCGGCGCTTGCGTTACATTGAAGCTTCCCGCACCATGATCATTCAGTCCACCCGGAGTCTCTTTGTTCTGGTGGGTTCCATGATCTATCTCTCCATCCTGCCGGAAATGCTCCAACTGATCGGTGGGATCATCACCATTGGGGGAGTTATTGTCATGACCTGGGGGAAAATGAAATTCAAAAACAAGGGCTAACAATCAGAAGGGGCACCTCTTTCGAGATAGCCCCTGCCTCATCAAACTAATCTAACCACACAAACTCAACTTCACAAATTATCTTACAATTATCTACTTAATCTCAATCTGTTTTGGAGCTTTCTGAACCACTTCCTCTTTCTTGGAAGCTGGATAGTCAGAATCCCTGCATCATGACTGGCCTTTATATTCTCCTGATCAATGGTGTCGGGAAGCTGAAAACTTCGCTTAAAATTATTGTAACTAAACTCCCTGCGCAGTGTAATTTTGCTTTTTATCCTCCTTTTTTTCCTGATGATCGGAAGAGATGGTCAATACATCATTCTCAAGGTCAATCCTGAAATCCTTCTTGGACAATCCGGGAACTGCAACATCGATCCTGTAAGACTATATCTTCTTCTACAACATTCACTGCAGGAGATGCACCGTTGGTGTTTGGATGGTTGAACTGTTAAAAAAAGTGTCATTGAAAAAATCATCCCAGTAAGCGGGAACATATCGTCTGTTCATTCTTGCTAACATTTTTAAGTCCTCCTATAATTTTTAGTTTATAATTGTTATTTTCACTGAGCACCATAGGACAAACCATATGCCATTCCAAATAGACTGCCATATTGACAGTTATGTCATGGAAGTTAGGTGTCACTTTGTCATTATGAACTCCTGGAGGACTGACAAAACGTAAGTTATAATGATCACGTGGATCCTTTTCGAAGTGTTTCGATCTCGGTTTGTAATTTTTTCTCCCGGAGCAAATGCTCTTGCTGAGCTTTTTCAAGCTGTTCCATTTTCTGTCTGAATACTTTTTCCTGGGAGGAAAGTTCTTCAGCCTGCTTTTTGGTCTGTTCGAAAAGTTTCCTGTTCTGTAAATTTGCTTTCACTTTTGCCAGGGTGGTGGCCAAAGCGATCACCGAGTTGCCGGATAAATTCAATCTGGTGCTTTGGAATCTCTCCCAGTGATGCCATTTCAATCACACCCAGCACATTGTTATCGAGCATGACTGGAATGAGAAGGATGGAGGAGGGAACATCTTCACCCAAACCTGACCGTATCTTTACATAATCGGGGGGCAGATCTGTGATATAGATTACCTCTTTTTCCAGAGCCGACCTTCCAACGAGTCCTTCTCCAAACTGAAATGAGCGATGAACATACTTTTCCCTGTCGAAAGCATAGCTGCCAAACAATTCTAATTGCTGTTCCCCATCCCCCTCCTCGTCCATGGTAATGAAAAGTGCTCCCACATCTGCATCGGTGTATCCAACCAGCTCCTTCATCAATACCCTGGAAAGGTCATGGAGGTTATCCTCAGCCTCTCTGAACAAGGAACTGAATTTGGCCAGTCCCTGTGCCGACCAGGTCCGGTTTTCCTCCTCACGTCGGCGGGATTCGGAATCTTTGAAAGAATCCATCAGGCTTCCTTTTAATGAGAGTAGGGCCTCTCCCATCTCATCCTCCTGCTAAGTTTTTCAAACTTTTCGGTAAAATCTCCGGTAGCCATGGACCTGGAAAATGAAGCAATTTCCTGAAGATTGGATACATGCTTTTCCAGATTTCTCTCCAGGTCCCCGATTTCACCTGATGCCTTTGAGGCAATGAACCGAGGGATGCTCCCACGCGTAAGTTTAACAACCAGCTCTCCGATCCTTTTCAGATGCTTCTTTAGCCAGACAGCATGAACGACCCCTAAGATAAGGCTGATGATCACTCCCCCGGCTGATAATCCCATCATCCATCCGTGCCCCTGCTCAATTTCCCTCAGAAAAATAACCATAAACAATCCCGCAAGCACCAGGTAAGGCAGCATGATCTTGAACGTAAAGGAGAACCTGAGTTTCATGAGATCAATATCTCATTAAATATACAAAAAAGATTACCTGGCACTTTCAACTGCATGGATCAAACGCCCAATCCCCTCCTTCAGCACCTCCATAGGAGTGGCAATATTTAGTCGCTGATGCTGTTCCCCGCCTGGTCCGAACATTGGACCATCATTCAGCCCAAGCCCTGCACTATGAATGATAAATTCTTTTAATTCTGAATCGCTCTTACCCATTCTAGAGAAATCAATCCAGGAGAGATAGGTTGCCTGTAAGGGCGAAACTAAGAGCTCAGGAACCGAGGCCTCCAGTTCCTGCTTCAGGAATAGAAAATTCTTTTCCAGATAAACAATCAGCTGGTCAAGCCATTCATCACCATGTGTATAGGCAGCTTCCATGGCTACCTGTCCAAACAGGCTTCCTCCACCCACATGGACCACATCCAGGATCCTTTCATACTTTTTATATAGTTCAGGATTGTGAATGATTACCGCAGAAGTAAAGAGTCCAGCCAGGTTAAAGGTTTTGCTGGGTGCCACACAGGTGATGGTCAGATCTGAGATCTCCTTTCCCAGGGAAGCCAACGGAATATGCTTGTTGCCAAATAGGATCAGATCAGAGTGAACCTCATCGCTGATCACTAAAACGTTATAACGAACACACAGGTCAGCAAGCTGTTCCAACTCGTTTCTGCTCCATACCCTGCCCACCGGATTGTGAGGATGACAGAAGAAAAACATTTTAGCTCCTCTCTTGAATTGCTCTTCCAAGTAGATCAAAATCCATTTGATAGGTACCGATGTGTTTCCGCCAGCTGATTGTTTATCAGCTCCCTGTTGTGGTTTGTAACTGCAGAAAAAAACGGGAAATAGACCGGTGGTTGGACCACAATCTGATCACCTGGTTCAGTCATTCCCATGACACAAAGGTTTAGTGCGGGAACTATACCCGGACTGAAGTTGATGGTATTTGCCTTGATCTCCCACCCATGTCTCCGGTAGATCCAGGTGGCCAGTGTTTCGTAGAACCTTTTAGGCCGGTAGGTGTACCCATATACAGGATGTTTTACCCTTTCAGAGATGGCCTCTCTGATAAATTCAGGTACCTCAAAATCCATATCGGCCACCCACATTGGAAGCACATCCGTGTTTCCAAACATGGGTCCGCTCAAATCATATTTTACACTATCGGTGCCCCTCCTGTTCTATGATCTTGTCAAAATCGTATTGCATGCCAAGTTGTTCTATTAATGTTCGTAAAATGCCTCCTTACCGGGAAAGTGCATCTCCTTTTCGGCTTTGTCACTGGGAAGCACAAAATACTCCACCTGGCCTTCAGAACAGGTGATGCCTTCGCCATCCGTGAGGGTGACCTCAATGGTGGCGATGCTTCGCTGACGATGAGTCAATTTTGCCCGGAGTGTAATGGGACCTTTTGAAATTCGAACCGGTTTCCGGAAACGGGTCTGTAAACGATAAGTAACTCCGGCAGTATCCACTTTCATAAATACTACCCAACTGGCATATCTCATCCATCATCGTGGCCTGGATTCCGCCGTGAAGTATATCATGAAACCCCTGAAAATCTTGTCCCGGACTCCATTTGCTTACGATGTACTCTCCCTCCTCATGGAATTCCATTCTCAATCCTGAACGATTGGTTGGACTACACCCAAAACAGTTGTATTCCTTGTAATCAGCATAGGGATTCTTTAGCTTGATCATCTCTAATATGTGATTTGATTCCAAAAATACCTAAATCCTTTTAACTTTGGATACCCATGGTACGCCCCAAAAAACATCTAGGACAACATTTTTTAACGGATCACTCCATTGCCAGGCGCATTGTGGATGCTCTGGAGACCGTTCCGGGTGACATCAGTCGTTGGAGGTTGGTCCGGGTACCGGGATTCTGACAGAATTCTTGCTGGAAAAAGAGATCCGGCTAATTCCCGTTGAGATTGATCCTGAATCGGTCCTTCACCTGAAATTAAAGATGGCCCAATCTGGAGGGAATACTCATTGAGGAGGATTTTCTAAAGCTTGACATTGACGCATTAACCCCAGGTCCGTTTCACGTAATCGGAAACTTTCCTTACAATATCTCAAGTCAGATTCTTATTCCGGATCCTGGAGTTACCGGCAACAGGTTCCTTCGGTGGTTTGCATGATCCAGAAGGAGGTTGCCGACCGGATTTCCTCTCCTCCAGGATCCAAGGAATATGGCATCCTGAGTGTTCTGCTTCAGGCCTACTTTGACATTCATTACCTGTTCTACTGTCAAACCAGGATCCTTTTTCCCTCCGCCCAAAGTTACTTCAGGAGTTATCAGACTTGTCAGGAACACTACAAAGAATCTTCCCTGCGATGAGAAATTGTTCTTTCAGGGTGGTAAAAACCGTTTTTAACCAGCGTAGGAAAATGATCAGGAACTCCATAAAATCTATTTTACTAAATTTGGACAGCAATTTTGAGCTTCTGTCAAAACGACCTGAACAACTGGGTGTTCCCGAGTTCATCGAATTGACAAGCTGGGTTGAATTACAGCTAATCGGCAAACAGGCAGGCTAATTCTTAAATCCATAAGGCCATGAATACTGAACTGACCCGTGAATATATAGCCGAACTGAGGTCCATCATCGAAGTCAAGGATGATAATGCTGCACTGGAGAAGCTGGAAGCTTTACATCCTGCCGATATTGCTGAAATCTATGAAGAATCTCTCCATGGAGGAAGCCACCTACCTGTACCTCCTGCTGGATCCCGAAAAGGCCTCTGATGTACTGGTGGAACTGGAGGAGGATGACCGTGAGAAATTCCTGGATGCTCTACCTTCACATCTGATTGCCAGTCAGTTCATCGACCACATGGATTCCGATGATGCAGCTGATGTGATTGGTGATCTCACCGAAGAGAAAAAGCAGGAAGTGTTGCTCCATATCGATGATGTGGAACAGGCTGGAGATATTGTAGACCTGCTCAGTTATGATGAAGACACCGCCGGTGGTTTGATGGCCAAGGAATTGATCAGGGTCAATGAAAACTGGGGCGTGGCAACCTGCATCAGGGAAATGCGAAAACAGGCCAAAGACCTGGATGAGATCTACTACATCTATGTGGTGAGCGATGAGAATGTGCTCCTGGGAATCCTTTCCCTCAAAGCCCTTTTGCTGGCCAGTGCCTCCACACAAGATCAGGGATATTTTTGATGCTGAGATCAGGTCGGTACAGACCGATACTCCTTCTGAGGAGGTGGCTCAGATCATGGAGAAATATGACCTTATAGTACTGCCTGTTACAGATTCCATTGGTCGATTGATGGGAAGGATCACCATCGATGATGTGGTGGATGTGATCAGGGATGAGGCTGAAAGGGACTACCAGCTGGCCTCGGGTATTACCGCCGATGTGGAAACCACTGACTCACCGGCCAGGCTTTCAAGGGCACGGCTTCCCTGGCTGATCATAGGTCTTGTTAGGTGGGATTGTTGTTGCCGCAGTCATCGGTCGCTTTGAGGACAGATATCAAGATTAATCCCGAAATGGCATTTTTTATTCCACTCATTGCTGCCATGGCCGGAAATGTGGGGATACAATCATCGGCCATTATCGTCCAGGGCATTGCCAGCAACAGCCTGGGTCTGGAGAGCACCTTTAGCAAACTGGTCAAGGAGCTACTGGTTTCACTATTAAACGGACTAATCCTTTCCGGACTCCTGTTTCTCTATAATTACTTCTATCAGCGAGAACCTGGCGCTCACATTTACGGTGAGTTCATCACTGTTTGTGGTGATTATTTTTGCAGCCCTCTTTGGAACCCTGATCCCCCTGTTGCTGAACAGGATGAAGATTGATCCAGCCCTGGCCACCGGTCCCTTTATTACCACCATGAATGATATCATGGGACTATTTATCTATTTCCTGATGGGCAGGATTCTGTACGAAGTATTTATTTAACTGATCCGGGAGATTTGAAAATGTAGTATTGATGGCCACCACCGGATTCATCCTGGCTCCTTGCCAGGCAGGGAATATACCGCTGATCAGACCGATTACACTGGAAATACCCAATACCCAAGCAGAATATTATTCAGGGTCAGATAGACAGAAAAATCGCTGGATAGGTTGATGATCGTTGCACCCATGAAAACGATCAAGAGCCCAATGATCCCGCCAGCAATGGAGAGCATCACAGATTCAAACAGGAACTGAAAAAGAATGAAATATTTTTTGGCTCCCAGCGCTTTCTGGATCCCAATGATATGTGTGCGCTCCTTAACCGAAACAAACATAATATTGGCAATGCCGAATCCCCCCACGATAATGGAGAAGATCCCTATAAAGAAACCTGCAATCTTCAAGACCGCAAAGAACTGATCCAGCTGATTGTTGATAAGGCTGGTCTGGTTCAACGCAAAATTATCCTCTTCTGATGGCTTTAGTCTTCGGTACGACCGCAGTATTTGCTGTGACCTCAAAGGTCAGTTCCTCGACACCTCCACTGCGTCTTGGCCTTCACCCAGATCTGTGGGCCTGACATCTCACTGCGGATATCGATAAATCCCTTGTAATAATGGATGGGGAGAATGGCCACTTCATCCAGGTTAAAAATGTCAAATGAGCCCTTTCCTTCTTTCTCCAATCACTCCGATCACCATTACTTTTCTTCCCAGCATTTCCACATATTTCCCAATCGGATTGGCTCCCTGGAAGAGATCTTTGGCGATCTTACTCCCGATGACCACCACATTCCTTCCTGCATTTCCTTCAATGGGACTGAAATACCTGCCCCTTTCCAGTTCAAAGGATCGAATGTCCTGGAATCCCTCAGATACTCCAAATAAGTAGGCCCCGTCAACGTTGTTGTTGCCATATTCGATCCTTCGTCCCAACTGCAGAGACAAAACAGACTTCCTCTGCATTCCTGCTTTTCTCCCTGAGGAATTCATATTCATCAAATGTGGGTACGGGCCTGTTCATATATTTCCACCAGGCAAATTCCTCACCCGCTTCAGGTGCCCAGGGCCATTTCTCGCACATAAATAATATCACTTCCCAGGCTGAGTTAATACTCTCACGAATATTGGTCTCCAGTGAATCAACAATGGTAAAAACAGCAATGATGGCAAAAATTCCAATGGTAATCCCAAGCAATGACAATGTAGCCCTAAGCCGATTCACTGTAACTGCCTGAACGGCCATTGTCAGGCTCTCCCATATCAATCGAATGATAACCATTAATAAATTGTTGCCTTTCCGTTTCTTTATTTCAGCGGAAACTGTTTCTTTTGCAAAGAAAGTTAAAAATAGCAAGATATATCAAGAAAATCCAATGACCTCCCAGAAACAAATTTCCAGCTGCGCTTGTATCGGTTTATTCCAAAGAAGGGCTTGACCGGATTGTGAAAAAACTTCACGATCTGGGGATCCTCATCTATTCCACTGGAGGCACCCATAAATTTATCAAAGATCTTGGAATTCCGGTTACATGCAGTGGAAGATCTGACCTCCTACCCTTCCATTCTGGGTGGCAGGGTTAAAACACTGCATCCAAAGGTTTTCGGAGGTATTCTGGCACGTCGGGAAGTACCAGGATGACCTGGAACAACTTGATCGAATACCAGATCCCGGAAATCGATCTGGTAATTGTAGACCTCTATCCCTTTGAAGATACTGTTAAATCCGGGTGCAGCTGATCAGGAGATCATTGAAAAAATTGATATTGGTGGTATTTCTCTGATCAGGGCTGCAGCTAAAAATTACAAAGATGTACTTGTGGTGGCATCCCGCGACCGATACGATGCCTTGCTTGATCTTCTGGAATCCGGGAACGGGAGAACCTCCCTGGAAACCAGAAGGGAATACGCTGGTGATGCATTTAATGTATCCTCCCACTATGATTCAGAAATATTCAAATATTTTGACGGGGACAGCAGGAGTGCGCTTGAAGGTGAGTGAAATGCAGGCCAGAAAACTCAGGTATGGTGAGAATCCACACCAGGAAGGCCTTTTTTACGGGAACCTGGATGAACTGTTTGAACAGCTCCATGGAAAGGAAATTTCATACAACAACCTTCTGGATATTGATGCTGCGGTGGGACTGATCAACGAATTTGAAGAAACTACATTTGCCATTCTTAAACACAACAATGCCTGTGGACTGGCCACACGTGAGATCCTGGTGGATGCATGGAATGATGCCCTGGCAGGAGACCCGGTATCTGCTTTTGGTGGAGTGCTGATCACCAACAGGGACATCGATGTGAAAACCGCTGAAGAGATGAACAAAATCTTTTTCGAAGTGGTGATTGCACCAGGTTATGACGAAGATGCGCTTCAGGTATTGAAACAGAAAAAAAACCGGATCATACTGTTGCAACGGGAGCCCAAAATGAGTGATAACATCATTCGTACCGTTCTCAATGGAGTCATTCTCCAGGACCGGGATCACTCCACAGAATCAGATGAGGAGATGAATACGGTGACCAAAAGGGCAGCCACGCCCGCGCAGCTGGATGACCTGGTATTTGCCAATAAAATTGTAAAGCATACCAAGTCTAATGCCATTGTGCTGGCGAAAGATAAGCAACTGGTAGCCTCCGGTGTGGGTCAGACCTCCCGAGTGGATGCTCTGAAGCAGAGTATTGAAAAAGCGCGTCATTTCGAATTTGATCTGAAGGATGCGGTTATGGCCTCTGATGCTTTCTTTCCCTTTGCAGATAGTGTGGAGATTGCCGAAAAAGCTGGTATTACAGCAGTGGTACAACCTGGAGGTTCGGTGAGAGACCAGGAATCCATTGATTTCTGCGATGCACATCAGATGACCATGGTATTTACAGGCATCAGACATTTTAAACATTGAAAAATTAATACAATAATTATATGGGATTGTTTTCATTCCAGCAGGAATTAGCCATTGACCTGGGTACAGCAAATACAATCATTATTCACAATGACAAGGTTGTTGTTAATGAGCCTTCCATTGTAGCCATTGATCAGCATACAGGTAAACTGATAGCCATAGGAGAGAAGGCCAGACAGATGCATGGCAAAACCCATGAGGATATCAAAACCATCAGGCCTTTGCGGGATGGTGTAATTGCCGATTTTCAAGCTGCCGAACTGATGATCAGGGGGATGATCAAAATGATCAATACAAAACGAAGGCTTTTTACTCCTTCACTGAAAATGGTGGTTTGTATTCCATCAGGCAGCACAGAGGTTGAACGCCGGGCGGTCCGGGATTCAGCTGAACATGCAGGAGGCAGAGATGTTTATATGATATTTGAGCCCATGGCTGCTGCCATTGGAATTGGGCTGGATGTAGAGGCCCCTGATAGGTTGTATGGTGGTTGATATTGGTGGAGGTACAACCGAAATTGCAGTCATTGCCCTGGGAGGCATTGTATGCAATCAGTCCATTCGTGTGGCCGGAGATGGATTTACCAGTGATATTCAGACCTACATGAGGCATCAGCACAACATCAAAATTGGAGAGCGTACTGCTGAAGAGATCAAGTTCCAGGTAGGATCAGCACTGCCGGAACTGGATGATCCTCCTCAGGATTTTTATGTGAGGGGACCCAACCTGATGACTGCTCTGCCCATAGAAATTCCTATTTCCTACCAGGAGATCGGACACTGTCTCGATAAATCAATTTCGAAAGTTGAAACAGCCATTCTATCAGTACTGGAACAAACACCCCCAGAACTCTATGCTGATATTGTCTCCAAAGGGATCTACCTGGCAGGTGGAGGTGCATTGCTCAGGGGACTCGACAGAAGGCTTGCAGAAAAGATATCCATCCCCTTTCATGTGGCAGAAGATCCACTTCAGGCTGTTGCCCGTGGAACTGGCATAGCCCTCAGAAACGTGGATAAGTACCCTTTCCTGATGCGTTAAAAGGGATCGCCCTTAAAAAGGGGTCACTTATAGATTGGGAACACATTTAGATTATGAGGACGCTGCTCAGGTTTATTCAGAAGTACTCAAACCTCCTGTTGTTTCTGCTGCTTGAAGCAATTGCCATTGCTTTTATGGTCCAGAGCAGTAATTTCCAGAGATCAAAACTTGTGGGACTGAACAGACAGGTGACTGGCTTTATGCACAGTAGGGTGGATGGTGCCAGGGAGTATTTCTCTCTCAAAGATGTAAACCAGCAGCTCGCTATTGAAAACATGGAGTTACGAAACCGGTTGGATCAGCTTTCATCTCGTATGGACAGTGCAAGTGTGATAGATGAATTGCGACTGCCCTATCGCTATTTCTACATTCCCTCCCGAATCGTGCACAACAGCGTTTCAAAACAGTATAACTACATTACCCTGGATAAGGGAAAGAAACATGGGGTGTTCAGAGATATGGGAGTAATCTCTGACCAGGGAATGGTTGGGATTGTTTTGGAAAGTTCCGCAAACTTTGCCACAGTGATCCCCGTTATCAACAGGGATTTCAGGTTAAGTGTAAAGATTAAATCCAATAACTATGCAGGAATCCTGCAATGGGATGGTTCGTCACCACAGCATGCCCTGCTCTCCGAAATACCATTTCATGTAAATATTCTGGATAGTGATACCGTTCTAACCAGTGGATTCTCTTCTATTTTTCCTGAAGGAATCGAAGTGGGTCATATTGAATCATTCTCACTGGAAAAGGGTAATTTTTATGACATCAGGGTAAAACTATCCACAGATTTTCAGAAGCTGTTCCATGTAAACGTGATTAGGAATTACAGGCAGGAGGAACAATTAAACCTGGAGGATCGAACGAGATAATGTATATCATAGGTAGAAATATCATCCGTTTCCTCGTTGTGATCATTTTTCAGGTCCTGGTCATGGATAATGTGATGATCAACGGTTATATGGTTCCCTATATATATTTGCTATTTATACTACTAATGCCCTTTGAAACACCACGATGGGCGTTGTTACTTTCAGGATTTCTGCTGGGTTTTAGCATTGATCTGCTTGAAAATACCCCGGGAATGCATACAGCAGCTACCGTCCTTGTAGCTTTTGTAAGACCCTACCTGCTGAACCTGCTTGCCTCCCACGACGGATATGAACCAGAAACATTTCCTCGGATCCATTTTTATGGATTCACCTGGTTTTTAAAATATACCCTGATTATTGTTGTGATTCATCATTTCGCGCTCTTTTATCTGGAGGTATTCCAGTTGAAAGATTTTTTAAGTACCTTGCTCAGGGTGATCCTAAGCTCAGTCCTGTCCGCCTCAACCCTGGTGCTGAGTCAATATTTTGTATTCCGGAAATAGATGAACCAGTTTACTGACAGAAGGTATGTATTTGCTGTTGTAATCATTCTGGTGGGTTTGATTTTCATAGTCCGTTTGTTTCAGATTCAAGTGCTTGACAAATCCTATGAACAATACGCCCTGAGTAATGCCCAGAGTGTAAGGGTCATCTACCCTGCCAGAGGATTGATCTACGATCGCAACGGGGAAATTATGGTATATAACCAGGCAGCCTATGACATCATGGTTACTCCCCGCCTTCTGGAATCATTCGATACCACAGAAATGTGCCAGATCCTTCAGATCACCAGAGAGAGTGTGAAGGAGAGGCTGGCATCGGCCAGGTCCTATTCATCCAGGGTCCCTTCGATCTTTATGAAGCAGGTCAACTATGAGCATGCAGCCCTCCTTCAGGAGAAGATGTTTCAATACCCTGGTTTCTATGTTCAAACCAGGACTTTGCGTCAATATACAAGGCCAATTGCTTCTCATGCCCTTGGATACGTTGGGGAAGTAGATCAGCAAATCCTTGATAATGAACCCTATTACCAACTAGGAGATTACATTGGTGTTTCTGGTGTTGAAAAAGCTTATGAAGCCGAACTTAGGGGCCAAAAAGGAAAAAATGTATTCCTCAAAGACGTACATAACCAGACCGTTGAGTCTTACCAGGGGGGCAGACTTGATGTTCCGGTAGAGGTGGGGAATAACCTTACCGTCACTCTGGATGCCAGTCTCCAGGAGTATGGAGAAAAACTCATGTCCCCCTATGTGGGCAGTATTGTGGCACTGGAACCCTCAACGGGTGAGGTACTTGCCCTGGTAAGTGCACCTAGTTATTCCCCTGAGTTGCTGGTTGGTAGAAATTTGGGAACTCAGTTTGGAATAATGGCTGCGGATACGCTTAATCCCTTGTTCAACCGTGCATTAATGGCTCAATATCCGCCCGGATCTACTTTTAAGACCATAATGGGACTGGTAGGCCTCCAGGAAAAGGTGATATCCGTTTCCACTGAACACAGCTGCACTTACGGTTTTTATGTGGGTAGCATTCATACTGCATGCCACTTGCACAACACCCCATTGAATCTCATCGAAGCCGTTCAGAACTCCTGCAATACTTATTTTATTAATGTATTGAAAAGTATTCTCTCTGATGGAAAATTCAACAATACAGCCCAGGCGTATGATAACTGGCGCCGGCACTTGCTTTCCATGGGTTTTACCTCTCCACTTGGAATTGAGCTGACCAACGAATTGGATGGCAATATCCCCGAAGCAGACTACTTCAACAGGATCTACAGTGAGGGACACTGGAATTACCTCACCGTTCGTTCACTGGCCATCGGTCAGGGCGAACTATTGATCACTCCTATACAAATGGCCAACATGACTGCCACCATAGCAAACCGGGGATACTTTATTACCCCGCACCTTCTCAAACTGATAGAGAATTCCGATGGAATTGATCCGGTGTATACGGAAAAACACTTCACAACCATTGACTCGGCCAACTATGGGCCCATTGTGGAGGGTATGGACCTGGTAGTCAACGGGGGGGCTGGCTCTACTGCCAGAAATGCGAAGGTTCAGGACATCATTGTATGTGGAAAAACTGGTACTGCCGAGAATCCTCATGGCAATGATCATTCCATTTTTATTGCCTTTGCACCTAAGGATGATCCAAAAATTGCCATTGCGGTTTATGTGGAGAATCAGGGATTCGGAACGACCTATGCTGCTCCCATTGCAAGCCTGATGATTGAGAAATACCTTACCGGTGAAGTCAAACGTACCTGGTATGAGAACTGGGTGATGCAACTGCTCCCTCCGGTCGTTAATACCCCACGCATTGATACTACCAATCAGAACCCCTAATGGATCATGGTACGAAGGAATAACATATTTGCTAATCTTGACTGGATCTCCATTATTCTCTGGTTGGTAATGATTGGGTTTGGGTGGATGAATATCTATTCGGCCAACATTATGGAAGCCGATACAGGAGTTTTCGACCTTGCACAACGATTCGGCAAGCAATTGCTCTGGATAGGTGCCTCTGTTGTCCTGGCTGTTTTGTTGCTTATCCTGGATGCAAAGTTTTATATCTATTTTGCATATTTCCTGTATGCTGCGCTCATTTTGATCCTGTTGGGTGTGTTGGTATTTGGGACAGAGATCAATGGTGCAAAAAGTTGGATTGTTATTGGAGGATTCCAGCTTCAACCTTCGGAATTTGCCAAACCCATTACAGCCCTCGCATTGGCCAATTTGCTTACCTCCCACAATTATAATTTGAGGAAATTTTGGAATCTGATGAAGGCAGGGGCCATCATACTTGCTCCGCCCATGCTGATCATACTCCAACCCGACCTGGGCTCAGTACTGGTCTATTTCGCTTTTATCTTAGTGCTGTTCAGAGAGGGATTTTCGTCCAATGCCATGCTCATGCTTGCAGCCTTAATGTTTCTATTCTTTGCGACCCTGATCATGGACAAAGCATTGGTCTTACTCATTGTAGTGATCTCAGGTATTCTACTCTACATGATTGTGGCACGTTCCTTTAAAAAAGGAGCAATTAATGCAGCCTGGGTTGTGGGATTATTCGGAGTCATATTTGGCATAAACCAGCTACTTGAAACTGGTTTTTCTATATTCATCCTGGGACTGGCCACAGTCATTCCCTTGTCTCTGGGATTGGTTATCAAAGGAACCAGGACAAGAGAATATGCGCATTTGAAAATCCTTGCAGGAGTGATTATCGCCATTGCCTTCATCATTTCGGTGGACTATGCCATGAATAACCTCCTCAAAACCCATCAACAACACAGGATCTATGTAACACTGGGTTTGGAAGACGATCCACAGGGTGTGGGGTACAATGTTAACCAGTCAAAAATAGCCATAGGTTCGGGTGGTTTTTCCGGAAAAGGATACCTGAATGGCACACAAACCAAGCTCCATTTCGTACCCGAGCAGAGTACCGATTTTATTTTCTGTACAGTGGGTGAAGAGTGGGGATTCCTGGGTACAACATTTGTAATCCTGCTCTTTATAGGTTTTCTACTAAGAATGATCATGTTGGCTGAAAGACAGCGCTCCTCTTTCAGCAGAATTTTCGGATACGGATTTATTGCAATCCTTTTTACCCATTTCTTAATCAACATTGGTATGACCATTGGCCTGCTTCCTGTGATTGGGATTCCGCTGCCTTTTTTTAGTTACGGGGGTTCCTCCCTATGGGCTTTTACCATGTTCCTTTTCATCTTTCTGAGGCTTGATGCCAGCCGTCTGGAGCTGCTCCGGTAGGGCAATTCATTGTGATTTTCCTCATTTTTTCATACCTTTGCAATCCGCCGTGAAAAAGCAGAGTGCTAAAACCAGGAAGGAGTTCTTTATGAAATATCAGGTATATGCACGACATAATTTTCACAAAATCCCATCATATGGACGGCTAAGTCAGAGCCAGATCCATGCCATCAATATTGTATCCGAAGTACTTCCTTTCAAAACCAACAACTATGTGGTTAATGAATTGATTGACTGGGACAATTACGAGAATGATCCCATGTTCATTCTGAACTTCCCTCAGCAATCGATGTTGAAGCCTTCGCAATTCGCTGCCCTTTCAAGAATGGTTGAGAATAACTCCGACAAAACGGATCTGGCCAAGTATGTAAATCAATTAAGGCTCACCATGAATCCGCACCCGGCTGGTCAACTGGAACATAATATCCCCACACTCAAAGGAAAGGAGCTTACGGGAATCCAGCACAAATACCGTGAAACCATGCTTTTCTTTCCCACCCAGGGTCAGACATGCCATGCCTATTGTACCTTTTGTTTCAGATGGCCTCAGTTTACAGGGCAAAGTGAGATGAAATTTGCCATGAAGCAATCCAACCTTATGATCTCCTATCTGAAGCAGAATCCATCCATTACCGACATCCTGTTTACTGGTGGCGACCCCATGGTGATGAAGGCTACTGTATTTGAAAAATATATCAATGCCCTTCTGGATGCAGATCTTCCGCAATTAAAGACCATACGAATTGGGACAAAGTCCCTCTCTTTCTGGCCCTACCGCTATCTTACCAATCCCGATGCCGAAGCGTTGCTGAATGTTTTTCGTAAGATCACCGATCGGGGGATTCACCTGGCCTTTATGGCACATATTAATCACCACCGGGAACTGGAAACCGATGCAGTTCGGGAAGCAGTTGCCGCTATTCGGACCACTGGTGCACAGATCCGCACACAGTCCCCTCTGCTCAGGCACATTAATGATGATCCCCAGGTATGGGCCACCATGTGGCGAAAACAGGTCCATATGGGAATGATACCCTACTACATGTTTGTGGCCAGGGATACCGGGACTCAATCCTATTTTGGAGTTACACTGGAACAGGCCCATCTGATTTTCAATGAAGCCTATCAACAAATCAGTGGAATTTGCCGCACCGTAAGGGGGCCCAGCATGTCTGCCGGACCTGGCAAGGTTCGCATTGTGGGCATCACCCAGATAAAAGGTGAAAAGGTATTTAACCTGGAGTTCTTACAGGGAAGGAATCCCGATTGGGTGGGGAAGCCATTTTTCGCGGCATACGATTCCAAAGCAGAATGGCTTGATGATCTTGTTCCGGCATTTGGTGAATCTGAATTCTTTTGGGAAAAAGAATACAATAAACTTGTTAAAGTGGATAAACTTCCCGGACACACCCTGAAAACTGAAAATAGGCAATACGCTTAACAATCAGGGTATCCAGCTCGATGCATGTTGATATCAATTTGGTATTTCTCCTCCAGAAATGCTGCAATTTGCGGGAAAAACTCAAGAAAATCTTCTTCAAAACTATCATACTGGTCACTTAAGACTCCCACTGCATATTCCGCATGATTGGGCAATGAAGTATTGGCTGCCATACGTTCAAGAACCAGTTCGATTCCATCCAGAGTATTGTAAGCCATCATCCAGTTGTTTTCAAGAAAAGTTGGCAACCAGTTTTTAATGGCTGCAGGTAGCACTTTATAGTTTCGTTTCAATAAGTCATAGGTTCTGGTCACAAAATCATTCATAGGAAGGGTGGAGAATTCATCCCAGCGTGAAGCCAGAAAATGATCATAAAAAATGTCGATAACGATCCCTGCATATTTATGATACCTGTCTGCAACACGCTGCTTTGCATGCCTGGTAATGGGATGCCTATCAGTAAAAGTATCAATATCCCTGTGGATCAGGATCCCTTTTTTAACCAGTTCGGGTAACAGTAAATAGTTTCTTCCTTTCACGTAGTCACCCATGAAATTCCCTACAATGATCTCTTCATTGCATCCCGACAGGTAGGTATGTGCCAGAAAATTCACATCAATTAATATTTTTCGAATTTCGCTATAATTATTCGAAATTTCTCAATATATGGTACGTAATAGTAAACAAGATGTTCTGATAAATGTTTGCAGTCAAACTATTATACAGCATATTCGGTTTCTCCGCTCACATATTCATATAAATTAGAGGATCGCAAATCTTAAAATAAGTTTATGAGCAGAAAAAGAATCATTATCATTGGAGCAGCAGGAAGAGATTTTCACAATTTTAATACCTATTTCAGGGAAAAAGAGGAGTACAATGTGGTGGCTTTTACAGCCGCCCAGATACCAGACATCGATGGGCGTAAATATCCCGCCGAGCTTGCCGGATTGCTCTATCCCGATGGAATTCCCATCTATTCCGAAGACCAACTTCCCGGATTGATCAAGGAGTTGCAGGTCAAAACATGTGTTTTTTCTTATAGTGACCTCCCCTATCAAAAGGTGATGAGCATTGGAGCAATAGTGAATGCGGCAGGAGCTAACTTTGCCATGTTGGGGACCAACGATACCATGATAGAAAGTAGTAAGCCTGTGATTGCGGTCTGTGCGGTGAGAACAGGTTGCGGGAAGAGCCAGACCTCCCGCAGGGTGATTGAACAGCTAATGGAGAAAGGTTTAAAGGTTGTAGCCATCAGACACCCCATGCCCTATGGTGACCTGGTTGCCCAAAAAGTTCAGCGATATGCAACCATCGATGACCTGGATATTCACAAATGTACCATTGAAGAGATGGAGGAATATGAACCACACGTGGTCAGAGGCAATGTGATCTATGCCGGTGTGGATTATGAAGCGATTCTGAGGGCTGCAGAAAATGATCCCGATGGATGTGATGTCATCCTCTGGGATGGTGGAAACAATGATTTTCCCTTTTACAAATCGGACCTGACCATAGGTATTGTGGATCCGCACAGAGCCGGTCATGAACTGAGTTATTACCCGGGAGAGGTTGTATTAAGAATCTCAGATACTGTTGTGATCAATAAGATGGATAGTGCATCCCCGGAAGGCATACAGGTGGTTCGTGAAAGTATTCAAAAGGTAAATCCCACTGCAACTGTGATCGACGGTGCCTCACCCATCAGGGTAGACAATCCCGAGGTGATCAAGGGAAAAAGGGTATTGGTAGTAGAAGATGGTCCTACCCTCACCCATGGGGAAATGAAAATTGGTGCGGGTGTGGTCGCTGCGAGGAAATTCGGTGCTTCAGAGCTTGTGGATCCAAGACCATTTACGGTTGGTAAACTTTCTGAAACGTTTAAGATCTATCCGAACATAGGTACCCTTCTTCCAGCCATGGGTTATGGTGAAGAGCAGTTAAAGGACCTGGAAACCACCATCAACAATTCCGATTGTGATTCGGTAATAATCGGAACTCCCATCGACCTGAACCGCCTAATCAACATCAAAAAACCCAATACCAGGGTTTACTATGACCTTCAGGAAATTGGTGAACCCAACCTGGAAGGTATCCTGAATGAGTTTATTAAGAAACACAATCTTGTATAAACTTTTCTCCCTCCGTCGGGTAACAGCACTGCTTGGTAGTGTGCTTAAAAAACAAAGTCAAGATTGAAGTGATTCAGATGAGATTGGAGATCCTGTATTGATAAGGAAATAAAGGCAATAAAAAAGGTGCGGAATTTCCGCACCTTTTTCTGTAGTTTGCACTTACACTAATCACACACCTTATCAACAAAACCGTTGGCCGCTGAATCCCAGCAATGCCAATCAGAATTTTGAAATTTTATTGGATCCTTGACACGACCCTCGATGGTCTCTGTATTCCACTTGATCATTGTCTCACCGGCAGCCAGTGAAATGGTATAAGACGCATCATAAAACATATCGGGCAGGTACTCCAGCATAATGTAGCTTCCTGTCTGTTCATGTCCCACCTCTACGTATGTATAGGTAAGATCTCCTTCTTCAGTTTCAAAGTCCATGTTCCATTCGGCTTCCAGCACTTTTACAGATCCATCCTTATAGAGGTTCCAGGTGGCATGGGTATGATCATACCTGACAACTCCATCAAACCATTTTACACCCTGATCGGGGGAGACTGCAAGGCTTATGACCATCTCCATGGTGAACTCTTCATTACTGATTCTGGTCCCGGTTAACGTTGCAGTATAATTCAATAGGTTTAAGGGAAAATCAAATGACCAATCCCAGGTGTGATCGCCCATGTATTCTGGAACCTGTTGTAAAGCCACTCCATAAGCTGTCACCGGCAGTGCCAAAGTTATGGTTGAGGCAATATTCCAAAATGCCACCGAGAGGTAGGAGTGAAGGAAGTTTTCATAGGTGGCGACTGTCCCTTTCTTACCTCCTGGCTGTTCACTGAAATCGGAAAAATCCATCACCAGGCTTTCTAAGGGAGGAAGCTCAGGTCGATCCTCCACAGGTTCCTTGTCACAAGAGGTGAATGGAACCAAAAGGGATATCGTCAATAATATTGATGCTAACGACTTGAAATTCAATTGTTTTTTCATCATCTAGGCTTTTTAAATTCATTCTATGACCATATATACGGTTCAGTGGCCCCTTTTGTTGCAAAATCAGGAGTGAATTCCTTCTCCAAAGGGAAAAATTGAGGTGCGAAATGAAGGTGGTCAGGGCCTTAATTTCCCTTCATATGTTCCTCTGCAGTTACCACTTGATAAGATTTATCTACAATCAGATCAGCCATTGGTTTTAAGGAGGAAACAGCCAGATGCTCTTTCTCAAGAATGGCCAAACGGAAATCACTCAATGCTTCTTTCATCCTGATGATCTGATTGATCTTGGTTTCATGGTAGGTTAAATCGATGAAAACCCGCAGATCAATGTCTGGAGTGTTAATGGCATAGAGGCCGTCTATGATGAGAAGATCGATCTTGCTGAAATCTGTGATCAGTTTATCTACCTGTTCAGGAATCAGGTCGATACAAGGGATCATGCACTCCTGTTCCTCCTTGAAATCCCGCATTGTTTTCTTGATCTTTATCCAGTCATACTCATCGAGCCCGATCTTGTCGAATCCCTTATTGCGACGCCACTCTTCTCTCAGTAATGGCTGGATCTTATAATAGTTATCTGTGTGGATCACCTTGACCCTGATGTTGTTGTCCTTTAACAGTTTTCCCAAGGGAATGAGCCAGTTCCGATTTCCCTGATCCGGATTCACCGGAAATGGCAACAATACAGCGGTATCGCTCGCCTTTGGATCTGCAACCATTCATTAAATTCTCGAAAATGGCCTGGGCGGCCTCCTTATGCATGTCATTGATCAGAAGAACATCTCCTAACATCGATGGTGAGATTTAGTTTAAGACTACTGAAACAGGCTCATCCTGTGACAGTTCAATTTCTTGTCCGTAAAGATGTATTTTTATTTTTTCCTTTCCTTCATTTTTTCCGGAAATTTTAATCCCGGATTCAGAAATGGAAACCTGAAAATGTGTTCCTCTGAACATGAATCTGAATTTCAATCCTTTCCAATGTTTGGGAAGTGAAGGATCCAGTGCTGGTATGCTCCCCCTAAGGTTCAATCCCGCATAGGTTGAAATCACATCATAAACGGTCCCTGCCATAACACCGCAATGAATTCCCTCTCCGGTGGTCCCTCCCTGGATATCCAACAGGTCTGACCGCAATGCATCCAGGTAAAGATCCCATCCCACATCATGCAATCCCATTTCCCAGGCAAGCCTTGCATGTACCAGCCTGCTTAACGTGGATCCATGGGAGGTCCGATCGATGTAGTAGTCAAAGTTGGTTTTTAAATAGCCGTCGGGCACGGTATACCCTAGTGATTCAATGATTTTAGTAACCTCAGGTACTCCAAGATTATAAAAACCCATAAGAAAATCGGCCTGCTTCGATAATTTGTAGTCATCGGGCGATTTGCCCTCAGCTTTAAGAATACGGTCCAGTCGATGGATGTCATCATACTTATTCCGGTAATAATCCCAATCCAGTTCTTCCAGTCCAAAATATCCCTTGAATTGCTCTACAATTCCCTCTTCCGAAATTTGTAGTGCGAGTCCGTGCATGATCCTTTTCCAATGTTCAAGATCTTCCTGTGTGATTGAGAGCACTTTTTGGATCCGATCCTTTTGTCCGGGTTCAAGATCATCCAGGACCCGGAAAGCCTTCTCCATCATCCAGCTTACCATGATATTGCTATAGGCATTGTCGGTGAGTCCTCCTTTCTCAGAACCCGGCAATTTCTCATGAAATTCATCGGGCCCCATAACCCTGTCGATATGGTACCTGCCATCGCTTATCATCATAGCTGGCTTTACTGGCCCAGAATTTACAGATATCCAGAAGGATCTCAGCCCCGTACTTCCATAAAATCAAGATCATCCGTTGCATGGTAGTAATTCCATACATTGTAGGCAATGGCAAGTGAGATATGTCTTTGAAGGGAGCTGTAATCATCACCCCACTCCCCCGAGAGGGGATTCAGGTGAACGATCTGGGTCTCTTCCCGGCCATCACTACCACTCTGCCATGGGAACATGGCTCCTTCAAATCCATACTCTTTGGCATATTTCCGTGCTTCATCCAGTCGCCTGTAACGGTACATCAGGACCGATTTGACCACTTCCGGAAAATGAAGGTTGAATAAGGGTAGAATGTATAATTCATCCCAGAAAATATGTCCCCTGTATGCTTCACCGTGCAGTCCCCGTGGTGGTATCCCCGAATCAAGTCCGGCATGATGAGGTGAGGCAGTTACCATCATATGAAAAAGATGCAGTCTCATCAACCGCTGGGCTTCACGGTCACCCGAGATCACCACATCCATCTGTCCCCACAGCTCTTTCCATCTTCCGGCAGAAAGCTGCAGTTCACTTTCATATGTGGACATTACTTCCATTGTATTCTGGGCCTCTTCAAGGGGATCCTCAACCCCTGGATCCCTTGAGGTGTAGATGGAAACCATTTTCTCCAGTGTAATCTCCCGGTCCTTGTGTGCCTGTACTACAAACTCCTGACTGATCCAACCTCCCCACTGTTGGTTTTGGTGTCAATCTGATCCCCAGCGCTTGCAATGCTATTCCTGGCACAAACAGCAATCAGGATATCAGATTGGGTGGTTTTTACCACCAGTCGATATCATCACCCAACGCCTCCTCCGACACGGCGGAAAGATGTTGCTGATTCAGCGTATTGTATCGCTCCACTCCTGCATTGATGATGATCGCCCCTCAAGCTCGGATTTGATTTCAATCCTTCCATTATAATTAAGAGGTGTAATGGTATATCTTAGTCCGGCCCGATGTGGATCGGCCATACCTGCAAAGCGTGCATGAATCGATCCGGGTTTTCCTTCCCTCTTATCCTCTAAAATCATCTCCCTTTGTAATTCTCCTGACTGAAAATCCAGTGTACGATGCATGCTCCTGATGGTAAAGGTGGGATCAGGCGTGAATTCAAACCAGGGTCCTCCGTCAATGCGAAAGGTAACGGGTAACCAGTTGGTAATATTTACAAAATCTTCATTTTCAATCTCTTTGTCTCCTACCATAGATACAAGCCTGTTAAAGAGACCCGATATATAAGTGCCCGGATAATTGACCTTGTTGGCCTTACTCTCCTCCATGGCGCCGCGGGTCCCGAAATATCCATTTCCCACAGCCAGCAGGGCCTCCCTGGACCGCTCCATTTCCTGTTCATAGTCATAATAATTCAGCAACCATCCATCTCGTTCCATTCCTTCCTCAAACCAGTCATTGATCCCTTCCAGGCCAATCTCTCCCAAATCCTCCACAACAATATCACCACCACCTACAAGCAACTCCTGGGTATTCTCTTCCCTGGCAACACCCAACACCAATCCAAAATTTCCCTTCTTCCCAGCCTGGACGCCGGAAACAGCATCCTCAACCACCACGGATCTGTGATACTCAACACCCAGGTTGTCACACGCTGTTGTAAAAATATCAGGTTCAGGTTTGCCATTTAATCCAATTTCAGCAGAAACCACTCCATCCACCCGGGTCTCAAAAAAATGAAGCAGTCCTGCCTTTTCCAGTACAGGTTTGCAATTTTTACTGGAGGAGGCCACGCCGATGCTAACGCCGGCTTTCTTCAGAGCGTGAAGCATCTCAACGGAACTTTCATAGACCTCCACGCCCTCCTGATCCAGTACCTTGTTGAACATGATGTTCTTTCTGTTGCCAAGACCACAGACTGTTTCCTGTTCAGGATCATCCGACGGATCCCCGAAAGGAATATCTATGTTCCTTGACTCCAGGAAAGAAGCCACTCCTTTATACCTGGGTTTGCCATCCACATAAGGCAGATAATCTCCGGCATGGGTAAACTCCCGAAAGGATTCTCCGAATCGTTCCTGTCGCGTTTTCATGTAATCATCAAACATCTTTTTCCATGCTGAAGCATGGACCAGGGCGGTTTTGGTGATTACCCCATCAAGGTCAAAAATTACCGCATCAAATTTAGGTTGAAATTCCATTTTGTTGATATAAATAATTGCTAATAGCTCTTAAGGTATCTAAATTTATAAAAGCGTTCAAATCATTGAAGATAATAAATTGAACCCACATGAAACGTCTCATTCTTGCCTCAAATCTCCTTCCGGTAAACATCACATGGCAGGATGACAAATACCTGATCAGAAAAGGACGATGAACAGACCATATCAGGTCTTCAGAACTTTTATCAGGAGTTTCAATCCAATATGGGTAGGACTTACGGATTTCGAAAACCACGATTTTTTAGCCAAGGAAATGAAATCCCTGGAGAAAAAACTTGAGCCATTCAATTGTATTCCCGTATTTCCGAGAGCCCGTGACCAGAACCTGTACCTGCATGGTTTTGCCCGAAATACCCTCTGGCCTCTGTTCCACTATTTCACAGAAAATGTAACCTACAGTGAAGTTTCCTGGAAAGCCTACATCAAAATCAACAGGCTGTTTGCCGAAAAAATCCTGCAAAATATAAATGAGGGGGATATCCTGTGGATCCACGACTATCACCTGATGCTTTTACCCCAGATGATCAGGGAACAGAAACCAGGTATCTCCATCGGTCTTTTCATTCATATTCCCTTTCCTTCATTCGAACTCTTCAGAATGCTTCCCTGGCGCACGGAATTGATCGAAGGAATGCTGGGGGCCGACCTGATCGGTTTTCAGATATACGATCATGTGAGGCATTTTATGAGCTCGGTGCGGAGACTGTTGGGCGTGGATTCGGTATTTAATCTGATCTCCATTGGGGAACGGACCCTGAAGGTGGATGTCTTCCCCAAGGGAATCAACTATGACAGGTTCCGCAACAAAGCACTATCCATCCATAGTGATCGTTCCACGCCATCCATCATCCAGCAGGAGATGAAGATGTTTAAGGAATCGGGTCAGATAGAAAAGCTCATTATCTCCATAGATAAACTGGATTATACAAAAGGGATACCACAGCGAATCAGGGCATTCGAACGATTTTTACAAACCTACCCTGAATACCTTGGAAAAGTGAGCCTGATTGTCCAGGCCATCCCTTCCGGTGAAACCAGCGAGTCCTTCTTTAACCTGAAAAGCAAGGTTGATGAACTGGTTGGGAGGGTTAATGGCAATTACGGAAGCATTACCTGGACTCCTGTCAGATACCTGAATCAGGAGTTTAGCATGGACGAGCGGATCGATCTCTACTCCCTCTCCGATATTGCCCTTAATTCTACCCCTGCGGGATGGGATGAATTTGGTCTCCAAGGAGTTCATAGCCTCACGTCACAATGGAGAAGGGGTATTGATCCTGAGTGAACTTGCCGGGGCCTCCAAAGAATTGCATGAAGCGTTGCTGGTCAATCCCAACGACCTGGATGCCATTGCAGAAGCCATAAAGGAGGCCATCGAAATGCCTAAGGATGAACAGGTTCGGAGAAACACAGTAATGATGCAGCGGCTACAGCGATACAATGTAGAACGCTGGGCCAATGAATTCATCAAGAGCCTGGAAGGCGTTAAGGAGATCCAGCAGGTAAATCTCACCAGGAAAATCAATATTACCCGTATGCGACAGATTATTGGTACCTATAAAAAAACAAATCGTCGCATTCTCTTCCTGGACTATGATGGAACCCTTTCCTGGTTCAAAAAAGATCCGGAAGATGCAAAACCCGATGAAGAACTCTATGAAATTCTGAGGGAGCTGAGCCTTGATAAGAAGAATACAGTGGTCATCATCTCTGGCCGTGACAAGGAAACACTTGGAAGGTGGTTTAACCAGGGGTGGAACATCCATTTCATCGCAGAACACGGGGTGTGGCTCCGCAAACCTGATGAGGAATGGCAAATGATGGAGCAGATCGATAATGAATGGAAAGATTCCATACAGCCGCTGCTTGAATACTATGTGGATCAGACTCCCAAAAGCTTTATTGAACATAAGAATTTCTCACTGGTGTGGCACTACAGGAATGCAGATCCGGATCTTGGAATGCAGCGAGCCTGGGAGCTTAAGGACGAGCTGCGCACCCTCACCTCCAACTTGAACCTGGAGATTATGGATGGGGACAAGGTATTGGAAATAAAATATTCCGGGATAAATAAAGGACGGGCCGCTCTGCAAAAAATGGGGGATAACCAATATGATTTTATCTTTGCAGTGGGAGATGACTGGACCGATGAATATACCTTTGATGTGATGCCCGAGAAAGCTTTTTCCATCAAAGTAGGGACAAAGGCCACCAAAGCCTCCTATTATATTGAGAGTGTGGATCTGGTGCGTGAATTGCTGTGCCGTTTTAGAAAAGCGAATTGCAATGGAGAGGAGGATTAACATTCGATGTTTTATGCATGTCCCATTCGAGGGTCCTGGTATCATTACAGAGTGGATTGAGAAGAAAAATCATCTCCTTAAGTATACCCGTTTTTATGAAGGAGATCCGCTGCCGGAAGCATCCGAAGCGGACATGTTGGTGATCATGGGCGGGCCCATGAATGTCTTTGATTTTCATATTCACACCTGGATGCAGGATGAAATCGATTGGGTATCCGATTTCATTAATTCGGGGAAACCCGTCCTTGGCATATGCCTGGGAGCTCAGATCATTGCATCGGCTATGGGTGTTGATGTTTATCCCGGTAAAGAGAAGGAGATCGGCTGGCACAACCTGCAGTTTCTTCCGTCACTGGGGGAGTTCAGGATCTGGAAAGAATTACCTGTGGCACGAAAGGTATTTCATTGGCACGGAGACACATTTCCCATTCCGGAGGGGGCCACACGAATTGCCAGCTCCCAGGCCTTTCCCAGCCAGGGATTTATTTACAACAACAAAGTACTCGCCCTCCAGTTCCACCTGGAGGCGACTCCTGATTCGGTAAAGGAGCTTGTAAACAACTGCCGGGATGAACTTGTCCCGGGCAAGTATATCCAAACCGAGGAAGAAATCCTTGCCGAAGAAAATTATTATCAAACCAACCAGGAATTGATGTTTCCACTACTTGATTATCTTTGCGGTCAGATTTCTTGACAGACCTTAGTTATTGCTTTATTAGATGAGAAAGATCCTTTTTATTTCATTGGGATATATCCTTGTTTCCACCCTTACGGTTATAGCCCAAACCACCCCCATAAACCGGGATAATTTCAGGTTACATGCCAAAAAAATCGACCAGCCTATGGAGGTAGATGGACTACTGGATGAGCCCATCTGGTCACAGAGTGAGAAAACCACTCCCTTTCATAGAATCCTCCCTATCGATACAGGGTATGCACATGCCCAGACTGAGGTGATGATCGCTTACGATGAGACCAACATCTATATGGCAGTCATTTGTCACGATACTTTGCCCGGAAAAAGGCCTGCTGAGTCTCTCCGTCGGGACTGGAACTTCGGTAAGAACGATAATTTCTTTGCAGCCATAGATACATATAATGACCAAACCAACGGATTTGCATTCGGTATCTCATCAGCCGGGGCACAATGGGACGGGATGCAGGCCAACGGAGGCAATGTGGCCAATGCGTGGGATGGTAAATACTACTCTGCGGTTCAAAATTATCCGGACCGTTGGGTAGCTGAGTTCAGTATTCCATTCCGGACCATCCGCTACAGGGAAGGAGATGGTGAATGGGGTATCAATTTCAGCCGCCTGGACCTGAAAGCCAATGAAAAATCGAGCTGGGCACCTGTCCCCCGTCAATTCCAGTCAGCCAACCTGGCCTATACCGGATCCCTCGTGTGGGAGGAACCTCCGCCACCCTCCGGAGTACGCTTCTCATTGATTCCTTATGCTTCAGGGAAAGCCACACATCAGAAAGAGTCAGGTGAAGATATTGAACTGGGAGGCGGGGCCGGATTGGATGCCAAGGTGATCTTATCCACCTCCATGAATATGGATGTAACCCTTAATCCGGACTATTCCCAGGTGGAAGTGGACCGCCAGCAACTGAACCTGGACCGCTTTGAGCTCTTTTTTCCGGAACAGAGGAAATTTTTCCTGGAGAACAGCGACCTGTTTGCCAATCTGGGAGCCGAGAATTTAAGACCTTTCTTCTCTCGGCGAATCGGATTAAATACCCCGGTCATTGCCGGTGCCAGACTCAGTGGTAGTGCAGGAGAAAATTGGCGTGTGGGTCTGATGAATATGCAAACCGGGTCCAGAGATTCCATACTGGCAAACAATTTTAGTGTAGCTACCCTGCAGCGCAATGTGCTGAGCCGCTCCAATATAACGGTCTTTATGACCAATAAACAGGCCATCAATGCCGGTGAGGATTCCACATATTCCGGGAACCTCTACAACCGTGTGGCCGGGGCCGAATTTAATTTTGCCAGTGCCGACAACCGATGGACGGGGAAGGCCTTTTATCACCAATCCTTTGCACCGGGTGAGGGCAACAACCGTTTCTCCACCGCCGCTTCGATCCTCTATTCCACAGAGCAGTTTGAGGCAGGTCTGAATCAATCCTATGTGGGAGGAAACTACCTGGCTGAAATGGGTTTTATCCGGAGGAAAGGGTACCACCTTTCAAATCCCACCATAGGATACCAGTTTTACCCCATGTCCAAGCATATTGCCAATCACGGACCTATCCTCGATGTGGGTCTCTATTTTGATCCCGACCTTTCTCTTTCCGACCGGGAGATTGAATTGGGCTACTCGGTGACCTTTATGGACCGCAGCAGTATCTCACTGGAATTTGAAGAAGGTTATGTGAAACTGTTTGAACCTTTTGATCCCACCAACACCGGAGGGGAGATGCTGGCGGCCGGGAGTGAGTTTACATGGACCGAGGCGGAACTCACATACATGTCCAACCAGCGTCAGCTCCTCACCTATATGGTGCAGGGAAGATACGGAGGTTTTTTTAACGGCACCCGTGCCAGCCTGAACACCAATATAGGATTCCGTGTACAACCTTTCGCGAGTCTCTCACTGCTCACCTCCTTTAACCGTGTCATCCTACCCGATCCATATACCAGTGCAGACCTTGTCCTGGTGGGGCCCCGGCTGGATCTTACCTTTACCAATACCCTCTTCTTTACCACCTTTGTGCAGTACAACAGCCAGGTAGACAACCTCAATGTAAACATGCGGTTCCAGTGGCGTTTTGCTCCCGTATCCGACCTCTTTATTGTCTACACCGAGAATGCATATCCCAACGGTCTTGTGACCAAAAGCAGGGGCATTGTAGTGAAGTTGTCGTACTGGCTTAACTAGAAGTCCCCGTTGTCCACATCTGTAATGAATTTCAACAATCCATCGAAATAGATCTTCTGGTCATCGTATTGCACCAGATGGCTTCCGTTGGGGCAGTAGAGAAAGCGTCCCTGCTTTACCTCATTGGCCATCCATTCCATATGTTTGGGATCCATGGTATCATACTTGCTTCCGATCACCAGTGTGGGTATTTCAATCTTTGAGAGCTCCCGGGTAACATCCCATTCCTTCAAAGTGGCGTTCCCGGCGATACCAAATTCACTGGGCCCCTGCATATAAACGTAGACTTCAGGATTCATATGTTTGAATGCACGATTGACCGATTCGGGCCACTGATCCAATGGCATCCTGAGCAAATGTTCCGGATAATAATGTTCCATCAGCAATTCCATATATCGCGGATTGCTAAAATCATTGGCTGCTTCTATTTCCTGGACCTCAGCCAGTACCTTCGGATCAAGCTGAGGGCCCAACACTTCCTGGGCATAAGCATTGTACTCAGGAGCGCTGGCCATCATATTTGAAATAATCAGTCCTTTCAGGTTTTCCTGATATTTCAGGGCATACTCCATAGCCAGGATTCCTCCCCATGACTGCCCCAGCAAATAAAAATTGTCCTGATTCAGGTTCAGGGCCTGACGCACCTGTTCCACTTCTTCCACAAACCTTTCGGTGGTCCACAGGGTAGTATCAGAAGGCTGATCGCTGTAATATGAACCCAGCTGATCGTAATAGATATACTCGATCCCCTCGGAAGGAAAATAACCGTCAAAGCAGGCAAACGCTTCATGGGTTCCGCCCGGTCCCCCGTGAAGCAGCAATACCTTCATTGTGGGATGGTTCCCCACCCTTTTGGTCCACACCTTAAAATCTCCGCTCGGCGTAGAAATTGGGATCATTTTGATACCCCCGGTAAACTGATCGTCCCTGTTGGAGAAATCCAGGTATTCTGCTGTCACATTCGATTCACTATTCACTCCTTTTGGTTGATTTGTACATCCCTGAAGCAGGCAGGCTGCTGTGAACAGGGAAAGCAAAGTAGTTTTAATCATAAAATATGTATATAGTGCAAAAATTCATCTCCCATCTATCCAACAAAACATGAAGTTGGGGATTTTATTTAATTTGAAAAATCAAACCCTCATTCTTGTTCTAAATAATAAACTCTCTTAATTACGCATTTCGCTCTTTTCTTAAATATAAATATTCTTAATTAATTGTATTGCTGTTTTCTTAATTAGTGATTATCTTTGTTAAAATACAGAATATACCTCAATGAAGAACTTTATCGCTGGTCAAATCATTAACCAGGGAACATATAAAAGTTTCCAGCCAGAGAAAATCAACCGGAATTGGTCCATTGAAAATATGGAATTACTTAACCTGTTAAGTCAGGCTGACAGGCAACTTGGCAGACTTGACATGTATTCCGAATACATTCCGAATGTTGATCTTTTTATTAGTATGCATATACTGAAGGAAGCCACTCAATCCTCCAAAATAGAAGGAACTAAAACAAACATTGAAGAAGCATTACTTGAAAGGGAGGATGTTGTAGATGAGAATAAAAATGATTGGGAAGAGGTCCAGAACTATATTAAAGCACTGAATACTGCTATCAGCAGCATTAAGAATCTCCCCCTTTCTTCAAGACTTATCAAACAAACTCATAAAATCCTTCTACAGGGTGTGAGGGGAGAGTATAAATTGCCTGGTGAATTTCGCAGAAGCCAGAACTGGGTTGGAGGCGCCACCTTAAAAGATGCAATCTATGTTCCTCCCGTACATACCAGCGTGAATGAATACATGGGGGATTTAGAAAGATTTGCTCATAATGCTGATATTCACTTGCCAGACTTGTTAAAAATTGCACTTATTCATTATCAATTTGAAACAATTCATCCATTTCTTGATGGTAATGGTAGAGTGGGCAGGCTTATGATTCCATTGTACCTTGTTGAAAAAGAGATACTAAAGAGACCTGTCCTTTACTTATCTGACTTTTTTGAAAAGAATAGAATTCATTATTATGATAATCTTATGAGAGTCCGATTAAACAATGATTTGATTCATTGGTTTAAATTCTTTTTGATAGGATTAATCGAAACTGCAAAAAATAGCATCAACACGCTCGATGGTATTCTGAAGCTACAGAAAGAAATTGATCAAAAATTGAAAACCCTTGGTAGTCGCTCCAACAATGCAAGCTTAATTGTCAATGATCTGTTTCAGCGTCCTTTAATAAACGCAAAAAAAGCAGCCAGGATAACTAAGCTATCACCTCCCTCAGTTTATAATTTACTTGATGAATTAGAACAGCTTGAAGTGATTAAAGAAATCACCGGTGGCAAAAGGGGTAAACAATATTTATTCAAGAATTATACTGATTTATTTAAATAGGTAGCAATCAGAGTTGGGGGGAAAATATGAGGATCAACAAATCGAAACCATGTATTGAAACTCTTTACTTTTAAATATATTTGGTACAGTAACATAATATTAAATAGATCACTATGTCAGAATTTCAGCCATTTTTAATGGAACGCTACATGTCCGCCTACGAGCAGGTGGTAGATTATAATTTATCTGAAAGCGGTGTCCATCCCATGCTGTTGCGTGAATTATTGAGTATTGAAAATACATCTTTCGATGAATTGCTCGAAACAGAGATAAACTATGCGCATGCCAACGGCATTCCCCAGCTGAGAGAAAATATAGCCAATCTATACAATGGTGCTGGACCCGACAATGTCCTGGTTACTGTAGGTGCCATTGAAGCAAACTTCAACAGTCTGGATGCTTTGCTGATAAGGGGAGATGAAGTGGTGATTATGCTGCCCAACTACATGCAGGTGTGGGGCGTGGCGAAAAACCTGGGCTATAAGATCAAAACCTTCTCCTTAAAGGAAGAAAACAGGTGGGCCCCGGACCTGGAGGAACTGGAGAATGTGGTAAGTGAACACACACGGCTTATTGCCATCTGCAATCCCAACAATCCCACTGGTTACATTCTTTCGGATTCTGAAATGGATACCATTATCCGGATCGCTGAAAGGGTGGGCGCCTGGATCCTGGCCGATGAAGTATATGCCGGGGCAGAGCAGTTTACTGATATACAAACTCCCTCCTTCTATGGAAGATATGACAGGGTCGTCGCGGTGGGAAGCATGAGCAAAGCCTATGGTCTGCCCGGTCTGCGAACCGGTTGGCTGGTGGCGCCTCGAGAGACAGTGGACAAGATCTGGGCCAGACACGAATACACCACGCTCAGTACGACCATGCTCTCCAACAAACTAACCGCCCTTGCCTTGTCCGAAAAGGTTCGTCCGGTAATCATCCAGCGTACAAGGGATTATATACGCAAAGGGTATCCCATCCTGCAGGAGTGGATGGGTAAGCAGGGGGATATTTTCACAACCGTTCCTCCCCAGGCAGCTGCCATCGCATTTATCAAATACAACCTGGATATCAACTCCACCGAACTGGCAGAGAGACTGATCCGGGAGAAAAGCGTATTGATAATCCCCGGGGATCATTTTGGCCTGGATAAATTCCTTCGCGTCAGCTATGGATTGCCTGAAGAATATCTCCTCAACGGGCTTGCCCGGATTGAAGAATTAATCCGTACGCTTTAATTCCATGGAATTCATCACACTCGACCAGATTCATCAGATCCTGCCTTCCCTGGACCTGGTTTCCGAAATCGAAAAAGGATTTATAGCCTATTCCGAAGGCCGGGTAGTGGTCCCTCCCATTGGAGAGATGATCCTCGATACGGGTGAAGTGCATATCAAATACGGATACATCAAAGGGGATGATTACTACGTGATTAAAATTGCCTCGGGATTTTATGAGGATCCCAATTCAGATCACATGAGGGGTGACGGAATGATGCTGTTGTTCAGTCAAAAGAGTGGTGAGCCCATATGTGCTCTGCTGGACGAAGGTCATCTTACCAATATCCGGACTGCTGTGGCTGGCGCTATTGTTGCAAAGCACCTGGCACCCGCCGCGGTGGACAAAATCGGGATCGTGGGTGCAGGAACCCAGGGCAGGCTTCAATTATCCTACCTGAAGGATATTATATCATGCAGAAATGTCCTGGTGTGGGGGACCGGTCCTGAAGAGTTGGAAAAGTATAAGTCAGATATGGAACAGGAGGGGTTTTTGGTGGAGACCACCCTTGATGCAGAAAATATCCAGCACCAGTGCAATCTCATCGTAACAACCACACCTTCAAAAATCCCCATCCTTAAGGGAGATGATGTAAGGAATGGTACCCATATTACCGCCATGGGTTCCGATACCACCGAGAAACAGGAGCTGGATCCGGTAATCCTCAAAAATGCAGATCTGGTGGTGGCCGATAGCATCCAGCAATGCATGGCAAGAGGCGAGATATACAAGGCCATGAAAGCCGGTCAGCTTGAAAAACAGAAGGTGGTTGAATTGGGTCACATTATTTCAGGAGCATCTCAAGGACGTGTGTCTCAGGACCAAATTACTGTTGCCGACCTGACCGGAGTGGCAGTTCAGGATATAATTATCGCTTCTGCAGTTTACGGGGCTTTTGCAAATGCAAGGCTGTAGGTTTTAGGTTTTGGGCGTCACCCTGATCCTGACCTAGATTCTTTCAAACATCATCAGTCTGAAGTCCATGGCCTGGGTACCAGGGATTTCCAATGCCCTTAGTTTCAATTGTCCTTTGCCCTTTTGCAGGTGAATGGTCCCCAGTTTCATGGGAATAAAATCTTTCACATAGGATTCGATCCTTTGATCCCGGTCATTTTCCATGCCGGTTAATGGAGGATCATGGGCCTCGGTCACCTTTGCGGCCAGTTTGCTGGAGCCAAATTCAAGTTCAACGATCGATCCAATATCCTCTTCAGGACAGGTATAGTACAAGACCACTTCAAAATCACCATCAGCCACAACTTCCACATCCCAGGAAATCTGGTCATCAGTGCTGGTCCAGTTGGTAAAGAAAGAGCAGTTGGGGTAGCGGTTTGAACGCTCGATTTGGCCCGATGGATGACCATCCCGGGCCGGAATCTGGGTATATGCATAGTCCGGATGCCCTATTGGGAATGAGCGGTCATCTAATTTCTCATATTCTGTAAGAACCTCTTTTTTCCAGGCTTCTTTAGCAGACACCAATTCCTGCAGGATCTCCGGATGTTCAGCTGAAATATCCTTTCTCTGTCCGGGATCATTCACCATATCAAACAGCTGGTTATTGTTATCCAGCCGGTAGTCCTGGCTTCGGACACTGGTGGAGTTTCTCCAATGGTTAAATATAAAACGCTCATCCCATTTTGAACTGCTATCCAGGAGCAGTGATTTCAAGCTGAGTCCATCCAAAGGTTTGGTCCCAATATGCTCGATTCCTGCCAAATCTGTTAATGTGGGTAAGAGGTCAATGGCGCCTGCAATTTGACTGATCCTCTTTCCAGATTCTATCATCCCCTTCCATTGAATAGACAAGGGAGATCTTACCCCCCCTTCATCGGTGGATCCTTTGCGCCCCTTCATACCACCGTTCCACCGCCAGCCGTTGGGACCGTTATCCGAAAAGTAAATGATGATGGTGTTCTCCTCCAGTCCCAGTGCAGTGACTTTATCAACCAATCTCCCCACATTCCAGTCGATATTCTCACACATGGCCAGGGCTGCCCTCGTATGTTGAATGTTCTCTTTTTCAGGATCGCGATGCAGCAATTCAAGATCCATATTCTCAAATTTCTCCCAATACTGTCTGCGGTACCTGCATGGGGCTATGCGGTGTATTGTAGGGAAGGTAGACCAGGAAGGGCCGATTCTGGTGCTCTTCCATGAAGGCCATGGCCCTCTCCGTAAAATCATCAATTACAAATCCGTTCCCCTTCACAAGTTGGCCATTATGTTCTAACGGGGGACTGAAATAGTCGCCCCAGTGACCCGAACAAAATCCGTAATATTCATTGAAACCCCTGGCATTGGGATGGTAGGGGTACTGCATACCATTGTGCCATTTTCCAAAGGCAGCAGTAGCGTAGCCTGCATTTTTGAATGCGTCCGCCAGGGTGGACTCATCCAGGTCCAGTCTTTCACCCCCGGCTGAAGTTGAATAAACACCCCCCCTCGGATGGTACCTGCCCGTCAACAATTCAGCGCGTGTGGGTGAACAGACCGCACACACATAAAAGCGGTCAAAACTTGCCCCATTGGCTGAAAGTTGATCAATATGGGGAGTACTCAGATTGACATTCCCATTCATGCTGAGGTCGCCCCAACCCTGGTCATCGGAAAGAATGATAATCACATTGGGATGTCGATCACCCTCACTGCCCGTTTGATTCGAGGTCTTACACGAAATAATCACCAGGGCCATCATAAGGCCATAAATGAAACCGGGAATATAAAAACGTTTCTTCATGGTTTAATGGTTTATTGAAGCCTTTCTAATTTCAATTTGATTCTTCCCATGAACACCCGGATTAATCACAGTAAATACAATTCGGGTGATCCCATCTTTCCAATACCTTTTGAGCTGTGCATCTGTTACCTGAATGAATTCAATACCTGGCGAAACAGTTTTTGGATTGTATTTCATTTCCAGGTGAAAGCCATCTCCTTCCAGGCTTAGGGCTCCCGGGGCAAGTCCTTTAACCTTACAGGCGGTAACAAAGTTTAATGTGGTTGGATCGGTTTCAACCATTCTTAATTCATACTGATCCCGTATGGTGAATTTCTTTCCTCTGTCAAGACGATAAGTTCTGGTCCACCTTTCCACTCCTGCTTCTTCGGTATAGGCATCTGAAATATCTGTTGAAAAAATTGCCTTTTTAGCATCTGCACTGAACGTACTATTCTTTGCCACATATTGCCGTCCCTGCATCTGGTCCACCCCATTTATTTTAGGAAGATTATGGTATTGGGATTGCATGGTCCATATCTCATACCTGCGGCTGCTGAAAGTTTTAGCCACATAGCTTTCTCTTCCCAGATCTACCAGACAAGGTTTACCATCGAAATACAAAACACAGGTACCTAAATCATTGTGATTGTGACTCTCGTTGTTATGGCCTCCTTTAGCAGCAAAGAAAAAACCTTCCATTGAGCCCGCTTGATCCCTTGCTCCGGCCACTTCAGTATCGGGCAACCAAAAATCGCTCAGCAACGCATTTGCCGCAGGTGCATTTTCTATTTCATCCAGCAACATTAATTGTATGAGCTGCTCATCAATTTTTCCTTCGGGAGTCTCGACTCCCCAATCTTGTTTCTTTGCCAGAAAGACACCAAATTTCTGCATCACAGGATCTTGAATATCTTTTCCATAACTGTAAATAATTTGTGGTCTGCTGCCTGTTGTGGCATCTGCGTCCGCAAAGTTGATGAAATACGGATAGTTGATGTAGGCCTTGTAAATATAGGTGCCCATGTTCTTAATAAGCTGGTTATCAAAAACATTGAATTTCCCATTTGTAGCCAGTCTGAGTAAATCGAGGTTCTGGTATAATGAAGCGCCTGCCCTGCCCCAGTAGGAAGGTCCTTCATCACACCCGCCATCTTCCGGATACTGATTCAGAAAAACATCCAGAGAACGGATTACTTTTTGAACTCCGGCGACTTTTTTCTCCTGATTTTCCTCAATGATCAAGATGGCAGTGAGCATGTTATGATTTGTCCATGGATTCCAGTTGTTTACTGTTCTGCTTCCATCGAATCCCATCCACCAAAAATCCTCCCGCTCATAGTATGGAAGTATGGCCTTATACATAATCTCGTCCTTCAACCTTTTAGAAATCAGTGGATGAATTTTGTCGAATTCATCATGGAAAAGATGCCAGGTCCATGAGAGAATATTGGCAATCTCGCCCACTCCAAGATCAATGGATGGCTTGTTGATATCCGGCAAACCATCGGGTGCAGGTAAATGGGCAGACCAGCCCCACCAGGTTTGTTCACTGTAGTACCATACTCCATTGATGATCTGATCCAAAAACCTTCCTTTACCTTCTGCCAATTCTCCCATCACAAGGTCCATCAATGCAGATCTTGGGGCAGAATATGCCCTTTGTCTGCGGTCACCCGAGCGAATAATCTCCAGGAAATCTGTTGCTTTTACTACTGGCCAATTGTAATCCAGCTTATTCTCAGCCTCCTCAACATATTGCTTTTTTAGATTCCCGGGTAACTTGTCCCAGAAATCACGATCAGCATAAGTTGGGAACCCTATCTCGGAAAAATCTTTGATCAGTGTATTTTCCAATCCTGTTTTATTGGATTCCTCTTGCAGAATATCCCGATTTTCAATTGAAAATCCGCTGATTGCATAGCAGCTAAGCAATAATAGAATAATAGTATTTCTTCATGATATAGTTATGAGTAAGTGCAACAAAATGGCCTCGTTAGGATGATAGATAGTGTCACTACTAACTTAAATAAAAAACAAATGCATATAAATTAAAAAATCCTATTTTTGCTCCCATGAAAAAATTTTACAACTACTTGTTATACACCTTTCTCTTATTGCCTATTACCTGCTGGGCATCAGAGACCGACACTCTACAATGGACCAGATTCAGAGGATCTGATGGAATGGGTATTGACGCCCAGGGTACTGCACCGCTTACGTGGGACTCATCAGACTACAAATGGAACATCACCCTTCCTGGAATAGGTCACGCCTCACCTGTGGTCTGGGGCAATACGATTTTTGTAAGCAGTGCAGATGATGCCAATGATGTAGGATATGTGATGGCAGTAAATGAGGAGGATGGCAGTATTCTCTGGCAAAAAGAGTTCGAGGTGACTGATTTAGCCCTGCACGTAAATAACAACCTTGCTTCGTCAACGCCGGCGGTTGATGCATCCCAGGTGTATATGTCCTATGGAGTAGCAAAGAAAAAATACATTTAGTTGCACTGAATCATGATGGAGATCTTCAGTGGCAGGCTGAGTTTGACGGCATTGAAACCAGGCATGGTGGTGGGAGTTCATTGGTGCTTACCGATAAGCACGTGGTGTTTACCCGTGAGCAGGAAGATGGCAGTTCATTCAGCAGCTCCTGGGTGGCTGTGAACAAGCTTACCGGAGAAACTGCCTGGGAGCTGGAAAGGGAAACCTGCGTCGCAAATTCTTTTTCAGCACCAATGCTTGTGAGCAATGATCATCAGGAAGAGCAATTAATATTCACCAGTCAGGCTCACGGTTTTACAGGTGTTGATCCGGAAACAGGGAATATTTTGTGGGAACAGAAAGAACTACTTACGGCTCGGGTGGTGGCATCACCGGTTTATTCGGATGGAATGGTGATTGGCTGCCGAAAGGGACAGTGCGTGGTTTTAGAGGTGGATTTAAATAAGAATCAGCCTGCAGATTTGGCTCGCTATACTTTGCCAAACAACTTATCCCCCTATGTCCCTACCCCAATCGTCGTTGGCGAGAACCTTTTCCTCTTTATGGACAATGGGAATGTTGCCTGCGTACGTTGGGCAACAGGAGAATTGTTATGGAAAGAGAGACCAGCAGGACCTATCTTCGGATCTCCTGTCTGTGTGAATGGAAATCTGTACTGCATTACCAAAGAAGGGGATGTGCTTGTCATTGGCGCCGATTCAAGCTATCAGCTGCATGGAGTCCATGCTTTGGGCGAGGGAAGTTTTTCAACGCCTGTGATGAGTGGATCCGGAATGGTTTTCCGGACATTGACTCAGCTCACACTTCTGGGTAGTAAGGGTAGTAATTAAGAGCTGCTAAGTCAATACTTCATGAAACGAATCTTATTCCTGGTATTTATATTTGCTTTCACTGTTTCCTGGTCCCAGGATGCGGAAGAAAGCTCGAAAACTAAATTAAAGGCCAATGGAACCATCAGTTTGAATAGCAATGGGATCGCCTATATACCTGCTTTTTCACTGGATAAACCAGCTCTGATGGGGTCATTTTCGCTGGTAAAGAACCGGTTCAGCTATGATCCTCAACTATCCTATGGCCTGGATCTACGACCATGGATCATTGACAACTGGATCCATTATAAATTAATTGACAAACCAGCTTTTGAATTAAAAGCAGGAGCAGTTTTCAGTGCATTTTTCAGTAAATATAAAACCCAGGATGACGAAGTCTTACAGGCCCAAAGATATTTTGCCACAGAAATTGTCGGTGTATACAAGATATCTCCAAATAGTTCTATGTCATTCACCTATTTGTTTGACCGAGGAGTGGACCCGGGAACTTTAATAGGTCATTACATCAATCTTGGAGCAGAAAGATCTGAAATTAATCTGGGAAAGCATGGATTGCTTTCTGCGGCCCTGCAGATTTTTTACATCGATTACACCGGTAATAGTGATGGTCTGTTTATATCTCCGAAAATATCAGCTTCAGTAAGAAATGTTCCATTCTCCATATTCTTCCAGGCCATCCAGGCATTGAACAGCAATATTTCACCTTTCCCGGGATTCAAGTGGAATGTGGGATTGGCCTATACGCTGTAATCTGCGTTATAGGGATTCAATATTAAAATGTTCGGGTGTCTCCCGCTATCTTGTAGACATCCGCTATATTGCATACAACTGAGCAGGAACTGTTAGGCAAGATCCTGTGAAAAAAGACAAGGGTGTCCTGTTTCGCGAAAACGGGGAGTCACATGGTGGTGACTTCTTCATAATAATGTGACTTCCATGCATATAAAACACTTCTTTCTGCGTGTTCTAATTAACTAATAACTAACGATATAGGAAATCTATAAAACAAAGGCTGATAAATAAAAACTCACCATATTAAGAGTTAGTTACAGAGTTGTGACTTACTGAATTCGTAAAAATGAATACCCCCTTTTTATCCCTTGAGCAAATGGCTGCGGTATGCAAAACTTAGCAGGCCGGCTGTTTTAAAAACTACTGGGAAAAATGGCCAGGGTTTCCTAATGACGGAAACAGGAGAGGGAGCTAACTTTCCCAAACATCATTCAGGAGTGCCGCGCCAATGACCCCTGCTGAATCTCCATGAATATTTCTTGCGATCAGGATTTCGGGATCTTCCTTAAAAACATTCTTTTTAACTTTTTCGATCCCGATGGTATAAAGTTCTTCGATGTTTGATACACCACCTCCGAGGACAATCAGATCGGGATCAAGGATATTGATCAGGGTAGACATGGCAATTCCAAAGTCCTCAAGAAATTGATTTATCACTTCAGTGGCATCTTCCTCTCCTTTTCTGTAATCATCAACAATGGTCTCCAGTCTCTTCTTTAGGCCTGTTTTTTCAGCATATTGTTCTTCAATGCCTGTCCCGGAAATGTAACGTTCAATACACCCTTTTTTACCACAAAAGCAATCAATGCCTCCCGGATGAAGAACAGCGTGACCGATCTCACCTCCCAGGTACTGGTGTCCCCTGATCAGTCTTTTATTGACAACAATTCCTCCGCCACATCCGGTGCCCATGATCACCCCAAAGACAACATCCTTGCCTTTACCAGCTCCCAGAAGTGCCTCTGCCACAGCAAAACAGTTGGCATCATTATCAGTGGCAGGTTTTCTTCCGGTCAGTCGCTCAAAATCACCGATAAGTGCCCTGTCATTCAAACACAGTAAACTTGAATTTTTTATTAATCCATGTTGATCTGTGTACCCCGGTGTCCCAATACCTATTTGATGTTCCTGGTTGTTGATGCTTGACCGCAGAGATTTGTAAAGATCAGCCACAACCAATACAATATGATCATACCCCAGCTGTTGTTGTGTGGCCACCCTTTTCCGCTCAATAATATGACCTTGCTCATCCAGAACAACTCCCTCTACTTTTGTCCCTCCCAGGTCTATTCCTATTTTAAACATGCTGCTTTTCTTTTAATCTTCCCAATTCAATTTTATCACTGTAGCTCTTATTCATAATGCGCAGTGGTTTCTGCTTCACTGCCAAAATCAATGGCTGTAAATTTTATGGCAGCCAGCTCTGATTTAATTGGATCACCCTCTACAAGGCAAACGGTAACTTTGTGGATCCCTGGAGAATGGAAGCTTATCCAACCTATGGGGTAGGAGCTAAAAATATGCGAAGAGTTTTGCTGGTTCTGAATTCTCTCACCCTCATCAGATTCAACCGACCACACCAGGCGCCCGGAACCAGCATAGGTCAATTCCACTTCATATTCCCCGGGTTCAAGAACATTCACCTCCCAGGTGGCTTTGCTTCCTGGTTTCCATTGATGGATATTTCGAACATTTTTCCACTCACCAAATTTCTCCATCCACCTTTTGTTCTGTATACTACAGTTCACGGTATTGGCGAAGTGTGCAGTGATTTCTGTGGTCATTTCCGGATCCAGTGCCGGATGAATATCAACTTCGGGTTTACCCTTGATCTCCATTTCGATTACTGACACAAAATCTTCAAGTTCTTTTGGAGGAAGCTCCATTACCACGTATCCCTTATCCCGGGAATATGCGATTTCAGTCCTGCCTGGTCCGTCCAGCAATTTTAATGAGGTAATTTCATTCTTTAAACCCGGGAGGTAGAGCTTTCCATCCTCCGGCCAATGGTATACTGTGAGATAGAGCGTATTGTTTTTTCTGGTTACATCACCCCAGGGAAGTGCATGTTGCCATGGAGAGGGATCGGCTCCATAAATCACCTGGGGGTATTTTGAGATCCATTTGCCGGATGCCTGAAGGGACCGGGCAGCTTGATCCGGAATGGTACCATCTGCCTTGGGCCCAACGTTTAACATGTAGGTTCCACCCCTGGCCACTGTTGAAATTAATCTTTCAAGGATATCCTCAGGCGATTTCCAGTTCATATCGTACCAGGCATAGCCCCAGGAATCATTGGTCACATCCACCGCTTCCCATAGACCTTCAACATTTTCGTGGGGGACCTCCATATCACCCAGTGTCCGGTAGTCACCCAATCCATGTCCGATCCGTCCGGAAACAAAAGCTTCGGATTGGTTTTTATGAACCACTTCCATTAGCTTCTTGGCATACTCGATTGGCATTCCTCCAGGCGTATCAAACCAGATCAGCACCATATCACCATATTGTGTTGTGATCTCTTCCACCTGTGGAAGGCACTTGTTGTGAAAATACTCATCAAAAGTTACAGTATCTCCCTTGGAATCAGTTATTGGTCCACGTGCACCACCGGGGGCAGTCCAATCCTGGTTTTGCGAGTAATAGAACCCAAATCCAATACCCTCCTTTTTGCAGGCGATGGCCAGCTCTTTCATGGGGTCTCGGGCAAATGGCGTTGCATCAACGATATTGAAGTCGCTGACCTTCGAATCATACATGGCAAAACCATCATGATGCTTGCTGGTAATGATGATGTATTTCATTCCAGCTCTTTTAGCCAGCTTTACGATGGACTCTGCATCAAAATCTACTGGATTGAATTCTGTGGCGATCTCCTTATATTTCTCCACAGGGATACCTGCCCTTCTGGGATTCATGATCCATTCACCAATTCCGTAGTAGGTTTTCCCCTCATACTGGTTGGCTAACTGGGAGTAGAGTCCCCAGTGAATAAACATGGCATAATTTCCTTCTTTGAACAGCGAGCCACGATGGGTTTCTGCTTGCCTTACAGGCGCCTCTTTTCCGCCCCATGTTTGATCCATCCTTTGTTGTTCCTGGCCGGATAAATTCACAAGGTTTATTGTCAGAAATAGAAGCGCTGCAATGGTTGATTTATGATTATTCATTTTTTTTGTTTTTCTAATCTTTCAGAGGAGAAGCAACTTGCAGAAGGATTATCAGGTAGCGTTAACACCCATGCATCAAGCTTTGCTTCCAGTTCTTTCACTTTATTGGGATTTTGATCGGCAATGTTTTTTTGCTCTGCCCAATCGGTTTTAAGATTATAAAGTTCCCTCAGGTTAAACTCTTTGTTCACGAGAAGTTTCCATTCATCATCCTGCATGCCTAAACCTGGCCAAAAATAAGGATTGTCGTTGTAGTTAAGCCATTGCCAATATAAAATCGACTGACGAATAAAAGGTTCACCTTTAAATGCGGAAACAAGGCTTTCTCCATCTGCTTCATAATTCTCTGGTAAAGATCCTCCGGCTAACTCTACAAAAGTTGGAAGTATATCAACAGCCCCCAATATTGTAGTTTTATCAATTTTTCCAGAGGGTATCACTCCTGGCCACCGAACTATAAATGGAACACGGACTCCTCCTGCAAATAGCGAGCGTTTCCTCCCTTTCAAACCCCCTGTCTCACCAACAGAATAATAAGTTCCAAGTCCCGGACCGGTTGAGTTATCATCGATAAGTTTTCTATTTCCGGTTATTTCCGGCCCGTTATCCGAAGAGAAAATAACTATGGTTTTTTCATCTAATTCAAGCTGTTGTAATTTCCTAAATAGCAATCCTATATTAAAATCTGCTTCGGCGACTACCGCAGCATAAACCTTTTGTTTTTCATTTAAATTGGGGAATTGTGCTAAAAACCTGTCTTTAGGATAATGGGGTGTATGGGTGGCGTGAATCCATACATTAATAAAAAACGGAATTGCTTTGTTTTCTTCAACAAATTGGATGGTTTTTGCGATTGTGGAATCGGCACTCATTTGCGGAAGATTGCCGGGTAAATTAAAAGCGTCGTAATCATCATAACCATATTCCAAAGGTGATGGGGCATCCTTCACATGGGTGTTGGACAGATGCCATTTTCCGTAATGAGCAGTAGCATAACCTGCTTGATTTAGTAATCGGGGCATCATTACTGCCTTTGGGTTGACCCAATCAGGCATGCCTCTTGCCATATGAGATTCAACAGTAGCAAAATGTCCGTGAACAGAATGACGTGCAGGAAAATGTCCGGTCATAATTGCTGTTCTACTTGGAGAGCAAACAGGATTAGAAACAGAGAAATTCTGGAAATCTATCCCTTCACTAGCCATCATATCAAGATTTGGCGTCTTGCAAAATGTACTGCCATGGCAACTTAAATCTCCAAATCCCCAATCATCGGCATATATGAAAATTATATTGGGTTGCTCCAACGTCCGATCACCGTTGGTAGATTTACAGGATATAGCTAAAGCAAATAAGCAAACTAATGGATAGGTCATTAGGTATGGCTTCATTGTTAGTTTAAAATCAAAATCAGTTTGCTTCACGATTGGATTCTTCCAAATTCAATGTCGATATTCAGATTTGCATACCTTGAGGCATCGGAATTATGGGAGACAATTACAACCGTTCCACCCATTTTATGGTACGCTTCGATAAGAGACATAAGTACTTCGCTGTTCCGGGGATCGAGGTTCCCTGTGGGCTCATCGGCCAGCAATAATTCAGGATTAGAAATGATGGCGCGGATAAAGGCTGCCCTCTGTTTTTCTCCCACACTCAGGTCGGAAGGATATTTATCCTTTATTTTTATAAGCGCACATTTTTCCAGATAATCATGGATCGCCTCGCCATGAGATTTCTCAAAACAGCCCAGCCTGATGTTATCAATTACTGTGAGATAAGGCATTAAATGAAACTGTTGAAACATAAATCCAACGTCTCTTTTCCGGTATAGGCTCAGGTATTTTCCGTTCTGACCATAGATGCTTTCACCCTTGTATATGATTTCGCCTGAATCAGGACGAATCAATCCGCCAATGACATTGAGCAGGGTTGATTTTCCCGATCCGCTTGGCCCGGAAACAGAGATATAATCGCCTTTATTGATCTTAATTGTAACATCCACCAGTGCTGCAAATTCCTCAGAACCTCTTTTGAATGTCTTTGAAATATGGTTGATTTCAAGCATTACTCTTCACTTAAGATTTTTGCGGCATCGATCCTGGTGGCCAGTAAGGCAGGAATCCAGCTGCTGAGCATCCATAACAGAGGAAAAATTAATATGGTATAATAAAATACCGACCATACAGGCTTGATGCTTAATGCAGTAAAACGGAAAATTTCTTTTCCGAAATACTCTGCAATCCAGCTGCCCATGCAAAAAATCCAATGATCCCTCCAGTCAATCCAAGAATAAATGCTTTGAAAAGAATCATAAAGAGAATGGTGTAAGAACTCCTGCCCATGGCTATTAAAAGACCGATTTCACGATTTCTTGCCTTCACATTCTGATGAAACAGAAGTCCGGTTATCAGCAGGGCCGAAATGATCACAAGCGGGATGATAAATGCACCGTACTTATTCATCATTAAACGCTGATTCTCGCGGGCATCGGCAATACTGCTTATTTCAGTAACCTCAAGATCAGAAAATATGGCCTGAACCTGGCTTCTTGCATTTTTGATTCTACCATCGTGGCATACGCAGCCCAGCGCCTCGATCTTATTGATCTGACCTTCCTTTCCCAAAAGCTGCTGCAGGTCTTCAAGGTGAAATGATACTCCCTGGTCCATCATGCCTCTGCCCTCTTCCAGTCTTTTATCCACTGTAAAACTATAGGTCTTGCCATCGACACCCTCAATGATAAAAGGATCTTCAGGTTTAACGTTCTTTGCCACCAAGTGCGCCCAGCTGAACAGTCCCTTTTTTCACATCAAATCCCATGGTTTCCTGCTGCGACAGGTATATCTGCTCAGCCTCATCTTTGTAACCGAATAAAACGATCTGATGCACAGATCCGTTGGCATCTCTCCACTCGGGGTGTTTTACCTGTAAAATACCCGTCAGGTGCCTGACTGCATCGAAAGTTTCTGAATTAGCAAGAACATCCACGTAATTATCCGGAAAGGTTTCGGTATTATTAATGGAATAGAAATCAATCAGATTTGTGCCTTTTGGAAAAATATAGAGGTTCAGTCCCTGCTCACGCATGATTTTCCTGGTCTCATTTTCGCTGGCTTTGCTCAAGGTATAGATGGCAATGGAAACTGAACTGGCCACAACCACGGTAACAAGAATAACCAGTGAACTGATCTTCCTGTAAAGAAGTTCTTTAATAACCAATCTCAGTGGACTCATGATGCCTGATTCTTATGTTTTCTGTTCACATAAACGGTGATGATGGCCACCAACAAAATGATGAAAATACCCGGTTACAACAAAAGAAATTGTCAGCGAATGATCCTCCTTCATACCAATTCTTCAGGTTGAATGGTAGTGATACCCGATTTCTGATCAATAGCCATTTGGGCAATGGGCGGCTTTCAAGGGAGTCATATGACAGGGTATCGGTCTGCATTTAATAGCCAAGTGCAGGATTATCGTCAATAATTTTATTGAGAAGTGCCGTTTGAGGATTCTCCCATTGATTGGTAAAAAGAATATCGGTCCCGGGAAGATCGTCCTTAATCAGGCAACTGCACTCCGCAGTAAAATAATCGATCATCAGTTTGATGTTTTCTTCAGTAATGCCTTTACCCAAAAGAGGCTCCAGGGCCTTAAAGCGGCCGAAAATACCAAACACCATAGGCTCAGGAATATCTTTGAGGTCATCTTCAACATTCAGTAAGAGGGAGGCGAAATGATGCTCCTCCTTGCTGTTCCTGCTTAATTCAACCACCTCAATGATATTACCAAACGGGGAGGATCCAATAGCACTGTGCAATGCATTCAAGCCCTTTTCATCCTTTTCTTTGTTATCCGTCTTCAGATAAAGCATCACACAGAGCTTCCCGGCCATCAGCTCAGAAGCTACTTTCTTCCGTAGTGGAGAGCCGGTTAAACCATTAAGATCATCAAGGGTTTTATACGATGAGAAGAGACGGCCTTCGTAATAGAGTCCGTAATAAGGTTCGTCAATTTCCTGCCTGTTTACAGTTTTAAACTGAATATTGGCAGCATCAATTCTTTCAGACACTGCCTGGTTTTGCCACTTCACAGATTCCGAAAGGGGTGCATTATGAAAATAGACCAGTGTATATTGATTTGGCAACGCATTCAGCAATACCCATTCAGACACCCGGGTGGTACAGGCAAGGCTGATGATTGCAGCCAAAATGACAATTGTAAAGAATTTTCTCTTCATATTCCAAGGTTTCGATTTACGGCATGCTTTCCTGTACAAGTTCGATTCCGGACAGGATGGTATTTCCCTGCTTCGGATCCATTTCAATTCTTAGGGTTTCTCCGGCCAGGATCCCGGAAAATGATTTCACCAGCTCCTTGTTTTCTTTTCCTGTTTCACTGATAATGTCCAGGTTCTCCAGGACTTTCCTGCCCTGAATGCTTACATCAAAAACCCTCTCCCCTTTCACTTTCCCCTCTGGTTCAGAGAAATAGAGATGAACGCTGTAAGATGCCTCCTCAGCCACGGGTTCTTTTGATAAGGTAATCTCCATTGACCGTATCCCACCAATGGAGCTTGCACTGATCCATGGAGTATTCTCTGAACTGATGGAGATGGGATCTTTCCTTATTTCGCAATAATTGATGGTGTCCAGTTTTACAGGAATCTCAGGAGATGCTCCTGCTACATATGGAAACTCGAACCAGAGCGTGTTTCGATCCGAAGTCCTGTCACCAGGAGCATTCAGGTTCAGTCCCAATTGCTTAATCTGCTTTCCGTTCCATGAATAATTACTATTTGTCCAGTAAGTCATCCATGGCATGTTGGTCATTGCAAGGGAAGTTTGATTTTGATAGGGACACTGGCAGGTGCGTGTGTAATCCGGCGAATTAAGAACACCATTGGCAACGATCAGATTGGCTGAACAACCTGCCTTAAAGCCTCCAAGACTACCCGTTCCCTCATTCACATCGAGGTTGACAAATCCGGCAGAGGCCGACCTGAATGTCAACAGGTGTTCGCTCGCAACCACATATCCGCAACCATATTCCCGCTTGAAATTCCACTTTTTTTCCTCCCCTGTAATTACATCCCTTTCATACAGAGGTTCACCGGTTTTCAGGGAAAATCCTTCTCCATTGGTATATATCTTATCACCGGAAATGATGGGGGGATTTGCATAACTCACCTGTTTATCCCATAGGACCTCTTCGGATTCGATATTATATACGATCATTCTTTTTCCCTCTTCCCCTGTCAGCATATCCCTTGAGGGCCGGTTCGCCTGGAGCAGCAATTTATGTTCTGAGGAGTAGCCAAGCCATGACCCGAAAATATTGGATTTGTCCTCAACCAGAACCTCACCTGTTTTAACATCAAGATGGAGCAACCTTGATCCTTCAGGCAGATCTTCACCCCTTCTTCTAAGTTTTGTCTCCAGTCCCTGTGGCAATTTATCGAGGCAGAAAAGCTTACCATCACCTGCAATCACTGCGTTATGAAGAAAACCGTGATTGGCCTGAATTTTCCACTTTTCCCTGCCGGTGAATCGATCCATGATGATGAGTTCCCTGCTGGAAGTGATGTCCCAATTCCTGAACATCTCCTTCCCTTGAACATCCGTTTCGTCAGTTATTTCAGGATAATCGCTGAAATTATTACCAAGGATCAGCAGATTCTCGTAGACCCCGATATATCCAAGTTTCTCGGTATTTGCATCCCCGGTTGAAAATGATTTTACCAGTTCACCAGTTTCTATATCAAGCATATGACAATTGCTGCCTTCAATGGCATAGACATATTCCCTGGTCGCAATAAAATTTGTCCCCCTGGCGTTTGCCCCTGGTAAGTGCACCTGGTTGTATTTGGTATCCAGGGGATTATCTTCATCGTAGGTCTCATCATAGTATACCAGCCAGGTATCTTCATCAAGATTTTCAAATTCCTTTTTCCAGATCAATCTGCCCGTATAAACATCACGGGCACTGATGCTGTTAATCCCCTGAATAATAAGCCGACCGTCAATGACCTGTTCGGAGGGTCCATGGCCATGCCGTGGCAACACATCAAGATTCGAATTGCCACCGAACCATAAAATTCCAAGGGGAGCTTTTACCCGCTCATCATCGGACTTAATGGTATTGGCGATATCTCCGTAATTATGAGTCCAGTCAGCAGCCCCTTCCAGTGCACCTGTTCTTGAAATCAGCAGGTGACTCCATCCCTTGTTGAGTCGGGCCCCATACAAGTCAAGACCGGTAGCGGAATTCATCAATTCCCTTTTCGCTCTGCCCCTGGCCTTTATCCAAATTTTCCCATCGTAGGGCCGGGTTGATTCAAAAATAGAATTGATCAGCTCTTGGTCATTATCCTTGAGATACGCAGGTTCTGCGACAACTGTAAGGGATGAAAAATACTTTGGCAAATTTGATACCTGCTTCATTAAAATCCAGAAAACTCAAGCGGTCAGCCTTTACTCCAAGGCCATCAAAATATTCCCTGAGGTATGTAATCCTCTCAGGATCACTATCGAAAGCAATCAATGAGAGGGATGTATTCGAGACCAGTCTTTTCAGCAGACGGATATTTTCAGTGCCTATGACGACTCCATAGCCGCTTCTGATCCCTGTTTTTCTTATGATTCTTTTACCTGTTAAAGTGCGGCGCAGATTCTCAGATCCGGATTGATTTATAGTAACGACATTTGAAACAGGAGCATCGCCGAATACCATGATTTCTCCATCATTGGAAACAGCAATGAGCTTTCCATTGGAAGCCACCAGCCTTTCTATGGATTTTTCACTGCGTGTGGTCCATAGTATCCGCGGTTCATTATCCACGATCTTTATGGCAGTAATGCCACTGCTGTCTGCTGCATAAAGGCAATCACCTGCCTTGATAAGGTCATTGGTCGCTGAAACTTCCGATTCCCATAATGTGTTAAGTGTCAGCGTGTCATCCAATTCTGAAGCTGCGATTTTATTTCCCGAGAAATAGATGGTGTTCCCGTCAACCACAGGATATTCTCCTGCATTCTGTACCTGGCGAACTCCGGTTTCAGTATCATACATATTGGTCATTCGCTCCCGGTGGTGATTGAAAAAAACCTGATCATTGCCACAGGTGAATGCACCACCTGTTTTCCCGCTTGCTGAAAGGTGATAATAAAGCTCCTCCCCTGTCTTCAGATCAAAGGCTGCAGGAACCGAACGCCCTCCGGCCACGAGTAATCTGTCTCCGCTGATTGCAAATGTTCCCTGAGGAGCCACATCTGCAAATGCCGGGGATCTGTGTGGCTGAAGGATGTAGTTACTTCCTGTACCTTCATTTTTCCAGATTATCTCACCGGTATCTGCATTGATGGCATAAATAAAAGTTCCCATCATGGGGAAAATACTGGCTGCCGTATAGATGATATTGTCTTTAATGACAATGCCACCCCGGGCGGGCCACATGGATATGAGCCTTTTGTTACCCAAGAAGTTTAAGCGGAGCCGGAGCCAGTGATATTTTCCATACCAGAGATCCGTTATCTGCATTCAGGCAATAACAATTTCCATCATCACTGGTGAAATAGATATTGCCGTTATAAGCAGCCAGGGGCATTCTTACAGGTCCGTCCGCATAATAATGCCACAGCTCCCTTCCCGAATTAATATCCAG
>CAVQAB010000032.1:0-118339 GCA_963710385.1 uncultured Bacteroidales bacterium | reverse complement strand
TGTTGTGATCCTGGCGATTCAGTTTGTCACGGTTTCAACAACAATTGCACAAGATGATGTAATTTCTGCATCACAAACTTTTGATCCTTTGCCAGAACTTCTATTGAGCAATTTGGGATCTGTGATCGCATCTCCTGAGCAATGGGAGGAGATTCGAAGGGATGAGATCCTTGAGCTTTTCAGGGATCATGTGTATGGATCGGTTCCGGATCTACCTTTAACCATTACCTATGAAGTGAAGTTATTAGATGCTAAAGCATTGGGGGGGACTGCTGTAATGAAGGAGGTTGAGGTTCAAATCAGTAATGGGGTGGATAGGCTGGCATTTCCAATCCTGATCTTTCTGCCCAAAGATCTTTCAGCTCGCTGCACCCCTCTTCCTGGGATTAAATTTTAAGGGAAATCATACCATTCATCCTGATCCGCAGATCCGCATTACAGAGAATTGGGTGAGGAATAACAATAATCTTGGTATCAAAGAGAACAAAGCCCTGGAATCTTCCCGTGGAACCAGTGAAAGCCGGTGGCCCGTCGAGCTTATTCTTTCCAGGGGATATGGTGTGGCCACCATTTATGCCGGTGATATTGATCCTGATTTTGATGATGGCTTTAAAAACGGGATCCATGCACTTTTTCCGGAAAGCAGTGAAGATCGTGCTCCGGGGGAGTGGGGCACCATTGCTGCCTGGGCATGGGGACTGTCCAGGGCCATGGACTATTTTGAGACGGATCCGGATGTGGATGAAGAGCGTGTAGCGGTGATCGGACATTCAAGATTGGGAAAGACCTCGCTATGGGCTGGTGCTTTGGATGAAAGATTTGCCATGGTAGTATCCAATAACTCGGGTTGTGGGGGAGCTGCCCTCTCAAAACGGGCGGTTGGAGAGACGGTAAGCAAAATCAATAGCTCTTTTCCGCATTGGTTTGCCGACAGGTTTAATGATTATAACGATAACGAAGGAGCACTCCCGGTGGACCAGCATATGCTGCTTGCCCTGGTGGCACCAAGACCACTCTATGTGGCCAGTGCCGTGGAGGATCAGTGGGCCGATCCTTATGGAGAGTACCTTTCCCTATTTTATGCAAGTCGTGTGTATGGATTGTATGGAAAAGGGATGCTGGAGAGTGATCAGTTGCCCGAGGTGGATCAGCCACACTGGAATGGAAACCTTGCTTACCATATCAGAACGGGCAAACATAACATCACCCGGTATGATTGGGAGCAGTACATGAGTTTTGCGGACAAACATATGGGCGTCGAAGAATGAATAGGTCCTAAAACAATGGAATCATGAAAAAGAAATTCCATCAATCTAAACAAATATCCATTCTGGTGTTGGCCCTTATCTGGGCAACAATTGCGTGTGACCGTCCTGAACCTCCCAATGTGGTTTTCATACTGGTGGATGATCTGGGATGGACCGACCTGGGATGCTATGGAAGTACATTTTATGATACGCCCCACCTGGACCAGCTGGCGACACAATCGATCCGCTTTACCAATGCCTATGCCGCATCTCCCGTCTGTTCTCCCACCAGGGCCGCCATCATGACAGGGAAGCATCCTGTCAGGGTGGGCATTACGGACTGGATTCCCGGAATGAATGTTTCAAATGCACGTGATCCACTACTGGAAACCCCGGAGGATCTGCACAACATGCCTTTGGAGGAGCTTACCCTGGCAGAGGTATTCAAAGAACATGGATACAACACTTTTTTTGCAGGGAAGTGGCACCTGGGCGAAACAGAGGAATACTGGCCCCTGGCACAGGGATTTGATGAGAACAAAGGAGGGAATCACAGAGGATCACCCACGTTTCCCGGAGGTCATGGATACTATTCACCCTACGGAAATCCCTGTCTGGCAGATGGACCAGAAGGGGAATACCTGACCGACCGGCTCACCGATGAGTCCATACAATTTATTGAATCACAGACAGAAGCCCCCTTTTTCCTTTACCTGGCTTACTACACCGTGCATGCCCCCATTCAGGGCTGTGACGCGTATGATGAACTGTATAAGGAGAGAAGTTCGGCTCTGCCTGATAGCGGAGCCATGGCAATCGTGCCAGAACATGAGGGGCATACCCGGATCAATCAAAGCGATTACAAATATGCTGCAATGGTTCGTTCCCTGGATACCAATGTGGGCAGGATCCTGGATAAGTTAAAGGAGACCGGAAACTTTGACAATACCATCATCATTTTCACATCGGACAACGGGGGATTGTCCACCACACGCAATGCAGGTCCCACTTCGGTGGTTCCGCTTCGTGCAGGGAAGGGATGGTGCTATGAAGGGGGTATACGTGTGCCCTTACTTGTTCGGTACCCGGGTATGAAAGAAGCTGGGGCCATCTGTAATCAACCTGCCATCAGTATGGACTTTTTTCCTACTTTGATGGAGCTATCTGGAATTGGTGTCCGGAGGGAGTTGGCAATGGATGGCCTTAGTCTGGTACCCTATCTCAGGGATCCTGATCATGTAGATGACAGAATGCTGGTGTGGCACTTCCCACACTACCACGGATCCACCTGGCGTCCCGGTTCGGCCATCAGGAGCAAGCAATGGAAGCTCATAGAATTCTATGAGAATCAGAACTATGAAATGTATGATCTTTCAAATGATCCGGGTGAGCGGAAGGATCTCTCCGGTGAATTTCCCCAGCTGGCTGATTCATTACGAATCCAGATGCACCAGAGACTACAGACAATGGGTGCCGACTTTCCGGTACTGAAACAAGAAATTCAATAAACTCTTATAATAAACCTAATGAGAATCAGAAGTTTAATTAAGTTATGGCCTGCTGTAGTTTTATTGTCACTGGCACTTTTTCAAGGATGTGAAAATGCAGGAGGCAATAGCAGTGAGCAACCCAATTTTGTATGGATCATTTCGGAGGACAATTCAAAACATTATATGGAGCTGTTTGATCCCAACGGGATCGCCACGCCACATATTGAAAAGATGGCGAAAAACGGGATCCGCTTTACCAGGGCATTTTCCAATGCCCCGGTATGCAGTGTGGCAAGGTCCACATTGATCTCTTCCTGTTACGCTCCGCGAACCGGAACCCAGTTTCACCGAAGATCTAAACTGGTCCCCATGCCGGAAGGAGTTGAAATGTTTCCTGCCTACCTGAAAAGTGCCGGTTATTATACCACCAATAACAGTAAAACGGACTATAATTACCTGTGGAGTGAAGGTGCCTGGGATGAATCTTCCAAAGAGGCCCATTGGAGCAAGCGGCAGCCAGGCCAGCCTTTTTTTCATAAAGAGTCACACCCTGTCTCCCATGAAAGCAGGTTTCACTTTTCGGCGGATCTCATGGAAACCTATATGCCGGTGACTGATCCGGGTAGTGTTCATGTGTTTCCCAATCACCCCGATACTAAACTCTTCAGGTTTACCGGGGCCTACTACCGGGATAGAATACTGGCAGTGGATACCATTGTTGGAAAGGTGATCAAACAGCTTGAGGAGGAAGGATTGCTGGAAAGTACTTTTGTTTTCTATTTTGGTGACCATGGCGGAGTGTTGCCAGGCAGTAAAGGTTATGCTTATGAAAGCGGACTGCATGTACCCCTGGTGGTGAGAATTCCAAAGAGGTTCAGGCACCTGGTGGACTTCAACCGGGGAGAAGAGAGTGATGGATTTGTGAGTTTTGTTGATTTCGGTCCCACCCTTCTGGAACTGGCCGGGATTCAAATCCCGGAAGGGGTTGATGGGAATCCATTTCCTGGGGAGAACTGTTTCGGCTGACCGGGTGGATAAGCGGGAGATCACCTATGGTTATGCGGATCGTTTCGATGAAAAATATGACCTGGTCCGGACCGTCAGAAAGGGAGCCATGAAATATATGCGCAATTATCAGCCTTTCAATTTCGATGGTCTTCAAAATAATTATCGTTACAGATGTCTGGCCTATGTTCAGTGGAGGGATATGTATCAAAGGGGTGAACTGAACGAGGTACAAAGTCATTTTTTTGAGCCCAGGGAGCCTGAAGAACTGTATGACCTGGAGAAGGATCCCTATGAAACCACAAATCTGGCCAAGGATCCGGACTACCAGGAAGCTTTACTGGAGATGCGGGGTATTCTGACAGCCTGGGTGAAGGAGATGCCCGACCTGAGTTTTTATCCTGAAAATATGCTGATGGCAGAGGCTTTTGAAGATCCTGTGGCCTTCGGGAAACGGCATCGCAATGATATTGCAGACTTCATTGATATTGCCGATCTGAGCCTGCATTCCTTTGAAGAGGTAAGGGAAGAAATTGAGTCTGCCCTCACTTCCGGGGATCCTGTGAAGATATACTGGGGATTAATAGTTTGCTCCTGTTTTGGGCCTGAAGCAGAGCCATTCTATGGCATGGCTGAGGAATTGTGTTCCCATGAGGATTTGCTGGTGAGGACCAGGGCTGCAGAATTTCTGGGTCTTACCGGGGTTGGTAATCCGGTTCCTGTGATTACCCAGGCACTTCAGAAATCTAAGGATGGGGAAGAGGCGAATCTAATTCTGAACTCCCTGGTACTGTTAATGGATGGTCCGCATCACTATGATTTTGTTTTAAATGACAACGATTTTTCACCTGAGGCATTGAAGGATGCCGAGGTTCAGCGCCGGCTGGAATATATCTACTCCAGAATGGAACAGTCAAAAAAACTGTAAATTTGAAAATGATTCCATTCCAAGACTATTTAAAGGAGAACCTGGTATTGCTTGATGGGGCCATGGGCTCTCTGATCTATGAGAAGGGTGTATTTATTGATAAGTGCTATGATGAGCTGAACCTGTCACGACCCGACCTGATCAAATCCATTCATGAGGAATATATCCGTGCCGGGGCAAAGGTGATGGAAACCAATACCTATGGAGCCAACCGGTTTAAACTGAAGTCTCATCACCTGATCGGTCAGATTAAAGAGATCAATAACAAAGGGGTTACACTGGCCAGGGAAGCTGCCGGGGAAAATGCTTATGTGGCTGGTTCCATGGGTCCCTCGGGAGTGGAAATCGAACCCTGGGGTGAAACCAGTCTGGAAGAGGTGTTTGAAGCTTACGCTGAGCAGGCCGGCTACCTCCTTGAGGCAGGAGTGGATCTTTTTATCCTGGAGACTTTTCAGGACATCAGAGAGATGGAACAGGCCATTGGCGCCATTCGCAGTATCAGTGATTTACCCGTGATCGCCATGATGACTTTGGGAGAGGATGGCAAGACCCGGTATGGGGTGGACCTGGATGATGTCACAAGCGCGTCTTGTAAATTCAGCAGCAACGGTGATTGGTTTGAATTGTACTGTGGGTCCAAAACCCATGCTCGATTTTGTGGAGAATATGATCAGGATCTCTGACAAACCCATTGCGATTATGCCCAATGCCGGCCGACCCCAATATACCGATGGTCGCATGATCTATATGAGCACCCCTGAATATTTCTCGGTCTATACCAAACGTTTTATTGATAAGGGCGTCAGGGTATTGGGGGGCTGCTGCGGCACCACTCCCGATCATATTTCTAAGATGGCCAATGCACTGGCCATGAAACAGACCCGCGTACAACACTCTATCAAAATTGGTGTAAGACCGGTTACGGAGGATCCATTGCCCGATCCGGTTCCGGTTAATGAAAAGTCTGATCTTTCAAAAAAACTTACCTCGGGGAAGCAGGTGGTCCTGGTTGAGATGGTACCACCACGGAGTACTGATATCACCAAACCTCTGGAAGGAGCGAAACTGTTGAAGGAGCGCCATGTGGACGCCATCAATATCCCGGATGGTCCAAGAGCAACTGCCCGGATGACAGGGCTTGCACTGGCCGTATTGTTGCAAAATAAGGTGGGCATAGAGACTGTTCTTCATTACACCTGCCGGGACCGGAATTTATTGGGTATGCAGTCAGACCTTTTGGGTGCTACAGCCCTGGGTGTCAGAAATATTCTGGCTATAACCGGAGATCCGCCCATGATAGGTGATTATCCCCAGGCCACAGCTGTTTTTGACATCGATGCAATCGGACTGGTTCATCTGATCAATAATCTGAATCATGGAATAGATGTGGGGGAAAAACGCATTGGAGAACCAACTTCATTTTTCACGGGAGTCGGACTGGATCCGAACAGTGTGAATCCGGATCATGAAATTCACCGTCTGCAGATGAAGAAGGAGGCAGGAGCTGAATATATCATCACCCAGCCTGTTTTTGATGTACCTTCCCTGGAATCCTTTTTAGAGAAAGTGGAATTGGATGATCTTTTCCTGATCGCCGGAATCTGGCCGCTGGTGAGTCTGCGGAACGCAGAGTTTATGAAAAACGAGGTACCCGGAGTATTTGTCCCTGATAAAGTGATTCAAAGCATTGCGAAGTTTGACACCAAGGAGGACCAGTTAAAGGCAGGGATGGAAATAGCCCAAACCATGGTGGACAAAGTGCTGGGATTCGTACAGGGCATCCAGGTGAGCGCTCCTTTCGGGAGATATGCCCTGGCTGTTGAAGTGGCTGACGCCTTTCTTGCTAGAAAATGAGTTAAACAAAATAGTCCATCTTAATCTGTTGAATATGAAAAAAATGACTCAAGTTGTGTTGGCTGGATTGATACTCTCCTTTCAACTTTCTGCTCAGCTGCACCCCGATTACGAAAATCCGGAGGTATTTGAACGAAACCAGGTTCCAGCTCATGCCACCCTGATGCCTTTTGAAAACATTGCACAGGCACTGGAAGGTGACCGCACATCATCTCCGTTTTACCATTCTTTGAACGGGACCTGGCAATTCCACTGGGCTCAGAATCCCCGGGAGGCTCCGGTAGATTTTTATAAACCGGAATACATGCGGGCTGACTGGTCCAGGATCAAAGTTCCAGCCAACTGGCAAATGGAAGGCTTTGGATATCCGCTTTTCAGGAACATTGGACTACCTCATCCCGTCCAGCCCCCTGAAGTGCCTAAGGATTTTAATCCGGTGGGATCATATTACAGGACTTTTGAACTACCACCAGACTGGAAAGAGCAGGCAGGTTTTCCTTCACTTTGAGGGGGTGCATTCAGCCTCATATGTATGGATCAACGGGAAGGAAGTTGGTTACAACCAGGGGGGAATGGAACCCGCCGAATATGATGTTACACGGTTCCTTAAAAAGGGAGAGAACAGCATTGCTGTTAAAGTGTTGCGGTACAGCGATGGAGCCTACATGGAGGATCAGGATACCTGGCGCTTATCAGGAATATACAGGAATGTCTATCTCATGTTTACGCCTGCGGTTCATATCAGTGATTTCTATGTGACAACTGACCTGGACGATCAATATGAAGATGCTACACTAAATGTAGTAACAACCTTAAATAACTACACTGGGAAGAAAGCCAGAGACTATTCGGTAAGAGTCATATTGTTTGATCAGAATCAGAAACCGGTACCGGGAGGCAAAGTGAGCCGGTCCATGGATGTATTGGATGGAAAATCTACATCCACAGCCGGACTCTCTCTGGAAATTGAGAATCCAAAGAAGTGGTCGGCCGAATACCCCAACCTCTACAGGATGACCATAGAACTGCTGGATGACCAGCAGGAGGTAGTGGAGGTCCTCAGCAACAGGGTAGGCTTCAGGGAGGTGGAAGTCATTAACCAGGCCATCTGTGTGAATGGTGTCCCCATTAAGTTCAACGGGGTAAACAGTCACATGATGCATCCCGAAACAGGCCATGCCATGGATGTTGAAACCATGAGGAAGGACCTTCATCTGATGAAGCAGTTCAATATCAATTGTGTGCGTACCAGTCACTACCCACCCAATGTTGAATATCTGGAGCTGGCAGACGAATTGGGAATCTACATTGTTGATGAAACCGGTGATGAGGCTCATGCCTATATCCATATTTCACATTTACCCCAGTGGCGGGAACAGTACCTCGATCGCATGAGGAAAATGGTGTATCGGGACAGGAACCATCCTTCGGTGGTGATCTGGAGCGCTGGTAATGAGAGCGGTCCCGGAGACAATCTGTGTGCTCTAATGGAAGAGGGAAAAAAACTAGATCCCAGCAGGCCGGCATGGATGTATGGAGGCAATCAGGACCGGGATCCGGCCACCAATCCCATCAAATGTGAAGATATTGTGGGACCCCGGTACCAGATACCCTTTACCCTGGAACAGCGGTTCGGCAAATCAGATGATCCCCGGCCCTCTTTTATGGATGAGTACATTGCAGCCACCGGCAACAGTCTGGGTGGATTGGACGAATATTGGGACCTGATCTACAGGTACCCCAGGCTTACCGGCGGTGCCATCTGGGACTGGCCCAGTCAGGGGATTACCACACCTGTGGTCACCACGCGGGATAATTCCCCGCAAAACATAAAATGTGTCTTTATGAACAAAGCGCATCTGGTCCAGGGAGAATTTGGACAGGCCCTCTATTTGAGCGGAAATGATGACTGGTTGGAAGTTTCCAGAGATCCGGCACTGGACATTTCCGGAGAGGCCCTGACACTCTCTTTCTGGGTCCGTCCTGAAGCCTACAACGGAAATGCCAGTTTTCTGACAAAGGGAGACTTTCAATATGGAATTATTCAATCGGACGAGGAGCAACTTGAATTTTATCTCAATAATGGGCAAAAGTTCAGCCTTCAGGGAAGGTTGCCCGATCGCTGGGTGAATCAATGGCACCATGTGGCAGGAATTTATGATGGAAACAAAATGGAACTCTATGTGGACGGGAAGATTATTGGCACCAGATCCTGCAGGGGTAAAATCCTCAATTCACCCTATGGTGTGATCATGGGAAAAAGTGCTGAATTGCGTGACAGCCACCTGGGATACATGTGCCATGCAACCTTAGACAGGCTAAGGATTTTTGATATGGCACTTTCCATTGATGAGCTTATGGAAGATGCTGATCAATTGAAGCCCAAATCTTTGCTCTGGCTGGACTTCGAAACATCCAAAGAGGAAGGTTCCTATTATTCCATTGGGATCCCGGGCCGGACCTATGGCCTTATCTGGCCTGACCGTTCCATTCAGCCCGAGCTGTGGCAGTTGAAAAAATCACCGCAACCCGTGTATTTTACGGAGAAAAACCTTACGACCGGAGAAATTGAAGTATTTAACCGTCACCATTTCCGGAACCTGGATGAGATGGATATCAGATGGGAGCTGACAGCCGATGAAGAGGTGATCCAGCAGGGGAGCCTGAACCTGGAGTTACAGGCGGGCAAGAAAAGTGTATTCAAGGTTCCCTATTCGAAACCAGAGGTGGTTCCGGGAAAGGTATATCATTTGATGATCTCCTGTTCGACTACCATCGACCAGCCATGGGCCAGCGCAGGTCATGAAGTGGCCTGGGAACAATTCAAGCTGCCATTTTATAAAGAGTCAGTCACCGCAGATGAAAAACATCAATCCATTGGAGTCCTGGAGGATGGTCAGTCCTTTATGGTGAAAGGTGAGGGATTTGTCTACACCTTTGACAGAACACTCGGGACGCTCAAGTCAATGATCATTGATGGGAAGGAGCTGATACAGAGTGGACCCCGGCTCAATGTGTGGCGTGCACCGCTGGCCAATGATCTTGATTCATGGAATTTCTGGCACACCGAAATTGGATATACCCAGGATTGGATGGGGAAGGAGACCGCCAATGGATGGCGCTCCATCGGACTCGATAAGCTGGTTCATGATGTGGACGATTTCAGGACCGAATTTGGTGAAGATAAGGCCGAGATATGGGTGGAAACAAGCGTTCATAACTTGAACAATACCACCGGATTTAAAGTACATTACCACTTCTCTGTTGCAGGAGATGGTGAAATGGAGATCACCACGCATGTTTCACCCAGGGGCTATTTGACCAGGTGGATCCCAAAAGTGGGATTGCAGATGGAGCTGCCTCAGCAGTTTCAATACATTGAATGGTATGGACGGGGACCCTTTGAGACCTATCCCGACCGGAAAACCGGAGCAAAGGTGGGCAGGTACAGCACCACAGTGGAGGCCGACTATGTGCCCTATATCATTCCACAGGATTACGGAAACAAGACCGATGTATATTGGCTCTCGATGACTGATGATTCGGGTGTTGGTTTAATTATCCGGGGTGATGCTACCTTTAATGCCTCCGCTCAGAAATATAGTACTGAGAACCTGGATAGGGCCCACTATCCATTTCAGTTGAAGGAGGAAAAGCTGGTTACCCTCAATCTGGATCACCAGGTGAGCGGTGTGGGGGGCACTGCTAATTCTGTATTGAATCCCTATCAGGTCCACCCCAACGAGTATGAATTCACCTTTACCCTCACTCCAGTGAGGTAATAGGTAAATTGATTAAATATAAATTGCCATGAAAAAGCTATTCCTGTTCATATGCTGTTCCTTTCTGATCCATGAGGCCAGGGGCGAGGAAAAGATACCCATTTGGGATCGATTTGAACTGCGGTTGATGAGTGAATCATCATACCAAAATCCCCTTTACGATGTGAAGGAATTCTATGCACTATTTACTGCACCTTCAGGAAGGAAACAAAAGATTAACGGATTCTGGGATGGGGAAAAGAGTTGGAAGATTAGATTTATGCCCGATGAACAAGGGACATGGACTTACTACACTTTTTGCTCTGATGATTCCAATGGAGGATTACATGATAGATCGGGTTCTTTTGAATGTTCTGAAAATGAGAATCAGCTCAGGCTCTATCAGCATGGGAGGATCACCAGGGAGCGAGGCAACTATCATTTGAACCATGAAGATGGCACTCCTTTCTTCTGGCTGGGATGCACTGCCTGGAACGGCGGATTGAAATCCACCCCCGAAGAGTGGGAACAATACCTGGCCCAGCGGGCAGAGCATGGCTATAATGTAATCCAGCTGGTGGGTACCCAGTGGAGAGGATGTGATCAGAACAGTGAAGGGGATGTGGCTTTTACAGGCAGTGGCAGGATCGACCTTAATCCGCGATTCTTCCAGCATTTTGATACAAAAATGGAGAGGGTGAATGCCCATGGTCATGTGGCAGCACTTGTCCTGCTGTGGGCACTTCCGTTTGGCACCGGCATGGAGCTCAGTCCGGGTTACTACCTGCCTGATAAGGAAGCCATACTTCTGGCACGCTATATGGTCGCCCGTTATGGTGCACATCATGTGACATGGATCCTTGGAGGTGACGGCCAGTTTTATGGGGAATTGGAGGATCGCTGGTTGCATATAGGCCGTGAGGTATTCAAAGATAAACCACAGGGACTTTCCACTTTACATCCACATGGAGTCTCCTGGATCGGCGATATATACGGGGATGAGGATTGGTTTGATATTGACGGATACCAGTCTTCACACGGAACAGGTGCAGGAACCGTCAATTTTATCAACCGGACTGTTGCCGAAGGTTGGAGTAAAAACTCACCCAGGCCAGTCATCAACCTGGAGCCATGCTACGAGCAGATACGAAATGAGATCTTTGAAGATGACGTACGCAATGCATGTTACTGGAGTGTATTCGCAGCGCCTCCATCGGGTATCACTTACGGAGCTGACGGAATCTGGCCCTGGATAAGAGAAGGGGAGAAGCCACTCAATCACCGGTATACCCCTGAAGTGGATACATGGGACAGGTCCATTGAGCTTCCCGGCAGTGGCCAGATCGGGTATTTGGGAGCTTTTATGCGGAGTTTTAATTGGTGGGACCTGCTTCCTGCCCAGCAGCTACTTCTGGAACAGCCAGGAGATGAGGACTTCAGACGTCATCTTGCGGTACTCAAGTCAAAGGATAGTCAACAGATTCTGGTCTATTTTCCATTGAAAATGAAGGCAAAATTATTTTTGCCCACTGGATCAATATTCAGGGCATCCTGGTATAATCCTGTGAACAATGAAATGCTGAAGGCCACCATTAAAGCTGATGGCCGCATCATAGAAGCGGATAATCCATTTGAAAACGATGCTGTGTTGGTTCTTACAGGAGTGGAGTAATTCTTGGGACGAAAATCATCATGTAAGTAAAAACTGAGATCCCTGCAGTGATAGTCACCAGGGCATTTCCCATGCATTTTATCCTGCTTGCCTGGAAGTCAGTAAGGGAGTCATCCCGTTTGATTTGTTGCAGCGCAGCTCCCCTGAATATACCTGCAACCAAAAACATCAGCGTTACAACAAGAAAGAGCACCCATTGGATGGCATTCAGGCGCAAAATAATTCCACCAGTAAAAACAGGGATGATTAGCAGCAATTGAAGGATCAATCCGGGATCAGTGGTGAATACTTTCTTCAATCCAACCAGCACATTCTGGAGTGCGGGAGATCTGGCCTGAATGGCGTAATCTGATTGGTTGTATTCCATGTTTTGGACAATTATTATGACCAAAACTACTAATTCTTACATGAAATGCTAATTTTTGGTGATGAAAATCACTTCCCAGGTGATTATTTATATTTATTCTAATTATTATTCATCCAGAATTTCTTTTGAAGGTTTCTGGTAGTTAAGATTCTCTTGTGCTAATGAATGGGAGAAAATAAAGGGAAGCAATAGATAGAGTACTCTTTTCATGCTATGGTATTAATTTTTGGATTAATCTACAGTTTCACCCACGATCTGGATTCGGAACTCTCAACCGCCTTATCCACAAAGTTCATTCCCCGTGCTCCATCGTAAATGGATGGAAAATCTTTTGCTTCTTCGGGAGCTTCGGTCCCGTTCAAAATATGCTGCATGGAGGTGGCAACATTCCTGTAGATATTGGCAAAGGCCTCAAGATATCCTTCCGGATGACCGGCAGGAATACGGGTGTTATACTCTGCAATTGAACTTAAAAATCCGGTCCCTGCCCGTCGGATTTCCATGGGTTTGTCAAGCCACTTGATGATCAGTGTATTTGGTTCCATCTGGTTAAATTCCAGCCCACCTTTCTCACCATAAACACGCAATTTAAGCGCATTCTCTTCTCCGGCAGAAATCTGACTGGCAATGAGTACACCCTTTGCACCACCGTCGAAATGCAATAACATATTGGCATCATCTTCAAGCACGCGGTTGGGGACCAGTGTGCTTAGGTCGGACATTAGTTGGTTAACCTTAAGTCCGGTCACATATTCAGCCAGATGGAATGCATGAGTCCCAATATCTCCCACACAGCATGTCTTCCCGGATTTTTTTGGATCTCCCCGCCAGGATGCCTGTACATGGTCTGTCTGTTCCAGAGGTTCAGAGAGCCAGCCCTGGTTATATTCCACAACTACCTTTCGCAACTTACCCAGCTCACCATCCCGGATCAGTTTTTTAGCTTCCTTCACCATGGGATACCCCGAATATGTATGGGTCAGAGCGAAAAGCATTCCTGTTTTTTCCTTGATGCGGACCATCATTTCAGCCTCATCGGAATCCAGCGCAAGGGGTTTATCACAAACCACATGGAATCCGCTTTCCATGGCCAGCTTTGCCGGCTCAAAATGAAGGTGGTTGGGAGTTACGATGCAGATGAAATCCATGCGCACGCCTTCCGGGAGTTTTGCCTCCCCGGCGATCATCTCATGATAGGTGTCATATACACGATCGGGAGGCAAGTAGTATTCTGCTCCCGTGATCTTTGATTTTTTGGGATCGGAACTGAAGGATCCACAGACCAATTCGATTTGCCCGTCAAGGATAGCGGCCATAAAGTGGACGCGGCCGATAAAAGAACCGGGCCCTCCGCCTACCATACCCATATTCATTTTCCTGTTTGCCATTGCTGAAATTCTGTTTAAAAGTTAACTACATAAAGCTAACTCTTTTTTTGTAACTTCATGTAAATATCGGGACCAGAAAGGGGTTTTACCTACACGCATTATATGAATGTATAATAGCGACAAATAATTGTTTACTAATGAATTATAGACTGTGTTGATGAGATTCTAAACCACCTGTTATGAAATACAAAGTACATCGTTTTGAAATAGAAATGGAGAACGATCAAAGCAAATTGGAACAGTTTTTAAATGGCCTGGATGGAGATGTTATTAGCATCATTCCAAACATAGCAAGCACCTCTCTTTCTCAAATTTACGGTGCTGCCCGTAAAATTGATTTTCTTTATATTATTGAAAAAAACAATGCCTGAACGAAATAAGCACATATACCTGCTGATTGGACCAAAAGGGAGTGGTAAATCTTATGTTGGTAGACTTTTTAACACATACTTTAACATTCCGTTTTTCAGGGTAGAAAATTGGGTAATGGAGGTACGAAAGGAGAGGGATCTTTTTGATCCGGAATACATCAGAGAGGCATTTGAAACCATTGAAAGAAAGATAAGAGAGGTGATGCGTGAAGTTGATCAACTGGTTTTCGAGTCCACAGGACTAACAGATGATTTCGACAGGATGCTCATCAGCCTTCAATCGGATTATCAGGTAACCACCATAAAGGTCAACTGTTCAAAGGATACGTGTTTAGAAAGAGTTCGAAATCGAGATCAATCCAATCATATCAATGTTTCCGACCATGAAGTTGAAGAGATCAATTCAGCGGTTTTTTTAAAGGATTTTACTCCCGATTATTCCATCGAGAATTCAGATAGTAAAGCAGATAAGTTAAAAGAGGAAATAAGGGCTATCTTATATAACACCACCCAGGCCATTCCTTAATTGGATCAGGATCATGAGGCCTTTTTTACTACATTTGAATCTGCAATAATCATCTTCGAATATGGAAAAAATCAGATGGGGTATTTTGAGTACGGCTAAGATCGGACTGAAGCAGGTGATACCTGCCATTCAGCTTGGAAAATACAGCGAAGTAAAAGCTATTGCTTCCAGAACGCTTGAAATGGCGCAGGTGGCTGCATCCAGTCTTGAAATTGAAAAAGCATACGGCTCTTATGAAGCGCTGCTGGAGGATGCTGATGTAGATGTGATTTACAATCCACTCCCTAATAACTTGCACCTGGAATGGACGGTCAGGGCCATGGAGGCTGGAAAACATGTACTCTGTGAAAAACCCATCGGGCTTACTATGGCCGAGGTTGAAGAGATGATCCAGGTGAGAGACCGATGCGGGGTAAAAGCAGGTGAGGCATTCATGGTGAAATCAAATCCCCAGTGGATCGAGACCCGTGAACGCGTCCGCAGGGGGGAGGTGGGTGATCTGCGTATGATACAGGGAATGTTCAGTTATTATAATGTTGATCCTGTCAATATCAGGAATATCCCGGAGCTTGGCGGTGGTGGCATGTGGGATATAGGATGTTACTGCGTCACCATGTCAAGGTACCTCTTTGAAGAGGAACCAAGACGAGTGGTGGCTTTACTGGAATTTGATCCTGAAATGAAAACCGACCGCCTGGGCAGTGTGATCATGGAGTTTCCGTCGGGTCAGGCCCATTTTGGAGTCAGCACCCAGCTTGTTCCCTATCAGCGGATGCACGTTTTTGGAACAGATGGCCACCTGGAGGTTCAGATTCCATTCAATGCACCCAATGAAAGGCCGTGTACGGTTGCACAGGACAGGGGCAGTATCCTTTTGGATGAGATCACAACACATGCCTACCCGGTGGCTGATCAGTACACCATGATGGGAGATGCTTTTTCAAAAGCGATTCTTGAAGACGGAGAGGTGCCGGTCTCCCTTGAAGATGCCTTGGAGAATACCAGGGTATTAACCGCTATCTTTGAATCGGCTGAGCTGGGCGAGTGGGTTGATATACAATAAAACAGGGCTGAATTGATTTATCCTGAACAATTTGAGGTAAAAATCGGTTTCGACCGGATAAGGGACCTGATCAAATCCCATTGCCTTTTTGATCCCGGTAAAGAGCAAGTGGATGAAATGGGATTCAAAACGGATCATGAATCCATAGCGCGGGATTTAAGACTCACTGAAGAGTTTGCTGAAATCTGCAGAAACGAGAATGATTTCCCCATTCATCATTTTATCGATAACCGGGAGGCTCTGAAAAAAGCCGAGTTGGAGGGAGCCTATCTGCTTACAGAAGAGGTTTTTGGACTGGTAAAAAGCCTGGACTCCATACGTGCGATCCTTCATTTCTTTAAATCCGATGAAGAAGAGAAATATCCAACCCTGAAGGATCTTTGTAAGCCTGTAAAAGTTTTTCCTTTTGTCCACGATCGCATCCAGAAGATCCTTAATAAACATGGTCAGATTCGGGACAATGCCTCTTCCTCTCTTCGCCAGATCAGAAGGAGCAGGCAGGAGAAGCAGGGAGCAGTATCCAAGAAATTGAACCAGGTAATGAGTAGGGCCCGGCGGGAAGGATGGGTCGATTCGGAGGCAGCCCCCACCTTTAGGAATGACAGACCAGTGATTCCCGTCATGGCTGGAAATAAGAGAAAGCTCGGTGGACTTATTCACGATGAATCGGCCACAGGTAAAACTGTGTTTATCGAACCTGCGGAAGTGGTGGAACTTTCCAACGAAATTAAGGAACTGGAGTATGCCGAACGCCGTGAGATCATTCAGATCCTGATGGATTTTACCAATGATATCAGGCCCTATTTACCTGACCTGCTTTTGTCCCAGGAATTTCTCTCAACCGTTGATTTTATCAGGGCCAAAGCCCTTTTTGCCATCAGGATAGAGGCCATCCGGCCTCAGCTGAAGAATGACCAGTTATTTGATTGGCGTGAAGCGAAGCATCCTTTACTCTACCTTGCCCACAAGGTGGAACATAAAGATATCGTTCCGCTCTCTTTTCATCTGGATGGAAAGATCAGGATCCTATTGATTTCCGGACCAAATGCCGGAGGAAAATCAGTTTGCCTGAAGACCATAGGACTGCTGCAATATATGTTGCAATGTGGGGTACTTGTTCCCTGTAGAGAAGAGTCTGTATTCGGTATTTTTGCAGGAATGTTCATCGATATCGGAGATGAACAATCCATCGATAACGACCTGAGCACCTACAGCTCCCACCTGTTGAATATGAAGCATTTTATCAAACATGCTGCTGCTGACACCCTCATACTTATTGATGAATTCGGGACCGGGACAGAGCCCATGTTAGGAGGTGCCATCGCTGAATCGATCCTTGAGGAATTGAATAATTCAGGCACCTGTGGGATCATTACCACCCACTACACCAATCTGAAACATTATGCCACTTCTGTGGAAGGCATCGTTAATGGTGCCATGCTGTTTGACAATCAGCAAATGCAACCACTATATCAGCTGCAGGTGGGCAAACCCGGCAGTTCATTTGCATTTGAAATTGCCAGAAAAATAGGACTTCCAGAAGAGGTGCTCAGCAATGCTTCTGAGAAAGTTGGTCAGGACCATATCGATTTCGACAAACACCTGAGAGAGATCCTGCGGGATAAAAAATACTGGGAAGGAAAGCGGCAGAAGATAAGGCAATCAGAGAAGAAGTTGGAAGAACTCATGGCCCGTTATGAGCGTGAGTTGCATGAGAGCGAGAAGCAACGGAAAGCCATCGTAAAGGAGGCAAAAATTCAGGCTGATGCCATGTTGACCGATGCCAACAGGAAGATTGAACAGACCATCCGTGAAATTAAGGAGGCAGATGCCGAAAAGGAACGGACCAAACTGGTCAGGAAAGGACTGGAATCTTTTAAGGAGAATCTTGAAATTGACAAAGGAAAAGAAGAGCAAAGGGTTGAAAAACAGCTCAGGGAGATTCGTCTTCGCGGGAAGGAGCTGGAAGCCAGGCGGCCAGATCTTCAGCAACTTTCAAGGAAAACGCTGGCACAGAAACAGGAGAGCGAGGATCCTGAGATCAGGGTAGGAGATATGGTTCGGATTACAGGTCAGGATACTGCCGGAGAAGTACTCGAGTTAAGGGGAAAAAAATGCATCGTTGCTTTTGGGATGCTGAAAACCAATACCAATCTGGAACAGTTGGAGAAGGTCAGGGCCGAAGAAGCTGGTCGTCTGAGGATCAAGGATATATCAAAGGTGAAGCTGGGTGATTGGGATGTGGCTACACGGAGGGTGCAATTTCGTCCGGATATTGACCTTCGGGGCAAGCGGGCCAATGAAGCCATGGAACTGGTGGTTGATTTTATTGATGAAGCCATTATGGTGAACGCCAGGGAGCTCAGGATTCTGCATGGAAAAGGCAATGGCATTCTACGTCAGTTGATCAGGGAATACCTTCACTCTGTAGATCTGGTTGAGTGGTACGGTGATGAGCAAGTGGAGCGCGGGGGAGCAGGGATTACGGTAATCAGACTTGAAGTCTGAGCACCTAAGTGAATGGTGATGGTGAACGGTGAATGGTGACAGGCCTTCGGCCGGTGAATGGTGACAGGCCTTCGGCCGGTGAATGGTGACAGGTGGTGAATGGTGAATGGTGACAGGCCTTCGGCCGGTGAATGGTGACAGGCCTTCGGCCGGTGAATGGTGACAGGCCTTCGGCCGGTGAATGGTGACATGGAATTGGCAGGTGAATGGTGACGGCCGGTGAATGGTGAATGGTGACAGGCCTTCGGCCGGTGAATGGTGACAAATGGTGAATGGTGAAAATAGAGTTTATACATAGGAAGAATATAGATGACCTGCGATGGAACCGGGTAGTTGCGGAATCCGCATTTGAGACGGCATATGCGCACACCTGGTACCTGGATGCCTGTGCTGAGGATTGGGCAGGACTCATAATGTCGGACTATAGGTATGTGATGCCGGTGGTATTTAGAAAAAAATACGGATTCATATATACCTATCAGCCCAGATTTTGTCAGCAGTTGGGTGTCTATTCTGAAAAACAGGTGAGCAACGAGATTTCCAGGATGTTCCTCAAGGCGCTTCACAAGAAATTCAAGCTGGGCAACTATGCTTTTAACGAAGGCAACCTGCTGGGTGAGGAACAGGGATGTGAAATTACCGACAATTCCAATTACACATTAAAATTAGATGCTGCCTATGAGGAACTTGAGAAGGGATACACATACAATTGCAGGAGAAATTTACGAAAGGCCCAACAATCTGACCTTCAGTTTACGGATGACATTCCCATCAGCGAATTGGTACTTCTGAAGCAGCAACGTGACATAGGAAAGCAGGACCCTGAACACTACATGAGGCTGATCCACATGTTTTCAGGATTGAAGGAGGCGGGTCATGTGAAGACCTATGGAGTGAAATTGGGGATGCAACTCTGTGCCGGCGCCATATTTGCCTTCAGCAAGAAGAGGATGCATTACCTGCTATCTGTATCAACCTTGGAGGGAAAGAACCACAGTGGCATGTTCCTGGTGATCGACAGGGTTATACAATTGTATGCAGGAAAGGAGATCTATCTGGATTTTGAGGGATCCAATACCCCGTCCATAGCCCGGTTTTTCAAAGGTTTTGGAGCATTCCCACAAATTTATCAGCGCATCCGTTTTAACCATCCTGCAGGAAATATTATTCAGAAAGTGAGAAGTGTCAGACCTGATTAAACATATGGCAGCACGCTTTCCGGGACCCTTATTCCCCGGGAAGTATATGTTGCGTTCCGGACTGGAGCTTATCTTTCCGTTTTATCATGCGGTTTCAGATCAGACTTTACCCCATGTGAGGCACCTCTATTCACTGCGGAACAGACGGCAATTTGAGAAGGACCTGGAATACCTGTTGAAATACTTTGAGCCGGTAAGTCTGAATGAATGCCTGAAAGTGATGTCACCTGGAAATTTACAGAAACCCAGGATGGTCTTGAGTTTTGATGACGGCCTGATCCAATGCTATGAAGAGATTATGCCGTTGCTTTTGAAGAAAGGCATTCCTGCTCTGTTTTTTCTTAACAATGCCTATATCGACAACCGGGACCTGTTTTTCAGATACAGGGTGAGTCTTTTACTGGAACTATTGCCCGGCAGATCAGAAGAAGGGAAGAAGCAGGCTGCCGGAATCCTTCATTGCCCGGTTTCTCAACTCAGAGAGCGGCTCCTGTCAATCTCTTATGATGAACGCGAAAAGACAGGACAACTGGCAGCTTTGTGGAATTATTCCTTCGGTGATTATATGACCCGGACCCCCGTGTACCTCTCTTCACAGCAGATCCATTCAATGAAAGCAGAAGGATTCGAATTTGGCTCACACGGCACGGATCATCCACTGTTTTCCACACTCCAGCCCAATGAAACCATTGATCATATTAGCCGAAGCGTAAAAGATTTGCAGAAAAGGTTTGGACTGGAGCACAGCTATTTTGCGTTTCCCTTTACCGATGACGGAGTGGATGATGAAACCATAAACCGCTTATTTACTGAAGAAATCATCGAGGCCGGTTTTGGTACGGCTGGATTAAAGGAGGATCGATGGCCGGCATATTTTCAGCGTGTTCCCATGGAAATGTTTGGGCTCAATGCACGCAGGGTTATTCAGGGAGAACTGAACCGCAGGCGCATTCGGCTTATTGCCGGGAAAAACCAGGTTTCCCGCAGCAGATCCCGGCAATTTTAGAAAGAACTGTGCTAATCATGAATATAACAAGCAATTTGAAAGCAATATTATTTACTCCTTTATTGATTTTATCTACGGCTACAATATTTGGACAAGAAATTAAAATCGGATTTAGAGAATCAATTCACTCTACAGTTTTAAATGAAACCAGAAATTTTATAATCAAACTTCCAAAAGGATATAGTGACACTGATGAATCTTACCCTGTAATTTACCGACTGGATGGTGATTTGGACTTGCATATTGAGACCGTTGGTGTCATCAATCGGTTGGCAAATATGGAAGAATCAATGCCGGATATGATCATTGTTTCGATTGAAAATACGGACAGGAACCGGGACATGATGCCAACGAAAACAAGCTTTTTTAAATCAGAACCTGGCGCTGAAAATTTTAAGGATTTTATTGAAAATGAATTAATCCCCCATATTAATAGTTCTTATCGAACTACAAATAAGAACCTGTTATGTGGACAATCCCTAAGTGCGGTTTTTACGCTTTACTATTTCCTGACAACTCCTGATTCGTTCGATTCATTTATCGCATGTAGCGGAGGATTTCCTGATTGTGAGGAGTATTTCAGTAACTTGACAAATGATTTCTTGAAAACAAAGCAGAAGAAGACAAAGAAAATATTTTTAACTCATGGACTAAATGATTTTCTTGACCCTGAAGGAGTTATGAAAAAGCAACTCATAGACTTTACACAGTTAATTGAGTCAAAAGAAAATATTGTTTGCGAGTTAAAAATTTACGAAGAAGAAGGACATGTCCCTTTTCAAAGTTTATATCATGGATTGAGATTTATATATGAATCGAAGAAATGAATACTCACAAAAATAGTGCTGGCAGCAAACATGATGAGAGGGCAGAAAAATTTTAAAGTGAATACCCTGATCATTGGAGCGGGCAGGTCCGGAACCACCACTCTTTATTCCTTCCTGAAGGATCACAGGGAGGTTTGCTTTTCAACCATCAAGGAAGTTCACTATTTTTCAATCGGAGAACTGTACGCCAGGGGTGATAACTATTTCCATTCTTTTTTCAAGAAATACCAGGGGGAGCCAGTGCTTGCTTCGGCTGATACCTATTTACTGATGGACCATGAAGCCATTCCAAAGATCTATGCATATAATCCTGACATGAAGATTATTGTGATGCTGAGGGATCCGGTCTCCAGAGCCTATTCTTCATATAACTACTCTGTGAATTTCGGACATCATGATGCATATCCTTCCTTCCTGGATTCAATCGAGGAAGAGAAACATATCGCCCGGGAATCCGATATTGTCTTCAGAAACAATGCGGGACACTTTTATGGCAGCCTCTATTTTGAACACCTTCAAAAATGGACTGCACTCTTTCCCCGGGAACAATTATTATTACTTAAAACAATGGATCTGAAGGAAGATCCGCAGCATTTTTCAGCAAAGCTCTTTTCCTTTCTGAATCTTCATGATGACCAGGTTGAAATTGAGCAGATTAACGCAGCAGCAGTACCGAAAAACAAACGTGTGGAACAGTTGTTCCTGAACAGAAACAATGTATTGAGGAAGATCATCCGCAGTGTTACTCCCCGTTTTGTAAAGCAATTGATTTTTGACTCGGGAGTTGTTGAAAAAATGCATCAGGCCAACCGGATAGAGCAAAGCGCCAGGCCCCTTTCCGACCAGGAGCGTGAAGCAGCCTTAAGATGGTTCGAAGAGGATCTTCGGCTTCTGAAAAAAGAATTCAATATTGAATTCTGAAGAGCTTACTCATTCTGGATCAACCTGTCAATATCAGCTTCACTCAGATTGGTAGCGGAGAGTTTTCCCTCTTCACATTTGAGTGTTCTGGATGGAAATCGTTTTATCAGGTTGTAATTGTGTGTAGCCATTAAAACTGCCCGACCGCTTTGGGAGATATCAACAAGGATATTCATAATCTCTTCGGAAGTGGCAGGATCCAGGTTTCCCGTAGGTTCATCAGCCAGGATAATCTCGGGATCGTTGAGCAAGGCCCTTGCAATGACCACCCGTTGCTGTTCTCCCCCTGAAAGCTGATGTGGCATCTTATATCCTTTGTAACCCAGGTTAACTTTTTCCAGAACTTCTGAAATACGGTCCTTGATCTCTTCTTTATCCTTCCAGCCGGTGGCTTTCAAGGCAAACTCAAGGTTGGCGTCCACCGTTCGATCGATCAATAATTTGAAATCCTGAAACACAATACCCAGTTTTCTTCTTAGCAGGGGGATATCCTTGCGTTTGATATCTTCAAGGCTGAATCCTGATATCAACCCAATGCCTTCTGTGAGAGGGAGTTCAGCATTGATGGTTTTGATCAGGCTGGTTTTTCCACTACCCACCCTTCCGATCACATATACAAATTCACCCCTTCTCCACCGAAAGATTCACTTCCGATAATACGATGTGGTCATCCACTGCAATAACCGCATTTTCAAGGGTAATGACTTTGTCCAACGACATACCAGTAATAAATATCCGGCTAAATTAAGAATTAAAACTATACTAAAAGTTAACATCTCTCTGTTAATTAAAAAGAAGTATCCCCAAATGAGCCGCTTGGAATATTCGTACTTTTATCAAGTTAATACCAATCATATGATCCATTTGAGAAAGAATATTACATCCATCATATTTCTCCTGCTCTCGATTGTGACTTTCGGTCAGAAAAGCGCTGTGTACGAGTATGGCGATAATGATTATCTGAAGGGGCTTGAGCTATTTGAGAAAGAGAAATATGGTGCGGCCCGACAGGTGTTTGAAGAATTCCTTTCCACCAACATTGGTTCACGATCCGAGATCCGTTCGGAAGCCTCCTTTTACCGTGCCATGTCGGCCATAGAATTGAGACATGACGATTCGGAATACCTTACCCATTCCTTTATATCAGAGTTTCCCGAGAGTCCGCATGTGGATGAAGCTGCCTTTGGACTGGCCGATTATTTCTATGATAAGAACAGCTGGGCCAAAAGTATCTCCTGGTACAACCGTGTGGACCGTTATAAATTGGACCGGAATGATCTGTCGGAGTATTATTTCAAAAAAGGGTACTGTTATTACCAACGGAATGACTTCGAAAATGCCAGGGTCAACTTTTATGAGATTCAGGAAGTGGAATCAACTTACAACGCTCCTGCAGTTTATTACTATTCTCACATCCACTATGTGGAAGAGAACTATGAAACAGCCCTCATGGGATTCAGGAAGATCGATGATAATCCGCTTTTCTCAAGCATAGCCCCCTATTATATTTGCCAGATCCTCTTTATGCAAAAAAAGTATAATGAGGTGATTGACTATGCTCCCTCACTGATGGAATCAGTTTCTGAGCGACGTTTGGGAGAAATAGCCAAGATCATTGGGGAATCCTATTTCATGCTGGAAAATTACAAGGAGGCCATTCCCTACCTGGAGACTTATCAATCCAATTCGGCAGCCTACACCATTCATGACCGCTACCAGCTGGCGTTTGCATATTACAATAATCAGGAGTATGAAAATGCAAGGGTGCTATTTGAGCGGATCAGCTACAGAAATACGGAGATAGCCCAGAGCGCCCACTATCACCTGGCTGATTGTTACCTTCAGCTTGGAGACAAGAATAAGGCAAGGATTGCATTTTCCCAGGCGGCTAAAATGGATTTCGATCCACGGATTCAGCAGGATGCCCTTTTCAATTTTGCCAAAGTTACATTTGAGCTCTCCTTTAATCCGTTCAACGAAGCCATCAGAGCCTTTGAAAACTACATCAGAACTTATCCTGCAGCTGACAACATGGATGAGGCCTACAACTATCTGGTGATGGCCTACCTGGGTACGCGCAACTACAGCATGGCCATGGCATCACTTGAAAAGATTAAAATCAAGGATGCTAAGATTGACCGGGCATACCAGAAAGTTGCTTTTTACAGGGGGCTTGAGCTCTATAAAAACCTTCGTTTTAATGAAGCTGTAGATGCATTTGAAGTCTCTCTTCAGTATGGCAATTTCGATCCCGTCATTGCTGCACGAACCTATTTCTGGTTGGGTGAAGCAGCATACCGGACCGGCGACCGGCAAACAGCCCGGATGTACTACAATCAATTTCTCAACGACAGTCGCGCCCAGCAACAGGAGGAGTATTCCCTGTGCCATTATAGCATGGGTTATATGTTCTTCGATGAGGAAGCGTATCAATGAATCTCTGGACTGGTTTGGAAAATACCTGCGACTTTCTGGGGGCAGCCAGGATGCAACAACGGCTGACGCCTACAACCGGATGGCAGATTGCTACTTTGTGCAAACCAATTATATTCAGATGCCATTGATTATTATAACATGTCCATTGAATCGGGCAAAGCAGATGTGGATTATGCAATGTTCCAGAAAGGATTTACCCTGGGACTCCTTGACAGAACCATGGAAAAAGTGGAAGTGCTCAGTAAACTCCTGAATGATACAGCCTCAATCCAATTTTGTGGACGATGCCCTGTTTGAGATAGGAAGAAGCTATGTGGTGGTGAATCAACCGGCCCAGGCGAGGATTTATTATGAACGGGTGGTCAATGAGCATCCCAATTCCAGCTATACCAACAATGCGCTAAATCAGCTGGGTCTCATCAATTATAACAGTGGTGAATTTAATCAGGCGCTGAAGTTCTATGAGCAGGTGGCCACTGAATATCCGGGAACTCCTGAGGCAGATAATGCCCTGACCAGTATCAAGAATATCTATGTCAGGAATGACAACGTGGATGGTTACCTTGCCTTTGTGACCGGACTGGGACAGGATATCACGCTACGGGAACAGGATTCTCTCTCCTATACTGCGTCGGAGATCATTTATATGCGGGGCGATTGTGAAGGAACGGTCCGCGCATTCCGCGACTACCTGGATGCATTCCCAAGGGGCAGGTATCTTCTCAATGCACATTATTACAAAGCTGATTGTCAACTCAAACTTCAACAAAACCAGGAGGCTCTTGAATCTCTTGATTTTATTATTGGTCAGCCGCATAATATGTTTACCGAGCCTGCTTTGGAAGCTGCTTCAAAGATTAATTTCAGGCAGAAGGATTATCACAGAGCGGCCGATAATTACCGGGCAATGCTGGATATGGCGGAAGATCAGAGCAATATATTTGATGCCCACGTTGGCTTAATGAGGTGCTATTACGAATTGGGAGAGTTTACCAATACCATCGAGTGCAGCACAAAAGGTACTTGCAGCTGGATAAATTACAGGAAGAGATCATAAGAGAGGCCAACTTTAAGATGGCGAAGTCATTCCATGGATTGAATGAAGTGGATTTCGCATATGATTTCTATAAGAATGTGGCCCATGAGGTGAACAGCAAGGAAGGTGCCGAATCCAAGTACATGGTGATTGAGATCCTCTATGAACGGAATGAAATGGATAAAGCCGAAGAGGAGGTGTACAGCTTCATAGAGATGAACACTCCTCATCAGTATTGGATGGGAATGGCGTTCCTGACCCTTTCAGATATATATATTGCAAAGGATGATGAGTTTTCTGCCATCAATTCACTTCAAAGTCTGATCGATTATTATACAATTCCTGATGACGGAATTATTGCCAATGCAAAACAACGAAAGGCGGCCCTGACCGAGCAGGCAGAAAGTGATATTGCGCCGGACATACAGCCGGTTCAATAGAAGTACAAATGAAAAAGAGTGAAATGAAAGAAACGAAAATAAGTTCACTGATTTTATTGACGCTGTTTATCACCTCCGTTTTCCCAATGTGCTTGTGGGACAGCAAGAGGAAGTAAGGGTCGTAAAACCATACTCTCCCACGTTGTCGGGAGCAGAAAAAATTGAGTTGCTTCCCAGCCTGGACGAGGAGATCGAATATGATCTGCCAGAGTTTTCCTACCAGCTCTTTCCCAAAAGATATGACAGCAAATTCAGGGCAGAACCCATTCGTTGCGGCCAGAATGGTGAAGATGCCTTTGAATAAGCTGTACAAAACCCAGCTTACGCTTGGGATGGGAAACTACCTGACTCCCCTGGCTGAGATCAGTCTGAATCAGCTCAGATCCCGGAATGGCACCTTCGGAATAAATCTGAAGCACCATTCGATGAATGGCCAGCTAAAGCTGGAAAATGACCTGAAAACTCCTGCCGGATTCAATGAGAACAAGGCAACAATCTATGGGAGCAGGTTCTTGAAGAATGCTGTGATGGATTACAAGGTTGGAGCCATGTACAATTCCTATGTGCATTACGGTGTTGATCCTTCGCTCGATTCAGTCCTGACCAAAGAAGAGGCCAATCACCCCTATTTTACTGCCGAAGGTGGCCTGGGTTTGCATTCCATGCATGCCGATTCATTCCATTTCAATTATGATGCCTCCCTTGATTATTACTTCTTTACTCACCAGTTCGACCAGATGGAGCATGGTGCCGAAGCTGAATTCAATTTCGACAAGAGATTAAATGTGGTGGATATTGCCAGTGATGTTGGGGGTGCTTTTTATGGCCATTATCAGGATTGGGACACTGTCATGGGCAACCATATTATGTTCTGGATCAATCCACATGTGGCTAAAAGCTCTGCAGAGTGGAGGTTCACAGCAGGATTTAATGCCTACGGAGAGATCCGGGATGGGGTCTTTACCCCACATTTCTATCCAAAGGCCATGTTCCAGTTTAACATTGTAAGGGAGGTCATTGTTCCTTATTTCGGAGTGGACGGCTTCCTGGAATCCAACAACTTCAGGAAAACGGTGGAAGAAAATCCCTATGTGGTGCCGGGTACTCTCTACTTCGCCCCACCAGTCACAAACTGATCGGGTATGTGGGTTTAAAGGGACGATTCTCCGATGCCGTTGCCTATAACCTGAAAGGAAGCTATTCCATTATCGATGATCAGTACTTTTTTGTCAATGATAGCAGCAATCTGTTAATGAATCAGTTTAATGTGGTCTACGATGATATTACAGTGCTCAGCTTGCATGGGGAATTTTCGGTCCGGCCTTCCGATTCATGGAAAATCTTTCTGAAAGGAAACTATTTCAATTATACATTGGTCAGGGAAGATCATCCATGGAACAAGCCCACATTTGACCTGTCATTGCTGGCGAGGTATAACATGGGTAATAAGATCCTGGTAGATATGGGAGTTTCGGCCATTGGTGCCAGGTACTATGAAGATTTTAATCCTGTAGAGGATGAAACCCTGCCACTGACCATTGATGCAAACCTGGGGATTGAGTATCGATATAGCAAGATTCTCTCCTTTTGGGTCCGCTTCAACAACCTGGCAGCCCAGAAGTACTACTTGTACCATAACTATCCCTCTTACAGGTTCAGAGCAATGCTGGGGCTGACCTACGCACTTTAATCTCGCAAATTGCTAACTTTGGTTACATAACCAATGTAACTCCTATGTATTTAAAAACTTTCTCCTTTCGCGAAAATGCCGGGAAGAAGACCGAATGGCTCATTGACAATGTGAGCCTGGGCGAGATCAATCTGATGGTGGGGAAAAATTCAAGTGGAAAGACCCGGACCCTCAATGCTTTGTCTGACCTGGTTAGCATGGTCAGGGGAAAGGGTACCAGCGCCACGGGACCAGTTTCCTATGAAATACTGTTCCGAAACAGTGACAACCTGATGAGGTATGAGCTGGAATATAACCTGGAAACCATTCAAATGGAGCGTCTGTATGTGGGGGATGAGCTGGTGCTGGAAAGGGGTGAAGATGGAAATGGGGTCATTAAGTACGAATCCACACCGGGTTCAATATTTTCTGGAATTCGAGATTCCCCATGATCAGCTGGCCTGCTATGCAAAACGGGACAGGCTTCAGCATCCTTTCATTGAAATCATTCATGGATGGGCCATTAGTCTGCGCAGGTTTGATTTTAGCGGGGACCTGGGCAAGAGCAGGTATGCACTGAAATCGGCCTTTGAAGCCAAAGAGATGGATTGGAGCATTACCAATAATTCTCTGGTTCCTGCCATTACCATCGCTGCAGAGGAATTTCCTCAGTTCAGGGAGTTGGTATTGAATGATATGCGTGAAATCAGTTATACACTGGAGGATTTTGGGATTATCCATTTCTCTGAACGCTATGGCGATGTGAACCAGGATCGATATGCAGTATTCACCACCGAAACCGGACTTGAAAAGCAGGTTACACAGCGAGATATGTCTCAGGGTATGTTCAGGGCCTTTTCGGTATTGGTACAGCTCAATTACTATATTCTTTGCGGACACAAGGGTTTTGTGATCATCGATGATATCGGGGAGGGACTTGATTTTGCCCGGGCCAAACAACTTGTACAGTTATTGATTCGAAAAGCCAAGGCGGCCAGTATTCAATTGATCATGTCCACCAACGATTCATTCATCATGAATGCAGTGGAAATTGAGAATTGGGCAGTAATCATGCGGGAAGGAAATAAAATAAGTCTATACAATTATGAGAACTCCCGCGAGATCTTCGAGGAGTTTAAGTTTACCGGTCTCAATAATTTTGATTTTTATGCCAGCGAGTTCTTCAGATCCGGATTACAGGACGAAGAAAGAGGCGAGGATCAGGCAGAATGAAGAAGCTTGCCATATTCGTTGAGGGGCTTACCGAACAGATCCTGGTCAGGCAAATGCTGCAGGCTGTGCTGGATCGAGAACAGGATCGCCATACAGACAGTGAAAATTACCGGAGGTCATAATGTGAAGATGTCCTTTACTGTGATGAGGGCGGCTCATGTGGATAACCAGACCGATTACTATGTGCTGGTTTACGATTGTGGAGGAGAAACCAATGTGAAGAGTTACCTGTTGGCCCGTCGGAATAAATTGATATCCAATGGATATTCAATGATCCTTGGTCTCAGGGATGTCTATCCCAATTTTTGACCGGGAGGAAGTGCCGGAGTTGCTCAGAGGATTGAACCATCAGCTTCCCCAGAAAAGGGCCAGAACACACATATACCTGGCCATCATGGAGACCGAAGCCTGGTTCCTTGGGGAGCATAAACACCTGAAAAGGGTCTCCAGGAAGTTGACACCCGCATTGGTGGAAAAACACCTTGGATTCAATCCCAGAACAGAGAATATGGAAGAGCGGGATCATCCATCCCTTGATATGAAAGCTGTCTATCAGTTAGTGGGGCATGACTATACCAAAAAAAGGGATCGGCTTAATGCCGTGGTACGCAAACTGGATTTTCATTACTTCACCCATGGTCTGGCTGAAAAAATGCCCAGTCTGGGGGCCTTTGTCTCTGGCCTTGAACAGTTCTTCAAACAAGATTTTTAATAGCATGAGTATGGACCACTCATCCCATGTAAAGGAAATCATCGAAGCCCTTCAGGATCTCAGTGATCCTCAGAGGAAAGAGTTGTCAAAGACCTATTTCCCTACCTCCATGAAAGTGATAGGGGTATCCAACCCCGATTTGAAATCGGTCATCAAAGTGCTGAGAGGCCGGATGCTGAATTGGAACGAGCGGGATTGGATCGAACTGTGCAAAGGACTTGTGGCGGCAGATATATTTGAGTGTCAGGTTCTTGCATTTGAGATAATCGGCAGAGACAAGAGATTGCTCAACCAGCTCAAATTTGAAGATTTGACTGATCTTGGGCAGCACCTGGATAATTGGGCCTCGGTGGATCATTATGCTGTTGGTATCCATGGGGTACTTTGGGGGAAGGGAGTTGTTCAGGACCGTGAAATTGAGCGTCTACTGGGATCAGAAAACCATTGGGAACGCAGGGTGGCTGTGGTTTCAACGGTGGCCCTGAATCTTAAATCCAGGGGCGGTTCCGGGGATACACCCCGTACCATAAAGGTGTGTGAAAGGGTGGTGGATGATCGTCAGGAGATGATTCAGAAAGCCCTTTCCTGGGCACTGCGGGAGCTTTCAAAAAGGGACAGGAACGCAGTCATTGAATTTATGGAACGGAATCGATTCCAGACTGGCAAAAAGGGTGATCAGAGAGGTGAGTCATAAGCTCGATTTTGGAACTAAAAACTGATCCTGGTTTTGCCTCCTGTTTCTGTTAATAACTTCACTGGTTTTCAAGGGTTTTAAGGATGGTAAAACGGATTATTTTTGCTATTTTTAGCAGAACCATTGAGGAGCTTGGGCTTGATTTGTAAGATGCTGATAGTTAAGTATTTAAAAATTTCATATCAATTTGGAATTTGTGAAGGAGAAAGGACCTTTGACAGGTTTTTCGCAGGGAACATTAACACCACAATTTAAGAGGTATAATAATGACCGATTTTGAGCGTCATCATGGGTGAATTTTGAGTATTTTATAAACCTTTGGAAAAGCAGATATAAAATGAGTGAAGAGTTAAAGAAAGATACCGGCGATGCAGAAATGAATAAAGACTATTCTGCGGAGAACATTCAGGTACTGGAGGGATTGGAGGCGGTACGCAAAAGACCGGCCATGTATATTGGTGATGTGAGTGAGAAGGGATTGCACCACCTGGTTTACGAAGTGGTGGATAACTCCATCGATGAGGCCCTGGCGGGGCATTGCAGCCAAATTGATGTGACCATCAATGAGGACAATTCCGTGACTGTGGAAGATGATGGCCGGGGCATTCCCATTGATATGCATGAAAAGGAGGGTAAATCCGCCCTGGAAGTGGTGATGACCGTATTGCATGCAGGTGGTAAATTTGATAAGGATTCCTACAAAGTATCCGGCGGTTTGCATGGTGTGGGTGTTTCCTGCGTGAATGGACTTTCCGAAACTCTGAAAGCAGAGGTGCACAGGGATGGGAAGGTGTATGTACAAACCTACCAAAGGGGTATTCCTGATGGTCCGGTTGAAACTGTGGGTACCACTGACTAAAACAGGTACGATTGTCACCTTTAAGCCTGACGATACCATCTTTACAATGACAGAGTATAAGTACGAGATACTCGCCTCACGTTTGAGGGAACTTGCCTTTCTTAATAAAGGGATTCGTTTGAATATTATAGACCTGCGTGAAAAGGAAGAGAATGGAAATGGCAATGGAAACGGTGATGGAGAACAGAATGGTGAGAATGGGTACCGGCACGATAATTTCTATTCAGAGGAGGGATTGAAGGAGTTTGTAGCCTTTCTGGATGCCACCAGGGAGACGCTGATTGAAGATTCAGTGCATATTGAAACCGAGAAAAGTGGAGTACCAGTTGAGATCGCTCTTGCAGTACAATACCTCCTTTTCGGAAAATGTCCACTCCTATGTAAATAACATCAATACCATAGAAGGAGGTACACACCTTGTCGGGATTCCGCAGGGGGCTTACCCGAACACTTAAAACCTATGCTGACAAGTCAGGTATGCTGGCCAAATTAAAATTTGATATCAATGGTGATGACTTTCGTGAAGGTCTTACTGCCATTATTTCGGTGAAGGTAGCTGAGCCACAGTTCGAAGGACAGACCAAAACCAAACTTGGGAACTCCGATATCATGGGGGTGGTCGACCAGGCCATCAGTTCAGAGCTGGCCCATTACCTGGAGGAGCATCCCAAGGATGCCCGCCAAATCGTCTCTAAGGTGATTCTGGCCGCCCAGGCCAGGCATGCTGCCAGAAAAGCCAGGGAACTGGTACAACGCAAGAACGTGCTCTCCGGTGCCGGACTGCCCGGTAAACTGGCCGATTGTTCTGAAAAGGACCCTGCATTAACCGAGATTTACCTGGTGGAGGGTGATTCTGCCGGTGGTACTGCCAAGCAGGGCAGGGACAGGGCCTTCCAGGCCATCATGCCACTCCGCGGTAAGATCCTGAATGTGGAAAAAGCCATGGCCCATAAGATCTTCGAAAATGAGGAGATCAAGAATATTTTTATTGCACTGGGTGTAAAGATCGGAACTGAAGAGGACAGCAAAGCCCTTGATCTTACAGGTCTTCGCTATCACAAGGTCATTATTATGACCGATGCCGACGTGGACGGATCCCACATTGCCACTCTGATCATGACCTTCTTTTTCAGGTATATGAATGAACTGATCAAGAATGGCTACCTCTACATTGCTACTCCACCGCTCTACCTGGTCAGAAAGGGTAAAAACGAAAGATATTGCTGGAGTGAAGAAGAACGTGAGGCCTTCGTAGAAGAAGTGGGCGGGGGTAAGGAATCAGGAATCCATATACAACGTTATAAAGGTCTTGGGGGAGATGAATGCAGATACAACTATGGGAAACAACCATGAATCCGGAACACCGGACCCTGAGACAAGTCTCCATAGACAGCGCAGCAGAAGCTGACCGCATATTCTCTATGCTCATGGGCGATGAAGTTCCTCCCCGGAGGGAGTTTATTGAAAAGCATGCCAAGTATGCGAATATTGACGCTTAATTATCCGTTGAAGTGATGATAAGCCCTGCGTCCTCAAGGATGCGGGGTACGATGGCTTCCCAGCCCACAGACATGAGGTGGATCCCGTTGATGCCCTTCCTGGCTTTCAGTTGATCGATGATTTCCAGGGCTATCTCAACGCCCACCTCTTCGAAATCATCCTCCCTGGCTTCTTCAAACCTGCTGAGAATACTCCTGGGAACAATCACACCTGGGATATGATGGTGCAGGTATTGTGCCATGCGGTTGCTTCTGATGGGTGTTACTCCCGCAAGAATATATACCTTATCCAAAACATTCCGCTTATCAAGAGCCTCCAGCCATCTGTCCACCCCATCCGGATCAAAGATCAGGTTGGTCTGGAAGAACTGGGCCCCTGCATTGATCTTTTTCTCTTCTCTCAGTGCCTGGAATTTAGGCTCCGATGCAAATGGAGACCCAGCTGCGCCCAGAAATAACTTTGGAGGGGATTTCATCTTTCTTCCATCCAGGTAAATCCCTTCATCCCTCATTCTACGCAAAATCCACAGCATCTGAACAGCATCGAAATCAAGGATATTGGTATTGCTGGTGGGAGTAGGACCAATGCGTGCATTGTCCCCGGTGATGCATAATACATTGTGAACGCCCATTACATTGGCGCCCACTATATCGGATTGCAATCCACTGCGGGTTTTATCCCTTGCAGCAATCTGCAGCACGGGATCTGCCCCCAGCTCTGCTGCAATCTTACTGCACGCCATGCTGGACATGCGGGGACTCGCCGAAGCACTGTCGGTGAAATTTACTGCAGCCACCAGATCCTTCACCATTTCAATATCCCGTTTCAGCTTACCGGTGGCTGTGCTCAGGGGCGGCGCCACTTCAGTGGTAATTACAAATTTATCACTTTTCAACTGCCGCTCCAGTTCCGAAAACGGTTCTTCATAGGCCGGAGGGTGATATAGGTTATCACCTCCCCACCAATCAGGTTGTCTCACTGGTTTAAACACTGATTCCCAGGCATGAGATTTTTTCTCCTTATTTCGGGAAAAACGACTTTTCAGAAAGGATCTGGTTCCGAATAGCCGCATGGACCTTACCACATCTCCCCAGGTTTCCGTCCCCACCTTATCCCAATCCAGGGGAGGCAATACCTCCAGAAGCAGCTCTTCCCTTCCCATTTTAAATGCTCTTTCATGGATCTTGTACCAGATGCATGGTCGTGTCTCATCCACATAACACTTTTCCGCAGTAGATCCACCGCAGGGTCCGTTCCGCATTCCTTTGGGACACTCCATGGGGCATATAAATGCAGTCTCCTGCAACAGACAATTCCCGCACATCCTGCAGCCAAACAGGGGACCTTTTATCCAGCGTTCCGTTCTTCTCAACACCCTTTTTCCAAAGGCCTCCTTTTTAAAGGGAAAGAACGGGGGCTGCCATCTTCTGCCTGGTGTAAATAGTGCCATAATGTGTTTATTTCAAATCTTTCAACTTTTCAAGGCCTCCATCTTGTGGAAATGTTCGGTAAACCTCATGGCGTAATCGTCCCTTCCCCGGATCAGATCTGTAGCCATGATCAGCGTGGCAATTTTATTGGGATTGGCGATGGGACAAGTGAGTCCGTTTCAATGGAAAGTGCCATATGCGCACTGTTCAATACCTCTCGATTGGGAAGTCCAAAGGATATATTACTGGCTCCCTGGGTAATATTCAGGCCCAGTCTGTCATGAACCAGTTTAATGGTTTGCAGGGTAACCATGCAGGCATTTGGATCGGCGCTGACGGCCATGGCCAGGGGATCTATCACAACATCTTCCTCCTTGATCCCCAATTTCATGGCCCTTTCCAAAATCTTTTCAGCGATACTAAATCTCTTCTCAGGGTCCTGTGTGATCCCATTGTCATCCATGACCAGTCCAATGACCGCAGCCCCAAACTCTTTGGCCAGGGGAAGGATGGCATTTAGAGATTTCTCTTCACCGTTGACCGAATTGATCAGTGGTTTACCTTCAGTTACCTTCAGAGCCGCCTCGATGGCTTTGGGATTGGGAGAATCCAGGCATAAGGGTATATCAAATTCTGCCTGGATGGCCTTCACTGTTTCCGGTAGCAAGGATGCGTCATCCACACCAGGATAACCCACGTTCACATCAAGCGCATCCGCCCCGGCTGCGATCTGACTGTTGGCCAATTGGAGCACAAATTCAAAATTATTCTCTGATAGTGTAGCAACCAATCTCTTGCGCCGGGTGGGATTGATGCTTTCGCCAATGATCACAACCGGACCGTTGGTATCAATGATAAGCTCCGTAGAGGTTCCTTTGAGGATTGTTTTCATATGGGATAAAATTAGTTGATTTCACATGAGTCCCGTAATGTTTCCTTCGTTATCGATGCTGATGTGTTCCGATGCCGGATGAGCCGGTAATCCGGGCATGCGCATGATGTTACCGGTAATGGGAATCAGGAAACCGGCACCGGAGGCAATTTCGATTTCACGTACTGTTATAATAAAGTCTTTGGGCCGGCCCAGCAAGGTTGGATTGTCAGAGAGTGATTTCTGTGTTTTTGCAATGCAAACGGGTAATTGGTCCAAACCCAGTTCAGAGATTTTCTTCAGGTCCTTTTTAGCCTGAGGAGCATAGTCCACATGTTCAGCTCCGTAAATCTTTGTGGCCAGGGTACTAATCTTCTTTTTTACATCCCAATTCCAGTCATACATGGGATCGAAGACGGGAGGATCGGTCTTCACAACTTCCACGACCTTTTGGGCCAGCTCAATGGCACCTTCACCTCCCCTGGCCCAAAGATCGGCTACAGCACATTTAATACCCATGGATTCGGCTTTCTCCAATATGACGTGGATCTCCTCCTCTGTATCCGAGCTGAACCTGTTGATGGCAATTACAGGAGTGACATTGAACTGCTTTATATTTTCCAGGTGCTTTTCCAGATTGGGCAATCCTCTCCTCAGTGCATCGATATCAGGTTCTGTAAGGGATTTCAGATCGGCTCCCCCATGGTATTTCAGGGCCCGGATGGTTGCGGTAAGTACCACTGTTTTTGGGGACAACCCTGCACTCATGCATTTTATATCAAAGAATTTCTCGGCTCCAAGATCAAATCCGAATCCGGCCTCGGTTACCGTATAATCCGAATAGGTCATACCCATCCGTGTGGCGATAACCGAATTTGTACCCTGTGCGATGTTTGCAAAGGGTCCCCCGTGAATGATGGCGGGATTTCCCTCAATGGTCTGAACCAGGTTGGGTTTGATGGCATCTTTTAACAAAGCCGCCATGGCCCCTTCGGATTTCAGATCCCGGGCATAAATGGGTTTTCTTCGAAAGGTATAACCTATGAAGATATTTCCCAGACGAATTTTCAAATCATGGATATCTGCAGCCAGGCAGAGGATGGCCATAATTTCCGAAGCAGCAGTAATATCAAATCCCGTTTCCCTGGGAATCCCAGATGTTGTTCCACCCAGTCCCACAATGATCCTTCTCAGTGACCTGTCGTTCATATCCACCACTCTTTTCCAGGAAATGGTTCGCGGATCGAGTCCCAATCCATCTGCGGTATTCTGGATATTGTTGTCAATCACTGCTGCAAGCAGGTTATGTGCTTTCTCAATGGCTGAGAAATCGCCCGTGAAATGGAGGTTGATATCCTCCATGGGAAGTACCTGGGAGTACCCTCCTCCGGTAGCTCCGCCCTTTATGCCGAAAACAGGTCCCAGGGAAGGCTCCCTTAATACCACTGTGGTTTTAAATCCCAGCCGGTTCAGTCCTTCAGACAATCCTATGGACACGGTGGTCTTGCCCTCACCTGCAGGAGTGGGAGAGATCGCTGAAACAAGGATCAGGTTGCTTTGGGCAGCCTTTTTCTCATCAATGAAGGAGAGAGGGAGCTTGGCCTTATACTTGCCATACATTTCAATCTCCCGATGGTCGACTCCCAATTTCTTTGCAATCTCTTCAATATGTTTCAGCTTCACTTTTTTGGCTATGTCCAGGTCATTCATGTCAATGGCAATTTGTGTAAAAATAGGGATAACGTTAAAATAGCATTATAATCTATTCAAGAAACATCAACATATTACTTCATAATTTTTATTTTTACCTCTGGCAAACAATAAGCAACAAATTAATTTAAAAACTCACTCGTATGGATGCCCTCTTAGCAAAACTTGGTGAAGCAGTCGAATTAGGTAAAGTTGATAAGAATTCCCCCTATCCGCCACAATTGAAGGGAGAAGATGGCGCTGATGAACTTGCCCGGCAAGCGCTGGATAATGGAGCAGCCCCGTCCGATATACTCACCAGGGCCCTTGTTCCCGCCATGGACCGGGTCGGACAGAAGTTTACGGAGAATAAGATATTTGTACCCCAGATGCTGATGTCAGCCAAGGCCATGGGTGCTGCACTGGGACATTTGAAACCTTTCTTTCAGTCGGGTGAAGTGAAAACAAAGGGGACTTTTATCATTGGTACCGTTAAAGGGGATCTGCATGATATTGGGAAAAATCTGGTGGCCATGATGGTGGAAGGGGGTGGCTGGACCATCGTAGACCTTGGTGTGGATGTGAACGAGGAGATGTTTAACCAGGCGCTGACGGAAAATCCGGGTGCTGTGGTGGGATTATCAGCGCTGCTTACGACTACCATGGCCAATATGGAAGAGATAGTAAAAAATATCAAAGCAGTGAATCCTGACACAAAGATTCTTGTGGGAGGTGCACCATTGAGCGATGACTTCAGGGCCAAAATCGGAGCTGATTTCTATTCCCCCGATCCCAGGGGTGCAGTTGAGTATTTGAAAGAGTTTGCAGCATAGAAATTGGAAACCGTAAAGGTAAGGCTGGAGCCACTTGGAAAGGAGATCCATGCCCGAAAAGCCACTCCTTTAATCGATATTCTTCACGAATTCGGTGTTGAGTTCCCCTGCGGTGGCAAGGGTACATGTGGAAAATGCGCAGTAAGATTGCTGGAAGGAACCCTGGAACCCGACGAATTTCATAAAAATAAGCTGCTTTCTTTAAATCTCCCCGGTGATTGGCGACTGGCCTGCCAAAGTAGATGTGAATCGGACATGGTCCTTGAAGTGGGTCAGTTCGAAAGCATCATTCAGGCAGATGAAACCATTTTTGAGTTTGAACCCGGAGAAGGTCTGGGTGTAGCGGTGGACCTGGGCACTACTACCCTGGTCGCCCAACTGTTGGATCTGTCTACAGCAAAGGTGCTGGCCATGGAGTCTGCCCTGAATCCTCAGGGAAAATTCGGCAGTGATCTTATATCCAGGCTTGAATATGGACTTTCGAAAGGAACCGGTAACCTCCGGGGGATGATCCGTGAAACCATTGGCCGGATGGTAGGAGCGATGATGAAAGAAAGAGATGAAGCGCTTATAAGGATAGTTTTGGTGGGGAATACGGTGATGCAACACTTTTTCTGTGGATCTGAGATCAAGTCCCTTTCATTCTACCCCTTTGAATCTCCTGATCTTGGATTGAAAAGATTTACCTCGGCCCAGCTGGACTGGCCTGCAGCCTGTGATGATATCAGCTTCTATCCATCCATCGGAAGTTTTGTGGGAAGTGATATCCTGGCAGGGATCCACTCCACCGGTATGCACTTGCGTGATGAAATCTCTGTCCTGATCGACCTGGGTACCAACGGGGAAATTGTGGTGGGGAACCGGGAGCAACTGTTATGTGCCTCCACGGCTGCCGGGCCGGCCTTTGAAGGAGCCCGGATCTCCATGGGCATGCTTGCCACAACGGGCGCCATCTCCTCCATGAATGCAGGGCCTGAAGGATGGGAGTGCAGGGTGATCGGAAACGTGGAACCGGCCGGCATTTGTGGAAGTGGTCTGATCGATGCAGTGTCGGTGCTTTTAGAAGGAGGATTAATTGGGGAGTATGGTGAAATCCTCTCCGGCGACCGGGAAATTCAGCTGGCAGGTCCGGTGGTCCTGACCCAGAAGGATATCCAGGAGTTTCAGCTGGCCAAAGCAGCCATAGCTGTGGGCCTGGAGATTCTGATAAAGCGTCTGGGCCTGAAACCTGAAGAGATTTCTTCAATATATATCGCAGGGGCATTCGGAAACTACATCAACCTGGAGAATGTCCGCAGTACCGGTATGCTCAATTTCGATACAGACAAAATGCACAAACGGGGAAACACCGCACTCATTGGTGCAAAGATGCTCCTGTTTTCAGATCCCTCCGTCACCGAATCCATATCTCAGTATGGTCTCACATGTGAACCTCGAATCCGAGCCTCATTTCCAGGATCTCTATGTGGAGCATATGCGGTTCCCCATTTGGGGGAGTATGTCCGGGAATAAATGAACCTGAGGGGGACAAAAATAGAAGGTTGTGAGTTCCTGCTACCTTTCCCGGATTGTTTCATCCATCCATTCAATCCCCGGCCATTGTTCCGCCGGACTGTTTTTCTGAACCTCTCCCGGGGTGCTTCTGCCATTGACGATGTATTGTTCCAGGAGGATCCTGAGTTCTGCCACAACTTCCGGGTACTGATCCACCAGGTTCCGGGTTTCTCCAATATCTGACTGAAGGTCATAGAGCTGGAAAGAGGGGAGAGCAGCGGCTTCCGGGGAGCCGGGTTTTGGGAACCCCCAACCCCCTGAATCGGGACACAGGATCAGTTTCCACTTTCCCTTTCTGATGGCGAATGATCCATTGATGGAATGATGGACGATGGCTTCGCGAATGGCATGGCTTTGGTTTTATTGAGCATGGCCGGCAGCAGGTTATAACTGTCCACTCCTTCCCATGGATCCAGAGTCTCACCTGTAATGGCGGCCGCGGTGGCCAGCAGGTCGGTGAGGCATATGACCTGGTCGTTTATGCTGCCAGGTGCAATCTTCCCGGGCCACCTTACTGCATAGGGAACATGATGTCCTCCTTCGAAGATATCAGATTTAGCACCCCTGAAGACAAAACTTGGATCATGTCCGAATTCTGCAAGCTTTTCAAAATCAGCCTGGGGCGAACAGCCATTGTCACTGGTAAAGATGATTATTGTCTCATTGGTGATCCCATTGCGGTCCAGGGTCCTCAGAATCTCCCCCACGGTCCAGTCCACCTGAAGCATAAAATCCCCGTATAGATTGGTGCGACTCTTGCCTTGAAAATCGGCAGTGGGAATGATGGGTGTATGCGGTGCAGGCAATGGAAAATAGAGGAAGAAAGGATCTTGCTGATTCCCTTTCACATGGCCATCTATGAATTCTGTTGCCTTTTCAGTCAAAACCGGAAGCACCTGTTCATGATCAAAATCGCTTCCGGTCAAACCAAGCCTCCACCACCCCATTTTAGATAGGTTCTCTGTGTATTCGGTGGGGACCACCGTTGGCAGGTCATTTTCAATATAGACATAGGGAGGGATGTCCAGGGAGGCGGTGATGCCGAAAAAATAGTCGAAACCCAGGTTGACCGGACCTCCCAAAACAGGTTTGGAGAAATCAACACTATCGGCATATCCTGTCGTGATACTGCCAATTCAGACCCAGGTGCCACTTTCCAATGCAGGCCGTGGAATAACCATGCTGCTGAAGCAGTTTTCCTACAGTGGTTTCATCTGGTTGTATCAGTGGTTTATCCCAGCTCCAGAGCACCCCCTCCTTTAGCCGGGTACGCCACGCATACCGACCGGTAAGCACTCCATATCGTGTGGGCGTGCAAACCGCTGATCCGGTGTGGGCATCGGTAAAGATCATTCCTTCTGCAGCAATTCGATCGATATGTGGGGTTTTCCAGGCAGCATCCGGATTGAATGCCGAAACATCCCCGTACCCCAGGTCATCTGCTAAAATGTATACAATATTGGGTAACTGCTTTTGAGCGGGACTATCACATGAAATGAACAGGGATGAGACCAATGCACCGATTACCAATGCACCGATTACCATTGCACCCAGCACCAATGATTGGAGCGTTCTTGGAAGCTTGTTGTTTATCATCATGACCATAAAGCTAAAAATTTTGGACCAACCGGGGTATTGATTATTTCAGGGGAACAGCCAGGCCCTTCCGAATTTGTATCAATCCGACGGGACCCTTCCGGTTTCCATGCTCATCGAAGGATAGAAATCCCGAAGCACCAGTATCATTGATTTCAGAAAGATGATCTTTGATGGCTTCTCTGTCCCATCCACCATTTTGGATTGCCGTGAGGATCAGGTTCATCCCATCGTATGCAAGGAATTCCGGAAGTTTTGGTTTCTTATCATAAAGGACTGTGTACGCTTTTTGGAACTGCAAGCCAGCTGTGCTGACCAGCGAAACGGATGAAGCCAGGATCATACCTTCATATTCTTTTCCAAAAGTATCCCCCAGCTCTATTCCGGAGAGGAAAGTATGGGTCCCATATACCGGCAACTCAGGCATCATCTTCCTCACCTCTCTCAAAATCTCCATCGACGCTTTGGTATGAATCGTAATCACCAGGAATCCTGCTTTGCTTCTCTTTAACTGATCAATGATTTGCAGGGGGGAAACCTGGTCAGAATTGATTACAAAGATTTCAGAAGCATTTTCTTCTGAACGGGAAGATATTCTTGTAAAACTTTTTGCGGCTATGTTGGAGTCATAATCATCTGAAACCAGGATAGCCATGGCTCTCCCAACATGATCGGATGCATTATCCAGGATTGCGGTGGACTGCTGATCATCGCTGGGTGCACACCTGAAGAACCAGGGCACGAAAGCCTGGGTTAAGGTGGGATCGGTGGCCCTGGTTTCCATGTAAGTGATATGAGATTTGGCAGCTACCTGTTCGGCCAGGTGTGCATTTCTACCATCCAGTGAACCCAGAATGGCCCAAACGCTATCCTCATAAACTAAACTGACTGACTCCTTGGATCCGGCTCCCCAGGGTCCCTCAGTATTGCGGACCACAAGCTCAAAGTTACCTCTATTAAATCCAGGTCTGGAGTTTGCGTGACGGATGGCCAGGCGGGCTGCGTCTGTGACCTCTGTGGAAGATAAATCGGGGACCAGCATTCCGATTTTCACAGGTCTCTTCTTGTCCAAATAACGATGTGGTTGCCATTATGGAGACACCTATGATCAGGTTCAAAAGGTATCGAATGATTGTGGACAAGTGCAGGGACTAAAGAGGATGGTATATACTCCGTCCCACAGCAATGGCTACTTTTCTGAGGTCCTCCATCAGCATGCCAAAATCATCAGGATAGAGGGCCTGAGAACCATCACAAAGTGCTTCTTCGGGCCGGTAATGTACCTCCATGATGATCCCGTCAGCACCAGCAGCTACCGCTGCTTTTGCCATGGAAGGTACCATCCAGCGCTGACCGGTTCCATGGCTTGGATCCACAATAACGGGAAGGTGGGTTCTTTGTTTGAGCAGAGGAATGGAATTGAGGTCCAGGGTAAACCTGGAGGATGATTCAAAGGTCCGGATGCCACGTTCACAAAGGATTACTGAAGAATTGCCCCTGGACAGGATATACTCTGCTGCATAGAGGTATTCGTCGATGGTGGCCATCATTCCCCGTTTCAGCAGCACTGGAATCCTGCATTCTCCGGCCTCCTTCAGCAAAGGAAAATTCTGCATGTTCCTGGAACCGATTTGCAGTATGTCTGCATATCTGGCCACATTTTCAACCTGCCTTGTATCCATCACTTCAGAAACCACAGGCAGACCGGTCTCTTTTTTTACTTTTCCAAGCAACTCAAGTCCTTCGTCTCCCAGACCCTGGAAGCTGTAGGGTGATGTCCGGGGTTTAAATGCGCCACCCCTCAAAATAGCAGCACCTCCGGCCCGAACGCTTTTAGCAGTTTCAAGGAGTTGTTCCAGGGATTCAACTGCGCAGGGGCCAGCCATCACAACAATTTCCTTTCCACCGATCTTAATACCTTCGACCTCAACAATGGTTCCTTCCGGTTTGGTTTTCCGGTCAACCAACCTGGGACCGGATTCCAACTTCACCTTCCTTGTGGTGTGTCTTGTTTCCATCTCTTTCAAAATCAAAGTATTCTGCTTCTGGACTAGTCTGGCTGTGAATTTAATGAAAATAGCACTTGGTTGTCATTGGGCTATTTAATAACATAGAGCGTATTGGGGTTGCCTTATTGCAAATCCCAGGATGCAGGAGAATATTCAAATGTTCCATCCTGGATCTCCGTCATCCAGATGGGGCCTATATCATTCCATGAGGCATCGAAAATGATCTCTCCTGTAATGCCCTGGTATGATTTAGTATCAGTGAGTACATCCCTGATAAGCGCACGGTTCAAACCAACCTTATGGATGGCACCTATGGTCAAATTCATACCATCATAGGCATGTGCCGCAAATACATCAGGTTCCTGTCCAAACCGTTCCATGTAATTCTTATTAAAGGCTTTTAATGCGGGTATGGCAGCATAGGGATTATACTGACAGGTTGATATGACTCCGTTGGCATTCCTTCCGGCAACCTCAATAAAGGTCGGATTCACCGCACGATCGGAGGCAAAGACAGGGTAGTCCAATCCCATTTCACGCATCTGATTGATGATCATCCCCATTTCCAACGCATTTCCCCAGAGGAGAACTGCATCGGGATTGGAGTTTTTAATGCGTTCCAACTGGGTGTTAAAACTGGTTTCTCCATCTTCATACCGAACTTCCAGGACCAATGGATAACCTACCCGCAATGCAGCATCCCTGAATTCCATGATACCCACCCTTCCGTAGCGGTTATTAGCACGCAGGACTGCAACCCGTTTGTATCCCTTCTGCTTATGGATATAGTCCACCAGGGCATAACTGCTCTGCCGGTCGTCACTGATACAGCGGACCACCCAGGGAATGTTGGTTTCTGTAAACGTAGGATCAGGATCACCCGTATTAATCACTGGAATTTCTACCTTCAATGCCACCCTGATGGCAACGTGGGAGTTGATGTCATCGATGGTGCCCAGGATTGCCCAAACTCCTTCATCATTCATTTTTACCACTTCATTGGCAGCTGCCCCCCACAGACCCACATCATTATGAGGCAGGATCACAAACGGAAGACCTTTATATCCTCCCAGCTTATTGGCTTCTTCCATGGCAAGGGTTGCACCCTGGAGCATTTGGATCCCTTGTGGAACCATTACATTTCCGGAAAGAGGAGCAAGAAGGCCAATGCGGACTTCCTTTAAATCAGTGGGTTCAGGCTTTTCACGCCCAGCTCCGGTAAAGAGTATTGGTTCAATAAAATGTTTAATATAGGCATCCTGGTAGCGGCCATAGGGGATCATCTCTTTAGGTGTGTTCCCATAGTTCTTTTCCTTATACTGGGCTGTAATATCTTTTGCAGGTGAGAACAATATGATACCTACAATGATGAGGACCCTGATCGTTACAGCTGGATTTAGTTTTCTCATTTTCTTTTCTTGAATGTTTTGATCATACTATCGAATGCGGCTGCCATGACTGAGGCCGTAAGAAGTGGCTACCCAGATGTCATCGTCCTGGAAATCGACTCCGATCACAAAATTATGTGCAATTCCTGTAGAGGCGCTTTTCTTGGTACTATTTCCGTCTTTGTAGTAAATGTGGTCTCCTCCCTGATCTGTCTTTTTGTAAGTGATCCATTCCTCACTGTTGAAGCTGCTTAGTCCTTCATCAGTACATATCCAAACCACGTCGCCATCGGCTTTTACAAAATTGATGAAATTACTGGCCAGGCCACTGTCGTGGTCAAAATATCCCTTCCATTGGGTGCCATCATACCTGCTCATGCCAAAATAGGTTCCCACCCAAAGGACACCGTTGGCATGGGATACTCCCGTTGTAATATCATGAACCACTCCATCATCCGGAAAGAGGTCAATCTCCATTTCTCCATCGGGATCTACATAATCCCTGAATTGTCCGGTCTCATTTTGGTACTCAACAACTCCTCCGCCCCAGGCGGCAATGAATACCTTATTATCCCCCGCACATACTCCGTAGGTCCATGGTTCGTGCATGGGAGCATTTTGTTCTGTGAAAATCTCCCACTCCTCATTATAAGTATCATAGTGTCCTGCGCCTCCACCTGTGGCAACCCATACATCTTTTCCATCACAGATAACAGAATAGATCACATCGTTGGCCAATCCGCTGTTAAACTGCGTAAAGGTTTCAAACTTTCCTGCAGAAAACCGGTTGAGGCCTCCCAGCGTTCCGATCCAGACATCTCCGGTCAATTCACTTACATCAATGGAGAGAACTCCCGGGTGTGCCAATCCGTCTTCCACCGAATAGGTACGCCAATTCCCATTTTCAAACAATGCCAGACCATGACTGGTTCCAACCCACACCCTATCTCCATCCATACGGACACAATAGGTTTTATTTGCCGGAAGACCATTTTTTGTAGTATAAGTCTTCCAGTTCCCATATTCAGGCATGGTAGCCGTTGGATTTCTGGGCGCTGCCCCCGAAAGTACCAGAGGCACAATTATCAATAGCGTTGAAAGGAGGGTTGTCTTTCTCATGGTTGTTTCTTTTTGCGGGAGATTGAGGCATTATAAATCATGGTATCATTCATGTAATGTCGGGCATCCCGGATGGATTTTAAATACTCCACCAGGTCGTTTAACTGGCTTTTTAACATGTCATTGCCTACACCGTGTTTATCCTCATCATTGAATTTAGTCCAGAGTTCTTCCAATGTGGCAGCCCTGCCATCGTGCAGATAGGGGGCTGATTCATAGACGTTGTTCAGCTGGGGAACGTCGAACATCATGGGATCGTCGGTATCTGCCAGCGTGCCCACATCCGTCATTTGTAAATTGGTAAAATAGGGTGGAGGATGACAGGTGTAACACCGGTTCTCCTCAGGGATCTCATTTCCAAAGTTATCATAGTCCCTGTAAAAGACCTCTTTGCCTCGTTGCTGGGCAGCCGTCAGCTCCCCGTTGGGATTGTATCTCAGATTTGGGGGATTCTGGATCCCTGTACTGATATAAGCCACCAGGGCATCCAATTCTTTATGACTGAACGATTCTGTCCTTGTGAGAACGGTGGAAAATCGCATGCCATCCTGCTTGTAAATGGTCTGGTTCTTGCCATTCCATTTATAGGGAGGTATATCCCCAATATCCCTCAGGGTCTGCACATTGGCCAGGTTCCGTCCCATATCGCTCGCAGCCATATTGTATACAAGACCATCCTCATGGGTATCGGGGTGACAGGTATAACAGGCATACTGGTTCTGGAAGGTGTGGCCTGCATTGTTCAGCAATTGCCTTCCATGACGTGCCACAGTGATTCTTTTTGGTCCGTCCAGGGAAATCCTCTTTTCAGTCTCCAGACTGGAAGTATTGATGACGGCAATCCGGTCCTCCAGCTGTTCAGCCACATAGAGCCGGTCACCATCGGGAGAAAGCTCCATTCCTTTTGGATTGGCTCCGGTGGGTATCCTGGCGATCACATATCTGCTACTCATACCCAGGTGATTGGCATAGCCCTGCAACTGTTCATCCGTGGATTCTTCCAGAATTTCTCTGATCTTGTCCAGGTCTATTACAGAGATCAGGTTTACCCCGGAATGGGAAACATAGGCTCTTTTCCCATCTGGAGAAATGACCATGTCAAATGGATCGGCATAATAGGCATTGGGTTCATCCAGTAGCAACTGGACCAATCTTCCCCCTTCTTTTCTTTCGATAATCCCGATTCCATGGGTCATCATCCATCCCCGCTCCACCTGAACCGCGGGAAGCAGATTTTTGGGCCGGATCAGCGTGCTTATGGCCAGGTCACCCGAGGGTGTAACAGCCACATTCTCCATGATATAAGCATTCTTAAACATCAGACGTTCACTTACCCGTTGGTAGCGGGTGTCGGTAACCGTCATTTCAGTAACCGGAGGTGTGTTGTGGGGTATGGGTAGGGTTCGTCTGCTGGATACATACACCTCGCGTCCATCTGGAGAAAATGCAGCTGACACCGGATTGTTCCCTGCCTTTAGCCTCCGATTTTCCTTGTCATTTTCCAGATCAAAAATGGAAATGTCTGATGAGTAAGAATTGACCACATAGAGGTGTTCATCATCGGGACTAATGGTCATGCCGGCCGGCCCACTGCCTCCATGCAGTGTATCCACAACCTTTGATTCATCCAGGTTAATAACGAAAATATTATCTGACCACTGGTTACTTACATAGGCTATTTTTTGATCCTGCCTCAATTCTACTGAATGGGGCCGCAGTCCAACTTCAATCGTTTCAATCACTCTGCCTTCATGAGGATCAACCACCAGCAGCTGATTGGATTCCTGACCCACCACGTACAATTTTTCACCATCTTGAGAAATCCTTAAGTTGTAAGGAGAGATATACTCTTCATTGATCAATTTGGCAAGAAAATTATCCTTCTGCCGGTAGAGGTGACAGGACCAGCAGGTGATGGGATGGTCCTCCACTGCAGTAATGTAATTCACATGGGTCCTGGCTTTCTTTCTTCCCTGGGTAATTCCCAGACCAAGGAGGATCGCCAGGGATCCGAAAATGATGATGGTCTTTAATTGCTTCATTTCTGAGCTTCCTCCAATTTACTGATTTCCTTCGGTGTTGATGAAACGATGACCGGCGGATGTTTCACAGCCATGGGTGCCCTGTTTTCGGGAGCAAGTTCCGGGTCAGCATGACAACCCACACAACCTCTTCTTTCATTGGGGCGCAACCATATCCAATCTGACGGGCCGCGAAGCATTTCTCCATTGGCATTCAGTGTCAACATGCGAAACGGTGTGTCTGCATCAACCTTCATATAGAAGGATCCATCATCTTCAACTTCTATTTCGCCCATGGGGCCATCCACTCCTTCAATCTTTACCCGGTGTGCAACAGAATCCGCCAAAGAGGATCCATTTACCTTCAGAATAGAGTGATTTATATTCTGCGACATTAGCAGTCCCGTGGGATTTTCAGTATTCACAGCACTGGGAAGTATAGGGGGACGTTTCTGCAATCTAACCAGGACCGGGTCCACTAAATTACCTGTTGCAGCAAACAGTTTGCTAATGATCTTCTTTTCCTTCTCATCAAACTCAAATAAAGCAAAAGGCACATCGGATGAGGGACGGTATGAAACTATGCACCTGGTGTTGCCGGAAGGTATCACTGAACGGAATTGTCCCTCCATTCCATCTGAAAGTTCCATGCCTGTATGCAACGGACGATTCTGGTATAGCTTCATCAGCTTACCACTCAAGAGATTTTTTTGACTACCTGAGATAAAAAAAACCGTTCCATTTTCAGATTCACTGCCCTTGTTTACCAGGAAGGACTTCTCTACTCCTCTGTGGTAGAGTTCACTCTTTGAGCCGTCGGGACGCATCACCATAAATACGGGATCTTTTTTGATGGGATACTGCTGACTGCTCATGTAGAGTATTCGTCCGTCGTTCAGTACACTGGAAGCATAATCGGAATGAGGATGAAAGGTAAGCTGCTGCAAATCTGATCCATCCATATTGCATTTAAAGAGGAGAGAGACTTCAGTATCCATGATGGTACCTGATCTGCTGAAGACAATCTTGCCATCAGGGAGAAATGCTGGATCGGTGCAATCCTCAACCAGGTCAGTTACTCTGGAGCTTGAATTTCTTCGCAGATCCCTCAGCCAGATCTGCCAGGGATCATTCTGCAGCTGCTTGCCTGAAAAGATCAGATACCTGCCGTTGTTGGAAAGAACCGGTGAGCAAGCTGCATGAAATTCTTTCGACAGCACCCTGGAAGCCTTCCCGGGATTCTCGGGATCGAATGCAATCAGCCTGGCTCCATCTTCAGTACCAACAGTTTCACCTGATAACTCTACAGCAATGATCATTCCATCACTGACCTTATTGCAGGAAGCTGCAACAAAGCCAGCAAATACCAATATGACAGCGATTCTGAAAATGGTTTGCCCATTCTGTTTCATGGTCGCCTGCTCCTTTCTGCACTTAATCTCCTTCCTTCTCATTCTTCTTTGATGGTTATGATCTGATTGGCCTGTACGTTCTCCATTTGCTGAATCTTTCCCGAGGGCCACCGGACTTCAATGGCATTCACCTGAGATGCTTTTGCCAGGCCGAAATGTAACCGGTGATCATTCTGGGATAAATATCCTGTGGTGCTTCTTCTCAGGCCTACCTGCTTTTTCCCATCAGCAGAAACTGATACTATGGCACCAATACCATCGCGGTTGCTCTCTGTTCCCACAAGCTGGATGGTGATCCAGTTGTTTTGATTGCCCCTGTTATTTCGCAGGAAAACTCCAGGACCATCCAGGTTTACAATGTATCCATCTATGTCACCATCGTTGTCATAATCTCCAAAGCAAGCTCCTCTTCCCACCAACTCCCGCTGGAAATATTCCCCCAGATCCACGGCTGCATCCCTGAATTTTTCTCCATCCAAATTTTCAAATACCTGATCCTCCTGACCATACAGATGCTTCAATTCACCATTCGCCTTATAGATATCAACATCCCCATCATTGTCATAATCAAAGAAGGAGGAGGACCATCCCACATGCTGACCACTGGCTGTGGCGATCCCGGATGGATATGACATATCTGTGAATACGCCATTTCCCTGATTCTGATAGAGGGAACAATAGGTGTCATCTGACATGAAAACATCCAGTAATCCATCTCCATTGTAATCTGCAAAGTCCACAGACATGCTGATGGTTGCTTCACCAGCCTGATTGAATGCCATACCTGTTATAATCCCCTGGTCTGTGAATCCTTTCCCGGCATCATTGTGATAGATGTTATTGATCATGTGATCATTGGCCACGAAAATATCCATGAAGCCATCATTATCAAAGTCTGCTGCGCCCACACCCATGGCACGTCCGTCAGGATTTGAGATTCCCATGGACTACTGTAACATCTTTAAAAGTCCCGTCACCCTGATTATGGTAGAGGAGATCCTGTTGTCCATCATAAGCCATGGGACCTGGAAACCCGTCCGGTGCATAGAAATATCCATATTCGGGATCAAAGTCTATGTAATTACCCACATAGAGGTCCAGCCAGCCATCATTGTCATAATCAAACCATACAGCACCAACGCTACACTCCACTCCGGCCACTCCTGCTTTCTCACTGATGTCAGAAAAGGTTCCGTCGCCGTTGTTTTTATAGAGAATATTGGGACCATAATTGGTGATATATATATCAGGGTATCCGTCGTTATCAATATCTCCTACGGTCATTCCCATACCATATCCTGCATGACCCACTCCTGCTTCTTCGGTTACATTTTCATAGGTGCCGTCCTGCCGGTTGCGAAAGAGGTTGTTTACAGGATTCCCTTCAGGTTTCTCGCCTTCACTCAGATTGTCAGTATAAGAACCATTGCTCACATAGAGATCGATATAGCCATCCTGGTCGTAATCAAGAAATACGGCACCACCACCCACTGATTCAACCAGGTTGTCCAGGTGCTTATCACCAATGGAGTGTTTGAAGTCTACACCCAGGTCAGGAGAGATCTGTTGGAAGAAATCACCGTTGTCGTCAGGGAGAGATGCTTCTGTCCTGCTCTGGGATGAGTCCTTATTCTTATCAGTAGACTGGCACCCGGCTAAGGTGAGGATCAGCGCAAGCAGGCGAATTGAATTTTTTAATTTCATTTTAATATCGATCCGTAAATAAGCATCCAAATATAACAATCCAGAAAATATTATTCAGCATTTATCAAACTGTCCCTTGATCTGGAGTACAAATTCCTCAATATTAAATCCGGAAAACTCTTTCTTATTGAAATAATCCTTCAATAATTCATCCAATTCATTATCGTAATAGTCTTCAATAACATCGCAGGTTGAACAATACAAATGATGGTGGGTTTCAGAAATCCCGTCATACCGCATGACATCTTTATCTGTTTTCACCTTTTTTATGATCCTCTTTTCCACCAGTGTCTCTAATACTTTATAAACCGTACCAGTGGCAATATTGGGGTGCTTTTGGCGAATCTCATCGATGATTAAATCGGCAGTAGGGTGATTGCCAAGATTATAGATTGCTTCCAGAATACTGGTCCGCTGAGGCGTTATTTTCAATCCTTTTTCAGAAAGTATGTTCTTGATTTCCAAAGCTCGCTCTTTCATTTGTTTTCCTTCTAAATAAGAACTATTCCTTTATAGGAATTAACAAATTTAATGATTGTTTTCAACATGAACAAGGCAGATGAGGTATGATCTTTTGGTCCAGATTCATTTGTTCAATTCGGTTTATTCGATTCTCCAGACAAATGTCACACGTGGAGAACTGATTTAGATCCCAGGTATCTGCAAATACAAGGCCGGCACTCAGTTTGATTCCAAATTCCTGAACCTCTTCGAGGGATCTGATTTTGGGAGGGGCAAACTCTCCATTCGACTGAAGCAATTCCATGGCTCCGTTTCCGGGCCGTGTGGGAATAATGATGCAGCAATCTGTTCCTGACTCAAATGCATATATAATGGATTCTTTGGCCCAGTGAATCCCTTCCTCTTCAGATAGATAGGGGGGTCTGAGCAGGATGAATGCACGGGTACTGATCCCATGCTCCTTTAGAAAGCCAACCGATTGTCTGAAATCCTCCGGCTTCATCCTTTTATTGAGTCTGGAAAGCACTTGGGGATGGATGGTTTCCAGACCCATGGCCACCTGGAGCCGGGGCCGGATCATCCGGGCGAATTGAAGACAACGTTCTCCTGTGAGCAGCGGATGGTTCTCTACAATAACTGAATCGAATGATTTGACCAGTTCTGCAATACCTGGATAGTCCGCAGGTGGAATGGCACCGGGATCGAAAAAATTGGCACTGTTGTAGAGCTTGATATGTTTTGCACCGGGAAGTTGCCCGAGTGCCCATTCAATCTGTCCCGGGATGGCCCCGGCAGGTACAGGTTGGTCTGTTGTATTTTTCCAGAGATCACACATCAGGCAGGAGAATGCTACACTCCTTGTTGGTGAGAAAAACAGTAATGACGTCTTCAACCTTGCCCGGACAGTGTTCGCTCCTTCTCAATAAGGAAATGATAGGGTCTGAAGGGATCTACATGATTCTTGGGTCCGCGAAGATTCCGGATCCAATGATCACTCCGCTCCTGAACCTGGCGATCACTCTGCTCCTGAACCTGGCGATCACTCATAGATTTTTCGGAATTCCTGCCGGTAAACCAGGTCCCGTTCCGGGAAGTGGTCACTGAAGGTTAAGCCTGAGACTGCGCCATGCTGGAACCTGCGTTTTGGGAAAACCGGCATATCCAATCCGGTGATGGATTTCACACCCACTGGACCAGCTGGCCCTTCAGGTTGTAAAGCTTTTCATGATCCCAGTCAGTCATTTCAATAAATGGGATGCCTTCTGCCACTTCAATCACATTGGGCAGGGTATATGGACTGAGGGTCTCAAATCCAAGCGCATCGGCCGGGGCATAGGTGCGCATGAATCCGCGGCTCAGTCCCCCACTGTAGGTGAGTGAATGCTTCATGCGGTCCACTCCCCATCCTTCATGATAAAGCATCAGGTTGTTGAGCACGCTCCGAATGGTCAGTTCAGGATTTTCCTCAATGGGATAATCCTTCAGGTTCTCATCGCCACCGTCCCCGTCGATCATATGTTTCCAATCAGGATATCTGGAACGGATGCCTTCCAACAGTGCCAGGTTCATGGTGGCAGCCTGGATATCCAGGGGTTTATAATCCTCCACCACTCTGATGGTCCTTTTCCAATCCAGCATGGAAGCCTCTAATTCTATGGGTTCAAGGAACAATTCCAGTCCCAGTGACTCCAGGAAACTCCTGGCCTGCATCAGGTCTTCTCCTCCACCATCCACACTGAGGGTAAAGGCTTTTAACCTGGAGGGGCTTTCGCCCAGTTCCTTCAGGGCATGATAGGTAAGCAGGAATACAGATCCACTGTCGATTCCGGCTGAAAAACTGACTCCAATGGGTCCGGTGGTAGCCTTTGTCTGTCAGCCACTTCACAATCTCATCGTAGAGTGCCTCCATATAAAGGGTTCCGATCTGGATGGGATCACTTCCCTGGAGGCTATTCCGTTCAGGTGTAAAAAAGCGTTCATACTCAGGATTGGGATCGGGACATCCCAGCAATTGAATCTTCGTGATATAATGCGCAGGTGCCATTCGTGTATAGGAGGGATGGAACTGGTCTTCCAATCCTTCAGATTTCAGGTGATTATATATGGCATCAATCCGTTCCCCAACCACCAGGCAGGGCCCCTTCTCCAGTTTGGCAATAAAGTAGCGGATGGGCCGGCCTATGGAGCGTGCCATGTGTACGGATTTCCCTTCTGTTGAGATCAGAGCAAACTGACCGTCAATTTCCCGGATTCTCCCGGGATCACCTGACTTTACAATCTCCACAGCCTCTTCATGACTCATGTTATAGATGATGTTCTTTTCCGGGCAGGTAAGGTCCACCACGCGACTGATGTATTGATTTAATTTCATGGTTAAATGATAAGCTAAGATTTGAAAAGCCAAATTTAGCCTTTTAGTTTTATTTTATAATGTGCAGTTGAATCCGCTTCCCTGTTTGAGAGTCAGGTAACGGTCTATTTCCTCTATGTTAAAATACTCGGTCGTACCATCAGACCAGTTGATTTCCAGCTGATCAATTTTTTTGTTTTTACCCAGTCCCATATGGAGCCTGGGATCATTGTTTGTCAGGTAAGCGGTGGCCCACTGGTTGATGAAGACGCTTTGTTCTTTTCCCATGTACACTGTTACCCGGGCTCCGATGGCCGATGCAGGTCCATCCCTGCCTTCCAGGGTAACACCCAACCAGTGATTTTTGTTGTTGCATTCGTTTCTCAACAAAACAGCACTGGCTTTCAGATCCACGTGCGAAACGATAATGTCCAGGTCCCCATCATTGTCATAGTCCCAGATGGCAGCAGCTCGTCCTGAGCGTTTTTCGGAGAAATAGGGATTCAATTTCTGACCCACATCGGTAAAGTTTCCCTGGCCGTCATTTTCCATCAAAAGGGGGTATTGCAGGATCAGTTCTTCAGCAGTTCCATTGGCTGAAAATATGTCCAGGTCCCCATCATTGTCATAGTCAAACAGGGCGGAGGCCCATTGTCCCTTTCCCGAAAATGCAGCGGCAATACCACTAATTTCGGTGATATCCTCATATGTGCCATTCCCACTATTGCGGTAGAGTGCCCCATACCTGAGGTCAGGCACAAGCAGGTCAATGAATCCATCCCCATCCACATCCCCTATGGCTCCGTGCATGGAACCAGTTGTTTGCCCCTGGCTGTTCACTGCCACACCCGTTTCCACTCCAACTTCGCTGTATTTCTCTCCATCATACCTGAACATGAAGTTGGCCTGGTGGTCGTTGCCCTGAAACAGATCCAGGATCACCATCCGCATCATAGTCGTAAACAGTGAGTCCCATACATTTGGAATCGGGGAAAAAGAGACCAAGTTTTGAAGTCACATCAGCAAAGGTGCCATCCTGCTGTTGCTCATACATCATGGATGCCTGACCTGCATATTCCGAAGGATGGGGCATCATGTCCGGGGTGGTAGGAGAATTATAATCCGGATCAAAGGCCAGGAAATTCCCCACCATAACATCCAGATTTCCATCCAGGTTATAATCCCAGAATGAAACACCCACGCTCCATTTTGGAAATCCATTGAGGGAATCCGGACCTTCAAGGCCCAACTTTGAGGTGATGTTAGAGAAGGTGCCATTCCCATTGTTCATATAAAATACATTTGGACCATAATTCATCAGATAGAGATCCTGGTCGCCATCCCCGTCATAATCAATGGCTCCTGCAGCCATGCTCCAGTGCCGGTCATCCACACCGGCTCCTTCGCCCACCTCTTCAAAGGTGCCATTGCCCAGGTTTCTGTAAAGTTTATTAGGAGTGTTTTCAAAGATTTTACCCTCTGCATCAGAGATTCCTTCCAACCAGGTACCGTTCATCATATAAAGATCCATGAACTGGTCTCCATCATAGTCAAATACAGTGATCCCCGAACCACTGCTTTCCATGATGTTTTCGTAGGTGTAATCACCAAAGTTCAGTAAAAAATCTATTCCTGCCTCTCTGGTAACATCATGGAATCGCAACTCACTCTTACCACAGGAAATCAATCCAACCAATCCTGATAAAATAAGCCCATAAATAACGGTTCGCCGTCTCAAATTCATCTTTATCATCCGGTGCATAAATTTATCATTGCATCTCGTACACGGCTCTCCGGAACTCATGGTCAGTCACTTCCCTCGTATTGTATTTCTGATGGTATGCATTGTTTTCCCGGTTATGTGGATAGGATTCATTGCTGTTATATGGATATTGGGTCATTCCATGGAATGGCAATGGTTCAACACGGTTTCCTTCGGCTGTATTCATGTCACCATCTTTCACCCAACCTGAGGAATAGATCAGAAAATCCCGTGTCCAGCCACCGGGTAATGCCTCCAACTGTTCAGCATCAAATTCAATGGTCGTTTCATCTCCTGCATTGGCAATAATATATTGGTTATCAGGATCCTGTAGTAGTTCCAGTACATCTCCGTACCTGGTATAGCTTCCGGAAAGGTCCCTCCACTTCTGATCTTTATTTACAGTTTCATAGTCAAACCAGTGCGGACCATAGCGGCCTCCTTTCCTGTACATGCGGGAGAATCCCCTGTAATGATGATCGGCTGTCACTGGATCAAGTCGGGATGTTTTCAATTGGGACTCTGCTTCCCCAGTTGAGAAAAAGGCCTGATCCCAGTATATTTCCATATTGGTGACGATGCGAATCCTGTGATCGTCAGTCAGGTATTTTCCGGAAAGCTCCGTAATCACCGTTTTGTCTTTTCCCTGGGGAAAGCCGATGTTGTCAATAACAGTCTCCCATTGGCCTGCTTTGTTCATTACCTGCAGGTAGGGTGCCACCACTTCTTCATTTGTTCCCTGCGAAAGTGCCAGGTTTATGCTCGCATCGGTGGGAAAAATCCATCCATTCAGAAAGAGAAACAGACGATCCGTTCGGGTAAGATTTCCCGGATCTATGATAAGCGCCCTCTTCTCAGTAATTCCCTGGTAACGTCCTTTCTTAAATCCTGCCACATATTCATCATCTTTCTCCCTGAGCAATTCAGTGACTTTGTTCCCATATCCATCTTCCGCATGAACAGGTTTAATTTTTTGAGAGACCTGATGAATCTGCAGGGGGGATAGGGTGGGGGGACAAACTGTTCGTCCACAAAAATCTCCACCGAATCGGGATGGTCTACCACGACCAGTTGTACCTCATCAAAATAGATGGTTTCCCACAATTCTTCGGTGATTTGGATGGAGTACTTTCCATTCCTGGGCTTTAATAGACTTCCAGGTATCTTATGGTAGTCTTCAGAGGCATCAGCAAAGGCATAGGTCTGTCCTTCACCCATGATCCCCATGGGCATACCCAGTGCACTTCTCCACATGATGTCTTTGACAAAAACATATTGGTTGCCGTTCCAGGCATATAGAAACGGGCAGGATCCTTTCAGCTGCTGTTCCTCGATCAAATCCTGTTCAATACCCGGAGTAAATATATTCTGAGGAGTTCCATTGGTCCAGAGGATCCGAACCACATCCACGTCGGAGCGATCCCCCAATCCAAAGTAGATATTAGGCTGGGTCACAACCTTCATCTGGTACAAGTTGCCAGCCCGCAATTCGATTTTTGCGCCAATACCGTAATGGTTGTTTTTTCCTGAACCGGATCTCACTCCGATGAGTCGCACCTTCAGGTGGTGATTGGCGTTTCCTCCATCGTTGCGAAACAAATGAACTCCACCATGCAGTCCGGCCAGAAAAATGTCCAAATCTCCATCTTCATTGTAGTCTGCCAGTGCAATCTGCCGGCCCCCTTCAAAGTCAGCCGGTAAGAGATGGGATACATCCTCAAATCCACCGTTCTTGTCATTGTGCAGCAGCACTCCTCCTGAAGGATACCCATCTCCGGGCTCACCTGTGACGAGCAGATCCAGATAACCATCATTGTCGAAATCAAAAAACGCAGCATCCAGTGCGGAAAATCCCCCGAATCCTGATAATTTATTGAAAGTATTATCCTTTTCGAAGGTGCCTTTACCTGTATTCCTGTACCACTCAAAGGATTGTGCATCTGAACCTGCCACAAAAAGGTCCATGAAACCATCATTGTTATAGTCTCCTGAGGTGATCATGGAGGCATCGGCAACTCCCTGGAGTCCGCTTTCAGAGCTTGTATTTCTGAACCTTCCCTCCCGTATGTTTGAGAAGAGCTGGCAGGTAGATTCCCGGGTCACCATCACAAGATCCATATCTCCGTCATCGTCAAAATCCGCGAAACTGGCTTCCACAGATCCTGCGCTACTTTCTGCCAATCCGGTATTTTCCGAATAAGTGGCAAAAGTACCGTCTCCATTGTTCCTTAAAAGTTCGTTCTTACCGGAAGTCGACAAAAAAAGATCAAGGTCACCTTCATGATCCATGTCGAAAAAGAGGCCACGGGTGAAATTGCCGCTCTTTTCCGGAAATGCTTTTCGGGTCACATCTTCATATTTTCCTTCACTTACACTTTTGTAAAGAACAGGCCTACCCTGAGCTATCACAAGGAGGTCGAACCATCCGTCATTGTCATAGTCGGCGAACTGGGCATAGGATTCTTCTCCGTTGTGTTTTAATCCGAAATTTGCGCTTACATCCGTAAACCTGCCCATATTCGACTCCAGCATGAAATGGCCATATTCCCGTTGATCTGCAAGGTAAGTCCCCAGGTAGAGGTCCTCGGTTCCGTCATGATCAAAATCGCCCAGGGCAATATGTGTGGCAGCAGCTTTGGCAGGTTCAATAGTCCTGCCTTCCGGACCGGTGTATATGGCGAGTCCGGCTGATTCTGTCACATCTGTAAAACGGATGGCATCCAGAATTGATTCACCTTCGGACATAAAAAGAGGTGTAGTCTCACTGAAGGTAAACATGGGTGAACCTACGGAACCTCCTTCGAACCCTTTTAGCTCTATAATCCCCTGGCTATAAGGATTGGAGAGTTTCAGGAAGTTGTGAAAAATCAATACAGCAGTGAGTGCATCATCGGTTTTGTTTGCCTTGATATTATCAAAAGCCTGCTTATAATATTCCATGGCTTCCTGGGAGAATTCCGGGAAAATCTTTGGAATCTCTTCCAACTGAATAAGGGCTTCTTTGGGCTTGCCGTTATTAAGATAAACCTCGATAAGGTGCAACCTGGGAACGATGTTTCCTGGTGCGATCTTCACAGCCTGTATTAAATAGCCCTCGCGCTTGACCAGCTCAGCCTGTTCGGTGGAGCCACTGTAGTATTCTGCCAGCTTGTAAACAGATTGCACATGGGTAGGATCAGCTTCGATGGCTTTTTCAAGTTGATGGAGGAATTGATCGTTTCTGTTCTGGTATTTGTAAACGGTTGCCAGGTTCAACCTGATATTCGGATCAAGCGGAGTCAGTTCAAGTGCTTTGAGCAAATTTTTCTCGGCATCCAGATACTTTCCCATTCTCAGTTGTACCAGTCCCAGATTTGCATATCCTATGGCTTCTTCCGGCGCAAGGGATATCAATTTCAAGAATTCCTGTTGGGCCTCCTCCAGTTTATTCTCTTCAAGGAATGCAAGTCCCATGGTCCTGGCAGTTAAAATGCTTTCCGCTTTCGATTGTTGATTAACATTGGAGCCATTTCTGTCTGATGTGCATTGAGAGAGCAACAGGATTCCGGATAGAATGACCGGGATCAAGCTATATTTCATTAATGAGGCCATCATGTTCAGCTTTATATAATAGGGAAATGCTTATCCCTCCACAAAAATATACTTTACATTTATCAATTGAAAGCCCCCACTGCCAACAGCGTGCACTGAGACTTTTTGTTGTTTGAGACTTTTGTTATCTTAGCGTCAACCAATTCAACGTGTTATGCCTGAAGAAAAATCTTCCAGGAATATTGAACTTCAGCCCAATGAAGTTGAGGATATGCTGGGGAGGGTTCCGGGATGGATTACCCGTAATGGCATTATTCTTTTTATGTTCCTTCTGGCATTATTGATTTTCGGAAGCTGGGTATTCAGGTATCCTGACGAAAAAAAGGCCAGGATCGTTGTCACTTCTGTCAATCCTCCGGCGGACCTGGAAGCGCGTACCAGTGGCAAGATTGTCAGGTTGTTTGTTAATGACAATGAACTGGTTGCAAATGGTGATGTGCTGGCCATGATCGAAAATCCAGCTGCATTTGATGATGTGATGCGACTGAAATCAGATCTGGCCTTTCTGGATTCAACGCGGCTGGAAGAGGTTACAGATGAATTGCCGGAATTGTATAATGTTCAATTGGGAAACATCCAGTCTGACTACTCCATCTTCCTGAAAGCATACCGCGATTATATTGAGTTCAAGCGCCTCGACTACCACCAGCGCAGGATACAGTTGCTCCAGGCAGAACTGGTCAAACAAAAGGAACTGGACAGAAGCCTTTCCGAACGAGAACGGATCGCTGAAGAGGAATATACCCTTGCCCAGCGACAATCCAATCGCGACTCTGATCTATTTATGGAATCTGTTGTCTCCCAATCTGATATGGAAAAATCAGCTTCTGAAACGCTGGCAAAAAGGAACCAGTGGCAGCAAATTGTGAGTCTTATTGCTGAAAATAATATTAATGTGGGCCGGATAGAAGAGCAGATTGTTGACCTTGAGTTGAAACAGCAGGAGGATCATTCTCAAAACATCAATATTCTTGAAGAATCATTCAATAACCTGAAAGCTTCCATCACCTCCTGGGAACATAATTATCTGCTCGTTGCACCCGTAAGTGGTTCAGTAACCTTCACCAGTTTTTGGAGTGAAAACCAAAATGTGAAGGAAGGCGAAAAGGTTCTTACAATCGTTCCTGGTGAATCGGGATCCATGGTGGGAAAGATCAGCCTCCCTACGGAAGGCGCAGGAAAGGTAAAGATCGGACACCAGGTCAATATCCAGTTTGATAACTATCCACACCTTGAGTATGGAATGGTCAGGGGATATGTAAGTAATATTTCAAAGGTCTCAGATGATGACTTCTATATGGTTGAAGTGGACTTACCCACCGGACTCCGTACATACTATGATTTTGATATTACCTTCAGTCAAAACATGCAGGGTCAGGCTGTGATACTGACCGATAAGAAGCGCATGCTGGAACGTGTCCTTAATCCCATAAAGTCCGCCATCTCCAAGCAGTTGGAGATGTGATATCCGGCGGAACATGGAGTTACATCAACTTTTGGTCAATAAAAGAGGCGTTTCATATAAATTTGTTTTATAACTTTCGACGTTTTTTATTGAGCACCCTTCATTAGTTCAAATATGTCAAGAATCCGTAACGGAATTTATGTGGGTTTACCACTGATGATCATGGCTGCAATCATCGTGGTTGTATTTGTCCCATTTAGCTCAGATAATACCCAGAGCCAGAACCTTCAAATTGTTGAAGTGGAAATTGGAAATGTGACCATTTCCTTTCCGGGTGAAGGTATTGTCGAGCCTCAGAGTGAAGTAATTATACTAAGTCCTGCATCCAGCATCATCAAAGAAATCCTTAAAGAGGTGGGAAGCCATGTAAATGCTGCAGAATCCATCATCATCCTTGATCCCACACCCATTCAGGCAGAGATTGATAACATCCAGGACCAGTTGGAGGTCAAACAGAATGCTTTGACAAAGAATAAATTAAATGCCAGATCGACCAAGGTGGACCTGGATTACAATGTCCAGGTAAAGAACCTGAGGATCGCCTCTCTGAAATCAGAATTGGCCGACCAGGAGCAGTTGTTGGAGGTAGGAGGTATTTCACCGGCAAGGTTTGAAAAAACCCGTCAGGAGCTGGAGTTGGCAGAAAAGGACTTGCTGATGCTCAAGGAGAAAAATTTGATAAGATTGCAGCAGCTTGAAGCTGATGAAGAGGGATTAAGGCTACAGATCGATATGCAGGAAAAGGTGCTGGCTGCAAAAGAAGAGGCACTCGGTAAGATGATCATCCGGGCTCCTTCTGCCGGGATTATTCTTTCCATCCAGGGAAAGGTTGGGGAGAAAGTGAATTCTGACCGCCTTCTCATTGAGATGTCGGACCTCACTAACTTTAAGATAAAGGGACAGGCTGACGATGACTTTTCAGAGTATATTAAGACAGGCACAAAAGTCTATGTGGGCATTGATAATGAGAAACTTTCCGGTGTGGTAGGAACCGTGAGTCCGGTTATTCATGACCGGAAAATCGAATTTGATGTGAACCTGCGCGAGAGCAATCATTTTAAGCTGCAACCCAACCTGAATGTGGCACTGGAGATTGTGAGGGATGAACGTGACAGCGTGCTTCGGATTTCCAATGGTGCGGCCCTGGGCAGAGGCCGTGAACATACATTGTATGTCATCCAATCCGGACGGGCAGTGGAGCGGGAAATCATAACCGGCCTTAAAACTGAGGATTATGTGGAGGTGCTTGAAGGGTTAAATGTAGGGGAAAAGGTTGTTTTATCTGATATATCTTCCATAAAGGAACTGGATGAGATGGATATTCATTGATGTTCATAAATACTATGGGTAAAGGGTTTTTAACGGTTTGTATGACGCTTTTGTTCAGTGGATTACATGGTCAGGATACCTTGCTGGCATCACTGAGCCTTCGCAATGTGGTGGACCTGGCCATATCTCAGTCCTCTGCTGTAAAATATATTCAGAACAGAGATGTGAACTATTACTGGCGATGGAAGAATCACCAGACCAGGTTTCGTCCCCAGTTAACTTTATCGGGTAGTCTTCCCGATTTTGAGAACCAGACCAAACCTATCGTTCAACCCGATGGCAGCATCGAATTCAATCAGGTTACACAGCTTGAAACCAATGCCCGGTTATCCATAAGCCAACCCATTCCCCAATTGGGAGCGACTGTATATGCAGCCTCCGGGATCACTCGGCTTCAGGACTTCAATAATAGCACTGTTGGATTTTCGGGATATCCCATCAGCGTGGGTATCGCACAACCCTTGTTTGCCTACAACTGGATGAAATGGTCCCGGATGACCGAACCCCTTGTATACGAAGAGGCACAGAAGAGCTTTATTGAATCCATCGAAAATATCTCCTACAATGCAGCTTCCCGTTTCTTCACCTACCTGAGAATTCAGACCGATTTTTCCCTTGCTGAAACCAACCTGAAGAACAGCAAAAACAACCTGAAGATAGCAGAGGTGAAAAAGGAATTGGGAAACATTTCAGAAAATGATTTTTCCAGGATTCAGCTTTCTGTATTTAATGCCCAGAAGGCATTAAACAACGCAAGGATTAATTTGAAAAATGCGGATTACGAATTGAAAAAATATATTGGACTGGACCAGAATCTGAACATAGAGTTAATTATCCCGCTGGATATGTTCCTGTGGGAGGTCGATCCGGATAAAGCTTTAGAGGAGTCACTGGAAAACCGTAAAGAGACTCCTCAATTTCAACGGCGGCTCATACAGGCGGACAGGGATCTGACTCAGGCCAAGAGAAATGCTGGTGTGAATGCCACACTGAATATGAGCTATGGAATATCAAACAGCGCTGATATATTCAGTGGTATTTATGAGAATCCTGAGCAGCAACAAAATGTGAGATTGGCATTGAGTGTACCCATCCTTGACTGGGGCAGATCAGAATCACGGGTAAAACTGGCCGAGTCACAACGCGAACTGGTTGTTTATGATGTGGAGCAGGACCGTCAGGATTTCGAGCGTCGGGTGGTGGTGCAGGTGGAACAGTTCAACCTGATCAAGTCCCAGATCGAGACTGCAGAAGCTGCTGACAAGGTGGCTGCGGAAGGGTACATGATTGCATTAAAGAAATTCCAGAATGGGGAGACGAGCATTACTGATCTGAACATTTCCCTAGCCGAACGGGAAGGTGCCAAGAGGGATTATATTCGATCCATAGAGAATTACTGGGAATCATATTTCCTGCTGAGGATGGTGACCCTTTACGATTTTGAATTCAATCAAGAAATATATTATGAGAATCCAATGCTTTCGCTGGAATAATGTAACCTAAAATAGAAAAAATGAAAAGACTGAGTTTAATGTTATCGATAGCGATCATCGCTACTGTTTCAATCAACGCCCAGGAGTGGGTGGATCTGTTTAATGGAAAAAACCTGAAGGGCTGGAAACAGCTGGATGGAACAGCTGACTACAGGGTCGAGAACGGTGAGGTAGTAGGTACCTCAAAGACGGGAACTCCCAATTCGTTCATGGCCACCAAGCAATTGTATGGTGATTTTATCCTGGAGTATGAGATGAAAATGGACCGGGGACTCAATTCGGGAGTTCAGTTTCGAAGTGTTGCCCATCGACCTGATGGTTCGGAGCGGGTGAACGGGTACCAGGTGGAGTGCGATGACCATGACGACAGACCCTGGGCAGGAGGAATCTATGAGGAAGCCGACCGGGGTTGGCTCTATCCCATGTCCTATAATCCAGGTGTTGCCAAAGAGAACAAGCGTGGTGAGTGGAACCACATCAGGATTGAAGCTGTGGGAAATATCATTCGGACATATGTCAATGGTGTGAATTTTGCCAATCTGGTGGATGATGGCCGTGCGGAGGGACTGATTGCCCTTCAGGTACATGGCATCGGAAATAGGGTTGAATCGGAAGGTAAAGAGATCCGTTGGAAGAATATCCGGATCATTACCGAAGAACCGGAGAAATATATGAAGTCTGATGTGGAGCTCGGCCCCGAGGTTAGCTACCTGACCAATGAGCTTACTCCTGCTCAAAAGAAAGAAGGATGGAAACTCCTGTGGGATGGCAAAACTACGGATGGCTGGAGAGGAGCCAAACTGGATAAGTTTCCTGAGGGTGGATGGAAGATTGAGCAGGGTGTCCTCTCCGTGGAGAGCAGCGACGGTGCTGAATCAGCCAATGGAGGTGATATTGTGACCATTAAGAAGTATAGCAGTTTTATTCTGGAGGTAGATTTCAAACTCACCGAAGGTGCCAACAGCGGCATTAAATATTTTGTGGACCCCGATCTGAATACCGGAGCAGGATCAGCCATCGGCTGTGAATACCAGATTCTTGACGACAGGAAGCACCCGGATGCAAAAAAGGGCGTATCTGGAAACCGTACCCTGGCATCCCTCTATGACCTGATGAAAGCCGATGCACTCCTTTATGGACAGGACAACAGGGAGAAGCGTTTCAACGGGATCGGAAGCTGGAACCGTGCCCGGATTGAAGTAAACGGATCACATGTGGCCCATTACCTGAACGGTATAAAAGTCATCCAGTATGAACGAGGCACTCAAATGTGGAAAGCCCTTGTTGCCTATAGTAAATATGCAAAATGGCCCGCTTTCGGTGAGGCTGAAAGTGGACACATTTTATTGCAGGATCATGGGAATGATGTCAGTTTTAAGAACATCCGGATCCTTGAAATAGAATAATGGTCATCCATTTGAAATTTCGGGTTTTTCCCAAAATTGCTATATTTGCCTTCCCGATTAGGAATCGTGTCGATCGAATGAATAGAAGTATCAACCTGGATTGAGCTGATTATGGTGGAACAGATTATCATGAGGAGTGGGACAGATTCATCAAATAATTTAGATTTTGAGTCGATCGTACCAACTGCCGGGAAATCATTTCCTGAACAGGTTCAGAGTTGCATTGATCAACTTTCATTATTCATATACCCTGAGAGTCTGCCCCGCTATTTTATTACACAGCAGACCTTTTTTATCTCTGCCGCCTCCAGGAAAGAATATGATGAGCGTTCCACCTACATCAGGGATCAGCTTTCTTTAAGCTGTGGTGCACTGCTTCCCGCAACAAGTATTGTAGCACAGAATCCGGATACAGGAAGTGAAGTGGTACTTGAGCTTATATGCACAAAGGCTACTAAAGGGAAGAAAGTCTTTTACAAATCAAATTCTGGCTTGAGTTACACTGTTGTAGAGCATGAAAATTTCAAAGAGGTGCATGGGACAGGAATGATGGGAGACCAGGATGATACTATTCAGGAATCATCTGAGAAAGCATTTAAGCTGGCTCGGAAAATCCTGGAAGATGAAGGATTATCGCTGCACCATATTATCAGGCAGTGGAATTATATTGAGAATATTGCAGACCTTGGTAATTCTGATCGGGGAGATCAGAATTACCAGGTTTTTAATGATGTACGGACCAAATACTACAATACAGGAACTTTTCAATTCGGATACCCCGCTGCTACTGGTATTGGTATGACCACCGGCGGAGTGATTATAGGGTTCATTGCACTCTCCAATTCTGGCGATGTCAAGGTCCAGCCCATTCACAATCCCCGTCAGATTGATGCACATCGATACTCTGACGTAGTGCTTATGGGTAAACCTACCGGGATTTCCGACGAGAAATGTACCCCTAAGTTTGAAAGGGCCAAAATGGTAACCTCAGGAGATCGTAATCATGTATATGTCTCTGGCACTGCCTCCATCGTAGGAGAAAAGACCATGCATCCCGGGGACGTGGAAAAACAGACCCTGGTCACCATTGAAAACATTTTTCAGCTCTTTGCAAAAGAAAACCAGGATCAACTGGGACTGGACTTCGATATCTCCCAGATCCTGTTTTCTCACCTGAGGGTCTATGTAAAATTCCAGGATGATATCCCGGCAGTAAAAAAGATTTGTGAATCAAAACTACACTGTAAATCATCCCTATACCTGGAATCTGATATTTGCCGGAAGGAACTACTGGTTGAGATCGAAGGTATCTTTTCTGTTTAATACTCCATATTCATTTTTTCTTTCTAATGGATATAATTCTTGGTAAATTGATGCTCCAAAACCTTGGATTAAAACTACAAAGAAGCCATGAACTTAAAAGCAATCACTGTTGCCCTGGTTTGTTTCAGCATTCTACTATTAAATAGCTGTGATTCAGCTTCAGAGGAAGTGGCTGATGACTATCCATTTACCCCGGTGGATTTTACCCGGGTAAAACTCCAGGACGGTTTCTGGAAGGATTGGGTGAAAATCGCCAGTGATGCCACCATTCCATTTGCATTCAATAAATGCAAGGAAACCGGAAGGATCGATAATTTCATTTTTGCTGGGGGCATCAAGGAAGGAAAGTTCCAGGGAAGGTTTGGATTCAATGACTCTGATCTCTATAAGATCATGGAAGGTGCGGCATATAGTCTGATGCTGGAAGATAATCCGGCAATGGATGCATATTTGGATTCGTTGATCTATTACATTTCAGAGGCACAGGAGGAGGATGGATACCTCTATACCTCATGGAGCCTGCAGGCCAATGAATACAATGATTTTGCCTGCTGTACTTACCATGAAGACGGCCAATGGATCGGGACGCCCCATTCCAGTCATGAATTTTATAATGTGGGGCACATGTATGAGGCTGCAGTGGCCCATTTTCTGGCCACCGGAAAAAAGAGTTTTCTGAATGTGGCCATCAAAAATGCGGACCTGATCTATGATGTTTGCATCACCCAGCAAAACGATTATGTGCCCGGCCATCAGGAAATAGAGATTGGTCTGGCCAAGTTGTACCGGGTGACAGGCGATCGGAAATACCTCGATCTGGCCAAACATCTGCTGGATATCAGGGCCGATGTCCATGAGGGAGAATATGCCCAGGCGCATCTTCCTGTCACTGAACAATCAGAGGCAGTGGGGCATGCTGTAAGGGCCAATTATATGTACAGCGCTATGGCTGATGTGGCTGCGCTGACTGGCGATTCCGCATATCTTGCGGCCATCGGACGGATCTGGAATAATGTGGTTCAAAAGAAACTATCCATCACCGGGGGCATAGGTGCCAGTCGCCATGGTGAAGCATATGGTGAGAACTATGAACTGCCCAATCATCCCTACAACGAAACCTGTGCGGCCATTGCCAATATATACTGGAACCACCGCATGTTTTTATTGCACGGTGATGCACGATATATCGATGTGCTGGAAAGATCACTGTACAATGGAGTGATCTCCGGATTGTCGCTGGACGGTACCCATTTCTTTTACCCCAATACTCTACAGCACGACGGGGAGGCTACATTTAACCAGGGAGTGAACGGGCGTTCACCATGGTTTGATTGTTCCTGCTGTCCCTCCAATCTTTCCAGGTTTATTCCCTCCGTGGCCGGCTATGCCTATGCAGTTAAAGAGCGTGATATATATGTCAATCTCTATATGAACTCTCAGGCCACATTGAATCTCGATGGGGATCAATTGGCGATAATACAGGAATCCAATTACCCCTTTAATGGTTTTATTGAGATGGAGATCCAGACTGAGAGAAATCTGGAGACCACCATATTTGTCCGAATCCCCGGTTGGGCAATGGATGAGCCGGTTCCGTCTGACCTGTTCCGGTTTGAAAATAAGCGAACCAGGAATCTGCTTGTTTCTGTAAACGGAATACAGGTCCCGGTGGATATTGAGAAGGGATATGTGGCTCTTGACCGGATATGGGAGAATGGGGATATCATCAGTCTGAACTTCAACTTACAGGCAAGATTGGTCGCTGCGAACGAAAAAGTAAATGATAAAACAGGTCTGATGGCAGTGCAACATGGCCCTCTGATTTACTGTGCAGAAGAAATTGATAACCAGGTAGATGTTATGGAGGCGACAATCCATGAAAACTCCAAGTTCAGGTCCCGGTTCAGACCGGATCTTCTGGGGGGTGTGAATATGCTGGTGGGAGAGGAGCTGAATCTTATCCCCTACTATGCATGGGCCAACCGGGGTACGGGCAAAATGAATGTATGGTTTAACAGGGCTCAATAATCCAAAAGAAAATATCAGGTATGAGAACATTTCGCAACGCATTATGTATACTGGCATTTCTGCCCATCGTGTTGAATGGTCAATCCATCAAACAGGATAACATTCTATATGGAGCCGCATACTACCACGAGTATATGCCTTATGAGAGGCTTGATGAGGATGTTCGTATGATGAAAGAAGCTGCGATCTCTGTGGTTCGGGTTGGGGAATCCACATGGAGCCTGTTCGAGCCAAGGGAAGGTGAATTCGAATTTGACTGGATGGATCGCATTATCGATAAGTTTTATGAAGCGGGAATCAAGGTGATTCTGGGTACGCCCACCTATTCCATACCTGCCTGGCTATGGCACAAACATCCGGAAGTTCTGCTTGATTACAGGAATGGCGCAGAAGCCAGTTATGGAATCAGGCAAAACATGAACATTACCAATCCCACCTTTCTGTTCTACTCTGAGCGGATTATCAGAAAAATGATGGAGCATTACGCTTCTCATCCAGGCATTATTGGATTTCAGGTCGATAACGAAACCGAAGCCAGGGGAGTCAATAACTACGATTTCCATGTGAGTTTTGTAAACCACCTGAAGAAAAAGTATAAGACTCCGGAAAACCTGAATAAGATATGGGGACTGAACTACTGGGGAATGACCATTGACAGCTGGGAGGAGGTACCTCCCCGGGATGCAGTAACCAATACAGGTATAAACTGGAATGGGCACGGTTTAACCGCAAAGCAGTGGCTGATTTTTTAACCTGGCAGTCTGACATAGTAAGGGAGTACAAGCGTGACGACCAGTTTGTCACCCACTGTTTTATGCCTTCGGTCCAGAATATTGACCAGATTGAGTCCGCCTCCAAAATGGATCTGCTGGCGGTAAATATTTACCACGGACAACAGGATCAACTGACTGGTAATGAAATTGCATTTTCAGGTGATTTTTTTCGTTCGGTGAAAAACAGCAACTATCTGGTGACGGAGACCAATGCCCAGACCATTGGCTGGACCTCCAAATCACAACAGCCACCCTATCCCGGACAGATGCGGCAAAATGTGTATGCCCACATCGGATCGGGAGCCAATATGGTTGAATACTGGCACTGGCATTCCATTCATTATGGACAGGAAACCTACTGGAAGGGAGTCTTATCCCATGACCTGCAACCTAACCGGGCTTATGGTGAAGTTTCTAAGACCGCACATGAACTTCAGAAATTTGGAGAAAAGCTTGTGAACCTTACAAAGAAAAATGAAGTAGCCATTCTGTTCAGCCATGATTCCAACGATGCCCTGAATTTTATGCCATTCAACGGATCTGGTTCTGACTGGAGTGAATCAATCAACGATGCATACCGCAATCAGCTGGTGGCTCAGTTTCATAAGGTGCTCTACCAGAATAACATTGGGGTAGATTTTATCTTTCCGGAAGAGGCTGAATTCAGCGCTTATAAACTAGTGATCATTCCTTCTCTTTATGTGGCCTCAGATGAAGTTCTGACCAGGATAAGCGACTACATTGAGGGGGGCGGACATGTGATCATGCAGTTCAAGAGCGGATTTTGTGATGAAAACTCCATGGTTCGTCCTGTTTTGGCCCCTGGCCCCCTGCGTGAAGCTTGTGGATTTTATTATCAGGAATTTTCCAATATCTCTCCGTTGCCTCTGAAGGATAATCCCTTCCAGGTAGAGGACAATTCAGCTCTGGACTGGATGGAATTCATTATTCCTGAAACTGCCAAACCGCTTGCCTACTACGATCACCCCTATTTCTCTCAATATCCGGCGATAACAATTAATAATCATGGTAAGGGAACCCTTCTGTATGAGGGATCCATCTTCTCTGACCAGATTCAGACTAAGATCATCAAAGAGGCTGCAGAAAGAGCAGGAATAAGTCATCCCGACCATCAGTTTGCCTGGCCACTGATCGCAAAATCAGGCGTGAATGGTGATGCAAAAGAGGTACATTTCTACTACAACTATTCCTCTGAGAGCAAGGAGTTTTCCTATCCTCATTCCAATGGCAAGGAACTGGTTTCCGGAAAAGCAGTGGCTAAGGCAGAATCCCTGACCATCGAACCCTGGGATGTATTGATCATCGAAGAAAAATAGGGTATATATGAAATCTTTAACAGGCATATGGATCGTTTTAGGGGTACTGTTGTTATTCGGCTGTACTGAATCAAAACAAGAGACTGGTCCCAAACCCAATATCATCTTCATTCTGGCTGATGATCTTGGATATGGGGACCTGGGTTGTTATGGCCAGGAACTCATAGAAACACCAAACATAGACCATCTGGCAACCAGCGGCATGCGATTCACACAGCACTATTCCGGATCACCTGTCTGTGCACCCTCCCGGTGTGTACTCTTAACCGGGAAACACAGCGGCCATGCATACATCCGGGGGAATGATGAATGGGGGGATCGGGGTGAGGTCTGGGACTACAGGGCCATGATCGCCGATTCAACCCTGGAGGGTCAGCGGCCCCTTCCTGAAAATACCATGACCATCGGAAAACTGTTGCAATCCGCAGGATATACCACCGGGATGATTGGTAAATGGGGTTTGGGTGCACCACATACACATAGTGTTCCAAACCAGCTGGGATTTGACCTCTTCTGTGGTTATAATTGTCAGCGTCAGGCTCATACCTATTATCCGGTCCACCTCTATTTAAATGAAAATCGCCTCTATTTGGGAAATGATACGGTGGCCCCCCATACAAACCTGGATGAGGGTGCTGATCCCTTTGATCAGGAGAGCTATGCCAACTATAACCTAAAAACCTATGCTCCGGATGTGATGTTTTCTGAAATGATCAATTTCATTGAGCAAACAGGGGAGCAGCCATTTTTTTTCTATTGGGCTTCTCCAATACCTCATATGGCATTGCAGGCACCCCAGCGGTGGGTGGACTATTATGTGAAAAAGTTTGGAGATGAGCCACCTTACCAGGGCGAGAGAGGATATTTTCCTCATCGCTACCCCCATGCAGCATATGCTGCCATGGTGTCTTACCTTGATGAGCGGGTGGGAGAACTTGTTGAAAAACTGAAGGAACAAGGGATCTATGAAAATACACTGATCATTTTTTCATCAGACAATGGTCCCACTTATAATGGAGGCACAGATTCTCCATGGTTTGGTTCGGGAGATCCATTCAAATCAGAAAGGGGATGGGCCAAAGGATTTCTTCATGAAGGAGGCATTCGTGTGCCAATGATTGCCAGCTGGCCCGGAAAGATAGATCCGGGATCGGAATCAGATCATATATCAGCATTCTGGGACCTGCTCCCCACCATTTGTGATGTAGCCGGAGTTAAATTCCCTCAAAATGTGGACGGGATCAGTTATTTGCCTGAGCTGTTGGGCAGTGAGAGCCAGGATGAGCATGCTCACCTTTACTGGGAGTTTCCTGCTTCAAACGGACAACAGGCAGTAAGAAAAGACCAGTGGAAAGCAATACGGAAAAATATTCGGGACGGGAACCTTGATCTGGAACTCTACAACCTTGAAGACGGATATACAGGAGCAGTGGGATGTGGCATACGAAAATCCGGAAATCATTCAGCAGATGGAAGAGATCATGAAAATCGAGCATTCCCCCGCGCTTATCGATCGGTTCAGAATGGAAGCATTGGGAGATTCCATACATTGATTCATTCCAAATCCAATACGATCCTCAGGTTCTCCCTGGTGGTATCAATTATGGAATCAGGCAAATCCCCAATTTTCTTTATGAGCCGCCTGTTATCGATAGCTCTTAATTGATCCATAAGAATGTCACATTCCTGGTTAAGATTTGCCATCCCTTTTTTTAGATGGACCCTTAACACATCTGACTTCTTTATTATCCTGGATGTAACGGGACATATCAGTGTTGAAGGATGTGGGATCTTATTCAGTAAGTTGGTCTGGACCACCACAACCGGTCTGGTTTTCCCGGATTCTGTACCGATTCGGGGACTCAAATCTGCCAGCCAGATTTCATACTGTCTAATCTCCATAATCGATCTCTTCAAAATCTTTTAAAACGTTCATAGAATCATCTTTAATAAGATCAGATTCTCTTTGCAGCTTATACTCAAGCAACATTCTTCTCTGGTGCCTGTTGTAAAATTCAATGGCTTCATTAATGTACCCGTTCCTTGACCTTTTCAACAATGAGACAATTTTCTCAGTTTCACTGAAGATTATCTCATCCAGATTTAACGATATAACTTTCATAGCTAAATTAATATATAGAACAAAGATATAATAAAACAATATAATAATCAAATATAAGGTGCCTGGACTTCTACCATTTTTGAGCTGTATCTGAAACCATACGGTGTCACTTTTAATCCTGTTACCTACACCTTTTTCGAATTTCTTGCGAGTCACAAATAGGTGACTTCTTCGCATATTGGTGACTTTTGAATATTGATAACGCACATTCTTAATCCTTATATAATACTGTTATACAGTTTTTTATAGCCCGTAATATGCAGATGTGAATTTACAAGGAAGTCACACATTGGTAAAAAACTCACACCTCTGTGACTTCCTGCTAATCCGAAATAGACCACCCGGTTTTCAGATAGTGCTTTGTAGAACAAAATCCTGATCGTACCCAGAGACCAGTCAATGAAACAGAAAAATCAAAAGGAATAAAAACAGAATCCATTCCCACAATCCAAACATTTGAACAGTAGACAGAGATTCCCTACATTCGTATTTCTATACAACCCACACATTCAACTATAAACTACCCGAACCATGAAAAATGGAACCATCGCCGTCATCTTTTTTCTCTGCCTTGGAGTAATCTCTTGCAATCAGCCGAGTGAAACTCAATCTCAAATCCCTGAAAGAGAACCTTATGAAGCCACCTGGGAGTCACTTCAAACCTATGAATGCCCGGAGTGGTTCAAGGATGCTAAATTTGGAATCTATACACACTGGGGCGCTTATTCCGTGCCGGCCTGGGAAAACGAATGGTATCCACGTCTGATGTATTTTAAGGATGACGAACGACGGGGAAGTAAATTCTACGATTACCACAAAGAGACCTGGGGCGATGTAACTGAATTTGGCTACAAGGATTTTATACCCCTCTTTACTGCTGAGAATTTTGACGCCGATGAGTGGGCTGATCTTTTCAAGAGGTCAGGAGCACAGTTTGCCGGTCCCGTGGCACAGCATCATGACGGTTTTGCAATGTGGGATAGTGATCTGACTGAATGGGACGCCATGGATATGGGCCCCAAAAGGGATATTCTGGGTGAACTTGCAGAGGCCGTGAGGAAGAGGGATATGCGTTTGGTTACTTCATTCCATCATGCTTATCACTGGAAGTATTACGAACCCTCTTACAAAATTGAGGGTAGTGACACTAAGGATCCAGCCTACGCAGGAATCGGTAAGATTTACCCTCCTGTCCACGAACCCGGCGCTCCTGAATCCATAGAGTTCTTGGATCATTGGTATAGCCGGATTGTTGAGGTAATCGATAATTACCAACCCGACTATTTATGGTTTGATTTCGGCTGGCAGCAACCGGGATTCGAACCCTATCAAAAGGAATTTCTGGCCTATTATTATAATAATGCCATGGAATTGGGAAAAGAAGTGGTCGTCACCTATAAAGGAAAGCATTTACCGGAAGGTGTGGCCATCCTGGACCTGGAGCGGGGACAGCTGGATACCCTCAGCAGCAAGGAGTGGATAACAGATACATCGGTGGGACTTAAATCCTGGAGTTATATCGATGCTCCTGATTATAAGAGCGTCAATACACTGGTGGATAACCTGATCGACAGGGTGAGCAAGAATGGCAACCTCCTGCTCAATATTGGTCCCCGCCCTGACGGAAGTATTCCGGAAGAACAGCAGGAATTGTTACTTGGAATTGGCGCCTGGCTGGATGTGAACGGTGAGGCCATCTACGGTACAAGACCCTGGATCAAGTTTGGAGAGGTTGCAACAGAGATGAATTTTGGTAACATGACGGAACGAAAAAATAAGGGGCTCGCCTATTCAGCTGAAGATATTCGCTTCACCACCAGGGACAATTACCTTTATGCCATTGCGCTCGATTGGCCGGAAGATGGGAACATTACAGTCAAAAGCCTGAATGAAGAGGTGGAGATCAGTACCAAAGGCATCAAATCGGTTTCCCTGGTCGGCTCGGATCAGAAACTGGATTGGTCCCGGGATGCTGAAGGATTAAAGGTCGCCATGCCCGATGAGAAACCCTGCGATCATGCTTATGTGCTGAAGATTGAATTAAAGGGAACGTGGATCAGATAACAAAAGGAACTCCCTAAAACCATCACTGCTATGAAACAATACCCATCCACTCGGAACTACTCTTCCTACATACGATATTGTAAGACGCTGTCACTTGAAAATGATGCTGAGCTGATTGAAGCCTACAAGAAGGTACACTCACCGGGCGAAACGTGGCCTGAAATCACTCAGGGGATGATCGATGTGGGGATCCTTGATATGGAGATTTATATCGCAGGTAATCAGCTGTTTATGATCATGGATGCGGTGCCTGAATTCGATCACGATCGTGACATGGCAGCACTGTCAAGCAAGCCGAGACAATCAGAATGGGAAGCCTTTGTCTCCAGGTTTCAGCGTACCTCATCGGAAGCTACCGCAGATGAAAAGTGGCAGCTTTTGGAGCGGATTTACAAGCTGGAGAAATGATCATTGATTCGCACCATCACCTCTGGAAGTATAATGCAGATGAGTATGGATGGATGGATAAATCCATGGAGGTTCTGAAACGGGATTACCTGCCAGTGGATCTGGAAGACGAATTAGCAGGAGCAGGGGTGTCGGGCACAGTGGTGGTGCAGGCAAGACAGATGATTGAGGAGACACGGTGGCTCCTGGAACTAGCGGATCGCACCTCATTCATTCAGGGCGTTGTGGGTTGGGTTGATCTGCAGTCGGAGCATCTTGGAACACAATTGGACCAGTATGCGGGACATCCGAAACTGGTAGGGGTAAGGCATGTGATTCATGACGAACCTGATGATGATTTTATGCTTCGCACAGCTTTTCTGAAGGGAATTAAGCAATTAAAGGAGTATAATCTTACCTACGATCTTCTTCTCTTTCCCTAAACATCTGAAACGAGCCATTGAGCTGGTAAGTTTGCATCCGGATCAGAAATTTGTACTGGACCATATTTCAAAACCAAACATCAGGTCAGGGATCCTTCAACCCTGGGCAGATGGTATTGAAGAACTTGCCTCTCATCCCAATGTATGGTGTAAAATTTCAGGGATGGTTACCGAGGCAGACCATAAGCGATGGAGATATGAAGAATTTGTGCCATATTTGGATAGAGTGCTCCATGCCTTTGGGCCTGAGAGGGTCATGCTGGGAAGCGACTGGCCAGTATGCAGGCTGGCAGGGGAGTATGAAGAGATCATGGAAATACCCCTCAGATTTATTGAAGGCCTGATTCCGGATGATAAAAAGAGAATATGCAGGCAGAATGCCATCGAATGCTACCAACTAGAAGATAAAAACTATGGAAAAGAAAAAGTATAAAGTGCTTGAGAAACAGTATTTAGTACCATTTATTCTCATCACATCCTGCTTTGCCTTTTGGGGTTTAGCCAATGATATCACCAATCCCATGGTCAAGGCCTTTTCCAAGATTTTCCTGATGAATACGGTGCAGGGATCCCTGGTTCAGGTGGCCTTTTACGGGGGGTATTTCGCCATGGCATTTCCGGCGGCGATTTTTATCAGGAGGTTCACCTATAAAGCAGGTATCCTGGTGGGACTCGGACTGTATGCAACAGGTGCGCTGTCTGTTTATTCCGGCCAATGCCATTGGAGTCTATGCACCTTTCTTAATTGCATATTTTATTCTCACATGTGGCTTGTCATTCCTGGAAACGAGTGCCAATCCATACATCCTTTCCATGGGAGCTGAAGAGACTTCCACCCAACGGCTGAATCTGGCCCAGTCATTCAATCCCATTGGCTCCATCACCGGGATGTTTATCGCCAAGACCTTTATTCAGGCCAGGCTCGATCCCCGGGATACTTCTCAACGGGAGCTTTTAAGCCCCGAAGAGTTTGAAGCTGTAAAGGTGAGTGATCTGGATATCCTGAGCTCTCCCTATATCATCATTGGGATTGTTATCCTTGTGATGCTTGTAATGATCGCAATGGTTAAAATGCCACGGAATGCCGATTCAAACCATAGCATTGATTTTTTCCCAACCCTTAAAAGGATCTTTTCGATACCCCGCTACAGAGAAGGGGTTGTGGCTCAGTTTTTTTATGTGGGGGCCCAGATCATGTGCTGGACATTTATTGTTCATTACGGTACAAGGTATTTTATGAGTCAGGGCATGGGAGAACAGGAAGCAGAAGTGCTGTCACAGCAATATAATATTGTGGCCATGGGGATATTCATCGTCAGTCGATTTATCAGCACATTCCTCATGAGGTATGTAAGGCCGGGCCGCCTTTTGATGTTTTTCGCCATCGGGGGATTTGCTTTGGTTTCAGGTGTTATTATTGTTCCAGGGCATTGTTGGACTCTATTGTCTGGTGGGTGTTTCAGCGTGCATGTCGCTTATGTTCCCTACCATATATGGGATTGCCTTGAGGGGACTTGGGTGAAGATGCGAAATTTGGAGCAGCTGGATTGATCATGGCCATACTGGGTGGTTCTGTGATGCCTCCCATGCAGGGTGCCATTATCAAGCAGGGAATAATCCTATCCATGCCGGCGGAGAATGTCTCTTTTGTGATCCCATTGATCTGTTTTGTGGTGGTTGCCATTTATGGATACCGTACCAGGACATTTTCCCATTAGACCGACTGATGATCACATGAAGCTCACCTTTAAATCTCCATTGGGAAATACAGGTTTACAACTTCCCCAGGTGGTATATGGTACCAGTTACCTGGGCAATTTGTACAGAGCACTCCCGTATGAAGATAAACTGGCCCTGATGCGCAAATGGTTTGAATGCACCGAAAAGCCGGTAGTGATCGATTCGGCCGGAAAATATGGGGCCGGACTGGCCCTTGAGGTAATTGGAAAGGGATTGGCTGAATTGGATATTGATCCGGAGGATATTGTCATCAGTAACAAACTGGGATGGTATCGAGTTCCACTCACCACGGATGAACCAACTTTTGAACCGGGTGCGTGGGTTGACCTGGAAAATGATTGTATCCAGAGCTTCGGATATGAAAAGATCATCAGTTGCTATGTACAGGGGAATGAATTGCTTGGTGGCAGATACACCTCTGAAATAGTCTCCATCCATGATCCGGATGAATACTTACAAGCAGCTGTTTCGGCGGCGGACCGTGAATCAAGGATGGAAAAGATCCTGGAATCCTACAGGGCCCTTTTTGATCTAAAGAAATCTGGCAAGGTGAAGGCAGTTGGAATCGGATCCAAGGACTGGACCGTTATCAGGGAGCTTTATACTCATGTACCCTTTGACTGGGTGATGCTTGCCACCAGTTTCACCATTTTTAGTCACCCCAAAGAACTGTTGGAATTTATGGATAAACTCCATGAAGATGGTGTGGTAATCATTAATTCTGCAGTTTTTCATGGGGGATTCCTCACAGGAGGGCAAAAGTTTGATTACCGGGATGTGCAACCGGATTCGGAATTGGGAAAGGTGATTTATAGCTGGAGAAATAAGTTCACTGCATTGTGCAAGGAATATGAAGTTTTACCAGGGGATGCCGCTCTTCAGTTCGGTATATCACATCCGGCCATTGTAAGTATTGCTTTGAATACCAGTAAGCCCGAAAAAATGAACCACAACGTGGAGACCCTTCAGAGAGAGATCCCTTCTGATTTCTGGAATGAACTAAAGGTTATGGGATTGGTTGATACTGGATATGCATATCTATAATTTTTCTAAATGAAGGCATTAATTATTGATAAACCGGGAGTGGTTGCGGCCCATTGAACGTGACAAACCTGAAGTAGAGAGCGGAGAGGTTCTTTTAAAACTTAGTTATGTGGGTTTTTGTGGATCGGATCTGAGCACCTTTCTGGGAAAAAATCCCCTGGTGCAGTATCCACGGGTACCGGGCCATGAAATATCCGGTGAAATCGTTGAATTGGGAGATGACGTGCCGGATTTACTATCCGTTGGAGATCTGGCTACAGTAGTTCCCTATACAAATTGTGAAGCGTGTCCATCCTGTATGAGGGGAAGAAGCCATGCCTGCCAGTTCAACGAGACACTTGGAATTCAACGTGACGGTGCCATGCAGGATTACATTGCGGTTCCCTGGCGGAAAATACTAAAAGCTCCTGGATTGAATCTCCTGGAACTGGCCATGGTGGAACCCCTTACTGTAGGATTTCATGCCATCGAAAGGGGAAGAGTAACTGCCTCGGATGTGGTTATGGTGCTGGGTTGCGGAATGATTGGATCCGGTGCTGTTGCAGGTGGAGCCCAGAGGGGAGCCACGGTCATTGCAGTGGATATTGATGATCATAAATTGAACCTTGCTCGCAAAATAGGGGCAAGCCACACCATCAATTCCAGGACTGCCAATCTCCATGAAGAGCTTTGCAGGATTACCAGTGAGGCGGGTCCGGATGTTGTGGTAGAGGCAGTAGGTAATCCCACTACTTACAAGACTGCTCTGGAGGAGGTAGCATTTACAGGAAGGGTGGTTTGTATTGGATATACTGCGGGGGAAATATCTCTTGAAACGAATCAATTTGTGAAGAAAGAGCTGGATATTTTGGGTTCTAGAAACGCAACTCCTGAGGATTTCAGCAGGGTGATCTCCTACCTCGAACTGGGCACTTTTCCACTGGATCAGATGATTACTCTAAAAGTGAAACCGAAGAATGGGGCAGCGGCATTTCAATCCTGGGCGGATGATCCCGGAAAGGTCATGAAGATGTTACTGGATCTGACTTAAATCCTATTCACATGAACCGAAATCTACGCCTTGTTTCTGTGCTTGCACTTTCAATTCTGGTTTCATGCCAGACCGGGGAGCTATCCAAACCTAATATCCTGTTCATTTTTGCAGATGACCAGAGTTTCAATACCATTCACGAGCTGGGTAATGAGGAGGTAATCACACCCACCCTGGATGAGCTTGCCAGGAGGGGGACAGTTTTCACAACTACTTACAACATGGGAGGATGGCACGGCGCCATTTGCGTGGCTTCCCGAACCATGTTCAATACCGGGAGATTTTTATGGAGCGCAAATGAATTGGAAACAGAGCTGGATACACTTGCGTCTATGGGACAACTCTGGAGTAAGGAGATGGAAAAACTCGGATACGAAACATATTTTACCGGGAAATGGCATGTGAACATCGAACCTCCTGAGATCTTTCATCATGTGGGATCTGTAAGGGGAGGAATGCCCAACCAGACACCGGAGGGATACAATCGGCCCCTGGATGAAAATGATTGGGAATGGACTCCATGGGATACCGCATTTGGTGGATTCTGGAAGGGAGGCACTCACTGGAGTGAGGTGGTGGCCAATGAGACCATGGATTTCCTGGAAACTGCTTCAGAATCGGATGATCCTTTCTTTATGTATATCGCTTTCAATGCACCTCACGATCCCAGACAATCTCCAAAAGAGTATGTGGATATGTATGCGCTGGAGAAAATAGCTTTGCCCGCGAATTATTTGCCGGAGTATCCGTTCAAAGATGACATTGGTTGCAGCGCTGGTTTGAGGGATGAAAGACTGGCGCCCTTTCCCCGTACAGAATATGCTGTGAAGGTGAACCGCCAGGAATATTATGCCATCATCTCGCATATGGATGCACAGATTGGCAGAATCCTTGATAAACTGGAAGAGACCGGTCAGGCAAACAATACTTATATTTTCTTTTCGGCCGACCACGGATTATCGGTGGGTCAGCACGGACTCATTGGTAAACAGAACATGTATGAGCATAGTATGCGTCCTCCAATGATTATCGTGGGACCGGATATCCCAAAAGGTAAGAGAAAGGAGATGGCTGTTTACCTGCAGGACATCATGCCCACAACCATTGAATACGCAGGCGGTGAAATTCCTGATTATGTTGACTTTAGTAGTTTAAAGTCATTCATTGAGGGGAAGCAAACCAAGTCCATTTACCCGGAGATATATGGAGCATACATGGATTTGCAACGGATGATCAGAGTGGATGATCATAAATTGATTGTCTATCCATACGCCGGGGTGAGACGGCTTTTCAATCTTGCCGAAGATCCTCTGGAGATAAATGATCTCGCAACAGATCCTGACCAAAAGGGCCGGCTTGAATCCATGTTTGCAAAGCTGATAAATCTGCAGACTTGAGATGAAAGATACCCTGGATCTGATGAGTTTTCAATTCGCCCTGTAGATTATCCACCTATTTTGGACAAATATTTGCCAGAATATTCATCCATAGTTGTAATTTTAGCTTCCAATAATTGCATAGTACATCAATTCAAGAATAAACCTCATGTCAAAACTGGAGATTAAAAAACTTGAGAATTGCAAATATGCAAGTGTATCGCTGGGTGAGGTGATGTTAAGGCTTGATCCGGGTGAAGGACAGGGTGAGCACTGCCAGACAATTCAAGGCATGGGAAGGAGGGGGCGAATATAATGTGGCCCGTGGACTCAGAAAGTGTTTTGGTTTACCAACCGCAGTCGTAACTGCATTCGCAGATAATGCTGTCGGTCGACTGGTGGAGGATTTTATCATGCAGGGTGGTGTGGATGTGGACCACATCAAATGGGTTCCTTTTGACGGGATCGGAAGGGAGGTGAGGAATGGTCTGAACTTTACCGAAAGAGGATTCGGGATCCGGGGTGCTTTAGGTGTATCCGACCGGGGACTCTCTGCAGCAAGTCAGTTGAAAAAAGGTGATATTGACTGGGATCATATTTTTGGCACCCTTGGTTCTCAATGGTTCCATACGGGAGGGATATTTGCAGCCCTTTCAGACACCACCCCTGGAGTCATTGAAGAAGCCATGATCTCCGCAAGAAAAAATGGTACCATTATATCCTATGATCTTAATTACCGTCCCTCCCTCTGGAAGTCCATTGGTGGCATAAAGAAAGCTCAGGAAGTAAACCGGAAGCTGGCACAGTATGTTGATGTCATGATCGGTAATGAAGAGGATTTTACTGCCAGTCTTGGATTTAAGGTGGAAGGTGTGGATGATAAGCTCTCCAACCTGGAATCTGGCAGCTATAAAAAGATGATCCTGAATGCCGTAAAATCCTATCCCAATTTTAAGGTTGTTGGCACCACACTCAGAACTGTAAAAAGTGCCACTGTAAATTCATGGGGAGGGATATGTTATTACGATGGTAAGTTCTATGAGGCTACCCACCGACCTGATCTGGAGATCTTTGACAGGGTGGGAGGGGGTGACAGCTTTGCTTCCGGGCTTATCTACGGATTTATGACCACGGGAGATGCACAGGAAGCTGTAGAATTTGGAGCGGCACATGGTGCATTAGCCATGACAACACCCGGAGATACCACCATGGCCACCCTGTCCGAAGTATTGAAGGTAAAGGGTGGAGGTTCTGCAAGGGTGGATCGGTGAATGGTGACAGGTGAACGGTGAATGGTGACAGGCCTTCGGCCGGTTGAATGGTGAATGGTGACAGGCCTTCGGCCGGTGAATGGTGAATGGTGAAGTCAGGCCTTCGGCCAGTGGTAATAAAAGAATTTTAATTAAATATGATAAAGAAATGGAATTAAAAAAAGATGCAAAATACGCAATGGTGATACCCACCAGCATGGGAATCAGAATTACTCCAATCAATGGTCAGCCAGTTCACAGCAGTGATCTGTTTAGAATGCAGGCCACAAGTGCCGAATCAAATGTGGGAAGTACAGCTTCTTACCTGGGATTGCCCGTGAAGATCCTCACCACCTTTGTAAAGGGGAGTCCCATCGCCAGATTGATTAAGGATAACCTGGCCAGCCGGCATATGGATTATGAAGGTCCGGAGGTGGAACAGGGCAATCCATGGGGATACCGTCACCAGATCAATATTGCCGATAGTGGTTATGGTTCACGTGGACCCAGGGTTCAGAATGATCGTGCCGGGGAAGTGGGCCGAACCCTGAATGTAAAGGACTTTGACCTGGACCGGATTTTTGGTGAAGAAGGTGCGCAGATCGTGCATCTTTCCGGATTGATTGCAGCCTTATCTCCCGAGACCAGCAAATTCTGCCTGGAGATTGCCAGGGCAGCTAAAAAGCACGGTACACGGATCTCTTTTGACCTGAATCACAGGGCATCATTCTGGGTAGGAAGGGAAAAGGAGTTGCATGAGATCTTTCACGAGATCGCGTCCATCTCAGATATTCTGATCGGCAATGAAGAAGACTTCCAGCTGTGCCTGGGAATTGAAGGACCTGAAGCAGGAGGAGAAGACCTGGCTGCCAAGATTGATGGATTCAAAGGAATGATCAACCGGGCAAAAGAGGCTTTCCCGGGAGTTTCCGTTTTTGCCACCACGCTTCGACAGGTGATCAGTACCAACCAGCACATGTGGGGTGCCATTATCTCAGAAAATGGAAACTGGCATGTGGTTGAACCACGGGATATCTATGTTTACGACCGGATCGGCGGTGGTGATGGATTTGTCAGCGGAATGCTTTATGCCATTCTCAGGGATTGGGAACCTGAAAAATGGATACAGTTTGGCTGGGCCTGCGGCGCCCTTGTTACCACACTGGAACCTGACTATGCCCAACCTGCCGACGAAGACCAGATCTGGAGCATCTGGCAGGGTAATGCCAGGGTGAAAAGATAAATCAAAAAGCAATTCAATGAGAAAATTAAGCCTGGTTACAGCCCTGTCCTTATTTCTTCTGATGATGGGTCAGACAACCAATGCACAAGAAGAGAAGATGAGCATGGATCTTTCTGAAAAAGAGTTTACCATAGAAAATTGTGTGAACCAATTCAACATGGAGGGTACCATCAAAACAGAAGTTGGTTATCAATACTGGTTCGCTGATAAGGATTTTATTGACGGTCGAACTCTAAAGCTGAGCGTGGTTGCTCCCCATAAGGCAACCCATCCTCCTCATGCTCACGCTGTGGACGAATTCTTTTTTATACTAGAGGGAACAGCTGAATTTCACTTGGATGGAAAAACGACTGTTGCCGGGGCATACACCAGTTTCTACTGTCCGTCAAATGTGCCTCACGGCATTAGTAATGCAGGCGATACAGAATTGAAGTATCTGGTGATTAAGAAATATGAGGATTAGGACAGAAATGCTGTCCGTTTTTGCATTTCTGTTTAATGATTATAGATTATCAAGAATGTGTTTAGCAACCTGTTGACCCAACACTTTGCTACCTGCTTCTGTAAAATGAACATTATTTGCTTGTTGCAGCTCTTTCATTCTTGGTAATACCAATGCATACAGATCATTTACCTCAATTCCATGCCTCTTCATTATCTTAAGGGCAGCTTTATTGTATTTCACCGGCATCCCCGGTGAGCGAATCTGATTCCCCAATGTATCCGGATAGGGCGTAGTCGTTGCAAAAATCAGTTTTGCTCCGGTAGCTTCAAGCTTTACAACAATCTCCTTCAGGTTCTTTTCATATTGTTTTAAATCCGCCTGGAGGGGATCATTGAGATTTTTACTGTTTTCACCGGTTTCGGGATCTATATGTTTCAGATCGTGTAAACCAAAATTAAAATGAATGACATCCCACTTGGTATCACCTAACCAGGCATCGATTCGAACAAGACCATGTGTGGTTCCCTGGCAGTTTTCGGGTTTCCCATTTTCCAGTGGTGGCGGTCTGTCAACCATTGCCTTCCCCTTTAACATCTCCTGAACATAGGGTAAATATCCCATGGATATGGAGTCTCCTATGATCAGGACTTTTGGCAGCTTATCAGCTGAATCCACAAAGGCAGTGCAGGGCAGCAGCAGTAATACGATGATGAGCAGGCTATTTTTCATATGATTCATTTTTTTGCATAGTCGCATCATGATTAACCATTAATTTAAAGTTACACATTGATTTTGATCTCCAGTGGTTTTACCATAAATTCAACGCTTGAAGTTTCAAAGAAATTAAGGATCATGTTGCATCCTCTAATTTTCGAATTCTAAATTTTTCCGCCATGAATACGATAAAAAAAGTGCTTAAGAAAACGGCTTATCTTTTATTGCTATTGCCTTTTGGATGTAGCGAGAAGCCCATTGAAAAACAGGATTTTAGTGAAGTTTATAAGGGGATTGAATTTGAAATGCCCAAGGTAATCGAGCCTGTTTTTCCCGATTATTCAGTTTCAATTACCGATTTTGGTGCTGTAAGTGACGGTCAGACGCTCAATACAGATGCTTTTTCCAAAGCCATTCAAGATGTGTCTGAAAAGGGAGGTGGACGTGTGCTTATTCCCCGCGGAGTATGGCTGACAGGACCTATTATTTTAAAGAGTAACATCAATATCCATTCTGAAGCGGGAGCATTGGTAATATTTAGCAAAAATAAAGATCTCTACCCTTTGATTGAGTCCAACTGGGAGGGATGGAAGACCGTTCGCTGTTTGTCTCCTATTTCGGGGAAGGACCTGGAAAATATTGCCTTAACCGGAGAGGGGGTTTTTGATGGATCAGGAGAGGTATGGCGCTATGTGAAACGTGAAAAATTGACCAGGTCACAGTGGGGAAAACTGGTGAATTCGGGTGGGATTGTAAGTGAAGATGGAAAGCTGTGGTACCCTTCTGAAAGCTATAAGAAAGGAGAAGAAGCAAGGAAAAGTTTGGGACCCTGGTTCTCCGACAACCTGGATGATTACATGGAGACCAAAGATTATCTACCGCCCGGTGATGGTAAGTTTAATTGGGTGCAATAAGGTTTTGTTAGACGGTCCGGTATTCCAGAATTCTCCTGCCTGGTGCATACATCCGTTGATGTGCGAAAACTTAACCGTAAGAAATATTGATGTGCGAAATCCATGGTATTCCCAAAATGGCGATGGCATTGACATCGAATCGTGTAAAAACAGTGTGGTTTACAACTGCACCTTTGATGTGGGGGATGATGCCATCTGTATAAAATCGGGGAAAGATCAGGAGGGACGTGACAGGGGGATACCCACTGAAAATCTGATTGTAAAGAATTGTGTTGTGTACCATGGACACGGAGGTGTCACCGTTGGAAGCGAGATGTCAGGTGGTGTAAAAAACATGCATGTTTCGGACTGTACTTTCATCGGCACCGATGTGGGTCTGCGCTTTAAAAGCAATCGCGGGCGTGGAGGTGTGGTGGAGAATATTTTCATCTCCAATATCGATATGGTAAATATTCCAACCAATGCCATTTCATTCAACCTTTACTATGGAGGACTTTCACCCGATGAATTGATGGCACAGAGTGAGCAGGAAAATAAGAATTCGGAAATTTATCCGGTGACAGAAGAGACACCACAGTTCAAGGATATAATCATCAAAAACATTGTCTGTAAGGGAGCTCGTCAAGCCATCTATTTGCAGGGACTTCCGGAAATGAACCTCGAAAATATTCATATGGAAAACCTGACCATGGAGAGTGAAAAGGGTTTGCTTTGCATGGATGCACGTGGCATTACCATAAAAAACCTGAAATTACTTTGCACCGAGTATCCGGCACTTACTTTCTATAATGCCAAAGATGTGATTGTTGAAGATCTTGAACTGTCCGATTCTGCCCAACAGGGAATTTCTGTGAAAGGGGATGAATCTGAGAATATAAGCGTTGATGGCAAGCCAATAACTTAGAAAAGGCAACGGATCCGTATATCTTAACTGTGCCAGGCTGTCAGGGAAGCTAAACCAATACTTAGTTCTGCAGTTGTGGATCCGGGAACTCGCGCATGGGGCTGTACCTGATGTAAGAATCAAACACCTCTTTATCGGGTCCGACGATCCTGGTATCCTTGTGACTTTTTAAGTTCCTCAAGAAGTGCGGCCTTCATCTCTTTTTCAATCTCCTGGTAGGCTGGATTGTCCTGACAGGTTATTCAAACAATAGGGATCGTTTTGTGTGTCAAACATCTCAAATTCAGGACGACGGTCATGGGCCCACTGGAAGTATGGTTTGATGCTTTCATCTTCGTGGTTCTCGATGATATAAGATTTGGTCGGGCTTGCGTCTATATCGGTGAAGGCCCAGGCGGAGTGTATGTTTGCCATTTTCGTCCAAACCATACATCGGGAGCAATTCATCCTCTGTTCCTGGTTTGATCCTTTGCGGGGCTCCGGCTGGCCAGCGCTCTGGTTTAAGGTTCCAGATCAGAAGATAGTCTTTGCTGCGGATTACCCTTTGGGGGTAACCCCAGTTGAGGTAGCGGGAAGACGAATGGCGCTCCCGGCCGGCAAAGACATACTTCTTTTTCTTGTCCACAACACCCTGTTTTTTTGATTTCAGGATGTGGGTAATGCTTTTGCCTGAAATGGGCAGCATTCCTTCCTGACTGGTTCCTGTAAGTTCCAGGATGGTTGGTGCCAGGTCGGCAAAACTCATGGGATCCTCCACGATCCTGCCTCCGGGAAAATCTTTGGGGAAACGAACCGCAAAGGGTACATGTACTCCGTATTCGTAGCTGTTGGCTTTGGCCCGGGGGAAAGGCATCCCGTTATCGGCTGTGACGATAACAATGGTATTCTCTAACTCTCCAATTTCCTCCAGGTAGGAGAGCATCCGCTGCAGATGCAGGTCAAACCATTCAATCTCCACAGCGTAATCCAGCATATCGCCACGCACGATCTCATGGTCCGGGAAAAAATCGGGAACCAAAACATCTTCGAGATTTTTACCATTTCGTTATCCATGAATCCTGTTCATAGGAACGATGTGGCTCTTTGGCACCATACCAGAAGAAAAAGGGTTCATCTCCCCGAACATTTTCCATGAAATATTTGAAATTCTCAAAATAATTAGTCAGCATTGATTCCACCGGCAGTGCGTTCATCACCGGGGGTTCCTTTCTCATAGCTGATACTGCTGTGTTCAATTCCACCGGCATCTGTTTTCCGCCACATGGAATCTTTCTCATCACGGGCATACTGGAATGGAGAGACTCCTTTTCCGGTCCGTCCTGTTTTATAACCATTGCCCTCAAGCAGATCGATAAAGGGTACATATTTTTTTAACCATGACGAAGCATGCTGTCCCGATTGTTCATTCTGCCAGTGATAACGGCCAGTGACAATGGAACTTCGGGAAGGGGCACATCCCGGCGATCCGGCGAAACAGTTCTTAAAATAGACACCTTCACTGGCAATGCGGTCAAATGCCGGTGTATTTACAAACTTGCAACCCATAAAACTGGTGTGGGCAAAGGACTGATCGTCACTGATGGCAAAAAGGATGTTGGGCCCCTTTTTCATTGGACTGAGCTGGTGCCGACATCGCTTGAAGAAGCATCACCAGAAAAATCAGCAGGGTCTTTACAATTGTGTTCGAAGATTTCATAAGTCTTTGGTTAGGATTCGATACATGCGTATATTTCACAGGCCATTGGTTCACCAGCATATAAGCAAATATAAAGTTATTTTAAATTGTGTAGTCCATGTAAATTTACAGCATATTCTCCTACTTTTACTGTACTAGCAAAAGGATGGAATTTAACCTGACTAAATAGATACCCATGAAACAATTGGTAGTTTTTCTGATGCTAAGCGCGTGTTTAGGTGCTTGCAAAACTAGTTCGAAACATGAGGATATAAAAGCAGATCAACCCAATATTATTTTTATTCTGGTGGATGATCTGGGATATGGCGATATCGGATGTTTTGGACAGGAGAAAATCCAAACACCACACATCGATAAACTGGCCAGTGAAGGCATTCGGTTTACACAGGCTTATGCAGGAAGTGCAGTTTGTGCACCCTGCCGCTCAACGCTTATGCAGGGCTTGCATTCAGGGCATGCAAGAGTAAGGGGAAACGGGTACAAGAATTATCGGGAAACCCTCAGAGAAGGTGATTACACGGTGGCCATGATGCTTCAGGAGGCCGGTTACAAAACCGGACTGTTTGGAAAATGGGGACTGGGATTGCACAATCAGTACGGTATTCCCAATAAAATGGGATTTGATGAGTTTTTCGGCTACCTGAACCAGCGCCACGCCCACTGTCACTATCCCGAATTTTTGTATCACAACGAAGATCGGGTCTACTTTCCCGAAAATGGCACCCACCATTTGCTCGAAAATTACAGGGGTGATCAAACTTATGATGAAAACGGAATATGTCATCCAGTGGGTATTGAGGATCCTTCCAAAGCAAAATATGCTTTTGATCTCTATTGTGAAAAATCATTAGAGTTTGTAAAGAAAACAAGGACAATCCCTTCTTCCTCTATCTGGCCTATACACCTCCCCATGGTTCGTACATTGCCCCTGAGTTAGGTGTTTATACTGATAAGGATTGGCCCCTGTCACATAAGGTGTATGCTGCCATGATTACACGGGTCGATACCGAAATTGGAAAGTTGATGCAGCTTCTCAAAGAGCTGGATCTGGATGAAAATACACTTGTGTTATTTGCTTCCGACAATGGAAATACAAATGGCAATGCCAAAGAAGGGGAAACACCTACCAATCATTTTTTTGAGAATGAATCCCCCAGGGCTGGTCAGAAAGGGGATATTCGCGATGGGGCTTTTCATGTACCAGCCATTGCCCGTTGGACAAACCACATATCACCCGGTCAGGAGAGCGATCATATCTGGGCCATGTGGGATTTTTTTCCTACTGCTGCCGATCTTATTGGAGTAGCTCCGCCGGAGGTTACAGATGGGATCTCCATACTTCCGACACTAATGGGAGAATCAGAGAAGCAAAAGAAGCACGATTTTCTTTATTGGGAATATCAAGAGGAACAGGCAGTTAGAATGGCCAATTGGTACGGCTATAAAAACAAAAAGGGAAAATTGGAAATCTATGATCTTGAGAAAAATCCCGAACAGGATAGAGATCTGTCCGACCAATATCCGGATCTGGCCCAAAAGATAGATGAAATCATGAAACGGGAGCATACCCCAAGCGATGTCTGGCCCAGCCCGGGAGAGACAGAAGAGGCATTTAAGCTGCGAATGGTTCAACTGGGCATCACCCCCGAGGACAGGCCTTTAAATGTGGCAGATTTTTAATCTGGTTGAAGCTGACAATTACTCATATGAAATACCTATTCCTGTCTATTTTCACACTGAGTTGCCTCCTAGGAATATCTGCACAAACCTCTGAATTCAAGGTAGATGCCGGTAAAACCATTGGCAAGAATACACAATTCTGGAAAGCATCAGGTACAGACCTCCTCTATTACCTGGCGGAAAAGCCATCGGGCCAGGCGCTTCTTGACAGGATGGATGAAACTGAATCCTGCATATACCTCAGGAATCATTATACATTGACCCGGCATATCAGGGAAGGCCTTGAGGTAGGTATTCAGGTCTATTCCGAAGATGCTGACGGCAATCCCCATTACGATTTTTCACGGGTGAACCGCATTTACGGGGAGTTTGTGAAACGAGGATTAAAACCTGTGGTGGAGTGTGACTTCATGCCGAGGGGATTAACTGACCGGGAATCGGATGTTTCGGTAGGAAATGATGAAGGGATGTCGGTGAAGAATAGCGGACCCGAAGACTGGAACAAATGGCACGATCTGCTGGTGGCTTTTACAGAAAACCTGATCCTTACCTTTGGAGCAGACGAGGTTCGCACCTGGTATTTCGAGGTATGGAATGAACCAGATGGCTGGAAGCATTCAGATATTCAGGTATTCTATAAGCTGTATGATGTTTTTGTTGATGCGGTCACCTCTGTTGATCCCCTCTTGAAAGTAGGAGGGCCGGCCTGTTATCATGAGTGGTTTTTGAAAGAGTTCCTGGATCATGTGGTTTCAGGAACAAACCATGTTACGGGTGAAACAGGTACAAGGATTGACTTTATCTCATACCATATTTATGGACTCTCAGGTGGCTGGTTAAACGGCGAACCTGTAATAAAACCCCAGGTACAGCGGTTTTCGCAATCTGTCCTCTGGTTATCACGACTGATGGAAAAATACGAAAGTCTGAAAGATGTCGAGTTCCATCTGAATGAGTGGGGCATGTCATCAAATTTCCAGAAAACCGTTGCTGATTTTCCGGATCTCCACTATAGAAACAGTGAAGAATCGGCTCTTTTTCTTGTAAAACTGGTCGACTGTCTCTACGCTATTGAGGATAACTATGATTTCCCAACCGACATGTTGCTTTATTGGGGAGGGGCCTGGGAAGCGGAAAAAGATGAGTTTTTTATGGGTCACCGTACCCTGACAACAGCCGGAAATATTCCCAAACCCATACAGACAGGCTATGAGATGCTGGCTCAGCTTGGCGTAAATCGAATCGAGGTAGATGGACCGACGGATAGGTGGCCGGCTTGGTGTAGTCGCTACAAAATCATCTGATAAGGAGATTCAAATGATCGTTTATAACTATAATGAAACGGACGACAATTTCGCTGTTTCAGACCAGGTAATCATCAACATTTCCGGAATAACGGATGGCATTTATTCAATTGAAGGATATAGTTTAGATCGGGAGAATAACAACACATACAGAGCGTGGGAAAAGCAAGGCTCTCCTAAAAAATCCGGAGAGGCTGATATGACAAACCTGAAGAAATCAGCTGAGTTATCAGTTACCACCACCACACAAAAGCAAACTGACAATGGCAGGATGGAGCTGGAACTTTCATTGCCACGACATAGCATGGTCTTAATTAAACTATTCACTCCATAGACTCAGTAAGAATTGAACAAAGATCAATTTCCATTGATTCTTTTGGCACTACTGTATTTTTGTTTAAAAACTTATATAATGAGAATAATAATTTTGATGGGACTGATTTCAATATTGAATATTTCCAATTCATGGACTCAGCAACTTGCGTTTCCGACTGCTGAAGGTTATGGAAAATATTCAAAAGGTGGACGAGGCGGAGTTGTTTACGAGGTAACGAATTTGAATGATAGTGGAGAAGGTAGTTTAAGAGCGGCTGTTGAAGCTTCCGAACCACGAACAGTTGTTTTTAGAGTGTCAGGGACAATCATTCTGGAAAGCCCGTTGAAAATCAAACATCCCTATATCACTGTTGCAGGACAGACAGCTCCTGGTGCTGGTATCTGCATCAGAAGATATCCCATCAGTATCGATGCCGACCATGTAATTATAAGATACCTTCGAGTGAGATTAGGAGATGAGTCTGGTAATGATTATGATGCTGTGTCAAGCAGATATACCAAGCATATAATTTTAGACCATGTTTCGGCAAGCTGGAGTGTCGATGAATGCATTTCGATATATCATTGCGACAGTATAAGCGTTCAATGGTGCATAATTTCAGAAAGCATGAGCAAATCCAATCATATTAAAGGTTTGCATGGATTCGGTGGGATTTGGGGAAGTAATTACGGAACATATCATCATAACCTGTTAGCTCACCACTCAAGTCGCAATCCCCGTATGGCTTCCGGTTCGGGTTATACCGATTACCGAAACAATGTGATATATAACTGGGGTTATCAAAGTCTTTACGGCGGAGAAGAGCATCAAGTTGGAAATGATAAATTCAATTTTTCAATCTTTAATATTGTAGCCAATTATTACAAACCTGGACCTGCTACACAAGTTGGTGAAGTTATGTACAGAATAGCAAATCCATCCTTCAGAAATGAAACAGATGATTTTGGTAAATGGTATATAGCAGATAATGTTATTGAGGGCAATGAAGTTGTTTCAAAAGATAATTGGAATGGAGGTGTACAAACAAAAATATCCTTTAAGAAAATTAAACTTGATAGACCTTGGCCATCCATGCCAATAAATCAACAAACAGCAGAAGAAGCATTTAAAATTGTTCTTGATAATGCTGGTGCAATCTTACCTGAAAGAGATGCCGTAGACATCCGCATTATGGAAGAGGCTCGTGGTGGCTTTGCAACTTTTGAGGGTAAAAGTTACAAAAATGAGCATCAAGTTGGTGATCCCACAAAAGTTTGCGGGATTATTGATACTCAAAACGATGTTGGCGGCTGGCCCGAACTTAGAAGTACCCCTGCACCTAAGGATACAGACCATGACGGAATGCCTGATTACTGGGAGGAAAAAAACAAATTGGATAAAGAAAATCCTAATGATACAAATACTGTATCCTCAGATGGTTATACCATGTTGGAAAAATATTTAAATAGCATAAGATAAAATGCACGACGGTACTCCCCAACGTTTCATACCCAAGCTATAGTGACTGGATCAGAACTATTAAATAGAAGATGTATGTGGCAAAACCTAACCAAGAAATTTCTATGGGGTGTCCGAGGCAAATCGATTGCAATGGGAGTAGCAGCTCTATTGCTGTTTGGACCGGAGCTTTTTGCCGGCAATGACATGACTCATAACCAAAAACAGTTTAACATCTTGTTTCTCATTTCCGATGACATGAACGATTGGATCGCTTGTCTGGGAGGGCATCCCGATGCAATCACGCCGAATCTGGACCGGCTTGCAAAGCGTTCGGTCCTTTTTGAGCAGGCCCATTGTTCGGCACCCATTTGCAATCCTTCCCGGGCCAGTGTGATGAGCGGACTTAATCCATCTACAACCGGGTGCTATGGGAACAGGCAGGCGCTCCGGATGTCTCCCGTCGGATTTGAAGCAGTAACCCTGCCACGCTATTTTTCAAACCACGGTTATTTTTCAACGGGTGTGGGCAAAATCACACATGGAAAATTCCCAGATCCCGCCTCATGGGATGATTTTTATCCAAACCTGCGGTCTCAGGATATGGAGGGAGCAGCGTCCATTGAAGGAAAATATGAACGGGTTGAATCATGCAAGCTTCGATTGGGGACCACTTGATGTGGCCGATTCTGATATGAAAGATGGCAAAATTACGCAGCACACCATTGATATGCTGGGTAAAAATTATGAGCAACCTTTCTTCCTTGCCTGTGGGTGGAAACTGCCTCATCTGGCCTGGCATGCGCCTCGTAATTATTTTGAAATGTATGATCCGGCGAAACCTATCCATGCCGCTTATTGAGGATGACCTGAGTGATCTTCCTCCGATAGCTTTGAAATATACGGAAAACAGCTATTACAAGGCGGTTACCAGTGGGGGAAAGGAGCGCGAGGGGTGCAGGCCTACCTGGCCTGTATCAGTTTCATTGATGCACAGGTAGGACGCGTTTTGGATGCACTGGAGTCCAGCCCTTATGCAGAGAACACAATTATCGTCTTCTGGGGAGACCACGGATGGCATCTTGGGGAAAAGCGACATTGGAGCAAAAGCACATTGTGGGAAGAGTCCACCCGTGCTCCATTGATGATTGTTGCGCCAGGTTTTAAGCCCGGCAGATGCGATACTCCGGTGAGTTTCCTGGACATTTATCCCACACTGGTTGAGCTGGCGGGATTGGATCCGAAAAAGGAACTGGAAGGAGAGAGCCTGGTACCATTGATGAAAGATCCCGATGCTCAATGGGATCGTCCGGCACTTACCACTTATGGCAAGGGCAATCATAGCCTGCGTTCGAAACGGTGGCGGTATACACGTTACAGTGATGGCGGCGAAGAACTCTATGACCACTCCAAAGACAAGATGGAATGGAAAAACCTGGCCGATGATCCGGCCTATGCTACAGTGAAAGAGCAGATGAAGCAATGGCTTCCTAAAACGGATGCCGAAGATGTTTACGTTTTAGATTGGCCCCAGGAGGATCGAAAGTATTGGGAAGCAACACTTAAGGCTGCGGAACGCTACCATGGCAAATCAGTTTATCCTGAAAACTGGGATGAATAATTGTATTCCCTGATGAGGTAAATAAAAAAGAGATGAAAACAATTTCAGCAACAACGTTCGTTTTGTTTTTAACCATATCAGTTTTTGCTCAAAAATATGATATCCAGGTAAAAACAGAAATCGATTTAGACCAGGAAATCGGTCAGCTTAGGGCAGTTCCAATGACAATTGGGGAAGAAATTCCAAATGCAGTGGCCGCCATGTATTCTGAAGATGCTGAGATCGATCCTAATCGGGGGATGTTCTTTTTTCCTGAACATACGCTGAAGCTGGCGGTCTTTGATGTAGACGGGGAGATCCTGTGGAAAAAGGACCTTGGCAAGGGTGTTGTTCCTGGAATCTGGTTTAGTCCCCTTGCAGCATTCGATCTGGATAAAGATGGGAAAGATGAAGTCTGGATCGTGAACAATACCAATGTGGGTCACCCCCTCAGGTATGAAGATTATGTACTTGAGAAGAGAAATGCTGAAACCGGTGAAGTTGAAGGACAGTGGAAATGGCCGGAACCCTATCCAAGGCAATATATGACGAGATTATACAGGCATTTTATAATGGGTGCCTATGTAAAAGGGGAGCCTGTTTTGATTACTGCAAATGGCACAAAAGATTACGTGGTTATCAAATGTTGGAACAGAGATATGTCAGAGAGATGGACTTACAGAAAGACCATTGATACTCCCGGATGTCAGGGTAGTCACATGTCTCCCATCGTTGACATTAATAACGATGGAGTGGATGAACTGTTCTGGGGTGAAAGGTGCATCGAACTTGACAAAGGAAAACAACTCTTTTGTGCCGATGAAGAGACCTGGACCGGACACTCGGATATCATTGAGCCGGTTTTAGATAAAAAGAGCGGGAAATGGTACTTCTTTACCTGCCGGGAATCTAACTCTAAGGTTCCGCCAAGGCTTGTTTTTTATGATGAAAACGGGGAAAGAGTCTGGAGCAGACTAAAGGAGGGACATATCGATACCGGCTGGGCTGCCCGCCTTGGAAAAAATGGAGAGCCAGTGGTATTGGGAGTTAAAATAGGTGAGAAGTTGAGATCAGCGGATGGCGAATTCAGATTAGATGTTGTTGAGAACACCTTTCATGCCTTTTCCGGTGAAAAGATCGATTTGGGATTTAGTGTATATACTACTATTCCTGTCGATCTGAATGGAGATGGCATCCATGAATTGGTGAAAGGGTATTTTGAGGGCGATGGTACCATACTTGATAATGGCGGGAAAGTCATTGGCAATATAGGAGGGGCTTCAGCCATTGCTTCAAAATTTACAGGTGATCAGGGAGAACAGATTCTAAGTTATTCGGAGGATGGTATGATAAGAATCTGGTTTGATAGAAATGCACAGGATAACAATGCCGCAAAAGAAAGATATGCCAACCCATTTTACGAGGTGAATAAAAAGCAAACGGGAAATGGCTACAATCTTTTTAACTTAGGAGGAATATGAACAACAAACGGATTTTATTTAGTTTTCTGGCTGCACTGCTGATCATATTCCAGCTTCAGGCGCAGAAGGGTGAACTGGTAAATGATGAAGTGGAGCAGGTGATGCTTCGTGCCACAAAATATATGGTAGAGGAGGTCAGTACAAATGGCGGTTACCTCTGGTATTACCTGCCTGACTTTTCGCGTCAGTGGGGAGAGATGGAGGCTTTCAAAACCATGATATGGCTCCAACGCCCCGGTACCATCAGTATGGGGCATCTGTTTCTTGATGCTTACCGGACCACCGGTAATGAATACTACTATTCAGCTGCTGTGAAAGCAGCTTCCGCGGTTATCTGGGGACAGGGACACGAAGGGGGTTGGAACTATATGGTTGATTTTGCAGGAGACCGGTCATTGAAGCACTGGTACAATACCATTGGTAAGAACGGCTGGCGGCTGGAAGAGTTTCAACACTACTATGGCAACAGCACCTTTGATGATGATGTAAGCTCAGATGCAGCCCGTTTTCTCCTGAGAATCTATCTTGAAAAGCTGGATCCGGCATTTAAGCCCGCACTTGACAAAGCCATTGCATTTATATTAAAAAGCCAGTATCCGCTTGGAGGCTGGCCCCAGCGATATCCCCTGAAATATGATTTTGTTAAGAAGGATCGTCCCGATTACACCTCCTATTATACATTCAATGATGATGTAATCTGGGAAAACATTCATTTCCTCATTCAATGTTATCTTTCACTGGGGGAAGAACGTTTCCTGGATCCCATCAACAGGGGCATGAATTTCTACCTGATTTCGCAGCATGAGAGCGGTGGCTGGGCGCAGCAGTACGATTTGGATCTTCATCCTGCCGGTGCAAGAAGCTATGAGCCCAAGGCACTTGCTGCCCGGTACCACCGTTGAGAATGCTACACTCCTGCTGGAATTTTATAAAATTACCGGCAATAAGAAATTTCTGAACCAGGTTCCGGCTGCCATCCAGTGGTTGGAGGAATCCAGCTTGCCTGAACACATGACTCAAAACGGAAGGTATACGCATCCAACCTTCGTTGAAGTCGAAACTGCCAGGCCCATTTTCGTTCACCGAAAAGGATCAAATGTAATATATGGTTCCTACTATTGGAATTACGAAGATGATCATCTCCTGAGTCACTATGGTGGTAAAACCAGGATCTCCATTGAGAATTTAAAGCAGGAATACGAACGTTTGAGTTCCCTGTCAGGCGAAGAGCTAACAGAAAATTCTCCCCTGAAGATTGGTGAATTTACAGGAGAGGGAACTCCTCAGAAGTTCTATAATCTGAACCGTGAATCTTTTAACCGGATTCCTGATCAATCTCAACTTCAGGAGCTGATACTTTCTTTGGACGGACAGAACCGATGGTTGACCTTACATGGAATGACCAGTAATCCCTATATGGGCGATGGGACAAAAGAGGAACCCACAGATGAATTTGCATCCATGCATGTGGGAGACGAAACGGATACCTCTCCTTTCAGGGACACCACCGACCAGGAGTATCTCTCCACTGGAATGTACATATCCAATATGAGACTTCTGATCAACTATCTTGAAACAACAAAATGATTTGAGATGCACAAAAGCGTAAACAGAACCATGTCGGGCCCTGCGATTCATTTCCGCCCTGGCCGTAATTGCTGTCGTTGCTTTCAGTTGTGCAAAGGAAAAGGTAAAACCAAATATTGTATTCATCCTGGCCGACGACCTGGGTTATTCCCAGCTGGGATGTTATGGCAGCAATTATTACCTGACACCCCACCTGGATCAACTGGCAAAAGAAGGAATGCGTTTTACAAATGCATATGCGGCCTGCGCAGTTTGTTCCCCGACCCGGGCCAGTATTATGACCGGAAAATATCCGGCGCGATTGCATTTAACCGATTTCATCGCAGGTAACAACAGAGATGATTTTCCGCTTAGCCAACCTGACTGGCAAAAATATTTGCCTCTGGAAGAGCGAACCGTCGCTGAATATCTGAAAGAACAGGGTTACAATACGGCCCTGTTTGGAAAGTGGCATTTAAGCCGGGTTAAAACCCCACCTGAGAGTTTGCCATTCAATCCGGACAAACAGGGTTTTGATGAATCGTTTGTGACCTATAAACCTTCGGGTGGAATGTCCCGACCCTGGCAGGATGCCGAAATTGATGCGCACAATGTGGACACCATCACATCACTTGCCCTGGATTTTATTGAACGGAACAGGTCGAATCCCTTTTTTCTCTTTGTATCGCACAACACCATTCATGATCCATTGAAAGAAAAAGCGGTTGCCATAGAGAAATATGAAAAGAAAACAGAGACTGAAAAACCAGAAAACCACCCGGTAATAGCAGCTATGATTGAACGATTGGATAGAAGCTGCGGGGAGATATTCAACAAAATCGACGAAACAGGTCTGGCAGATAATACCATTGTCATTTTCTTTTCCGATAACGGAGGAAGAGATAAGTACGCTTTGCAAACACCGCTCAGGGCAGGGAAAGGATGGTTGTATGAAGGGGGAATCAGGGAACCTCTTATCGTTAAATGGAAAGAGGTGGTTGAGCAGGGAAGCCTCTCAAACTCAATGGTAAGTTCTATTGATTTTCTTCCCACTTTTCTTGAGATGGCAGGCTCCGGTATTCTCCCTGAAGGTGTGGACGGAAAAAGTTTTGTTCCTGTTCTTGGGAATCCCGGTTTTGAAGTGCACGAGAAACTTTTCTGGCACTACCCCCATTACCATGGTGGCTCTGGTATGGTTCCGGGAGGGGCCATAAGAAGTGGGAAATGGAAATTGATAGAATGGTATGAAAAGAGCCTCCTTGAAGGCAACGAATCCGCATTCGAATTATTCGATCTTGAGAATGATATTGGGGAGACCATCGACCTGTCAGATAGCCTGAAAGCTGTGACCACGAAATTATCAGATGAATTACAGAAATGGAGGGAGGAATCAGGTGCTCAAATGCCGGTTCCCAATGCTGATTATTCAGAACCGGATACGAGCTATCAGCCACAAGAATAAAATCTGTTCCAATGAGAATATCTATTATTATTTCGTTATGTGCCGTGGCTTTTGCTGCCTGCAGTGAGGAAAACTCAGAAACCTGGGAGCTTGACAATCTGAAGGAAATAGGTGGCCATGCCGTGACCTTATTCGGAGATCCTGAAGTGGTAGAAACTGATATCGGCAGAGCGGTTAAATTCGATGGGGATGGTGATCAGTTATTGGTCGATTTCAATCCCATTGGCGAGGCCAGAGCATTTACCGTTGAGGTGGTTTTTAAACCAAATGCTTCATATCCTGATAACATTGCTCCGCGCTTTATCCATATCCAGGACCCTGATGATGAGCTCCAGAAAAGACTTATGATCGAATTGCGCATCAACGAGGATAATCAGTGCTACCTGGATGGTTTTATGAATACAGATACAATGAGTCTGGTACTGATGGATAAGAATCAGCTGTATCCTACAGATCAGTGGTTGCATGCTGCGGTCACTTATGAAAAGGGCGTGATGACAACCTATATGAATGGGAAGAAGCAGTTAAGTGGTTGGGTTAGCTGCGCAGATACGCTGATCAATCCAGTTGGTAAAGTAGCCATTGGGGGTAGGATGAATCATGTGAGTTGGTTTAATGGATTCATCAAAACATTGAAAGTAAGCCATTCAGTACTGGATCCTTCGGATTTCATTCGAACAGCGGATCCTGATGTGTAATATCAAATATGACGAATTAGTCACATATATGTCATGGATGTAACTTAAATTAATATTTTTAGAGGCATGAAAAACAGTACCCACGCTGATCCTTATCTGATCGATTCTGCCTCCATCCGGCCAGCTCCCGTAAATTTCAGACAGAAGCTGAAATATCTTGGGCCCGGTTTTATCCTTTCTGCTTCCGTAGTTGGCTCCGGTGAGCTCATCGCAACCACATCTCTGGGAGCCAAGGCGGGATTTGTGACCCTTTGGGTTATCCTGGTAAGTTGCCTGGTAAAAGTAGTATTACAGCTTGAGTTTGGCCGTCAATCCATCATCAGGGGAGTATCGGCCATGAACCTGATGAATGAACTTCCGGGTCCAAGGTTTGGAAAAAGAAAAATCAGCTGGAGTGCATGGTCGTGGTTTGCCCTATGGCTGTTTAAACCACTTCAAATGGGAGGGATTATAGGGGGTGTGGCCATCATCCTCAACATTGCCATTCCTGGTCTTTCAGTAGCAGCATGGACCATCATTACTGCATTTGCGGTAATCTCGGTCATGTTATTCGGATATTACGGAGTAGTAGAGAAGATCTCCCTGGTTTTCATGGGATTGTTTACGGTCTTCACTTTGCTGGCACTTTTCATGGTGCAAAAGACAGGTTTTGCAGTCACCTGGCCCGATATAGCAGAGGGATTGTCCTTTAAATTGCCCAGGGCCACAGTTGGATTTGCGCTGGCTGCTTTTGGAATTACAGGAGTGGGAGGGGATGAAATCCTCTCTTACAACTACTGGTGCATTGAGAAAGGATATGCCAGGTTCACGGGCCCGAAGGTGGAAAATGAAGAGTGGCGTAATAGGGCCAGAGGATGGATCAGGGTGATGTATTTAGACGCCTTTCTCTCCATGATCGTTTATACCATTGTGACGGCCGCCTTCTTTCTGCTGGGTGCATCAATTCTTTATCAACTTGGTGATGTTCCTGAAGGGTACCAGATGATTGAGACCATTTCAAGGATCTATACCGACTCGGTGGGTCCGGCAGCCAAGAATGTTTTCCTCCTGGGATCCTTTATGGTACTTTTCTCAACCCTTTTTGCTGCCCTTGCCATCAGGACCAGGGTTTTTTCAGATCTGTTCGGCGTGCTGAAGTGGATTGATTTCAATAACCTGAAAACCCGGATGCGTACCATCCGGATCCTTGCTGTGGTGTTCCCTCTATTGTGGACCATTGCTTTCCTGGTAATCAGGCTTCCTGTACTGATGGTTACCATTGGTGGGATCGCCACATTTATAATGTTGATTCTCATTGTGATCGCCGGCCTCCACTTCAGGTTTGGGGTAAAGGACCAATACCTGTCACCCGGTAGATTCTACAAAATTGCACTGGTGGTCAGTTGTGTGGCCATCGGTATGGTAGGCGTTTATGGCGTAATAAAACTGTTCTAGTACGCCTTGATCTCAATTTCGTCCGTCGAAATCTTCCCTGCCTGTTTCATGTGAAAGTGGAAATTTTACAGGTTTGTTATCACGTGTTGACCTGTAGATTGCAGTAAACAATTCTACGGTCTTACGAGCCTCTTCTCCATTTACCAGGGGTTCTCTGCCCTTATCAAGTGCATCCAGGTATTCTTCGATCTGCAGACGGATAAAATAGACCGTGGGATCCACCTTATCAAACAGTTCGTTGTCCTCCCGTGTGAATTCCTCCAGCATGTTTTCTTCTCCGGGAATGGTCCACAGGTCATTCACCGGTGGTTCCAGGATTGGGGCCATGCCAGCAATGAACATGGCACCTCCTTCGGTCTGAACTCCCACGGATGATCCATTTTCACCGTGTACCTGGATTTTTCCGAAAATTCCCGGTTTCTGCGAATTGGATACAATAATGTTACCGATGGCACCACTTTTAAATTTTACGATGGCAAGGGCAGTATCTTCTACCTCAATGTAAGGATGGTTCAGGTTGGCCCAATGACCGTATACTTCATCGATGGGGCCCATGAGCCAGCAGAAGAGGTCAAGTTGATGCGGGGCCTGGTTGACCAGCACGCCACCCCCTTCAAGCTCCCATGATCCTCTCCACTCGTCTGATTTGTAATAATCTTCGTCCCTCCATCCAAGCATATTGATGGTTCCCATAACAGGCTTTCCAATTTTTCCTGAATCCATTGCATTTTTTACCCGAAGTGTGGGGGGATACCAGCGACGCTGACTGATCACTCCCAGTTTCAGCCTGGTTCTTCTTGCAGCTTCGATCATGACATCGCAATCCTGAAGGGTAGAGGCAAGGGGTTTTTCCACCAGGACATGTGCACCTGCCTCAAGTGCTTCAACTGTAGGCTCCACATGATTGGGATGTGGCGTACAGATGATTACAAGGTCAAGATCCTCCGTTTTTACCATCTGGCTTATATCGTCGTAGGCTCTGGCACCATAATCGCCCACATAAGAATTTGCCTTTTCAATGGATCGGGAACAACCTGCTGTGAATTCTGCGTTAGGGATCTCCTTTAATGCCTGTGCATGCAAATGAGCCACTTTGCCCAGACCTACGATACCAACCTTGTATGTTTTCATAGAAGAAAGAGTTAATTAATCAATAAATAAAATGCAGCCCGGAGAAGGAATGCTGAATTTTGAACTGGAGCGGCTTATTTTACCTGTCTCTTTGTCAATCCAGTATAGTTCTATCTCATTTGAGCGTTCTCCGGCAGCCAGAAGGAACTTTCCCGACGGATCAATGTTAAAATCCCTGGGCCAGGCAGGAACATCTTCAACCACCTGGATCCTGAAGAATTCACCATCCTCACCTATCTTGAAAACCGTGATACAGCTCACTTCACCCCTGGTGGAAGCATATACATAGTTGCCATTGGGATGAACCCGGATGGCCGCAGGGTACTTGCTTCCCACATGTGAATCTGTAACCGTATTTACCGTTCTCCTCTTTACCATGGTTCCATCTTCTTCGTAGTAGCGACAGGCAGTCGCAGTCGCATTCAATTCATTGACCACATAGACATACTCACCCAAGGGGTGAAATACCAGGTGTCGCGGACCTGCCCCCGGAGCCATAGCGAGGTAAGCTTGTGCAGGATTGGGTGTAAGCACCCCGGTTTTATCATCAAATTTATAGATCAGGACCTTGTCACTACCCAGGTCCGGAACAAGTAGAATAGTTCTTATAAGGATCAAGAGTGACCTGGTGGGCGTGGGGAGCTTCCTGTCTGCTCTTGTCGGGTCCTGATCCACTCTCCTACCACCACACTGGAAGCGGGTTCAATTTGTCCGTTACCTGCAATTGGGAATGCGGCCACATGACCACTTGAATAATTTGCCGTGAAGAGGTATGTCTCCTTTCTTGACTGCAATAAACATGACAGGGTCCAATTCCTTCGCTGGACTGACTGTTCAGAAACTCAAGCTGATGGGTCTTCACATTTACGTTGAAGGAGCTGACGCTCATGTGATTCAATGCCGGATCTGTAATCTTATCGTCAATGGCATAAAGATGTTTCCTGTCAGGTGAAAAGGCCAGGTAGGAGGGTCCCACTGCTCCTGCAAAGGAATCCAGCACCGCAAAATCGCCTCCCACCAGGTTCAGTTCGCATAGAAAAATAGAATGCTCCAGGTTTCCATTGGAGGAACCCACATAGAATTTAATGGTCTCAGAACTTTCTTTCGACCCTGAACAGCCAAACGCCATAAGCATCGAAACAAAGATAAATACAATAATACCGGATGTACGCATCGTTTTCATATTTAAAGTTTCACTTTCTACTAGGCACTAAGAACTTTTATCTCGGCACTTTAAACTTTTTCCAAATAGTTTCTATCTCCTCCAGGGTATGGCCTTTGGTTTCTGGCACCAGCTTCAAGACAAACCAGGCAGCCAGAATTCCCATCAATCCGTAGATCCAATAGGAAAATCCATGATTGAATAGTCCTGGTAAGCAACGTACTTTCATTCATCATAGGGAATGTCCAGGAAATGATCAAATTGGCTATCCACATGGATGCAACAGCAATGGACATGGCTCCTTTTATACTGTTGGGAAAGATCTCCGATAGCAGCACCCAGGTCACAGGTCCCCAGCTCATGGCAAAGGCTGCCGTATAACTGAGCATAAAGATGAGAGAAAGTATTCCCATTTTATCCATGTAGAACGAAAGTCCCAGGGCAAACATGCTGATGGCCATAGCCAGTGCTCCAATCAACATCAGTGGTTTTCTTCCGAACCGGTCCACAGTGAAGATGGCTACCACAGTGAAAGATCATATTGACCAATCCCACCATAATGGTTTGCACCAGGGAAGAGTCATTCCCTGAACCCATACTTCTGAAAATATCCCCTGCATAATAGAGGACCACATTGATTCCGACAAATTGTTGAAATACCGATAACAGGATTCCGATCACAATGACCAATCCACCAAAAGAAAGCCATGGAATCCTTGTTTCTTTCAAGGAGTCCTTTACATCAGACAGTACCTGCTCCGCCCTGGCAGGATTGATTCGCTGAAGCAATTTCAGTGCCTTACTCTCCTGCTGTTTCAGCACCAGGAATCGCGGTGATTCCGGAACAAAAAAAAGCAAGATCAGGAAGAGGAATGGCCGGAATGGTTTCAGAACCAAACATCCATCTCCAGCCAGTGGCATTGATCCACTCTGCAGCCTGTCCCCTTGCAATGAAATAGTTTACAAAATAGACCACCACCATACCGAAAATAATGGCAAACTGGTTCCATGAAACCAGTTTGCCACGAATGTTGGCAGGTGCAATCTCAGCAATGTACATGGGTGAAAGCATGGAAGCCAATCCAACACCTATTCCACCAAGCACCCTGTAAAAAATAAAGGAGCTGATGGTGGCCAGACCCATGAAATTGAGCTTCTCAGGCATGGCTGATCCCAGTGCAGAAATCAGGAAAAGAATGGCAGCGAGAATCAATCCCCGTTTCCGGCCCATACTCTGACTGATATATCCACCCAGAGAACCTCCTATGATACAGCCCACCAGGGCACTGGAGATGGTAAATCCTTTGATGGAATTCCCCAACGATTCGGTAAGGACATTTTCACCTTTAAGAAAGAAGAAATAGAGGACAATAATCCCAATCACCCAAAGAAGCCCACTAAGAAGTGCTCCCTTTTTCCTTCCAAACAGCTTGATTAAGAAGCTGGTAATCAAGGCAACCACAATTACCAGGCATATGGTAACAATCCCCTTGAATTGTATGATGGTTGCGGTGGCCAGAACCGGATCACTTTCAAGGGGAGTGATAAAAAACTGCCGGAGTGCATCTGTGGCACCATTGATCACAGCGGTATCATATCCAAACAAAAGTCCACCCAATGTGGCAACCAGCGTGAGTGCAAATATGACAGGCGGGATGGAATGGGATGGTGATTACCCATCAATATCTATTTTATGTATTGATTAATAATAGATTCGTACAGTTCCTGCTTACCGGAGATCTGCTCAGGTTCTCCATTGATTTTTGCCAGTTCACTCAACTGTTCAAGGGATAACTCTCCATTCTCAAATTGTGCTCCGCTCCCCGAATCGAAGGATGAATAACGTTCAGCCTTCATCTTATTGTAAGCGGAATTCTCCAGCAGGTCCAGAGTGATCTCAAAGGCCCTTGCAAAAGTATCCATACCAGCAATATGAGCAATGAAGATATCCTCCATATCGGTACTGTTCCGGCGGGTCTTGGCATCGAAGTTGATCCCTCCGGAAGTGAATCCACCTGCCTCTACGATGACCAGCATGGATTCAATCAATTCGTAAAGGTTGATGGGGAACTGATCAGTATCCCATCCATTCTGGTAATCACCGCGGTTGGCATCGATGGAGCAGAAGAGGTCATTGTCCACAGCAACCTGCAGTTCATGCTGGAAGGTATGTCCGGCCAGGGTGGCATGATTCACTTCAATGTTCATTTTAAAATCACCTGCCAGTCCGTATTTATTCAGGAAGCCAATCACAGTGGCCGTATCAAAATCATACTGGTGTTTGGTGGGCTCCATGGGTTTGGGTTCAATGAGGAAGGGTCCGGTAAATCCGTTGCCACGGGCATAATCCTTGGCCATGATGGAGAAACTGGGCCAGGTGCTCCTGTTCACGTTTCATATCTGTATTCAGCAAAGACATGTAACCTTCACGGCCACCCCAGAATACATAATTCTCACCACCCAAGTGCAATGGTGGCATCCAGGGCATTCTTCACCTGAGTGGCTACCCAGGGAAGTACATTGAAGTCCGGATTGGTTGTGGCTCCGTTCATATAACGCGGATTGGAGAAAACATTGGCGGTACCCCAAAGCAGTTTTACCCCCGAATCGAGTCTGCTTTTGCTTGGCGTACTCCACCATGGTCTGCATATTGGATTCATATTCATGCACTGGAATCTCCTTCTGAAACCACATCAATATCATGGAAGCAATAATAAGGAGCTCCAATTTTGGTGATAAATTCAAAAGCTGCATCCATTTTATTTTTTGCCCTTTCAATGGCATTGTTCCCTGTTGCCCAGGGAAAAATCTGGGTTCCAGGACCGAAATGGATCTTCACCGGTTCCGCAGAAGGTATGCCAGTAAGCAATGGCAAAACGCATGTGTTCCTTCATGGTTTTTCCGGCAACCACTTTGTTCTCATCATAGAATTTGAAAGCCAGTGGATTGTCAGAATCCCTGCCTTCGAACTTGATCCTCCCGATCCCCGGGAAATACTCTCTGTTTCCTAATAAGATATTCCATCTTATTTTAATTTGATATGTTATTATTTCTTCATTCATAATCCTTCAGCACTTTCAACTATTAGCTGACACAAAGTTCCAAGCACCTCCTTCCAGTTGCCAAAAGCTCTCATCATAGGCTCTTTGCTGTTTCCAGTGGGTTCCACCACCAGCATTTTATTGAGGTTTTCAAAGGCTTCCTGGAAGGAGCCAAAGGTGCCGGAACCAATCCCTGCTCCATTGGCTGCACCAATAGAACCATCGGTATCATAGAGTTCGATGGTGGCTCCCGAGATCTCTGCCAGGGTATCCCGGAAAACAGGACTCAGGAACATATTGGCAAGACCGGCCCTGATCACTTTGGGATGAATCCCTATCTCTTTCATGATCTCCATTCCATAATGCATGGAAAAGGCAACCCCCTCCTGGGCGGCACGTGCCAGGTGGGCATCAGTGTGGATGTTGAAATTGATATTCTTTACTGTTGCTCCCACATTCAGATTTCCCAGCATCCGTTCAGCTCCGTTTCCAAATGGAAGCATGAGCAATCCGTCAGAACCGATGGGAGCTTCCATGGCCAGGTCATTCAGGGCCGGATAATTCATTCTCCCGCTGGGCCAGGTGCTGTTTGAGCCAGGAGTACTGGATGCCGGTTCCATTGATGCAAAGCAGTACACCCAGCCTGTTCAGTTCCGGACTGTGGTTCACATGGGCAAAGGTATTGACCCTGCTCAGCGGATCGTATTTTACCTCATCGCTTACGCCATATACCACTCCTGAAGTGCCAGCTGTGGCTGCAATCTCGCCCGGATTCAGAACATTCAGCGAAAAGGCATTGTTGGGCTGGTCACCTGCCCGGTAGGCAATCTGGATACCCGGAACCAGGCCGAGTTCTTCTGCTGCGGCTGGAGACAGGCGTCCCTGCTCAGAAAATGTGGGTACAATATCCGGTATAAGGTGTTGATGGATCCCATAATAGTCCAGCAGAAAATCAGCCAGGGAGTTGTCCTTAAAATCCCAGAGGATCCCCTCTGAAAGACCGGAAATGGTGGTATTGATTTCACCGGTAAGTTTCATGGCGATGTAATCGCCAGGCAACATGAATTTATAGGCCTTTTCATAAATTTCCGGTTCATTCATGATCACCCAGCTTAGTTTGGAGGCCGTGAAATTACCCGGTGAGTTGAGAAGGTGGGAGAGACACTGTTCTTCTCCAATGGTTTTCATGGCATGATCACCATGGGTCACGGCCCTGGAATCACACCAGATAATGGAAGACCTGAGCAATTTATGATTTTTGTCCACCAGCACCAGACCGTGCATCTGGTAGGCAATACCGATGGCCTTGATGGAAGAGGGATCTATCTCGGCAGATTGAATCACATCGTTGGTGGCCAGGATCAGGTTGGTCCACCACTGTTCGGGATCCTGTTCGGCCCATCCTCCCTTGGGGGCATCGATCTTCATCTCTTTCTTTGGGTGGAAAGCAGAAGCCACTGATCGTCCCGATTCAGCATCGATCAGGCTTGCTTTTACCGAAGAACTTCCCACATCATATCCGAGTAAGTACATATTATTAAAGTTAAAAATGAAAGTTAAAAGTTAAAGTAAAAAGATAAAAGATACAACTTGAATCCACAATATTCCCTGTTCTGCTTTTTAAATAGCTGGAGCACTTCATGGTTTGATTGAGATCTATAATCCCCTTGTCATAAAGAAAAAAAACTCTCCGGCTGGGGTCCTGAAACCCATCTCCGCCGGAAAGTTTTGTTATTGATTTGTATTTTTCTTTTACTTATTCATCAAGGTTGACAGGCTTCGCCTTACCTGCGATCAGGTACATCAGGCCCCAGGCAAGAATATACGCTGAACCGGCTACGACAAAAAGAGTCGCATATCCTCCGTCAATATTTCCTTTTTTCTCCCAGGCGTTAAGAATTATCCCGGCAAAACTAGCAATCAGCAACCCCCCTACAGCTCCTGCCATTCCACCGATACCGGTTACAGAAGCGACGGCTTTTTTCGGGAATATATCAGACACAGTTGTGAAAATATTTGCCGACCATGCCTGGTGAGAGGCTGCAGCCAGACTGATAAGTGCAATAGCTGACCAGAGACCGATGCCCCCTGTCTGGGCAAACACGATGGGAATCACCATAAGAGCAAAGATCAACATGGCATAACACCGGGCCTTACTAACCTCCAGCCTCTTTTAATGATTGCGCGACAACCATCCGCCAAAAATGCTTCCGACTGTAGTGGAAGAGTAAATAACCACCAGGGGTATTCCAAATCTCCCCTTTGATGTCCAGTCCGCGTACATCAGCCAGCCATCCGGGAATCCAGAAAAGATAGAACCACCAGATCGGATCGGTAAGAAATTTTCCAACGACAAATGACCAGGTCTGGCGATATTTGAACAGTTTGGCCCATGGCACCTTTTCACTTTTCTCTTCCTCATGATCACTTAAGATGTATTCCAGCTCTGGCTGCTTTAATCTTTTCTGTTTCTTGGGAACTTCATAAAAAATAAACCAGAAAATAAGCCAGGTTAGTCCAACCGCACCGGTGGCGATAAAGGCCATCTGCCAACCATAAACCCGGGCCAGCCAGGGGACCACCAGCGGGGCGATAATGGCTCCCACATTTGTGCCGGAATTAAAAATACCGGTTGCCAGTGCGCGTTCCTTTTTTGGAAACCATTCGGCAACAGTTTTAATGGCTGCAGGAAAGTTCCCGGCTTCGCTTATGCCCAGTCCGGCACGAGCGATCCCGAATCCAAGAGGTCCCTTTGCAAATGCATGTGCAATCGCTGCAATACTCCATAGCACAAGGGACAGTGCATAACCTAATTTTGTTCCGATCTTATCAATGACTCTTCCTGCAAGGAGCATACCTCCGGCGTATGCAAACTGGAAAGACATTACGATCCAGCTGTACTCAAGCTCGCCGATGCCCAGGTCACTCTTCAGAAGAGGCTTAAGAATTCCTATGACCTGCCTGTCAAGGTAGTTAACTGTAGTCGCGAAAAAGATCAGTGCACAGATCGTCCATCTGTAGTTACCTACTTTTTCATTTAGTTTTTTTACAACTTCTGCCATTTTTAATAGTTTAGTAAAAGATTACTGCTTTAGCTTTTTAATAATTTCTATTGATTCTGCTGCTATTTCAGAAAGATCATTGAATCGTTCATTTTCAACAATCTCTTTTGAAATAAATTGCGATCCCATACCCACACAGAATGCTCCTGCGTCGAACCACTCCTTTAGGTTTTCCATGGTAGGAGAGACTCCGCCAGAAGGCATGATGTTGGACCAGGGACAGGGACCAAGATATGCTTTCAGGAATTTTGCTCCTCCCACTGTGGGGCCTGGAAATAACTTCACAACTTCTGCTCCAAGCTCTTCTGCCTTTCCAATTTCTGAGGCGGTTGCACATCCGGGGATCCAGAGTACTTTTCTTCGGTTGCAAACTTTTGCCATCTCTTCATTGAGAATGGGAGAAACAACAAACTCTGCCCCAAGCTGGATATAGAGTGAACAAGTTCCCGGATCCACCACAGTTCCCACTCCCAATACCAGATCAGGCATTGTTTCTTTGCTCCATTTGGCCAGTTGGGAGAAGAGTTCATGGGCAAAATCTCCTCTGTTGGTAAATTCAAAGATCTTCATTCCACCTTTGTAGCATGCAGTAATCACCTTTTTGCATACCTCAATATCAGGATGGTTGTAGAGAGGGATAGCACCTACTTCCCTCATTTTCAAAGCAACGTCAAGTCGTTTCATAGCAGATGTACAATCGATTGCGCATTAAATGTATTGATAATTTGATAAAGATAAAAGGATTAATGAGTAATTAGATATTAAGCCAGTAGGTAAGTTTGAAAACGAGCGCCCTGCTTTTGGGGGAGATGGCATTGGTGAAGTAATCGTCCGTGTAAACAAGGTAAAGATCGGATACGGGAGCATAGCGCCACTGAAAACGGGTGTTGATGTTTAACTTCTCACGCTGTGAATTGTACTGGACCAAGGTGGCAAAGTACAGATTCCTGGAAAAGGTCACATCCAGCCTGGGTCCCAGCAGCCAGTAGTCAACACTGCTGTAGGGATCTGGTTGGATTACCTTGTTGTAAGTGGCGGCCAGTTTTACATTCACATAAGGTCTGAACTGGTACCCCAGATCTCCGGAAATGGAATATCTTTGTCCATCAAAGTATTCTCCAATCATGTTTCTGGTCGTATATGAAAAGAGTTTACGGCTGTCGGAGCGGTAGAAAATAAATCCATTCCAGTAGGCGAATTCATCTCCTGGATTGTATTCCAATCCTTCTGAATTACTCGGATCGTAAGGATCGGTTAGTTTGACATAGGTATTGTGGAGACTCAAATACAATATGCTTTGGTTGCGGAACCTGGCCATGTATCTGAGGGTAATCTCCCGGTCGGTCATTCCGTATCCATCACTGTACAATTGTTCCAATTCAAGATTTGGCCCATGACTGATAATGAATTTCAACCTCTTGGGATAGAATACGTACCTGATCTGCGGATCGAAATTCTTAATTCCCGTTCTTTGAACATATCCCACTTCAGCATTATATCCGGCACCGATGAGCTGATGGGCCCATTCAACAATCAGGTTTCCGTTGTCATACTTTAATTCAGCACCCTGAGCGTAACTGTTCCCGGACTCCACTTCATCGAAAGAGTGGTGGTAAAAAACCTTCCCGGTCCACCAGTTGTCAGCCGAGGCAAGATTGAATTCCATTCCCCCAACCCGGTTAGAAGCATTAAAATCACATGTGTCACACTCCCCGGAAAAGGCCTGAATGGGATCTTTGTTCACCAGGAATGCTGACACAGTTGAGCGTTCGAAAACCCTGCGGTGCACGGTGGCTACTGCAAAATTTGTACTGGGAGTCCCACTTTCCCGATTCTGTGCCGTCTGCATATCCAACACTCCCAATTTCCAGTTCTGATTCAACTTACCACTTAAGCGGGCTCCAAACAGTATGGGGGTCTCCACATATTGATCCTGGTAGTCATCATAGGTAATTCCAATACGTCTGGAAAAGAAAGGTCTGGCTGCTGTGACTCCGAATCCTGAGAACAAGATCATTATTTTCAAGAAAAAACTGGCGCTTTTCGGGGAAGTAAATTTCGAAGCGGTCCAGATTGGTCACCTGCTCATCTACCTCCACCTGGCTAAAATCCGAATTAATCGTCAGGTCCAGACTCAGTGAAGAGGTAAGTCCTATCTTTGCGTCACCACCCACTCCTTTGACCCAGCTGGCAGGCATGTTCTCTTCATAGTCCTTTGCTAGTCCGGTAGTAACATAAGGGATCACTGAGATGTTTGCCCCCGGTTTTACCGGAGCCTTATCCCACACCATGATTCCTGTATTCGCCAGGGATGAGAAGCTGAAATTCCTGGGGATGTGGTTCCAGTTTGAATACTCATTATGACCATAATCCACCCGGCAGAAGTTCACCCTCCACTCGTCCACGCCCTCTTTAAACCTGAGTGTACTGAAAGGGATGGCCATTTCTGCCACCCACCGGTCGTCATATTGGGTAACCTCCACATACCATTTATTATCCCAGGAAGGATTGGTACTTGGGGATTCTCTGCTCAACGCTGCACCTCCGTTCATAATGATGGCCTCGCTCTGGACTCCGTATGGAGAGGTTCCGAAATAGTAACCCGACATCCTGTCATTGAATGGATTGATGATAAAATAGAATGCATCATTTCCCGAACTCCGAAAGTCCCTTCTCAGAGAATTGATCACGTAATCTTTTTCATTTTCCGTATAACACACCGAACCCACATAGAGGAATTTATCATCATAGGTAACCCTCACTTCTGTTATCAGATCGGAATTGGATGAATCATATGGATAACGCTGCAGGAAGTCATCCGAAATCTCTGCTTTCAACCAATCCGCTTCATCCAGAATCCCATCCAGGAGTATGGAAGAGGTGGCCCTCTTAATTGAAGTTACGCGGGGTTCAATGATAGTGGCGCTTACGCTTGTACCTGACAGAACAAGGAGGAACAATCCTGAAAGGAGATTTCTAATGGAGATGTTCATTCTTAGGAATCTCGGGGCACTGGCCGGATCTCAACTCCATGGGACCATCGATCTGCTTCGGTGACCAGGAACTTTTTAATCTCTTCCAGTGAGGCCCAACGTGGATTTTCCTTTTCCCATAGGGAATAAAATCTGTAAGTCACAGGTTGGTCGGCAATGGGCATCCAGTACCGCATAGTAGGTCTGTGTTACACCTTCACCTGCCTCTTTTGTTTCTCCGTAATCGGTCATAAAATCAGCTGGAACCATCAGGACCATGGCCAGAAGGGTGGTATCTTCGGCCTGGTAGTCATGGGTCAAAAGCGCCGTATAGGCTTCATTTAGTTCAAGCACGTAAAGTGAATCACTCTTCATGTTTACGATTCCGGGCACAAGATCCAGGTTTGCCTGGGAACCCGAAAAGGTAACCCGACTCTCATAGTAGTATTGGCCAGCTACGATATCGATTTGCTGGAGAACATCCAACACCTCTTCTTCCAGCCTTCCAATTTGTATAGGTGAGATTGATCCTGCTTCTCTGGGATCCCTCCAAAATGAGTTCATAGGTCCCTGACCCGTTGTCACCCACCCTGTAGATGGAATCATTGTACATGTAACCGATGCCCCCGGCACCCAGACTTGTTCCTACCTTGAGAACGTCCATTCCCCATTCGTCCGGTTCATGGTAGCTCTGTCTGCCTGCAACTCCTACACTGTCCAGAATCATCTTCGGACTCAGTTTTCCAAAGATGTCCATTCCATTCCTCTGATCCAGATAATTCCTGAATCCAACCAGATCGTTTTCCCAGGCCGGACCTTCCATCTGGAATGCTGCACCTGTCACATGGTCATAATTGTGAAAGGAGATCCCTTCCAGGCGATCCGCTTTGAGAAGCTCGGGATATCCCGGTTTATTGGCACCCAATCTAACGTTGGTCCGTACCTTAAACTCCGGATACTCCTCAGGCAGGATCATCTGGAGCAATAGGTCTTTTGGCCGGAAGGTTGAAGATCCACCAGGGCAAAAAGATCATCCCATTCACCGTCCATATCAATGTCATCAAGCTGACAGGGGAGCGGGACTCCATTTTCGAGGGTAAGCAGGGGAACTTTTCCATCAGGAATTTTCATCCAGCTTGCTATGGTTTCCCTCGATAATGTGATCATGGCATCATTCCTTTGCAGGTCCAATGGATTGGTTGCCTGAAGGCGGAACCTCCTCGGTGGTATTGCAGGAAACCACGATGAGGGCAACGGTTAAGAAAAGTGCTGTGAGTTTTTGCATGGTTTATACATTTGTGATTAAAAAGGAACTATAAGCATCACAATTCGTTGGAGGGTTTTCCGATGGTAGCCAGGATCCCTCCATCCACATAGACCACCTGTCCATTCACAAAGTCAGATGCCCTGGATGCAAGGAAAACAGCTGTGCCAGCCAGGTCCTCCGGATCACCCCATCTTCCTGCCGGTGTTCGGTTGATGATAAACTCGTTGAAAGGATGTCCGTCCACCCTGATGGGTGCAGTCTGTGCAGTGGCAAAATATCCGGGACCAATGCCATTGATCTGGATGTTATACCTGGCCCATTCGGTGGCCATGCTCCTGGTCAGCATCTTTAATCCACCCTTGGCCGATGCATAGGCCGATACGGTGTTTCTTCCCAGTTCACTCATCATAGAGCACATGTTGATGATTTTGCCCTGCCCCCTGTCAACCATCCCTTTCGCCACTGTTTTTGACATGATGAAAGGTCCGGTCAGGTCCACATCAATTACCTGGCGAAATTCTTCGGCTTTCATCTCAAGGATGGGAATTCGTTTGATGATCCCTGCATTATTGACCAGGATATCGATGGGGCCCACCTCCTTTTCAATTAAAGGAATGGTTCGTTCAACAGCTGCTTCATCTGTCACGTCCAGTTCATAGGTGTGAACAATTATTCCGTTGGCTGCATATGCCTCCTTAGCCGATTTAAGTTTTTCAGGAAATACGTCATTAATAACGATAGTGGCTCCTGCACCGGCCAGCCCACTGGCAATAGCCATTCCCAGACCATGCGTACCACCTGTTACCAGAGCAGTTTTTCCAGTAAGATCAAATAGATTCAACGACTTCATTTGAGAATTATTTAGTGGGTTATAAAAACTCTTTTCGGAGGGGAGTAAAGCTGTCGATAATCCTTACAACAGGGGATAAAGTTTGGACCGTGTGGGGGATTCCGGAAGGAATGGCAAACAGATCCCCTTTTCGCAATTTCTTTTCACCCACTCCCTGAATAAACAGGATAAGCTCACCTTCGGCGATGTAGGAAACCTGTTCGTGGGGATGGTCGTGGAAAGGATCGGGAACTTCAGCGGGTCCGTTGGTGAATTCAACCACCACCATCATCAGTTTGTCGGTATGAATAAGCTTTCGCCTTAATCCAGGAGCCAGCTGAAGTCCATTCAGATGATGCATCAATTAATACATGGTCATTTATCATGGTCTGTCGTTTTAACGAATTTCATTGGGCTGGATGATATCCATGTCCCCATAATCAAGGTTTTCTCCAGCCATACCCCATATAAAGATATAGTTACTGGTGCCGGCTGCCGAATGAATGGACCACGGTGGGGATATTACTGCCTGCTCATTTTGCATCCAGATGTGCCTGGTCTCTTTCGGATCTCCCATGAAATGGCAGATGGCCTGTCCATCGGGAACTTCAAAGTAGAAATAGGCTTCCATCCGTCGGTCATGAAGGTGAGGGGGCATGGTATTCCAAACGCTTCCGGCTTTCAGTTGGGTCATACCCATCTGTAGCTGACAGGTTTCTACCACAGAGTTTACAAGAAGTTTGTTAATCTTCCGTGCATTGGATTGTTCCAGACTCCCCATTTCAACCATCTCCGCATCATCCAGCGTCACACGCTTACAGGGATAAGATTGATGAGCAGGGGCTGAGTTGAAATAGAGATGGGCAGGGTGATCCTGGTTCTTGCTGATCATCTTGATTTTCTGTGAACCCGCACCCACATAGAGTGCATCTTTGTAGTCCAGATTAAAAACTGCATCATCAACTTCGATGACGGCAAGTCCACCTACGTTGATGATCCCCAGTTCACGACGATCACAGAAGAATTTTGATTTTAAGCGGATCGATGGTGGTAAGTTCCAATTCATTGGAGGGTACTGCACCTCCTACAATGTAGCGGTCATTCATGGAATAGACCAGGTTGATCTCCCCGGGTACCATCAATTTTTCCACCAGGAATTCCTTACGGAGTTTTTCAGTTCCGTATTGTTTGGCATCCTCAGGATGATTGGAGAACCGAACTTCATAATTGATTGCCATAGAATAAGTATTTATTTGTTTAACAATGAGCTATTTCTAACAATTAGTTGGGGTTTGAGCACGATCTTTTCGCACTTTGCGGTTTGGTCATCATTTTCGTCACACTGCAGGAACATCTCAGCTACAATCTTTCCCATTTCTCCTCCCCGCTGGTCTACTGTGGTTAGAGATGGTTTTAAAAATCCGGTAAAGGGTTCATTGGCAAATCCGGTAATCCCCAAATCATCAGGAACCCTGCGTCCGTTTTTTAATGCTGACTGCATCACACCAAGCGCTGCAAAATCTCCTGCACAGAAAAAAGCATCCGGCTGGCCGGACATCTTCATGCCTTCGTAATAAGCCGATTCACCTCCCTCCAGGATCAGCGGTTTTTCGATGATCCAGGTTGGTGGGACATCTATACCTGCTTCAGCCATGGCTTCCATATATCCCGCCTTCCGTTCTTTATAGATGTTGATATGGTCAGCCCCTGCCACATGTAAAATCCTTCTGTATCCCTGTTCCAGCAGGTGCTTTACGTTCAGGTAAGCCCCCAGCCTGTCGTCAATGACCACCGAACCGGCATTGATGCCATTGTAAACGCGATCAAAAAAGAACAGGCGAATACCCCGATCCATCAAATATTTAATGTGATCGATACTTTTGGTTTCTATGGAGATCGAGAGGATAATTGCATCTACGCGTGCGTTGACCAGTGCCTGAATTGCAGATATCTCGTTTTCAATTCGTTCATGGGTCTGACAGATCATCAGGTGAAATCCCGATGAAGCAAGAACCTCTTCCAATCCACCGATTACAGCTGCAAAAAAATTCCGGGTGATCCTTGGTACAATTACTCCCACGGTCTTACTTTTCCCCCTCCTTAATGAAGACGCCACCACATTGGGCTGGTAATTGTAACGCGCGGCCAGTTTTTGTACGGCATTACGTGTGGATTGACTGATGCGTGGATGATTCTGAAGTGCACGCGATACCGTAGAAGCAGATACATTCAACTCTCTGGCAATATCATGAATGGTTATGTGCTGCTGACTCATCTGATCATACAAAGCTAGTAAATCTGCACAATCGATTGCGCATCGGGATAAAAAAAGTTCTGTTATTGACTGGTCTCCTGATTTTCAGGGATGGGTTCCACATGGATGGTGGATTCAATGTTCATTTCCAACCTGATGGCCTCTTCAATGTCATTGGCAATCTGATGTCCTTCAGAAATATCAATGTCACCCTTCAACATGATATGAAAAGTCAATTCCCTGTGATCTCCATAGGTGTGAAGGTGAAAATGATGTGGGCAGATTTCCTCATCAGAGACATTCTGGATGAGCTGGACTATCTCTTTAATAAGCTGATCATCAGGCTTCTCTCCAAGTAATTTCTCCATTGAATTCTTAACAATTTCGAAAACTGCATAAAAGAGCATAAGACTGATAAGGATTCCCAACACACTGTCCATCCACCAGAAACGATTTCCCAGTAAAATACCGATAAGAACAACTGCCGATGAAAGTGCATCGCTTCGGTGGTGCCACCCGTCAGCCTTCAGGGTTTCAAAACCGGTCTTTCGGTATGCCCAGTAGGCATATTGGGCCATCCCCTCTTTCACAACCACCGAGAGCGCAGTCACCATAATGGCCAGCATGCCGAATTGAGTGGATTCGTGATCCCGGAACTTCTCCGCCGCACTGGTCAGAAACTCGTAGGCGATAATTCCCAGTAGAAATGCAATAAACAGAGAGGCGATCTGTTGGTATCGACCGTGCCCGAAAGGGTGCCTGGTATCTGCTCTTCTGGAAGAGAGTTTTACACTTCCCACAACAATGACTGAACTCGCTGAATCTGACAGGGTGTGCCAGGCGTCGGCGATGAGAGCCAGTGAACCGGTGATAATTCCGACCCAATATTTTAATCCGAACAGAACCAGGTTGGCAACAATGCCAATGATTCCCTCAAGATATCCGTACCTGTTCTTTTTATCCATACTTCCCGCCTGGAGTAACAAATGTACAATTTTGATCTGAGAATCATTTTCTATATTTAGGTTTCTAATACCATCCCACATGCAAAAACGTAATTCAATTCTCCTGCACCTTATATTAGTGATCATTGTATTCGTGGAGCTCACGGGCCGGATTCTGGATTATGGTCACTTATATCTCAGCACAGTATCTGATCATGCGCGGACTGATTCTGGAGAAATAACTGTGATTATAATCCTATTTGAAAGTGTGGTTTCGGATTGCATCCATGGCCGGATCGGTACCCTGCATATACTCTCTGAAACTGAGCGGTGTTTCTATATCAGGAATAATGGAAGATGTGTTCTCTTCCATCAGTTTAAAATATTGGGTGGAGTAGTTCACCACCAGCTTTGATTCAGGAAGTACAAACCTCTTTACATTTCCATAGTGGTTCGGACTTCCACCGGTGCCTTCTCCCACAACCACTATCTCGAAATTTTTCATGAAGTCGACTGCATTGATGATCGCTGAGGAGGAGGTTTCCCTGCCCACAATGAGGTAAATATTTGAAGGAGCGAACCGGGCTTTTGCTAACTTCTCGATGAATTTAGTGCCCTGGGAGGAGTTTCCACCGCCGTTGAAGCGCATGTCAAATACAAATTTATCGATCTCCTGTTTCCTGATGGTTGAAAAAACCTGTTTCTCGAATTCTTTAAAGGAAGGCATAAAAAGGGCGCTTGCACCTGTTCCATGTTCTTCTTCAACCTCTCTGCTCCAGCAATTATTGTATTGGATGTAGTAGATCCTGTTCATCCGGAAAATAGCAATCACGGAAATATGATTTTCTATCCTGCCATCCCAGGGGCAGTTTCTCCGGCTGGACGCTTAATTCTTCACCCACTTTGTCATACAATGGAATGGTGAGTTTTGCCAACTTTCCATTTTCCAACTCATATTGCAGTATGAAATCCTGCTGCTGGGAAAATCCAAAGTGGTTCAGCAGAGGGGTCCATGTAAGCATTCTTGGAATCTGGGATTTTAGGAAGTAGTCATTTTCTTTAACCAGAAGGGTAGCCAGAGAGTCAATGATAAGTTCCAGAGGAAATCCGTTGATACCCGTCAATCTTTTCCCCACAATCTCCTGGTGTTCGATTCGTCCCTTCATTACATAAATCCCATCTTCAAACCAGTAAAAATCCAGGGGAAGGATGGTTGTACCCTCAATATTAAAATGAAAGTTAATGCGTGTCTTTGCATCACCCATTTTAGCAAGAGCCTGCTGCAATTGCACGGAATTATCAAATAGAGTATGTTCCGATGCCATTTCAGCAATTTGATCAAACGCTCTGAAGAAGCTGCTTGAATCAGATTGAAAAAAGAGGTTACAATGTTTCTGGGCCAGCTCTCTTCCCAGCAGATCAATTTCATAGATCCAGTCAATATCCTCCTGTTGTGCAGATAAAAGGGCAGGGAAAAGGAATAGTAGAATACGGAGGTGAAAGGATTTATTACCGGTCATTGTTCTAAAACCTGAGATTCAACCTGGCCCCGAATCCTTTATAGGTTCCCTCCTGGAAAGCAGCATATACACCAAGATCCACAAGAAAGAATACTTCATTCAGACTATAGCCTACCTGAATATAATGGG
>CAVQAB010000031.1:0-79707 GCA_963710385.1 uncultured Bacteroidales bacterium | reverse complement strand
CCCGGCGGAGGCAATACGAGACGAACAAAAAGCACCCGCTCTAGGATCATCTATTGCTTAATCAGGTGAATTGTCCTGGAAACATCTGTGGTACGGAGGGAAACCAAATAGGACCCGGATGAAAAGGAAAGAATGTCGATCTGATGGTCCTGCGAGATAAGTAACCTTGAGCCCTGAAGACTGTAAAGTGTGATCTCAAAAGGTTTGTCAGATGAGATATGCAGCACATTGCTGGCCGGATTTGGATATATCTGTATTACCGAATTTTCCTTTTGATTAGCGAAGTGGCCATGGAGACTGACACTTCCTTGGAGACTGAATCGCTCATGCAACCTGAGGAATTAAGAGCAATCACCTCAAGCCTTCCCGATCCAACCAATTCCCAGGTTACCTCCACTGTGGCTGTACCCTGTCCCGGAAATGATGGTTCCTCCAGTGGCTGTCCACATGTAACTAACGTCCATAACGGAAGCCACTATATAGGTATAAGTCTGCAACGCTTCGGCCATTTCAATTCCATCGATCTCCATTAGTACGATCTTTTCCGTGGCATCAATACATACTTCGTGGGTTACGGTACATCCAGCAGCATCTGTTATTTCAACAGTGTAGCAACCCTCAAGAAGGCCTGATATACTATCCGAGGTGGCACCTGTGCTCCAGAGTATAGAATAGGGCCCTGTTCCCCCTGTGATCCCAATCCTGACAGATCCTGATGAATCATCCGGGCATGTGGGTGGATAAACCACCTCAGAAACCTCAAGCTGTAGGGGTTCATTTAGCATATACTCTTTAATTACCATACATCCCATGGTGTCAGTGACTGTCACAATATAAGAGCCACCATCCAGTCCTGAAATTAATGTCCCCTTCATTTCATTTGACCACAGTAAGGCAAAACCGGGATAGTTGCCAGAAACAAGAACTTCTATGGATCCGTCCGAAGCTCCTGAACAGGAGGGATGGATCAAGGTATGGCTCATTCCATTCCTGCCATTTGGCAGGTATCCGTTACCATCGTGGTATCCGATATGCTGACCAGTAAACGGATGGTGTCACTGGTGCATTCAGTCAAGTTCATGGCGTATGCTTCCACCCATCCGGATCGACCAGACCCCCACTGTACATCAATCATGGCTGAGCCTTGTCCACGTAGGATAGAACCACCCTGAACCTGCCATACAAATTCAGTATTCTCCCAAGGCAATCCTGTTGGATTCGGAATGGCATACTTGTAATTCTGGAAGGCTTGCACCTCTTCATTACCATTGATCTCTTCAATAACCAAATCTGCAGGTTCGGAGATGATAGCCTGAACGGTCAACGTACATTGATTGGCGTCCGTCACCAGGATCTCGTAGGTCCCAGCCAATAGGTTCTACCCATAAGACCCTGATCAAATTCGGTGCCCATGTAAAAGGTATGATAAGGAGGAGTCCCTCCTTCAAATTGAACGGTTACACTTCCTTCAGCCTCGCCAAAACAGGAATTATGGCTTATGTTGAGGTTTGCATTAAGCTCAGGGGGTTCAATGAGACAAAACTCATCTGTAACGACACATCCATTGGCATCGGTAACCTCCACTATATAGCATCCATCAATCAACTCAAAAATGGAGTCCGAAGTCGATCCGGTGGACCAAAGGATATTGTATGGCCCAGTACCTCCGGAAATTTGAATGGCCACAGATCCGGTGTTCCCTCCCGCACACTCCGGATCATAAGAATTTCCATCCACAACAAGTGACGGTGGATTACTCAGGCTATACTCTTCCATGAAGGTGCATCCTTCATTATCGGTTACGGTTACTGAATAAGTACCGGCCCCAAGTCCGGAGATATCCTGGTCTGTGGCACCGTTTGACCACAGAGCCGAAAAGCCAGGATACGTACCAGAAATGGTTAAATCAATGGATCCGGTTCGTTTCACCAGAACAAGCTGGATCCGCGATCACTTCGCTGATATTGATCTCAGCGGTCTCACAGGGATCTGTAACTATTGCTGCAAGACCGGCCTGGACTGCCATTCTTGCATTATTGATATCCGAGCCTGCCACTATTACCCCTTTATGCTGAAGAATTCCATCGGCATCAATAACCATCAGTCGGTCATAAGTACTGTTGTAATCAGAAGCTACAAAACTAGAATTTTTAGCAAGGGGAAAAGTAATACCCGTCAGGGCACCGAATGCATTGACTTTGGCTGTTGATCCGTTCCAGATATCGAGACCTACTGCCACATAATTGGGATCACCAACAAATTGTTGATTAATATTACTCTCCACCGAAGGACCGGCAGCTATGCAACTGGGACATGTATTCCCAAACATGAAGACAAAGATCACCTTCCCTAAATTATCCGAGAGTTTGAAGGTACCTCCAGCAGCGAGGTTAACTTCAAAATCGGGAGCGGGATTACCTACATTTTGAGCATATGAGTTTTGAATACTGAGTATAGATAGAAGAACAAAGACGGGGATGATCTTAGTCATAACAAACTGGATTTAATAAAAGTACATTATTAATGTAGTCGTTCTTGGGAGCAATTACTTACATCCTCTTAACTATTTTTTAAGTACACAGATAGATGCACTTGTACTAGCCCCCTAAACAGTTTGACAGAAAAAGTGAAAATAGATTAGCAGTAGAACTCATAGGTGCTCATTTCGATTGTAGTTCACTCAATGAGAAATCAGATATATCTTGACAGAAAGGATATAATCCCTATCTAAAATCACACATAAGGTGCCCTGAAGGTATGAGCATATACAGCATATCTCTGTTGAGTGGTACTCTACTATCTGGAAGAGAAAAGTCGATGTATGGCTACTCCTCAATGGAGCCTTAGGTATAAAATAGGATGGTTTCTTAGCCTAATTTCTTAAAGGAAAAATCACAACATATCATCCTGACATATTAGACACCATGATACCTATAATCCCAAAAAACAATACGGTAGCTATTCCTACTCCACTAAATACCCAGGATGCAAAAGTTGACCCGGTCGCCTTGTTGTATATCTCTATCTTTTCTATATTTTCTAAAAGTATTGAAATCTCATTTCCTTCTGCAGCATTGTACTCTGAAATGGTGATGTGCACTTCATTGATCACTTCACGCTCGTCTTTTTCCGGTGAATTACTAACCTTATACCTGTTTGCATGCTGAGTGCTAGTAGTTTTATAATATTTATGATCCTGGAGAGGAGTGATTTTCCCTACAACAAGTTCATCGCTTAGACTGATATTTGAGAATTTCCATACCTGATCTTCAGAATGCAGGATGAAAAATTTTGCTTCCTCCTGCTGGTTACTAATTGCTTCAGGATAGGGATCTTCACAAGTAACTACTTTGTAATAATAGCATCCTCCTAATGTGTTCAGAAATGCTAGGACAAGTATAATGGAAAGATACCTCCCCGTCTTGCCATATCTGAAAGATTTCAGGAGTGTTGAATTGGAATATTTTTTATGTTTCATCAGGTAGAATTGGGATAGTTTGTTGGGCATGGGGATAGTTTGTTACCGCAAGTTAATGTGTTGTTGGATGCAAGTCAAATGAGTGCCTATTGTATTCCTTTAAGCCGTTAATTTTCAACAAAATGTAAATCTTCAGCCTAATCTGGACAGATTGGTTTAAAAGTTAAGAGATAGAATTCTTAAATTTCTAACCAATAAAGTTCAAAAGATGAATCAAAAAAACAGACTGCAGAATCAAAGGTCAAAGAGATCCGCAGACACACACGAAAGAAGTATTCAGCGGAGGAAAAAATCAGGATAGTTATAGAAGGACTTCGAGGCGAGATCAGTATTGCCGAGTTATGCCGCAAGGAAGGTATCAATGCCAACTTGTACTATAACTGGAGCAAAGATTGCAGAGAATAAGCCTGAAAGTCACAGCTTTACAAGCTTATCTCGTATTGGCAATCAGCTTTGCCTTTTTTATTAGCAACTCAGTACTGTCTGGCTGTTTTTTTCAACAAATAATTCCTGTGACTTTTATACTTTTGATGCCAGGGATCAAAAAGGAGTAGAAATGGAAACAGACAAAAGCAGGAGTCTTTAAAGAAATTGATGTAAAGGATTTGTTTTACGATAAAAATCCGAAACTGGCCAGGTGGATCCCTGGATTCATATACAGATACTTAAGAAGAGTAGCTCACCAGGATTTTATCAATGAGATGATAAGGGATTACGGTCATTTGAAAGGATACGATTTCACCGTGGCCATGATGAAGTTTTTCAATCTGACGATTGAAGTAATAGGAGAAGAAAAGCTGCCTGATGATGGAAGATACATTTTTGCAGCCAACCATCCCTGGGGCGGCTTAGATGGACATGTTGCCATGCTTATAATAGGGAAGAAATATGGTAAGGATAACTATAAATGTCTTAGTGAACGACATCCTTATGAACCTGAAGAACCTTCATGGCGTACTCATCCCTGTTAATAAGCATGGTAAACAGGGCTCCCATGCTGGCAGAACAACTTGATACTGCATTCAAATCCGAAACACAAATCCTGACTTTTCCATCCGGACTGGTAAGCCGGAAGATCAAGGGACAGGTTATGGATCTGGAATGGAAAAAAAGCTTTATCAATAAAGCAAAACAGTATCAGAGAGACATCATCCCAATACACATGGGAGGTGAAAATTCGAATTTCTTTTATCGTTTATACAGATTCAGGAAATCTATTGGTATTAAAGCAAACATCGAGATGCTTTATTTAATAGACGAAACATATAAGCACCGCGGCAAGCACATTACGGTTACGATTGGTGAGCCTATCCCCTGGCAAACCTTCGACAAAACAAAGCGGCCACTGGCATGGGCAAAATGGGTTAAAGACAAGGTCTATAAACTGGGTGGAGTGGAAAATGTTCCGCTATAGCTCATTGCTTGCCCGAAGGAGCTTCTTATCCGCAGGAATGAGTATTTCAAAAAGTTTTCAGTTTAGTTTTCGGTATTGCTTAACAATAATTATTAAGTTTCCCCCAGTTTTTCCTTGAAAGCACCGTTATTTAACCTTCATTGCGTTAGGAGGTTATTCTTATTAAGAGGTCTGTTTTTCTCCCATTTGAGCCTTGCTTTAATCTTCTCACTTTTACCAGACATTCCACCTATTAAGAAACACTATTTTAATATCATCAGTCTCGTTGATGCTCTGATATCGGACCCGGATCTTACCTGACCCAGGTAAATACCCTCCTTGAGAAACGATAAATCCAATTGGATCCTATTATCACCAGGGATTACATCCAGGGGATGTTCAAAAACAATGCTTCCCTTCAAGTCTATAATAGCCAGGTACAGGGTTTCCTGAGATGGTGAATATACCCGGAAGGAAGTCACTCCCGATGTTGGATTTGGATAGATGCCCAATGTTTGGTTTTTTTCCTTAGGGTCGATCCCGATAGTACTCTCCGCGGTGAATTCAATGGTGTTTCCATAGACTGTTCCGGCACTGTTGGTTGCAAAGGTCCGTGCATAATATGTAGTGCCCTCATTCAGTCCATCCAGAATAACGGTAAAATCGTCACTTCCCAGGGCTGCATCGACTCTGTTGTCATCCAGAGACGGATTATAATATGTGGCCCATACAATCCCGTTAGCAGTAATATCTGCCCCTCCATTATCTACTATATATCCCTGCAATATGACACTTGTTGCCGAGGTATTCTCCGTGAACTCGGTTGCGACTGTAGGCAGGGTGACCAAAGACTGGTTTTTCAGCCAGGCCTGTTCTGTAACCTTCATGAAGATATCCCCTTCCAGAATGAGGAGATACATAGAAAGGGTTACTATTTCGGCTACTTCTGCTGTTCTGTCATCAGCAACAGCATACATGCCTAAAGAAGATATATCGTTGAAAGACTTTGTGATCCTGCTAAATTCAACCAGCGGAACAGCACTCTTCTTCACGGTGGACTCGCTGTTGACAGAGTCTTCCTCTGTTTCCATAATTTCTGAGAGCGCCATGTACAGGTAACTGTCTATGCTGTCTGCGAAAAACGGATCCTGGAGATCAAGGGGCTCGTAGCTGTCCATGGTACTGTCCACCACATGGCAAAACTGTTCGAATTCCGAATCAGAAACACCAGTCTCATTCAAAAACTTCAAATAAGGTGTATAGGTCGTTTCAATGATCCCGTAGGTACTTCCCTCACCGGCCCAGAATCTATCCAGCACAGCCTGCCCTTTTTAGACAATGAATTTCCAATCTTCGTTGACTTTTTTGTCACATGTATTCTGATGCCAATGACTACAATACCATGACAGGCCATAAAATAAAATAGCTATTGATATTTTGATATTAGAGCTGGTGGATATCATTGTTTATTGAGAATATGTTCTGATTTGAGTTTTTTAACATAGCAATATAATTGTTTAATAATTGCCAGCTATATCAGTTTTGTGGTGATTGTGGCTTTGATTGTTCTAAATATCATTCCCCGCAGTAACCGATCTGAAGAAAGAGATTCTTGATAAATCCATTGCTGTCCTGCCGTTTATAAACGATAGTCCTGATCAGAAAGAATGTATTTCATCAATGGGACCATGGAGGCTATCCTTGACAATCTGTGTAAGATTGAAGACCTCAGGGTTCCGGTCGTACTTCAGTTGAGCAATACAGGAATAATCCAAAGCCCATTCCTGTAATTGCTGAAGAAATGAATGTGAGTTATGTACTGGAAGGCAGCGGACACAGGGATGGCAATAATGTCCGGTTAATAGTTCAATTGCTTGATGGCAGGAAAGATCAGCATTTATGGTCCAAATCCTTATGATGCAGATATTGAGGAAATTTTTCATATGCAAAGCGAAATTGCACAACTGGTCGCAGCAGAAATAAAAGCAGTAATCACTCCTGAAGAAAAACAACTCATTGAGAAAATACCCACTACCAGTCTGACAGCGTATGATTTTTATCAAAGAGGAAGAGAGGAACACTGGAAATATACTGGTCTGATAGTGATAACAGAGAAGCACTGGAAAGAGCTGAAAATCTGTATCATAAAGCACTTGGAATATGATTCCACATTTGCTCTGGCATATACCGGATTGGCCAGGGTGTATTTGGATAAGCATTATTGGGAAACCTATTTCTCAGAAGAATTTTCTGGACTCTGTTCTGATCCTGGCAGATATTGCCCTTTCCTATGACAATCAATTGACAGAAGCATACACTGTCAAGAGGAGATTATTATAGAGAAATAGGACAAACAGAACAGGCTTTGAAGGAATATGATAAAGCAATAGAATTCAATCCAAACGATTGGATGGCATATCTGGGAAAGGCAGAACTGTATTCGGAGGATTGACAATCTTAAGTCACTTCAGAATATTCATAAAGCTGCATCTCTCAATCGAGGCGCAGAATTGCCCTATCTACTAGGATTTCTTGGGAGTTGCTATTATGTTACTGGCTTTCGGGAGAAATTTCTGTATTATCGTCTGGAGAAGCTTTGAAATTGGATGGAGATTCATGTAGATTATTTCTCATATCTGAGCTTTGATGCATCCCGTCAAAATGAGTTCACAAAGGGCTATTGAATTTGGGAAAAAAGCTTTGGCAATAGATTCAAGTAATAACTTTAGCCTAATCGATTTAGGAAGGAATTATGATGGATTAGGGCAGTATGAAGCAATCATTGAATTATTATCAAAAAACAATTGAAAGACAGGACACTCTATGGAAGCTACAGTATCAGTAATATGCACAGATTGGATATGCATACTGGCAAAATGGAAATAAAGAAGAAGCTGATTACTATTTCGACAAACAAATTGATTATTGTAACAGAACCAATGAATTAGGAAGAACATACTCTGATCAATTTAGAGTCATATTTTGATCTTGCTGCTGTATATGCATTCAAGGGTGAAAAAGATAAAGCATATGAGAATTTAAGAGATTTATAATCAAAAGCAAACGGCATCCTTTAATTGATTATACTTATTCAAATACGATCCTTTATTTGACAGCATCAGAGATGAACCCGAGTTCCAGCAGATCGTCAGGGATGTAGAAGCCAAATACCAGGCAGAGCATGAAAGGGTCAGGCAATGGCTGGAGGAGAATGATATGTTGTAATTATTCCAAACATGAAAAATGAAACAACTGAATTTTAGACATGTACTAATAATTGTGGCCCTTGGATTACTCGGATGGGCACTGTGTGGGGCGATAATGTTTGCAGGCATGTCGGTCATGTCAATCGAAACAACACTCATCGTCCATGCTATCGGTGCTCCGGTGATCTTTTCGCTTCTATCTGTTTTGTACTTTAAAAAGTTCCGGTTTACATCACCACTTTTGACAGCAATCGCATTTCTACTGATCTTCCTATCTACTTATCTAACCGGATTGATTTTGGAAGTGAAGACGAAGTGACTGACCACTCTTCATGTCGCTCAATCCTTGGTTGATGCGGTTACTTTATGGGGTATAATAATTGCAGGTTTCTCAACACTTGTATTGGTGCTATGGGAATTCCCTTCGTTTCAACTTGAACCAGACAATGACGCTGGTGAACTAATTGGATGGTTGAATCGTTTACAACTCTATCTTTACACCTTTCTTCTCTATAATGATTGCATGGTACAATTTCGCCTGATTGCCCTGGTATGGATACTTTTAGCTGGCCTGCTGACGGATCTGTCTGCTCAGGACAATCTGCATGTTCGTAAAATCAGCTTTAGCGGCAATGATTCGATCCGAAAGGAAATGCTGTTAAAGCAGATGAACACCAAACCCCGTGTACTTACAGAAAAACTAAAGTTCTGGGAGAAAGGCGCCGGCTTCAATACTTTCACTTTTCAGGAAGATATCACAAGACTGAAAAAATACTATCAAAAAAATGGATTTTTAGAACCGGAAATTTCTTATGACCTGGTGCCTGACAAAAAAAACAGGAAGCTTCACATTCATATTCTTATAAACCAGGGCCGGGCTGTCACTATAGGTCAGGTAAACTTCTCAGTGGTAGTTGATTCAGCGAGCAATCAAATTATCGATTCACTGAAAAAAATTATACCGCTCCATCCTTCATCGCGATTTCGAGACGAAAATATTACCGCTTCTGAAAAGATGATCCATGATCGATTTGCCAGCCGTGGCTATCCTTTTATTGCCATAGAAAGAGAAATTACACTGGAACAGCAAACATTTACTGCAGATATCCTTTTCACCATTCGTCCAGGCAATAAAAGTTTTTTCGGAAATACTCAGGTTACAGGTGATTCTCTGATCTCCAGGTCACTTATAAGTAAACATATCGGAATAGAAAGCGGTGATGTTTTTTCACAACCTATCCTGGATGAAATTCAGGAAGAGTTATTTGATCTGGGACTTTTCCGGTATGTAACGGTCAGGGCATTGACAGATAGCGTGAAAAATGATACGGTGCCCATCGTAATTCAACTCAGGGAGCTGCCACGCTGGTCTCTGAAAACCGGCATCGGTTATGGAACCGAGGATAGAGTAAGAATTTCTTTGTTGCTGAATCGATTTAATTTTCTGGGTGGTGGCCGTACCTTGATTATCAAAGGGCAACATTCCTATTTTGTACCATTAAACATTGAAACCAAATTTATCCAACCAGATATATGGCGCAAGAACCTGGATTTTATCCTCAATCCATATTTTTCCCGCGAAAGGGAAGAGAGTTATGTGGTGGACAGATTGGGAACGTCCGGTACGCTTCAACAGGATTTTACAAAAAGAACTTCGGCATTTCTTTCCTATTCATATGGGAAAGATAATGTTGATGTGAAAATCATCGACCCTTCGCTTCCTGTCGAAATTGACGAAAACCTCAACCGCACCAAATCGGGGATAACGCTGGGATTTAACCGAAGCACGACAGATAACCTTTTTTCGCCAACAAAAGGATGGAAAATTGGCGGTTTGGCAACCTACATGGGAATTGGATTCAACTCCCAATACCACTACTATAAAGTGATGACTGAAGTGGTTTTCTTCCGTTCCCTGATGGAACATATGGTTTTTGCTGCCAAAATGAAGGGTGCAATCCTCCAACCGGTCCAGGGAGATTTGTCCACACCCATTGAGGACCGATTTTTAATGGGGGGTGCTGGCTCCCTGCGAGGTTGGGGCCGAAATCAGATCTCGCCGGTCAACCTGGCAGGAGACAAACTGGGAGGTAACAGTATGTTGGAGGGTAGTGCCGAATTGAGGTTCCCATTGTATAGAATTTTTTCGGGAGTTTTGTTCATGGACTTTGGCAACATCTGGCTGGATTCCTGGGATTTCAAAAACCTTAATCTGAAATACGATGTGGGACTGGGATTACGTGTGAAAACCCCGGTGGGACCCATCCGGTTTGATGTGGCCACACCAATATTTGACGGGAAGTTTAACGCCCAGTTCTTTGTAACAATTGGGCATGCATTTTAATCTGAAAAGAGATGTTTATTACGACCCTATGGACTGAGTAATGAAGCGAATACTGAAAATAGCAAGCATTGCCCTTGGTGGAATAGTCACTATTCTGGCCTTTGTGATTGTATTGCTCACCATCGGGGTATTCAATTCATGGATTGCCACAAGCCTGTCCAGGATTACCAATCAAAGCCTGAACGGTAATCTGGAGATTACGGAAATAGAGGGAAATCCGCTCTCCCATTTTTCTGTCAGGGAGCTTCGTATTTTTCAAAACGGGGAGGAGGTAATTTCCCTGGATGAATTGGAGGTCGACTTCAGACTGAGGGGTATAATTAGAAAAAAAATTGCAGTTGAACTTATTCATGTTAATGGTGCCCGGATTTCTTTGGTGGAAGATGCTGACAGCATATGGAATCTGCAGAAGCTTCTCGTTTCCAAAGATGTCAAACCCATAGAAAACAAGGCTCCCCGTAAACCCTGGAACATCCAATTGGAAGATATCAGGATCAGTAATTTTGAAGCCAGCATTGCTGCCAGAGACAGCATAAAGACCATTCCACAATCCCTGAATTTTGATGCATCTCTCAGTTTTATATATCACAGAGCGTTTATGGAGCTAAACCTAAGCCGGTTCGAATTGATGACTCAACAACCCTCTCTTCAGATCAGTCATCTTACCTTTCAAGCCGGTATGACCGATTCTGTGATCACCTGGAATGATTTTGAGCTCCAACTTCCCAACACCAATATCTATTCCAAAGGTTCAATCCCACTCAATAAGCTTGATCATTCGGAAGTATCCCTTAATGCTTCACCCTTCTGTTTTGATGATTTCGAAGAGTGGGTTCCTGCCCTGCATGGTAAGCCGGATCTCCGGTTGCAAATAGGTAACGAAGGTAGATTCAGTAAAATCGATTTTGAACTACTCCAGGAAAATCAATCTGTTAAACTCGAAGGCAGAATTTCGGATATAAAAGGAATACCCTCATACAGCATCCTGGTGGATATTGACAGTCTGAATGGCGAATACTGGACCCATGATCCGGAATTTCAGTCCAATATCAAAGGAGAGCTCGAAATGAACGGCGAGGGATTTGATTTCCGGGAAAATAAGATGAATGCCCGGGCAGAGTTTGCCGATTTGAAATACGAGAACTACGAAATGACAGATTTCCTGTTGTTCTTCGAAAAAAATAATAGAATACTCGATGGCAGTTTGAAAGCAAACACCCTGTTCGGGGATGTGGATGCTGAGATTCACACAAAGGATATTTTTGAAACCCCGGTGTATGATGCCGCAATCCAATTGAATAATCTTAATCTGGCAAAGCTCTCATCGAACAAAAATCTGGAATCATCTATCAATCTTGAAGTTCAGGCGACAGGAAAGGGTTCCGTATTCAGTGATATGCAGGTAAACGTCAGGCTGAAATCAAATAATTCGATACTTTTTGACCAGCCCATTGCAGATTTCGATAGCAAAATTGCCATCAATCGGGAAGAATACCATATTGAAGGATTTCATATTGAGACTCCTTATCTGCTGGCCAATATTTCCGGAGAAGGAAATATCTCCGACAGAAACCTGCTTCTTTTTAATGCACAGGTAAAAAACATTGAAAAAACTGCAAAGGCTCTTGGTTTAAAACCCATCCATTTTGAAGGTGAAATCGGTGGAAGTTTTTCAGGACCGGCTAATGATCTGGCTTTGAACACGTCCATCCGAATCGTGGACCTCAGGACCGATTCTTTGGTGTTAAGGAATGTCCGTTCCGACATCGCCTCCCGATTATCCGTTAACCGACCGTACAGTGTCAGTTCTCTCAGTAGTGATAACAAGGCTTTCATGAATATACTTGAAAACCTCTACCTGAAAACTGAATCTGATGTTGGTTTTGCCGCTTATGGGGAGTATTACCTCGAAGATTTGAAATTCAGTATTGAAAAAAGTGAAGAAACACTGGAGGGTGAATTGACTTCAAATACCCTGTTTGGAATGTTGGCCACACAATTCAAGATCGGGCAAATATTTTCGGTGCCGGAGTATCAACTAAACACTTTCCTGAGAAACCTTGACCTTTCAAAAATCACCAGGAACGATGCCTATCATTCAGACATCAATCTCGAATTCAGCTTAGCGGGAACGGGGATTGAACCCGGAGCAATGAGTGCTGTACTGGACCTTCAATCGGAGGGATCCTCGATTTTTGGCTGGCCGGTAGATGATTTCGCTGCTATCATAAGCATTCATGAAAAAAACTACTTGTTGGATAGATTCCGGGTGGAAACGCCATTCGCGGTCGCAAGCATTACCGGTGAAGGAAACTGGAACAGCGATAATAAGCTTGTTTTTGAACTGAAAACAAAAGATTTTGCGAAGTTCCCGCCTCTGTTCGGACTCGACAATATGCAGTTCGGTGCAGAGATCCAGGGTCATCTTTCCGGGAGTGCCGATTCGCTGGAAATTTCATCTTCAATGAACATTGAGAATCTGGAATTCGACTCCATCCATGTGAAACATATCATTGCGGATGCATCGCTGCAACTTAGCGACAGTGCATATTCCGGCGTTCTTGATTTGCAATTAAATGATTCCAGGATTCAAAATTTTGACTTGTCGAAGGTCCGGTTCACCAGCCATTTCAATGAGGTAAAAGCAGCAAGTTCATTTGTATTTTTTGCGAATGATTCATTATATGGTAATTTTCTTTCAGAGTTCTATTTCAGTGATAATCCAACCCTGTTTCTCCCGGAAATCAGCCTCAATTATCAGAACAATCTCTGGACGGGAGGCAGCAATTCCAGTTATATCAGATTTCTGGAAGATTCAATCGTAATAAATAACTGTGGAAATCACATCGAAAGAGAGTGCTGTCATTGCTGATGGTATTTTTGCATTCCGTGGATCCGAGGACCTGCACCTGGAATTGAGGAACATTAACCTGCTTAGTATCCCCGGCCTTCAGTTATTTCCATATACGATATCCGGAAATCTCAATGCCATGCTGGACATTACAGGCTTGGCTGAGAATCCGATAATAACAGGAAATATTGACATAATCGATCCGGAATTGGACACACTAAAGTTTCGCAGATTTTATACTGCTTTCGATTATGCCGACGAACGAATTAAACTGAACAGTTACCTCAACGATAACTTTGCACAGTTGGCGAATGCCGTATTGGAACTTCCATTTCATTTTTCATTTGCCGACAGCGTTGTCCTCCTCAGAGATAACAGTCCGATGGATGCCAGCATTTCAATTGATCACCTGTACCTGAATCGTTTTAATGGTTTTATTCCGCTGCAGGGCGCTGAAACCAATGGACTCCTTACAGCAAACATAAGTCTAACGAATACCATTAAAAATCCATTCGTTCATGGCGAATTAAATTTGAAAAACGGAGCTTTCAGTTATAACAAGTTAGGTATCAATTATTCCAATATTGAATTACACAGCCATTTTGACAATAGAATTTTTAAGCTCGACAGCCTGCAAATTCTTTCCGGCAATGGAAAATTGAAAATGAAAGGATCGGTAGAGGCGGACTCTTTATTTACCCGAGAATTGAGCAGGATCGATCTCAACTTGAGCGGAGAAAACTTTCAGGCTTTCGATTCCGAGCTCCTCAGGGCAGTAATCAATACGAATCTTGATCTGAACGGAAGCCTGAACCATCCAGTCTTCAACGGCAATCTCACTGTTTTGCGTTCGACATTCAATACTGACCTTTTCCTGAAAGAATTTAATCGAGTCAGCGAATCCGACCAACCTATGCTTGTGGTTGCCCGGAACGAAACTGAAAACGTAGAATACCGTCATGCAGCCAAAAAGGATACTACCCGCAAGCCTCCCCCTGATGTCTATAAAAGTCTCACGGGTCAGTTTAATATTGAAATTCCCCGAAACACCTGGGTCAAAGGGAACAACATGAATTTTGAGCTTGCAGGGTCATTAAAGGCTATAAAACAGGGTGAACAAATTGATTTATTCGGAACGATGCGCGTAAAACGGGGATATTACAAAATATATGGGCGACGGCTTGATTTTGAAGAAGGTGAGGTGACATTAACCGGTGGACAGGCGCTAAATCCTGCAGTTAACTTTTTAATTGCATATCGATTCCGCGATACCGAGAATGTGTTGCGGAAACTCACTGTCAATGTTACAGGAAGGGTTTCGAATCCGGCAGTTAAGTTTTATCTTGACGGTATCGCTATCGAAGAGAAAGATGCCATTTCATACCTGGTGTTCAACAAAAACATCCAACAGCTTGACTCCCGGGAAAACACCCTCGTGAAGAAAAGCAATTTTGATGTTGCCAAAGACCTGACGATCGGTCAGATATCGAATGTTGTCAACGATGCCCTGCAGTCCACCCTGGGCCTGGATGTTATTGAATTATCCGGGAAAAGTGGCTGGACACAGGGCAGTGTTTCTGTCGGTAAATATATTTCTAACAACCTGTTCCTGAATTATGAACGAACATTTTCTCTGGACAAAAAGGACAAAATCATTGATCCTCAGAAAATATCAGTTGAATACCAGATTTATCGCACCTTATTTTTACAGGCAACCAATCAGAGTACAAATTCGGGTTTTGACTTCATATTAAAATGGACATGGAAATAGTGTTTTTAGGAGGCTTTCCCACATGTCATACTACCTCATAAACATTGCAAAATTGTGTTCTAGCTTGCGGGTTTATTCTAAACGGTAGATTATTAACTAAATACAGCACATTTTTCCGTGAATTGTATAATTAATAGGTGACCAATGAAAAGTAATTTGTCTAAATAGATATGGAAAGACATTGCAACATTGAGCTCAATTCCTTAATACCGATTGTCACTGCAGCAATTCATGATGGTCATCAGTTAAGTGATGATATCGCTCCTCTTATGGCACTGAAAGAGGAGGATCGAGTTAAGGGAGGAGGATCCCTTTACCGGTATTTGGGCACGTATTAATAAAAACCACATCATTGGTAATGCTTCGAGATTCGAGTTTGACCTTAATCGCTCTCCTGAGAAAGCCATATATCTGACTCCTGCCGATGCATGGGGATTAAATGTTTGGAAACAACAACCTTCGGAGGAAATGGTAAAAAAATCAAGATCCCGGTATGCTGAGATCTACCATTCAATCCAACAAGGCTTGTCAGGACTTGTTGAGCGTTATGGAACTGTGGTGGTTTTGGATATTCACAGTTACAATTATCGGCGAAGTGGACCGAATGCACCTCCTGATGATCCCACTTTAAATCCTGAGATCAACGTTGGGACGGGGACCATGGACCGCGAGAAATGGGCATCTATAGTTGACAGAGTCATTGAAGATTTAAGTAAGATCGATATTCTTGGTAGGCAACTGGATGTCAGGGAAAACATTAAGTTCCGCGGGGGATATTTTCCAAAGTGGATCCATGAAACTTTTCGGGATTCAGTTTGTTGTATTTCCATAGAAGTAAAAAAATTCTTTATGGACGAATGGACAGGAGTTCCCGACCGGCAAATCATAGATCGTATCGAAGAGGCATTTAAGGCGCTGATTCCAGGACTTTTAGAAGAAATTTCGTTGCGAGGGTTTAATCCCGAATTTGATTCAAAAGATTAATGCAGACAACCATAGTAAAGATAGGTGATTCGATTACAGATGAGTTTGTGGATGAGATAAAGCATCGATTATCTGAAAATAAACCGATCCGTAGAACACTTCCCGACCAGGGCAGGTTGCATATTGATCGAAATCTCCCATTCCTGTGCGTCTACCGTCGTCCTGCAGCCGGAACAGACGAAGGTACAAATCAATTAATCACCGGTGAAGCTTCTTACCTGGTTGCATCAGGAGCACACAAGTATAAAGAGGATCTGGAATTACTGGTAAAAACCATTGTGGACACATTATCTCCTGGTCCGGGTGCATTCCTAATTCTGGAGATCTGGGCAAAAGAGAGTCCCATATCAATTATTAATCCGATTAATGGCAGAACAGCACCTACTTTCCGATTACTGGTTCCCTCTGAACGTGTCCCGGTTGAGACTGTTGAATCGATCGAGTCAGCCTTAAAACGGATCGTTGTTTCAAAAAATCATGGGAGAGTTTCCACAGAATATACAAATAAACCCTGGCCGAGTAAACTGCCGGCAATTCTGAAGCACCATGACGTTTTAAAGTATAATTGCTACCTGATTGGCCTTGAGATATCTCCAATATTCAGGGATCCCGAGACCAATGAACTTTTTCCGTTGGTCCTCAGGAGAATTCAGCGGGGATTGTCAATCGCTATCAAAAAGGGGGCTTTTGAGTTTTCACAAAAACAAACCACCTTAAATCCGGCAAGCTATAAATCACTTGGAAGACGTGCAGTCGTCAAGGCTGTATGGGAGGTAGACCAGAAGCTGGCCGAGATCAGCAATGAATTTGATTTTCTGTTACTTGTGACTCCTGTTAATATTGAGCAGTCATACCAGAAGTTTATAAAAAACAGATTCGATAAAGTGCCTGTTTTTTACTACAGGCCCATCACATTTGATCCATCGGTTCTGAAAAGAAAACTTTACGAGATACCATTCGACAGGATAGAAGATCCCACGCTTTCATCCATATTTCATAATAAAATGGTGGAGCTTGAGATGAAGTTTTCAATGATCAGGGATCGCAATACCAGGAATTTTTTCCATGGCAGTGTGCAATTGTATGGCGAATTAGGAAAAGACCTTACAGACCTGGCTAATCTTATTCTGGATAGACTTTCTCCCCATAGCCGTGAAGCTGCCGGAAGCAAGAGGGTCAATGCTGCCTTTTTTGCTGAAAGAGCAAGAAAGGAAATCGAATTGTATCGTGAAATCTATCCTGACATTCAGTCCCGGGTGATTATCAGAGATGATATCACAGGTTTAATGGTTTCCCGGGGCAATCTTTTTATTGGTAAACGTGTAAGAATTCCTGATTCAAGAGTGGAAGCCCTGATTCAGCATGAGATCGGCACCCATGTACTTACATATATAAATGGATTGAATCAGCCCTTCAAGCAGTTACAAGGTGGTCTTGCCGGCAGTGATGAGTTACAGGAAGGAATCGCTGTACTTTCAGAATATCTGGTAGGCGGATTAAGCGCTCCCAGATTCAGATTGCTAGCCGGAAGGGTTACAGCTTCGGAAATGCTTACCGATGGTGCGACTTTTATAGACACGTTCAGGGAACTGTATCACAGATATGGATTTTCTCAAAGAGCTGCATATATCATCACATCAAGGGTATTCCGAAGCGGGGGTTTTACAAAGGACGCAATATACCTCAGGGGATTTATCAGGCTGGTTAAATATATTAGAAATGGTGGTGATCTTGAAACATTACTGGTAGGAAAGATCTCCCTGGAGGATATTTCGTTAATTAAAGAGCTTCAATTAAGAAAAGTGCTCAATCCAGTACTTTTATCTCCTCAATACCTGAAAGACAAAGGTCGAACAACAGGTTGTCTGAATTGAGACAAGGAAAATTAGTTTTTAATCTCATCTAAAACTTAATAAAAATGAAAATTGGATTTGTAGTAAATGATGTACAAACTGAACAAAGCGGTTATACGACCACTCGTCTTGGGATGTGGGCAGTAAACCGGGGACATGAAGTATGGGTAATTGGCCTGGGGGATTTTGCATATGATCCGGATGAAAAGATTAAAGCCAGAGCATATTCTGTACCCAAAAAGATCTACAAAACTACGGAAACCTATTTAAAGGCACTTCAAAGTAAAACCAGGCTTCATGAACGGATTACGGTTGATGAACTGGATATTCTGATGCTCAGGAGCGATCCGGCCAATGAAGTGGGAACACGGTCCTGGGCTGCCACTGCAGGGATCAATTTCGGCAGGATCGCCATGAGACACGGAGTCATTGTACTTAATGATCCAAATGGATTAGCAAAGGCGTTGAATAAGAGCTATTTTCAACTATTTCCGGAAGAGGTTCGCCCGCAAACCATGATTACACGTGACCTGGGCGATATCAAGCACTTTGCCAGTGAACACGGGGGTCATATGGTTCTTAAACCCCTGCAGGGATCGGGTGGATCGGGTGTTTTCCTGGTTAAACCTGAAGATAAATCGAACCTGAACCAGATTGTTGAAGCTTTGACGAGGGATGGGTATATCATTGCCCAGGAATACCTCCCGGCTGCCCAGGATGGTGATATCCGACTTTTCATGATGAATGGATTTCCATTGCGGTATAAGGGAAAGTATGCTGCATTCCGAAGGGTCAGAACTGGTGACGATATGCGAAGCAATATTCACGCAGGGGGCAAATTAAGGGAGGCTGAAATCACCAGTCAGCATCTTCAACTGGCTGAAATTGTTCGCCCGAAACTTGTTCAGGATGGAATGTTCCTGGTTGGTCTGGACATTGTCGGGAATAAGCTAATGGAGATCAATGTATTCAGTCCGGGTGGACTAGGCAGTGCGCAGAAATTCGAGAAAGTGAATTTCAGCAATGCAGTCATCGATGCCCTGGAGCGCAAAGTAGAATATATGGGTTATTACAGGAGGAATTTTGACAATGATGAAATGGCCACCCTGTAAACCAGGAATTACTAATACTTTTCTATGAAATACCAACAACTTGTTGAAGAATTAAGAAGAATGGTCTCAGTATTCTGGGACTTCCTCATAGAGCTGGTTCCGAAATTGGTACTGGGTCTGATCGTACTTCTGATAGGATACCTCTTTGCCCGTATTGTCCAGGCACTTGCCGGTCGTTTCATTGGGTATCTGGACAGGGTAATCAACAAAAATCTGAAAAACCGGCTGATGCAGGTAAATCTATCCAGTTCTAAGGTTTTTATTGCAAAGGCGTTTTTTTGGATCATTATTTTCCTCTCTGTCACTCTCTTTACCGAAATCATTGGTCTTCCCGTTGTCACTTCCTGGCTCGCCGGTCTGGGTGATTTTATACCCAACATACTGGCGGGGATTGTGATTATTTTTTTCGGGATCATCTTCAGCCGTCTGGCCGCAGATCTGGTTAAAAGTGGAACCTATAAATCCGGCATATCCAACAGCGAGATACTTGGGAAAGCTACACGGTATATAATCCTGGTAATTACCATAATTATTGCCATTGATCAGATAGGTGTGGATATCACTTTCCTGACTTCCCTGATGTATATTGTATTGGCTGCACTCTTATTTGGAGCAGCCATTGCTTTTGGACTGGGTGCTAAAACTTCAGTCAGCAATATACTGGCCTCTTTTTATATCCACCGAACCTATTCTGTAGGACACACCATAAGGATCGGAGAGCATGAGGGACGAATCATTAAGATCACTTCGACTTCAGTATTTTTAGAGACAGAATCAGGCCAGGTTATCATTCCGACCAAAGATTTCAATGAGCAAAAATCCATATTAATCGACAAAAAGTAATCCGTGAAGACAGATGAGATCATTATAGAACGGTTCATTATGGACCATGAGAAGGAGGCTGCAAGGGCCCTGGAGAAGTTAGAACCTGGTAAGCTGGCAGCTTTTTTCAATGATCTGTCCATGGAATTGGCATTGGAGGTAATCCCGCATATGAATCCCCACCTGATGTCGATGGTTTTTGAATTGATGCAGCATGAAAAAATTGTTCAGCTTTTTGAATCTGTTGAGATTCATTATGCTCTATTGTCAATTAGATTGATGACTGAAGATCTTGCAGTTAAAACGCTAACTGCATTATCTACAGAAAAATCAACCACCATAAAACGATTACTTAAGTACCTTGAATACACGGTAGGCTCCCATATGGATCCGACGGTCCTGACGCTATCAGATAAGATGACAGTAAAAGAAGCCAGGGAAGAAGTTAAAAGGCACAAGAAAAAAATCCGGCCCAACCTTTTTGTATTGACATCTGAACGAAAACTGGCTGGAGTTATTAATGTCGCCGACCTGGTATCTGAAGCTCCTCAGAATGAAGTAAGTTCAATAATGAACACCAAGTTAATAGCCCTGCCCGCGGATACTCCCATTGAATCAATTTTAACTCATCAGGCATGGAAAGATTTTTATTCATTGCCTGTGGTTGATAATTCATCCCTATTTCTGGGAGCAATCAACCTGGAAACCATTCACTCCATTCTGGCACCATCATGAAGAAAGACAAGAAGGACAGAGCAAGGATGCTGTTATCCGCCCTGGGAGAACTTTATCAGCTGGGACTTGCAGGTCTGCTGAAAAGTGCAACAGATCTAAGATCAGTGACCAAAGAACAAAAGAAGTAAATCATGGCTGAAAAAGAAGCAAATAAATATTTAATTGATACCTATTTAAGGTCATTCCCGGGAGATGCTGCAAATATACTCTCCTCCTTCCCGGAGGAGAATACCATTGATTACCTGAAAGGGCAACCTGCCGAAATTGCCGGCGGAAATTATAACAAAAATGAATCCTGATAATGCAGCTGATATCCTGGAAGCCATTGATCCTGAAAAATTCCGGGAGCTGGCAGAAAACCTGAACATCTTTTTGGCAGCTCGCCTCATCTCACGCTTTGATCCTGATCACATCAAACAGCGGCTGAAGCTTATCTCTGGCATCAGATCCAAGCAGATTAAAGAATTGATTAGCTATCCACCCGATTGTGCCGCTTTTATGATGGATACGCGTGTGACCATTTTCAAACCCAGCACCACAGTAAAAGAAGCCTTAAAAATGATTCGTTCCCTGAAAGACAGGAAGATCTTTCAGGTGTACCTGGTAGACGAGGAAGGCCGTCTCACAGATGTGGTTCCTCTTCAGCATATTGCAGTGGCAGACACCAATGTACCATTAAGAAATCTGGTAGATAAGCCTCTGATAAGCATTAATGCCCTGGCACCCAGTTCAGAGGTTGTAGCCCTGATTGAAGAGAGGAAGCTAATAAATCTACCAGTTGTGGACATTAACAACCATCTATTGGGGGTGATCCGCAATGACATCCTCATGGATGCAACAAAACAGGATGTTTCACAGGATGTACAGGCAATATTTGGTGCAGGCCGGGAGGAAAGGGCTCTTTCCAAAGTATCCTTCGCCGTCCGGAAACGATTACCATGGCTTCAGATAAATCTTGCAACAGCCTTCCTGGCTGCATCTGTAGTGGCTATTTTTGAAGATACCATTGCCAGAATAACAGTTCTGGCAGTATTCCTTCCGGTAGTGGCCGGTCAATCCGGGAATACGGGCTCACAGGCTCTGGCAGTGACGATGAGAGGTCTGGCACTAAGGGAAATAAGTGTCAGCCAGTGGTTTGTTGTTGCCAGAAAGGAGATCCTTGTAGGTGCCATCAACGGTGTTGCAGTGGCAATAACTACAGCCATTATTGTCTTTATTTGGGCTTCTTCATTTGGCCTGGCAATTGTCATTGGAATTTCAATGATACTGTCCATGGCAATTGCCGGTTTTTCAGGTGCACTTATTCCAATGATTTTGCAATCATTAGGTCAGGACCCGGCCTCTGTCTTCATCTATTATATTAACCACTGTTACAGACATAGTAGGGTTTCTGAGCTTTCTGGGATTGGCCACAGCACTGGCTTCGGTCCTGGGGATCGTTTAGAATATTTCACAACTAATCGTGATTAACAGTGTTAATATTCATGGCAACATCGCTTACCGACTTGTTTAACTTCAGAAAATCAATTTAATGAGATACAAGAGGAAGATTATATTGATGACATTTGTACAGTTTTTCCTGTTGTTTCCCTTATTGGCACAACGCGAGGTATCGTACCGTGTTGTTTTGGATGATGCGCAGGTCCCAAAAGAGGTGCGGGCAGCGTTTAAATCCATGTATCCACAGACCTTTTTCAGCATCTGGTATACCAGCCATATCACCTACTGGTATGAGGATTATGCCCCTTCCTGGTACGGAGCCTGGTATCCTGTCAGGCAAACAGTTGTACATCGGTTTGAAAAACCCGCCTACTATGAAGTGGATTTCAAACTGGGTAATGAATCGAGCAGGGCTATTTTCAGCCGGTTCGGACAATGGTTCGAGACCCGAACTAAAATCGGTTCCTTTCCTGATGAGGTTGTAGTGGGTCTGAAGGAATCGGAATTCGGTGACTGGATCTGGTCAGATCACAAAGAAAGAATTCAAGCGATTGGCTTGCCAGGATTTATCTATCGCCTGCAGGTATCAAACCGTGAAAGTGCCTTCATTGTCCGGTTGGATGAATCAGGAAATATAATCCAGGTTAAATACGATTAAATAATTCTTACAATAAAAACCATATAACTTATGAAAAAACTATCTGTAATCCTTTATCTGTTAGTGACTTCTTTTCTATTAAGCGCTCAGACAACCAATGAGGAGATTGACTACGTTCAGGCTATTTTTGGCATGGAAAAGCGTGCTGCCGTGAAAGAATTCATTTCACTTAAGGATTCTGAAAGTAATTCTTTCTGGAAGACTTATGATGAATATGAAATCAAACGAAAAGAAATGGGTAGAGAGAGGGTTGTGCTGTTGGACAAATTTGTAATTCAGTATGAAACCATGACCGATAAGGAAAGTGTCGATTGGATGAAATCTGTAATCTCTTTAAGGGTCAGAAATGAAAAACTCATAGAAAAGTATTATAAAAGAATTCTGAAAGAGTGCTCTCCTTTAGTGGCCACACAGTTTTATCAGATCGAAAGTTACGTCCTGGCTGGAATCCGTTTTCAGATTCTTGAAAATGTGCCTTTTTAGGGATGACCTTTTTCAGGCAATAAATACGGCTTCAGCGGGTCAGTTTGCGTTGACACAGGCGGGTTTTATTTTCTTTCACCTTTATGGTTGAGGTATGATGTGAATGTCCCTTTGGGGAAACGGGATGCGTATGTCATTCTGCCTGAACGACGTATCAATTTTATATCTGATTTCACTTTTGATGGATTCCACCAAAAATGTATCAATGGTCCAAAAGTAGAGCTGGAAATCAAGAGACGAATTACCAAAGTCATTGAACCGGACAAAAGGTCCCGGGGTAGAGGAGATTTTCTTATGGTCCTCTGCGCATTTTAGTAATACGCTGGTCACCTTATCAATGTCTGAACCATAGGCTACGCCAACATTTACATGAAACCTGGTTTTTTTCTCTGAATGACTCCAATTGATCACGATTTCGGTTACAAATTTCGAATTTGGCACCACCATCACAATGTTGTCACGGGTTTCAATCTTGGAAGTTCTTAATCCAATTTCCTTAACCCTGCCGACAATATCATCCTGGATCTCTACAATATCACCTACCTTTAAGCTTCCCTCGAACAGGATGGCGATTCCTGACATCACATCCTGGAATATTTGTTGAAGACCCAATCCCAATCCTACAAGGAGCGCTGCAGAACCTGCGAGTAATAGCGTTAATCTAATACCTATGGTGTCAAAAGAAATCAGGATGGCAGCAATCCAGAGAACATATCTCAATATTTGTTGAATCGCATGACTTCGGCCGGTATCAAACTCTTTTTTCTTCTCACGAATCCTGAATAACCTTTTTATCACTCTGACTATCAAAATTGTGATGAGGAATATCAGTAATATGATCAGGATCTCATAAACGGTTACATCAAAATCCTTGGTCTCGATCAGGGTGGCTTGGAGAAATTCTCGAAAGGTCATAGGTAGTTCTTTGCTTATAATCTAATGCAGAAAGATAGGGATAATTCTATCTTTTTCCAGAGAAAATGCCCGGTAGGTTCATGGGGGTAATTCTACTCTCAATCCCGCTCAGATTTAAACAAAATCGAGACTATTTCCCACATATCACACTACCGGACAAACAAATAAGAATACAAATCTAACTTTTTGTATTATTTTCTTTCATGTTTTTCAGAACTTCAGAAGCATGTTCTTTCCCTCCCAGTCCAAAGGCAATTCCAAAGGCAAGACAGAATGCTCCGAATACAAGGATAAATGCGTTCGTGATGATATCCTGGGCGATTTTAAGCTGGCCCAGAACCAGGAAGATCGTAAAAACCACAATTGAATAGTAGGCTATTTTTTCAATCAACTCGGCAGTCTTGTCCTTCATGTTTTTCAGAGAGGATGATAACACGGTGGAAATGAACCTGGCTGCATACAATCCAAATAGCAAAATGATTAAAGCAACGATGATGTTAGGGATAAAAAGGATGATGCTATTAAACAATTCCTGCGCACTGGTAAGTTGCAGTGAATTAAAAACAGCAAGTATGACCGTAAGCATGATGATCCAATAGAAAAGACTTCCTATTAAATCTACAGAAGTTTTCTTCAAACCACCTTCTTTAAGGAATTTCTCAATACCCACTTTTTCGGCCAGTTTGTTCAGCTTAATTAATTGTAAGAGTTTGATAATGGCCCTTTTGATCAACCTGGCTATGATCCAACCAATCAATAAGATCAGTATCGCGCCTATGATCTTCGGCAGTGCAACTGCAATTTCGTTCAGGAATTGCTGGGAACTTTCTACAAAAACTTTTACTTGTTCTTTCATTCGATCTGTTTTAATGTATGTTTTTTATATCTCATTACTGTTTTGACTCACAAAAGAGAAAAAGTCACATTAATCAAACGGAACGAGTAATGCAAGATTCCCATCTCAACCATACTTGACAATGATCAGGATCAACTCTTAATTAAGATAAAACCATTGAATTGCGTCTTCGTAATTAGTAAAGGTTCGAAAAGCCGTCCCCTTTCTCTGTGAACAAAGTTCTTTGAAGTGCTCACTGTCAAAATTTACACCTGGCAGAAGCAGAAGCCCTACCTTATCCTGGAATGTTTCGGGATCATCAAGAAATACCTCCACGAGAAAGAAAATCTCATCAGTGGATAAGATCCATTGTGTCCGGCGAAAATCCAATAGGATGTCATAGTCCGGGCTTGTGTTTTCAGAACTGGCTATTTCAGCGAGTTGCTTTTTGCTTTCTCCAAAGTTGATTGCTCCATCATCTGTAACGTCCAGATAATCAACAGAACGTATTATTTTTATTTTAATAGCCATATGTTATTGATATTTAATCAGTGTATTATGCTGCGAGCGCTGTAATCCCTCCCGATAGCGCCTCTGGGTCAGTACAAAGTTAAGAAAAAGGGCCAATAATCTGAATCTGAGAACACTCTATATGATACGAAACCTGATCAATCATTGACACGCATAATCTCGTCATCCATGTATAACTTGACTTGTGGAACAAGCTCCTGAAATTCATCTTTTGTGCACAAAGCCGGTCCCGGCCTCAATGTGGTTGCCGTGCCGGCTGCAACCGCACAAGCCAGTGATTCTTGAACTGTTTTGCCGTTTACCCTTCCATATACAAACCCGGCTATTGCAGAGTCCCCTGCACCAATGGTGTTCACCACTTTCACCTGTGGAGGGACAGCCAGGTATTGTTCGCTTTTGCTTACAAGGAGTATCCCCCTGGCTCCCATGGAGACAAGAACTATTCCCGTTCCCTGGTCACATATATTTCGTGCTGCACTGATTTTATCCTGAATGGTTGTCAGTTCCTGCCCTGACAAACGACTTAATTCATGAACATTGGGCTTAATTACATCCGGTGAAATTTGTATGCCCGTTTGCAGAGCCGCACCATCTGTGTCAAGAATAACTTTTGAACCCTTGCTTTTTGCGATTTCCATGATCTTGTAATAGATCTCTGGATGGACACCCGGTGGAAGGCTCCCGCTGATGATGAAAAATTCCGGATTATCAAGTTTTTCGATGTGCTGAATGATTCTCATCAGCTCAAAGGGCATGATTTCCGGGCCTGGCGCACTAAAAATAGTCTGATTCGACTTTTCCATATCATAGATGACGATGTTGGTGCGGGTCTCGCCTGATATTTTGGTAAAACTGCAGCTGATCCCTTCATTGATCAACCGGCCCTCCATTTCTTCTCCATCAAAACCACCCACAAAGCCCAGTGCATTATTTCTGATTCCCAGTGTAGTTAAAACGCGAGAAACATCAATGCCTTTACCGGCAGCATAGCGCTCCTCCTTCAGAATCCGGTTCGAGTCATCCGTCTTGACCTTCTCAATCCAAATATTACGGTCGAGAGCCGGATTTAGCGTTAAGGTGTAAATCATTATTCTGTTTTGGCTTATTGGATCTTATTTTCGCTGTTTTTCAAGAAAGATGAGAAATAGCAGGACAATGGCAATTGTGTTATAACCACTTCTTCCTCTTAAAATATATAAGCAATCCTATGCTTACGCACAAGACAACTCCCCAAAAGATAAAGTAACTGTACTTAAAGGTCAGCTCAGGCAGGTATTCAAAATTCATCCCATAGATCCCGGCGATAAAAGTAAGCGGAATAAAAATTGAAGCAAATATGGTTAGCACCTTCATGACCTCGTTGCTGCGATTACTTATATTTGTACTATATATGTTTAGATGGTCCGAGATCATCCCACTGTATAACTCAATGGCTTCAGTAGCCTGGATGATCAGGTCGTTCAGATCCTTTAAAAAATGGTGGTGTTTTTCTTGAAAAAATGAATCTTCAGATTTCATCAGGTGACTCATCACATCTTTAATCGGCCGGACCGATTTTCTCAGGTATGATAATTCAGTTTTATATGTATAGATCTCTTCTACAAGTGATTTATCCGGATTGCTGAACAACCTTTCTTCAAGAGATTCAATCTCCCTGCCAATTGATTCTATGATAAGAATATAGTTATCAATGAGGGTGTCCAGTAATGCATAAGCCAGGTAATCTGAATCCATCAATCTCGAGGAAGATTTCCTGCTACGAATCCTTTCCCTGACCGGATTGAACACATCCCCTGTCTGCTCCTGAAGGGTCAGGACATAGTTTTTGCCCAGGATCAATGTAATTTGTTCAGATGATATACGCTTTGAAGCTTCGTCGTATTTCAACATTTTCAATATGAAAGCTTCATAGGAGTCGCTATTTTCATATTTTGGCCTCTGATCAGTATTCAGGATATCCTCGAGAAACAAAGGATGAAATCCGAATATCTCCCCGAGTCGCTGAATAAGACCAAGATCATGGATCCCATAGATATTTATCCAGGATACTGAATCTGAGTCTTTACATGAAGCCGCATCTTCGATTGAGTCAATCTCCTTTTCAACAAGATTCTCTGCATCGTATTCCATAAGTTTTATTACAGGGTGCTCCATCTTCTGCTTGCCAATCAAGATCAAAGAACCGGGAATTTGTCCTTTTGAGGCATTTCTGTCTTTAATAAAACGTGCCATCTTTATATGTCCTTTTTATATACAATGGTCCGGTATGGGAATGGAATTTCAATACCGTTCTTGTCAAATTGCTCTTTGATGGTTTTATTCAAGTCAGTTTTCAGAACGTATCCCTTAGAGTGGTCCTCGGACCAAATAAAAGCCCGAATGTTGACCGAAGAGTCACCAAAACCCATTACCCTTGTGGTCACAGGATGTACGCCTTCCTTCTTCTCTTCCTCAGATCTGTGATCGATATAATTTGGATGTGCTACAGATTCATTTCGCATAATCTCCATGGCTTTATCAATATCAGAATCGTAACTGATCCCAATATCAATAAAATTACATATGCTTTCATCAACAATACTGGAGTTTATTACGATTTCAGAACTAATCGTCGAATTGGGTATGATCATTCGACGGTTTTCAAAGTTCCTTATCACTGTATGCCTCAGCGTTATATCTTCCACCCTGCCTTTTGGTAGGTTGCCAATATCCACAAGGTCATTTACACGGAACGGCTTAAAGATAACTATGAAGATGCCGCTTACAATATTCGAAAATGCCTGCTGGGATGCAAACAGGGCAACAGCAGCGAGGATTCCAGCCCCTGCAAACATGGTTAGACTTAAAGCTTTCAATTTGGGGATGGTATAGAAAATAAAGATAATTGCCCCCAGGAAGACTATGAATGTAACTGCATTTTTGAGGAAATTGAACTGGGTTGGATCAATCTTCAGTTTCTTGGAGGAGAGCCTGAGAAACCTACTTATCAATAACCTTAAAATCTTAGATATGATGAAAGCTACCAGAAGAGTAACCACTGTAATAATGGAATACTTTAAATGGGGTATTGACATTATCTTTTCCATTCTTTTCCGAAGGTTTTAATCAAGGATTTATTTTCTTTTTTGCTCTTCATTTTTGCGGGTGGAAGGAATAATTAATCCAATAATTAATCCCATGGCAAAGCATATAAAAAGTACCAAAGCCCTGGGTATGCTAAGTTCCCAGAACCAGAATTTAATTTCGACAATTGCAGTATTCTGCAAAACAAAGATAATCAGCAAAACAGCCAGGATGATGATTATGATGATTTTTGTTTTCATATTTATTTCAATTATTATTGACAATTCGGTATGAATTGGTCACATTTGCGTGTTGGATTTTCAATTAAAAGTGTGACTGGTTTTGATTTATTGGTCAAAATTTAAGCAATATTAATTTATTAAAGATGAAAAAGGTCCTGTTTCCGTTTGAGAATGGACGAACTTGTTATAAGGAAGCATATGTGTATGCTGTTAAACTGACAAGGAATCTGGGAGCAGAACTTATCATGCTAAGTGCATTTGATATTGAAGTGGACAACACAATCACAACCCGTAAATATGATATATTAATTAAGAATAGCTGGCTCAAAGCATACCAGGAGATCATCCTATTTCATGACTATTACTTAAAGGACCATGCAAGGGCAGATGGTGAGTTGAGAGTGAAAACTGATCACAGAATTATTCATGGAGATCTGATGGAGGAATTTAGTAAAATACTGAATACCGAAAAAATTGATCTTGTCGTAATGCCTGCTAGTAGTGAAACCGATTCAACCCGAAAAAAGTTAAGACTAATGCGGAGAGAAACCCTGGATATGAATCAGACCTCTCTGCTTGTTGCTCCAAGTGAAAAAACTTTCCAGCCGATAAATAATATCCTGTTCACATTTGGTTTAAAAAGGCTGAAAGGGCTGACAAACCATATGGGCGAATTGTCTCTATTTGCAAGTTTATATAATTCATCGATTCACTTTGTACATCTGTCAAAGCATGCTAAGGATGCCCGGTTGTTGGATGAAAAATTAATGGAATCTGTTCGAAATGCTTCTACAGAAATACACCCCATTATCTTTCATAGCATAAATAGCCGGGATTTGGGTGACAAATTACTGGAATACATTTCAGATAATGAAATAGAAATGGTTGCGATAGCCAGACAGCAGATAGATTTCCTTGGAGACATTTACTCGAAAGGTATATTTCAAGAAATGTCTTCCAATGTCCGAATTCCTGTCCTGATACTTAGAGATAGTGACCCGGTTAAAGAATGAAGAAAACATGATTCTGACATGGATTATCATAGGTAAATTACCTACCTTTTAATCGTACTTGAATTGCCTTTTCTAGGTGAATCACTCTCCTTAAAAAATACGCTTAAATACTCTGGTACAGCAATTTAATTGCTGGTACATTTACTTCAGTTACTATTTATTTATAGCGTAAGAAGAATGAAGACAACTGGAGTCAATAAAAATTGCGACGAACTATTAATCAGATCATTTAGACAGGGCAATCAACAAAGCCTGGGTGCTTTGTATACAATATATTACCCGAAAGTATACCACACCTGTTTTTCCTTTACGAAGAATTATGATGATGCATTTGACCTGGCACAGGATGTATTGCTGAAGGCTTTTAATAATTTGGAAAGATTTGAAGGCGACTCATCTTTTTCAACCTGGCTATTTTCTATCACCCGGAATTATTGCATCAGTCAAACCTCAAAAAGAAAGAACCTATATTTTGAAGATGTTCAATTCATATACAACAAACTTGTTGATCATTCAAGTTCTGAGGAAATGGAATCCAGAAAAAAGATTGAGCAATTAGAACTTGAACTTCGAAACTATCTTGATCTTTTGCCTGTGAGGGATAAACGGATGCTGGAACTTAAGTATTTTCACAACTACTCCATCAAAGATCTGCAGAAAGAATTCCAACTCTCTGCCAGTGCTGTTAAAATGAGATTGCTCCGTGCCAGGCAAAAGATGGAACAAATACTTAATGTCGAAATTGCAGCATAAGGGTCACTCGGGATCTTCCTTAAGCAATCCTTTCTGGATGGCATATTTTACAAGGCCTGCTGTATTTTTTAGTCCCAATTTCTCAAGCAGATTTCTTCTATGGGTATCTACAGTTCTGATACTAATATAGAGCTTCTCAGCTATTTCCCGATTAGAGAATTCCTGTGCAATGAGTTGTAATACCTCGACTTCCCGTGCGGTCAAAGGTATGCCTTCAGATCTCATTTTTGCAGTTTTGGGATTGTTCAGTTGCTCTACCAATATGGATGAAACTTCTTTGCTAAAATAGCTGTCTCCTTTTGCGACACACCTGATTGCAGTAATTACTTCATCTTTCCCGGTATTCTTGAGAATATACCCGGTGGCTCCTTTCTCCAGAGCCTGAATAACAAAATCATGTAATCCAATCATTGATAAGATGAGAACCTTCACTTCAGGATATTTTTCGCTGATGATCTCTGTAACTTCGATGCCGTTGGGTTTACCAATATCGATATCCAGGATGATCACATCAAATGAAGTGGTTCCCACTTTTTCAAGAACTTCATTTCCGTTCGATGCTTCATCAATTACTTCAATGTCTTTCTCCTTTTCCAGGATGGATTTTATCCCATCTCTGAAGATTTTATGATCATCAGCGATTAAAACCTTTATCTTGTTCATAATCTATTCAGTAAGATTCGCATGAAACTATATTGGGAATTCTACACTAAATAAAGAACCACGACCCTTCTCTGTCTCAATGATAATTTCGCCATTGAGTGATCGGGCCCTGGATTCAATATTAGTCAGACCGATCCCATCACTGATTGATTTCATCTCGGAAGGATCAAAACCAATTCCATCATCTTCAACCATTAGATTAATACTTTCATTGTGTCTGATTAGTTGAAGGATAATTTTTTTTGCCTGGGCATGCTTAACGGCATTATTTAATAATTCCTGACCACACCGAAAAAGATTCAATTCAATATCATTATGGAATCTTTCTTCCGGATCGATGTTGCAGTAGAAATCAATATGTGATTTCGTGGAGTCTTGAGTCCGGCTGACCAAATTTTGAAATGCAGAAAAAAGTCCGAATTCTTCCAGTAAACGAGGTATTAAACGGTGAGATAAATCACGGAGATCAGCTGAGATCGAATCAATGGTCTGACGGATGCGATAAAGCCTGGCATCAGGAATATGAGTATCAAGTTCATTCAAATCTTCAAGAAACAGATCCAGTTCAAGCTTTGCAGAGGATAGGAGTGGACCAATACCATCGTGTATATCTCTTGCCAATCTTCTTCTTTGATTTTCCTGGCTCGCAACAATTGACAGGATAGAATTGGCTTCCATTTCTTTGAGTTTGGTAATGTCATTAATTATCATCAGAAATCCATCCTGAATTAAATGAATGGAGATATCCAATGAACGATTGTGGCATATTATGGATTCAAAGGATTTTGAAGTTTCAGGCTCTATTAAGTAATTGTTAAGTTCCTCTGCGAAAGGTTTTAAATGATCAAGTATCTTAATCAGGCTGCTTCCGAGGTACTTTTCATATTGGATACTAATGGCTAAAAAATCAATTGCCTGTTGGTTTCCATGCTTTACGATTCCTTGCGAATCTAATACTATGATTCCAAACGGGACGCTGTTCAGTAAAGTTCTCAGCAATATTGCAGAATCATTCAATTGGGGATCAAGCTGGTCCATTCCATCTATTTTTACAACCAGGAGTCTAATTTACCCAGGATTTGCATCTTTATCAAATTAAATCGAGGTCATTGTGAAGTTGCCGGATATGTGCTTCGACGTATTTTGCAGCGTTTAGATAAAGCGTTGTGCTCCGGGTTTGACAGTAGAAAATTGAATGTACAAATGGCGGCAGTTATGTTTTGATTTTCACATAAATGTGTCTAGTATGGGAATTTTCCATTTTTCTTTCATCGACTGCGAATTGCTCTGACAATGATTTAATTAAATGGGATAATTTTTGATGCCCATAATTGCGGGGATCAAAATCCGGTTTCTTTTTTATGATCAATGCCCCCAGGCCTGCAAGTGATGCCCAACCGTCGTCGTCTGCATTGTCTTCAATTGATGATCTTAATAATTGAATTATTCCTTCATCTATTGAATCAATTTCTGTTGTTGGAATACTTACAGGAGGTTTCGTTTTGGCTGAAAATGACTCCGTTATTTCCTTTGCCCCGATTATCTCAATATAAATGAACTTGTCACAAGCTACAATAAAAGGATTTGGCGTTTTTTTCTGGCCGATTCCGACAACTAACTTCCCGGATTCCCGCAATCTAATTGCTAAGCGAGTAAAGTCACTATCACTTGAAACAATACAAAACCCATCTACTTTCTGACTATGTAAAATATCCATAGCATCAATGATCATTGCAGAGTCAGTTGCGTTTTTGCCAACTGTATAACTATATTGTTGAATAGGAGTGATGGCATGCTTAAGAAGTGCTGGTTTCCAGCCAGAAACAGTCGGTTTTGTCCAATCACCATAAATTCTTTTTATTGTGGGAATACCCAGTTTGGCGATCTCATCCAGCATTCCTTTAATATGGGAATGCGGAATATTGTCGGCATCGATGAGTACCGCTAACTTTAAATCGTTTTTTTCCTTTATTTTCATTGGACCTGATACCTCCAATTAAAAGAACACTTTGATACAATCGGGAATCATTATACAATATAAAGATACGTTATACAATTTCATTTTGTAAGAATTCCCGTGGGAATTTAGGCTGTTGTAACAATTTGGGCTCTCTCCAGAAAGTAATCTTCTCGTAATTAAATGATTTGTTTTCGGCATTTGTTGGTAAGGAGAAAAAATTTAACCGCCCGGTCATCGTGAAAGTCAGGATCATTGATGTCCCACCTGCCGAAGTAATGAAATTCATTGTATCTGCCGGTGTGGCCGATTGGGATTAATTTCCAATTGGATATTGCGTATATTGCACAGGTACAAAATACAATGGATATATTTATTTGACCATGTGGATAGCTTCGCACATGAATATTATTCTTTGGGTAGGGATCGGTTTTTGTATTACACAATCGGCCATGTTCTCCGGACTGAACCTTGCCTTTTTCAGTATTCCAAGATTGCGGCTGGAGATTGAAGCAGCAAATAAGAATAAAGCTGCCATTAAAGTATTGAGCCTGAGGGAAGATTCTAACTTTCTGCTGGCGACGATCCTCTGGGGGAATGTAGGCATCAATGTCTTGCTTACACTGCTTTCAAAGTCCGTCATGGCCGGTGTATCGGCATTCATATTCTCCACCGTCCTCATTACTTTTTTTGGGGAGATCATTCCACAGGCATATTTTTCCAGGCATGCTTTGAAAATGGCTTCGAAACTCTCTCCCATATTGGTTTTTTATCAGTACCTGCTCTACCCGGTAGCCAAACCTTCGGCCCTGATGCTGAACTGGATGGTTGGACAGGAGAGCATCCACTATTTTAAAGAAAAAAGCCTGGCAAAATTAATCCGCAGGCATGTAGATGATGAAAGTGCTGAGGAGATAGATTTTGTGGAAGGGATGGGTGCCATCAATTTTCTAACACTGGATGATATCACAGCAGACCAGGAAGGCGAGCGTTTGCATCCAGAAAGCATCCTGAAATTGGATCACGAGAACGGACAACCGGTTTTTCCTGAGTGGACTGGTTCCGAGGACGATGATTTCTTAATGAAAATCAACAGATCAGGTGAAAAATGGGTTGTAATCACTGACCATCACAATAATCCATCCTGGGTAATGGATGCTGACGGCTTTTTGAGGGCTGCAATTTTTGAGGATCAAAACGTGCAGCCAGCGGATTACTGTCATGAACCCATTATAGTAAGAGATAAATCCCACAGACTGGGAGATATCTTACAATTGCTCAAAATTCAACCGGAATCGGAACATGATGATGTAATCGACCGGGATATTATTCTCCTGTGGGCTCATCGCAAACATATCATTACTGGGGCAGATATACTTGGAAGGTTATTAAGGGGGATCGTAGACCATGATGACGCTTAAATCATATCTTTTCTTTACTTCTTAAATTAAATCAACAATGACTGGCAATACGCTATTCTTCGTAGTGTTTCTGGTTGTCATTCTGGGCATTCTGATGTTTGACCTGCTTGTGGTGGGGAGAAAAAGCCATGAAGTATCAATTCGGGAGGCAGCCATTTGGACGAGCATTTGGATCTCATTGGCATTTATGTTTTCCCTCTTTCTCAGGCTTCATGGAGATTTTATTTATGGGATCAACTCCATGGATGAACTCATCCAGGTGTTGGATAAATATTATCCCTATTTAACAACGTTTCAAGGCAGCTATGAAGAGGGAATCTTTTTATTGCGGAAAAACCTTGCCATAAACTTTATCTCCGGCTACCTGATCGAAGAATCATTGTCCATTGACAACCTGTTTGTTATGATGGCGATTCTCAAAGCATTCTCTGTGAGGAAATCGGAATACAAACATGTGCTTTTCTGGGGAATCCTGGGGGCTATTGTTATGAGGTTCATATTTATTTTCGCAGGTTCAGCCCTCATCAGCCGTTTTGAATGGTTGCTCTATCTATTTGGAGCCTACCTCTTGTATGCGGGTGTTAAAATGTACCTGGACCGGAACAAGGAGACCCAGGTTCAAACTCAAAATCATCCCATAGTCAGGTTCCTTTCAAAACGGTTCAGGGTTTTTCCACGCTACGTGGGCAACCGCTTCTTTATTAAGAAGGATTCGCTCATATACTTTACACCCCTGTTTATCGTATTGGTAATGATTGAGTTCTCGGACTTGATCTTTGCCATGGATTCAATTCCAGCAATTTTCGGTATTACACGCGATCCGTATATTGTATTTTTCTCAAATGTTTTCGCCATCCTTGGATTGCGTTCCATGTTCTTTCTCCTCATCAAGGTGGTCGATCGGTTTTACCTTCTAAAGGTTGGTGTATCCCTGCTGCTGGTTTTTGTGGGTATAAAACTCATTGCTCATGAATGGCTGGCCCATATTGGCTACAAACCTGTTTATTCCTTATATGTGATTGCCGGTACCCTGGTGCTTAGCATCCTTTTCTCAGTACTGATTCCTAAAAGAATTGGTCCAGCGAAGTGACCTTACATCAAAAGCGGGTCACAATGGAAATATGATTCCATGCATAGGTATAGGATTCTTGTCCCTGTCTCATTCGGATTTCAATCTGATGTTGCGCTGTTGAAGGCAAAACAGTTTAGCGCAGCAGCTTAATGGTATGATCACCTGTTTGCATGTGATTGAAAAACCCGGATTTATAAGTGGAAAATTCTTTTCCAGAGAGGCCGAACAGAAGGTCCGACGTGAGTCGGAATTAAAGCTGGCATCAAAAGTTAATGGAATTCTTTCCGGGAATGATGGTGTGTCATTTGAGCTTATAGTTTCCACAGGGAAGGTCCAACGGAAGGTTTTGGAAATGGCAATGGAATTAGATGTAGACTTAATCATCATGGGAAGATCTGATTCCATTGATCGAATAACACACTCCCTGGGGTCTAATACTGCCAGGGTAATAGAAAGATCAGTAATTCCGGTTCTAACCACAAGCAAAAGCAGAATCCCATTGCATCAGCACATCTTATTGCCACTTGATCTCTCAGCTTCGGTCAGCATCCAACTGGCCAAAACAATTGAGATAGCTGCATTGCTAAAAGCTATGGTTACAGTTTGTACCATTCTTCTTCCCGGCAGATCTAAGCTTGAGACAGCATATAGACAACGGCTGATCGATATTAAGAAACTGTTTACTCAGTATGATATAATCTGCCGGACGAAACTGATCATCACAGAAAATAGAGTAGTTGATGAGATTATTTCTTGCTCAAAAAAGTATCGATCCTGATCTGCTGTTCCTAATGACACAGTCGGAAGCAGAAATTGCAGAATTATCCATTGGATCAAATGCTTACGAATTGATGTGCAAATCTGAAATTCCAGTTCTTTCAGTGACTCCAGTTCTAGAGACAGATCTTTATCCATACAAGTCACTTTTTGGGTCTATCAATATTCCAATTAGCAGGTGTGGTTTTAATGATCATGTAATCACAACCGATTGAAATGAATGAAATTCCCTCCACACAGGTGATGCTCGATGGGGCAATCCCCGCAACTCATGGTGTGTCGCAGGAGTCTTTACTCCTTAGTGCACATACTCAGGACCTTTCCCTATCCCTTATTGACAGGATTGAATCTTATGAGGATATAATGAACCTCGAAATTGGTGATACCTCAATCACAAGGGCCAGGAACCTGGAAAGAGAGCATGGCGCCAGACAGATCTACTTAAAGTTTGAAGGAAGCAATCCCACAGGGACACAAAAGGACCGGATAGCCTTTAACCAGTGTCATGATGCATTAAGACGTGGATATGAAACCATTACACTTGCCACCTGCGGGAACTATGGAGCAGCCATGGCCCTGGCTTCTAAACTGGCCGGTATCAGATGTATTACCTACATTCCCGAAAACTACCATACGAAAAGAATTTCGGACATGGAAGAGCATGGTGCAGTGGTAATGCGACATCCGGGAAGTTATGAGGAGTCTGTAAAGTATTCCATACAGGAAGCCATCGATCACGAATGGTATGATGCCAATCCGGGTGGCAGAAATACACCATTGCAGCTGATATCCTATTCGGAGATTGCAAATGAAATATATGATGTCCTTCGTGATGCGCCAAAAATAGTGGCAGTCCCGGTTTCTAACGGCACTTTGCTTGCAGGCATATACAGGGGATTTGTCAATTTGCACAAACGAGGTAAAACTTCACGAATCCCTTTGATGCTGGCTGCATCATCGACCCATAAAAACCCTATTATATATTCTTTTCAGAAGGGACTTGAAAACTGTATTGATCTTATTCCTGAAAAGATAAGAGAAACAAAGATAAACGAGCCGCTTATAAATTGGCATAGCTTCGACGGAGATGAAGCTTTGTATGCCATCAGGCAATCAGGTGGTCTGGCATATAATATCAGTGATGAAAAAATGAGCAGGTTATCACGCATTCTGAAAGAAATGGAAGGATTGCATGTGCTTCCGGCAGCAAGTGCAGGATTAGCTGCTTTACTGGAACTCAATAGTGAGAAAGCACTCGAACCTGACAGATATGTAGCGATTTTAACAGGAAAAAAATAGTCTGGAAACAATGAATAAAACGAATAATGCAATTGTCTATTGTGAAGGTTGTTTCAATACAACCAATGGCAAAACGGCCCACGGATTGGTCAGGTTTACCGAGCGGTTTAAGATTGTTGCAGTAATTGATTCAAGGTATAAGGGAAATGATTCCGGAGTCATTCTGGACGGAGCACCTAATGGAATACCTGTTGTCGGTGATCTGAGTGATGGATTAAATCTGGCTGCTCAGGAAAACATAAAGGTAGTTAGTTTTATCATTGGACTGGCTCCTGATGGTGGCCGGCTGCCGGTAAGTGCGATTCATGATATAAAAGGTGCCCTGGAAGCAAGTCTGGATATTTTCAGCGGACTACATGATTATTTGACAGACAATGAAGCGTTGACGCAGCTTGCAGACAGGTATGGGTGTAAAATAACTGATATAAGGAAACCACCTGAAACAAAGAAGTTGCACTTTTTTAGTGGCAAGATCGATGAGGTTAAATGCTTGAAGATTGCTTTACTTGGCACTGATTCAGCGGTCGGGAAAAGAACTACCGCCTGGAAATTCGTACACTCCCTGAGAAAACAAGGCTTCAAAGCAGAACTAATAGGCACTGGTCAAACAGCATGGTTGCAGGGCGCAAAGTATTCCATCATTTTGGATTCGCTGGTCAATGATTTTGTATCTGGTGAAATCGAACATGCGATTCATGAAGCCTGGAAAATTGAAAAACCAGATGTGATCGTCCTGGAAGGACAGGGAAGCTTGCTTAATCCGGCCTATCCGGGTGGCTTTGAGTTACTGGCAGCAGGGAGGCCAAATTTAGTAATCCTTCAACATGCTCCCCGAAGAACAGAATATGATGGATTCCCGGGATCCAGAATACATCCCTTAAACCATCAGATACTTGCCATAGAGGTTGTTTCCGGAAAGAAGGTCTCTGCAATTACCGTGAATCATGAAAATATGAGGTTCTCAGAGATAAAAGAAGAGTGTGCCAGAATAAAAAAAGAGACGGGTGTCCCGGCATTTGATGTGCTTGAATTTGGTGCCGAAGAATTGACAAAACTAATCCAACCCTATATCCGATATGAGCACACCTGGAATTGAATCGCTTCTCTTTTTTGATTCTCTGAAGGTTGGAGATCTGGTTGTGGAGTCGAAAAGAGTCAAAGCGACCTATACCTTAACATTGCAAACCGGTGAGATTCATCAGAAAGAATTAATATACTCCTATTCAGACGCTGTCTTTCAACAAAACGCTGAATCAATGTACCTGGCATCCATGATGGTGGCTCAGGTTGCTTTAAACTACGGATTGTTCTGCAGAGAGATTGTTTTTGACGGCTTGTATGATGATACTGACAAAAGATTTATACTGGACATGATGGAAAACACCTCCAGGGAGATCTATGTGAATAAATTTCTGATGCCAAATGAGTTTCTAATTGCACCATTTAACCAATTATTGCCGGAAAAAAGAAAGAGATATACAGCAGCCCGGGTAGTTTTCGAAAATAGTAAATACGACGGGATGGTTATGGATTGGACCCATATTGATGTGGACAGGGAAAAATACGTGATACTGAGCAGCGGCGGTAAAGATAGCCTGTTAAGTTATGGATTGCTCAAAGAGCTAAAGAAAGAAGTTGTTCCGGTATTCATCAATGAATCCGGGAGACATTGGTTTACTGCTATTAACGCATACAAATACCTGAGCGCATCAGAACCGAACTGCCGCAAGGTCTGGTGCAACAGTGATCGGATCTACAACTGGATGATACGTCAGATGCCTTGTATCCGGAAGGATTTCTCAAAAATCCGGGCTGATATCTATCCTGTCAGACTTTGGACAGTAGGAGTTTTCATATTCGGAGCTTTGCCAATAGCCAGGAAATTGGGCGCGGGAAATGTAATCGTAGGGAATGAATATGATACTACCATTAAAACAAGTTTTGCGGGGATCACTCACTATCAGGCATTGTACGACCAGAGCAGGTATTTTGACAATGCTTTAACACGTTATTATACAAAGAAAGGATGGAGCACCTACCAGTTCTCTATCCTCCGGAGTCTTTCAGAAATCCTGATTCAAAAGATCCTGGCCAAACGATATCCACAATTGCAGTCGCTGCAAGTTTCCTGCCATGCGGCCAGCATGAAGGAGAACCGATCTTATCCATGTGGAAAATGTGAGAAATGCCGACGAATAGTCTCCATGCTTTCAGTGCTGGACGAATCGGCTTCAACATGTGGATATACAACCCGTCAAATCTCAGAAGCAATCTCAAAAACCGGATCTTCAGGAGTAAAACAGATCGGGAGCGATGCACAACACTTATATTTTATGATGGTGCAAAGGAATCTGATTCCGAAAAATGCGGCCAATGCTTCCCTTTCCCGGGAGCACCCTTATATACTGAAGATGAGGTTTGACAATACTCGGAGTGCACTCAATGACATTCCCATCGAGCTATATAAACAACTTATCCCCATATACCTGGAAAACACTGGCGGGGCAGTTAAAAGAAACAAGAAACAGTGGATTGATATGGATATTTCGGCTGAAATTGAAAAATCAGCTCCTTATCCGTTTGAAGTATTGGTCGTAAATGGAGATAAACCTGATCTGACATCCGGGATAAACTGGGAATCCTATACCTGGAAGGAGATTGAAGAAAGGCTGGAAAAAGTAGATACTGCCATACTTCCCTGCGGTTCCATCGAACAACACGGACCCCATCTTCCATTGGATGTTGATTATTATGACAGCATTTATCTGGCAAAGACAGTTGCAGAGGCTTGCAGTAATCCAAAACCATTTGTATTGCCGGCGATACCTTATGGTGTTGCCTATCATCATGAAGATTTTAAGGGTACCATCAGCATTACCAATGATACCCTTTCAATGCTTGTATATGACATTGGAATGAGTCTTGTAAAGAACGGTATCAGGAAACTGATCATCTTAAATGCCCATGGGGATAATTCACCCACCTTGCTTTATGCTGCTCAAAAAATTAATCGGGACAGTGGGATCTTTGTCTGTGTGGAATCTGGTGAGACCAGTGACACTGATTTATTCAATTTGATCGACACTCCCAATGATATCCATGCCGGTGAAATCGAAACAAGCACTACCCTTGCTTTGCGACCTGAAGTAGTAAGGATGAAAGAAATTATAAATGAGACCATGAATTTTGGAAGTTCTTATCTTGATTTCACTTCTCAGCGGGGAGTTCCCTGGTATGTTCGGACAAAGATCATTTCTGAGTCTGGTATCATGGGGGATCCAATGAAAGCTGATGGTTTAAAAGGGAAGAAGCTATGGGAAATCATGATTGCGCATTTAGTTCGGTTCGTGGAAGAGGTGAAAAGATGTAATCTGGAGGATTTATATCAACGTAAGTACTAGAAAGTCATGAAGATAAAGGATGTGAATTGTTTTTTCAGAACAATGAGATTAAGAGAGCCTTACTCCATTGCATATGATTCTGTGGACAAATGTGAAAGCGTCTTTATGAATATCTCCTCTGAAGATGGAATCCAGGGATGGGGATGTGCGGCACCTGATCCAAAAGTGACCGGGGAAACTGCTACCAGTGTGTTAAATTGTTATGACAAACGGATTGAACACTTTTTGATCGGGAAAGATGTATTTGAGTATGCCAAACTCCTTGAATCACTTAAAACAAATATCCCTGAATTTCCTTCTTTACGGGCGATGGTCGATATGGCACTTCACGATATGATTGCCCAAAAAGCCGGGGTTCCCCTGTACAAGTTGCTCGGAGGGTATCGCCATTCTATGCCCACAAGTGTTACGATCGGGATCATGTCTATCAATTCCACCATCGTCTTTGCTGAAGACTACTTAAAGAGGGGATTTAAAATATTGAAGATCAAGGGAGGAAATGATCTGCTTGAAGATATTGAGAAGATAAACCGTTTAAGGGAAGCGGTCGGAAAAAATGTGGTAATCCGCTTTGATGCCAACCAGGGTTATTCCCTGCAAGACTCCCTGAACTTTCTCAAAGGTGTACAAATGGCCAACATCGAATTGTTTGAGCAACCAACCAAAAAGAACGATTTCGAAATGCTTAAGATTATTACACAGAAATCAGACTTACCGATCATGGCCGATGAAAGCCTCATTTCATTAAGAGATGCATTCCATTTATCCAGGGAACAGTGTACTGATCTGATCAACATTAAGCTCATGAAAACTGGCGGGATCCTGGATGCAATGCATATCAATTCGGTTGCCAAAGCTGCCGGCATTGGCGCTATGGTTGGCTGTATGGATGAATCCGCACTGGGAATTGCCGCAGGTCTTCATTTTGCATTGAGCAGACCAAACATACAATACGCAGATCTGGATGGACATCTGGATATTATTGATGATCCATTTGGTGGGATGTTTCAGATCATTGACGGGGTACTGATTCCACCTGAAAGTAACGGGCTGGGATGGATTGGCTTGAAAAATATTAATATTTAGCAGGAGCAATCAGTCCGGCTGCACCCAACCGGATAGTTTTTTCAATAAAGCCTCTTCCTGAATATTGATTTTTTTACTTCCATAAGTCTTATTTTATGTGGCTGATGTATACCCGAGTAAAGATCGGCCCCTTCACTTTCCAATACATCGAGTCGCGTGATGTACTTGATCCGAAGCTTCACCGATGATTAATCCCATCGAAATGCAAACATTAATCGCTGCGCCGGTGGCTTTCTGAGCGTGAGCTGCCAGCTCTTGACTACCCTCTCTTCAAAATCTGTCATTGGCCTGCTGATCCCTATTTCACCAATTACACCCGACATGGATACCGTTGATCCCCTCAAGAATGTCATGAGACCATTGATTCTCTGAGTTGTGAGATGGTTTATGGTATAATTCTAGAGGGAATGTTCCACCTGACCCAGTTGTTCTTGTAATATCCAGTACCCATGATCACATTGATCACCGGTGGCTGCGGATATCCGCCTCAATCCTTCAGGATCCCTCCCAATCCCGATGGTGGTCATCTCGGTTAGTGTTTTGCCTCCTGCCGCCAGCATAATGATTGTAGTTCAGAGATTGCAGTCTTCTTCGCTCGGTCAGATCCCTTTCATTCCATTTGTGCACAATCAATAAATGTTCGTGCGGAAGTGTAATACCCATCGAATCGGCCGGAATGAGCCCGTGTACAGTCATGACCTTTCCCTCCCAATCTACCTTCCCATCACAGTTATCATCAATATCGTTGTTTGGGATTTCAATCGCACCCGGGTTTATAAGACTATCCTGGTCATTGCAATCTACATCAGAATTAAATCCATCATTGTCTTCATCATAATCATCTATGATTTGAGCAAGACCATCGCAATCTTCATCGACATCGTTGTTGGGGATTTCAGTTGCACCCGGGTTTATAAGACTATCCTGATCATTGCAATCTAAATCAGAATTAAATCCATCATTGTCTTCATCGATGATCAAGGCAATACCATCGCAATCCTCATCGACATCGTTGTTGGGGATTTCAGTCGCACCCGGGTTTATAAGACTATCCTGGTCATTGCAATCCTCATCAGAGTTATATCCATCATTGTCTTCATCGATGATTAAAGCAATACCATCGCAATCCTCATCCACATCGTTGTTGGGTATTTCAGTCGCACCCGGGTTTATAAGACTATCCTGGTCATTGCAATCTTCATCAGAATTATATCCATCATTAATCTTCATCAGATGATTAAGAGCGATACCATCGCAATCCTCATCAACATCGTTGTTGGGTATTTCAATCGCACCCGGGTTTATAAGACTATCCAGGTCATTGCAATCCTCATCAGAGTTATATCCATCATTGTCTTCATCGATGATTAAGGCAATACCATCGCAATCCTCATCGACATCGTTGTTGGGGATTTCAATCGCACCTGGGTTTATAAGACTATCCTGATCATTGCAATCCTCATCAGAGTTATATCCATCATTGTCTTCATCGATGATTAAGGCAATACCATCGCAATCCTCATCGACATCGTTGTTGGGTATTTCAATCGCACCCGGGTTTATAAGACTATCCAGGTCATTGCAATCTTCATCAGAGTTATATCCATCATTATCTTCATCGATGATTAAGGCGATACCATCGCAATCCTCATCGACATCGTTGTTTGGGATTTCAATCGCACCCGGGTTTATAAGACTGTCCTGGTCATTGCAATCCTCATCAGAGTTATATCCATCATTGTCTTCATCAATGATTAAAGCAATACCATCGCAATCCTCGTCAACATCATTGTTGGGGATTTCCAGTAGCTCCCGGGTTAATCAGACTATTCTGGTCATCGCAATCCTCATCCGAATTATATCCATCATCATCTTCATCGATAATAAAAGCAATACCGTCACAATCCTCATCAACATCATTGTTAGGTATTTCAGTAGCTCCCGGGTTAATCAGACTATTCTGGTCATCGCAATCCTCATCAGAGTTATAACCATCATCATCTTCATCGATGTATTAAAGCAATACCGTCGCAATCCTCATCAACATCATTGTTAGGTATTTCAGTAGTCCTCCCGGGTTAATCAGACTATTCTGATCATCGCAATCCTCATCCGAATTATATCCATCATCATCTTCATCGATAATAAAAGCAATACCGTCGCAATCCTCATCAACATCGTTTGTTGGGTATTTCAATAGCTCCCGGGTTAATCAGACTATTCTGGTCATCGCAATCTTCATCAGAGTTATATCCATCATCATCATCATCGATGTACAAAGCAATTCCATCGCAATCCTCATCAACATCATTGTTGGGTATCTCAGTAGCTCCCGGATTAATCAGACTATTCTGGTCATCGCAATCCTCATCCGAGCTATATCCATCATCATCTTCATCGATAATTAAAGCAATACCGTCGCAATCCTCATCAACATCGTTGTTTGGTATTTCAGTAGCTTCCCGGGTTAATCAGACTATTCTGGTCATCGTCATCGCAATCCTCATCCGAGTTATATCCATCATCATCTTCGTCGATGATCAAAGCAATACCATCACAGTTATCATCAACACCATTGTTGGGTATTTCAATGGCTCCCGGGTTAATCAGACTATTCTGGTCATCGCAATCCTCATCCGAGTTATATCCATCGTCATCTTCATCAATAATTAAAGCAATACCGTCGCAATCCTCATCAATATCATTGTTTGGTATTTCAGTAGTTTCCCCGGGTTAATCAGACTATTCTGGTCATCGCAATCCTCATCCGAGTTATATCCATCATCATCTTCGTCGATGATTAAAGCAATACCATCACAGTTATCATCAACACCATTGTTGGGTATTTCAATGGCTCCCGGGTTAATCAGACTATCCTGGTCATTGCAATCTTCATCATAGTTATACCCATCATTATCTGCGTCATATTCATTGATTATCAGAATATTACCATCACAATTCTCATCAACATCGTTGTTTGGTATTTCAATAGCTCCCGGATTAATCAGACTATCCAGGTCATTGCAATCTTCATCAGAGTTGTATCCATCATCATCATCATCGATGTACAAAGCAATTCCATCGCAATCCTCATCAACATCATTGTTAGGTATTTCATTAGCCCCAGGATTAATCAGACTATCCTGCTCATCACAATCCTCATCTGAGTTATATCCATCATTGTCTGCATCGATGATAAATGCAATACCATCACAATTCTCATCAACATCGTTGTTTGGTATTTCAATAGCTCCCGGATTAATCAGACTATCCAGGTCATTGCAATCTTCATCAGAGTTGTATCCATCATCATCATCATCGATGTACAAAGCAATTCCATCGCAATCCTCATCAACATCATTGTTAGGTATTTCAATAGCCCCAGGATTAATCAGACTATCCTGGTCATCGCAATCCTCATCCGAGTTATATCCATCATTGTCTGCATCGATGATTAATGCAATACCATCACAATCCTCATCAATATGGTTGTTAGGGATTTCAAATGCACCTGGCTTTCACCTATGCTGTTCATAAGGCTCTAGTTGCTGTTGAGCCCAGTTTAAGTATTATTTGTCACAATCGTAATCCTGCAATTCTTTTAACAAGGCCGTCTTCAGTCGCTAGTATAGATCATCACACTTGCTGTTTAAGCATGGTCCATAACGTTGACTGTGAAGTGGCGATGGCTACTTTACGATACGACACCGGGATGATTCTTTTCGATGGCCGGGCGGAAAATTTTATCACATAAGCCCAGAGGGGCTGTTACAGGGAATGTGATCTGGGGGGAATGGAATTACTGATATTCAATGGACTTCATGTCCTTGTAGTAGACCCTTTCAATGAGTGATTCTTCTTTGGTTTCATAATACTCAATTGATTGGGATCCTTCACGAATATACAATGATCGTCCGGGGAATCATCGACGATCATACCAGAAAATGATTCCTTCATAAATGTATTATCATCAAATCTCACTTCATTCAATGATTTGGTGGGATGCTCAGAGTAAAATATCGGTAGTAAGATTATTTATGCTGGTTTCCAGTGCTTTAAATGGTTTCCCATTTCCCTGGTTGTCATCCTCAACAAAATGGTGCTTCATTCCTGCAATATCTTTCGCAGCCAGGATCTTTTTAAAATCAATAACACCGTCACCCACTGCTGAAATATCATCTTTCACAACATCGAAAAACGGAGCCTCTTCAGTATACATATCTTTCATGTGAAACAGCTGCGAATCTGCCCGGATATTTGTTAAACATCTCTACTGGATCCTGACCGGCTTTGCTTACCCAGAAAAGGTCAATTTCCATCGTTAATTAAATCTGCGTCCATTTCGAGCATGAAGATGTCATAATAGGGAATAAGCTCCGTCAATATTTTCAAATTCAAAATTGTGATTGTGGTAGCCAAACTGAATCCCGACGTCTTTCATGATGCGGCCTACCTCGTTCCAGTCAGCAATCATCTTTTTGTATGATTCGATGTTGCGGTCGCTTCTTCAACCCATGCTGTCGCAACACGAATTGTATAAAGCTGTAGCCCGACACCAAAGCTTTTTCTGTCGACAGCAGCACACGAAGATAACCCCAGTTGACATAAGGCTGCAATTCCCAAAACACCTGTTGCTGAGGTCTTTAAAAATACTCTTCTATCCAAAGATATTTTCATAATTGCTGTTTATTTCACGTTTGATTAATTCTGGATACAAAAATGAGCGTAATTGTATTAATAAGCAAACCTTAGATCCATTTGGACACTTTTATCCCATACTGCAAGCGGTAAGATTCGGATTAAACCAACCTGCTTCCACTTCATTCCTGCAACATCTTTCGCTGCCAGGGTCTTCTTAAAATCAATAACAACGGTGCCCACCGCCGAAATATCATTTTGTACAACATGGAAAAAAGGAGCCTCTATAGTGTACATGTCTTTCATGTGATACAGCTGGAATCTGGATAAAACTTAAAAAATTCGTAATATAGCGGGAATGAAATACAGAGCATTTGGAAAGACCGGATTGCAGATCTCCATCCTTGGATTTGGGTGCATGCGTCTTCCGGTCATTGGCGGTGATCATACCAGCATCGATGAGGAAAAAGCAACAGAGATGGTCCGTCTTGCAATCGATCAGGGTGTTAACTATTTTGATACCGCCTACCCCTATCATGCGGAAAGTTTTTCTGTCGCCGGTTCAAGTGAGCCCTTTCTTGCCAGGGCACTTAAAGAAGGCTACAGGGAAAAGGTTTACCTGGCTACAAAACTTCCAGCCTGGCTGGTGGGATCAAGGGAAGAGATGGACCTGTACCTGGAAGAACAGCTGAACAGACTGGAAACCGGGTGTATCGATTTTTACCTTCTTCACTCTTTGAACCGTGCATCGTGGGACAAACTGGTCGCTTTTGATGTATTTGATTTTCTGAACAGGGCCATCGCATCCGGGAAGATATGCCATGCCGGCTTCTCATTTCATGATGAAGTCGATTTATTCAGGGAGATTGTAGATGCATATGACTGGACCTTTTGCCAAATCATGTACAACTACTACGATGAACATTTTCAGGCAGGGAAGGAGGGACTTGAATATGCAGCCGGGAAGGGGCTTGCGGTAGTGGCCATGGAACCCCTCAGGGGCGGATCACTGGTCAACGGTCTTCCAAAGGATGCCAGAAAGATTTTGCGTAAGGAGGTTCCAGAGAGAACAGAAGTGGATTGGGCATTCCGCTGGTTGTGGAAGCATCCAGAAGTAGCAGTGGTGTTAAGTGGTATGTCAACACTGGATCAGGTAAAGGAGAACCTGGAGCTGGCAGAAAATGTTTCTGATGCTCAATGGACCGAAGGAGATAGAGATGCCATTGAACAGGTGAGCCAGGTCATAAAGAAGCTTCAACGGGTGAATTGCACCACCTGTGGATATTGCCTCCCCTGTCCCGAGGGTGTCAATATTCCCCGTAACTTCTCCCTGTGCAATGACCACCATATGTTAAACGATCCAAGTGCAAAAATGAGATACAAAGCATTGCTCAGTGAAGTTGAAAGAGCTTCAAACTGTGTTCGGTGCGGTTTGTGTGAAGAAAAATGTCCGCAGCAATTACCTATTATGGAAGATTTGGCGCATGTATCTGAATTGTTTGGTTCCTGAGAATGAAGAATACTCAGGAAAGAAAATAAAATGATTAAATTAACACCAAATAAATAAACTAATATGAGTTCAGACAGAAGAGATTTTTTAAGAAAAGTTACTGCCGGTGCAGCCGGTGTCACTGTTGGCGGATCTGCCATGGGAATGTCGGCCCGTAGTTACGGCCGAATCATTGGAGCCAACGATCGCTTAGGCGTTGGAATCATTGGATTAGGTCGGCGGTTGGGAGCATATCTTGACCCTTTTTCCAAAAAAGAAAACAATGTTGAGTTGCTCTACCTTTGCGATGTAATGAAAAGCCAGCGGGAACGTGCTGCCAAGAGGTTTTCGGAACGAATTGACTATAATCCGAAATTGGAAAACGACATCCGTAAGGTAATTGAAGACCCAAAAGTGGATATCATTGTAAATGCCACACCGGACCACTGGCATACTCCGGGTGCAATTATGGCCCTGACCGGCGGGAAACATGTCTATGTGGAAAAGCCATGCAGTCACAACATGTTTGAAAATAAGTTGATCGTAGCTGCTCAGAAGAAATACAATAAAGTTGTTCAGATGGGAAATCAGCAGCGTTCTTCCGATCACAGTATTGAAATCATTAAGGAAATCCATGATGGAGTCATAGGTACGCCCTATAAGGCTGTTGCCTTTTATTCAGCTAGAAGAGGTGAGGTTCCGGTTCAGAAGAGCGTTCCGGTTCGTGAGGGTCTGGATTGGGAACTTTTTCAGGGACCAGCACCCAGGCGTGATTATACTGAAGAGACCTGGGACTATAACTGGCATTGGTATGGCTGGGATTATGGGACAGCAGAATCAGGAAATAATGGGACCCACGAGCTAGATGTGGCCCGCTGGGCACTTCAGGTGGACTATCCCAACCGCGTTGATGTGGAAGCTGAAAAACGGCATTTCCTGGATGATGGTTGGGAAATGTATGATACAATGGAAGCAACCTACAGGTTTGCCGGAAACAAAGTTATTCAGTGGGATGGGAAAAGCCGTAATGGATATTCCACCTATGGAACCGGACGGGGAACCATCATTTTCGGAAGTGAAGGAACTGTTTTTGTGAACCGTGAGAAGTATATCCTATATGACCGTTCTGGAAAGATTGTGAAGGACAGCAAATCAAGCTCCAATGAATCCGGAATGGCACTTGGCGGAGGAGGGGATATGTCCACAGCACATGTGGAAAATTTTCTCGAAGTTATCCGTGGCAATGGTAAACTTACTGCACCCATTGAGGATGGTGCTATCTCCATGGCCCTGGTACATTATTCAAATGTTGCTTATCGGATTGGTAAGGGATTCGATATTGATGATGTTTCAGGAAGCATGTACGACAGGGATGCCATGAAACTCTGGGGTCGTGAATACGAACCAGGGTGGAAACCGAAAATTTAAGGGCTTAATCAAATACCTCCTCCTCCAGTATTACCTCATCAGGTGTAATGGATTCGAGGAGGTTTATATCTGCTTTCACCAGTTGAAATACATTCAGCAACAAGCTCTTTGTTTCAGATAGCATCTCCATGTAAGTTATACTTTGCTTGATGCCTTTCTGGGTTTTCTTGAGGATCTTGATCCGGCTCAGAAAAATGTGATTGGCCTGATTAATCATCTCATCACGACGAAGGGCCAGCTTATTCAGATCATTAAATTCTCTGTTTTTCAATAGTTTGAGAACAAAATTGAAAAAATCACTGATCTGTTCATTAAATTCCTTCAATGCATCCACCTGTTCCTTATCAAGCAGGTGATTGTTGTCCAGGTGGTTGAATGCCGGCTGGACAATATGATTCAAGGAATTACACATCTCCTTCATGTAGTCAACCACCTGCACATAGTGGTGGCCATTCACCAACTCTGTTTCTGCAAATTTCTTTAATGTATCAGGAATATTGTCGCGTATCTCTTTGATCTCCTTACTCAGGTGTTTGGATTCCTTTTTAAGGCTTTTCAGTTCTTTATGTTTCTCTTTGGAGAAATTTAAGTAGGTAAGATGGAGCACCCTGGAGACCTTGAGAATTGAACTTCTAACTTCGTCATCACATGATTTGAGAACCTCGTAAGAAGCGGTAATGATCTCACTATCAATCCTCTCTTCTTTCTTAGCTCTTTTCCTGTGAAAAGCATGGGTCCTTAATAAAATATAGATGGAGAGCCCCAGGAGAATCAGGATGACCGGCAGTTTTCCAAAAAAGATGAGCGAAGCGATGAGAAATGATGCCATAAAGGCAATGAAGGCTGTGAAGAACCATCCACCAACCACAGTAAGTACTCCCGTAATTCGGTAAACGGCACTCTCTCTTCCCCAGGCACCATCTGCGAGAGAGGTTCCCATGGCGACCATAAAAGTTACATAGGTGGTGGAAAGGGGAAGCTTAAGGGATGTACCTATGGCGATCAGGATGCTGGCAACAACAAGATTCACCGAGGCCCGAACCAGGTCGAATGCAAGCTTCTCTTGCTTGTCACCCACCGTTTTTTCCGCATCAAACCTGCTTTCAACAAATCTGGTTATTGCGCGAGGTGTAATTTTTATAAAACCATTGCTTATTTCAACCGAACGTCTCACAATAAACCTGGCCAGGGATGAGGATGCAAAACGTTCTGAACCTTCATCCTGCCTGCTGAGATCAATGGTTGTTGCTGTAACGGATTTGGCTTTCTTTGAGAATCTAAGCGTAAGCACCATGATCAGACCTGCTGCAATCAGGAAAAATAGCGGAGTACTTACAGGCTCGCGGAGTGCCACCATAAGAAAACCGCCCGGATCACTGGCTCCTGAAGCTATAAAAGCTTTAAAGGATTCAAATCCAGCCAGAGGCACACCAATGAAATTCACCAGGTCGTTTCCGGCAAAGGCCATGGCAAGTGCAAATGTTCCGACCAAAACAATAATTTTTAAAATGTTGATCCTGGTAAATAGAGCCAGAATCTGGAAAAGGAGGGTCCAGCCCACAAAACTGATCAAGAGGATTCGGGTGGTGTTGGCTTTGATTACAGCCAACATATCAGCAGAAATAAGCGTGGATCCTTTGGCACCCTTGATCAGGAGGAAATATAGGATGGAGCTAATGGCTATTCCACCCCAGACGCCGGTCCAGTATTTTGCTGATTTATTAATATTGAATGAAAAAGCAATCCTCACGATCCATTGAATGATCATTCCCGCATTAAATGCAATGACCACAGATAGAAATATTCCCGCAATGATCAACATGGAGCTTTCAATATTGATGTAGGAGCCCACGCTATCAATTGGAATATCGGCCCGTGATGAGTTTAAATAAGGAAACAGCCACTGCAGCCCCAAGGATTCCAAATACAATGGATACTGTAGTGGAGGTGGGCAGTCCAACGGTATTAAAAAAATCGAGCAGCAGGATATTTGTAAGCATCACAGCAATGAAAATGACCATGATTTCACTGAAGGCAAAAAACTCCGGATTAAAGATCCCCTTTCTGGCCACTTCCATCATTCCATTGGAAAAAATAGCCCCCACCAGGACACCCACACCTGCAATTGCAAGAATTATCTTGAAAGGCGCAGCTTTTGCTCCAATGGCAGAATTAAGAAAATTTACTGCATCATTACTTACTCCAACAATTAGGATTGAGATGGCCAACAGGAAAAGGACGCTGACGATCAGAATGTAATATGCTTCCATTAAAATTAATCCAATTTTAGGGGTTGTTAAGTTAATTATTATTTTTAGGAGCTGAATATCTTTGTCGCAAATCTCCTAAGACTATTTTGATATGAGAAGTTTAAAGCTTGTTTTTTTACTATTGGCTGGCCTGGGGCTGGCTCAAAGTTGTGTTCATCATTCCAATTGGAATCAATATTTGGGACCCTACAGAAATGCAACTATACAGGACGTAAAGATCCTGGAAACCTGGACAGATAAGGGGCCGAAGGAGTTATGGTCTTTCCCTCTGGGAGAAGGTTATGGGGGTGCAAGTATTTTTGATGATGAAGTATATATTTTAGATAGAATAAAAGGCGAATCAGACGTTTTAAGGTGCATAGATTTACTTTCCGGAAAGGAGAAGTGGAGCTATTCCTATGAGGCCAAAGGCGAGCTGCCATTCCCCGGATCCAGAGCTGTGCCAACGGTTGATAAAAAGTATGTCTGGAGTGTGGGTCCACATGGTCATTTATATTGCTTTCACAAGGCTAGTGGCGAACCGCTCTGGAAGCACAATCTTTTAGAAGAATTTGATGGAGAATTATCCACCTGGGGAATCTCTCAATCTCCGCTTATTCATCAGGATCTTGTGATTGTTGCTCCTCAGGGGACCTTAGCGGGCCTGGCTGCATTCAATAAAATTTCCGGTCTACTGGTTTGGAAAAGCCGGCCTCTGAGTGGCTATACTTTCCACGTCTCTCCAACCCTGGCAAGTTTCGGTGGAACCGACCAGGTGATTATGATCAGTCCCTACGACAGAAGAGATTCCACCAGAATTCAGGAGGTGGTAGCGTTTGATGCGAATTCAGGGAAAGAGCTTTGGAAATATGACGGACTTCGTTCTTTTGCAACCATCACCCCGGCCACTGTCATTGACCATGAAAGACTGTTCCTTACCGATTGTTCTTTTGGCAGGGACTATGATCCGGTTTCTATCATGTTGGAAATAACAAAGGATGGGTCTGAATTTTTAGTGAAGGAACAGTTTCTGACTGAAGAGGCGGGCAGTAAAATTCATCCTGCAGTATTATTCGAAAACCATCTATACCTGAATCATACCAAGAATCCGAACCAAATGATCTGTTTAACATTGGATGGAGAAGTAGTATGGGAGAAAGATTCGGCTCCTGATTTTGAATTGGGTGGCCTAATACTGGTCAATGGATTCATCATTAATCAAAACGGAAAAAATGGCGATATCCATTTAATTGAGCCATCTCCAGAGGGTTACAAAGAAGTTGGAAAGGCTTCGTTTTTTGATTCCAGCAAAACCCAGGCCTGGTCTCCACTGGCCTTCAGTCAAGGGAAATTAATCATAAGGGATTTAGAAAAAATGGTTTGTATCGACCTTCAAAAATTGGCTGATTAAAAAAATTCCTTAAGGTAGCCTATGAAATTCCTGTGCATGATATTGCGAATATCGACCTCTGAATAACCCCTCGATTCAAGAATTTCTGGAATTTTCTGAAGATCAGCAATGGTATCCAGATCGTATGGACACTGTTCAGTGCCGTAGCCGCCATCCAGATCACTCCCCACACCGGCATGAAGCGAATTCCCGGCCAGCTGACAAATATGATCGATGTTATTGGCCATGATCTCCAGTGTGACATTTCGGGCTTTTGGATCAGATTTCCCCCTGATCCAGTCAGGAACCATCATCCAGGCGTCCAATGCGACACCAATGATCGCATTACGGCTGATTAACTCCAGGATCATCTCATCGCTAAACTGTCGGTTGTGGTCCACAAACCTGCGACAATTGTTATGGCTGGCCCAAATATGGCCCTTAAAACAATCCATTGCATGCCAGAACGCTTCATCGTTCAAGTGAGTGACATCCAGTATCATATTGAGCTGCTCCATGGTTTTGAGTAGCTCAACTCCCTTTTTATTAAGCCGGCCATCTGAATCGGTTCCATTGGCATACACGCCCGGGCCATAATGGGCGGGGCCCACTGCCCTCAGTCCGTACTCATATGCCAGTTCAAGATGTTTCATGGAGATGATGGAATCGGCACCCTCAAGACTCAATAAATAGCAAATGGGTGTTTTCTCGTGAGGTTTTTCCCAGAGAGACAGGCTTTCTGCCAGGGATTCCTGATGAACTATCTGCTTCATCTCTCCTGCCTCCTCCATGGCCCGGTACCATTGTAATTGTCCCTGTGTTTGTGCCCAGGCCTGTTCCTGGGAATACCATCCCGGGAAAGGGCTGCCTGGTTTTACCACCCTGGAAATTTGAGTGGCCACCACTAATCCCACCCTGCCTTCTCTCAGGGCCGGGAATGATACTGTGTTTCGTCCCCTGTCGGGTTTATCGGTCATCCCTTTTTCACTTTCCCGAATCTGCGCTACACTCCAGCGCTGGTCACGGTTCCATTCCATGGCATTCATGGATATGTCCAGGTGGGAATCAAAACAGAGTATGGGATGATCATTTGCAGTACTCATATCTTTCAGATTCAATATGCATATTTACGACCTCTGGCTACAACCTCCCAGGTATCCACCACCTGCTGATCTTTCACCACATACACCTTCTCATGAAGCGCAATGGTTGGACAAACATGGGTGGGCAGGGCATAGATCAGGTCCCCCTCCAAAAGATCTGCTGATTTTTCGGTGGAAACCACAAGATGTTCTTCGCTATGATTGATTATTTCATTAACCTCCAGGTCCAGGAAATGCAACCTTGGGTGAGCCATCTCAGCTGCAATGGATTTGTAACCCAGATCGAAACAAACATTCTGATGGGGTTTGCTGATTACCCTCCCTGCAACAACTGCAGCAGGTAAGAAATCGAGATCAGGGATGGACTTGCTATAACCGGCATCCCAAAACAGAGGTGTCCCGGGACATAAAGTCCTTGATTCGTGCAGGGCATGAATGGGGAACGTGGGGGTTCCGCCACAGGCCAGTTCCTTCACCAGCACGCCTTGTTCCTCCAAGCTGCGAACCAACCTGATTACCCCTTCAAAATCTTTGTGGCAATGGGCTCTCCGATCTGAAATGTCAGTTTCATGGATATGCCCGTCATAAATATGAAAACCCTCCAGGCTGAGAAATGTATGATCCAGGATGAAATCCAATAAGTGGCTGGCTTTATCAGGCTCAATGCCGGTGCGGTGCATCCCATTGTCAAGATCAACAAATACATTCAATGGCTTCCTGCTCCTGGCAGCTTGATCACACAATTGACGACAGGCTGTTAGAGAATCGACGGTTACAGCCATTTTTACCTCAGGGAATTGTTCCATTATCTGGTAAAACTGCTTGATACCCGGACCAAGCAATGGATAAGCAAGCAGAATATCAATCCCTCCATTCCCGGCTACCATCTCCATTTCATTGAGAGTGGCACATTTGAATTTCTTGATGCCATGTTGAACCTGTAGCCGGACAAGCTCAGCAATCTTATGGGTTTTTACATGTGGCCGAAGACGCTCAGCACTTCCTGCAATGGCTATCATACGCCGGATGTTTTCTTCAACGCGATCGGGGAATATCAGCACCGCTGGAGTGGAAATCGAAGATTCATTGGCAGGTTTATACCACATGGCTCTCCCTATTTAAATCTCATTATTCAATTCAAAAATACACTCCACTTCCACAGCAATATTCCCCGGAAGAGACATGCCTACAGCACTGCGGGCTCCCTTGCCATTCTCTTCTCCAAAAACATCCACCATCAGCTGACTGAATCCGTTGATGGTCTGCGGATGTTGTTCAAACTCTGCATGGCAATTGACCATTCCAAGGGTTTTAATGAGCCGCTTAATCTTACTCAAATCACCTATTTGGGCTTTGATGGTAGATAGCATGGTTAATCCAACCTGGCGCGCAGCCAGCTGTCCCTGTTCAAGGCTAAGCTCTTTTCCAACTTTTCCTTTAATAAGGGTTCCATCGCTTTTTACCGGACCTTGTCCTGAAACATAGAGATGGTTTCCGGTAATAACCACTGGATGGTAGATCCCTGCTGCAGATGGAGCAGGAGGCAGTTCCAGACCCAATGCCCTGATTTTGGTTTCAACTTGATTCATCATTCAATATTATTAGTCCTATATAAATAAATTCAATAGTAAAACGCACAGTAATCCAAGCACTGCAATAATCGTTTCCATGAGGGTCCAGGTGAGTAGCGTATCCTTTACTGATAGATTCAGGTACTCTTTGAACATCCAGAATCCCGCATCATTTACATGAGAGGCGATTAAGCTTCCTGAGCCAATGGACAGCACCATTAACTCCGGGGAAACAGAAGGATCAGAAACAAGGGGCAGCATAATTCCGGCTGCAGTCATTGCAGCTACTGTCGCAGATCCGATGGATATGCGTATTACTGCAGCAATGACCCATGCCAGAACAAGAGGGGATGCCCCCGATTGACGCAGCAATTCACCAAGGTAATCACTAATGCCGCTTACCACCAGTATCTCTTTCAAACTGCCGGCTCCTGCAATAATAAGCAAGATCATTGCAATGCTTGAAATAGAATGAGAGAGGTCATTCATCACATCAGCGATTTTTCTGCCATTCCGCAGTGCCAGCGTAAAAAGAGCAAACAGGACCGAAAATAGCATGGCAAGAACAGGATCGCCTATTCCCTTTACAAAAGGGTAGAGTGGAGACAATTCGTCAATAAACTGAAGGGCAATTCCTGAAAAACCAATCAAAACTACCGGCATCAATGCTGCCAGAATACTCATAAAGTTGGAAGGAAGCTGATGCTCCTCAAGTGGTGCAGTTCCGGTGAAATCTTCCATGGGTGTTGCCTTTATCTTTTTAAACCGGGGAGAGAGGAGGGGGCCAGATATAATGATGGTAGGGATACTAATCAATATTCCAAGCAACATGGTCTTACCCATATCAGCCCCAAACATATCGACAATGGCCGTTGGTGCAGGGTGGGGTGGAAGTAAACCATGTGTTACTGACAAAGAGGCGATCATGGGGAGTCCCACAAACAGAAGGGGCAAACGTGTGGATGCAGCCAGGGTAAAGACAAGGGGGATCAGGATCACAAATCCCACTGAAAAGAACATGGGGATCCCTACAATAAAACCCGCGATCATTAAAGCCCAGTGGACCCTTTTGACTCCAAAAGCTGAAACCATGGTTTGGGTAATCCGCTGGGCTGCTCCGCTATCTGCAATAATTCGCCCCAGCATTGCTCCAAATCCAAGTATTAATACCAGCAGGCTTAAGGTATCTCCAATCCCTTTCTTCAACGCCTCGATGGTCTCTTCCAGGGATATTCCCATGGTGAGGCCAACGAAAAGACATACAATGGTGAATGCAATAAAAGCATTAAACTTGGCGACTGTGATCAGCAACAGAAGCAGGATAACCGCACTCAGAACAATAAGTAAGGGCATCTTAACAAAGGATTAAATGTTCTTCAATGTAATCAACAAAGTTGAATCGATTATTATAAATAAAAGGATAAATTTAGGGATGCTAACATTTTTAAGAAACCAACATGAAGTTAAATCCCAGGTACTCAAGGTCAGTGATTATTTCAGCTCTTTTATTTTTAAACCTGGTCTTCGCACCAGAAGTGAAAGCCCAGGTCTCAATTACATCTCCCGAGGAATTTTTTGGATTCCAGATGGGCACGGACCGAGAGCTGGCACGCTGGGATAAGATTGTTGAATACTTCTACCTGTTGGAACAGGAGAGTGACCGGATGAAAGTAATGAATTTGGGCCCTTCCTCAGAAGGTCACCCTTTTTTATTGCTGCTGATCACCTCTCCTGATAATCTGGCCGGCCTGGATAATTTGCAGTTGATCAACAAGAAAATATCAGATCCGCGTGGAATATCTCAGGAGGAGATTGACGGGTATATCAGGGAAGGTAAGGCGGTGGTATTTCAATCCATGAGTCTGCATGCATCGGAGGTGGGCGGGACCCAGATGAGCCCTGAACTTGCCTTTGATCTGCTGAGCCGAAATGATGCAGATGCCTTACGCATACTGGACAGTGTACTTTTTTTTATGATCCCCAGCTTTAATCCGGATGGCCAGGTGATGATCACAGATTGGTACAGGGAGACGGTTGGGACAGAATATGAGGGATTAAGCATGCCCTATCTATACCATAAGTACTGTGGGCATGATAACAACCGGGACGGGGATTATTTGAATCTCCAGGAGTCAAAATATGCCGCAAAAGCCATGTTCGTGGACTGGGTGCCACAGGCTTACATGGACCATCACCACATGGGGAGCTATGGTGCCCGTTTTTACGTGCCTCCCTATTGTGATCCCATTCGTCCCTATGCAGATCCGCTGGTCTGGAGGGAAATCAGCTGGTATGGATCACACATTGCCTACAGGCTGGAGGAGGAGGGATTCCAGGGTGTGTTAAATGCTGCCCAGTTTGCCGGCTGGGGGCATTTTGGCTGGCACTGGATTACCCCATTTCATAATATTGCAGGAATGCTTACAGAGTCTGCCAATACCAGGATGGCTACCCCTGTATATATCCATCCGGAACAACTCAAAGCCGGGGCCAGAATGTTTCCTGAATATGAAGCTCAATCCACATTCCCCAATCCCTGGCCGGGTGGATGGTGGCATTTGCGGACCATTGTTGAACAGAAGAAATCCGCTGCCTGGTCGTTGTTGGATATGGCTGCAAAAAATAAAGAAACTTTACTCAAAACTGCCTACCTGAAAGCAAAGAACCAGACAGAGAGAGGCGCAGAGGGGGATATCAAGGCTGTCATAATTCCTGCTGACCAGCATGATCATCTTTCTTCGGTGAAGATGATTAACACATTGCTCCGTTCTGGTATCGAAATAGAGAAGGCAGAAACCGAATTTCATGTGAATGGAATGCATTATCCGGGCGGATCCTATGTCATTTCACTTGCCCAGCCCAAAATGGGATTGATCCGTAATTTGCTGGTAGAGACTCATTATGTGGATAACGCATGGACCCGCAGGGATGATGGAACTCCCATTTACCCCTATGACCTGGCCACACATACCATGTTTGAATTTATGGGGGTGAGGGTGGATCCGGTGGACATCCCTGTGGAAGGTGATTTTAAAATTCTGAAGGAGCTGGAGCCCATGAAAGGAGAAGTATCAGTTAATTCTGTGGGATATATTCTAGACGGCAGGCAGAACGCTGCATTCAAGGCAGTGAATTTGCTACTGGACCAGGGCATTGAAATAGAGAGGCTGGATCAACCATTTCTTGAATACAGGGCAGGTGATTTTATTTTGGGAAAAGGGTCTCAGAAGGTTCTGGCAGATATCGCCATAAAAACGGGGGTGGACTTTCAGGAATTGAAAAGCCTTCCGCGAGAGGGGATTCACAAGGTGAAAAGGGGAAAACACGGATTGTTTCAACGCTATTTTGGTGGCAATATGGATGAGGGCTGGACAAGGCTTTGCTTTGAGAATTTCTCCTTTCCATACACAACCGTAATGAGCGAAGCAATTAAGGATGGAGATTTGAATAAGAAGTTCGATGTCATCATTTTACCTGATGATTCACCGGAAGCCATTACAGGAAAAGTGCCTGAGAATAGCCGGTATAAGCCCGAGGAGTATCCTGAAGAGTACAGAAGTGGAATTGGAGATGAGGGGATTGAAAATTTAAGGCAATTTGTAAAGATGGGCGGGACACTCGTGGCCCTGGGTGACTCCTATGAATTTGTAGTAAATGAGTTTGATCTGGATGTTTGGAATTCGGTTCAGGGATTGAATTCAAATGAACTATTTTGCCCCGGATCAACCATCAGGGTGGATATAGACAATACCCATCCACTGGCATATGGTATGCCAGATCATGGCCTCGTGGTATTCCGGTCAAGCCCGGCTTTCGAAATCATCCCCGGCCGAAACAATGAGGCTTATGAAACCATTGTCAGGTACAAAGATGAAAACCTGCTAAAAAGCGGATGGCTGGACGGAGAAGATTGGCTTGCTAAAAAGTCTGCCATGCTCACCGCTTCATATGGCGAGGGCAAAATTGTTCTGATTGGTTTCAGGACCCAGCACCGGAACCAGACAGACGGTACCTTTAAATTGCTCTTTAACACGATTATTGAGTAATTCCTGAGGAACACATGCGGTGTTAATTTCAGGCTACCTACTTGCCCCATTTTATACAAAGTATCCCCAAGAAATATTGCGTATCACTTGTTGAACCCTTGGACCCAAAGCCCAGACTTCGACACAGGGAAATCAAAAAGAACCTTTTGCTCCTTTAGATTTACGAAGCTAATTATTGTGGGATAACTCAATAGGAATAAAAACTTGACTTCTTCATGGTCAATTCTTAACTTTATATAATACACTCCAGCAATCCATCAACATGAAAAACAAAGTAACTTGTTCGATCCTATGCATTATCCTTTGGATATGCTTCCCGATCATTTCATTCTGTCAGCCCATACAGACAGGATCATGGTCTACCCCATCAGGAGATGTGACGTTTTATGTGAGTCAGCAGTCACAACTTGACACCCTGCGAGTCAAGCTAACCTTTTCAGGGAGCTGTTCAGGTTCAATGACCCAGTCCTCATACGGAATCAGTATTACGAACCGGACCTTTACGAAAGATTTAGGAAGCATTTTTGATGGCAGTACAGGTTCGATCGAAGGAACCTTTTCAGTAGATGGAGCTTCATGTAATGGCACATATTCTTACAATGACGCCCCATGTGATCCTATCAATGTTACATGGAGTGCCACCCTGGCAAATGCTGTGGTGGATACTTCAGAAATCGATGCAGTCAACATTGTGGATGCCAATCTCAAGGTTGCATTAATTGATCAGGGAGTAGACACTGATGCAGACGGGGTGATTAGCCAGAGTGAAGCAGAGGCAGTTACTACTCTAGATGTCTCAGGTCTGGAGATTTCAGATATGACAGGAATTGAAGCATTTATTTACCTGGAAACACTTGACTGCGGAAATAATCAGATAACCAGCCTGGATGTTTCAAGTAACCTTGTCCTGGCAACCTTATGGTGCAACAGCAATCAATTAACGAGTCTGGATGTATCCAACAATACCCTCCTTGATGATCTGTGGTGCAGCAATAACCAAATAACAACTTTGGATATTTCAAAAAATACAGCGCTAACCCAATTGTGGTGCAGTATGAATGAATTAAGCAATCTGGATGTTTCAAAAAACAGTGCCTTGACAATATTGCAGTGCAGGAATAACCAAATAACCAGCCTGGATGTTTCGAATAATACTTTGATCACAGACCTGGTCTGTTTAGGTAACCAATTATCTGCACTGGATATCTCAAACAATCCTGCCCTGGAACTATTGTGGTGCGGTGATAACCAACTAACCGTTCTGGATGTTTCAAATAATCCTGCCTTATATGATTTATGGTGCAGCAACAACCAATTGTCCAGCCTGGATGTGTCTTATAATCCATCCCTGGAGGAGTTGTGGTGTGATGAAAATTTATTATCCAATCTTGACGTATCGAACAATCCTGCACTAACAGTTCTAAGTTGCTCCATGAATCCACTGAACACTCTGGATATTTCATCTAACACAGCTTTAACACTGTTGTTTTGCTTCGACAATCAACTAAGCACTTTAGATGTCACCAATAATGTCGCTTTAGAATCTTTGATGTGCGACATCAATCAATTAACCAGTCTGGATGTTACAAATAATCTCTCTTTGGTAGATTTATGGTGTGGTAATAATCTGATATCCTGTCTGGACATTTCAAAGAATACAGCACTGGGCTCTGAGAGTTCTGAATTCAGTGAAATTGAATTGAGTAACATGCCTACCCTGACTGAGGTATGTGTATGGACAATGCCCTTCCCGCCTTCGGGTGTCATTGTTGATACATCGTCTAGTCCAAATGTCATTTTTACAACTGAGTGCAGCAACTCTTGTGGTACTGATATTGAAGAACTAAGCCAATCCTGGTTAAAAATCTATCCCAACCCTGTTATCGACATATTAACTCTTGAAACAGATCATATGGGGCAACTTTCGGTTGAGATAAGCTCGCTGAATGGTCAAAAGGCATACAGCGCTTTTATGGAGGGTAACTCACATCAAATAGATCTTTCTTCCTATCGCAAAGGAATCTATTTCATCACTGTTAAATCCAAGGACTTTATAACAACCAAAAAGATAGTCAAATTGTAATAGGTAGTTAATATGACCACGGGATGGTTTAAAGACAAGAGCTTTAACGGTACTCTGTAATGATCAGGGCCATATCATAACCGTTGATAATAAACTCGGGCATTCCCTCCTTTTCGTTTCCTTTGAAGGCCTCCATCTCCAATTGAGAGCTCTCTTTGATCTTTATTTTCGTTGTCAGGGCCTCCTCGTTGATATCAAATTTGGGGTATTTGACATTGGCTTTAAATCTGTAATCAAAGTTTATTCCGGTGGCAATCTGGATCTTCTCATACTTGCCGTTCACTTTCAAGCCTTTAAACTCCGGACTGGTCTTTAATACGATGAATTTGTCAGAATAACCATCATCCATCCTCAGAGAGCTGAGTAGTTCATCAAGCTTGTAGGTTCCATATTTTGTCTCCTGTATATTGAGTGTTTTGAGAGAGTTAATCTTGAAATTATCATTATATGAGACCGATATATTGAGATTATTGGCTTTCCCAATCTCGTATTTACGTATACTTGGACTTCAGATCAGCATCCTTTACGCTGGTGAAATTGACGGTGCTGTTATAGCAGTTCCATTTCAACGTTTCCGGAGTTCCCGGCAGTCAGATCGGAGTACTTATCCACGAATTTGATGTCCCTGGTATTTCCAAAGAAGTACTTATCGTTATAGGCGTTTATATCCAGAATTCCTGCGTCACCGGATCGGAAGGTGGAATACTTTGAAGTAATTTTCAGGTTCCCAATATCGCCGGCTTCTATATCCGTATTGTACAGATCGGCCTCAATATCTTTCAAATCCTTAAACTCCAGGGTGCTGTATTTGGCTGCAATTTTGATATTTCCATTCACATGGCCTCCAAATAGTTTATCATTGTATAAATCGAGGTTCACACGACCATTGGCATCCTCCATCTCAATACCGGAGTATTTTGATTTCAGATTGAGGTTACAGCCTGCAGGGATCCATAATTCCCCTTTCATTTTAAAAGAAGAATAACGAATGGTTTTTTTCCCCTTCAAATCAATGGTTTTCTTCCCCATGATATTTTTTCTGCTTGTCCAGAATCGGTTGTTGAATTCCACACTGCCTGCTGAGTGAGAAAAATCAAGGTCATTAATATAACGATCCATTCTGGCAGCATCCTCTCCAGTTCTGAGTGTAGCATCAACAGACATTTTATACTCTATTTCAGGCTTATCCCAGGTATGAATTGTCAGATCACAATCATAATTGTTGAAAGTGAACCTGCCATCTTCATTCATATCATATTTCCAGCCATAGGTTTTTTGAAGCGTCTTTGCCTGTCCGTACCCCTCAAGGTTGGTTGACAGGAACAGGATGACTACTAAGGTGCTATAGAAAAAAGTTTTCATCAGTTTCATGGTTTTTGATTTTGTTGTTTTCAAGGATGATCAATTCGAGCAGGTAGATCTTTTTTTCATAGGTATCGAATATGGTGTTGATGACCCTTTCATTATAACCCAGCTCACCAAGATCCTTTATGGTTTGCTCGTAGATGGTATCAAGTTTCTGTATCTCTTCAAGCAATTCCACAATAATGATATTGTCAATTTGATTGAATGATCCAATCTCTTTCTGCTTGTAACTTACCAGTGTTCGGTACTCCTTCTCACGTGCGCCCAGTTCCTTATCGATTTGTGCCAGGCTTGCTTCATGGTTTGGTCCATGTCCCCTTATTATATCTGTGAGGATATACCCAAGGCTCAGAACGATGACAGCAACAGCCGCAATATTTCTTATGCGGATCAATACACTTTTCTTTTCTACGCGTGTATCAGAAGAATGCAAGCCATTTCTGACACCTTCCCAAATAAGTTGATCGTCGGGCGATTCAACATCCAGATCCTCTCTTCGCTTCTGCAGGTATTTTTCAAGATCCGTCCTCATATACTTTACCCTTTAATTTCCTGTTTAGCAGGGCCAGGGCCCTGCTGTACTGTGTTTTGCTGGTAGAGACTGAAATATCCAGGATTTCTGAAATCTCCTTATGTTTATAACCTTCAAGTGCACGTAACACAAGCACTGCCCGTCCTTTATCCGGCAATTCTTTAATGGCATTATGCACAAGGGCGGGGTCAAGATTCAGGCAATCCTTCATCCAGCTCATAACCATCCTCCAATTTGTAATCGTCAATTTCTTCAAACTGGATTTTCTTTCTTCTCTGCAGGCTGATACAATTATTGATGACAATTCTTTTGAGCCAGCCTCCAAAGGCATCCTTATTTTTAAGCTCACCCAAGCGATGAAAGGCTGTGATAAACGACTCCTGCAGAATGTCTTCCACATCCATTTTATTGTTCAGGAACCTGCTTGCGATATTATACATGGCTTTTGAATATTGCTTATATAACTGGTACTGGGCCTTTATATCTCCATCAAGGCATTTTTCAATCACCCTGTGGTTGATATTTATCGTCTCTTCCATTTATACTTCAGAATAAGGACGCAACAGTTTTAAGAAGGTTGGAAAGTTAAGGTGAAAACCTGGGATTTGAGACTTCAATGGAGATGAATACAGCATCTGTTCAGAGATGCTGCATCTGGAAATAGTAACCAGGTCTTCCGACTCTCTCTTTTCGCAATGCACGACTACCATAGGCACCATTACGAAGAGACATTAGTTTGAAAAGCAATCTTATGACTACTCACTCTATCCTCATGGAGTCGGCTGGATTTGCCGTAGCCGCTTTATAGGACTGGTAACTGATCGTAATGGCTGTGGGTAACAGAATGAGCAGGATGGTCCACAGAAAGACCAGGGGTCCGATTTCGATCCGGTAAACATAGTCCTGCAGCCAGTCAGTCATCAGGAACCAGACTGCCGGTATTGAAATGGCAAAAGCGATCACAATGAGGATCAGGAATTCCATGGAAATCATCCGAAGGATCCTGGGAATGCTCGCCCCGAATACCTTGCGGATTCCTATTTCATGTGTACGGCGCTCTGTGGTGTAGGATGCCAGACCAAAAAGTCCCAGACAGGCAATAATAATGATAAGGATGGTGAATCCGGCAAAGACCGCCCGGCGGTTCCGGTCGTTGCTGAATTGTTCCCGGAAGTCGTCCGACAGAAAAGTGTACTCAAAGGGTTTATCAGGAAATACTTCCTCCCATCTTTCTCCCATAAATGCAAGGGCGGTTTCCGTATCACCATTCAGTTTAGCATAGAGAATAGGATTATCGAGCCTGTATAGCAACATCAGAGACTCCACCTCATTGTACATGCCGGTCTGGTGGTAATCTTTCATCACCCCGATCACCCTGGCCATGATCTGTGCGCCATCACCCAGCTCAACCCTTTTTCCAATGGGCTCGTCCCAGTTGAGTCGCTGCGCCAGCGTTTCATTGACAATCACTCCCGATAGGGTATCACCAATAAAATCCCTGGAAAAATCCCTTCCCTCAGCCATCTGTATTTCCAGTGTTTCAATAAAATCATGATCCACCACTACAAAATTAATTCCGCGGGTCTCCATCCCGTTGGAAGTCTCCATATTGAAGAGCACCTTGGGTGATCCATTTCCAATTCCGCTGCTTGTGAGGGTAACATGGTCAAACTGTGGATTCTCCAGCAGGCTTTCTTTTAATACCCGCATTTGCTGCAACCCGCTCATTGTCAGGCAGGAGGAGCCTGACTACCCCCTCCATGTCCCATCCCTGGTCCTTATTCTGCAGGTAATCAAGCTGGTTGATGACAATCAGGGTGCAGGCAATCATCACTCCGGAAATGGTGAACTGAACAATGGTGAGCACCTTTCGGAAGATCCCCCTGGAGGTGCCTGATTGGGTGATCCCTTTCATGACCATGACCGGCGAAAATCTCGAAAGGTAGATGGCAGGGTAGATTCCACCCAGAACTCCCACCAGGATCATGATCGAAATAAGACTGAGGATTGAAACGGGCCTGGAAAGGATCTCCAGGGTAAAACTCTTACCTGAGAGCATATTGAGTTGAGGCAATAAAACCACAAGAAGTACCACGCTGATGGCAAGGGAGATGAAGGCCAGGAGTGATGATTCTGTTAAAAACTGAAAAATCAGCAGCCTCCTGCTCGATCCGGTCACCTTTCGGAGACTGATCTCCTTGGCCCGTTTTGCGGATCTGGCTGTGGCCAGGTTGATATAGTTGAGCGTGGCAATAAGGATCAGGAAAAAAGCTACAATGCTGAATATGATCACATACTGAATGCTTCCGGTGGGTTGAGGCTCGCCGGCATTGTCAGAGTGAAGATGGATCTCGGTGAGTTTCATCAATTCATATTCAACTGTAATTCCAATGCTTTCAAAAATAGTTCCCATGTAACGGTCGTACATCTCCTTTAGCTTTTCCTGGAATTGGGCAGGATCTTCGCCCTCCTGAAGCAACAGGTAGGTAAATACTCCAAAATTGCCCCAGCTGCCCATTTGCTGAGGAAGGCTGTTGCGGGAGACCAGTCCATCAAAAAGTAGATGGGAATTTCGGGGTACATCTTCAATGACGGCTGTAATGGTATATACTTCCTCACCAACCTTCAGTGTCTTGCCAAGGGCCTTATCCCCGCTGAAATAGCGGCCGGCCATGGTCTCGGTAAGCACAATGGAATTGGGTATATCCAGCGATCCCTCCGTACTTCCTTCCAGCACTTCATAGGAAAATATGTCGAAAAAAGTGGAATCAGCGTAATAGACATCTTCTTCCGTAAATTCCACATCACCGTTGATGAAGAGGGCTCTTTGAAAATTAAACAAGCGGGTAAAATTTTCCACTTCTGCATAATCCTCCTTAACCTGGGGTGCAAATGGAATCTGGGCGACGATCCATGTAAACTCATCATCAGTTTCAGTAATGTGTGATTGCACACGGTAAATCCTATCCCCATTTTCATGGTATCGGTCAAAACTCAACTCATCAGAAACGTACAGGATCAGGAAAAGGGCACTGGCAATGCCCAGTGTCATCCCCAGGATATTTAAAAAACTGTATCCAAATTTGTGGGTGATATTGCGAAAGGCATTCTTGACGAGGCTTTTAAACATGATCTATGATTGGATTAGTCTCATTGAATATGGTTAAATGTATGAGAACTGCCTCTAAATAAAAAGTTAAATAACATTAAATGTGGGTTTGCCAACCATCTCAGAAACCCGGATTTTCATCTGAAGAATTCTTTGTAATTTGTTAAGCTCCTTCAAAAACAAAAAAAATGATAATATCAAAAAGGAGATAATCCAACAGAGTTTACCAGGGTCAAAGGTCCATGGTACAGCGGACCGAAAAACCATTTGTTTTGTCAATAAAGACCCGGAGAATTGCAGCGTGTCCCCTCTGCAAATAGCGGTACCAGGCAGCGGAGTTATCATGTTGCGAAGAGGTCCAGAAGTAGGTATATTTACCCACATTCAGGAAATCTCCCGTATTGGTCCGCAGGCCTACTGGAAGGGCAGTAAAACCACTCTCATTGATCTCACTATAGCTCAGATTTTGTTCCCAGAGGGGTACACCTATTCCTTTTAATTTTCTTCCGATTCTTTGCCTTGTACCAAGAAATCCTACGTTATTCCCATCATTGGGATTCATGCCAAGGAATACCTGCAACTGATTCAATTCCACATCACTGGGGAGGTGCCAGCCATCGGGACAAACTCCCTGTACATTGCTTGGGTTGGCGTTGCTGCTGGCTGCTCCATTCATGGCAGCGGCCCAGGTATAATAGGCACCATACGATTCAGTGCTGTCTGGATCATTGTTGTACCATGAATAAGCCTTGTCATTTGCTGTCATAGCGTTCCATGATTCAGCATCTTCAACCAAAGGTATGGGGGACCCGTCAGCATAATGGGTTGTTCTCAGATTTTCAGCCATCCAGGCCTGCTGCCCAATGACCACCACCTTATAGACATTCCCATCGTAGTCTTCGATCACCGGGGGGATATCGGGAGGGCGGCTGCGAAAGTACTTTTCATTTCCATAGCTTATCCCGGCATCTGTTTCCGCATATGCCCTCACAAAATAGGTGGTTTTCAATTCAAGTCCTGAAATGATACTTGAGAATTTACCGACAGCGCTCTTTTCACCCAGGGTTACAACGGAGTTGGCTATGGTTGGAGTTCCGGTGTCTGACCAACAAAAGCCATGTTGTAAAATGTCATTCTCACCTATATTTAGTATGGTTCCTGTAAGTCTATAATTCTCCTTATCCGATGAACTGATGGAATCTGTAGTGATGTAAAGAAGATCAATGGGTTCAAATTCAATATTCTCACAGGAATCCGCCAGGAATAAGAACAGGGAACATCCTATCAGGACTGATGCAGAAGCAAGCTTGTATGTTCTTCTTACAGGTTTCATTGGGTTATTCCAGGTTGATCCCGGGCGGGGTGTATTCGATGGTGATGAATAGTTCCTCAAGATTGTTATAGGCATCTGCAGCTACCATCCGAATGTGGTTTTCCCCGGGATAGAGTTCAACGCTGGCCGAGAAAATACCTGAACTATTGATCTCCTTTTTATCAGCACTTACAGCAACAAACTTGATTGGACTTTCATCCTTCACCTCTCCAACCAGGTTTATCTCCCCGGCGATGGTCTGATGATTCAAATCTTCCAATAAAACCGGAGATAATATCTTAATAGTGGGAGGCACAGCATCCGGAAGGTTGTTTAATGCGAATTCTACTTTGTTGCTTCTTGTCTCCTGTGAAAAGATAGAGGTGCACCCCCAGAGCAGGTTAATGATCAGGATGAATTTTATAATATGTTTTATAGAATTTCTATACATCCGCATGTTTCTAAAAACTGAATTTAATACCTACCACTGGAGCGTAAGTGAGCGGATCAATACCTGGTCTGATGGCTATGCCTCTGCCCCGGTTTTCACCGGTAAAGGATCTCTTATTGAAAGATGTAATACCAGCCACATTCCATATGAGATCAGCAAGCCATATGCCGATGGCAGTAAAAGCAAGGACCTCTGAAATATTATCCTGGGTGATTGACTTTTGAAGTTGCTCATATTTATCATCAAAATCCGAATAACGCTCAATTCCTTCAAAGGTGATTAAAGACTGCCTGTTCAGATAGTATGAGCCGGCCAGACAACCATACCCAGCCAGACCTCTTAACCAGTGTGGATTCCCGGTCATACGCGATAGACCTAATCCTGGAATAACCAACGATTGGATAACAATACCGAAACTGCTGTAGCTTTTTACATAGTTCCCATAGGAGGTGGTGTTGGAGGAGTTTTCTGCGGAGTTGCCATAATCGAAATTATCTCCAATTGAACCAGTTTCTGCCGGTTCTGAGTTTTGAGTAAATCCTCGTTCGGGTGGAGAAACAGTCATGGCAAAGATCTCGAAATAGATTTTTTCATCCATGAAGATTTGATCCGCTTCCAGGTCCCACTGGATATGTTTGTCCTTACCACCGCTCACCAACTTTCCGATGTCGCCCGTTAAGGAGTTTGCATATATTTTACTACCTTCATTATCAGAGACATAAACGCCTATTGAGAAGTTATCTGAAGGAGTGCTATTGAGAAGGTCATAGGAGATGTGGATGATGTTCTCCCGTAATTCAATTCTGGGATCTGAAACCCGGACTTCTGTCTGGGCACTACCAATGCGATCAAAGCACAACAATACAATGATCAGGAGGAATAGATATAATTTCCCAGCACGGTGATCCATTAATTCACTCCCATCTATTTTATATCCCTGATTTTCATGGAAATTACCTCCCCGCTTTCGGCATCCAGTTTGAAGATTTTGTAACGGACCGATTTCCCCACAAGGAGTGAACTTGCCACAGAATTGGACATCCCCTCATAGCTGAGGGTGATGTACCAGTGTGACTTATCATCTGTCAGCTCCACCTCTTCCAGCTGTACTTTTTCAGCTTCCGGGAAGAATGAGTTCAGGTGTTCTGTGGCCTTCTTTGTGGCCTCTCTTACATCTATCATACCGCACCAAATGTAAGCATTACCTTATACAGCAGCAAATACTTATATGGAGAAGATGCTTAGATATTTTCTTCCCGCATCTTCATATATGATTGCGGGTGCAGGCAGGCCGGGCAGTTTTCCAGTGCTTTCTCTGACTCATAAACATAACCACAGACCATACATTTCCACCATACCTTCCCATCTTTGATGAATACCTTGTCTTCGGAGACATTCTGAAGTAAGCTTCAGATAACGACGCTCATGTTCCGCTTCCACCCTGGAGATCATCTTAAAGGCTGCTGCCACCTTTGGAAAACCTTCTTCTAAAGCGATTTCGGCAAAGGTGGGATAGAGATCTGTCCACTCCTCATTCTCACCCTCAGCGGCAGCCTTCAGGTTTTCTTTGGTGGTCCCAACGATTCCGGCAGGGTAGGTGGCTGTTATTTCCAGCATTCCCCCTTCCAGGAATTTGAAATATCGCTTGGCATGAGCCTGTTCCTCTCTTGCAGTATCCATAAAGATGGCGGCAATCTGCTCATACCCCTCCTTTTTAGCCTGTTTGGCGAAAAATTCATAGCGGTTCTTCGCCTGTGATTCCCCGGCGAATGCTTTCAGTAAATTCTGTTCTGTTCTTGTTCCTTTCAGTGAGTTTTCCATTGTATATAGTTTTAAATTTTAAAAAAGTCCTCTTTTTCGGAGCCGCAAACAGGGCATACCCAATCGTCCGGGAGCTCCTCGAATTTCTTACCTTCCTTCTCCTCGTCATAAATGTAACCACAGGCCGCACATTCGTATTTTGCGTAATGGGCTTCCGCAGCTTTTTTCTCCAGTTTGGATGGATCAATATAGGTGGGTGCATTTTTAGGAGCTACTCCCTTCTTAGTTTTTCTGTAATGCAAATAGGTGAGTGGATCTTTCTCAGGGTCAAGCAAATCTGCCTGAACCAGCTCTCCAATAAACATGAGGTGGGTCCCCACATCATAGGTATCAATCACCCTGCACTCTAAAAAAGCAATGGCATCATTCAGCACAATGGGGACTCCGGTTTCGCCATACCTGATCTCCAAACCCTCCATTTTATTGATATCCTTGCCGCTTTTATATCCGAATGTCCCCATAATCCCCGGTGCTGTATCGCTTTGTAAAACAGAGACTGAGAAACAAGCTGTGGATTTGATCACTCCTGCCGTATGGTTGTCCTTGTTGCAGCAGGCTGCAAATCTTGGGGGTTGCGAAGTAACCTGGAAGACGGTGTTGGAAATAAATCCATTTCCATATTGCTCCGATCCAGACGCGACCACATAGAGTCCGTAGGAGATTTTAAAAAGTGCTTCATAATTGATCATTGCTGATGATTTTGTTGGGACGAATAAATATAACTCTTTGCATCCGTTGGCTCAAGATTTTAACCAAAATATAGTGGGAGTTCGGATTATTTATAGTGAGTTTAAAATATCAGCTTGAGGCTTCAATCAACATGGGAATACTCTCAGTTTTCAATGGATCTCTGTCAAAGTTTCCATAGAAATCCAGGGTTCTAAAACCAGTTTGATCCAAAAGAGATTCAAGCTCACATTTACGTAAGGGGTAAAGATGAATGTGATTCTTAATCATCTGGTTTGTCGACTTTACAGTGAGGATGGTTTCAAATTCGATCAAATGCGAATCCTTCAAATATTTATAGTTCCTCACGAACATTATATCCCTGGTTTCAATGGTTGGAAGAAACTTGATTCCCAGATCCAGAATCCTGTCATAATTGATGATCTGCAGCATCAGCTTCCCCTCTTTTCTTAATAGACTTCTGGACTGTTTGAAAAAATCAGAAATAGTATCAATGTTTTCCAGATGCACCAGTGTATTCCCAAAGCAGAGGATTGCGTCAAAAACCCTGGGGCTAAAGCGACTGTGAATATCCAGCATATTCATGTGCAGGAATTCAATATTGTCCCTTTTTGAGGCATCTGCCCTGGCCTTAGCAAGCATGGCCTCATCAAGATCAATTCCAATTACATGATTGAAAGAGTTTGCAAGCTCCATTGAAAGCTCCCCGGTTCCACAACCTACATCAAGGATGGATGAATGCGGAGCACCGGATAGACTCATCTTTTACAAACTGGACCTGAAGTGGATTCAGTGGGAAGATTTCCCGGTAGTAATCGGAAATACTCCTGTAAAAGCGCATGGATTAAATCTCATAATAGAATGACTCCCGGAACAGCTCCAGGCTCTTTGGAACAGCCTCCATCGGATCACCTTCTCCCTCAAATTCAAGGGAAATATATCCTTTATAATTGTGACGCCTCATGATCTCTCCGATCCGTGGGTAATCCAGGTCAAGGGTATACCATTTTCCACCTCCATAGTAAGTTTTTGCCTGTACCAGGAAAGCACCAGGTGCCAATTGTTCCAACTGGTCATAAGGATCCTCAAGAAAATTTCCGGTATCCATGGTAATCTGGAGCCATGGAGAGTTGATCTCTTCAACAATGCGCAGAACACCCTCGGCAGTCCGGCCCAATCCCCAGTGATTCTCAAGACCCAGCACAACACCACACTCTTCAGCTTTGGGAATACACTTTGCAATAGAGTCAATGACCCATTTAAATCCGTCCTCTTCTGTATAGCCCTCCAGTGCGGGTTCAATGCCTCTGTTTTCCATCAGATGGTCGAAGGACTTGCTGGTGCCCCATCGACCGGTATTTAACCGCATGGTAGGGATTCCCAATGCATAGGCCAGCTCAATCTGATGAATGGTCAATTCAATGTTTTCATCCCTGTAGGCTTTGTCAGGGTTCAAATAGCCCTGGTGCGTTGAAAAGCCCATTAGGTCCAAACCGGCGTGAAAAGCCCTTTTCTTCAGGTTCTGCAGGTAGCTGTTCTCCTCGGAAGTCATTTGAACCAGCAACAGTTCTATACCATCAAAATCCATGGCTGCAGCATGATCGATGCACAGCTCGATGGGCATGTTTTCCGGGGGTCCGTTGAATTGCCAGAAAGAGTAGGAGGAAACCCCAATGGGATTGTGCCTGATTTTCTTCTCACCTGCTGAAGGTGTTGCTATGGGTGCTGCCGTAAGTTTATGGGAAGCGTGTCCCAAGATTGCTGTACCGGCCGCAGTGGCAGCACCTGCCTGCAGAAATTTTCTTCTTTTCATATTGTTCGCTCTATTTGATTTGCATAAGTTCTTCTATTTCTCGCACGTGAAGATTAAAATGCCTGGGGTAATCTTTAATCATGGCTTCCAGGGTGATCTCCTCATCAAGTGCAGAGGTCCATACCTGATCCAGTTTTTTCTCATCGATATGTTCTATGACGTGAACGATGTGCCTGTTTGTGGATGCCCATAATTGGATTAAGAGGTCCCACTCCTCATTCTGGTAGTTCTGTATAGCGATCCAGCGATCATTGTTTCCCAGATTTGCATAGTCGGGATATTGCACCGGATCTTCCCTGGTACTGCATATGAATGATCCTGTGTGTATTATTGGTGGCCGAATCGACCATGTGCCCAATGATCTGTTTAACGGTCCTACCTTGGCGGTTTCGATTGGCAGTGATGGCATGGACTGATAGCGCTTTTAACCTGGGCTCCCACTGATCGATTAGTGCCGATATTTCTCTGCAAAGGCTATGAAATTTGGCGGTCATTAATTATACATGTAAAGACAGGCAATGTGAATACTACCTTTAAAAATACAATTTTAATATCGATTGTGCTATTAGAAGTTAATTCATATTATTGATCCATTCAACTGTTTTTTCGTTTTGAATATTGATATTCTGTGAACTTAATCCGGGTCTAATCAACCTAACAAAGAATTTTTATGCATACAACTTTCAGCTTATTAATGCTCTGAAATATTTTTATCTCAAAACACTTATGATCCCTGATCTTCATAGAGAAAACCTCGCCACTATCGGATAGGATTGAATGATGGCTTTTAACTCTGGCCTATAATAGCTATATTTAATTAGTAATATTATAGATTGACTAAGATGGCAAAGAATATTTATCCCGTATTTGACCGGATCTATGACCGGAAAGTAAAAGAAGAAATTCTCAGGCAAAGTGCGAAAGTAATATGGTTCACTGGGCTTTCAGGATCTGGAAAAACAACTTTAGCGTCAAACCTGGAGAAGGAGTTATTTTTCAGGAGGTTTTTTTGCCAGGTGTTGGACGGAGATAACATTCGATCCGGGATAAATAATAACCTAGGATTCAGCGAGGAGGACAGACTGGAAAATATTAGGAGAATTGCGGAGGTCTCCAAACTGCTGATTAATACCGGGATGATAACTATCTGTTCTTTTATCAGCCCAACTGAAGAAATTCGAAACGTTGCCAGAAACATTATTGGAGATAAAGATTTTATCGAGATCTTTCTGAATCCTCCACTGGAGGTTTGTGAACAACGTGATACAAAAGGGCTTTATAAGAAGGCAAGAGCCGGAATCATCAAGGATTTCACTGGGATTTCATCCCCCTTTGATGCTCCAGGAGATCCTGATCTGGAAATAGACACGTCTAACATAAGTATAATCGATTCGGTCAATTTGATCTTTAATGTAATTATTGACCGAATTACCTTATAGAATAAATGACATTCCAGAAATCTCCTTAGACTTCAAAGAATCCTATATTAAATTGATTGGGCCCTAAAGATGGCATATACGTATTAAATCGGCATTAGGATGCAGGAAATATTTTTCTCTCTGCTAAATAACTTGTGATTGTTTTGAGGTTATTTTTCGACGGCGTGCATAATATACTTGGATCGGTTGGGTTATCATATGTTAAATCAGCTCCCGGAAGCCCCGTAATCTTTCCCTGATCTGACAACATATATAGTTCCGGTTTATTTTTCCTGCAATGTTCAATATCCGAATCCATGAAAATAAGGTGGAATCTTTCTTTTCCGATGATTTCAGCCACTTGTTGCCTGATGTTGGCATCTGGGGATATAAAAGAGCAAATTGTAAGAATACCCTGGTCATTCAGGATCCTACAGATATGGGCCACCCTTCGCAGGTGTTCCGCCCGATCGGATGGTGAGAAATCAAGTTCTTTTGATAGACCTGAGCGAATGGTAAACCCATCAATAAGGATTATTGTAGCACCAAGGTCAAATAGTTTCTTTTCTAGTGAATAGGCTAGGTTGTTCTTTCCAGAACCATGGAGACCCGTGATCCACAAAGTTGCTCCAGCCTGATTGTATCGCCTGGAATATTCTGTTTTTTCAATGAGTCCCTGTCCCCTTTCAATTTTAATTTTTGCCTCTGAGGTAATCCTGGAGGGCAGGTCCCTGGAGTCAAGTTTATCAATGATCATCCCTACTGCATTGGTATTGTTGGTGATAGGATCAATGAAAATGAATGATCCGGTTTGCCGGTTCTTTTCATAAGGATCGAAAAACAAGGGTTTTGTTGTGGTAATGATAACACGACCAATCTCATTTAATTCAAGGCCGGTTACCTCGGTTTTTTCAAGAGTATTTACATCCACTCTGTACCTGATCCTGTCGATTTGTGCCCTGGTAGTTTGTGTAGTATGCTTGATATAGAATTGAGTAGAAAGGTCTAACGGCTCTTCGTTCATCCATACGAGCATGGCTTCAAAGTGACGCTCAGTCCTTGGTAAGTTATCTGGATGCACAATCATTTCCCCTCGTGAGATATCAATCTCATCCTCCAGGGTAATGGTCACGCCACTGGGAGTGTGGGCTTTTTCAAGTTCACCTTCGTAGGTAATAATACTTTTCACCCTGGATTGTTTTCGGGAAGGAAGGGCAATGACCGGATCTCCCTTGCGTATCTGTCCCGAAGATATTTTCCCCGAGAATCCTCTGAAATCGAGGTCAGGCCGCAGCACATACTGGACCGGGAATCTGAAGTCGGCGTAGTTGTTGTCGCTGCTTACATGTACATTTTCCAGGAATTCCAATACGCAGCTTCCGTGATACCAGGGCATCTGGGTTGACAGGTCCACCACATTGTCTCCATTCAGGGCTGAAATGGGAATGAAGTCCACATCGGGAACGTCAAGCTGGGTTACAAATGCCCGGTAGTCCGCGCAGATGGAATCAAACCTCTCCTGGCTAAAATCCACCAGGTCCATCTTATTCACAGCAAGCAATACATGTTTTATCCCAAGCAGGGAGATCAGATAGGTGTGTCTCCTTGTCTGTGTGATCACCCCCTTGGTGGCATCCAGGAGGATTATGGCTAGGTTAGCCGTGGAGCCTCCTGTGATCATGTTTCTGGTATACTGTTCGTGTCCGGGTGTATCAGCAATGATAAATTTCCGCTTGTTTGTGCTAAAATATCTATACGCCACATCAATGGTGATTCCCTGTTCTCTTTCAGCCTTCAGACCATCCAGAAGCAGTGCATAATCGATTTCACCTCCTGCATGGCCCTCCTTAACACTATCTCTCTTAAGGGCATCCAGCTGGTCCTCATAAAGTTTCTTGCTATCGAACAACAAGCGTCCGATCAGCGTAGATTTTCCATCGTCCACTGATCCAGCGGTAAGAAAGCGTAACAGGTCCTTTTTTTCATCTCTGTCAAGAAACTCCTGAATATTGTTCTTTTGATTTTTATCTTCGGTCATTTTAAAAATATTAGAAATAAGTACCTAGAAGTATCCTTCCCTCTTTTTCTGCTCCATACTGGCTTCCTGGTCAAAATCAATGACCCGGGTAGTCCTTTCAGATACTTTGGCGAGCATCATCTCTTCAACAATCTTTTCGAGGGTGTCGGCCTCCGATTCTATGGCACCGGTAAGTGGATAACAACCCAGGGTTCGGAAACAACCATTTTCATCTCTGCTCTCTTCCTAAATTCATCGGGCATCCGTTCATCATCTGCCATAACGAGGGTTCCATCCATATTCACCACAGGTCGTCTCTTTGCAAAATAAAGTGGAACAATGGTGATCTTTTCCAGTCTGATGTACTGCCAGATATCAAGCTCTGTCCAGTTGGAGATGGGAAATACCCGATGGATTCACCCTTATGAATCCGTGCATTGTAATTGTCCCATAGCTCGGGACGTTGGTTTTTCGGATCCCATTGGTGGTATTGATCTCTGAAGGAATAGATGCGCTCCTTGGCACGAGATTTCTCCTCATCCCGTACGGGCACCCCCAAAGGCTGCATCGAACTTATATTTGCTTAGTCCTTCAAGCAATGCCTGTGTTTTCATAACATCAGTATGGACCTTGCTTCCATGGGTAAAGGGTCCAATGCCTTTTTCAAATCCTTCTTTATTGTAATGTACAATCAGGTCCCAGTTTTTTTCAGCAGCATAATTATCCCGAAAGTTGATCATTTCGCGAAACTTCCATTTGGAGTCTATATGCATCAGAGGGAAGGGAACCTTTGCCGGATAGAAAGCTTTTTCAGCCAGTCTGACCATCACGGAGGAGTCTTTCCCAATTGAATAAAGCATCACCGGATTTTCAAATTCCGCTGCTACTTCACGTATGATATGAATTGCTTCCGCCTCAAGCTCCCGCAAATTTGTAAGCTGTAATCTTCCATAGCCCGAAAACTACGAAATCTTTGACTTATTTCATATCTTTATTTGTTCACTGTCCTAGAAAACATTGCGGAATCTTCCATATGCTTGACCAGATTATAGTTGTTATTGTACTGGCTTTTATCATATTCGCCCTTGTGCGCGAATACCATCGGCCAGGAATTGTTCTATTGACCGGCCTTTTTATTTTTATGGCCGCAGGTATTGTGGATTCAAGGGAGGCAGTATCGGGATTTTCTAACCAGGGGGTATTGATTATCGCACTTCTCTTTATCATTAGTGAAGGGGTGAGAACCTCTGGGATTCTCAAAGTATTTTCAGATCTGTTTCTACCACGTGAAAAGAAGAAGTACAGCAAACTCTATCTCTCCATTCTATCCCCCATTGGTGCGATTTCCGCCATTCTGAATAATACCCCCATTGTACTTATTTTTGCTCCACTGATTAAGAACTGGAGTGAGCGGCTGAAAATGGATCCCCGCAAATTTTTGATGCCCCTATCCTTCATCACCATTCTGGGTGGGTCACTTACAATTATTGGCACCTCCACAAATCTTTTGGTGCACGGCCTGTTACTGGAGAACGATATGGGTGGTCTGGGTTTTTTTGAAACAGGCCGAATTGGAATTTTTATCTTTTTGGCTGGTCTGATTTACCTGGTCCTTAGCAGCAAGTATTTGCTAAAAAAGTTCGATAACAATGACTCTCAAAAGATCGAAAAACTCTTCTTTTTCGAAGCCATCATTATTGATAGTTTTGACTTATTGGGTCAGAAGTACTCCTCTTTGAAGACAAGCGTTTTCAAAGATATCAACCTGGCAGCTGTTATTCGAAATGGAGAATATCTACAGGACTATTCAAATCTGGACGTGAGTCAGCATGATAAATTATTGGTGAATACCTCTATTATCATGCTGGAAACCCTCAGGTCCATCAAAGGCATTTCCCTACATAAGCTTGAGCTGGCATATGACCATCATAAAAATGAAAAGTTGGAAACTGTGGAGGCAATTATTTCAGCAAGGTTTCCGGGAGTGGGGAAACGTTTGAATGAGATCGATTTCCTGAATAGTTACAACAGTGTGGTACTAGCTATTTATCGCAATGGAGACCAAATCTATCAGGAAGTTGATAAGGTTAGGTTAAAGGAAGGAGATACCCTACTGCTGCTAACAGATGCCAGTTTTGTTCCTAGCTGGAGCGATTCTCAGGTTTTTTATTTGCTTTCTGATAAAGGGGAGATCCAATTCAATGTCGATAAAAGAAAAGCAGTAATAACATATCTTTTGTTGGCTACACTATTGTGTGGTGCCATTCTGACTACCAGTCTTGACATTTTTGAAAATAGCGCTTTTAATCCGCTTCTGGTAGCTGGATTAGTCATGGTGCTCATGGTCTGGTTTAATTTCCTTCCTCCAAACGTTATACGAAATCTGTAAACTGGGATATCCTGATCACAATTGCTGCTTCTATAGGAGTCAGTCATGCCATTCGAAATTCCGGTTTGTCCGATACTGTTGCAAACTTCATACTGAACAATCTGCTATTCATGGGCCCTCTTGGTTTACTTTTTATTGTTTATATAATTACTTCCGTAGTAACCGAAGTGGTAACCAACAATGCTGCTGCGGCTTTAGTATTTCCGATAGCCCTGTCTATCTCCCAATTATCGGAATACGATCCGAGACCATTCGTTATTGCGATATGCATAGCTGCCGCATGCAGTTTCATCAGTCCCATAGGATACCAAACGAATATGATCGTACAGTCCATCGGTCAGTATAAATACACCGATTTTAGCAGACTAGGATTACCACTAAGCTTAATGGTAATGGTGATATCCCTAGTGTTGATTCCCATATTTTGGCCTTTTTAGTAATTTCCCTCTTCAGCTTAATATAATACTGCGGATGCAGGCAGTTCGTGAAGTTTTTTGGTTTTCCAGTAAATTACACACTGGATAAATACAAATATTTCGGCGGAAGCCAATTTTTTTACAAGACCCCAAAGAACTCATTTATTTCTCTACAAACAGAATTTTCACTGGAAAGAAATTAGGCCGCCATGCTGAATTTAT
>CAVQAB010000030.1:0-305897 GCA_963710385.1 uncultured Bacteroidales bacterium | reverse complement strand
AAAGGTGATCGTGCCCGTGCCCGCACCGCCGATACGTGTCCACGTGCCTACACCGATCGTCTCCTGATTTCCAGCCAGGTTAGCCACCAACACGCCGCAGAGATCCTGGTCAGGACCCGCGGCGGCGGCCTCAGCATAGTTGATCGTAACAGGATCATTGGTCGTACACGTACCATTAACGATCTCCCACTGTAAGATATAAGTGCCATAAGCATCAGCGGTTGCCGTCGAGTTGTACACATTCGCATCGCCAAATGTGATCGTGCCCGTGCCCGCACCGCTATACGTGTCCACGTGCCGATACCGATCGTTCGAGCATTTCCAGCCAGGTTAGCCACCAACACGCCGCATATATCCTGGTCAGTACCCGCGTCTGCGGCCTCTGCAAGTTGATCCTAACATGATCATCTGGTCGTACACCTACCATTAACGATCTTCCACCGGACGACATAAGTGCCATAAACATCAGCGGTTGCCGTCGTGTTGTACACATTCGCATCGCCAAAGGTGATCGTGCCCGGCCCGCACCGCCGATACGTGTCCATGTGCCTACACTGGATCGTCGGCGTATCTCCAGCCAGGTTAGCCACCAATACGCCGCAGATATCCTGGTCAGTACCCGCGTCTGCTGCCTCTGCATAGTTGATCGTAACATCATCATGGGTCTTACACGTACCATTAACTATCGTCCACCGGACGACAGTGCCGTAAACATCAGCGGTGGCGGTCGTGTTGTACACATTCGTATCGCCAAAGGTGATCGTGCCCGGCCCGCACCGCCGAACGTGTCCACGTGCCTACACCGATCGTCGCCGCATTTCCAGCCAGGTTAGCCACCAACACGCCGCATATATCCTGCTCATGAACCGCGGCTGCCTCTGCATAGTTGATCGTAACATGATCATGGGTCGTACACGCACCATTAACGATCGTCCACCGAAGACATAAGCGCCATAAACATCTGCGGTTGCGGCCGTGTTGTACACATTCGCATCGCCAAAGGTGATCGTGCCCGGCCCGCACCGCCGATACGTGTCCACTTGCCGATACCGATCGTCGCCGCATTTCCAGCCAAGGTAGCCACCAATACGCCGCAGATATCCTGGTCAGTACCCGCGCCTGCTGCCTCTGCATAGTTGATCGTAACATCATCATGGGTCGTACACGTACCATTAACAATTCCCATGACATATGTGCCATAAACATCAGCGGTGGCCGTCGTATTGTATACATTCGTATCCCCAAAGAAGATCGTGCCCGGCCCGCACCGCCATATGCTTCCACGTGCCGATACCGATCGTCTCCAGCATTTCCAGCCAGGTTAGCCACCAACACGCCGCAGAGATCCTCGTCAGGACCCGCGGCGGCGGCCTCAGCATAGTTGATCGTAACAGGATCATTGGTCGTACACGTACCATTAACGATCTCCCACTGTAAGATATAAGTGCCATAAGCATCAGCGGTTGCCGTCGTGTTGTAAACATTCGCATCGCCAAAGGTGATCGTGCCCGTGCCCGCACCGCCGATACGTGTCCACGTGCCTACACCGATCGTCTCCTGATTTCCAGCCAGGTTAGCCACCAACACGCCGCAGAGATCCTGGTCAGGACCCGCGGCGGCGGCCTCAGCATAGTTGATCGTAACAGGATCATTGGTCGTACACGTACCATTAACGATCTCCCACTGTAAGATATAAGTGCCATAAGCATCAGCGGTTGCCGTCGTGTTGTAAACATTCGCATCGCCAAAGGTGGATCCGTGCCCGTGCCCGCACCGCCGATACGTGTCCACGTGCCTACACCGATCGTCTCCTGATTTCCAGCCAGGTTAGCCACCAACACGCCGCAGAGATCCTGGTCAGGACCCGCGGCGGCGGCCTCAAGCATAGTTGATCGTAACAGGATCATTGGTCGTACACGTACCATTAACGATCTCCCACGGTAAGGATATAAGTGCCGTAAGCATCTGCCGTTGCCGTCGTGTTGTACACATTCACATCCCCAAATGTGATCGTGCCCGGCCCGCACCGCCGATACGTGTCCACGTACCTACCCCGATCGTCTCCTGATTTCCAGCCAGGTTTGCCACAACACGCCGCATATCCTTCCCCCGCATCTGCCGGCCTCAGCATAGTTGATCGTAACAGGATCATTGGTCGTACACGTACCATTAACGATCTCCCACTGTAAGATATAAGTGCCATAAGCATCAGCGGTTGCCGTCGTGTTGTAAACATTCGCATCGCCAAAGGTGATCGGGCCCGCGCCCGCACCGCCGATACGTGTCCACGTGCCTACACCGATCGTCTCCTGATTTCCAGCCAGGTTAGCCACCAACACGCCGCAGAGATCCTGGTCAGGACCCGCGGCGGCGGCCTCAGCATAGTTGATCGTAACAGGATCATTGGTCGTACACGTACCATTAACGATCTCCCACTGTAAGATATAAGTGCCATAAGCATCAGCGGTTGCCGTCGTGTTGTAAACATTCGCATCGCCAAAGGTGATCGTGCCCGTGCCCGCACCGCCGATACGTGTCCACGTGCCTACACCGATCGTCTCCTGATTTCCAGCCAGGTTAGCCACCAACACGCCGCAGAGATCCTGGTCAGGACCCGCGGCGGCGGCCTCAGCATAGTTGATCGTAACAGGATCATTGGTCGTACACGTACCATTAACGATCTCCCACTGTAAGATATAAGTGCCATAAGCATCAGCGGTTGCCGTCGTGTTGTAAACATTCGCATCGCCAAAGGTGATCGTGCCCGTGCCCGCACCGCCGATACGTGTCCACGTGCCTACACCGATCGTCTCCTGATTTCCAGCCAGGTTAGCCACCAACACGCCGCAGAGATCCTGGTCAGGACCCGCGGCGGCGGCCTCAGCATAGTTGATCGTAACAGGATCATTGGTCGTACACGTACCATTAACGATCTCCCACTGTAAGATATAAGTGCCATAAGCATCAGCGGTTGCCGTCGTGTTGTAAACATTCGCATCGCCAAAGGTGATCGTGCCCGTGCCCGCACCGCCGATACGTGTCCACGTGCCTACACCGATCGTCTCCTGATTTCCAGCCAGGTTAGCCACCAACACGCCGCAGAGATCCTGGTCAGGACCCGCGGCGGCGGCCTCAGCATAGTTGATCGTAACAGGATCATTGGTCGTACACGTACCATTAACGATCTCCCACTGTAAGATATAAGTGCCATAAGCATCAGCGGTTGCCGTCGTGTTGTAAACATTCGCATCGCCAAAGGTGATCGTGCCCGTGCCCGCACCGCCGATACGTGTCCACGTGCCTACACCGATCGTCTCCTGATTTCCAGCCAGGTTAGCCACCAACACGCCGCAGAGATCCTGGTCAGGACCCGCGGCGGCGGCCTCAGCATAGTTGATCGTAACAGGATCATTGGTCGTACACGTACCATTAACGATCTCCCACTGTAAGATATAAGTGCCATAAGCATCAGCGGTTGCCGTCGTGTTGTAAACATTCGCATCGCCAAAGGTGATCGTGCCCGTGCCCGCACCGCCGATACGTGTCCACGTGCCTACACCGATCGTCTCCTGATTTCCAGCCAGGTTAGCCACCAACACGCCGCAGAGATCCTGGTCAGGACCCGCGGCGGCGGCCTCAGCATAGTTGATCGTAACAGGATCATTGGTCGTACACGTACCATTAACGATCTCCCACTGTAAGATATAAGTGCCATAAGCATCAGCGGTGGCCGTCGTGTTGTAAACATTCGCATCGCCAAAGGTGATCGTGCCCGTGCCCGCACCGCCGATACGTGTCCACGTGCCTACACCGATCGTCTCCTGATTTCCAGCCAGGTTAGCCACCAACACGCCGCAGAGATCCTGGTCAGGACCCGCGGCGGCGGCCTCAGCATAGTTGATAGTAACAGGATCATTGGTCGTACACGTACCATTAACGATCTCCCACTGTAAGATATAAGTGCCATAAGCATCAGCGGTGGCCGTCGTGTTGTAAACATTCGCATCGCCAAAGGTGATCGTGCCCGTGCCCGCACCGCCGATACGTGTCCACGTGCCTACACCGATCGTCTCCTGATTTCCCGCCAGGTTAGCCACCAACACGCCGCAGAGATCCTGGTCAGGACCCGCGGCGGCGGCCTCAGCATAGTTGATAGTAACAGGATCATTGGTCGTACACGTACCATTAACGATCTCCCACTGTAAGATATAAGTGCCATAAGCATCAGCGGTGGCCGTCGTGTTGTAAACATTCGCATCGCCAAAGGTGATCGTGCCCGTGCCCGCACCGCCGATACGTGTCCACGTGCCTACACCGATCGTCTCCTGATTTCCCGCCAGGTTAGCGACCAACACGCCGCAGAGATCCTGGTCAGGACCCGCGGCGGCAGCCTCAGCATAGTTGATCGTAACAGGATCATTGGTCGTACACGTACCATTAACGATCTCCCACTGTAAGATATAAGTGCCATAAGCATCAGCGGTGGCCGTCGTGTTGTAAACATTCGCATCGCCAAAGGTGATCGTGCCCGTGCCCGCACCGCCGATACGTGTCCACGTGCCTACACCGATCGTCTCCTGATTTCCCGCCAGGTTAGCGACCAACACGCCGCAGAGATCCTGGTCAGGACCCGCGGCGGCGGCCTCAGCATAGTTGATAGTAACAGGATCATTGGTCGTACACGTACCATTAACGATCTCCCACTGTAAGATATAAGTGCCATAAGCATCAGCGGTGGCCGTCGTGTTGTAAACATTCGCATCGCCAAAGGTGATCGTGCCCGTGCCCGCACCGCCGATACGTGTCCACGTGCCTACACCGATCGTCTCCTCATTTCCCGCCAGGTTAGCGACCAACACGCCGCAGAGATCCTGGTCAGGACCCGCGGCGGCAGCCTCAGCATAGTTGATAGTAACAGGATCATTGGTCGTACACGTACCATTAACGATCTCCCACTGTAAGATATAAGTGCCATAAGCATCAGCGGTGGCCGTCGTGTTGTAAACATTCGCATCGCCAAAGGTGATCGTGCCCGTGCCCGCACCGCCGATACGTGTCCACGTGCCTACACCGATCGTCTCCTCATTTCCCGCCAGGTTAGCGACCAACACGCCGCAGAGATCCTGGTCAGGACCCGCGGCGGCGGCCTCAGCATAGTTGATAGTAACAGGATCATTGGTCGTACACGTACCATTAACGATCTCCCACTGTAAGATATAAGTGCCATAAGCATCAGCGGTGGCCGTCGTGTTGTAAACATTCGCATCGCCAAAGGTGATCGTGCCCGTGCCCGCACCGCCGATACGTGTCCACGTGCCTACACCGATCGTCTCCTGATTTCCCGCCAGGTTAGCGACCAACACGCCGCAGAGATCCTGGTCAGGACCCGCGGCGGCAGCCTCAGCATAGTTGATAGTAACAGGATCATTGGTCGTACACGTACCATTAACGATCTCCCACTGTAAGATATAAGTGCCATAAGCATCAGCGGTGGCCGTCGTGTTGTAAACATTCGCATCGCCAAAGGTGATCGTGCCCGTGCCCGCACCGCCGATACGTGTCCACGTGCCTACACCGATCGTCTCCTGATTTCCCGCCAGGTTAGCCACCAACACGCCGCAGAGATCCTGGTCAGGACCCGCGGCGGCGGCCTCAGCATAGTTGATAGTAACAGGATCATTGGTCGTACACGTACCATTAACGATCTCCCACTGTAAGATATAAGTGCCATAAGCATCAGCGGTGGCCGTCGTGTTGTAAACATTCGCATCGCCAAAGGTGATCGTGCCCGTGCCCGCACCGCCGATACGTGTCCACGTGCCTACACCGATCGTCTCTTCATTTCCCGCAAGGTTAGCGACAAGCACGCCGCAGAGATCCTGGTCAGGTCCCGCGGCGGCAGCCTCAGCATAGTTGATCGTAACAGGATCATTGGTCGTACACGTACCATTGACGATCTCCCACTGTAAGATATAAGTGCCATAAGCATCCGCGGTGGCCGTCGTGTTGTACAACATTCTCATCGCCAAAGGTGATCGTTCCGGTTCCTGCGCCGCCGATACGTGTCCACGTGCCTACACCGATCGTCTCTTCATTTCCCGCAAGGTTAGCGACAAGCACTCCGCAGATATCCTGGTCAGGTCCTGCGGCAGCGGCCTCAGCATAGTTGATAGTAACAGGATCATTGGTCGTACACGTACCATTGACGATCTCCCACTGTAAGATATAAGTGCCATAAGCATCCGCGGTGGCAGTCGTGTTGTACAACATTCGCATCGCCAAAGGTGATCGTTCCGGTTCCTGCGCCGCCGATACGTGTCCACGTGCCTACACCGATCGTCTCTTCATTTCCCGCAAGGTTAGCGACAAGCACTCCGCAGAGATCCTGGTCAGGTCCTGCGGCAGCGGCCTCAGCATAGTTGATAGTAACAGGATCATTGGTCGTACACGTCCCATTAACGATCTCCCACTGTAAGATATAAGTGCCATAAGCATCCGCGGTGGCAGTCGTGTTGTAAAAATTCTCATCGCCAAAGGTGATCGTTCCGGTTCCTGCGCCCCCGATACGTGTCCACGTGCCTACACCGATCGTCTCTTCATTTCCCGCAAGGTTAGCGACAAGCACTCCGCAGATATCCTGGTCAGGTCCTGCGGCAGCGGCCTCAGCATAGTTGATAGTAACAGGATCATTGGTCGTACACGTACCATTAACGATCTCCCACTGTAAGATATAAGTGCCATAAGCATCAGCGGTGGCCGTCGTGTTGTAAACATTCGCATCGCCAAAGGTGATCGTGCCCGTGCCCGCACCGCCGATACGTGTCCACGTGCCTACACCGATCGTCTCCTGATTTCCAGCCAGGTTAGCGACCAACACGCCGCAGAGATCCTGGTCAGGACCCGCGGCGGCGGCCTCAGCATAGTTGATCGTAACAGGATCATTGGTCGTACACGTACCATTAACGATCTCCCACTGTAAGATATAAGTGCCATAAGCATCAGCGGTGGCCGTCGTGTTGTAAACATTCGCATCGCCAAAGGTGATCGTGCCCGTGCCCGCACCGCCGATACGTGTCCACGTGCCTACACCGATCGTCTCCTGATTTCCAGCCAGGTTAGCCACCAACACGCCGCAGAGATCCTGGTCAGGACCCGCGGCGGCGGCCTCAGCATAGTTGATAGTAACAGGATCATTGGTCGTACACGTACCATTAACGATCTCCCACTGTAAGATATAAGTGCCATAAGCATCAGCGGTGGCCGTCGTGTTGTAAACATTCGCATCGCCAAAGGTGATCGTGCCCGTGCCCGCACCGCCGATACGTGTCCACGTGCCTACACCGATCGTCTCCTGATTTCCAGCCAGGTTAGCCACCAACACGCCGCAGAGATCCTGGTCAGGACCCGCGGCGGCGGCCTCAGCATAGTTGATAGTAACAGGATCATTGGTCGTACACGTACCATTAACGATCTCCCACTGTAAGATATAAGTGCCATAAGCATCAGCGGTGGCCGTCGTGTTGTAAACATTCGCATCGCCAAAGGTGATCGTGCCCGTGCCCGCACCGCCGATACGTGTCCACGTGCCTACACCGATCGTCTCCTGATTTCCAGCCAGGTTAGCCACCAACACGCCGCAGAGATCCTGGTCAGGACCCGCGGCGGCGGCCTCAGCATAGTTGATAGTAACAGGATCATTGGTCGTACACGTACCATTAACGATCTCCCACTGTAAGATATAAGTGCCATAAGCATCAGCGGTGGCCGTCGTGTTGTAAACATTCGCATCGCCAAAGGTGATCGTGCCCGTGCCCGCACCGCCGATACGTGTCCACGTGCCTACACCGATCGTCTCCTGATTTCCAGCCAGGTTAGCCACCAACACGCCGCAGAGATCCTGGTCAGGACCCGCGGCGGCGGCCTCAGCATAGTTGATCGTAACAGGATCATTGGTCGTACACGTACCATTAACGATCTCCCACTGTAAGATATAAGTGCCATAAGCATCAGCGGTGGCCGTCGTGTTGTAAACATTCGCATCGCCAAAGGTGATCGTGCCCGTGCCCGCACCGCCGATACGTGTCCACGTGCCTACACCGATCGTCTCCTGATTTCCAGCCAGGTTAGCCACCAACACGCCGCAGAGATCCTGGTCAGGACCCGCGGCGGCGGCAACTGGAATGTTCTCAGTACGTCCACCTACCGAATCAAATGTGCCAGGAAAACGTACGATTATACTGTGTCTCCCACTGCCAGCTTGACCTGGCCACTCGATATCCTGACCTCATCGATATCCCGTCAAATGTTTTTTACCATTCCCAGTCGTCAAAGATGGTTGTGCCCGTGGCCCCAGCACCGCATCGATATCTGTCCACGCTGCCTACTCCGGCTCCAGTCCGGTCCTGATTTCCAGTCATATTCGATCCATCATAGACTGCACTCACATGACTCCTAGTTCCAGGACACACGCTGCGCTGGAGCTGGTATATAGATGACTGTAGTTCCTCCTGTTTTTAACCTGAATCAGGTATCATTGGTCATGTACCACGTCCACCAGTGAACGATCTCGCCACTGTAAGATTATAAGTGTCCTTGCATCACTCTAGCCGATGATTCTGGTCCGTCCAGCTAGGTTGTAAACATTCGGCATACGCCAAAGGTGATCAGTGCCCGTGCCCGCTCCGTCGATACGTCGTACTCACGATGCCTACACCGTCACCAGCTACTCCGTGATATCTCCACTACCTTGATTGGTACCATTATTACTCCCGCCGCATCCAAGAAATCATCGTGAAGATGGTATACCGAAACAAAGCCATTCTGACCATAGTTGAGGTGAAAGATCTACTGGGAGTTGTCGTAACCAAATTTACGACAGGATCACGTGTTGTCGTCACGATCAAGGGTGTAATCCTCCAGCAATGTATTGCCCTGTGGTGGGTCTCATAAGGCTCAATTGGTGTCCAGCAAGTTGTTCCGTTGAACGGTAGAAACTAAAGTCCCTCATAGGTACAGGTGACACCAAAGCCTCCAGTCTGCATCAGATAATTGAGCAGTGAATACGTTCCCTGCATTAAAGGGTCCTCCTGATAATCAGTGTATGGAACAAGACCGCATCCCCCTGCACAGAATGGTGAACCGGCAATAGCACCGGTGGTGATAGTCTGTCCAAAGGAACTAATTCCAATAAACAAAAACCAGATGAATAAAAAGGAAGAAGTAAATTCGAATACACCCTCCCCACACCAGGGTTTGATGGTAAGGTATTGGGGTCAGTATATCCGGTTTCCGGTTGGACGGAGATCACCTCTTTATAAAAAGTTTTATCCAGATTCCCATTAATTGGGCATCCGGATTCAATGAAAACAACACGACCTTCAATTTAAGACTCAAATCTGTTGAGTTTCGTTGCTTATACGCAATATATATACGTATGTTACCCGAAGCTAAAAAAATTAAACGGCTTAAAAGAATTCCTAATTGTGGAAAAAGTCGTGCAAAACCTCCAATGAACGTATATCCCCCATTCCGGCAATGTGCAATTTGTAATAACGTACCAGATTATCCAACACAAGCTTCCTTTGAGTACTACCAAAATCTGAATCCTTAATCCCCTGGTAATCATAACTCATAAACCTGCTCCACAGGAGACTATTTGATTCATCCAGCTGTATTGAAGAATCAATAAATTGCGATTCAAAACGACCGCTTTCCAGATCGAAAAATATGTTCTCTTTTTCGTAATTATTTTGTGGATAAAAGCCCAGGTACTTTGACAATTGGAAAAGGAAGATAATATGAAAGTCCGGAGAGGGTACTTCAAGCGCATCCAGATACTGGATATTATTGATTAAAAAATGGGCCAACATGGGATTGGATTCCTCTTCCTTCACCACGCGATACAGCACCTCGGCCATAAAAATAGCCTGAGTACTTTTGGTAATATCGTAGGGGATGGAATTAAGTGGTATTGCCCTATTGACCTCTTTTACAAGATGAATATCCCTGGTAGTTTTATAGTAAACCTCAAAATCGAGAATAAATAGAGGTTGGAAAAGGTTGGAACGATTCTGTTTTCTGGACTTCCTCACTCCTTTTACCATTAAAGACTGGCGTCCGAATTCTTCGGTATAACAATGAATAACCAGGCTTGAGTCGCCGTACCGGGTGGTATGCAGCACAATTCCTCTGGTCTTTCGGATCATGGATAGTCTGAATATGGTTATCTAAAGAGTGACTAATGTATAAACAAAAGTTTTGTCACATGGGAAAGTGCGCCATCTGAATTTGAAAGGTAGATCATATAAACCCCTGTGGCCACGCGTTCACCTCCGAAATTTGTGCCATCCCAAAGGGCCTGACCACCCAGGGATTCGGTTTCATAAACCAGGTTTCCACCCATATCAACAATTTTCACATTTGTTCTTTCCAACAGGCCCTTAATTGCCACAGGTCCTTGGTAGGTTTCGCGGACCGGATTGGGATAAACCACCACATTGTCGAACCTTGTACTTCCCTGCAAAGCATCTCCTTTAAATGAAATAATTCCTTTATCGGTCCCAAAAAAGACCTCCCCGGAGATTCCATCCACACAAATGTCGGTGATGGTATTGGAGAGAAGCGGGCTGTTGCTCGCATTGAACTGTTGGATTTGCTCCAGTCCATCATCCGAAACCAGATAAACTCCTCCACCCGAGGTCCCCAGCCACTTCCGGTTGGCCCCGTCAACTTCAATGGCTGTCACAATCTGGGTTCCAAGCAGTGGATCTGCCAATCCGCTTCCGTCATCACGCGGAATTAGAACCTCCTGTGCGTAAACCGATCCTTCAGTAAAAAGTCTGTAAGGACTATAGATCACCAGAATACCCTGGTTGGTACCTAACCATAGGTTCCCATTCCTGTCCTCGGCAAAAGATCGCACATCATTGGTAATTACCTTCCCAAATTTATCTACAACACTCACCCTCTTGTACAGGTCATCAGAAATGTCATCCAAAGTTTGATTGTTGTCCATGGCAAACAATCCGTTTCCCCTGGGTACAATGACCCATATTTGGCCCGATTGTGTTACCAGAATATTTCCCAGTGCACCGAAATTGGAAAGAAGATTATCAACGCGAAAACTTTTCCAGGTGCCATCTGGTTTGAGCACAGAGATAGGCTCATCAACTGCAGAATTGGTCATCCATAAATTTCCCAGAAAGTCGAAGGCAATTCCACCGATCCTGATAAAATCACCGCCAGGAATGATGGACCGAAGCGTGCTGTTGGCCTCTGTGTACCTCATTTCCTCCATTTGATCCCTGAATTCAAGCAATCCGTACCCCCAGGAACCGGCAAAGACATGATCAGGATCAACCGGATCAATGGCCAGGGAAGCCAGATCCCGGGCTTCTATATTTGTATAATCACTCCATTGTTCGTCTTTGAAGGTTTCCAATGTAGCTGATTTAAACAGATTGTTCCATGATTCGTTTATCCCCCCTTGAACTGCATATAGAGTATTTCCCGAGGCAGCCATATCAAACACAGCAGTTGAGATTGGTCCATTGGGAACAATTGACCATTTATTCCCTCCCTGATTTGTTATCAATCCTCCTCCATAATCAGCCATCCATAAGTCTCCATTGTCATCCATAGATACAGACCGGGATTTGCCGCTTGTTAAAAGTTGCACTACGAGCATTCCTTCATTGATCACATTCGCACCTGTATTATCGACCAGGGTAAGAAACTCCCCCTGGTTAATGATCTCAAAACAACTCTCCCCGGTAAAATAGGGATATGTATTCCACCCGTCGCCTGTGTTGTAGTAAACAATATCTTGTTGCTCGGCAGGATCTGCAAAGGATGCAAAAAAAGTTCCTTTAAAATAAGCAATGGCATTAAATGCTCCATTCGAATTTGGAATGGCTGTTATGGTTTCCCATGCATTGAAATCCACCAGAAAAGGATCGGATAACAATCCCCTACGTATTCCCTGGTCTGTGGCGGCATATATATATTCACCGTCGGTGGTTACCTGGTTCACATTCAGTGCATCACCGTTTTCACCGATATAATAAGTTTCACTAATTTCCTCTTTCTCCAGGTTGAGAAGTATTATCCCGAAACCTGTTGAGAGATATGCACTTTGTCCGAGGAAATAGATATCATTTATGGATTTGTCACCCGGAATCTGCTTCTTCATGATGTCTGGCAGGTTCATAATCACTCCATCCCTGATGATATCCAGATTTGAATTCTGATAGGCCAATATAAACGTGCTCAATTCACTGCTCCATCGCATTGCAGAGATACCAATGTCAGACAATCCATCGATCTTTGATATCTTCTCCACAGAATTGTCATCTAAATTGTAATAGAATAGTCCACCAGTTGCCGAACAGTAAACCCGATCATTTGTGGCCTCAACCAGATCGCAGTACTTATAGGGAAGATGAGTCCGCCATTGCCCAAGTGTAATCTGCCCTTCCATTGGTTGAGCAAGGAACATTCCGAGGCTGAAGATCATGAATGAAAGGCGAATCCTCATGTTAAACTGTTTCTATAAATACGCATTTTCAGGAAACATATTACATCCCTTTCAGAAATTCCACAAGACCGTTTACTGCAATTGCACGGTGACTTATTTTGTTTTTTAACGAAAGATCCATCTCAGCAAATGTCTTTTCATATCCTTCAGGTCTAAAAACCGGATCGTATCCAAATCCTTTTACACCTGCGGGTGCCTCTGTGATTTCTCCTTCTACGACTCCTTCAAACCTATACTCTTTACCCATCAAGACCAGTGATATGACAGTTCTGAATTGCGCTTTCCTCGCGGATACTCCCTCCAGTTCTAAAAGCAATTTCTTAATGTTCCCTGCTGCTGGCTCCAATTGATGAAATGTGGGATGACCCATCCTCGAATACCTTGCAGAATATACTCCAGGAGCACCATCCAAAGCTGAAACTTCCAACCCGGTATCATCTGCAAAACAGCTCAGGCCGAATTTATTATAGATGAACCAGGCCTTCTGCGAAGCATTCTCTTCCAGGGTTTCATGATCCTCGGGTATCTCCTCTGTAACCCCCAGATCGGACAGGCCTCTCAATACAAATGAATCGCCCAGGATTAACCTGATCTCTTGGAGTTTATTCTGATTCTGCGTTGCAAAGATTAATTCCATTAGTTTTCAACTATAACTGCCCGATATTTTAGGTGAATATAAGGAAATAGAAGAACAAGAAATCGGACCGTCTTGAAATTGATATGGCCTAGCTAGCTCCCGAACCCTACATATGCTGTTATGCAAAAGGCCACCCCTTTCGAGATGGCCTTATCATTTAATCATGATCAATGTTATTCTCAAGCACCACCAGCGGCCCTGAATCCTCCTGCGATTTTTGCTGGTTTGGGATTCATACACATCACAGGCAGATTTTCCGGATTGGCGATAATGTACTGTTCAGGTGCTCCCAACAGATAGTCTACCCATCTTATATCGCGGGTGGCCATCACCAGGATCAGATCGGCCTGGTGCTCTTTGGCAAATTCAACAATTTCTTTCTTGAAACTCTGCTTTCCGGATGAAGTAACTATTTCATATCCAACATCATGCCCTTTTAAGAATGATTCGATATACTTAATGTTGGAGAGAATCTTTCTTCTGAATCCTTTGTCTTTCGCCTTTGATTTTAAAATTATAAACTTTGCATCAAAATTCCTTGCCAGATAATAGATCCAGTTGGCTTTCTCCTTGTTTTCCCGTTTAAAATCAATGGGTAATAATATGGTATCAATCGTATCCTTGACTGGTTTGTCCTGTACAACAAGGAAAGGAATTCGTGAGGAGACAACTACTTTCAGCGCCTTGCTGCCAAATAGTTTCTGTGCCCCCTTCCTTCCGTGGGTTCCCATAATGATCATTTCCGCTTTCAGATCTTTCGCTCTGTCTCCAATGGCCTTGAAAATACTCCCTTCAACAACCTCTGCATGAGGTTTTTTTCCATATTCCTTCCCAAGTTTTTCGGATGAAGCTGCCAACTCGCCCTTTTTTGACTCAATGTCCTTTTCTTCGGAAACAATATGCAAAAGGAGAATTTCCCTGTTCAGCGCCTTGGATATATTTACAGCATGCTGAAAAGCGTTCTCAGCTACCTGTGAAAAATCCCACGGTATGATAATAGGCCTTTCTAACTTTTCCATATATATCCTATTGTTTGGTTATCAGTGAAGGGTAAATATATTTTTCTATTTTTGGTATTGTATATGGAAGCGGTGGTTACTCCGATTCACAAGTTATGAATTTATTTTTCAAGTCATATAGGAATTACTTGATTTTTTTTCTGCTCTTAACTTGGGAACCCGGCTTCAATTGCGGAATGGCGCAGGAAAGTAGTTTCTATTTATCCCCCTGGATCCAGGAAATAAAACTCCCCGTCCAGTACAGTGATATTCCCAACAAATCTTTCTATCTGGATGACCTTGGTCATCTTTTTCTGGGCAAAGAGAATGGTCTTTCGATCATTGACGGAGAGCGGTCTATTCATCTGCACATGAATGGACCGGTATATGTAACTGGCGGAAAATCAGATACTCTATTCTATGCTGCTGAAAATGATATCGGATTCCTGGTGATGAATAATCGGATGGAATTCAACATCCTGACCCGCAAACACTGGATTCCATCCTCCCAACGAACTTTTATTCCTTCGGGTCTGATCAAATTTAAAAACCACTATTTTGTAGTGGCTGACCGGGGAGTGTATTCTATTTTAAACGATCGTGTAAAATTGTTTTCATTTTCTGGGGCTAAAACCCGTCTTTTTATTGTTGAAAGTGAGCTTTATGTTGCTGTTGAAGGTAAGGGGATCATGAAATGGGGCGGAAATGATTTTCGCAAATTCATAAATCAGAATCAGTTTCCGAATTATTTATCCGGTTCAGATTCAACAATACACCATGAGGAGACCTTTCCCACTGAGGATAAAATCACTTTCATGGAAAACATCAACGATGATTTGGTACTCGTTAACAGGTACCGGGAGGGATTATCTATCCTGGATCACCAGGGAAGATTGATTAATAAGTTTGGGAATACAGGCGGGCTTCCTGATAGAGAAATACAGCAGGTAATAATCCGGGATGGCAAAGAGATCTGGATACTGGCTCACCATTCGCTTCACAAAATCAACTATCCTTCTCCTCTCAAGGTTCTGGATTTCAATTCTTTTGAAACAGGTAGAATCCTGACCTCTCTGGTTATGAATGAGAAAGTGTTCCTGGGAACCAGTCATGGTGTTTTCTGCATCGATCAAAAATGGACTGAGCCCTACAGGGTGGATATTCTGAAGCTGACCCAGGATGACAGGGAGTCAATTCATCTGTTGGCCAATTCTGACAACCGGGTTTTCGCAGCCGGTTTCGATCATCTTTATTCACTCCACGAGGGTGAGGTTCAACTTTTGAGTCAGGGTAGTTTTACAGGGATGATGCCTTTGAATGATAAATCTCTGGTTGCTTCCAATGAGCAGGGTATTTTTCGATACGATCTTTCTGAACAGGGTTGGAGGTCTACTTCAATAGAACCTTCCCTAACCCCATCCCACTCTTTTGTAAAGTATAACAATCAGGTGTTCTTCCTTTGCAACAACGGGGTGTACAGGTTAATGCAAAATCTTAAGAGTGCAGCATCCATTCCTTTCCATAAGGAAGAGCTCTTGTTCAAACTCGTCGTTCTGGACCATGATCTGTATCTCATAGGAAATAATCAGGTATATCGTTATGAGAAGAACGAGGATACCTTTTTGCCCTTACCATTGGCCCAGAAAGCTGAGGTCCTTTCCGGTGCGGATGTTATTCGTTCTGGTGAATCCGGTGAATACTGGATTGTAAAGCACGATGGAAAATACCGTTCCCGTGTGATGCAAACCAAAAGTCTGGATGACCTTTCAGATGACAATATCTCTTTTCCTGTTCTTCAAAACCTGGGAGAGATTATCGACCTCAACATCAGGGACAGCATGCTATACATCACAGGAAAGAATAGAGTATCCCTTTTTAATCTGCGTGAGCTCACTGATTACAATGTAAAGATCTCTCTTCGCATAGAGAATTTTTCCCAGTCAAAAAGCAATGTTGCACTGCATTTGGCCGGATTGGAATTTCAGTCGGTTCCAGAGCCCTTTTTCAGGTACAGACTGATACCAGACCAGGAAAAATGGTCCCGGTGGGCCATCAACAGGCAAGTGGTTTTCAGCAATTTAAGACCTGGGGATTACAAGTTTCTTGCTCAGGCCAAAGACCTCTATGGTAGATTATCAGAGCCCGTGGAACTTCTGTTTGAAGTAAAACCTCCCATTTACAAAACCTGGTATGCATACACGGTCTATGCCTTTATTATTCTTGTGGGAATATTTCTTTTCCGGAAATGGCAGTTGTTTGGCTACCAACGTGCTGAATCCAGAATATCTCAACGCATGCAACGAAAGTTAGATGCGATGATCCTCGAAAAGGAAAGATCTGATAAGATGGTGGCCGAAATTTTGCCTGAAAATACAGCAGCACAATTGAAAAGTAAAGGAAAAGCTAAATGGGATAAGTATGAGCGTGCTACCGTACTATTTTCAGATATCCAAGGCTTTACGCAAATCGCTGAGGAGATGAATCCGGAGGCTCTGATTGACGAATTGGATAAGTTCTTTTTTCATTTCGATTCGGTGGTTGAGAAATACAATATCGAAAAGATTAAGACCATTGGTGATGCTTACATGGCTGCAGGGGGGATTCCTGAAAAGAACAGCACCAATCCTGTTGAAGTAGTGCTGGCTGCGCTGGAAATGCAATCCTACATGCAGCACCTCAAATCCTCCAAAGCCAAGATCTGGGATTTAAGGATAGGCATCCACACGGGACCCGTTATCGCGGGGGTTGTGGGACACAAAAAGGTTTCTTACGACATATGGGGGGATACGGTAAATACAGCTTCGAGAATGGAATCATCAGGTATTGCCGGAAAAGTAAATATCTCAGCAAGTACTTACAGCATGGTGAAGGAGTATTTTATGTGTGAGTACAGGGGAAAACTCCCAGTGAAGTATAAAGGGAACATCGCCATGTATTTTGTGACCGGTCTTCGACCCGAATTATCCGTGGACCTTAAGGAGATTCCCAATAAGCGATTTTTCACAAAATTGCAGCTGCTCAGGCTTGGCGATCTTGAGGAATTAGTTTTTGAGGATATCCTCAAAGAACTTCCGGAGACACTTTATTTTCACACAGTGGAATATGCAAGAAAGGTATACAACCAGTCATTCTTGCTCTGCAGGGGAGAAGAAATTGAACAGGAAGAGAGGTTGCTTATACGAACCGCTGCTTTGATGCTCTATACAGGATTTACCCAGGCATTCACGAATTTTGAAAACCGTTCATCCGTGATATCACGCGAAATCCTGCCCGAATTTAAATATTCCGAGGCCCAGATTGACCAGATATGCAACCTGATACTGGCTACTAAAATGCCATTTAATCCGATGACCCAACTGGAGAAGATTCTCATCGATGCAAGAATGGAATACATCGGCAGACCTGACTATACAACGCAGATCAATCTCCTTTACCAGGAGATGAAGGAAGCTGGTATAAATATCAACGGTCAGCAATTCAAGAAACAGCAACTTGAACTTCTTTATAGCTTCGAATTTTTTACAGTGGCGGGACAACGTCTCAGAGAAGTCTCAGGAGAAGACCAGATGGCTAAACTGGAGCAGGAAAGGTGGATATAAAACATCCTTTTACAACATCATTTCTTTATTGGCGCTGAGGGTTGGATTGTTTACTTTTGACATCTTGATTCATCCACTTAACGGTATTACTATGGACCTCGACTGGAAAAACCTCGGATTTAATATTATGAAAACTGACTTCAATGTCAGATCTGTATTTCAAGATGGAGAATGGGGGGAACTGGCAGTTTTTTCAGAGGACACCCTTCCCATTCATATTGGGGCTACCTGTCTTCACTATGGCCAGGAATCTTTTGAGGGTCTGAAAGCATTTACCGGAATCGATGGCCGTATCAGGCTTTTTCGTCACGATGAAAATGCAAAACGGATGATCCAGTCTGCCAGGGGAATCATGTTGGCCGAAGTCCCGGAAAAACTTTTCATGAATGCTGTGGAAAAAGTGGTCCTTCTAAATAAGAAATATGTGCCTCCATATGGAACCGGTGCTTCCCTTTATATTCGTCCTCTTCTCATCGGTACTGGTCCGGAAGTTGGTGTACGTCCTTCCAAAGAGTACACTTTTATTGTATTTGTAATGCCAGTTGGCCCCTATTTCAAATCAGGATTTAAACCGGTGGATGTGATGATTTGCAGGGATCATGACCGTGCTGCTCCTCAGGGAACCGGTCACCTGAAGGTGGGGGGCAACTATGCTGCCAGTATGACCTCCATTTTAGAAGCACATGAAAAGGGTTTTGCAACCACCATGTACCTCGATGCAAAAGAGAAGAAGTACATCGATGAATGTGGTCCGGCAAACTTTTTCGGGATCAAGGATAACACATTTATCACTCCCAGGTCCCAGTCCATCCTTCCATCCATTACCAACAAAAGTCTGCAAACTCTTGCCGAAAAACTGGGAATGAAAGTTGAAATTCGTCCTGTGCCTGTGGAGGAGCTGGCTGAATTTGAGGAGACTGGAGCCTGTGGAACAGCCGCTGTAATAACGCCATTTCGAAAGGTTGTGGACATTGATAAGGATACCACCTACGCTTTTGGGGATGGAGAAAGTGCAGGTCCCGTTACCACAAAATTGTATGCAACCCTCACCGGGATACAAAATGGTGATTTAGAAGATCCTTTTGGCTGGACTAAAATCCTGGAATAAGTTTTAAACCTCCTCATAACCCAAATTATTCCTATCTTTGCCCCACCCATTTTTTCAGGCAATGTCAAAGAAGGATAAAAGGACATATTCCCGGAGGATACGCAGTTCATATATTACCTCAATCATCAGTATTTCACTTGTATTGCTGCTGCTTGGATTGGTTGGTCTGCTGCTCATCAATGGCCGTAACATCAAGAAACAGGTGATGGAAAGCATTGGGTTCAATGTGATCCTCAAAGAGAATGTAAAAGATGCGGACATTTATCAACTTCAAAAGATCCTTGATGCCAGGGAATACATCCTCTCCACCGAGTTCATCACCAAGGAGGAGGCTGCCCTCGAAACAGAACAAATGTTGGGAGAGGACTTTATCCGGTTCCTTGGATATAATCCGCTTCCGCCTTCCATCAGGGTGCGTCTGCACCAACCATGGGCCAATCCAGACTCTGTAACGTACATAGAACAGGACCTGATGCAATACGATTCCATCGAAGAAGTATATTACAAGAAATCTTTGTTGTATGCCGTGCATGAAAACATACGTCAGATCACCCTTATTATCCTTGGTTTCTCCATTCTTCTTACCCTGATCTCAGTTACCCTTATCAACAACACCATCAGACTATCTATCTATTCAAAACGTTTTATTATCAATACCATGCAGTTGGTAGGAGCCACAAGGGGATTCATCAGAAAGCCATTTCTTTTCAATGGGGCAGTCAGTGGATTCACAGGTAGTCTTGTGGCATTAGCAATATTATTTTTACTGGTTTATCTTTTGCAGGAAGAGTTTGAAGGTGTGATCTCCCTGAGGGATTATGACCTTTTGGCTATCCTTGCATTGGGTGTGATTATTCATGGGAATCGTAATCAATTGGATCTCTACCTTTTTTGCAGTAAATAAATACCTGAATATGAAAACAGATAAGCTTTATTAATATGGCCACTATGAGCAAAAAGAGCACTGGCAAGGAAAATTTTGCGCTGGGTAAGGAAAATTACATTCTCCTGGTAATCGGATTCGCCATTATTGTGCTGGGATTCATCCTGATGATCGGAGGCAAATCGGAAGATCCTAACGTTTTTAATGAAGAGGAGATATTTAGCTTCCGCAGGATTACGCTGGCACCCATCGTGGTTCTGGCAGGATTTGTTTTTGAGATCTGGGCCATTATGAAAAAGCCCAAATCAACCGGCAAGAAAGAATAATACCCCGAATTTGTATGACATGGATTGAGGCTTTGATCCTTGGTATTGTCCAGGGACTCACAGAATTTCTACCCGTTAGTAGCAGTGGGCATCTAGAAATTGGCAAAGTATTACTGAACGTTGATGTAAAAGAGGACTTAACATTTACTGTGTTGGTTCACTTTGCTACAGTGCTTAGCACCATTACTGTTTTTTTTAAAGAGATAAAAAATCTGGGAAAGGGTGTCTTTGCCTTCAAATGGAATGATGAAACCAAGTATGTAGCCAAAATTCTGGTATCTATGATCCCGGTTCTGATCGTGGGGGTTCTTTACCGGGAGGAGGTAGAATCGCTTTTTTCCGGCAACCTGGTCCTTGTGGGCGGCGCATTACTTTTTACAGCCCTTCTACTCATCTCCACCCAACTGGTGAAAATAGGGAACAAGAACATCCCTTTCCTGGATGCGCTTCTAATGGGTATCGCACAAGCTGCTGCTGTTATTCCTGGCATTTCCAGATCCGGTGCCACCATCTCCACAGGCCTCCTGTTAAAAAACAGTCGAAGTGATGTTGCGCGTTTCTCATTTCTAATGGTGTTATTACCCATAATTGGAGCTGCCCTGCTGGATATCCTGTCCATGTCCTCCTCAACTGCCGGAGAACGGTATTTCTGTGTTTCCGCTGGTGATTGGTTTTCTGGCTGCCTATCTGTCAGGATTTCTGGCTTGTAGTTGGATGATCAGGCTTGTGAAAAAAGGAAACCTCTACTGGTTTGCGCTTTATTGTGCAATAGTTGGAATCGTTATCAATCATCTTTGCCTGATTTTATGGATTATAGCCGCCCTGAAACATTCCTTGACGGAACAGTCCTTTTCATGGATAAACCACTAAACTGGACCTCATTCGATGTGGTGAATAAGATCCGGAAATCACTCAGGCATCCACCTGGGGATTCAGAAGATCAAGGTAGGTCATGCTGGAACGCTGGATCCCCTGGCAACCGGTCTGGTGATTATATGCACCGGGAAGGCCACCAAACAAATCAATCAATACCAGGACCTTGATAAGGCATATGTGGCACAGATCAGATTAGGCGCTACAACTCCCTCTCTCGATCTGGAAACTGAAGTGGATCATACCTTTCCCTGGGAGCACATCACAGAGGATTTTGTTAACCAGGCACTTAAAACGTTCATAGGGAACCAGGAACAACTCCCACCGGTCTTTTCTGCGAAAAGCGTGGATGGGAAACGGGCCTATAAAATGGCCCGCAAAGGAAAACAGGTTGAATTAAAACTTCAGCATATTACAGTGCACAACATTGAGCTCCTGTCATTTGATCCGCCCGATCTCTCCATTTTAGTGGAATGCAGCAAAGGTACCTACATCCGCTCTCTGGCCAGGGACATTGGGACTTATTTAAAATCAGGAGCCCATCTTTCAGGCCTCAGGCGGACCCGGATCGGATCACATAGCATAGATAAAGCCATTTCCATAGAGAACTTTATAGAAAAATTAGAACTTTTGTAACAAATTTGCGTTTTTTACGTATAACGAGGCTCGCCTCACACTAACAATCATAATCCTTAGCATGAAGTTATCCCAATACAAATTCGAATTACCTCCGGAATTAGTCGCAAAATTCCCAGCCAAAAATCGTGATGAGTCAAGATTAATGGTTCTTCATCGCGACACAGAAAAGATTGAACACAAAACATTTAAAGATATAATTGGCTACTACGGCAACCAGGATGTTATGGTATTCAACGACACCAAGGTTTTTCCTGCCCGACTCTATGGGAACAAAGAAAAGACCGGTGCCGAGATTGAGGTTTTCCTTCTAAGGGAACTCAACCAGGAACAGAGGCTCTGGGATGTGCTGGTGGATCCTGCCCGAAAAATCAGGATTGGGAACAAACTCTATTTTGGTGAGGACGACGTTCTCGTAGCCGAAGTCATCGACAATACCACCTCCCGTGGACGGACCCTGCGATTTCTCTATGATGGGGAATATGATGATTTCAAAAAGACCCTTTTTGAACTAGGTGAAACTCCGCTACCTAAATTTATTGAAAGAAAGGTTGAACCAGAGGACAGGGAGCGTTATCAGACAGTTTATGCCAAACATGAAGGAGCAGTTGCAGCACCCACTGCAGGCATGCATTTCAGCCGCGAATTGCTGAAGCGTCTTGAGATTAAGGGTATTGATTTTGCATACATCACACTCCATGTTGGCCTGGGTAATTTCCGTTCTGTGGATGTGGAAGATCTCACCAAGCACAAGATGGATTCGGAGAGAATCCTCATACAGCCAGATGCTGTAGCGCTTGTGAATGCTGCGAAAGATCGGAAAAAAAACATATGCGCAGTGGGCACTACGGTAATGCGTACCCTTGAAAGCTCTGTTTCCACTGATGGCTTTCTTAAAGAATTTGACGGGTGGACCAACAAGTTCATTTTCCCCCCTTATGAATTCAGTGTACCGAGTAGGATGGTTTCCAATTTTCATCTGCCATATTCTACCCTGTTAATGATGGTTTCAGCATTTGCCGGGTACAATTTCCTGATGAAAGCCTATGATGTTGCCATTAAAGAAAAATACAATTTCGGGACCTACGGTGATGCTATGATGATCCTTTAAGTAAACCTGCATGCCGCTCCTCAATTCCATTATCTCCTGGGTGAATGTGAAACGGCTTCACCAGATTGAGTTGTTTAAAAAATATCCATTCGACGTACAGCAGGAGGTTTTTACAAAGCTGGTGGATCAGGCTGCCAGGACTACTTGGGGTGTTCAATATGGGTACGATTCCATCTATACAATTGAAGATTACCAGCAACGGGTACCCATCAGCACCTACGATGATGTAAAACCATACATCCACAGGTTAAGGGGTGGTGAGCAGAACCTTTTGTGGCCATCGGAGATCAAGTGGTTTGCCAAATCATCTGGTACTACCTCCGATAAAAGCAAATTTATTCCGGTCAGCAATGAGGCTCTTGAAGATTGTCACTTCAGGGGAGGAAAAGATGTGATCGCATTTTACACCAGAGAACGTCCTGAAAATGGAATCCTGAAAGGAAAAACCCTGACTCTTGGTGGTAGCGCGGAGGTAAATAATTTCAGCAATCAGTCTTATTTCGGGGATCTTTCAGCAGTAATCATTGAAAATCTGCCTTTCTGGGCTCAAATTATCAGAACCCCTGCTGCCGAAATTGCACTGATTCCTGATTTCGAAGAAAAACTGGAAAAGATTACTAAAAAAACAGCTACAGAAAATGTGACCGGCATAGCCGGGGTTCCATCCTGGAACCTTGTTCTTCTGAAGGCCATCCTCGATTACACTGGAAAATCAAATATCCTTGAAGTATGGCCCAACCTGGAACTTTTCACTCATGGTGGAATCTGTTTCACACCTTACCGGGACCAATACAAGAAGCTAATTCCATCTGATAAGATGAACTACCTGGAAACGTACAATGCCTCCGAAGGTTTTTTTGGAATTCAGGACGAATTGGACCGGGATGATATGCTTTTAATGCTTGACCTTGGTGTTTTCTATGAATTTATTCCTTTGGATAAACTGGACGATCCAAACCCTCCTGCCATCACCATTGATCAGGTTGAAAAAGGGATCAACTATGCCATGGTAATCACGACCAACGGAGGGCTTTGGCGCTATATGATCGGAGACACTGTTGTTTTCACTTCACTTCTTCCACACAGAATCAAGATATCGGGACGAACCAAATACTATATCAATGCATTTGGTGAGGAGGTGATCCAGGACAATGCTGAAAACGCATTAATGTCAGCCTGCAAACAGACAGGTGCTATCATCAAAGAGTACACAGCAGGGCCACTTTTTATGAGCCATGATACCAAAGGGGCCCATGAATGGATGATCGAATTTGATACACACCCTGACAGCCTTGAACATTTTGTGGATGTGCTGGACAGCGCATTGTGTTCCATCAATTCTGACTATGAGGCCAAACGGTATAAAAACATCACTTTAAAGAAGCCAATCGTTGTCTCCCTGAAACAGGGAACCTTCTACAAATGGATGCAGAAAAGAGGGAAACTGGGAGGCCAGAATAAAATTCCAAGGCTTGCCAATGACCGAAAATATTTAGATGAACTATCAGACATTTTAACCCAATAAAAGTTATTATCTTTAGTCTGATTCACGTACTAATTAAATGAACATGCATATAGCTGTTGCAGGAAATATCGGATCCGGAAAAACCACGCTGACCATTACTGGCCAAACATTATGCCTGGGAAGCACAATATGAAGACGTGGATGACAATCCTTATCTGAACGATTTTTACCAGGATATGCAACGGTGGTCCTTTAACCTTCAGATTTACTTTCTAAACAGCCGTTTTAGCCAGATCGTCAAGATCCGTCAATCCGGAAAAAAGATCATCCAGGACCGTACCATTTACGAGGATGCCTACATCTTTGCTCCAAACCTGCATAGCATGGGATTGATGAGTACAAGGGACTTTGAAAATTATTTTGCCCTGTTCAACCTGATGAGTTCGTTGATCGAACCTCCCGATCTGCTGATCTATCTGCGCGCTTCAATCCCCACACTGGTTGACCAGATTCAACAAAGGGGACGTAAATATGAAAACAACATCAGGCTTGACTATCTGAAGCACCTGAATGAGCGGTACGAAGCATGGGTGGAGACCTACAGCCTGGGCAAGTTACTGATTGTGGATGTGGACAACTTAAACTTAAGGGACAAACCTGAGGACCTGAGTACGGTCATCGACAAAATCGACGCCAACATTCACGGCTTGTTCTAAGCATCACCTATTTCTCATATCTCCAGAAGTCGGTACTGAAATCTCCGCAACGTATTATAGGCTCCGCTTGAATTCAGCTGTCATTAGAATCCGCTCATTTGGGCATTGTTTCTTCTTTTGGAACGAAGACCACATCCACGATATTGGGATCGGTATAAAAAGCCTTCATCACTTTCTGCACATCCTTGACAGAGAGCCCATTGACGATTTCCTCATAATTGTCCGGATCATCAAAGTTGATACCGTAAACATAGTAATTATACAGGTTGGTCAGGAAATAAGCATTGTGCTCCTTGCTCTCCTCCCGATCTTTCAGGATGTTCTCCACAGTTTTAGAGAGGTCCACCTCAGTCGGTCCATCTTCTGCCAGCTTTTCAAGTTCAGCATACACTATTTCTTTCAGTTCCACATACCTTTCAGGTGCACAGTCAAATCTGATTTGCATACTGGCCTTTTCCTCTGGCCAACGACTTAGCGCAGTCCGCAGTCCTACCCCATAAGTTCCACCTTCCTCTTCACGAATGGTCTCATCATAACGTAGAATAAGAACTCCCTCAATCACTCGCATTACCATTCTGTTGAAGGGATTGTATTCCAACTCCTTATTGATGACCAAATTTACACTGGCCTTGGGGGTTTCAAGTACCAGGGGGATGACCTTCTCAACTTTTCCTTCCGGTTCGTTAACCTGACGGTCCACCCAGGTCTCCTGACGGTCCAGATCCGGTATGGCACCAATGTATTTCTGAGATAACAATTTTACCTCCTCAGCTTCCATATTTCCCACAATGACAAAAATGAAATCACTGGCATCCGCATAGCGATCAACGTATACCTCCTGAATCTTTTCAAGATCTATATCTTCCAGAAACTTCTCATTCATCAAACGGGTACGTGGATGATAGTCGGTAAGTATGAGGCTAAGTGAATCACCCATGATCTTCTGGGGATTGTTCTCCATATTCTTGATATAGGCAATATACCTGGCCAGGATGGATTGGTGTGCCTCCGGGTCAAATCTTGGATGCACAAAATGAAGGTACACCAATTGCATCATCGCTTCCATGTCTTTTGGACTGGCAGATCCGCTTAATCCCTCGCTGAGTCCACTCAAGGTCAACTGAAGAGACACATTTTTACCTGCCAGCATCTTTTGTAAAGCGGTAGCATCAAAATCCCCTACACCATGTACACCCATAAGGCCTGTCAACATGGAAAGTGTAGGAACATACTCATTGTCAAACAGCGAACTCCCTCCTTTACTGTAAGCTTGCATTTGAACCTGATCTTTTTCAAAATCAGCATGTTTGAAAATCACTTGTGCCCCATTTCCCAGGGTCCATTCCACTGCATCTAGTGTTTCCAGTTCTTTCGTATTGATTATTTCAGTCAGGGATAGTACTTCGGAAACCAGCGATTCTGACAGTTTTTCTTCTTCGTACGGCTCCACCTCTGCCATGGCCACCTGCTGAATAATATTTAAAGCAGACAACTCATTGAGATGTTCAACCTCTTCTCCCTCGGGTCCCTGTATCACCAGGATCTGATTCTTATTGGTGATCCAGCTCTCAATGTGTGAACTAAAATCTTCCAGGGTAATTGTAGGGAGGAGGGCCTGTACTAACATATACCCCATGTCGGCAGATATGAATGCGTCACCGTCAAGAAAGTGATTCATATAATCACTCACATACTCCTCATTGCTGATCTTATCCCGTTCCTTGTAGTATTTTTCCCATCGGGAAAGGATTTCCGCTTTGGCACGATCCAGTTCTCCAAGAGTAAAACCATGTCTCTTTACCCGTTCAAGTTCTGTCAGAATAGCAGTGAATCCCTGGGCTTCCTGGTTGGGTGTAGGCAGCAGGATTACACTCAATTCTTCATATCCCCTTTCCGAATCGCCATAATTGATCATTCCCATTACAAATGGTGGATCTCCTTTTTGAAGCAACTCATTAATCCGTTGAGATAACATATCATTGAAGAGTGCCTTAATGTAGTCATCCCGATGATCTAAAAAAGTCTCAGGGCCATCATCCGGCTTCCTCTGCCTGATCATGTACATGAGAACAGTTTGGTCCGCTTCTTTATCAGTAACAAGTCCAAATACCGGCTTCTCGTGATCAGGAATTTCAAAAAATGGCCTCTCTGGAGCATTCTCAACGGGTGGGATCTTTGAAAAAAGATCGATTACTTTTTGTTCCACCTCTTCAGCATCAAAATCCCCAGCCATGCGATGGCCTGTAAATCGGTCCGGTACCACTTTGTGGTAGAACTCCCTTAATGCATCATATTCAAAATTCTCAATGACCTCCATATCACCAATCACATTCCTTTCGGCAAATTTCGAATTGGGATAGAGATAGGGCATCGAAGCCTCCAGCATTCTCCGTTGTGCAGTATTCCCGGTACGCCACTCCTCAGTGATCACACCCCTTTCTGCATCGATCTCCTCCTCTGTAAGCAACAAGTAATTTGACCAGTCGTTAAGAATCAGTAGGCATGAATCCAGGATTCCCGGTTTATTCATCGGTACATCACTCAAATTATAAACGGTCTGATTTTGACCGGTAAATGCATTGATATTCTCACCAAATGCTACTCCATGTCGTTCTAAAAAATTGATGACTCCTTTATCCGGGAAGTGTTCAGTACCATTGAAAGCCATATGCTCCAGGAAATGCGCCAATCCATTCTGGTGATCCTCTTCAAGCAAAGCCCCCACATTCTGAAAGATATAAAAAGAGGCCCTCTCTTTGGGTTCCTGATTGGATTTAATATAATAGGTCATTCCGTTCTCCAACACCCCATACTTTACGGTTTCATCATTGGGCAGTGGCTGCATAGGATCCACCTGAGCAAAAGCGCACGGTGGGAATGGTCATTAGCACGACCAATGAAAGGATTGTTTTAATTTGTTTCATATTGATAAATAAGCTCGATGGTGACATTTCTAAAATTTTTATGGTTTCGCAATCTTGAATTTACACATTATATAACAACCCCCGGGTAGGTTTGATCATGATTTTGGAACTATTTTTTAGGTCATAGCAGAATTTTTCCTAATTTAACTGGACTCATTTGAATAAACACAAAAAATCGCAACATGCATTTTTCTCGTAGAAATTTTTTAAGAGTTTCCGGTGCCGGACTGATTGCGTCTCAGACTCCATCAGTACTGGCGGCCAACTTAACTTCCTCTTCCAAAAAATTGGGTGTACCCTTCGAACTTGGCATTGCTTCCTATACCTTCAGACAATTCAATCTGGATGAGACCATTGCCATGACCAAGAGACTTGGGATTAAAAAGCTGTGCCTGAAGAGTATGCACATGCCACTGGATTCTACCCCAGATGAACTCAGGTCCATGGCCGGGAAAGTACGCGAAGCAGGAATTGACCTTTATGGAGCAGGGGTTGTATACATGAGATCCCCTGAAGAGGTGGACAATGGGTTTGCGTATGCAGGGCACGCCGGAATGAAAGTCATTGTTGGGGTTCCGAATCACGAACTACTTGATCTATGCGATAAAAAGGTGAAAGAGACCGGTATTAATCTGGCGATTCATAACCATGGACCAGGAGATGATGTGTATCCCAGTCCCGAAAGCGTCTATGAAAAGGTCAAAAATCTGGATCCTCGCATCGGACTTTGTATAGATATAGGTCACACCGCTCGTATCGGCCTGGATCCTATCAAAGAGACTGCAAGGTTCATGGACCGGGTGTGGGATCTTCATATTAAAGATGTGGATAAAAACGAAGAGAGCGGTCAAACCTGTGAAATCGGGCACGGAGTTATTGACATTCCAGGATTCCTGCAAATGCTGATCGAAAAGAACTATAGCCAGGTAGTAAGTTTTGAATATGAAAAGGATGCCAAAGATCCCCTCGCTGGACTGGCCGAATCTGTAGGATATGTGAGGGGTGTTATGAATATGATCTCCTGATGATCAGCTGATCACTCATTAACAACCACATGCAGGTGGGCTGTGGCTTTAATCCCGGCTTCATCTGACCGCTCAACCTTTACGATGTAGTCGCCCGGTTGAGCGAAAGCATGGACCGTGGATGCAAATTTACCTGCTGTGTAGTTTTGCCGGTCCGGAGTTTCAGAAATGACTGAGACCTGTGGAGTACCATCTCCGAAATCCCAGATTTCACTTCCAGTTTCAGTATTAAAGGTGCGGACAAGGAAAGTAACTGAATCCCCGGGATTAATATCCAGAGTCGGGTGGAAAGCCGGTTGCATCACCGGGATGGTATGACCGGGATTGTCCCTGTTATAGACCTGAACCACTGCAAAATCATAGTCCACATTACCTTCAGAATCGGTCACCTTCAGGATCTCGCTATACTCCCCGGGGAGTGCATATGATCTCTCCTGAATTGCCCCTTTTGCAGTGGTTCCGTCAGAGAATGTCCATTCATAACCAACAATTTCACCATTGAAACTTTTTGATTTGCTGCCATCAAGTATGGTCTTTTGTCCGGTCCACAACAGATGATGCGGACGTGCAACAGCGATAAGAGCAGGTTTATATTGGTGAACATAGGATTCCCATAGATAGACGTAGGCCTCTTCGGTCCCCCATTCGCCCGAAACAGTCTCCCGGGTCTTCATCTCGAAATGGAGATGTACCCATCCTCCACTGCCACCCTGTTTCCCAATGTAGCCTATTTTCTGACCCATATTCACACGCGCTCCATTCTGAATGTCAGGATCGATACTAGTCGAGGTGACTGTACCGGATGTACCAACCCAGATCGCTAAGGATCCAGACCACATCTTTACGCAGATCGCCAGGAAAATCGTCATATCCCTCCAGGGTATCACCCCTTGCTGAGATAACCAGTCCGTCGGTGGCCGATACAATCTCATCCATCCCTTCTGCTCCACCAATATCATGTCCTGAATGATAGTAGATATTCTTGTTGGTTGGATCTTCACCCCAATCCACATAGGTAGGTTCATTTCCCGACTGGGACAAAGAAGCAAACCATTTCTGCTTAATGGGATAAACGAATGTGCCCGGTTCCATGTAGGAAGATCCTTTCGGCCACAACCTGAAACGTGCATCCTTTGTAAGTCCCCAGCGGTCCGCATTGGAATTGGTGTAATAATTCTTCACTACCGGACAATCAATCTGTACACCACCAACCTCAACCGGTAGATTATAGTTGCCCGATCCCAGTGTAAGTTCCTCACCATTAACGCTGACTGTAACATTCACTCCGCGTATGGCATTGCGAAGGCTGTCGCGCTCCTCCTCAATTTCATGCAGTATCAGCTCTACCTTTTCACCATTTGTAAGCGTTATTTCCTGGGATTCACCAATATCCAATTCTGTAACTACCCTTAAAGGTGATATTGTCAGCTGGTCCGTTACAGGAGACTGTAAGGATCATCAAAATAACCAGGGTGATAATCAAGTTGTTTCATTGTTTCTTAGAGTTGAATGAATAGGTTTGATTTATATGTTGAATAAGATATGAAAAATATTACTTCATGAATTAATTGACTTTAAGAAGGTTTATTCTTAAAATTTGTAGCTTAATCAGATCGGGTTTTCTTAAATCTAATTCAGATTACAATGTTTAAAAGTCTGAAGGTTGCCTTCCGGAATCAAAAGAAATTGATTCTTATCTTCCTGTTGACTATTTTCCTGCCTTCAATAACACTAAGTATATTCGGACTTATTGCTCTTCGGAATGAGCGATACAGAATTGAACAACAATTCCGCGAAGAACAGGTGGAATTCATTGACCTTATCAAAGAAAAGATCCAACAGAATATCAATGAGCTGGAAAGGGATCTTCAATACCTTGTTCAAACACCCTCATTTATAAATAAAAATTACCCGGAAATAATTTCCTTGATTGAAAATCACCTGGAGGAAAATCAACTTTCAGAACAGTTTTTTGTGGTATATAATGGAAACTCAACCCTGGTTTCCTCCTATTCGGGGAGACGAGAGTGGATATCCTTCAGTTAAGATGAATGGATTTAATGTTCAGCAGAAGAAGAAATTAGAACAGGCAGAAAAATATGAATTTTCACAAAAGAATTATCGGGAGGCGGTTTCTCTGCTTAGTGAACTTTTAAAAACCACAGAAGATCATAATCTGAAGGGACAGATATTAAATCTTATTGCCCGCAATCATGTGAAACAAAATAATCTTGAAGAGGCCATTACAATCTATAGAGAGATTATCCAAGATTTTCCGAATGCAAGAACCTCTTCCGGAACCCTGTTGTCAGTTACTGTCAGGATGCAATTGGTTGAATGTTATCTTGATTCAGGTTTAAAGGAAGAGGCACGGAAAGAATCGTTAAGTGCATTTGCAGAGATCATACGAAATTCCAACAATCTTAGCGAAAATCAATTTACTGCTTATGCTTCCCTGGCTCGTGAGAAATTCAGTAACATCCGCGGCGAATACCTCGATATGAACTCGTCAGACACATTGTATGTAAATGATTTTGAAAATCTTAATCTTCTTTATCAGCAGAAGGTCCACCGATGGGATGTAATCACCAACCTGAAGGAAGAATGTATTACTGATATATCTTATGTTTTATTGCAAGAGGGTGAATATTCAGAGAATGCACACCGCTTTTCAAAAAAGGTTGGCTCTGATGATTTTCTCATTATATCATCACAGATTCCCACTGAAACCGGAACACTGGCCCAGGGTATAGCCGGTATCAAATTATCAAATACAGTTCTGGAAGACAGCCTGCTTTCCGAGATCATTAAACTATCTAACTGGAATACAGATGAATCCTTAACTGTGACTGATTTAAGTGGGCGTGTAATACTGGGCGACAAAACAGTTCCATCTGAAGCAGGGGAAATTATTTCATTTTTTGACGATAATTTCCCCCCCTGGAGGATAGAAGTAAGCAGCAGTCAAACCAGGCCATTTTTGTTTGCAGGTATACTTAAAAGTTATTATTTCTGGGCCATTCTGACCATGATGGCCATCCTGGGATTTGGAATAGTAGTTATTGGAAGAACCATTTCCCATGAAAAGGAGGTGTTGAAACTGAAATCAGACTTCGTTTCTTCAGTATCACACGAATTTAAAACCCCTATAACCTCAATTAAAGCCCTGACAGAGAGGTTACTTGAAGGAACTGTAAAAGATAAGGAACGGATAAAGGAATATTATTCAGTAATCGCTCAGGATACAGAAAATCTTAACCATCTTGTTGGAAATATCCTTGATATTTCTATAATGGAAGAGGGTAAAAAACAGTATGATTTTGAAGAAACCGACTTCAAAGGATGGTTGGAGCAAATCACATCTGAATTCTTCAGCAAAGCAACCGGGAGAAGAAATAAATTCCTTGCCAGTGTTACTGATCCATCAATACAGGTGAGCATCGACAGGAATGCCATGAAACTGGCAATAACAAACCTGCTTGACAATGCAGTGAAATTTTCATCAGAAAATTCAGAAATCAGGGTGATCCTTGAAAAACAGGGGAACAACTTATTACTGAAAATCATTGACGAAGGTATAGGAATCCCTACGCATGAACAGGCTAAGATTTTTGAAAAATTCTACAGGGCAAAAAGTGCCTTAGATTATTCAACCACTGGGACAGGCCTGGGTCTTACTATCGTGAAACAGATTATTGATGCGCATGAAGGTGAGGTCCAGGTGTCGAGTGAACCGGGCAGGGGAAGCACATTTAAGATTTTATTACCGCTCAGAACATAAACAAGGCTAAGCAAAATGAATAAAAAAATCCTGATCATAGAAGATAATCCCGGTATTCAGATGAGCCTGATGGATGAACTGGAAGCGGAAGGATACCGGGTTTTTGCATCCGGAAATGGGTCCGACGGACTCAAGTTGGTCCGGGAAAAGGAGCCGGATCTCATTATCCTGGATATTATGCTGCCTGGGATGGATGGTTATGAGGTATGTAAAAGAATGAGATCAGAGGGAAATACCACGCCTGTTATTATGCTGACTGTGAAAGATAAAGAAATCGATAAAGTATTGGGGCTGGAATTGGGGGCTGACGATTATATAACAAAACCTTTCAGTGTCCGTGAATTATCGGCCAGGGTTAAAACAATCTTTCGCAGGCTTGACGAGTATTCCGGCGAATCAGATTCTTGCCATATCGGAGAAACTTCGCTGAACTTCAGGAAGTATGAAGCAATCCGGAAAGGGGAAAAGATAGACTTTACTCCGCTTGAATATCAGCTGTTACAGTTCCTTGTAAAGAACAGGGGCATTGTGCTTACCAGGGACCAGTTGCTGGACCAGGTATGGGGGAAAGATAATGTGGTTATTTCATTGCGTACCATTGACAGCCATATTGCCAGCATCAGGAAAAAACTGGAAGAAGATTCTTCTGATCCGAAATACATCATAAATATCCGTGGCGTGGGCTATAAACTTGCAGATTCAGAGTAATTCAACAGTACTTCCACACTTCCAGAACAATTTACCAGGTACTACAAGGTAATTTTGGAAAAACGGAAGAAAAGGAGGTTATTATGAAAATTTCGATAAAAATTCAATCTGGTCTGCTTGTATCCTTAACACTATTATTGCTAACATCAGGAAAATTATACGCCCAGCAAACCCCTGGTCAGCTTTTCGAAAAAGCACTATATACTGAAGAGGTTGAAGGAGACCTGTCCGGAGCCATTTCCATCTACCAGCAAGTTTTAGAGCAAAATCCAGATAACCGCCAGCTGGCAGCGAGGGCTACATTGCACAAAGGCTTATGCTTTGAGAAGCTGGGATCTGAACAGGCCAGGCAGGCTTACCGTGATGTGCTTAGCAAATATTCTGAGCAGTCAGAAGAGGCAGCCATTGCAAGAGAACGAATGACCAGCCTTGATGCATATGTTGCTGAACTCAACACAAAGGCTGAACAGCATATGAAACAGGGAAATGAGTTGTTTAAAAGTTGGGAATATGAAGAGGCCATCAAAGAATATAGGGATGCCATCAAGCTCAGACCTAATACACTGCTGGCCCTGAATGCACAATATAGCATCGGACAGTCATTGTACAGGGCAGGGAAATACGAGGATGCCATGACCACTTTAACCAATCTGATGGAAGATAATCCAGAAAGCAATATTGCACCGGTCACCGAACTTATGCTATCCCAGGTGCAGTATGCGATGGAGAACAATGAAAATCCTGAGTGAAGCAAAAATCGATTCCGATGAAAATACCCTTGTTGATCCGGAAACGGGGATTACTTACAACAAAAATCAAAACATTCGCCGGGAAAAATGACCAGATAGGCTCATTGGATGGAGGTTCCAACATGTCACCGGATTGCCGCTTCATGGTGTTGGAAAACAAAGTTGTCCCCATGGACGGCAGTGATCCATTTAACCTGGTTGAAATGGATGCCCTTCGGGGAATTTATGCCCCTGATATGAAAAAAGCAGCATTTTATGCCGACAGTGCCATTTGGACCGTACCAGTTTCCCCTGAAACAGGCCAGTCAATAGGACAGCCTCAAAAACTTCTTGAAGGGGGGTATAGGTTTCAATCTCCTGTGAACTGGTCTCCCGATGGGAAACAAATTGCTTTTACACGGGTTGAAAAAAATATGAGATTTAGATATATGGACTATCTCAGTAGACTAATGGTGATTTAAGTACGCATCACAAATTCACCGAGAACATTGAACACAGTCCATTCTGGTCGCCTGATGGTAAAACAATTGTTACAGTAATGGCGGGGAATTATGGTTGACTTCAGTAACAGACAACGCACAAAAGATGTTATTGAAAAATGGTGGGAATCCTCGTCACTGGTCATCAGACAGTAAATGGTTGTTTCATTCGAATTGGGAGAACAACCATCTTTATTCACTGGATAATAATAAGAACTTCCACCTCCCTTTCCCCGAACAAGTCGGTAAATTAGTTTCATTCTCACCTGTAGGCGAAAAGATGCTATTTTACCGCTCATCCTATGATGCGATATGGCCAATTAAAATAGTTTCTACTTTAGGTGGAGTTTCTTTCAAACCTTTTGGAAATGAAGAAGCTTATGGTTCCAAATGGATGGGGAATAGCAAACAAATTCTGGTGCAGGGAGAAGATGACCAGGGGAATATAGCTATGAAAATTGTACCCCTGGCTGGCGGAAATTCTAAAGAAATTAAAATAAAAGCAGAAGTGGATGGGGAAATCTTTCCATTCGATTTCGTTCCAGGTTTTACGCATGTTGCATTTTCAGTCAGAAGTGATGATGGAAGGAAGGATTTGTATATTGCTCCGTTCTCAATGCAGGAGGCCAGAATTACCGGTCCCGCCCGCATGATTTTTGAAGGCTGGTCAGGTGGTGCCCACAATGTAACCACCTCCTGGTCTCACGATGGAAATCAGCTGGCTTTGAGCCACGATGGGGACATCTGGGTAATACCTCTGAATGGAGGTAGTCCGATTCAACTTACCGAAACTCCCGCTGAAGAACGTTGGATTGACTGGTCTCCTGATGGAAAATGGATCTCCTATAAGATTTTTAATCAGGCTGAAAAATCAGAAACATTACATGTAATTCAATCCGAAACTGGGAATTCCAGGAAAATACTGGACGGATGCGAGAGGGAATCGATCTGGAATATGGATAGCGAAAGCATTCTCCTTTTTACAGATTACGAATTAGAGGTAGTTTCCTTGGATGGCAAAATATTGGAACACATTCTCAGTTTTGAAGATCTGGGAATTGAAATGCCAAATTCCCCCTGCCTTAGCCCTGATGGTAAACACTTTGCCTTTGTCGGTTATAAAAGTGGTGAAGGTGGTGAAGAAACCTATATTATTATGTATTCCTTTGATAATAAAAAAATTACCCGGTTAGGCCAGGATAATCTAATGGATTATAAATATTCATTAGATTGGTCACCTGACGGGAAATGGCTTTCCTACCTTACCTACGAGGAGATTAAAGTCCGCCCAGAGGGTTCTTTATGGGAAGCTGATTTTGAGGAGGTAAAGCAGAAATTATTATCCAGGGAATAATCATTTCATACCTGCTACAGTAAGATCATTAATAATCTGACTCCCTGCGACATCTTTTTACATAACTTTTACATTTTCGTGACAATAAGCCTTTAGGGTTACCATAAATTTGATCTAAAGTTAAAAGGAGGGCTACAGAATGAAATCATTGTGGATTACACTTATTCTTCTTGCCACATGTTCTGCTTCAGTCAATGCCCTTCCTTTTACCCAGACTCCTGAACAATCATATGAGAAAAGCGAAGAAAAAAGAAAAGCAGGGGGATGTAGAACCTATCTATGCCAAGCAGCACACTGGATCGAATTGGAGCTTCATTCTCCAAGAGTCGTTCTCCCAATAAGGCATCATTGATAGAAGAAAATGCAACAACAGATCATATAATAAGCAGTGAAACCCGGATACTCACCTGGGGTACTCAACCCTTTTTGCACAATGTCCTGCAATTTCTAAAAACCGCTGGAAAATCCCTTATAACTAGCGGAATGCTTACCGTACTCATAATTTACATCCTATTAATGGTGATCATCCAACTCCGTATTTCTTATTCCAAAAAGAGGGATTGGAAGTTTGTCATCTAGTACACCTTTCGGGTAAGGAACTTCGTACATTCAGACAAAGTCGAATTATCGAATCAATAATCGCTACTTCTGATAATTTCTTTCTTTTTTAATCACGATTAATTTCACCATGACACTTTTCTTACATAACTTATACTGTTTCGTGACAATGAGCCTTTCCGGTCACCATAGATTTGCTTTAAAACTAAAAGGAGGGCCAAAAAATGAAATCATTCAGGAATATTTTTATTCTGGTTGCTGCACTTTTTATTGCAGTAAACCATCCCTTATCTGCCCAAACACCTGAACAATTATATCAGAGAGGTCTGGTAAAGGAGGAGGGAGAAGGCGCCATGGAGGATGCAATTGACTTGTATAGTCAGATTGCAGACAATTCAAATGCCGATCAGTCACTTCGGGCAAAAGCCTTACTGCATATTGGTATGTGTTATGAAAGAATGGGAATAAAAGAGGCTATAGAAGCTTACCAGCGTCTTGTATCAGATTTTCCCACACAAAAAGATGAGGTAGCCATTGCCAGGGAAAGGCTTGCCAGTTTACTGCCAATTGTCGAAATGGTTGCGGAATCACCCCCGGTTCCAAAATTTACTAAAATTCAGATTCCCTCTGAACTTTCCTGGTCTGTGAGATTATCACCTGACGGGGAACGCCTGGCATCAGTATCAGATGAAAAACTCTGGATAGTGCCTCTTTCCAGTAATATTGGCCCTAAATTCTCTGGTAACCCAATTCAACTTGATACAGAAGGAATAAATCTTGAATGGACCGGTCTATCCTGGTCGGGAGACGGAAATTGGATTGCTTTTAATGAAATCCAGCTAAAGGATCGGCCTGAAAACGAGAAATTGAACCAGAGCATATTTATTGTACCTAGCTATGGTGGTCAACCAAGGAAAATCATTGAAAACTATCGTGATTTCAGTGAAAAGAATTACAGAATCAGTTTATCACCCGACGGAAGAAAACTTGCTTACACCTCGGTTGAGAATAATGAACAACACATATATACCACAGAAGTAGATGGAGGTACACAAAAGCAACTGGTGGATATCCAGGCACGGGAACCTGTTTTTTCTCCTGATGGGAAATGGATTGCCTATGTGGAGGATAAAGCTCTGGGCTACGCAGGAGGAAATCTGTGGATTGTTCCTGCTGCAGGCGGAGAACCTAGACTGATCGCAAAATGTAATAAGGCCTCCAGTCCAATATGGTCACCAGATGGAAGCATCATCGCCTTCATCGATGAAGAGTCCAGTAACCAGATCAAGTTCGTTTCTGTAAAGGAAGATGGAAATATCACCGAGTGAAATGACCAGTATTGATGTTCCCGAAGGGATCGAAAAGGTCAGGCTCCTGGCCGGATGGGCACCCAACAACAAAATAGGGGTATTATTAAACACAAAACAAGAATTATCCTTATATACATTACCGGCAAAAGGTGGGCAGGCAACAAAGATTTTACATGACCGCCTGTCTTTACAGCCAAGGTGGTCACCGGCCGGTGACCAGATCATATTTATAACTACCGAAAACGGGACTCTGGAAGAAGCACCCAAATTTATGCTTGCATCAGTGCCTGCTACTGGAGGAAGAGGTCAGCTCCTTACAGATGTACAGAACAAAGAATTTGTTCGTCCATCACCCCCTCAGTCTGGAAACAGGTTTTCTCCTGATGGAAAATCAATTGTTTTAGCCGGATGGACCCCGGGTGATGCTGCTGTTGGCTTACTTCCTGGAGCACGCATTTGGAAGCTTTCATCTGATGGCCATGAATTGAAAAAATTAACCAGTGATAATGGACCTTTCATGGATCATAGTCCAAGCTGGTCGCCTGACGGTAATAAAATTGCTTTCGTACGCTACAGCATACAAGAAGTTGTCGGATCTAATATGAAAATGGACAGAAAAAGTATCTATATCATCAACTCTTCTGGCGGAGAACAAGAATTGCTTATTGCTGAAGACGAAAAAAGTATTCTACTCCCGGTGTGGTCACCTGACGGAAAAATGATCGCCTATGTGTCCAGGCTGAATGATTCTGAATGTAACCTGAATGTAATCAATGTGGATAATGGTACTGTAAGGACTGTATATGAAATCCCGAGGTTCATGCCGACTATTGATCCCTGCTGGTCTCCTGACAGCAGACAAATCGCATACAATGATGGAAATGTAATTAGAATAGTTAATCTCAGTGATGGAACCACTGAGGATATTGAAACAAATCTGAAAGATGAAGTAAATATTATTTATTATCTCGATTGGTCTCCCGACGGAGAGCAATTTGTTTTCGGTGGTGCAAAGCAGGGAGAAGATGAATTCTGGCTCCTGGAAAACTTCCTGCCCCTTGAATCTCAACAACATAATTCAGAAACAGTCGCTGAAGAACCTGAGGGGATCAAAATCAAACAAATATGGAAATCACCTTATTTGGATGACATTGGGACAGTCTCTTACGATGGACGGTTTCGTTCCTGTGTAGATTGGGGGGTATGGAGATGTAGCTATTCACAATCTGATGAATGGGGAAATTCGCATACTAACCCATGAAGCCGATTCAGGCCGTTTTGTATTAAATACAGCGATATCTAAAAACGGTAAGCAAATCGCTTATTCCTGGTGGAGACCGAACAATACATATGATTTGTGTCTAGTTGATGTGGATAATCCATCACCCCGTCTTCTTTACCGACAGGAGGGTGAAGAAGTTTATCCCATGACCTGGCTTTCGGATAAAGAGCTTATTGTCACCAGATTCATCCAGGAGACCAAAACAACAGATATGGTTTCTATTTAATATTTCAGATAATACATTGCAAGTCCTGAAGCCTTTCGAACGGACAGCTGGCCACATTTAGCATGTTCTCCTGATGAAAAATATATCGCTTATGATTTTGAAAACGAATCCAATAACGAAAATTACTGACATAAATTTATTGCTGGCAAATGGAGATAGTGATGAAATCCCCTGATTAACATCCTGCAAATGACAGGGTGCTTGGTTGGGTTCCAGGAAGAAAGGAATTCCTGTTTCATTAGTGACCGCTCAGGGAACTGGGACTTATGGGCAATACCTGCTTGATAATGGCAAGCCTATCGGATCCGCAAAACGAATATATACTGATATTGGTGAGGTACAACCCATGGGATTCACTGAAAACGGAAATTGTTATCTTTGGTTTTTCCAGACGTAATTTTAACGCAGTACCTGACTCCGTTTAATCCAGAAACAGGAGAGATTAAGATGAAATAAGGAAAGATCCCTGATGGGTTCCAATTTCTGGGTAAAATGGTCTCCTGATGGACAATCATCTGGCATTATCATTGAAACATTGAATCTGAGAATCCCTGGCAGTTTATAATTAAAGATCTAAAAACCGGTGAAGAACGTAAACCTTCAGATAAACCTATTTACAGCCGAATTACCTTGCTGGTCTCCGGACGGAAATTCGATTCTGGTTTTGGATCGTGAAGAAAATCAAACTCCAGACAAAAGATTATAAAGGAGATATCTTCCTGATAGATGTTAAAACAGGTCAAACAGATGAAATTCTTCAGTTATCCGATTACAAATACAATCTTCCGGAAGACGATGCATTTCCCCTGTCCGATTTGGAGTGGTCTGCTGACGGGAAAAGCTTCTATTATCTGTTTTTTAAAGACCGGCTTGTAAAACATGATCTGGAAACCGGTAGTGGATAAGATACTTTATAAACACTCTCATTTCGTCACGGCCACTATTGGAGCAGGTCCCCTGACGGTAAAAACCTGCTCTTTGGCTGTAAGTAATCCCGGGTGAAAAGAAAAGTCATCTTTATTACGATACCTGCAGAAGGAGGAAAAGAGAACTGAATTGTGCACTTCTCAGGAAGCTGAGGCTTTGTAGGGGCATTCTGGTCTCCCGATGGTCAATATATCTATCTTTACTGAGGCAACGGAAAGGAAAACAAATCTTTGGCGTGTATCCGTCCAGGGGGGAATCCCTGAGAAAGTCTGGCAGTCAGAAAACAGAGTGGATATTTTTGATATTCATCCTGACGGAAATCAGATAGCGTATTCCATACGAGAAAGAACTACAGAGGTCCGGGCCATTGAAAACCTTGGTATCGGAGCTCTCTAAAGTCTTCAAGTAAAATGAATAAACAGTGCCAATGAGTCGCAGATTTAAGCCGGTTACCAGGCTTATCAGTGATCTTTATCCTGGCCATTGTGCTATCAGGTGGCGTATTGACCTATTTCAGTATCAATAACATTTCAAACCTGAAAGAACTTACTGAAAAAAAGATCATTGAAGAGCAGAGGGAGCTGTCAGCAAGATTTTCAACTGCCCTGCAAAAGAGAATCGAAGAGGTAACATCGGGACTCAACCTTGACAATGACCTGTGGAACTTTTTGAAAGATTCAATGGTTGAAACTGCAGCCAAAAATGATTTTATAATTCAGGCATTCATCCTCAACAACAACGGACAATTTATATACCCGGGTTTTACAGGAATACCTGAGGATCCAATGAAACCAGTTCTTTCAGAAAGATTCAAGTCCGCATTCACCCAGGGCGAATATGCTGAATTTTCAGAAAAAGATCCGGAGAAAGCAAAAGAGTATTACCTCTCCTGTCTGAGGTATGCATCCGGAGAAAGCGATTCGGTGATCGCTTTAAATGCATTGGGCAGGGTATCTATAAAATCAGGCCAAACTGGTGATGCAATAGTCTATATACAGTCAAATAATTCAGGATCATTTCTCCTTATTGGATGGGAATGGATTTCCCTACGCATATTATGCATTGTCGCATCTTTTAGCAATCACCAATACGGAAGAATCTTGAAATAATAACATCCGTTCATTGAATTTTTACTTGAAAAAATGGCTTACGGTTTAGTTCCTTTAAACTTCTTCACCAATGACTTACTGTCGCAAGTTACAGAATGGGTAAATGATTCCACAAAAATCACTCCTGGCAATGATGCACATATGAACGGGTTGATTTCTAATTTAAATCAACAGGTTCAATTTGTGAACCAATATGGAGATGAACTTGCTGAACTTTGAGAAGAAGGGAGATCGGATGACCAATATCGAGATAGCAACGGCTCTAACATTGTTAATCCATCTACAGGATCCAATGGGGAGTTCTTTCTGATCCATCAGAGGTGTTGAGAATACTTCAGGATTTTCTCATCGATCGCAAATAGACTATTTGAAACGATCGTTAATACGGGCATTCAGGACGGTTTAGAATTTGAATATGTCCTTGAATTTCCAACCGGATATATTTCCAATACAGATGCGCAGCACCTTTCTTATACCTCTCAGCTGAATCCATATTTCCCGGGCCATTATCTACAGATTAACATTGACAATGAAGACCTTATCACCGATCTTATAAAACGCAGAAGCTGGATCTATGGCATTGCCTCTGCATTGCTCCTTCTTGCTATGTTACTTGGAGTTATTTTGATTCTAAGAGATATTGCCAGGGAAAAACACCTGGCCAATTTAAGATCCGACTTTATTTCAAATGTAACCCACGAATTAAAAACACCCCTGACCTCCATCCGCATGTACGCCGAATCACTGGGGATGAGAAGGGTGAAATCAGACTCAGGTCAGAGGAAATATCTGTCAGTGATTGTGAATGAAAGTGAACGGCTTAAACGGATGATCAACAACATTCTGGAATTTTCAAAAATGGAAAAGGCAAAACAGGAGTATCATCCGGTTGAATCTAACTTATCTGAAATCCTGCAAGCTGCCATCCTGGATATGAGTTACTGGCTGGAGAAAAAAGAGTTCAATTTGATCACTGAGATTGACCGGGATATTATAGCAAAAGTCGATCCGGAAAAATTCTACCAGGTATATTCAAACCTGCTCAACAATGCCATCAAGTATTCAGGAGATTCCAGGCAGATATTATGTGCGGTTATACAAAAATTCCGGTTCAGTAATTACTGAGGTTGAAGACGATGGAATCGGTATTGAAGTAGAAAATCATGCAAAGATATTTGAAGAGTTTTTCCGCGTTGAAAGGCATGAGTCGGGCAATATAACTGGTACCGGACTCGGACTAACCGTTGTGAAGGAGATTGTGGAAGCACACCAGGGAAAAATAAAGGTTCAGAGTGAAGTTGGAAAAGGAAGCAAGTTTTCAGTAATTTTATTTCAGAAATAAATGGATGAAAACCATTCTGATCATAGAGGATGATGTCAGTATTCTCGAAGGTTTGAAAGACAACCTGGAATTCGAAGGGTACCGGGTCCTGACAGAAACCAATGGGAAGAGGGGATTAAAACTCGCCCAGGAGAAAGATGTTGGTCTCTTATTGCTCGATATTATGCTTCCGGGGCTGAATGGCTATGAAATCTGCCGGAAAATCAAAAAGGAGAATCCTGAACTGCCTATTATTATGCTCACCGCCAGGGGATCAGAAATGGATAAGGTTTCAGGACTTGATACCGGAGCTGACGACTATATCACCAAACCATTCAGTCTGCCGGAACTTTTAGCAAGAGTCAGAGCAGCTTTCAGAAGAACAACTGATGAATCTGCTGCTCCTGAATACTATTCATTTGGAAACATCAAGCTTGACTTTATTAAACTTCAGGCTTACGTAAGAGATACTTGAAGTTTCTTTATCCCCTAAAGAATTTGCGATCCTGGAATACTTGATCAGACATGAAGGAAAAGCCATCCACCGACATGATCTGCTTAATGAAGTGTGGGGTTATGAAGCCATGCCCACCACCAGGACAGTTGATAATTTTATACTGGATCTCCGCAAAAAACTGGAAGAAGATCCCTCAAAACCCAAACACTTTCTAAGTGTCAGAGGTGTAGGATATCGATTTAAATCTTTGAATCAATAGACTTTCTGGCTTGACTTCCCATGGATAAATAATTACATTTATTCAATGGGACTGAAAAAGAAAGTCCAATTAAAAAGAAGAGATTTCATCACCGGGCTTGGAACCGTTCCCATTATCGGGGCGTACGGTGCCACAAGAAACATTTCCAGTGAAGTCCGTTCATCAAAAGAGAGCGGAAACAGTGAAACCATCCGGTTAGGGATCATTGGTTTTGGATTCAGGGGGGAACAGCTGGCCAGGGCCACCAAACACGCACACCCTGATTGGATTAAGGAACAGGAAAAGATCTCGGGTAAATCACCGGGGAACACTGTTCTGAAGCAGTACCATGAGCAGGAGAATCTAAACATCGAGTATAAAGGCATCAGCGATGTATTTGATATACGGCTGGAAAGGGGATTATCCGCAGCAGGGAACAATGCAATAGCACTACAAGAACTACAAGGATTTACTAGCCCGCGATGATATCGATGCGGTTATTATTGCCACTCCCGACCACTGGCATGCCCAGATGGCCATTGACGCTGCAAATGCAGGAAAGCACATTTATCTTGAGAAATGTATGACCCGCACCATCGGGGAAGCCATTTCCTTACGAGATGCTGTAAAAAATAATAATGTAGTATTCCAACTTGGTCATCAGGGCAGGCAGCGGGATCTGAACCTGAAAGCAAAAGAGCTGATTGATAAGGGGACACTGGGCAAAATCACGTTGATCGAAACTACCACGAACAGGAACGATCCCTTTGCAGCCTGGGTGTGGCCCATCCACGAGAAGGCCAGTAGAGATACCATCGATTGGGATCAATTCCAGGGACCGGCACCTGAAAATGTTCCTTACAGTGCTGAACGCTTTTTCAGATGGCGATGTTATTGGGCCTATGGTACCGGGATGTGCGGGGACCTTCTCACCCATGAGTATGATGCTGTGAATAGTATTTTAAACCTGGGTATTCCCCAATCGGCAGCTGCATCGGGTGGTATATACTTTCTACAATGATGGAAGAGAAGTTCCCGATGTTTTTCATGCCAACTTTGAGTATCCAGACAGAGAACTAACCCTCATTTACAGCGGGACACTGGCAAACGGGATACCGCAGGGGCACTTTGATGATGGGGCATGATGCCTCCCTGGAACTGGGAAGATCTCTAACCGTTTGGGCCGAAAAACAATCCACAAAATACAGAAGTCGAATTGAGGCCGGAATTATCAATCCAACGACTCCCATTGTTAAATATGATTTGGGACAAAAAGATGTGGATGCGATCTCATCTCCCACATCAAAATATTTTGCGGATCGTGGTTTGATATCCACTTACAGGGAAGGAAAACGTGTCAATACAACCAACCTTCATCTGGCTGAATGGCTGAAATGCTATTCGAAACGGTGGAGAGACAAGCTGCAACATCGATCAGGGATTTCAGGAAGCGGTCACAGCCCATATGGCAACTATCTCTTTTAAAGAAGGAAGAAGGGTCCAATGGGATGCCATAAACGAACGAATCATTTGAAATACATTATAAAACTTAAAACTTCAACAGAGATGAACACTAACAGAAACATTGACAGACGCAAGTTTTTGAGGGATACAGCACTTGGTGCTACTGCCGTAGGATTGAGCACCCCAGCCATGAATGCCATGGCTGTTGAGAAGAAAAAAGTGGCCAAGGCAAAGGTCGGATTGTACAGCATTACTTTTCTTGGGGTTTGGTATAAAGGCAAGGCGGTGACTCTCGATGAAATGATCATCAAAGCCAAAGAGATGGGATTTGACGGAATTGAGATTGATGGGAAAAGGCCTCACGGCAATCCATTGGACATGCCAACGAGCCGATGCAAGGAAATCAAAGCAAAAGCAGAAGACCAGGGCCTGGAGGTTTATGCTGTTTCTGCCAACAATGATTTCAGCAGTCCGGTCCCAGAATACCGGGAATGTCAGATTGTTTACCTGCGTGAACTGATGCGGATGACTTCCGATCTGGGTGTAATACCACTTCGGGTATTTCTTGGATGGCCCGGTGTTACTTTACACCCCACCGGCGGAAGATATGACATTGCGAGGGATATATGGCAGAACGCCCATTATCAATTTGAGCCTGAACAGATCTGGGACTGGTGCAGGGATGGCATGATTGAAAGTGCAAAGTATGCAGGAGATTTTGGAGTTACACTGGCCTTACAGAACCATAAACCTGTCATCAATGACTGGAGAGATATGATGCGTATGATCAAAGAGGTGGACTCTCCGAATCTTAAAGCCTGTCTTGATGCACCGATCATGGACGATAAATCTCCTGAAAACATACACGAGGCAGCTCAGGCTGTGGGGGATCTGCAGATGCTGACTCACTTTGGTGGAGAATTCGGAATGAATGCAAACGGACAAATTGTGGATGTCCAGGATCATGGTGATCACGGTGAAAAGGCGGAGGAAAATAAAGTAGAAAACTACTATCCTACCTTCGTAAAAGCCATGCAGGATATTGGTTATGAAGGCTATTATAGCTATGAATTATGCCACCCGCTTCCAGTTGTAAATGGGGAGAAAGTAGGTATTGATTTTGTCGACAACTGTGCCGGACTGGCGTGTAAAATGATGAAGGGTTTGGTATAAATCTAAAGTGGAATTTCAAATGTTGATGAACCTGATGCTTCGCAACAGCTTAGGTAACTAATTTATAAGCCGCTTGGGGATATTACGAACAGGGCAAAAAAAAGGTCGGTCAAAAGACCAACCTTTCCTATTTGGCTCCCCAGGTAGGACTTGAACCTACGACCTACGGATTAACAGTCCGCCGCTCTAACCAACTGAGCTACTGAGGAATTTTCCACTCTTATTAACTGTACCGTAATAAGCGTCGCAAAAATAGATGCTTTTCATCAATAAAACAATACATTTTGCAAAAAACCTTCCAGGTCGATTTACGTAGGATTATTAAACTAGGTGATTAATTATATATTTGCATATAAACCATCAAAAACATGGCAAAAGTACTTGGTATGGGAAATGCACTTGTGGACATTATCACAAGGATTAATGACGATGAAGTTCTGGATGGCTTCGGGTTACCAAAAGGCAGTATGACCCTTGTGGACCTGGACACCTCCAACTATATCCACTCAGAAACTGCAGGAATGCCCAAATCCAAGGCCTCCGGTGGATCAGCAGCCAATACCATCCATGGTCTGGCGCACCTGGGAATTGAAACGGGATTCGTAGGTGCTGTGGGGAATGACGATATGGGAAGGTTTTTCAAAAAGGACATGCAGGTAAACCAGATTAATCCCATCCTGTTCCGCACAATGCATGAAACAGGAAGGGCCATGGCATTGATCTCCTCAGATACTGAAAGAACCTTTGCCACATACCTGGGAGCATCTGTGGATCTCTCTGTGGATGATATTACACACGATATTTTTGATGGGTATGACTACTTCTACGTAGAAGGATATCTGGTACAAAACCGGGAAATGATTGAAAAAGCCATGCGACTAGCCTCCGCAGCAAACCTCAAGGTGTGCCTTGATCTGGCTAGTTATAATGTGGTAGAAGCAAACATTGATTTTTTCAATAGTCTGATTTCAGAATATGTAGATATTCTTTTTGCCAATGAAGAAGAAATCATGGCGTTGAGTGGAAAATCACCAGAAGAAGGTGCCATGGAGATCCGGGACAGAGTTGAGTTAGTGATCATCAAAATGGGCGCTGAAGGTTCTTTCTGTATACAAGGAGAAGAGGTGGTGCGAATCGGGGTACGTCCCTCCACTCCCATTGATACAACCGGAGCTGGTGACCTTTATGCCTCAGGCTTTATTTACGGACACATCAAAGGACTCAGTCCTGAAACCTGTGGAAAGATGGGAGCAATACTTGCAGGCAGGATCATTGAGCTGATTGGCGCAAAAATGGATGAAGCGCACTGGGAAAACCTGCGCAGAGAGGTCCAAGCCCTGGAAATCTAATCAGAAGTTGTCAAGCTGATAAGGTAACCTCCGAATTTTCTCATATTAATCACTTTGTCTCCTTCAAACATTAAGTACTGGCCTTTAATACCGGTCAATACACCCGATACCACTGGTTCCTTATCAAAATTCAAACTTTTGATTTTCTCGGGATACTTTATTACCGGGTAATTTAGTTTCAGCACGTATTCATTTAGTGATACATATTGCTTTAGGTTTGCGGGCAAATGATCTGCCAATTTGGATTTTTCATCTATCATATCTACATCCCCATAACCAGCACCAGAAAGCATCTTTCGCCAATTGGTCTTATCCGCAATATGTGCTTTTAAAGCTACCTCCAGTAAACCTGCAGAATACCGGTTGGGAGTTCGTGCCAATTCGATAACGCGAACGGCCCCCTGGTCGATCCACCTGGTAGGGACCTGAGTATGGCGTGTGACACCAACTTTTAGTCCGCTCGTTAAAGAGAGGTATACCACATGCTCGATTAAACAATGTCCTTTTGCATAATCCATATCTCTTGCTACGCCCTCCTGTGCCCGGCATAATTCAGGCCTCAGCACACACTCTTCAGTTTCCGGGGCTGTAGTAAAACATGGGTAACAGTAACCCTGCGCAAAGGATTTATTGGTCCTTTTGCCACATTTAATGCAGTGAATTTCCCCCTTGTATTCCATTACAAGCTCATGTCCAATCAACCGGTTCATATCCACTTTAAGCCCATTTAAGGGTAAATGATAAAGAATTACGTCCCCGATGTCAGACACCATTTTCCTAATGTTTCCGGTATATTCCATGGATCTAATATACAAAAAATCAAACTTTTTTTAATTTTTTTACTACTATGTATTGCATGGTATTAATATTTTTCCATATCTTTGTAATGAATTATTGCTTGTATAACCATATATTATGAAAAATATAGTATTATATACAGTTTCTTTCATGACCGGCCTACTGCTGATATCTTCAGAAATCATCAGTCAGAAACCTGCCATCGATCTTTTACCATCAACACATCAACGCATTCATCCGGAAGCTATGCTCGATACTGGCATTGCCTCCGACTCTCAGATTGTGATTGTTCCTCTCCATCTTCCATTAAAAACTGATTCGGACAATATTGTAAAAAAGGAGAACTGGCAAGGTGAGAACAATAGAAAATGGATAGATTTTGATTCAGTCTTTCAAAGACAGGATTCTAAAAATAAACCTTTGGTTAAAAGATCCGGAAACTATTCTATAGTTATTAAGTATTTCAACCCAATAAAATTAATACTTAACATCACCGCATTTAAAAAAAAATGACCTATGAATATTGAAAACGCAAAAGCGCAGATGCGGAAGGGTATACTGGAGTATTGCATCTTATCCATTCTGGCTAAGAAGGACCTCTATACCACAGATATCATTAAAGCCTTAAAGCAAAATGATCTGATTGTGGTAGAGGGCACGTTATATCCTCTGCTGACCCGGCAAAAAAATGCCGGATTGCTAAAATACAGATGGGAAGAGAGTACTCAGGGTCCACCCCGGAAATATTATGCCCTTACCGACAGTGGAAGAGCTTATCTGAAAGAAATGGATGAGTCCTGGGAATCCCTGATCACCTCAGTTAAATCAATCAAGAACTTTAAATAAAGCCATATACCATGAAGAAAGCGATTAAAATTAATTTAAGTGGACTCATCTTTCACATCGATGATGATGCTTATGAAAAACTGAAAGCTTACCTGGATACCATCAGCAGACATTTCTCGAACAAGGAAGAAAGCAAAGAGATCATTGATGATATTGAATCCAGGATAGCCGAACTCTTTCAGGAGAGAATTACAGATGAAACTCAGGTGATTACTTTGGCGATTGTAAATGAAGTGATAGACATCATGGGCAATCCTGAAGATATAGCAGATTCGGGCGAAGAAACTGATGGACAAAGCTCTTTCCATGAGACCTATTCTGGAAATAAGCGGCTATACCGTGATCCGGAACGTTCAGTGATTGGTGGAGTTTGTGGTGGACTTTCTGCCTATTTTTCTGTGGATCCTGTGATCTTTCGACTCCTTTTTGTCATCTTTTTCTTTGCAGGAGGTGCTTCCATCCTGGTCTATATTATCCTGTGGATTGTCCTTCCAAAAGCGGAAAGCGCTGCACAAAAACTGGAAATGAGGGGTGAAAAAGTAAACGTCTCCAACCTGGAAAAAAAAATTCGCGAAGAGTACGATAACGTAAAAGAAAACGTCAAAGACAACGTTTCGAAAGCCAAAGAAAACGTATAAAAGCCAAAGACTCTGTTACCTACAGAAAAACAGAAAGGGCTGCATCGGATTTTTTCGAGGTTCTGGGAAGAATACTTCTGGTGTTCGTTAAGGTCATCTTAATCATCATCGGAACCAGCCTGGTTATTGGCGGTATTGGGATTCTCATCGGATTAATCACCCTTCCATTTGTTGGAATACACGTATTTCCGTTTGAATCGTATAGTTTTTCCCTGGGTGATCTATTAATACCATTTACCGATCCTGTTTCCGTGACCCTTCTGGTCATTGCCATTACTCTTCTAATCCTCATTCCAGTTGCTGCAATGATCTACGGATTGGTGAAGCTGATCTTTAATATGAAAACCAGAAACCGTGGTCTGAATATAGGAGCCGTAACCCTCTGGATTGTCAGCCTGCTTACTTATCATTGGTATTGTGGCTTTTGAAAGCAGTCACTATTCCGATTTCGGACGTGATACCCTCTCCCAGGAACTACTGGTGGATTCGGATACCCTGTGTCATTACAGTGAATGATGACCAGGAGGATTACCTGGATGATGAATCCATCATCGACCTGGATGACAAATGGTACCTGCTGGAAGATGCGGATGCATTTTACGGTCGCATCTATCTGGATATTGAAAAAACCAGTGGAGATGAATTTATGATAGAGATTGAAAAAGAATCCAAAGGTCGATCATGGGATCACGCCAAAGAGAATGCTGCCAATATTGATTATAACTTCCGTACACAGGGGAAACACACTTGGACTGGATCCATATTTTTCAGTGGACCTGGAAAATAAATGGAGATTTCCGAGGGTGGAAACCATTGTTAGGGTACCTGAAGGAAAAGTGGTTGTACTCGATCGTGAATACCAGGAACATTCTGGAAGGAGTCCGCAATGTGGATCGACTTTCTGATTGGAATATGGCTGGAAAATCCTGGATAATGACCGAGGAAGGGTTGGAAAAAATTGCAGAATAAATAACATTATTTTGTATATTTGCAACCCGGTTTTCGCAACCACTTTTGACCCGTGGTGTAATTGGCAACACGTCTGATTTTGGTTCAGAAGAGTCCAGGTTCGAGCCCTGGCGGGTCAACAGAGTTTAGAACGAACGCCTTGTCTCACAGATGAGATAGGGCGTTTTTCGTTTGTATAGCTGAAACACTGCTGAAACTTTTCTTGTTTTCAATCATACTGGCTTTATACGAGCCAGAATAAGCTCCATCTAAGATGCCACATTTCCATCTATTCTGATATTAAGCATGTTGAGATCGTCTAGAATATGGGTTTTATATGAAGTCGTTTTTCTATGTCAGCTCCCAAATTCCCTTGTTATTGTTGCATTAGTAACGATTGTAAATCAGCTGATTATCATTAGCTTTATAGTGCAATAAACCTCAACGTTCTCTTGATATATATCATACAGCATATATCTGAACTATCTATATCTTGGAGCATATAGGCCATTTGTATAGAAGAAATAAGAACACTGGGTATATACCGGTGTCGTGCTGAAAAAGATACATTTTAAACACAAGGAAAATAATTAAACACGAAGGTAAAAAGATGAGAAATAAAATTACACTATTGGTTTTGTTTATTTGCATAACTACAAATATATCAGCGAAAGAATATCACGTGTCAAAGAAAGGTAACGATTCAAATAGTGGTTCCAAACAAAATCCTTTATTGACTATTAACCATGCAATTAACTTTGTTTTCCCTGGTGATACCATTACTGTTCATGCGGGAACCTACCGTGAGTGGGTGAATCCGATAAGAGGTGGAGAGTCTGATTTAAAAAGAATTGTTTTTAGGGCGGCTCCCGGAGAAACCGTTGAAATTAAGGGGTCTGAAATTATCACAGGTTGGAGTAAGGAAAAAAATGGTGTTTGGAAGGTAGTTATTCCAAATTCTTTCTTTGGTGATTACAATCCATATCAGGAATTGATTCATGGTGATTGGTTTATTGATAATGGTCGTGTACATCATACCGGAGAGGTTTTTATCAATGGAAAATCTCTTTATGAGAAAGAAACCATTGAAAAAGTCCAGAACCCCGTTGCCCTTAAAAACATTGCTGATCCTGTAGGTTCAACTTACACCTGGTATTGTGAAAGCAATGAAACACATACAACCATTTGGGCAAATTTTCAGGAGTACAATCCAAACAAAGAGTTGGTTGAAATAAGCACAAGAAGAACGTGTTTTTATCCTGAAAAACCTGGACTCAATTATATAACAATCAAAGGATTTCATATTAGTCAAGCTGCCACACAATGGGCTGCACCAACTGCCGAACAGGTAGGCATGATTGCAACCCATTGGAACAAGGGTTGGATTATTGAAAACAATGTGATAAGCGACTCAAAATGCAACGGGATTACGCTCGGTAAAGAACGTGGTACAGGACATAATACCTGGACGGCAGATACTGGAAATGTTAATCGGGATGGCAACATTCATTACATCGAGGTAGTATTTAATGTGCTTAGAAACCATTGGGATAAAGAACATGTAGGTTCTCATATTGTTAGAAATAATACGATATTTAATTGTGAGCAAACGGCTATATGCGGTAGTATGGGAGCTGTTTTTAGTACAATTGAAAATAATCATATTTATAATATTTATACCAAGCGCCAATTCAAAGGCTATGAGATGGCCGGTATTAAATTTCATGCTCCCATTGATGTTACTATAAGACATAACAGAATTCATGATTCTGGGCGCGGGATTTGGTTAGACTGGATGATACAAGGGGCGCGTGTCAGTGGCAACTTATTATATCGTAATGATATGGACGATTTACTTTTTGAAGTGAGTCATGGACCTTATATCGTTGATAACAATATTTTGCTATCTAATACAGCCATAGTAAATTGGTCGCAAGGAGGAGCGTATCTTAATAATTTCATAACAGGGAGCGTTAAATTAGTAACTGATAAGAATCGTTTTACGCCCTATTTCTTACCGCATTCCATTGATATGGCTGGCCTAACTACAATTCATGGGGGAGATGATAGATTTTATAATAACATATTTACAGGATCTGACACTAATGGAATGAGTAGTGCATATAAGTCTGCCGAACTGCCTTCATGGATCAATGGAAATGTTTACTTCAATCAAGAGAATTCGTATATAAATGAATCAGATAATGAGGCCTATTTGAATTACGATCCTGCAGTAGAATTAATTGAAAAGGAAGGGGATGTTTATCTTCAGTTTTCTGTAAATAAAGCGTTTTCAGATCATAAAGTGGAAATGATTTCGACCCAAACATTAGGTAAAACTAAAATTGCAAAGGCAGCTTTTGACAACCCAAACAGTTCAGAAATAATTTTTGATGTAGATTATTTTGGTATCAAGCGCTCAAATGATAATAGAATTGCAGGGCCGTTTTCAAATTTAAGTATAGAAAACGGACAATTGAAAATATGGAATTCAAATGAGTTTGCTTACAACTAATACAGGAAGAATTCTACTCTATACGCCTCTGATTATCAATTAAATAAACATCTAAATGTTATAATATTAATTACAAGTGAATTATAAATTGAGTTAATCGAACTCACATTAATATAACAAGTTATGAAATATGCTTTCCTATTATATGCTTGATATTTTCCATGCTGATTCAATTCGGTTGCAGTGTGAAAAAAGAGACCAGGAATTTCGAACTTATTGGTGACTGGAAGTTCAGGAATTCGGAAAATAGTGAGTGGCTATCAGCCAGGGTCCCGGGATGTGTTCACACAGATCTGCTGGAGAACAAAATTATACCCGATCCTTTTTATCGAGAGAATGAACTGGCTGTGCAGTGGATTGAAGAGGATGATTGGGAATATGAAACTTCATTTTCGATTCCCAGTGAACTGGAGTCGTATACAAACATCGATTTGCATTTTGAGGGACTGGATACCTACGCTGATGTCTACCTCAATGACACCCTTTTATTGAAAGCTGATAATATGTTTATTGGTTGGACAGTACCTGTAAAAAAATACCTGAAAAGCGGTGAGAATTCATTACGCATCTATTTCCATTCAGCTGTAAATGTTGGAATGGAGAAGCTTCGCAAAGTACCCTATACTTTGGTTGCCAATAACGAACTTGCTCCTGAAAATATGCGGACCAATGTGTTTACCCGAAAAGCCCCTTTTCATTATGGCTGGGATTGGGGTCCTCGCCTGGTAACCTGCGGAATATGGAAACCCATAAGAATAGAGGCATGGAACGAGATCAAAATGAAAGACTTATACATAAAACCTGTAAACATAGACACCGGACAAGCCAGTTATAAAGCGATAGTAGATGTTGTTTCCACAAATAGCATCAAACGTAATTTTCGAAGTCCGGGTTGATCAGCAACCGGCCTCAAGTGCAGAAGTAACAGTCAAGGAAGGGACAACTCAGGTTGAACATCGATTTTGTCATTGATAAGCCTGAATTCTGGTGGACAAATGGCTTAGGAAATCAGAAACTCTATGATGTGGAGATTCGCATGATGGACGGAAACAGGATCCTCCAAAGTATGTCAACATCGCATTGGTGTGCGCACCCTTGAACTTGTGCAGCAAGAAGATTCAATCGGACATAGTTTCGAATTCAGGTTGAACGGAGTACCTGTTTTTATGAAAGGTGCCAATTATATTCCTTCTGATATATTCACCACCAGAAATACGATGGCAAATTACAAACGGGTAATCGGTGATGCTGTAAGTGCAAATATGAATATGCTCAGGTTCTGGGGGGGGGCTATATACGAGCGTGATGAATTGTATGACATGCTCGATGAAAATGGAATACTGGCATGGAATGATTTTATGTTTGCATGTAATATCCAACCGGACGATTCCCTTCACCTCAGCAACATAAAAAAAGAGGCTGAATATAACGTGAAGCGGCTCCGCAACCATCCTTCTGTAGCACTGTGGTGTGGCAATAATGAAAACCTGAGAGGATGGCACGACTGGGGCTGGAGAGATAGGTATTCAGAAGAAGTTACCGAATCGTTATGGAATGTCTATGAAAAAATATTCTACCAGATCTTACCCGATGCTGTTGAGAAATACCATCCGGAAATTGCGTACTGGCCTTCCTCACCCCAGTCAGTGGACAACCAACCTGCAGACCGGCTTTCGGGTGACGAGCACGACTGGACGGTCTGGTTTATGGACACGCCCTTTACTTCTTACTCACAGAAGGTGGGTCGGTTTATCAGCGAATATGGATTACAATCATATCCCGAAATGAAAACCATCAAAGCTTTTGCCAGCGATAGCGATTTGTCCTACCGTTCTCCAGTCATGGAACACCGGCAGAGAAGTTCCATGGCCTGGATTGCTCCGGATTTCAACGGAAATGAGATGGCAAGAACCTATATCTTGCGTTACTATCGAAGCCCCGGATAATTTTGAATCCTTCGTTTATCTAAGCCAGTTGGTTCAGGCCGAAGGGATTAAATATGCCATTGAATCTCATCGCAGGAACATGCCGTACTGCATGGGGACATTGTACTGGCAAATAAACGACTGCTGGCCCACCATTTCATGGTCAAGTGTGGATTATTTCGGACGGTGGAAGGCAATGCATTACATGGTGAAAAAAGCCTTTTTACCCACTTATCCCATTATTTTCATGGATAATGAAAACCTCAAAGTTTCCGTTGCCAATGACAATCTAAATCCTGAAGAGGTAACTCTTGAGTTAAAACTTTATGACTTTTCAGGGACAATTTTATGGCAGAAAGAAATCGATACGGTACTTTTAGCCAATACAAGCCATGTGTATTTGTCTATTCCCCAACATGAACTTTTATCAAAAGGTGACGCATCACAGATGGTTTTTGAAGTGCTTATAAAAGCTGAAAATGAAGTAGTGGCCGACAACCATTACTATTTTGATGATTGCAAAGAGCTTGCAACTTGGAAAGGCTTCCATAAAAAAAGAATTTTCAAAGATCGGGGAACATGATTATGATGTCATTCTAAGTACTGATCAGCTGGTTAAAAATGTCGCATTGTTTACGTCAAAATCAGAAGGATCCTTTAGCGACAACTATTTTGACATGATTCCCGGGAAGAGATATAAAATTAGATTTACGGGAAATATTGAGAATCTGGAAGAAGATTTATATTTGATGTCTGTCAACAATACATACCATGATTAATTTCATATAATCGGTAAAAAATGAAAACGAAATCAGCTTTTATCCTGGTATTGGCGCTTGTTCTTTTATCATGCAAAACAGAAACATCTGCTCCGTGGGAGATGCATGGTCCTCTTGAGGTTTCATCAAATGGCCATTATATCCAACATACAGACGGAACTCCTTTTTTATGGATAGGGGGTACAGCCTGGGGAATGTTTACACGTGGAAGCAGGGAAGACGTACAACTCTACCTTGACAATCGCAAAGCAAAGGGGATAAATGTTATTCAGGCAGTAGTACATTGGCCTGTTGATGCGCATGGTAACGGACGTCCCTCTGGTTTGACAAGCGGAATTGGAAATAGAAATCCGGTCAATGTATATGGGCATCGTCCCTTTAATGGTGGAGACAGCAATCCAGATCCCACATCACCCAATGTCGTTTCAGGAGGGAGTCCGGATGATCCCAACGATTATTGGGATCATGCTGATTTTATAGTCCGGGAACTTAAAAAACGCGGGATGTACCTTGCACTGGTAACAGTCTGGGCACCAAGTTTTATTGACGGAGAAGGTGAAGGCAAAGAGATTGTCTACGACACTCCGGCCAAAGCACAATTCTTTGGAGAGTTTCTTGGTTCCAGATACAAAAACGAACCGAATATTATCTGGATCGTGACCGGTCACACTGATCCTGACAACTATAATAAGAATATTCAAACACGTCCCATTCATCGTGCCATGGCTGAAGGGATTGTCAAAGGCGTCACCGGGCAGACAGTTGCCTGGAATCAAAAACACGATGCCTGGGACCAGGTGTTAATGACGGGACACCCAGCCGGGTCAAGAAGTATCTCTGATTTTTTTGGTGCTGACGACGTCTGGCTTGACATTAATATGACACAAACCGGCCAGCAGACCAATACACTTCACCTTCCCTATGAGCTGACGGTTGCTGATTATAATCATACGAATCCCGTTCGTCCTGCCGTAAATGGGGAGGGGGCTTATGAGGGCTGGGCCTATTGGTCGGAAGAGAGTCTGGCATTTAAATCGCCCCTTCTTGCCCGACGGACTTTCTATCACACCTTTTTTGCCTGTGGGGCTGGTTATACCTATGGACATGAAGAAAGTTGCGCCAAGGGTTGTTATGACGGCATCTGGGGATTTTGTGGTATTAATAATGACGGTAGCTGGAAAAAATTGCTTAGATTCACCAGCAGCCGGTGATCTGTCTCATCTCCGGACATTGCTTGATGAAAATGAATGGTGGAAATGGCAACGCTCACAGGGTTCCATCATCGATGGGATAAGTGCCGGGGCCACCATCAAAGCTGCTGTTAAGAGTGCCGATAACAGCAGAATGCTTGTTTACTATCCTGAAATTAATAGCGCCACCATTCGTAATGATTTGGGAAGAAGTGCCATCGCTACATGGTTTGATCCAAGTAATGGCAACACAAGCACTGCCGGAAATTTCAATAAGGGTCAAAGTCGTGCACTTACACCCCCAGATGGATGGGAGGATGCTGTATTAATTCTAAAGTTGCATCATGGTTTGATCCAAGTAATGGCAACACAACCACTGCCGGAAATTTCAATATGGGTCGAAGTCGATCACTTACACCCCCTGATGGATGGGAGGATGCCGTATTAATTCTAAAGTAGTTCCGATTCTAGGGCATTGGCAAAGAAGGATCCGAAGAAATCCACCACCCACTGCTTTCCGGCCGTCTTTATAAAGAGGTATATAAAGATTAAAGAGAACTAAAAACGGCACAAAACATGCGGTCGTACGAAATGCCTAATTCTCCATTACTTACTAAACAAATCTGGCAAACACTGAAAATCACTTGGTAAGGAATAACTTGGATATCGTTAAGTTCCGCAATTCACATACCGCGGACCGTTAGCAACAAAACTGCAGAAATATTTGAAAAAGTAATTTAGTATTTAGATATTTGTCTAAATATATAATTATTTGGCATGAATACAGCTTTCAAAGCATTAAATGATCCGATAAGACGTAAGATGCTTGAATTATTAAAAGAAAAAGATATGAATGCCGGAGAAATTGCGGAACACTTTCATATAACAAAACCAAGTATTTCACATCACCTGGATCTATTGAAACAGGCTGATTTTGTAATAAGTATAAAAAAGGGACAATTTGTCTACTATTCTTTAAACACAACCGTGATAGATGATATTATTCAATGGTTAATAACCATCCACTTTAAAAAATAGAATCATGAATAGAGCTGCATTTATCAAAAGAGAAGCCGTCAATTGGTTGCTCATTCTATTGCCGTTTATTTACATTTTGATTGTATATGATAAATTGCCTCAATTTGCACCTGTTCCATTAAACTGGGAACAAAGCATCTATTATGTTGTGTTCTTTACCATGGGTGTCTCATTTCTGATGTATGTGAAACTTCTTGTCAGACCCGCAATCGATCCCAAAACAACACTTTATGACAACCCGAAGAGCCTGCATCAGATGAAGACATTGCTATTAATTTTCACATCGCTACTCTCATTAACCTTCATTTCTCAAAAAATAGGAATCCAATTTAACTGGTCAAAGATTGGTTTTATACTGGCGATGGTCTATATGACAGTCATAGGAAATCTATATCCTACAATTCGGTTCAATCATATAATAGGCATAAAAAATGCATGGACACGAAGTAATGAGTCTATTTGGAACCGCACGCATCGTTTTGGTGGTCGGGTATTTTTCTGGGCGGGGTTGATTGGGGTGATATATGGAATATTGTTTGATACTAATCCTGTACCATTTATGCCTGCTATTTGGGTTGGCTATGTATTTTCTCTTGTGTTGGTAACACATCTCTATTCGTATATACTCCATAGAAAACAGCAGGATCATCATCAGGAAAAAACGCCCAGTTGCTAACAATGCGTAATTTGCCAGCCTGATCCAAAGGAAAAGAATATGAAAACAAGATTTATTATTGTATTTCTTCTTGCTATTTGTTTCTCTTGCAGTACCAATAGAGAAGAAAATACTGAAAATCAGAAAAATACACCCGACAGTGAAATGGCGTTTGATATGGAGAAATGGAGAGCGAAGGATGGTAAGGATTATCCTTTCAGAGACAGAATGCTTAATGACATAGTTTACAATGATACCGTTAGATCGCAAAATAAAGATGAAATATTAGACTTGCTTGGGGAGCCAGGCCGAAGTAATGATAATTATCTAAACTACATGATAGCTCAGAAGCGTCTTGGTTCTTGGCCACTTCAAATTGGCAAGCAGTTGTTCTAAATCTCATTAATAATACTTTTCTCCAGGAATGAAACTAATGGTCAGATTCGCAATAGGTTTAAGAAAAAAATTACTGCCCTTATTTCTATTAACTTTTATCAGTTGTGGAAATAATTATAAGAGTGATTTAATCTATGCTACTCCTGAATCAAAAGGATTCTCGTCCTGGAAATTAGAAGAATTAAAAGAACATATCAAAAAAAGTGGCTCATCTGCATTAATTATATTGGTTGATGGGAGTGTTATTTTCGATTGGGGAGAAACTAAAAGAAAGCATACAATCCATTCAATGAGAAAAGCACTGCTAAACTCTTTGTATGGAATAGCCATCGAAAAAGGTCAGATAGATACATCAATGACCTTAAAAGAGCTTAATATTGATGATATCGAACCAAGTTTAACAGATAATGAACTCAATGCTCGGATAGCTGATTTGCTAAAATCAAGGTCTGGAGTTTATCATAGTGCTGCTGGTGTGAGCAAAGGTATGCTAATAGGAAAACCTGAACGCAACACCTACAAACCTGGAGAACATTTTTACTATAATAATTGGGATTTTAATGTTCTTGGCGCAATTATCGAGCAAAAGACTGAGATGAGCATATATGACCTTTTTAAAAGCGAAATAGCGAGGCCTTTAGGTATGCATGATTATAAAGGAAAGTATTGTTCTATAGATGGAGAATCCGATGATGAAATACCCAAGACGGATGGGTTTTATCAATATGAAAAGAGTAAATCAAGATACCCGGCATATCATTTCAGGATGTCGGCGCGTGATTTAGCATTATATGGACAATTGTATCTAAATAAGGGGAATTGGAACGGAAATCAGATTATTCCAGAAGAGTGGCTTGATATGAGTACAAAACCGTATTCTGAATACAATCCTGATAATGGGATAGCATATGGAATGCTTTGGTATGTAAAAGGCGATTCTTTCTATCATACTGGTTTAGGAATCCATATGTTAGCGATATACCCTGATTCAAAAATAGTACTGGTTCATCGTGTTGATACAGAGAACGAGTTCAATTATAATAAAGCGGATATTTACAAAATGATTGGATTGGTATTTGACTCAAAAATAGACTAGGATATATAGTTGTACCCTCAACACACGGTGATAAAACATTGGTCTATTATAAATTTTGCGAGTATTTCAGCTCGTTCTAAGCTGATGTGTATATTGATAGGAAGGTAGCTTCGAAATCCCCCACCATTCGTACCTTTACATTGTAATTAGTAAATCAAAAAACAATACGATGACAAAAATTGATAAAACAAAACCAGTAATGGTAACAGGTGCCAATGGATATGTGGCCAGCTGGTTGGTTAAAAGGCTTTTAGAAGAAGGAATTACCGTACATGCAGCCGTTAGAAATCCGAATGACGAAAAAAAAATCGGGCATTTAACTGATGTTGCATCTAAGTCGAAAGGTAAACTTAAACTCTTCAAAGCAGACCTGTTGACACAAGGTTCTTATAAAGAAGCTATGCAAGGTTGCGAATTGGTGTTTCATACCGCTTCGCCTTATACAATAAATGTGAAAAATCCACAAAAAGAACTGATAGAACCAGCGGTTCTTGGGACTGAAAATGTCTTGAATTCAGCAAAAGAAGTGGCTTCTGTATTGCGTGTTGTTATAACCAGTAGCTGTGCGGCCATATATACAGATGCCATTGACACTGTAAATGCACCAGGTGGAAAATTAACTGAAGCTGTTTGGAATACAACAGCCTCTTTAGAGTATCAGCCATATTCCTACTCCAAAACATTAGCAGAAAAAAAGGCATGGGAAATTGCTAAAAGTCAGAACGCAATGGGATTTAATTGTCATTAATCCTCCCGGAATTTTTGGGCCTCCGTTAAATCCACATAACACTACTTCCGAAAGTTTGAATATACTTAAGATGTTAGGGCGGAGGTGATATGAAGATGGGAGCACCAAAAATGGGAATAGGGATAGTTGATGTTCGTGATGTCGCAGAAGCTCATTACAAAGCAGGATACACTCCGAATGCAAATGGCAGATATATTGCATCAGCTCACAATTCAGATTTCTTAGAAATGGGAACTGTTTTGTTACCCAAATACGGCGAAAAATTTCCTTTACCTAAAAAGGCGTTGCCAAAATGGTTATTGATGATTGTTGGTCCGATTACAAATAAAATGTTTACCAGAAAATTAATACGCAACAATGTAAATGTTCCCTGGAACGCTGATAATTCTAAAATTAAAAAAGAATTGGGTATCTCTTTCAGGCCTTTGAAAGAAACCATGGAAGATTCTTTTCAAGTACTTATTGATGAAGGTATTTTAAAAGCAAAATAGCTGAAATAAAAGACAATACCTTTGTAACTAATATTGAATTGCTGTAGATATTTAGACACATGAACTAAAAAGCCTACTCCTGACAGGCAGTAAAAAACATATCGCAGATTGTGCTAACCTAACATGTATCCTATGGCGGAAAGATTCAAAGACCTAAGCGAAAATCACATTGATTTTATTAAGCAGCAGCACATTTTTTACGTTGGAACAGCTGGTGCAGAAGGCACGGTGAATGTCTCGCCCAAAGGCCTTGATACCTTGAGGATTGTGAATGAACACCAGGTTATCTGGTTGAATCTGGAGGGTAGCGGAAATGAGACCTCGGTTCACATTCAGGAGAACGGGAGAATGACTTTAATGTTCTGTTCATTTAATGAGCAGCCATTAATCCTGCGTCTTTATGGTCAAGCCAATGAGATTCGCCCAGAAGATAAGTTGTGGAAAGCGCTTAGCAGTCAATTTGATGAATATGTAGATGCAAGGCAAATCTTTCAATTGAATATTGATCTAGTCCAAACATCATGCGGCTATACTGTTCCCTGTTTCGAATATCAGGGGGAGAGAGAAGTATGAAAACAATGCTAAAACCAGGCGAGGAGCTTCCTGAATACGGAATTTGGGTAGTAGAAAGAATCGAAGATAAATGGATATGCTTTAAAGCTTCAATCAGCATTTGATCTAGGGGAATTTCCTATATTGTAATCATACAATCCAATTAATCTTTTGTACTATGAAAAATATTGTTTTTGTTATTGCCCTTGCAGTAGTTTCTTCAACCAGCTTCGGTCAGAAAGTGAATTTTTCCGGAACCTGGAAATTCAACTCTTCAAAAAGTGAGGTGGGGGATCAATTCAGCCTTGCACCCGATAACATGGTCCTGAAACATACAAGGAAATCTCTCGAATTGGAGAAGAGTGGTTCCATGCAGGGTGAAGCTTATACCCTCAGTGATGTATACACCCTGGATGGTGAGGAGTGTGAAAATCCGGGATGGATGGACCAAGTGAAGAAGTCAACTGCAACCTATGATAAAAAGACAAAAGTATTGAAGATCAACTCCAAAATTCCTCTGGATGATGGGGGTGAGGTAGAACTTATCGAAGAGATGGTGATGGACGGTGATAACCTGGTTATAGAATCCTCTGCTTATACTGATTATGGAGACCTGGTGGAACGGTTTGTGTTTGATAAGGAATAATCCACCATTATTTATCTTCCTGGATCATCCAATATTGAAGTTCGGTTTTTAAGGATTTTTATGATCACATAGCCTAATGCAGTGGCTACAAAACCTGCTGCAAAAAAGTAGTTGAATTCTCTTTCATTTACTATTAATTCACCGGCCACATCGAATAACAGGAAAACCAGAAAAGTTGCTGCATAAACATTCTTCTCTTTCTTTAGTATTTTTTTCCAACTAAAGGGCAGATCCGGTTTCACAAAGCCTTTAAAATGAGGAATAAATGGCGGGACATGTTCAGCCCACTCTAAATATGGTGATCCAAATTTTTTCCTTAAAAACTGTTCTTCTGCAAACATGATTCTTTCATAATAGAGCCAGTACGAAAGACACATGATGATGATAAACCAGAGATGACCGGTGAGCAGGGTCGGGCCCAGCCACATAAAGAAATTACCCACATACAATGGGTGTCTCACTAAAGAATAGGCCCCGGTAGTATTCAGTTTACCTGCAACCTGTTTCTTTACGTTGCCCCCTGAGGTGTTTTTGGGAGTTCGGCCCATGGTATACATGCGAATAAAAAGCCCCAAAAGACTGACCATAAAGCAGATGTACTCATAGTATATTTCAAAGGATGTGCCTTCCAGGAAGAATGTACCTGGATTAATTTTCGTCCGTAAGTAAAGGAAAAGGCCGGCCAATAAAATAATAAATGGAAGGATCCCCCTATACCGAAAGAGCCAATTTCCTTGTTTTTCAAATTCTTCTTGCAGGGCCATGTGATTGTCTTCTAATGGTCCCAAAGATACATACTAAATTATTATTGCATCTTATTGAAAAGTTCGTGAATAAGCAATTGATTATTGTGTTAGTTTTGTGAAAATGGCTTTGCTATGAGGTTAAAAAGAGTAACATACCTGTTGTCATTTCTCCTTATATCTGTTACTTCCGGGGCCCAGATCAATATATACCTGGGTGGTAACCTGCAGGGGAATTACTCCTGGATCAAGGGGGATGAGTCTACTTTACAGCCAGGTTTCGGAGGAGGACTCAGCTTCGTTTATTGGGAATATGAATACTGGTTTCTTAAAGCGGGAGTGGATTTCAATAGTGTTTCCTCATCGCGCCTGGATTACCCTGAGGTTTACGGCGTACCCATTACAGATCCTGACGATAAGATCAACATTACATTCCATGAAAAGTCCATTGGTGTTCCGCTTACAATCTATTTTCGTCCTTATGAATCCGGAGACAATACATTGCTGATCGCAGGAACATTAAAAACCACTTATGTGGTTCATTTAAAGGAGAACTCAGAGGAATATGGGGAAATAGTTCTGAAAGGTGATGACATGAACTCAAGATTAAAAACAAATGTGGGGATCGGTGTGGGATATCAGAGGCAGCTTGACGAGCACGTATTCCTGAACATTTTACCCACATTCAATGTGGACATCCGGGCGGACAGGGCTTTCAATTCAATTACACTCACTGCTGAGTTACTCTTCGGGGTTTACTGACATGATGCGTCGGCTCCGCAACTCCTTTCTCAACTTCTTTGACGATCCCAGGGTGATCTGGTCAAGAGCATCCCAAAATTTCTGGCTATGGTCGCGGTGTCTCGTATGTACCAATTCATGAAGGATCACATAGTCTGACAGGTAGTCAGGCAGCATCATCAGCCAGCTATTCAAATTAATGCTGTTTGTCCTGGTACAACTACCCCACCTGGTCTTCATTCTCCTAATTTTCAATCCGGTAGTCTTAAAACCATATTTTTCAGCTAGCTCTGCTACCCTGCCAGGTAAATAGGCCTGGGCCTCCACCCGTAGAATCCTCCAAATGGCCTCTTCCACATCCTCTTCACCCCTTTTAAGTACAATTGGGATGCTTTTTCCGCGCACATTCAGCATATCCCCTTCCCTGAACTTCAACCTTGAATCTGACATGCGATTTATCTCAGAAAGCTTCGCGCTAATCCAGCTCATTTTTGACAACAAAAATGCCTCAGCCCTCCTCTTGCTCACATATCGGGGGATGGTCACCCTGACCTCACCCTGCTGGTTGATTCTGATGGAAAGATTCCTTGCCCGCCGGTTTTGGACATACCGAACATCTCCGATCTCACTATAATTAATAATATTTTCGACTTTATTCATTCAGATTTAAACGGTTATCCATAACTTTAGCCCTCATTTAAAAAAAGTCATAATGATCCGAAAAGCAATCACCCTCTCCATTATGCTGCTATTTGCAGTGATTGCCGGGGTGGCCCAGGAAGCCTGGTCCCTGGAGAAGTGCATTCAATATGCCATGGAGAACAACATCCAGATCAAGCAATCGGTTCTGAACACCGAATATAATGAAAACCTGCTGAAGCAATCTAAGCTCGGTCAAATCCCCAACCTGAATGCCAACTCCAATTACTACCTATTCATGGGGACGTGCCCTGGACCAGACCACCTACCAGTTTACTGACGATCAGAAGATCAACTCACTAAGCATGGGATTGAGTTCATCGGTAAACCTATTCAACGGATTGCGGGTAAGGAATACCATCATCCAGAATGAGTTGAACCTGATGGCCAGCTATGAAGATGTGAAGAAGATAAAAAATGATATTTCCCTGAATATTGCTGCAGCCTATCTTTCAATCATGTTCAACCAGGAACTGCTTGCTGTCACCGAAAGTCAGCTGGAGATTACAGGTCAGCAGGTGGAACGAACCCAGAAAATGGTAGATGCCGGAAAACTGGCCAGGGGGAATCTCCTGGAGCTTGAGGCCCAGTATGCCGGTGAAGAACTTAACCTGGTCAATGCTGAAAACCAGCTTTCTATTTCACTGTTAAACCTTCAGCAGATCCTGGACCTACCCATCGACACTGCATTCGATGTGATCATTCCAGTATTGGCCGACCCGGATGAAAACCCATTGGTCATTAATGCCATTGAAGTATACCGGATTGCTGAACAAGAGATGCCAGAGATCAAGAGTGCAGAGCTGGGCGTAGAGAGTCTCTGAACAGGGTCTGAAAATTGCAAAAGGAGGGCGGTCGCCCCAACTCTCTCTTTCAGCAAATTACAATACAGGATATTCAGACATCCGGCAACAGGTAATTGAGCTTAAGAGATGCTCAGCAGGTACCCATTGGGGAAACTGCTGAGCGGAGAACCTGTACTTTCTTATCCACAGGAAATCCCTGTTTATGGAGCCTATCCCTTTTTCGAACAGGTCAGGGATAATACTTCAGCAGGTGTGGGACTCGGTCTTTCCATCCCAATTTTTAATGGATGGCAGGTCAATACCAGCATTGCCAACGCAAGGCTTGCCCTGGAAAATTCCGATCTTGAACTTCAGAATAAAAGGTTGACACTTTATGCCACCATTCAGCAAGCCTATGCAGATGCACTGGCAGCACTGAAAAAGTTCACTGCCTCTGAACAGGCCTTGATCTCCATGGAGGAATCCTTCAAATACACTGAAAAGAAATTTGAGGTTGGACTGGTAAATACGGTGGATTACAATACCTCCAAAAATCAGCTTACTGCCACACAATCAGATCTGCTGCAGGCCAAATATGATTTTATTTTCAGAATTAAAATTCTCAACTTCTACAAAGGAGAACCCATCACATTATAAATACCCCGAAAACAATGAAATCAAAAAAATTACTTCTCATCATAGGAATTATTGCTGTAGTGCTCATTATTGTGCTGGCCGTCGGTAAAAAACAGGGTTGGTTTGGTAATGAAGGCTACCTGAAAGTGGCCGTTGAAAAAGGGATTGAAAGAGAAATCGTTGAGATCATTACCGCCAACGGTAAGATCCAGCCGGAGACCGAAGTGGCCATTTCACCTGATGTGTCAGGTGAAATTGTTGAACTGGTGGTCAAGGAAGGTGACGAGGTCAAAAAAGGACAATACCTGCTTAAGATTAAACCCGAAGCATACCAGATGGCCCGAAACCGGGCTGAGGCTTCACTGAACAGTTCCAAGGCCAGGCTAAAGCAATCTGAAGCACAACTGGAACTCGCCAGCCTGGATTACAAAAGGAACAGCAAGCTTTACGAGGACCAGGCCATCTCGGAAGCAGAATTTGAACAATCGCTTACCACATACAACACTGCACTGGCTGAAAAGGAGGCATCCGGATTTTCTGATTGAAAGCTCGCAAGGCCACCCTTGATGAGGCCGATGAGAGTCTGTTGAAGACCTCCATCTATGCACCAATGTCCGGTACTATTTCCAGGCTTGCTGTGGAACTGGGCGAACGGGTGGTTGGAACCTCCATGATGGCCGGTACTGAAATGCTGCGGATTGCTGACCTGAACCGCATGGAAGTGGAAGTGGAAGTGAATGAAAACGATATTGTTCGTGTGGCCTATCATGACACTGCGCTTATTGAGGTGGATGCTTATCCCGACACCCGGTTCAAGGGGATTGTATCTGAGATTCCTGTTTCAGCAAATACTACTGGTGTAACCACCGACCAGGTCACCAATTTCAATGTGAAAATCCTTCTGCTGCCTGAATCATATGCCGATAAAATCTCTGATGACAATCCCTATCCTTTGAGACCGGGGATGTCTGCTACTGCTGATATTCAGACCGACCGCAGAACTGGTATTTATTCCATTCCCATACAGGCTGTAACCACACGAATGGATACCACAGGTTCAGAAGTATTTCACAAATCGAAGAACAGCAGTCCGGACCAGATAAGTTCCGATGGTACTGTATCCGGTTCATCAGAAACAATAGCTGTGGAAGCCGGCAGTGACGAACCCAAAGTGGTCGTTTTCACCGTATCCGAAGGGAAAGCCATGGATGAAAGAGGTGAAAACCGGTATTCAGGACAACAACTACATCGAAATCACCGAGGGGCTTGATCCCGAAGAGGATGTCGTGGTTGCTCCCTATTCGGCCATTTCCAGGCAGTTGAAGAACGACATGAATGTGGAAGTGGTCTCGGAAGAGGAGTTGTTCAAAGGAGATAAAAAGAACAAGGATTAACCACCCATGGCTGAAGCCACTGATCCTACATATTGAAACAGCCACCGACATTTGTTCGGTTGCACTTTCAGAAGGGGATCAACAGCTTTCACTTGTAGAAAGTGGCCCTGAACGATCCCATGCCACACTTCTAAATGTTTATATCAGGAAAACATTTGAAGATAGCGCAAGAAAACTGGACCTAATCGATGCAGTAGCTATCAGCAAGGGTCCGGGCTCTTATACTGGTTTGCGCATTGGTGTATCTACCGCTAAAGGTATTGCTTATGCCCTTGAGAAACCTCTACTTGCCTTGGGCTCGCTGGAAAACATGGCCATTGGCGCAAAAAAAGATCAATCTATAATCAATTTATGGAATGAACATGGTGATGAGCTGTTACTCTGTCCCATGATCGATGCCAGGAGAATGGAGGTCTACACATGCTTCTATTCAATGGACATGAAGGTAATAAAATCAGTTTCTGCTGATGTTGTCGAGAAAAACAGCTATAATAAGCTCCTTGAAAAACACCACATCTGTTTCTTTGGGAACGGCTCCGGCAAATGTGAGCAGGTATTGGATCACCCTCACGCTCTTTTCGTAAGTGGTATAGATCCTTCGGCCGGTCATATGATTACTCCTGTGCTCAACCGCTTTAAACAGCAGCAGTTTGAGGATGTGGCTTATTTTGAACCCTTCTATTTGAAAGACTTCATAGCGACAGTGCCAAAAAAAAAGGTCCTTTAAGCGGAACATCATGAAAACATTATATTGATATATTTACATTATAATCAACCTATATGGCAACAACATCAGATTTCAGAAACGGATTGTGCCTTGAATACAATAACGATCTATTCACCATCGTACAGTTTCAACACGTTAAACCTGGTAAGGGTCCGGCCTTTGTAAGGACAAAGTTGAAGAGTCTTACCACAGGGAAAGTGATTGAAAATACCTTTTCAGCCGGAGTGAAGGTTAACACAGCCCGGGTAGAAAGGAGGCCATACCAGTATCTCTATACAGATGATATGGGCTTCAATTTCATGCATCAGGAAACATTTGAGCAGATCACCATCCAACCCGATACGATCGAGAACGCTGATCTTATGAAAGAGGGCCAATCAGTTGAGATCGTCGTGCATGCCGACACTGAGACTCCTCTTACGGTGGACCTGCCTCCCTTTGTGGAACTGGCTATCACTTACACCGAACCCGGTGAAAAGGGAAACACCGCCTCTACTTCGGCACAAAAACCTGCCGAGCTTGAAACCGGTGCAAAAATTATGGTTCCCCTTTTTATCGACACGGGTGAAATGATCAAAGTTGATACACGTGACCGCTCCTATTCAGAAAGAGTTAAAAAATAAGTAGAAGGATCAAGTAATTATCATGGGCAAATTTTCCGACAACCGGCTTAAGCTTTCCACATTCAAACTGAATGCTCTCCTGGACATTACCCTGGCAATTAATGACAATGTTTCCACCACTGAATTGATCCGAAGGTATGAAAAGTTGCTTACCGATGATCTGGATATTGGGAAAGTCATCGTACTGAAATTATCAGATAAATGGGAATGTTTGCTTAATTCCGGCTTCAGTAATGAATTCTTCTCTAAGGTAGATATGAAAAGAGATTTACTGCCATACGACGAGATCTCTTTCATCACTTCAGAACCCCAGCACTTCCCCGAACTGGTGGATATTGTGATCCCGGTTCCACATAAGGATCAGGCCATTGCCTTTGTGCTCATTGGAGATATCGAAGAGGAAGGAGAAGGGGTGAGCCCCATTATTAAGCACCTGAGATTTATCCAAACCCTCTCCAATATCATTACCGTTGCCATCGAGAATAAACGCCTGTTCCAGGAATCATTGCGTCAGGAGGCATTGAAAAGGGAGATGGAGCTGGCAAGCAGGATGCAGACCATGCTGATCCCGGCAAAGGAAAAACTACCCTCCAACGACTCCATCCGAATGAAGGCATTCTATCACCCCCATTTTGAAGTGGGAGGAGATTATTATGATGTCATCCAGCTTAGCAAAAACGAAGTAGGGTTTTGTATTGCCGATGTATCTGGCAAGGGAATTTCGGCAGCCATTCTTATGTCCAATTTTCAGGCGAACCTGAGGGCGCTCTTTAATGCTGATCAAAACCTGACTGACACCCTCAACCGTCTAAACGAACGGGTGATGAACAGTGCCAAAGGGGAAAAGTTTATTACCCTATTTATTGCCCGTTACCATTTCATAACCAGGGAATTGAAGTATGTAAATGCAGGACACAATCCGCCTTTCTTATATGAACTGGATTCTAAAAAACTAATACAGCTCTCCAGTGGTTGTGTGGGTATGGGTATGCTTGATGACCTTCCATTTTTGAATGAAGCGGTGATGAAACTCGATCAGCCTGCAAAACTATTCTGTTTCACCGATGGGTTGGTCGAGGTAATTCAGGACTCTGGCGTTGAATTCGGGACCGAGGATCTGGAAAAAGAGATCTCCAATCCAAAATCACTGGAAGATAACATCAATACGATCATTGCAAATCAAAAAATCCTGGAAGGATCAGCTGCTATCTTTGATGATATCTCCATCATCGGTGCGGAGTTTCCTGGTAAGAATGGATTCAATTAGGTGGTGCTTACCTCCTCTGGTGTCTCTTTGTGATACACATCCATCGCTACAAGCATTGCTGTATATCCCCAAAAAAGAACCGAGATCTTGTCCGTATCCAGAAAGTTATTCAGTAATCCGTGGAAATAGTAGGAGAATAGACCGATGAGGATCGCCAGTGAAAAGATTCGAATGGTTCGGCGTTTGGAAGTGAAAAAGACCCTGATCCCCGTATAGATGGTAGTAACTATTACCAGAAGGATGCTGAGCATCCCAAATACTCCGGCTTCAGAAAGTGGGCCCAGGTACTCGCTGTGGGCATTCCCCATTGTTCCAAAATCAGTACTGATAAGGGTTTTTTCGTAGGAGCGCTGATAACGCCCATATTCGAACTGATAGGTCCCCGGACCATGTCCAAACAGAGGTTTATCCTTCCACATACGAATGGCGCAGCTCCAACGGTTAATACGTTCAAGATTTGATTGGTCCGTGGAGATGTTGGAGATGGATTGTACATGCTCTGAAAATTCACCGGACGACTCCACGCGGTTCTGTTCAAGATCTATCATTAGCTGAGGCCAGATGGATAGAAAAAAACCGACGACAATGACTGCTCCCACCAGTACAATTTCAAACCTGATTTTCAGCTTTATGATCGCCCATACTCCCACAGAAGCGAGAATGCTTATCCAGGTGGCGCGGGTATAGGATACCACCGTTGCAAAGATAAAAAGGAGAATAAGCAGCAACATAAGAAACCGGATATTGATCTCTTCACGTTTGATAAAAAGAAACAGGGCCACCAACACAGGCAGGACAAACCCTAAAGTGGCTCCGTATGATGTATGATCCTTGTAAAATGGATTAGCCACGCGATGGGCCATTACCTGGTTATTCAGACCATATTGGGCATGGTTAATAAGGGTGTAAACAACCACTCCGGTGAAAGCAATAATAAAGAGCCATGCATAGGTATGCATGTTCTTCTCTTTTTTAAATAACTGTGAAGCCAACAGATAAAAACCCACAATATACCAGAGTCTTGAAGCCAGGAGCTTAAAGGAAACCAACATATCGGAACTGGTAAGGCTGGCAATAAACAACCATGCAAGGTGAAAATAGATGGCCAGGCTTACCGGATGTCGCAGCAACCGGATATCTAAGCGATCGCCCATGAGATACTTTAAAATGTAGAGGAGCAGCAATCCGGCCAACAGGGGCTCTGTGGGAAGGTACATATCAATAGCCAGTCCCTTAATCAGTGTACTCAGCGGAATGGAAACAGGAACCAGAAAGACTGCAGCCAGTAAATACTTGTCCACCGATACGATGGCCAGGGCTACAAATAACAATACAGCTGGCACCAATGGCACATAGAAAAATTCGAACGCCAGCATGATAACATTCAATGCTACGAACGATAACAGTATCCCCCACAGGAGGAACTTCGGGTACCTTTCTTGTGCCCTTTCAATCATTTTTCTTCTTCAATGGCCACCCGTGCCTTGATATTGTCAATAACGATCAATACAATCAGTGCAAAAAGCAACGTAGCAAACGTGGATACTATAACTATCAACGATTTATTGGGATAGGCCTTTTTTTCTGGAGGAAATGCACTTTCCACAACAAATTTATAGGGCAGGTTTTGCTCTGACTCCAATCTGGCCTCCTTGTACCTGAGGCTCAGTCCGGCTACAATCTGTGTCTCATTACGCACCATGTTCAACATTGAAATATAGAGAGCTCCATTTTCTGAAATGGCCTTGATCAGGTTATTGGCGGGATCCCCGCTGGTATTAATCCTGGTTGAAAGTCGGCTACTTAATACATCAAGTGTATCCTGGAGATCCACCAGGTTTTGCTCAGCTTGAACAAACTCACGTTCAACCAGTCGAAGGGCTTCCCGCGCCCGTTCCTTTTTCATGCTGTTGTATACCGTATCAACCAGACCTGATATATCATTGGCGATATCGGCCGCAAGGACCGGATCCTTATCCATGACAGAGATCTCTACCGACATGTACTCGGTGAGCCTGAAATTGATGTTTGACTTATATTGTTCAAATAGCTCCGTCATGGGGTATTTCCCTTCAGGATCAATTTCATAATGCTCCATAAGGTTATATTTTTCTACAATCCGAGTTCGGATCGGCTCCGAATTCAATACCTGCAGGAGCTGTTCGGCCTGCTCCTCTTCACCAAATCCATGCACATTCTGCCTGCCAGAGTAGTTCTGAACCAATAATTCCTTTGATATTGACGCGCTGGAAGCCGGGAACATGATCACTGAGGATTCAAACATGGGGGTGATCAATATGGAAATGATAATAGAACCTACCGCAGCCATCAATCCTACAATAATAAGAGTCCACCTTTTCTTCCAGATATAGATCAATAGATCTACTGAATTAAAATTATAACCTGTTTGTTGATTCTTATCCATAGCATTTTTTATTATGATTCTTTAACCCTGATCAGGAAATAGTTCTTTTTTCCCTTTTGAACAAGTAAATACTTATTATTTATAAAATCATCCTTTGTTATTCGTTGTTCAGGACTGGTTATCTTTTGTTTGTTGATACTTACACCTCCGCTGACAACCATTCTTCTGGCTTCTCCCTTGGAAGAAAAAACCTCTGTCTCAACTGCCAAAAGATCCAGCACATCCTTATCTATTTCGGGAGTGGAAACTTCAAACTGAGGAACCCCTTCAAATACTGCTAAAAAGAGATCCTCCTTTATCCGTTTCAATGAATCGGTGGTTCCTTTTCCAAAGAGAATTCCTGATGCCTCCATGGCCATATCATACTCCTCCCTTGAATGCACCATCACCGTAACCTGTTCCGCAAGCTTATTTTGCATGATGCGAAGGTGAGGGGCCTTTGTATGTTCCTGTACCAGCTTTTCGATTTCTGCCTGATTCAACATGGTAAATATTTTTAGATATTTTTCGGCATCCTCATCTGATACATTAAGCCAGAATTGATAAAACTTGTAAGGAGACGTTCGTTCCGGATCAAGCCATACATTGCCTTCCTCGGTCTTTCCGAATTTGCCCCCATCGGCCTTGGTAATCAGTGGACAGGTTAATGCAAATGCCTCACCTGCATCCACACGCCTGATCAGCTCTGTACCCGTTACAATATTACCCCACTGATCGGATCCTCCCATCTGGAGTCTGCAGTTGTGATCCCTGTACAAAACCAGGTAATCATAACCCTGCACCAGCTGGTAAGTAAATTCGGTAAATGACATTCCCGATTGACTATCCGATCCTACCCGTTTTTTCACCGAATCTTTGGCCATCATATAATTTACAGTGATATGCTTTCCAATGTCCCTAATGAAATCAAGGAAAGTATATTCTTTCATCCAATCGTAATTATTCACCATGATGGCCCGGTTGGCTGCATCCGTCTCAAAATCCAGAAATTTCGATATCTGCTTTTTTAGAGCTTTCTGGTTTTCCCTAAGTGTAGACTCGTCAAGCAGATTGCGTTCCTGTGATTTTCCACTGGGATCTCCAATCATTCCGGTAGCACCTCCAACCAGTGCGATGGGACGGTGCCCGGCATGTTGAAAGTGTTTGAGCATCATCACACTCACCAGGTGGCCGATATGCAATGAATCGGCCGTGGGATCTATCCCCACATAGGCTGATCCCATCTCCTTCTCAAGCATCTCTTCAGTACCAGGCATCATGTCGTGGATCATTCCTCTCCACTTAAGTTCTTCTACAAAATTCATAGGGTTTGATTCTCTTTCTTCTTTGGAACATACTGTTTCCAATCCTGCTTTTTTAAGTATGGAAATACAGTAGGAGCAAATGCTGAAAGGGGTTTATAAAGCAACGAACCTTCAATATTTTTAGGCTTAATGATCTGCTTTTCCCTATTGACCTCATTCAAAGGCCATAGAATCATGCTGATTACAAATGCTGTAACCAGCAGACCAAATGCCATACCAAGCAGCCTGTTTACCAAATTCAACGCCACAGCCTTAATCAGCTTATCCACTAAAAATGCCACAAGGTTAACCGCCACTACAATTGTAACGAATGCAACAGAAAAGGCGATCACATTCATATGTTCCGGGGATATTTTGAAAAGAGCATCCAATAACGCTGCAAAAACGGGCCTCAGTTTGATGGCCCCTAAAATACCCAGTATGAGTGCTGCCAGTGATGCAATCAAATGAACTAAGCCTTTCTTGAAACCTCTGTAGAGGGCGAAGAGCAAAGGAACAAGAAATATAATATCCAGGACATTCATCCATTTGTGTTATGCAGCCACAAATTAACGGATTTCTTTGGAAATCCGATCATGTTTTTTTTTGCGTTGGACCAAAAAAAAGTTGATCTTTAGTTATTAACGTCTCGATTAATCCACTATTGTAAAAAGAAAGATATGGAGATCAGAAAATTCAGATCATCTTACAACCTTGAACTTATCCCCGCCTCGCATGAGGGAGTATCTCTGGGAGACCTTGTATGGGATCCTATTTTCGGCGCTCCAGAATTCTCAAAAAAAGGAATGCCCAATACCATCTACACTGCATTCCTGGATGCTGGCCTAATTGTTGAAACCGAATGGGAACTTTTCAGAAAGGAAATTCGGAATACTGTGCTTATGAATGCGCACTTTGCAACACGTACTGTAGATGTTAATGTGGAATTAATCAGTGAGTTAAAGCACCCTAAAATTGGCAAAATCACCGGCGAATTCAAGTTTGATAAGCTGAGTAAATTTACCTTTGGGGACCTCCAGATTCGGGAAATGGATGATTTAATTCGAATTAAGATTGATCGGTTCCTGGAGCAGATGAAAGCGACCCATTGGAGAGAATATGATGGGAAAATCAGAAGGGTTTTTATGATCACCGAACTTTACTATGGAACCATCCGGCTGGTGATCGAAAAACAATTCAGTACAGAAATGGATGCCATCCTGGAAAAATCGGAACTAAAAGCCCTGAGTAAGTCAGTAGGGAGTCATGCTGTGGAATATGAATTTTCACATGACAATGTCCCTTTTGCCATGCGCATTGAGAGGGTGCGGAATTTCAATGGTTAGGAACTCACATTCTTCGTTTTCCGAATAAAATTCTTCCAAAATCAGTAGATGAGATCCAATAATTCAACTAAATGTTCCACTTGAAAAAATTGGTCCGAAACAGGATCATTATCTACCTGTTCGTGCGCCCAGGTAGTATGATAGGGCACATAAATGGCCCAGGCGCCCAAATTGAGTGGGGGTATAATATCTGATTTCATGGAGTTCCCTATCATCAGAAACTCACAGGGCGTGATATCCAGGTGATGCAATAGCTGGATGTAATTCTCTTCTTTCTTATCACTCATTACTTCAATGTGATGGAAACAGGAAGAGATCCCGGATCGGTTCATTTTTCTTTCCTGGTCCAGCAGATCCCCCTTGGTTGCTACAATTAACCGATAGTCTGGAGCCAGGCGTTCCAATACCAGTTTCACATCATCCAACAGTTCTATGGGTCGTTGCAACATTTCTTTACCGATTCCTATGATCTGCTGAATCGTTTCCGAGGAAACAGCACCATTCGTCATGGTAATGGAGCACTCCACCAGAGATAACATAAAAGCTTTGATCCCATACCCATATAATTCGAGGTTCTTGATCTCTGTTTTAAAAAGGGCTGCAGCAATATCATTTTTTACCCCATAACCTTTCACCAGTCTAATAAATTTCTGCTCAGCATCACGGTAATATGGCTCATTGATCCACAACGTATCGTCGGCATCAAAGCCGATCACTTTAATTCCTTTGGGTTTCCTCATCAAATATATAAATGCATAAATTTAGTGATTACAAGATGCAGTCATGGAACTAATCAAAGTCAATATAACCCAGGTCCCTTGGAAAAATATCCTCAACTGAGACTGTGATGCTTCGCATCTTCACAGATGGCTTATTACTATTTCCCTCCTCACTAAAAAATCCCAATGCGGTTAACCTGCCACTGATCACCGAACCCGAATCAATGTCCACCGATACGATTTTACCTGTAGTTCCGTCCTTGCGGATGCATATATCATTTTCAATAAAAAAGTAGTTCTTCTGTCCGCTCGAAGAGATAAACCGTTTCAATTTCAGGTTGGGTGTATGTCCATGGACCACAAGGTAGTTATCCCATAATTTGGGGGGGCTGTTGAAAAAGGCATCTCTGATCCATAGAAAAGAATCAGCGGGATCAATATGCTTTTTCATCAGATACCTGTTCAGATCTATATAATCTTTGATTTGCAGCTGATCCTCTAAAGGAATTGCAGGTGAAATTCCTGCATGTGTTCCCAGAACTTTTAGCTTTTCATTCACCTGCACCACATGACTCATTTTAAGACCGCGGAAAAAATCCAGGTATATTGGATCAATGGTGGATTGAAAACTGAAAAAGCTTGTTGAGCCGAAAGATTGAAGTGTTGCTTCTCCTCCATTATAATACCATAATTCAATGGGGCTGTAGCCATAGCCAAGATCCTCCAGTGCATTTAGCATCATCATTTCATGATTCCCCATGAGACAGGTTACGGGAACCTCCAATCCCAGAATCAGATCGACCACCTCTTTGACATTGGGTCCACGGTCGATGTAATCTCCAACAAAAATAATCCGCTCCGGCTGGAACCGCAATACGTTCTCTAAAAGGCTTTCCAGTAACCGGCTCTCACCATGAATATCACCTATAAACCAGTAATTCTTCATAAGCCGATCCATGTGATGACCGCTTCTTCAGTAGTAAAAGGTCTTATCCTTAGTTCCATGGCAACAGGTATGAAACCATAAAAATAACTATTTTTACCCTATGCAACTTTCCAAAAATCAATGGTTCGGCCTGATCACTTTCATTGTATTGATCATTGCTGCCTATTTGGTGACTACAGAGCCCTGGAATAAGTCATCAAGGAATGAAAGCCCAATGGAAGATTCAATAGATGAATAAGAGGCGGCGGATTCGCTATTTCTTAAATAATTCCGATTCAAGTTCCGGCCACTCCAGTTTTAAACTCTTCAAGGTTTTTAAAACCTCTCTTGCCACAAAATATAATTTTTGCCAGTTCTTATCAGAGGGGACAATGTGCCAGGGGACCTCATTGCACTCTTGGAAAATCCTTTCGTATACTTTCAAGTAATCGGAAAATTTTTTCCTGGTTTCCCAATCACCATCTTTATGTTTCCAGTGCTTCTCTTTGATCTCAATCCTTTCGTTCAGTCTTTCTTCTTGCGATTCCGGCGATACATTCAGGAAAAATTTAAGTATCCGGGTATTATTATGCTCCAATATCCTTTCAAAATCATTCATTAGACCGTAGCGTTGTGAAATCATTTCCTCAGAAAAATAGCCCTCCACAGTAGGAACGAGGATGTCTTCATAATGGGAACGGATAAAGATCTGAATATCTCCTTTGGCAGGTGCTTCCTTATGGACGCGCCATAAGAAATCATGCGCAAATTCTTCAGGAGTTGGCTTTTTGAAGCTCTTGATACTGAAGCCAATTGGATTACAATACTTCAGCAATCCTCGAGTGAGACCATCTTTACCGGATGCATCAAGGCCTTGAAAAACAATTAATAAACTATACTTCTGCTGGGCATACATCTTATACTGCAATTTGCCAATTTCTTTCAGGATTGCTTTCGTTTTTGCCTTAATGCTATCTCTCTCCCATTCGTGATTAAAGGAGGGGTGTTCTTTTATTTTCATATTCAAAAAGTATTAGTCTACATTAATCTTAACATATACGGGGAGGTGATCTGAAGATCCACCATGGTATTTTTTACCTGAATAGGTTCTGTTAGGCCTGTATATCGATCTGCTTCTATCATAGAACAGAAATCTTTTATCCATTTGTATGGTTAACCGGGAGGACTTTATTTTAATTCCTTCACCCATGATCATTCCCTTGCTAATCAATATTTGATCAAACATCAGCCAGCGATCTTTCGCAAAAAGAGATCCCATTTTCTTCCTGTATGGTATGAATGCCAGGTTATAGAATTGTTCACTGCTAATGTTTTTATGTGGTTTGGTGTGCAAATATGTCTGAATGGATTTGCTAACTGGTAAATCATTAAAATCACCCATAATGACAATCTTGGCCATTGGATCAGAACGAAGTATGGCCAATGCTTTGATATAGAGTAGCTTTGCAGCAGCGATGCGACGTGGCATGGATTTCAAAGTGCCCTCTCTACGGGAAGGCCAGTGATTAATAAAGAAATGAACAACATCATCCCTGTGAAATATACCTCGGACATACAATATATCACGGGTGGTGTATTGCTCATCACCCTCTATGACCACCTGAATTCTTTCGTGTGACAAAACCTTGAAAAAATTCCTGTTATAAAGGAAACCAACGTCTATTCCCCGGTGATCCGGACTCTCATGATGTATAAAATTATACTGTCCATTAAATGCTGGTTGATAAAGAAGGTCTTTCAGGACGGTTTTATTCTCTATCTCCCCAACGCCAATAATTACTGGCAGTAGTTTCTCATTTATCGATGCAATTGATCGGGTAATTTGCTCCAGTTTGGTCAGGTACCTGTCTTCATTCCAATCTTTAAAGGAACCCGGCAGAAAATCATTATCATCTTTTTGGGGGTCATCAGCAGTATCAAAAAGATTTTCAAGATTGTAAAAGGCAATGATCTGTTGATCGGGATTTTGCATTACATTTTAGTTAATGATAAATAAGGCTGCCCTGGAAACCAAAACAACCTTATTCTCTTATATATTAATCTGATATGCAATTGTAGTTGAAGAATTTATTTATAGATCTCAAAAGTAATTTTTGCATTTACCCTGAACTCTATAACATCATTATCTTTTACTACAGCACTTTGATCCTGAACATAAACAGAGCGAATTCCTTTTACTGTTTTTCCTGCAGTTTTTACTGCACTTCTTACTGCGTCTTCCCAACTTTTTTCGGAAGAAGCCAACAATTCAATTACTTTTAATACAGCCATTTTTTTAGATTTTAAGTTGATAATTGTGTTTGAAACAAAACTTTATAATTTATTGAGAGTTTAAATTGGAGCAAAAAAAACCACACCTTTCAGGAGTGGTTCTTTGAATTTGACGGGTTTACCAGTTAATGAGTAACCTTGGGGTCCAGCTTCTTTGCCTGGTTGATAAAATCATCCACCTGTTTTGTACCCGGTACAGCCTTGGTAATTTTCTTATCAGCCTTTGTCTTAACCAATGCTGCATGCAAGTTAGCACCATTCCTGTTCCTTAATTCCTTTACCGTATCAACTCCGGATGCCTTCAATAATTCTGAAAACTGGCGGCCAACACCCTTAATTCTGAAAAGGTCAGCCATGTTTACCCAATCCAATATCTTACCTTCATCAATACCGCTCTTCTCAGCGATTTTTTTTCTGCCTGCCTTGGAGCCACCTTTTTCAAGCAGTCCCTTAACTGATCTAACACCGGCTTTTTCTAACTTTGCTGCTGATGTTGCACCGATACCTTCGATTTGTGAAATTTGTTTTGCCATTTTTTAAAAAATTAAAATTAAAACTTATTCTTTATTAGTCCACTTAATTTACCTTTAATACCGTTACCCCCCATATCTCCCAACAAATTCTTAATTCCATCATCACTATCGGTAGGCACATCTCCTTTTTTATTGATATAATTAAAGACCATCGGGATGATTGCCGCACTAACGGTTTTGGACATCGACTCACTTAAACCCAGTTTTGAAACAAGGCTTGCACCATAATTAGAAGTGATGGACTGAACCAATGAACTGGATCCGCCTGATGAAAAGGCCTTTGTTATATCTCCTATACCTCCGGATTTAACAGTTTTACCTATTCCATCCATTACACTGTCCTTTGCAAGATCCAATGCCTGTTCCTGCTTGTCGGGAGATAAATTAAGTCCTTGTAACAATTCTTTACCTTCACCACCCAGGGCGTTACCGATTAAATTCTTTAACATAAATTTGATTTAAATTACTAGTTTTAAGGTATTATGTGGTTAAACAAAATGCTCAATAAAATGTTTAGTATTTGTTAAAAAAAAATCAAATGAGTGACGAAATCAGAATATTATTGGGTGGTTTAATGGTTGATTTTACTCCTGTGGACGGAGAACAAATAACCATTGCTCCTGAGTCCTTAAATCGACATGGTTTGATTTCCGGTGCTACCGGTACCGGGAAGACCAAATCGCTGCAGGTGTTGATTGAAGAGCTCTCAGGCATTGGAGTGCCTTCAATAGTAATGGATATCAAAGGAGATATAAGTGGATTGGGGGCGGAAGGGACAACCAACAAAGTCATTGAAAAACGGGCAGGTCATATTCAAATGGATTGGAAAGGGTCCACTTTCCCCATTGAATTTTTAAGCATATCTGATGAACCGGGTTTACCCCTGAGAAGCACTGTTTCTGAATTCGGTCCGGTAATTCTGAGTAAGATCTTAACGCTTAACGACACACAAAGCTCTCTTCTTTCAATGCTTTTTATGTTCTGCGATGATAAAAAACTTCCCTTACTCGATCTTGAGGATTTAAAAACAGTTCTTCGATTTGCTGCAGGTGAAGGAAAAGGTGAGATACAAAAAATGTATGGATTGGTACCGATCAATTCTGCTCATACCATCATGAGAAAAATAACTCAATTGGAGCAGCAGGGAGGAGACAGGATTTTTGGAGAACCCTCATTTGATGTATCCGATCTTTGTCAACACGACACAAAAGGTAGGGGAATGGTTAATATCCTCCGTCTTACGGATGTTCAATCAAAACCAGCTCTTTTCTCTGCGTTTATGCTGGCCATACTGGCTGAAATTTTTGAGGTTTTTCCAGAAATGGGTGATGTTGAAAAACCAGAATTGATGATATTTATTGATGAAGCCCATCTTATTTTCAAAAATGCATCTGCTGAACTTCTGGATCAATTAGATACCATCATTAAGCTGATACGTTCAAAAGGTATCGGGGTTGTATTCATTACCCAGACCCCGGATGACATCCCGGAAAACATCCTCAGTCAGCTTGGATTTAAGATTCAGCATGCACTACGTGCTTTTACGGCAAAGGACAGGAAAGCCATTAAACTGATGGCACAGAATTTCCCCGATAGTGATGTCTACGACATTGAAACGATCCTTACAGAATTGGGTATCGGGGAGGCGCTGATATCATCCCTGGACAGGAAGGGAAGGCCTACACCTATTGCACATACACTGATGCGCGGGCCCTATTCCAGGATGGATGTTCTTACCCCTGCAGAGATCAGTTCAATTATCAGAAAGTCACGGATCGCACACAAATACAATGAAACGATTGACCGGGAAAGTGCACATGAAATACTGATGGAACGCATTGAAACAATGCTCGTAAAAGAGGAAGAACAAAAAACAGCAAAAGAGCGTGTAAAAACACCTTCAAAACCAAAAAGGACTCAGAAAAGTAAATTTGAAAAAATATTGACAAGTCCTGTAACCAATACCATTGCGAGAGAACTTACTAGGGGGATTTTGGGTGTGCTTGGTATTACTGCCGTCGCGAAGAAAAGGAAATCATCCGCTACAAAATCAAAAACCAAGAGCAAGCGCTGATCCTAATTCCAAAAAAACACTATCTTACTGTCAGTCTTTTTTGACCGGATGCCCCAACTGGTTTTATCTGAAGCATCCTTAGATGCCTTTCCGACGTATCCATACTTTAATTTCCATACCGGTTTTCCTGCTTCTCTATTCCTATACGGCAATAATTGTCTTGTTGATTCTGATCCAGGCTTACCTGCAATGGAAATCGGGGATCAGGCATGTGATGGGGTTTTGGGCGAAATCAGTTTTTCCTCTGATGGGAAAGCGGTTGCATATTGAAGGGAAACATCACATCCGGAAAGGAGAAAGGTACATTCTACTGGCCAATCACGCCAGCATGTTTGATATTATTGCCATCATGGCATTTTATCCCGATGTTTCCTGGTTTGGTCATGAGCGCTTGTTAAGAATACCACTATTTAAACAAATGCTTTTAATGACCGACTATATTCCAATGAAGATAACAACCATAACCAATACAAGAAGAATGCTTGAAAGTCTCGAGCAAAAAGCGAAACACAATACTGTGGCTATCTTCCCGGAGGGAACACGTTCACTCGATGGAAAACTCAATTCTTTTTACCGGGGTTTCATCCACTTGCTTAGGGCTACTGAGAATGATATACTACCTGTTACACTCAACGGATTCTATAAACTAAAACCAAAAAACAGATTTCATATCCATTTTGGATCCAGGCTAAGCGTTATCATACATCCTCCAATAGGGGGTAATGAACTGGTTACATCTTCCGACAAGGAGATTATGGATAGGATCAGTAAGGTGATCGATTCTGCATCAATTGACCAGATATAATATGGAGAAAAAAGAAAAATGGATCTTTATTGTGAATCCAACCTCAGGGGGTGGATTTGGAAAGGAGATGATTCCTGAACTTGAAAGGCAACTTTCGAAACGAACACTTGAATGGGAGATTGTACAAACGGAAAGGCATGGACACGCTTCAGAGTTATCAAAACAATACCTGAATCTCGGATTTACCCATTTCATTGCCGTGGGTGGAGACGGGACCATGAACGAGGTTTCAAAACCTCTTATTAATAAACCGGAAATAACAACCGGGATCATTCCTGCAGGGACCGGGAATGATTTTATCCAGATTCTGGGATTCCCGGATCGTTTTGCCGAAGAACACTGGGATGTTTTTTTTCGGCAAAATTTCATCTCCATGGATGTTGGTCTGGTGAACGGTATACATTTCCTCAATGGAATAGGATTGGGATTTGATGCAGAGGTGGCTGCAAAAAATTATGTGAATCCCGACAAGGTGGTAAGCGGAAAAGGGAAAAGCAAATATCTCATGCATATTTTAACGACGCTTCTGTTTTTTAAGGAAGGTCGTGTTTCACTTACCTCAAGAGGTGAGACCAAAGAAACCGATTGCTTTATGAATACCGTTTCCATTGGCAGACGCTTTGCGGGAAGTTTTCTTCTCACTCCCGAGGCCATTGCCAATGATGGACTACTGGATGTTTGTATGATAAAAAAACTGAATCTGATTCAGCGATTGAAGATCCTGACTATGGCACCAAAAGGGACACATATTGAGGACCGCAAGGTAGATTATTACCAGACCCAAAAACTTAGCATTGATTTTGGGAAAAAAGTACCCTTCCATGTGGATGGAGAACTCTATTTTGATACTACCTTTGAAGTCACATTGCTGCCCGCAGCATTGAACATGATTTATAATCCCGGAGGAAATCACTTTTTTATTGAAAAAGAGCTTTAAATACATCGCATTCTACGATCTGGACCACACCATCCTTACTGCTAACAGCGCCACGTACCTTGTAGAACAGGCAAGGCAAAGGGGGATAATGAGCCCAAAGCAATACAGACATGCGGTGTATCTTTCCATCATTTACAAGCTACACCTTGGAAATCCAACCAGGATGATCAACAGAATGCTCTCCTGGTTGAAGGGGGTCCGAGAAGAGTCTTTGAAAAAGTTATGCCGAGAGGTTTTCCTGGAGGACCTGGTTCAGATCATCCGGCCCGAGATACTGGCGTCCATGAAAGATCACCTTTCCCGGAACGGGGCCAATGTACTGCTTTCCTCTGCCACCTCACCTATATGCGAACCCGTATCGGAATACCTGGAAATGGACGATCTTATCTGCACCCGGCTGGCATCCGAAAACGGAATCCTCAATGGAAAAACGGATGGAAAACTGGTGTATGGATTGGAAAAGAAAAAACGTCTGTTTTCCTATTGTGAGACACACGGACTTAAACCGTCGGAATCTTATTATTACGGAGATTCATATACGGACCAATTCGTGATGAAATCAGTGGGGCATCCAGTGGCTGTTTCTCCGGACAAAAGACTTTTGAAAATAGCCCGGAAGCACAACTGGCCCATCCTGGTACGTGACCGCTAGTGAATCCAATCATAGTTGGACACGTATTCTGTTTTTTTGTAACTTTTGGTTATGAAACACTATCCAATTGCCTTGTTGGGATTCTGGTTACTTACGACTTGCGGAATGCAGGCCCAACTCCCGAAAACACTGATTCTGGAAAATATCCACGAACCCGTGGAAAAAGCATTTACAATCCTGAAACCAAAAGGCTGGTTGGTTGAAGGAGGGATTGTACGATGGGATCCGGTGGCTTCAGGCGGTGCAGCAAATGCCATCGAAGCAAAGATCGATTTTATCCTTAAAAAGAATCCGGAAGGGACCGTGAAGATACACTGGCTTCCCGATATCTACTTTGCTGATATGGCAGGATCACTTGTTGCTTCAATGTTTCCTGAAGGTAGCTTTTACAACGGTATGCCTGTGCTGCACAAAATGAATGCGGCAACCTTCCTCAAAGATTACCTTGCTCCCTACATGCACCCCAACACCAGGGTAACACTCCTTGCCAATAAAAACCTCCCTGAAATTGAAAAACTGTGTTATGATACCGATATGATAAAACAGATGGGGTGTACCTATTCGGCTGCAGTGGCGGATTTCTCCTACAGCGAAAACGGAGTAAAATATAAGGAACGCTCTTTTTGTATTTTACAGGACATGGGTCCCTACACGGCAGGAATGTGGAAGAACAGGAATACAATTGTAGTGCGTGCACCTGAGGGGACCTTTGATAATTGGGAACCCCTGTTTCATGAAATAGGTCAGTCCGTATTGCTCAATCCTGCTTGGATTTCTGGTGAACTGAAAGGACAGATGCAACGGGGAAGTACCATGATCCAGACCATGAACGACGTAGCACGAATTAGTGAGGAGATTCAGAAAGGTCATGCAGAAACCAACGCAAAAATCAACCATCAAGCCTACCTGCATCTTACCGATCAGGAAGATTATGTGAATCCACACACCAATGAAGTGGAAACAGGTACCAATCAGTGGGATCACAGATGGATAGATGATCTGGGTAATGTGATCTATACCAACAACGAAGAGTATAATCCTAATTACGACCTGGAACTTCAAATGAATGGATTCAGTAGGAGCTTAGTTAAAAAACTGTAACTAAATATGAAGCGATCCTATTTATTTCTCTTCATTCTCTCATTCCTAATTCAAATAAAGGGGGAGGAAACCACACTACAACAAAACTACACAGGCACATTCCAGGTGAGCAACGGGGATGTAACGCTGACACTCACCATCAAACAGGATGGATTCAATGGTTTAACAGGCAGCCTGATAAGCAGCAATGGAAGCCAGTTTCAGCTTCAGGGAATGGTTACTGAAGGAGTCGCAGCAGGGATATTTTCAGGAAATGAAGGATCTCTTTACTTTGAAGCTTTCCTGGAGGGAAATAACCTTTCCATTTCACTGATCGAACCAGATGAGTTTAGCATGCCGGATTATAGTACTGCTCAAAACCTGGTTTTGATCAGAAGTAACCAGCAACTCCCCCAATCACAAGCCCCTTCTCTGACACCTTCCTCCCCTGCACAACAGGCAATATCGACTCCACCTCAAAAAGCTCCAGTAAATGTTAAACCTGGAACCGAACGAGTAAATGATGAGGTCAACGGATACAGCTTCACCAAACCTGATGGATGGATTCACCAACATGTAGACGGACAGATTCTGTTAGGTTCCAATACCATTCCTGGATTGATTTCTGTCTTTCCTCACCAGGCTGGCAGCATGCAGGATTTGCTTGGGCTCATGCAGCTTGGGATCCAGGAGGAAGGGGTATATCTCACTTTAAGTGGGGCAATACAACAACATGGATCGAATTCGGCTGTGGGAAACTATGAAGGAATTGTACAGGGTGAGGAAGCCCGTGGTTACGGAATTGGGCTGCTCAGTCAACACGGGGGTGGTATCTATATCCTGGCAGTCAGTACACCCCAAAAACTGGGTCAGGAAATCATGGCTGCAGCAGATTACCTCGCCAGGAATACCAAGTTCGGTAAACGAAAGACAGGTGATAGCAACCTGGTGAGACACTTTTCCGGGGAATGGGCATGGACCAATGGCTACCGAACAGAATGGATGACATTCTTCCCCGATGGATCTTACTCTGACCAAAGTGAAGCCTCCTATTCGGGGAATATGTCCGATGGTTCAGGAAATATCACCGGGAACTGGGGAGTGGCAGGTCAGGACAGTAATCGGGGCCGATGGAGCATTCAAGGAACCATGGATTCGGGAGTGATTACTGTGATAAACCCCGATGGTAGCCAGAAAAGATACGAATACGGTGTATTTGTTGAAAGGGGGGAGAAATATTACAGGGAATACATTATAAACGGATACCATTATTCGAAGCAGAAAGATTTTTAGAAGACAGGAGCAATTCCTATACAAATAGTAAAATTTGCTATTAAAGACATAAGATGTTATGTTTACTGGATCTAAATAATCTACCATGAGTAAGGAATCAGATTCAAAATCACCAACATCCATTTTTTATCCGGATAAATCAGTGGTGAAACAGGCCCGTATTAAGGAATACGACAATCTGTATAAAAAATCTATCGCTGACAGAGAAGGATTCTGGGAAAAAGAGGCCAATGATCTTTTCTGGTACAAGAAATGGGGGAAAGTACTGGATGATTCACAAAAACCTTTCTATAAATGGTTCACAGGCGGTAAAACCAATGTGGTGGCCAATGCCATTGACCGTCATCTGAGTTCCGAAACCGCCAATAAGCTGGCCCTGATCTGGGAAGGAGAACCTGGGGATATGCAGACCTTCTCCTACTTTGCCCTGAACAGGGAGGTCTCAAAATTTGCCAATGTACTGAAAGCCATGGGAGCTAAGAAAGGTGATATCGTCACCATATATATGCCACAGATCCCGGAGATTATCATCGCTATGCTGGCCTGTGCTAAAATAGGGGCAGCCCATAGTGTGGTGTATGGCGGATTCAGTGTGGAGGCACTGGCAGAAAGGATCGCCGATGCTCACAGCCACATCCTGATCACGGCGGATGGTGGTTACAGAAGAGGAAAACCAACCAGATTGAAAGCCATTGCCGATGAAGCCATGAAGCGTTCCCCAACCATTGATGTCTGTATTGCTGTGAAGCGTACCGGGGAGGAATGTTACATGGAAAATGACCGTGACTTCTGGTGGCACGATCTTATGGGCATGCCCATTGCTTCTTCTATATGCGAGACCGAAAAAACAGATGCAGAAGATCCTCTTTTTATTCTCTATACAAGTGGGACAACTGGTAAACCCAAAGGACTTATTCACACCCATGGGGGGTATTCAGTTTATGCTTCAAGTACATTTAAATATGTATTTGATATACAGCCTGTTGATCGGTGGTGGTGTGCTGCCGATCCAGGATGGATCACCGGGCATTCATACATCGTTTACGGGCCACTGATTAACGGGACCACCATCCTTTTGTATGAAGGGGCGCCAAACCATCCCTACCCCAACCGCTGGTGGCAAATGATTGAGAAATACGGTGTAACTATCTTTTACACCTCACCCACTGCCATCAGGGGATTGATGCGTTATGGTGCCTCCTGGGCCGATAAACATGATCTCAGTACGCTGAGACTTTTAGGATCAGTGGGAGAACCTATTAATCCAGAGGCCTGGAAATGGTATTATGAGGTGATCGGGAAAAACAAATGCCCCATCATGGATACCTGGTGGCAAACCGAAACAGGAGGGTTTATGATCACTCCCCTTCCCATTACTCCATTGAAACCGGGATCTGCAACCAAACCATTTTTTGGCAATGAGGTTGCTGTTGTGGACGAATCGGGCAATGAGGTTGATTCCGGGAATGAAGGAAATCTGGTCATTAAGAATCCATGGCCGGGTATGGCCCGTACCATCCTGGGAGATCCTGATCGTTTCATAGAAAAATACTGGAAACTATATGAAAAGCAGGGTTGGTACCTCACAGGTGATTCTGCCAAGATCGACGAGGATGGATATGTCTGGATCATAGGAAGGAATGATGATGTACTAAAAGTAAGTGGATACAGGCTTGGATCAGCTGAGATTGAAAGCGCTCTGGTAAGTCATCCTGCTGTCACCGAAGCTGCTGCCATTGGTCTTCCTGATAGCCTCAAAGGGAACATCATACATGCAACAGTGATTCTGAGAGAAGGCTTTACACCATCTGATGCCTTATCAGATGAACTCAAAAAACATGTATCGGGTGAAATTGGGCCCATTGCCCGGCCTGCACAAATTGTCTTTGCTGATAAACTTCCTAAAACCCGAAGTGGTAAGATCATGCGCCGTGTCCTGAAGGCCAGGGTCCTGGGACAAGAGGAAGGAGACATCTCCACCCTGGAAGAATAGGACCGGGCTACAATTGTGATATAATTCAGGAATTATTTCTCGTGAAATATTTAACTTCGAGCTCCTCACAAGATAAATTCTATTATGAATATCATTGAACTTTCCGGTATTACCAAGACATTCGGATCAGTTGTTGCCGTAGATGAACTCTCCCTTTCAGTGCCCAAGGGTAGCATTTACGGTTTTATCGGTCCCAATGGTTCAGGTAAAACCACCACCATCCGCATGATCATGAAGATCATGTATCCTGACAGGGGATCGCTTCTAATCAACGGTCGCGAACACGATTCTAAGCGCCTTCAAAATGTGGGCTACCTGCCTGAAGACCGGGGCCTCTATAAAAAGATGAAAATTGGAGAGCTTCTTCTTTTTCATGGTGAGTTAAACAATGGAAAGGACCTGAAAAGAAAGGTTGACACCTGGCTGGCTCGACTGGATCTTAGTGAATACAAGGATAAAAAGGTAGAAACCCTCAGCAAGGGGATGAAACAGAAATTGCAATTCATTGCCACCATCCTTCATCAGCCTGAACTAATAATCCTTGATGAGCCCTTCAGCGGCCTGGACCCGGTCAATGCTGATATCATGAAGGATGTAATTCTGGACCTTCAGAAAAAAGGCGCCACCATCATATTCAGTACCCATGATATGGCCATGGCTGAAAATATGTGTGATTACATCTTCATGATCCATAAAGGTAAAAAAGTACTGGACGGAACACTGTCTCATATTCAGGACCAGTACGGAAATGATACCATTCGCATTCAGACCGATATGGGAGGTAGTGCTCTCGCTGGAGTTTCAGGGTATTGAAAAAGTAAATGATTTTGGCAAACTACAGGAAATCAGGGTAGAATCGGGTGTAGATCCTCAGAAAATCCTTGCTGAATTGTTAAAGAAAACACGAATCATAAGGTTTGAATTGACCAAACCATCGCTCAACGACATTTTCATCAGGATCGCAGCTCCGGAAAGAAAGGAGGAAAACCATGGATAAAATACTGACCCTATTTAAACGGGAATACCGCGCAGCAGTAAGAACCAAGAGTTTCCTAATCAGCTTGTTATTAGTACCGATTATGATGGGAGGAGGTTTCCTTGCTGTAATCATTATGGAGAATAAGCAAGATACTGAAGACAAGAACTTTGTGGTGATTGATAATTCAGGACAGATGCAGGAGCCCATAATGAAAGCTTTAGATCAGAGAAACCAGGTTGAGATACTGGATCCGGAAACAGGTGAAAAAGTTCTCTCTGCTTATCATGTGGAATTTGTTGAACCTGCAGAAAACAGGATGGAGCAACAACGCGAACTTTCTGATCGGGTGAAGAAGGCGGAATTACATGCATTTGTAGAGATTGGCCCCGATATCCTGCATCCCACTGAAGAATCAGATTCATATCTGAAATATTATTCAGAACACGCTTTTGGTGATGATATGCGGTACTGGTTTAGAAATATCATCAATGACCAGTTACGGATGCTCCGCGTATCAGAGCTAAACCTGGAGGCAGAGCAGACTGCCGATCTATTTGCATGGCTGGAGGTGGATGCCATGGGCCTGGTCACTGTGGATAAGAAAACCGGGGAGCAACAAGCAGCCGAAGAGTCCAATGAACTTCAATCATTTTTAGTACCCTACATAGTTACTCTATTAATGTTTATGCTTGTCATGATGAGTGCGATTCCACTGTTAAGTTCTGTGATGGAAGAAAAGTCTGAAAAAATTGCTGAGGTACTACTGGGTTCCATCACACCCTTCCAGTTTATGATGGGCAAAGTGATGGGGGGAATTGGAGTATCATTAACCACTGCGGCAATCTATGTGGGTGCTGCTATTTTTACCCTGAACCAGCTTGGCTATGAATCGCTTATTCCATACGAAATCTTACCCTGGTTCTTTGTTTTCACCATATTCTTTATCATCATGGTTGGAACAGGAATGGCCGCCCTTGGCGCCACTGCCAACGACAATAAGGATGCCCAATCCCTTACCTTCCCGGGAATAATTCCTGTGATCCTCCCCATGTTTATCATGGTTCCTGTCATCCAGGATCCAGGCGGAACGTTGGCCACTACATTATCGCTGATTCCTCCATTTACTCCTACAATGATGATGATCAGGTTGGCCACCCCGGTAACCGTTCCACTCTGGCAGCCCATAGTAGGTTTGGCGGGTGTGATTCTTTTTACCCTGTTTACCGTTTGGATTGGAGCCCGAATATTCAGAACAGCCATATTGATACAGGGACAAAAACCAACAGTGGCCAACCTGTTTAAGTATGCTTTTAAAAGTTGAAAGTACCTGGTAAATAGTGATTAGCGTCGATTGCGGTTGAATTTTGGAAACAGCCGTCCTGTCTTCATTTTGTATTTCAGATATTCCTCTCCAAATTCCTGGGTGAGGATGCGCTCTTCATAGCTGGCAATATAATTGTAGAATATGATAATCAGGATACAGAAGGCCGCCGAAGCAATGGACATTGTGATCACGGATGCTCCCAGGTAAAATAAGATGGCGCCGGTATAGATGGGATGTCTTACAATTCTGAAAGGCCCGGTATTGATTACTTCAGGTTTCGTCCTTTCTGTTCCAAATACAGTTTTCATTCCATTCCTTGCCAGGTACCAGCCCGAAATGAGGATAATTCCAGCCGCAGCAATTCTCAAATAGTCGGGGATCATTTCCCTGAGAAATGTTGAATAGTTAAAAAAAAATGAATCGGTTATCCATATCCCCAGAAACAGGAACAGCAAAATCAACTGACCCCGATCCCCCCATTTATGTTCACCCGGTGAGGTGTGGATGTGAATCATGTTTTTTGGTACTCATTTTTTATTGATGAATGTATGGCTTAAATTTGAATTATGAAAAAACAAAGATTAAGTATTGTTCTGTTTTTAGCCATGCTTTTTATGGGGCAAGCAGTAAGTTGCTTCTCCCAGCAAAACGACCAGGCGACCATTGATAAAAAAGTACAGGCCTTTCTGGATAAACACTCCAGGCAATGGTATGACATGAACGTGCCTGCCAGTGACGGGAAACTTCTGTATGACCTTATCATTAAGAATAACTACAAAAATGCCCTTGAGATAGGAACCTCCACCGGCCATTCGGGCGTCTGGATTGCCTGGGCACTGAGCAAGACCGGTGGGAAACTGATCACGATCGATATTGACAAAAGCAGGCACACGTGAGGCCCTGGCAAATTTTAAGGAGGCCGGGGTTGATCATATCATTGATGCGCGTCTAGCCGACGCTCACGATTTGGTCCCTCAGCTCAAAGGTCCGTTTGATTTTGTTTTCAGCGACGCTGACAAGAATTGGTACAAGAACTATTTTCTGGCGGTTGATCCCAAGCTAAAGGTCAACGGTTGTTATACCACCCATAATGTATCCGACCGGGCAGGTAGCAGGGGTGGGAACTATAGTTATCTTCAATTCCTGCTGGGGCTGGATCATTACGAGACTACAGTAAACAACCAGGGAGGCGGTGTGGCCATCAGTTTTAAGAAATCTAGCAATTAAATCATGAAATGCAGGACTGTATTTGCGATTCTCACCTTATGGGTATTGAGTTTTTGTTCCCTTACTTCATATGCACAGGATGATTCAGCGAGATATCAGGGTTTCATTGTTTGGGAAGATGTGGTTTACCCGTCTGAGGTGGAAGCTTATGAAAAGGCTACCATAATGCAGATGGAGCTATTTGCTGAGCAGGACTTCCCCTATTGGATCAATGTCTATAGTACCGCTGAAAATATTTACTACTGGGCATTTGAAGTAGATAAATACGCCGATATTGACACCTTGTATGCTGAATTCGGGAAGATCGATAAAAATGCCCCGGTTAAGGTTGAGGCCATTATGGACGCTTTTGAAGGCACTATCGAGTTTACCAAATCATGGACCTGTGTTTGGGACATGGATCTTTCATATCTACCTGACACTATGGAGGGTTCAGGTGACCCGCAGAACTTTTGCTTCTGGAACTATATTTTTGTAAAAAACGGCAAGATGGATGAAATACAGGAAGTGTTTAAAGGATGGGTTGAGCTTTCTAAGGAGAAAAAGGCCAAACAGCCTTTTTTTACCTACATCATTGATATGGGAATGGAAACACCCAGCCTGTTCTGGTTTTCCTATGCCAAGGACGCAGCTGATTTTTACAGCACTAGTACAAAAGACATGGAATTACTGGGTGAAGAAGCATTGGTGTTGTTCAGAAAGCAAAGTAGTTATACCCGCAAGGTAGAGATTCAGCAAGGATGGTTTCGGGAAGAATTGTCTTATAGACCGGGGGAATAAAAGGCCACACATAAAATCACTTCTTCCTTCAATCCTGATAAAGTGATTTACCTTTTCCCGATCTTCAGGTAATCTTTGAGGTGTTTAAATCCTTCGGCATAACTGACCCTCGGATTGTAGCCCAGGATCTCTTTTGCACTGGAAATGTCAAACCAGTGATTCGTGCACAATTCCTTAATAGCAAACTGTGTGATGAAGGGCTCTGACTTCGCCTTGAAAATCCTGTGAAACCATTCAGCAACGCCAGCGGCAAATAAGGCTGCTTTTTCAGGAATTTTTTTCTGAATGGGCTTATGGCCCGCAATCTGAATGATCGAGTTTATAAAATCCCATACCCTGGCAGGCTCTCCATTGGTGATGAAGAAGTTTCTTCCTGAAGCTTCCTTTTTGGTCTCAAGTGCTTCAGCCGCCAGAAGGATGGCATCAATCATATTATCAATATAAGTAGTGTCGATAAAATGCTCCCGGTCACCAATGCGCCTTAACCTACCCGAGGAGGCACGTTTCAAAATACCCGGTATCAAATGTGCATCATAGGGCCCCCAGACAAGATGTGGCCGAAGTGAAATGGTTTTAAGTGTATCAGAATTTGCCTCAATGATCAACTGTTCTGCCTTAGCTTTGGTTGCAGTATAATGCGAACCATGTTTCTCCGGGTAAGGATGGGTTTCATCGATTCCATCCAGATCCGCTCCATCAAATACCACACTTGAAGAGCTGGTGAAAACGATCCGTTTGACACCCTGTTTCTTGCAGGCATTGATCACATTCTGTGTTCCGGTTACGTTGGTAGAATAATAATCATCGTAGTCGCCCCATATTCCTACTTTGGCAGCCAGGTGAAAAACCACATCCCTTTTTTTACACGCCTTTTCAAGGGCCTCCATATTCCTGATATCCGCCTGAACCGTATTAATTCCAAGTGCCCAGTGCAATGGATATTCCCCCCTGGAAAAGCTGGTCACCCTGTGCCCCTCTTTGATCAATCTCTTGATCAGGGCCATGCCCATAAATCCTCCACCCCCTGTAACAAGTACATTCATAATGACAGCTTATTATTCGCACACGTTAACAATTCATGCAAATATATCTTCCTTTTTTTATTTTTTTGCGGATCTCTGCGTTAAAAGGCAAGTTTGGAATTAATTAACTTGAAAATATCTCCGATCAAATCACGGTCCTGCACTGAAATCCTGATGCCCCTTCCTTCCGCATAAACATGTGCTGATGATAAATCCGCGATTCGAAAGCTCCAGCCACATTATAAAAATACAAAACATTCGGTATGAAAGGAATATTTATAAATTGCAGCCTTCTTAGAATGCATTGTCATCATGAAATTACGTCGATCCTTCCAGTTATTATTTCTTCTTACTGGAATTCTTATAATCCCTCTGGCAGCTCAGGATCACCATGAAAGATATGAAGAGATTGATGTGTTGAATTATCACTTCGATATTGACCTGAATGACTCAGTGGATGTAATCCGCGGTGAAACCCATATGGAAATCCTTTTCAGAAAAGATGTAGAACGGTTTTACCTTGATCTGACCAACAGAGACGACAAAGGGGTGGGGATGGTGATAAAGGAAGTACTGGAGAATGGCGAAAAGGTAAGCTTCATGCACCAGGATGACAAGTTGGTGATCAACATCCTACCGGCAGAAGAAGGGATGACCAGGGAATATCAGATCAGATACCAGGGCATACCCAGGGATGGTTTGATTATTTCAGAGAATAAATTCGGCGATCGTACTTTTTTTGGCGATAACTGGCCAAACCGGGCACACCACTGGCTGCCCGTAGTGGATCATCCATCGGATAAAGCCCTTCTGGAATTTCTTATACATGCACCAGGTCATTATGGAGTGGTGGCCAATGGTACTAAAGTGGATGAATTTCATGATGGAACCCGTATTTTCTCGCATTGGAAAACGTCCGTACCCCTTCCGACAAAATTGATGGTCATCGGGGTAAGCCCATTTTCAGTTCAACAATTCAAAAGCAGTTCGGGTGTCCCCATATCCACATGGGTCTATCCACAAAATAGCGCGGAAGGATTTCACGATTACAGCATCGCTAAAAGACCTCTTGACTTTTTCGAATCCTATGTTGGTCCTTACCCTTTCTCCAAACTGGCCAATGTTCAATCCAAAACTGTTTTTGGAGGAATGGAAAACGCGGGTTGTATCTTCTACAGAGAAAACACAGTGACCGGATACCAGGAACATGAAACGCTATTTGCTCATGAAATAGCCCACCAGTGGTTTGGGGATGCTATATCAGAACGTAACTGGCACCATATATGGCTCAGTGAAGGATTTGCCACATACCTTACCGATATTTACCTGGAGCATGTCAAGGGCAGGGAGGAATTTTTAGCTTCCTTGATGGATGAAAAAAGAAAGGTCATTCGATTTTCAAAAAGAAATCTTGTCCCCATCGTCGATACCAGCCAGGAGGTTTCAATCCGGCTTCTGAACAGCAATAGTTATGACAAAGCTGCCTGGGTACTCCATATGTTAAGGCGAGAATTGGGAGATGATCAATTTCAGCAGTGTTTGCGTGCCTTCTATGATGAATTCAAATACCGCAATGCACTTACCGAAGATTTCCAGAAAGTGGTTGAATCAATTTCCGGTCGAGATTTTAACTCTTTTTTTAAACAGTGGTTCTACCAGGCGGGGCATCCGGTATTATCCATAAAATGGAAATACAGAAAGAAAGAAATTAAACTCACCATCGTGCAACATCAGCAACACCAATGTTTTGAATTTCCCCTGGAAATCAAGATTGAGGATGGTAACGGAAACTCGCTAAAGGAGACACTTTACGTAAACACAACAGAGCAGGTATTTGAAATTAAATCACGTTTTAAACCTTCAAAAATCATACTCGATCCCGACTCCTGGTTGCTGTTTGAACCTCATTAATTCCCATGGATGACGACCTCAGGGTAAAATGCAGCAAATGAGAACCAGTATCCAATAAATGAACGGGCATGACTGAGGCGCGTACCGGATCGCGGACCAGAAATAGCAGTACCGAACAGATCCCACATATTTCCTTCCTGGTCGCTCATAACAACTGGATACATTTCCTGGACCGGGCTAAATGAAAGTGAGGTTCCGTCACCAGGATCCCGCAAAAAAGAGACGGCGAAATTGTCCAAATTACTTCCGATCACAACATACTTCTTGTCTGCAAATTCATCCATGATTACAGTGACTTCTTCACCAAAAAGAGAGAGAGGATATACCTTCGCATTGCCCGATCTTACAATGCCATGTACACGATCCTTGGCTGGAATACGGTCATCTTCATTGGTAACCGGAAAAATCAGGTATTGATCATTGGTCCTGTAGCTTCCATATGGATATCTGTCATAATCCCTGCTATGCCCCGTTGTGGTTGAAAGCACAGTAGTGGCAGGATACATTTCTTTCCAGGTTTTCCAGGTGGTCTCCAACATGGTGAAAGTCTCAATTTCGGTTCCGATCAAGTTACCGTTCACACAATCAAGTCTGAGTTGAGACCAGTTGCTATCTGTCTCCCTGTCATAGGGTATCAGGTTTGAATTATAAAGCAATCCCGATACACCGAATGTGGTAATTTTACCATTTATTTCACGGTTCCAACCAATCCCCGTTCCGGTAAGCGGGCAATAGGTTACCGATATATTCACATCACCAAGCTTATCGTTCACAATCTCGTGCCAATCTAATATCCGGTGGGGGTATGCTCTTGCCTCATCGTCCACCACAAATCCAATGATCAAATCCTCATCATCCAGATAGTCAGCATCCGTAGCCTCGATAACGTTTGGATCAATGAGCGCAGGAATTCCATCTTTTCCCGGACCTCCGTCGAAAATTTCGGACTTTGGGATTAACCAATCATCTTCGTTGTTATTCCCGGTTGGTGTTCCGTTTCCATTTCCTTCACTATTCTCTTCACATCCCCAAAGTGCCATGGATAAGAACAAGGAACCTATTATTATTTTACTTTTCATAACTGATATATTTTTGATTCTGCTTTTTCCTTTTTATTAATCGTGTAATAAATACCCGCTTGTACCCTGAAGGTCGGTGTAAGCTGTATTCCATTTACCCTGCTCACCAGAGGAATTTCAGGGACAAGCTGGATCAGGCTGTTCGGTCCGATGCTCCATCCAAGAGCGGGAATGATATTGATCCATTGACCACCCGTATTATCCAGATGTATCCCATTGATTTTATCTGCCATGGCATTTCGGTATCGAATAGAGAGTGATGCAGTAAAAACCTTATTGCCCAACACAAATTGATCTCCAATACCTCCATATAGCTGAAATGAATTCCCGAACCGATAGATTTGGGTACCCAGATATTCCCGGTTCGATCCGTTGATCCTCCCTACCATACGGGTTGATAAAGTTGTAGTGGGTCGTATGTTGAGCTGCCTCATAAAGAATCCCCATGTGATCAAATCCCAGGAACCACTGCCAGGTTGAAGGTCAGCATTCAAAGTAATACCCCTCTGATCTTTCATATTGGATTTCCCCAGTGGAATCTTGGGACCCGCTCCCAATTGTATCTCCATTCCAGTTTCACTAAGCCTGGAGAGTATTATCTTGGTGATCACAACAGCATCTCCGATGCCTCTTGTATGAGTATTGTTGACCTTTTCCTGGAAGGTGATATTTCTGTCCTGACTAACATATGATAGCAGTGCATCCACAGCCAGCCGCCTGGTCAGGCTGTATCCCGCCTTCAAAAGCAGGGACTGTGTGATCCTTTCTCTGTTTTCATCCGTAAAAAGTTCTGAGCCGCTTTTTAGGGTAGAGAGGTAATTCAGGTCATAGCTTAAATCCATTTGCAAAGCACCCGGATTAGCCCCTTCAAAGCCAATATTTCCTGTTAAGGGTACTCCTCCCGAACAACAGGTCTGGGAGTAGACCAGTAAAATCGGGATGTTTATCAGCCCTGTGAAAACAATTACAACCTTCAATATATATTTTATATAACTCACTTTACAGTCTTCATTAACTGTTAAATAAGAAAGTCAATAGTAATTATTCGAAGGTATCTATGTGGAGATTCTCTGTTGAATCTGACAGTTTCGTCGAAAAAAAAGGAAATTACTTACACTCCTATGTTGTCAGAAGGCACCTCTTCCCGACCATCAGCGTACCTGGCAAATCTGTTTTTCTGTGCATGTACCTGGTCATGCCTTGGCCAGGGCCAACCACCAAATCGGGTTTCCTGGTAGTCCTGGTAAGTCTGCTGGATCTCCTCCCGGGTATTCATTACAAATGGACCATAATTCACCACAGGTTCATTGATTGGTTTCCCCTGAAGCATTAAGAACCGACCTGGGGTTGATCCGTTTGCAATTTCTATTTTCTGATGAGCTTCGACCACCACCAGATGGCCTGGAAGTATGGTTCTATCATTCATTTTGATCTGATCCCCTTCAAAAAAATAGAGTGTTCGGTTGATTCCCTTTGAAGCTGTGGGGAGTGTCCATTCAGCATCAGAATCCATCTGGAAATACCATATGGCCACTTCATTGGCAGAATCAGCTGCCCATGAATCGGGAGCTGGGTGTGGAGCCTTTATTCCATTCAGCGACCCTGCCACAAGTTCAACCATAATTTCACGATTCTTTCCATCCTTTTGAATATATTGTTGCCTCTGCTCATTCCAAAACATGGTGTAGTGTGGTTCGACAAATTTCTTTGCCCGCGGCAGGTTAAGCCAGATCTGGAAGAGCTCCAGAGGATTTGGTTTATCCTGATTTAACAACGGGAACATTTCTGCATGCTGGATCCCTTTTCCCGCAGTCATCCATTGTACATCTCCATCTCCATAGCGTCCTGACCCACCAAGCGAATCCGAATGGTCTACGATTCCTTTTCGAACCACCGTTACTGTTTCAAATCCACGGTGCGGGTGTACAGGAAATCCAGGAATCGTTCTTCCATGATACATTCGCCAACCATCTTTCAATATAAAATCATTGCCCAGGTTCCGTCCTTCAAGAGAAGCCTCAGGGCCAAATTCATTATTGCCATTGGGATATGAATCAGCGTGAAATACGCAGAATAAGAAAGGATCCTGGGTTTGCCAGGGAAATCCAAGAGGTTCCACCCTCACAATACCATTACGTTTTCCAGTCATTTCCATCACTTTTTAATAGAAATAACAACGGAACGTTGAATTTGTTACTAGCAATCAGCCCCGCAGGACTGGATGAACTCATCCGTCATCTTGAGGCGGGTATACCGGTGGAAATGTTCCCCTGTTTCCATTACCCTCCTCTCCGATACCTTATAGGTGTTCTGTTCACTGGCGATACGAGAGAAATAAATCTCACTCTCTTTATGTTGATCATCGATCATGACCAATTGAATCAAATCCTCATTGATCGCAGCATCCAGGTTTTGCAAACAAATGGGACAGAAGAAATCGATTCGCTCACCCTCTTCGAAATTGAATTGAGGATGTTTCATACTTGTAAAATCACCTATCTCAGGATGTAATAGAAGGAGCCCGTTTTCTCTTCTGGTGTTCCGTATCTTAAAAATAATATGGTCTCCAACCCTCAAATGTCCTCTGCAATGAGGGCATAAATAATGATTCTTCATGACAAAAAAATTAAGATATTGGAAGATTACAAGTTACGAATTTGACATTGGGAAGTCAATTAAAATCTTATATTTATATGTCCATAAGCACAAGAGATATGAACAAAAATGCCTTAATATCCAACAAAGGTATTATTGTCGCCATTGGTTCAATATGGGGCCATTGGCAAGAATCATTTAATAAGCTTTGATTTAGCCTCAATGAATAGTATCTACCACCAGATACTTCAACAGTTGCGATCAGGATCCGGAATCGTCCTTGCAACTGTTATTCGTACCTCAGGTTCAACACCTCAGATACCCGGCAGCTCTGCCCTTTTTGGGGAGAACGGACTTGTGACTGGCACGGTGGGCGGTGGCATTCTGGAAGGTGAAGTACAACACATTTCGGAGAGTGTTTTGATAACCGGGGTATCGGATCATTATTTTTTTAATCTGGACTCAGACCAGGACAGTGAGGGTGCAATATGCGGTGGTGAAGCGATGGTGCTGATTGATGCGAACCCGGGTAAACATTTGAAGGCTCTGGAAGAAATGGAGCGTTCCCTTATTCAGCGACAGGGGGGATTACTGATGACGGTTGTAAGTAGAGAGACGGACAATGGGCGCACCATAGATCGTTACTGGATCACAGAGGGGCACTTGAACGTTCTGCCTCCAGAATTTGATTCCAGGATCAAAGATGATGTATCAAGCCATGTGCGGTCTGCTGGTATTGGATTTACTGAACTTGAATTAACTCCATCCGTCAGGTCACTCCATGAAATGGTCTTCCTGGAGACCATTAAGCCCTTACCGCAACTTGTCATTGCTGGTGCGGGTCATGTGGGAAAAGCGTTGGCCCATGTCGGAAGTCTTCTCGATTTCGAAATAACCATCATTGATGACCGCCCGGAATATGCAAACCGGGAAAACATTCCTGATGCAAATCATCTTATCGTTGAGGATATAGGTAAAGCCATGACTGAGCTTGAAATCGGGTCTGATACATATATTGTCATTGTTACCCGCGGACACAGTCATGACGCTGATGCCCTGAAACCCTGTATAGGTACTAATGCTGCTTATGTGGGAATGATAGGCAGCTCCAATAAGGTTGGGATTATGAAGAAACGATTCATTTCGGAGGGATGGTCATCACCTCAAGAGTGGTCACGCATTCATGCTCCAATTGGATTGCCAATTGGTTCAAAGAGTGTTCCGGAAATTGCGATCAGTATAGCGGCACAACTGGTGAACGTTCGCTATCAAAAAAATAAGGTCAATGCAGGATAACTGGGCCATTATACTTGCTGCAGGATCTTCCTCTCGCATGGGAAGTCAGAAATTATTATTGCCCTATAATAACAGTACAATGATTGAAACTGTGATCGACAATGTGCTGAGATCCAGTATTAATAAGGTAATGGTAGTTTTGGGATCTGACATTGATGAGATCACAAGAACCATTGGTAAGAGACCCGTTGAGATCTGTATCAATCATGAACCCGAAAAAGGAATGCTCTCCTCAGTGATGTGCGGTTTTAAATCCATTCCGGAAGATGCAAATGCTGCTTTGGTTTATTTAGGCGATCAGCCAAATATTTCACCGGCCATCACCAATATGATACTTAAAGCCTATAATGAAGATCTTCATGGAATTGTCATCCCCGTCCATAACCACCGCCGGGGTCACCCCCTTTTAGTGGATCTTAAATACAGAAGAGAGATCTATAAACTCGACCTGGAAAAAGGACTCCGTTCGCTCATACACCTTTTTCCTGACGATGTTCTGGAAGTAGAGGTGGATGAACCTGGGATACTTATTGATATTGATACGAGACAGGACTATTCAAATGCCACAAAACAAAATAACATATGATGGAAAAATTAATTCAGTTTAACCTAAACGGTAAAAAAGCGGAAATTACCGCAGATCCGACCCTCACTTTGATGTGGGTACTCAGGGATCAGTTTGGCCTTTCCGGGACCAAGTATGGATGTGGTGAGGGCCTCTGCGGTTCCTGCACCGTCCTTATAGACAATGAAGCCTACAGGTCCTGTTCAATCCAGGTTGGGGATATTGCAGGCCAGTCTATCGTCACCATAGAAGGCCTCTCAACCAATGGCCATCTTCACCCCCTTCAAAGTGCATTTATGGAAAAGGATGCATTACAATGTGGTTACTGTACTCCGGGAATGATTATGAATGCCTACGGCCTTTTGCTAAACAATCCCGAACCATCCCGTCAGGAAGTGATCGAAGCCATGGAAGGAAATCTGTGCCGCTGCGGTGCACATATCAGGATCATAGAGGCCATTCAATCAGCAGGCCTTGAAATGAAAGGAGCGAAGTCATCATGAAAAAGAAAAAGATTGATACAGAACAAAAATCAGCCACCACGATGAGGAGTTTTGACGTAAAAAGAAGGGACTTCTTCAAGTTGTTAGGTGGAGGTATCGTTATATACTTCGGCACCAGAAATCCCTCTGAATTATTGGCATTGCCATTGGCTCAACAACGTGACATTCCAACTGATTACAATGCCTTTCTTACCATTCAGGAAGATGGAACCGTTACCTGTCATGTTGGTGTAATTGAAATGGGGCAGGGACCCATTACATCATTGCCCCAGCAAGTTGCTGATGAACTGGATGTATCCCTGGAATCAATAAAAATGGTAATGGGAGACACCATGTTGTGTTCATATATGGCAGGGACCTGGGGATCAGTCACCACACGTCAATACAGTAATCATTTGCGTGCTGCCTGTGCTGAAGCCAGGGCTGTCCTGCTTCAATTGGGGTCCGAATACCTGGATATACCCTTGGAGGATCTCAAGGTGAAAAATGGTGTGGTTTTCGGGGTATCCAATCCAAAGAAACAGGTGAGTTACGGTGAACTGGTCAAAGGAAAAAGAATTGAAAGATTTTTGGATGTAAAACCCGATGCTAAGGATCATACACAATTCAATTATGTGGGACAACCAAGGCATCGTGCCGATTCAAAAGTCAAGGTGACAGGAGAAGCAAAGTTTACCGGTGATATGAAACTTCCCGGAATGGTTTATGCAAAAATTGTCAGACCTCCCTCACATCACGTGAAGCTGATATCGGTGGATTATTCAGAGGCTGAAAAGATCGACGGTGTTCAGGTGGTACGAGATGGGGACATGATTGCCGTGCTCCATGAATTACCCGATGTAGCTGAACGAGCCCTGGCAGCAGTCAAGGCAAAATATACAACTGATGAAAAAGTCGTAGATGATAAAACCATTTTTGAATACCTCTTAAATGCTCCTGCTGATATCCGTGATGTTGAAAATGTGGGTAATCTGGATCAAGGTGAGCAGCAGGCAGATCATATCTTTGAAAGCGAGTTTCATGATGGATACAAAGCACACTCTCCTATTGAACCCCATACAGCACTAGCGTACTGGGAAGGCGATAAGGTAACAGTCTGGGCCTCTGCACAATCACCCTTCGGATGCCAGGATGATATTGCCAAAGCGATGGATATGGAGCTTGAGAATGTGAGGGTCATCGCTCCATTTGTGGGTGGTGGTTTTGGAGGCAAAATTTACAGGCCGCAGCTCATGGAGGCTGTCAAGACTTCAAAACTTGTGCAAAAACCTGTGATGCTTGCTTATACCCGCGAAGAGGAATTCTTCATGGATGTTTTCAGACCGGCAACTGTGATAAAAATCAAATCCGGAGTTACAAAATCAGGCAAAATTACTTTGTGGCACTTCAATCAGTTCTTTGCCGGAATGCGTGGATCCGATACACTTTACGATGTTCCTAATGCCAGAAGAACCAGCATCGGAGAAAAAGAGGACACACCGGTTCATCTTTTCACTACTGGGGCATGGCGCGCTCCACACAATAACTCAAATACCTTTGCCCGGGAATCACAGATTGATATGATGGCCGCCAAAGTAGGGGTTGATCCTGTTCAGTTCAGACTGGATAACCTGACCGATGAAAAAATGATCAAGGTCGTTGAAGCCCTTGCCGACAAATTTGATTATAAACCGGCCGTTGGGCCAAGTGGCCGTGGCATCGGCATGGCATTGGGAACCGATGCCGGTACGTGGGTTGCAGTAATGATTGAAGTAAAAGTTGATGAGAAGTCTGGTAAAGTTCAACCTGTTAAAGCAGTATGCTCTCAGGACATGGGCATGTGTGTGAATCCTCAAGGAGCCACCATCCAGGTAGAAGGTTGTATCACCATGGGAATGGGGTATGCCCTTTCTGAGGACCTTGAATTCAAGGGAGGAGATGTAATCACTAAAAACTTTGATACCTATCAGCTTCCGCTGTTCTCATGGATCCCAGAGACCATCGATACGGTGATCCTCGACCGTCAGGATCAAGCCCCCCAAGGGGGCGGTGAACCGGCCATCATTTGTATGGGAGGAGCGCTTGCCAATGCTATTTTTGATGCCTGCGGAGCACGCTTGTTCCAGATGCCCATGACTCCTGAGAGGGTTTTGGAAGGAATCAAAGCTGCAAAGGCCTGAGCTACTGGAGGGCCTTAATGAGGCCAAGTACCATCGAAGCTGTCAGAAGAATTAATATGGCTATATAAAACCATAATAGCTTCTTCTTTGACCGCTCTATTTTCCCGCTCTGATCCAGCACTCCTTTCTGAAGATCAGAGAGGTAGGCTTTAAGTGAACGGAAGCTCCTCAGGCTGACCACCTTCAGGCTTCCGTATATAAACAGCCATACAGCGACAGTCACTCCTATGTACATTGCTTTGTGATTGATGACATAGGTGCCATTGTCATTGTCAACATAGAGATTCACATTGTTGATCAAAATTATAACAGAAATTGAAGCGAGGATCAGCCAAATCTCATAGGGCTTCTTAAAGAACCTCAGTTGTTTTTGAATAAGGCTGTGCAGCGATTCGCTGTAATTATTTATTTCTCTCAACTTATAAAAAAGATCCATGCTATAAATCAGTATTCCAATGGTAACTACAAGCATTGGGACCAGAATCCAGATCACGGTTGGATTATTCATATAGCCCGCCAGATTAAGAGAAATTATAATGAGATTGGCAATCTGTATAAATCCGTAAAAAATAATGTTAAAGTTGATGCTTTTAGATCCTTTCAGGGTCTTTTCATTTAAATATTGTGTGATCATTGCTTTGTCGATTTTTTCATCCCTGAACATCAGATCATCTCCTTTCTTCCATATGTTGATCAGCTCATCCTTTTTCATGCTGAGGAATTTTGAATGTTAAACAGAGTTCTGAGCTTCTCCCGTATCCTTACCAGGCGGACACTTACATTTTTTATGCTGATCCCTGTAATTTCGGCGATCTCTTCATAAGAACACTGCTCCAGGTATAGAAAGATAATGGTCTTATCCAGGTCTTTGAGTTTTGAAATGTGCAAATATAATTGCCTGACCTTTTCGTCTTCCGGGTAGCCAGTCCAGGTCTCATCGGGGATCTCATCGTCACGATCGGAAAGAGGGGTGTATTTGATCTTTCTGGCCCTCAAACCCAGCATGGCTGTATTAAGTGCCACACGATACATCCATGACTGGAATTTGGAATCTCCCCGGAAAGAAGGATAGGATTGCCACAGCTGATAAATGATCTCCTGCTTCAGATCCTCCCGGTCCTCTTCGGCTGCATAGAGGTTACAGATTTTGTAGATAATACCCACATGATCATAAACCATGTCCACAAAATATGCTTTGTCTTTTTCAGGTACCTGTTTGCTCAAATCAATGAAGATTTACTCCATTAGTAACAAATGGGGAGGAAAAACTACAAGGAATGCTATTTTTTTTTATTGGTCTAATGCTGAGATTAATTCCTGAATATCCTCAACTGTGTTATATACATTAATAGAGATCCGAATGTTGGAACCACGAAGGGAAACATAGACTTGTCTCTTTTGCAATTCCTCCACCAGGGCTTCACCATCAGTATTGTCAGGCAGCTGGAGCCCCATAAGGTGATGGGCCCTGTGGAAGACATCATCCACAGGAGTCTCCTTCTCCAGAAAATAGTCGATTAGTGGCTCGGCCAGCAATCCGCAATATTCCTGGATCTCCCCGACTCCCCAACTTAAAAGTTGCTCCAGGGCCTCATTCAACATGGGAACTGCAATGAAATTGCTGCTTTGACCCACATCATACCGTGCTGCGCCGGGTTTATAACCTTCCACATAATTCGTAAGCCTGTCAAACCTTTCTGAGTTGGGCCGGGTCATCCATGACTCTTCCAATGGAATGCCCTCATTAAAATCTTCATGGATATAGGAAAGGGCTGTGGAGTAAGGTCCCATGAGCCATTTATAGGCGGCACAGATCAGTGCATCAATCTTGTATTTTTGAACATCAATGGGCAGGGCTCCCACTGACTGGGATCCGTCTATAATGAACTTTGCTCCGACCTCTCTGCACCTCGTTCCAATACTTTCCAAATCAAATTTTGTCCCATTCATCCAGTGAACAGAAGCCATCACAACAAAAGCAGTATTACCCGTAATGGCCTCAAGGATTCTCTCATTCCAGTCCTTCCCTTTCTGTGGAATATCATCCTTTCGGGCCACCACCCTGAGTTCAGCACCATTCTCCTTGCACCACCTTTCGGCAGTGTAGTAGCAACTTGGAAATTCTTCAGAGATGGTTAATGCATGCTGACCCTTTGAATATTGGATGTTCCTGATTACGCTGCTCATGCCGTATGAAACAGCCGGCATGACGGCCACCTGCGAAGGGCCACAGTTGACCATTGTCCCATAATTTCTTCGCACATCGTTCACCTCTGTAAAAAAATCCACAGGTTTGATGGAAATGGGATTTCTTTTCTGCGCATTCCATCAATCCCTTTTTCCTCAACAGATTTCATGAGGGGTGACATATATCCGCAATTCAGGTAATGGATCCCTTCGGGTAACTGGAAGAGGTGTTTCTGACATTTCATCGGATGCTATTTTTTTTAAATGTTAGGTTTTACCACGGATAAGAAAGGTATCATATTCGGACGAGGATAGTCTGTATTTCAATATTTCCGGATCAAATTAGTAAGTTTGAATGGATTATTTATGTCGTGTTCAACATTTTTAGCAATGCAGATCGCCTCTTCTACCCATAGATTTTGTCTTCATGTGATCTTGACAATAGTTTTATTCTTCGCGAACTCCAGCCCGGGATATACCCAGGAGACTCCATTTAGCAAAGGGGTCAATCTTACCAGCTGGTTTCAGGTTGAGGATTCCCGACAGATCCAGTTTACCAAATATACACAGGATGATTTTTTGAAGATTCAGAGCCTTGGATTTGACGTGATCAGGTTACCTATTAATTTACACCATATGACATACGGTGCTCCCGATTATCTATTGGATACACTTTTTCTTGAGTTTCTTGACCAGGTAGTAAGCTGGGCCGAGGAACTTGAACTTCACCTGATTCTAGACAATCATACGTTCAATCCGGATGTGGATACTGATCCCAACATTGGAAACATACTAAAACCTGTTTGGAGACACATGGCGGAACACTTTGCCCAAAGAACCGATTACATTTACTTCGAAATATTGAATGAACCCCACGGAATTTCAGATGAGCTCTGGAACACTATTCAGAAAAGTGTGGTGGAAGAGATCAGGAGCGTTGATACCACCCATTATATCATCATCGGTCCGGCTGGCTGGAACAGTTATCATAACTTATCTGCCATGCCTTTATATGAGGATGACAGGTTGATCTATACATTTCATTTTTACGATCCGTTTCTTTTCACACACCAGGGTGCTTCCTGGGTAACTCCATCGATGATCGATGTTGAAAATATTCCCTTCCCCTATGTGGTGGATCAAATGCCGGCCCAACCAGCGGGACTTGAAGGAACCTGGATTGGAAATCTTTATGACAACTATGGAAATGATGGAACCATCAGTAAAGTACAGGAATTGATTGATATTGCCGTACAATTCAAGACCCAGAGAGGAGCACCCATCTTTTGCGGAGAATTTGGTGTATACCAGCCCAATAGCATCGAAGATCATCGTGTTACATGGTATGAGGCAGTTCGAGAATACCTCGAACTCCATCAGATTGCCTGGACCATGTGGGATTATCATGGGGGATTTGGACTGTTCGAGGAGAATGGCTATGGACTGTTCCGATCACGATTTGAATACTCCCCTGCTGGAAGCCCTGGAAATGAATATCCCTGAGCAGACCGACTATATCATGAAGCCCGATTCGGTTGGATTTATACTGTATGACGATTTCATTCAACAGTCAATTTACGAAGCTTCCTATACAGATGGAATACTTGATTACTTCTCAACCGACAATCCCAATAACGGGACCTATTGTGTCCATTGGACAGGAGCCAGTCAATATAGTCCCATTGTTTTTGATTTAAGGCCCAACAGGGACCTGTCCCAGTTACAGGAGCGGGATTTTGCACTTGATCTTATGGTGAGAGGCAGTGATGCAGAGATTTCTTTTGACGTACGGTTCATTGATTCCAAGACCAGCAGCCCGTCAGACCTTCCCTGGAGAATGGGAACCACCATCGATAAGAATATGGCCACTTTTGATGGTACATGGAAACATCTGCACATCCCCTTAAAAGATATGAAGGAAACGGGGGCATGGTATGAAGATTGGTATAATCCTCGTGGTGAATATGACTGGTCAGATGTGGATCAGTTTGAAATCGTACCGGAGGAGAAAGCCCTGGGCAGCTCTCACCTCTATTTTGATAACATTCATATTACCGATCTTGATACTGCACAGGTTTATCCGGATACGACCGGTGGTTCAGTATCGTACCATCAACATATATTCAAAAAATCCATTACAGTAAAGGCCTATCCCAATCCCTGCCATGGAGAACTTACACTTTTCAGTGATAACCAGGAAGAGCTCCGGTACAGCCTTTGGGACCTGAACGGCCGGGAGTTACAGAATGGACCTTTCTATAAGGAGGAGAGGCTTAATCTATCTTACCTCCATGATGGCATCTACATTTTGCAGTTCAATAATATGGAAGGAAAACAGGCCCAATCCAAAATCATTCTTCAAAAAGAATAGTCCTGGCAGGCTGAATCTCCTCCACATCACAATTCAGACCTTTATTTGGCAGTAAATCAGAATTAACCTAAATTTGTCCCCGCCAAATCTGGCTCCATAGTTCAAGGGATAGAATAGCGGTTTCCTAAACCGTAGATCCAGGTTCGAGTCCTGGTGGAGCTACAAGTAAAAACCTCACTGCCATAGGCAGCGGGGTTTTTTGTTGAATGACTGCCAGGCTTGCCCAAGACGGCCATTTTTACAGGCACAGTAACTTTAGTGATGTAAAATAAAAAACCTAACTTTATCCAACATGAAAACCGCAGTCCTTCTCATTGTTGTGATCCTACCCGCCTGGTTGTTTTCACAACAGATAGCAGATACAAGTTATAATCCTGTCATCAAGAACCCAGCCTATCTTAGTGGGAAAGGGCCGGTAGTTTTTATTGACGAGGGTCATCATAATTTTCATACCAAGGAAGGACGGTATAAGGCTTTTGCTAACCTTCTGGAGCGAGATGGATATACAATTAAAAAATATGATGGTCCATTTGAAAAACAGAAATTAAGGGAGGGTAAAATCCTGGTTATTTCAAATGCCCTGAATGAAATCAATGTGGAGAATTGGTACTTGCCAAATCCTTCAGCATTTACAAAAGCTGAGATTAAGATAATCAAGAAATGGGTGAAGCAGGGGGGACGTTTATTCTTGATTGCTGACCATATGCCAATGGCCGGAGCAGCAGAAGATTTAGCCAGCAAGTTTGGATTTGCATTTACCAATGGATTTGTTTTTCATAAAGAAGCCAGGGGACCCGCCTATTTCAATATTGCCGATGGCACGCTTCGAGAAAGTATCATTACGAAGGGAAGAGATTCAACAGAAACTGTTCAACAAATCGTAACTTTTACAGGGCAAGGTTTTAAAATACCGGGGAATGCAACACCAATATTGGTATTCAATGAGAACTACATGAATCTTATACCCGATACAGCCTGGGTATTTAATAAAGATACGCCTCAAAATAATATCAATGGGGGATCGCAGGGCGCCTTTAAAAAATATGGTAAAGGGAAAGTTGTAGTATTTGGAGAAGCAGCTATGTTTACAGCTCAGTTGGCAGGTCCGGAACAAACCAAGGCAGGAATGAATACGGAAATGGCTAAAGAGAATTACAGACTACTGTTAAATATTATCCACTGGCTGGACGGTAATCTCTATTAATCCATAACTTTCCTCCTCATTAAATAAACATTGATCCCGCAACAGGACTCCCTATGAAGATCCAATTGTCCAAGAAATCAATCTTATATATTATTCCAGGAATAATTGTAATCTGGACGTTTTATCTGAATTTTTTTCTCGGACCTTATTACCTGCGGAGTATTGATCCGGAATACATGTATCTCGTAAGTGGTCTAAATTGTGCCACGCTTGACTTCAACAAAATCGGTCATATTGATCACCCTGGAACGCCACTACAGCTTCTAACCGGACTCTTTTTTCGTGTTATACACCTGTTCACAGGGCACAGTGATATTGTTACCGATGTGATATCCGATCCGGAGTTATACCTATCATTAAGCAGTCTGATGCTGACAGGTATAACATTCTTTCTGCTCCTCCGGCTTGGAATGATGGTATACAGGTATACGTCGAGCATCCTTGGAGCCCTTGTATTACAAGCTTCCCATTTTTTCACCGGAGTTCATTTTGGGATTCTTTCAAGATACAGTCCCGACAGGTTGATGACTGTAATAATACTACTGTTCTTTATCCTCTATATCAAGTATCTCTACGATCAGAAGTTTAATGTTTTAAAATTCTCTATTCTATCGGGTATTTTGATGGGAGCTGGACTTGTTACAAAATACAATTTCATTCCGCTGCTCATCCTTCCACTTGTATTGATTCCGGGGTGGAGGAACCGTGCATACTATTTCCTCTCTCTTATAGGCTCCGCATTTATATTCTTCCTGCCGGTTTCCTCAAAAATCAATGCACTCTGGCGAATCTTAAAGGATATGATCATGCACAGCGGATTATATGGATCAGGGGATCAGGGGATTATTGACAGATCCGTATTTTTCAAGAACATCGCTCTTATCTTTAAAAACAATCCATCCTTTACCATCATCACACTGTTGGGCGGATTGTGCATACTCATTCTGGTCATCAAACCAAAACTGAGAGCGGTGAACAAGAACGGATTCCTTTTTCTCATAGCATCCTTCCTAAGCATTATCCTGGGCCTGGTCTTTACAGCAAAGCACTATAAAGGTTATTATGCTTTACCGATATTAAGCTTAATCCCGATGATCTTTTACACGATCATCCAATTGATTGAAAGTACGGTCCGTTTCAAGTACAACACCCTTTCATATATCACCCTTTTTATAATCCTCTTGCTTTTTCCGATTATAACTACTGCCCGAAACTTTTCAGGTATCAATACAGATCTTCAGAAGAAGAGGACCACTGAAGCGTTCATTCGTGATCAGATATCCTCAGAGGATTATTTCATAGTTACACCTACATGGATGTCAACACCCATGCCTGAAAATGCCATGGTTCTCGGTGTGAGCTACCTGCACCACAGGCATCTCTCATATCTGGATTATGAAAGATTATATTCTAATATCCTGACATGGGAAGGGGGTGAAGATCCGTTGCAACATATGCGAATGCGGAATGCAAATTTTGAGGAGGTCCTGCTCAGTGGAAGGGGAATACACGTTTATTCAAAACCAGGCTGGAATGGACAGGAGGTATGCTTGTTTATTGAGCATTTTGCAATGAATGCGGGTATCCGTGTCCAGCGTGATACGGTATACTCTTTTGAAAAAATAGAGGAACATATTATCCGCTACAGGAACATCGATGGGTGGAAAAGAACCGAGGATCTTACTTGCGGATTCGAGAAACAGAATCAGGGTCAACTCTTATCCGATAATGAGCGCACGATCCTTACAGGAAGTTTTAATATTCAGGAAGGAATCTTCGCACATGGGAAAAACTCAATTCTACTGGAAAGTGATATGCCCAGAAGTCCCCATTTTACATTGTATGGAATAAAACAAGGAGATGTGGTATCATCAACAGTAAAAAGCAATATTTCTAATAAAGCTGAAATTGAGAATATCCTCATTAAAATTGAATTCACTGATATCAACGGGAACACCATGGTAGCAAACTCTGCTCCCTCACCTGGAAAAATCAATGAAGTCTGGTATATGAGCGATCTTTTTACGAAAATTGAATCTCAACCGGCCGACAGCTCCATCAGGTGCTATGTTGAATACCTTGGAAATGAATCTGTTTGTCTGGATGATTTCACACTGAAAGTCTACAGTCAGAATCCATAGATTATTAAAAATCCTATCCGGTAAGCGTTGGTTGAAATCAGCGTGGTGCCAGGGGTAAGGCGATTTTAAACTTGGAACCCTGATCCTTTCCTTTTGATTCGGCCCATATGGTGCCTCCCATCTCTTCTGCAAGTTTCTTTGCAACAGACAGGCCCAGGCCGGTGGATGCTTCACCACCCGTTGGTCTGGCGCTTAAGGTCACGAATTCACTGAATAGATTTTCAAGATCATCTTCTGTGAGTCCCTGACCCTGATCTTCTACGACCAGATTCAGCGTGTTGGAAAGCAGTTCGGAAAAAATCTTTATCTGGGTTTTTGCAGGAGAATATTTTATACTGTTGCTGATCAGGTTAGAAAGTATCCTGTCAAGCATCTCTTTGTCATATTCCACTTTCGGCAGATTCCGGTCAATGATTCGCTGAATGGTGATGCTTTTATTAATGGCCAGGACAAGGTGTTTGTCAATGGTTGAATTTATGGTAAAAAATGGATTACCCCTTTCGAGGTGGGCCTTCATTTTACCACTTTCAAGTTTGGTATTATCTAAAATGAGCTGGATATTTTCAAGCATCGATTCGGCACTTGTATCTATTAAATTCAAGAACTTTTTCGATTCTTCGGAGCTAAGATTGTCTTGCTTCTGTAAAAGTTGGACTAAAGAATAAATCGCCGAAATCGGCGACCGAAGGTCATGTACTATAGTCCCCACATACATGTGGATCTTGCTGTTCTTCTCCAATACCTGATCTTTTTCCCGGTGGTATTTATTTTCCAGGATCTTATAATGTGCGATCAGAAATCCGAATCCGATCCCCACCAAAGATGGTATGATATAGTTTGCAATTTCAAAAGGATGATTTTGCACCACCATGTACTGAAATGATGCGAATGCATTTACAACCAAAAAACAAATAAATATTGTAACAGCATATCTGCTTATCGTTCGGTCCATAATTATTCGATAAATGGTTAGATGTTGTCCGACTAAAAATAGTGATAAATGCTATTGAAAGCTGATCTGGAAACTTAAGTTATACATACCTTATCAAAATAAAGCTGTATCTGGATTTGATGATTTTTCCTTAGATTTATTGGTTTATCAATCCCACGATTCTATGTGTCCGGGCAGATTTCTTTGGTATATTGGCATCCCTGCTCGCTTTCATTTTACTTCTTTCTGCTTGTAAAAATGAAATTGTTCCCAAAGCTTTCTTTCCCCGTTCGGCACATGAGGCTTATCAGCATTCCCTGGAGGAAGTGCACCTGGATCAGACTGCCCTTGGTATGGACTGGATGAAGGCAGGCGAGAGCTCCCTGAAAGAACCCATTAACATTTCTCTTCCTTTTGAGGAAGAATTTTACTGGGATCCAAAGATTGCAGAAGGCGTGGGATATCGCTTTTTCGTAAAACGAGGATTAAGAGTTGAGGCTGAGATATCTGTTCAATCCACTGATTCAATGTTACTGTTCAGTGACCTGTTTAGACAAAAGGGTGATACGGTTTTTGAATGGACACATGTTGCAACAGCTGATGAAAAGGGACACCGCCTTGAGTTTGAACCCAGGCGCGATGCAAACTATGTATTGCGGTTGCAACCCGAATTATTACGTGGAGGCAGATTCAGGGTTTTGATCAGGGAGGTCCCGTCCATCAGGTTTCCTGTGAAGGGAAAAAACAGTCGCTCCATTCAAAGTTTTTTTGGAGATCCGAGAGATGCCGGGAGAAGAGATCATCATGGTGTAGATATTTTTGCTTCAAGAAATACTCCGGTGATTGCACCTTCGGAATCAACTGTAACCAGGATTGGAGAAGGTGAAATCGGTGGCAGATATGTCTGGCTGTACGATTCAAAGCGATCCATGAACCTCTATTTCGCCCACCTGGAAACACAGGAGGTGGAACTTCAGACCAAGGTCTCAGCCGGCCAGATCATTGGCACAGTAGGCAATACAGGTAATGCAAAATACACTTCTACCCATCTTCATTTCGGCATATACCGCAATGGTCCCATCGATCCCTATCATTTCATTGCCGAAACTGACGTTGAACCAGATGGTATATCAGGAGATACATTTCTTCTGGGCGCTTTGGTACGATCTAAACAAACAGCATTCCTGAAATCTTCACCTGGTACTCCCAGCCACTCTATGGATACAATTGAAAAACATTCCCTGATGATTATTAAGGCCCTTGCAAGTAATTCTTACCGTGTTATATTACCCGATGGCTCGTGGGGCTATATTAGGGAAAGTCAGGTTGAACTGATCCTGGATACCCTACAGCAAAGACTTATTCCAGAGGAGACTGCATTGCTCGAATCTCCCTTTCAACATTCAGTGCAAAAGGTGAATGTACATTCAGGAGATAAATTCGATGTCCTGGGAAAACATAAAGGGTACATGTATGGGAAAACTCATAATGGAATAACGGGTTGGATTCGTTTTCTCTAAAGGTATTACAGTGACCGAAAATAGCTTGCTTGAAAAATGGACATATATTTAAATAAAATCTTGCAATATGAATGAATTCCCGAAGAGATTAAAAACCGCTATTTGGATGAGGCCAGGTTTTCAATATATACTATTAATCATCCTTCTCATTGCCTTTTCCAGGTGTTCCATCCAATCCCAGGAGTCGTCTCAATGGCCCTGCTTTCATGGGCCTGACAGGTCCAACAAATCAACAGAAACGGGATTGTTAAAGAAGTGGCCGGAAGGTGGGCCGGAATTGGTCTGGACAGCATCCGGATTGGGGAAGGGATACAGTACAGTGTCCATCGCGGATGGTACTATTTTCACATCTGGGATGATAAATAAACAAACGTATGTTTTCGCCTTTGATTTGAAAGGAAACCTGGTCTGGAAAAAGCCCAATGGCCAATCCTGGGAAACAGAGATGCCCTGGGCTACCACTTATGACGGGGCAAGGAGTACGCCCACCTATGACCATGGAATTGTATATCATCTCGGTGAGTTGGGTAGACTGGCAGCTTTTGATTCCGGAACCGGAAAGGAAGTTTGGAGCAAGGATCTTCGGGAACAATTTGATGCAGATATTCCCGAATATGGATATTCTGAATCAGTATTTATTGAAGGTGACAGGTTGTATTGTTGTCCGGCTGGAAAGAGAGCATTCCTGGTTTGTCTGGACAAAAAAAATGGTGATCTTATATGGGCAAACAATGATATCAACGGCAACGTTGGATTTAGTTCCCTGATCATGTTTGATAACGGTGGCTATCATCAGCTGGCTGGCTTGAGTTCAACCAGTATCTTTGGTGTGGACTCAAAATCCGGAAAGCTTCTTTGGCAGGTAGACTTTGAGAATAGTCGCTCCAACAATGTTTCTGATCCCATCTATAGCAATGGTCACCTCTTTGCTTCAAGTGGTTACGGCAAGGGAAGTATCCTTTTTAAACTTGAAGCTGCCGGAAAGGAAATATCACCTGAAACTGTATGGCAAACTGAACTTCTGGATAACCATCATGGTGGTGTGATTCTTCATGAGGGTTACCTTTATGGAGCAGGTCATGAAGCCAGGGGCTGGTTTTGTCTGGATTTCATGACAGGCAAGCAAATGTGGAAGACATCCGGTAAGGGATCTGTTACTTTTGCTGATCAAATGCTCTATTGCCTGGATGAAAGGGGGAGCATGACCCTTGTCTCCGCAGCTCCGGAAGCCAATGAGATTTTGGGCAGCATTGAAGTGCCGGAGGGGGGGTCAGGGATGCACTGGGCACATCCGGTGGTTTGTGGTGGAATGCTTTATATTCGTCATGACGATAGATTATTCGCCTATGATGTGAAGGAGGATTAATTGATGAAACATTGAAACCCAATCCAATGATGAAAAGAAGAACCACACGCAACATCAGTTCAAAGGAGGTTCCTCTGCAGCTTCTTTCCAACCTGCTATGGGCAGCGTATCCTCTTTGCGCAAACAGTAGGATATGCTGAGTGAAGTCAATGCTTGTCCAATTGATTGAACACACTAGCGGCTGATTCAGTTCCATATGATCGTAATAATTGTTGGCAAGTTGTGCCTCCCAATATCCGGTCCCATGACGCTATTACCTCATCAATAGAGCCATCCTTTAAGCGGCAGCAAATCTGATATTCCCTGACCAGTTCAGGAAGCGATGTATCTTTTTTATTTCGTAAGGTTTCATCTAATTGTATAAAGAAGCTGGCGCTTCCCCAATACATGGCAGGATATAAATGCTGCCTGTAAAGATCCCTGGCAGTTGTAATGAAGTCCTTGGCGTCTGAGTAATATGGCTTCGCCAGGGCTAGCTTGCTCTTATATTTTTCTTTCACCTCGGCGGCTGTATACAATCCCATTTCCTTCATAACCTGGTATTGCATAAAGCTGGCAAAACCTTCTGCAAACCATGCATGGTCACGTCCAAGATAAGGAATAGACAGGTGACTGATTTCATGCGGTGCAGTCCAGTCATCCATAAAGGCACTCATCGAAAAATCAGGATCAATATGGAAATCAACACCCTGAGAAGATGGAGATCGCCGGGTATTTGCCCATGGTACTGGCTCAATAGAATTATTCCTCCTGTGGATGTGAAAATGTAAATCAAATAGAAAAGGTCCAACGGTGGAATCAACAGCGCAAGTAACGCTATGCAACCAATTCCTTACTTTCTCTTTTTCATCTGGAGTAAATCCATCCTCCCAGTGCCAGACGATGGTTGCAGGGGATTTATCCGGATTTTCAATTTTAACTATTGCAGGTTGTTCCGGAGCAAGGAATGATGTTGTGAAGTAGATAAGTACAGTGAAAATCATCAGTTTCTAAGTATTAATTTTTACCAGAAGCATCCGACTGTATGAATTAATGGTAAATGGGTAATTCATTAGTAAACAACTTAATGCTTATCAAAGTTTTCTATCAATTGCATAAAAGAGTGTTAAATGTTATAATAGAAAGTTGGTAGAAGGCCAGCACAAGCAACTGATCCTTCAGTCTCCCACTGAATCATTGAATGACAGTTTAACATATCAGTTGGTTTTTTTGCACTTATTGCCATTACTATCGCAACGCTGGGCATCTTCGGCCTTTCTTTTTTTACCGCACTGGCAGCTGTCAGCATACATACACTCAGGACGACGAACAATAATCCTACAGAATCGTTGAATTATGACTAGATCCTACACGTGGAGAAATGAAACGCGCGAATTCTGTTGAATCCTATATAGCCTCTAATGGCCAATGGAAAGAAGCTCTACTGCTGCTTCGTAATATTCTGACTTCCACTTCTCTGGAAGAAGCCATAAAATGGGGCATGCCGGTTTACATGCTGAACAATAAAAATGTGGCCGGTTTCATTGCTTTTAAATCATTCATTGGGATATGGTTTTACCAGGGCGTTTTCCTGAAAGATCCTCAGAAAAAGCTTATCAACGCCCAGGAAGGAGTTACAAAAGCGCTAAGACAGTGGAGGTTTACGTCAATCGAAGAGATTCAAAAGGAGCGGGAAATCATACTGGAATATCTGGAAGAGGCCATTCAGAATCAGCGCGAAGGAAAGGAAATCAAACCTGATCGAAATAAACCGGTCCTCATTCCCCCTGAATTAGAAAATGCTTTTTCAGAAAATCCAGCCCTTAAAGATGGTTTTCATGGACTCTCCCTGGCAAAAAGGAGGGAGTATGCAGAATACATCACTACTGCCAAACGAGTTGAAACCAGACAATCCCGTCTAGAAAAAATCACACCCATGATTTTGGATGGAATTGGATTAAACGATCAATACAAATGACCATCCAAGATTAGTTCAACTCAACCACAGACACACGACTACCCCTGCCCCTTGTGTCGAAAGACCTGAGGGAGACTTTGCCTGCAACTTCCACCGGACCCGAATAGACCGGTGAATTCACGCTGGGTTCAGTTCCGTCCAGAGTATACCGAATTGTGAGTCCGGGGAAATCGATATTTGCATAAAGATAACCTTCCTCGATGATCCCCCCGGGAGGTGGAAGCCTGTAGTTAAATCCCCCAAATAGATAATCCATGCGGGGCATTTCGCGCTGACCCACCACATTTGCAAATTCATTCCAGGCCCTACTCATGGCGTCAAGCCGCTCCTCATCATTCTCAAGGGATCCCCAATCCATCTGACCTGCCCAGGCCCTTTCAACCAGACCAAGCATCTTGGGCATGTAAAAGTATTCAAGCATTTCTCCTCCCTTAATAAACTCGCTCCATAGAGTACCCTGAAGGCCGATAATGTTCTTATAGGCTTCCGGTTTTAGCTTCTCGAATCCTGGAAAAGCCGATTTGGAATCGATCGGTTTCCAGTATCGGTCGAACATGCTGCTTTTAAAGACATCATATGGAATAAAGCCAAACGCCCTGCGGGTATTCACCAGGCCACCCCAATAATGGCCAGGTTCCTGGGGATGGTGATTGTAACCAAAGTCAAAATAGAAATTGGTGGCATTACAAAGTATCACCGGATATCCGGCATTAGCCATGCGGTTCCCCAGATCCAGGTTATCTCCCAGGCTGTTCCACACATAGGGAAGCATCTCCTTTCCTGCAAACTCTGGATTGGGAATCCATTTACCTTCATCGTTCTTTTTCATTGCAATTTCTTCCCAGCCAGCCATCACAAGGTTCTTCTTCATGAGAATCTCGAAGAGGCGGCCCTCAAAATAGGCCTGGAGGTTTTCAGCATCCACCAATCTCCTGTATGGTTGCTCGAGAAATTCCTCACAAATGGGTGAATCGGTCCATGATCCGTGAGGTACTTCATCCCCACCCACATGCATTACATTCAGCGATAATCCAGCCTCTTTGTACATTCCAATGATCTCGTCCACCACAGTTTCATAAAACAAATACGGTGCTTCCTGACAAACACAGATCACGTTGTCGTCGAAATTCTGCGCCGAATTATATACCGATTTATCATCAGGATCGATTAGTCTGTATTTCAGTGCCTCCTTTTCTTTCCCTTCATCCATTAACCGGTCGAACCTGGTTTCCATGGCATAAATTGCTGACCTTGCGTGACCAGGAAAATTGATCTCCGGGATGACCTCGATATGATGATCATCTGCAAATCGCAGGATTTCAATAAATGATTCTTTTGACAGAAAACCACTTCCATGGCCGACCTCGGCATCTGGAACAGGTCCTGAACCATAATGTGGCAGAAGGTGATCTTTATAATCATTGGTGTGACCTCTGAATCCGCCAACATCTGTGAGCTCAGGTAAAGAAGGAATTTCCAGGCGCCATCCTTCATCATCGGTCAGGTGCAGGTGCAATTTGTTCATTTTGTAAAAAGACATGGCCTGTATCAGCTTCTTAATGGCAGCAGGTTCAATAAAATTCCGGGCGATATCCAGGTGCATCCCCCTGTATTTAAAGGCTGGTTTATCAATGATGGTTACCGATTCAATTTCAAATGCCGTTTTGGGATCCCTCCATAACTCCACCGGAACAAGGGCAATCAGGCTCTGAAGGCCATAAAAGACACCAGAAGCACTTCCGCCGGTAATAGTAATTCCGTTTTCAGTATCGGTGATCAACTGATACGCTTCCTCTTCTTTTATTACATTCTTGTCCACCGCCAGCCTTATAATATTGGCTCCTCCCTTACCGCTTTTCATAATTGCCGGCGAGGTTCCCGTTACATGTTTGATCGCTTCTGCAAAAAAACCGGCTTCTTTCTCCAATCCCTCACTGAAATGGATCATCACCCCTTCGTCCAAAGCAACCATCTCTTCGGAAATAATCATTTTCTGAGGTGTGGGAATGATTCTCCCCATATTGGCCGTTTCCAGAAGTACCTGATTCCGGTTCTGTCCGAATACCCATTTGGCATCAGGAAGAGGGATGGTGGTTTCTGCCGGAAAGACTTTTTCAAGCGAAGGAAATGGTTCGATGTCATATTGTTTTATGGCTACCGAAGCCAGCTCATGGCCATTGTCATCATAGTATACCATGTATGGTCCAAGGGGGGCCTCATTTTCCTTGATCACCCATCCAGGTTTGTTATAACTAATCTCTACTGTTTGTCCAGGCTCCAGGCTAAAGTTCGCTGTGGGTGAAATCCTAACCAGATCTCCGGTCACATGGTCGATGCGAACATCCCCTGTTACAGATTCCTGAATAACCCCTTTTCCCATCTGATTAAAATAGAGCGCCCAACCTTCAGGGCCCAGTGTTTGGTCACCCTTGTTCTTAAGTGTAAAACCCGCGCTGGAATATCCTTCTGAAATATAATTCCCGATCAATTCCCATTGGAGAATAATTTCATCGTTTGCGGGATCGTCTGGTTTTGTCATGGTATTGCACGATAAAAAGAAAAATGGTACGAGTAAAAGGAAGATAGATTTTTTCATCAGTAACTAGTTTTATATTCTGCTTTTCTTTAGTAGTTTAGTACATTAGCAAAACTACTAAATCATCTATGAAAATACCACCGTGACCCAAACTTCTGCTCTATCAAAATCCAAAAGGTTGATCTCCCTGGACGCACTACGGGGATTTACAATTGCTGCCATGGTTATTGTTAACGATCCGGGTTCCTGGAGCCATGTATACGGGCCCCTGAGGCACGCAGAATGGAATGGATGTACCATCACAGATCTGATTTTTCCTTTCTTTCTGTTTATTGTGGGTATTTCCATTGCACTGGCTTACTCTAAACGCCTTGATGCCAACGTTCCTAAAAAAAGCATCTATAAGAAGATCATCATTCGTTCCCTTACAATATATCTGCTGGGTATTTTCCTCTGGTTATGGCCGCAGTTTGATTTTAGCTCCATTCGCTGGGTGGGAGTTTTGCCACGCATCGCCTTTGTCTTCCTGGCCTGCGCCCTTCTGTTCCTTAATACAAGTTGGAAGCAACAGATCAAAATAGGTGCAATCATCTTGATCCTCTACTGGATCATTGTGGCTTTCATCCCGGTACCTGGTATGGGGAGACCAGACCTTTCTCTCCCTGAAAATAATTGGGCCAATTATTTAGACACTCTGATTCTGCCAGGTGTCTTATGGCAGAAAACCTGGGATCCCGAAGGGATACTGAGTACTTTCCCGGCCATTGTAAGCGGAATAATCGGCATGCTAATCGGGAAACTTTACCTCACGGTTAAGGATGAAAATAAGCGGTTGGTCTGGTTGTTTTTTATCGGTTTTGCCATGTTCCTGGCCGGTGGTCTTTGGAATTGGTTCTTCCCCATCAACAAAAACCTATGGACCAGCTCCTATGTACTTTATACAGCCGGTTTAGGAACACTTGGCCTGGCAGCATGCATCCTCATCGTCGATGTCTGGGGTCACACCAAATGGACCTTTCTGGGCAGGGTTTACGGAGCCAATGCCATCACATCATATGTGCTGGCCGGGATGCTCACCCTGGTGTTTTACAGGATGAATATCGGAGGATCCTCCTTGAACGAATGGTTCATGAGTAGCCTCACTTCCATCGGACTAAATCCAAGGTTTGTTTCAATGCTCTACGCTGTGATCTATATGTTGATCATTTTTATTCCCGCCCTGATCATGTATAGAAAGAAGATCTTCATCAAAGTATAGTCAGTATGAATACCGACAAGCAACATTAGAAGCACATTTGCGTATATAAATAGTTAGCTTTCAAAAACTTCAACAAATGGGTAAATCGAATAAAAGCATTTTTAAACCAGCAAACGACCTCATTAAGCCACGTAATCAGGTCAACTCGTACATTCAAATTCCAGGATTTGATGATATGGTTACCAAGGGGGAGATTTCTACGATTCAAGTTTTTTTTGAACATATTGCACAGGAGATTTATAATACCCGTAAAAAAAACTACTCCTGGGGATTTCGTGTCATTGAACCGGAAATTCTCAACTATTCAGATCATATTTATCTTGTGTCGCAACTTTATGATGAAGCGCACCTGGCTGATTTAAATAGTGCTGTTTTCAAGCTATTTGCCGAATTCAATAACCTCATCCTCTCTTCAGCCTTGCATATGCACATTCCTATCAGGGGTATCATCCGGGTGGGTGAGACATACCGCGGAACCCTGAATTCCAGGAAACCGGCACTCGTATCAGGCAAGGACCCTTTAATCCTTTCTGATCTGTTGAAGGTCTTCTCCATAGGGGAAATCTTCCCCGATGGATTTTATGATGGAATGATCCCTGCCGTTGAAATGCCCTACCATTTCGGAGCAAGTATATGCAAATCAAAAACAGAGTTATCAAACCTTGAATCTATTGGAATCTTCATGCCTGCTGATTGTATCAAAGACAAAACTGCAGACGTGACCATCCTTTCTAACATGATCGTTGAAACTGAAATTTACGGACAGAAATTTTTTGCCTGTAATTGGAAAGAATGGATGAATGAGCAAACTGATTGCTCAACAGAAAATGTGTTGGCATTTGCGGAATCTGAGGCTGGGAATGAAGCTTCTTTGTATTCAAAAAGGTGGCAAAACCTGATCAACTATTCCAAGCACCTCTAAACCTCTCCCAACAACTCCTTTACCGATGAGATCATATCCTGTTGTGAAAATGGTTTCTCAATGATACTTGAAGCCCCGAATATCTTTGCTGTCTCCAGGTAATTATCGGCCGAGATCTTGCCTCCGCCAGACATGGCAATAATTTTCAATTCGGGCTGCAACTTTTTCATTCCCCTGATGGTTTCAAGGCCCTCCTTTTCAGGCATAATGATATCTGTGATTACAAGGTCCGAAGGCTTATTCTTGAACAGTCTTAATCCCTCATCACCATTGGAGGCAAGGTCAATCTCATATCCTGATCGCTCAAGCATCTTCTTAAGCATTAAAAGAATATGTGGCTCATCATCAATAATCAGGATTCTTTTCATTAGGAAGCTTTTTTAATGATATTCTGACTGAGCACTTTGCGAATCAGCTCGCTAAATTCGCTTAAAATGAGTGGTTTTGAAATTATATCTGAAATATCATATTGTTCTATGGCATTTTTGGGAATGGAGTCCTGGTAGCCTGTGATAATAATCGATTTTAGATCGGGTCGGATCTTTTTAACCTTTCCAATTAATTCAGTTCCCATCAGCTTGGGCATGGCCTGATCTGTCACGAGAAGGTCATATTTATAGGGATCCTGTTTAAAGTCCTGCAGAGCAGCCTGACTATCTGTTTTAATATCCACAGTATACCCAAGACTCTCCAGCATTCTTTTTCCCATATATGTAATCTCCTTTTCATCATCCACGAAAAGAATACTGCCACGACCCTTTTTCACCTTTTGGGAAGTAATCTTCTCTGGAATGATCTCCTCTGAATGTTGCGGGAGGTAGATCATGAAAATGGAACCTTTGCCAGGTTTACTTTCAACAACAATACTTCCATGGTTGTTACTCACGATTCCATGCACCACAGATAATCCCAGACCTGATCCGGATCCCACCTCCTTTTTGGTGAAAAATGGTTCAAAAATCCTCTCCACAGTTCTTTTATCCATACCATGACCAGTATCTGAAATGGTCAGTCTTACATAGGTTCCTTTCTGGATTTTAGCGGAACCATTGATCTGCCTGGTACCGACTTCTGTCTTATTTAATTTAACAGTTAGCACTCCTCCATGTTTCATCATGGCGTGGTATGCATTCGTACACAAATTCATAATGATCTGGTGCATTTGTGTGGCGTCTGCAAGTACAGTTCCACAATCCATATCAAGGTCCTGCTTTATTTCAATATTTGACGGAAAAGAGGCCCTGATCAGTTTCAAGACTTCCCTGATCACCTCATCCAATTTCAGGGGTTTTTTATCAAAGTCAACCTGACGACTGAAGGTAAGGATTTGCTGAACCAGATCTTTGCCACGGGTGGCAGCACTGTTGATCTGCTCAATATCATACCTTAGTACGCTCTCTTCCGATAATTCTTCCAGGGCCATTTCGGTATAGCCCAGAATAGGAGTTAATATATTATTGAAGTCGTGTGCAATCCCTCCTGCCAGTGTTCCAATGGTTTCCATTTTCTGCAATTGCAGCAACTGATCCTCCAGTTTGGTTTTCTCCTTTTCGTGATGCTTTCTTATCTCTATCTCCTTCTTCAAATCCTTGTTTGCATAAGTGAGCTGCCGGGTCCTTTCCTGCACTCTTTTCTCCAGGGCATTGTTGGCAGCCTTCACCTTATCCTGCTCTTTTTCAAGGAGGATTCTCATATAAAAGTCTCTTCTTGCTGAATGCTCCATGAAGTAACTGATAAACATACCGATCACATTAGCGCTGATGAAGAAAAAGTTATTATTGATCAGTATTTCAATGGGAGTATCGGATAACCAAAGAGCAGCAATCTCATAGGAAGCAACAATTGACCAGCCCGCAATGGTGGCGTAAATAAACCGGGCCTTAATAAAGGTATATCCGAAGATGAAAATCAGAATAAGTCCTGCATAGTATGTATAATGATTCGCAATATTGGCCGCAAAAGTAATCATGATGATAATGGCCAGACCTGTCAAGTACATGATCAATAATATGACAGGTTGCATATACTTCTTAAATGAACTGGTGAAGGAAAAGAAAATGACAGAAACCAGAACGGGTGTTATAATACCAAACCGAATAAACCAGAATAGGTTTCGAAGTTCAGGAAGCAGCATTGCATCCAGAAAAGCAAAAATCCCAAAGAAGAAAATTGCAAGGACAAGCGAGAATCTGAAAGGATTGAGTGACCGGTGGAAATAATCGTTCTTGAAATCCTTTTCGTAATTGTGAATATCTCCGCTGAATACCAGTGTCAGCCCATTAAGTTTCCAATTATCCCCACCAGTGGTGGGCAATCCAAACAGGTTACTTTTAATCAACTTTTTCCATTTCATCTCCTATGCAGCTTTTATCCTCAGGAATAAATTTACGCCAAGTGCTTCCATTTCCACCTCCACATGCTCTTCACGGGCTTCAGCTTCAACGGCCATCCTGACCAGATCGTACTTGGAACGATGATTCAGGTACCAGTCCGATAGAACTTCCATAAGTCTTCTGGTGGGATTGCTGTTGGAAAAGTTTCCGATGATGTATTCCCCTCCTTCGGTCAGGTACTTGTAATATTTATTGATCATATAGACAAAGTGCTTGTCTTTGAAGTAATCAAAAAGCCCGGCACTCCAGATTAAATCGTACCACTGATAGGGTTTAAATCTCAGTACATTAATCTTGAAATAATCAATTGAATCATTGAATTGTTCATTCTGGGACCTGGCAAAATCGATGGCGTTCTGATCAAAATCCACCAGATCAAAATGAATATGACTCCCGGGATTGTTCACCAGGTATTCATGGACATCAGTGGCAGGTCCAGACCCCAGGATCAGAACACGATATTCTTTCTGGCCTCGTTTATCAATCTCGGCACAACGCTTTAAGAAGTATTCTTTCCTGTTTCGAACCGCATGCGCACCTGCCTGGTCCTGGAAAAACTTATCCCAGTTGCTGTATTTCCGGTCAGGATTAACATATTGCTGGTATATATTGTGGATGATTGAAAAATCACCCGGGTATCCAAAGGGTTTCACATACCCATGGCCAATAAGTGTATTTTCATTCAAAGAATCCCTGATAACTTCCCTGAAGAACTCAAGTTCCTCATCCTCCAGGTTATTTACTATGGCGGTAAATTCTTTGTATTCATGGGGCTCAGGACCGCCTTTTTCAACAAGCAGAGATAGAAATTGGCGCTCCTCTTCAGAGAGTTGTTTAATGATTACCATTGGGTGCTTAATAATTAGATTGAACAGGCTTCGTATAATACATTACGGGAATGTATACGCTCATGATGAATTATTAGTTTCAAAGTCAATCCTCTGAACCACATGTTAGAATCTGTTTAAATAAGTATGCAGATGACATCCCACTTGAATCTGAGGGTAAATTTTACTTTCTTTAACCATCCTGATTATGAGACCGAAAAGAAAGAAATCCGGAAGGCTGTTGCTTCTCGCTGGAATAGTGGTGACGGCAGTTGTGATATTCCTGGGAAATAAAGCTGTGACTGCAACCTCCACTGATGAATTCTGCGCTTCCTGTCATATACATCCCCATTCCACTGATAGTTGGAAGCTTTCTACCCATTATGATAACAAACTGGGTATTCATGTTCATTGTGTGGATTGTCACCTGCCTCCCCATGGCGAAGGGTACCTGGTTGAAAAGACAAAAACCGGACTTCGCGATGTTTGGGGCATGGTTTTCAAAGATCCTGAAAGTTTCAACTGGGATGCAAAATCTCAAATCGAATACGCAAAGAAACATGCATTTGAAATCTCCTGTACCCATTGTCATCAGAACAACTATCCCCTGGGTCTGACAGCGGATGGACGACAGGCACATTTGTATTACGAACAAAAGGCGGGTGAGCTCCACTGCATCAACTGTCACATCACTGTGGGACATCATGATCCCGACAGGATGCATGCACAGAATACTGATTTTGGTGTAACTGAAGAAATAGTAAGCGAGATCTACACAGAACCGGGCATGATTGATGGATTCAATGATTTTACTGAGTATATTCCTGGATCGGGTGTTAGCTTTGAGATGGTGGCCATCCCGGGGGGAACTTTCAAGATGGGAAGTCCGGAAAATGAACCCTTTAGAAATGACAACGAGGGTCCCGTGAAAGAGGTAACCGTAAACGCCATGTTCATGGCAAAGATCGAGGTATCCTGGGATGAATACCTTACATTCTTTAAACAAACCGGTGCTGAAGGAAAATCTACAGATACATACCTTATTGTGGATCAGGGAGATGTGGATGCCATATCCGGCCCCACTCCTCCATATGGGGCCCCTGACCAGGGTTGGGGGAAAGGGAAAATGCCAGCCATGTCCATGACCCATCATGCTGCTGAAGTGTATTGTCAGTGGCTATCAGAAATAACCGGTAAAACATACAGGCTCCCCACCGAAGCCGAATGGGAGTATGCTGCACGTGGGGGGACCTCCACACCCTATTTTTTTGAGGGAGATCCAAAGCGATATGTGAAGAAAGGAATCAGAAATAAAATTTTTGGAATTGATACTACCGGGATCAATAGCCATATCAATTATGCAGAAAACAGTATGGCCAGATCTGTGAATCCGGATAAGATTTTTGAGAATCCTTTTGGATTGGTTAATATGCTTGGAAATGTGGCCGAATTTTGTTCTGACTGGTATAGCCGCAGATACCTACTCACAATATTCGGAGGGTATGCTGACCAATCCTACAGGACCTGCCTCCGGTGAAGAACATGTGATCAGGGGCGGTTCCTATTTAGATGATGCAGATCATGTTCGTTGTGCTTTCAGGGATTTTACCAAATCAGAGCCCTGGATGAAGACCGATCCTCAAATCCCAAAAAGCGTCTGGTGGTATTCCGACTGTTTTCATGTGGGCTTTCAGGGTAGTTTGTGAATATAATGAACCTTCTGTTAATGAATAATATGTAACTTACCAAAACTTATTTTCAAAAGATCAATCAATATGAAACCAACTAACAAAACAAGCAGACGTAGATTTTTAGAGAACACCGCAGCCATTGGTGCCATTGGTGCCATTGGTGCAAGTCAGCTTATCAGATCATGTTCACCAGGCGAGACCGCCACCAGTGAGGTCGTAGAACCATCATTCCTGGCAACTGCTCCTGACGGGACAACCCCTTAAAGCGGGTGTGGTTGGTTGTGGTGGACGTGGAACAGGCGCCGCACGCAATTTCCTGGATGCCGGACCCGGCCTTAGTATTGTAGCCGCGGCTGATGTGTTTCAGGATAGAGTAGACGACTTTCGTAAGAACCTCAAAGAACAAAGAGATGTTGAACTGGACGATGCAATGTGTTTTACCGGATTGGATGCTTATAAAAGGGTCATCGAATCAGATGTGGATATCGTAATCCTGGCCACTCCTCCCTATTTCCGTCCTGAGCATTTCCAGGCCTGTGTGGAAGCCCGGAAGCATGTATTTATGGAGAAGCCTGTGGCCGTTGATCCTGTAGGTGCACGAGCCGTTATGGCAGCCTCCAAGCAGGCCGAAGCTGCCGGTTTATCTGTAGTAACCGGTACCCAGCGTCGCCACCAGTGGTCCTACCAGAATATACTGGCCCGTTTAAAGTGCCGGCATGATGGGTGACATTGTCTCCACCAATGTATATTGGAACATGGGGAAACTCTGGCATAAAACACAGCAACCAGGTTGGACCGAAATGGAATTTATGATCCGCGACTGGGTGAACTGGACCTGGCTCTCAGGAGATCATATCGTGGAACAGCATATTCATAACATCGACGTAAGTAACTGGTTTATGGGCAAGCCACCTGTTGAAGCAGTAGGTATGGGCTCCAGGCTAAGAAGACTCACCGGTGATTGTTATGACAATTTCAGCGTTGATTTTGTATACGATAAGCAGGTTCATATGGACAGTATGTGCCGTCAAATCAATGACTGTGCAAACAGTGTTAGTGAACACATCACCGGTACAAAAGGATATATGATTGTGCGGAGACAGACAACAACACATCTGGGATCATGAAGGCAATTTGCTTTATGAGTATGCCTCTCCAGAAGATGAGAACGGAGAAGCAACTTGAAAATGATCCTTATGTACAGGAGCACATTGACCTGGTGGCTGCCATTCGTGAAGGGAACCAGATTGTGGAAGCCGAAGAAACAGCCAAATCAAACCTGACTGCCATTATGGGACGGCACGCTGCATACACAGGTAAAAAAGTGACCTGGGAAGAGATGATGGGAGCTGGCTGGGAATTAGGTCCCAAAGGTGAACTGGCCATGGGTCCTGTGGACATGGATAAAGTCACCCCCATTGCCGGATCAGCAGCTGAATTATAACAGCATTTCTAAAAATCTATATAAAAAAATCCGGGTTGTTCACAAAGGCAACCCGGATTTTTCCTTTCAAGGAATTCCTCAAAAACTATCTACACTGGCATAGGCTTCAATAACAGCAAGCTCTCCCTCTTTTCCGCCAACAGAGTTCCCGTGTTCCATCCCTACAATGCCGGTATATCCCTTTTCATGGATATGTTGAAACACATTCAGATAGTTGATCTCTCCTGTGGTGGGTTCTTTTCTTCCCGGATTATCACCAACCTGAAAGTATCCGATCTCCTCCCATGCCAAATCAATATTGGGAATCAAATTTCCTTCATGGATCTGTTGGTGATAAAGGTCATCCAGGATCTTGCATGATGGACTACCCACTGCTTTGCAGATCTGGTATCCCTGTGGAATCTTATTCAGAAACAGGCCAGGATGGTCTCTGAAATTCAGGGGTTCCAGCACCATTGTAAGGTTGTGCGGTTCCAGAATATCACTGGCATGTTTCAGGGCTTCTATCACATTCCGGGTTTGATAATTCAAATCTAACCTGAGATCCACAAATCCGGGTACAACTGTCATCCATGTTGCATTCACACGCCTGGCCACATCCACCGACTCTTTAATCTCCTTTAAGAACTCCTCAAGTTTATCCTGCTTTCCACTGGTGAGGTTGGGCTCGGTCCAGTAAATGGTGTGGGCCACAAAAACGCCCATCTCCATTCCCAAATTGGCCATCTTACTGGCTATCTTCTCCTGCATGGTAATTTCCCTTCCTTTCATACCATTATCTTCCATGGCAGTAAATCCGGCATCAGCCATAAATTGGATCTGGTCCAGCAGGTTTTCTCCGGCCGATTGTCTGAACATTCCGAAGTGTGGCGCATATTTCAACTTAAATTCGTGTTTTCCGGCCGGAGGCTTTGGAGCTTCTCCTGCTGATGCATGAACCAGGCTTCCGGACATCAGGGCACCGGAGGCAAAGGCGCTTCGTTTGAGAAAAGATCTTCTTTCCATAGCTTGAGTTTTATAATATTTGATGTTGTTTCGAGATATTTAAAATTAATAAATTATTTCTTACAAATTTCTTAGAGGATTCTCATATGAACTCAGATTGAAAACCAGAAATTTAGTTTGAATATAATTACGTGATTTTCTTAATCAAACAATTCTCTCTGAACCATGTTTGATAATAAATACAATTAACATGAGAACATTTGTAGTAGTTGTAATTTTCCTGGGAACAACTGTTTTAGCCGCTTCCCAATCTCCCGATGAGCTCCAAAAGAATGCCATGAAAGAATTTTCCTGGCTTGAGGGTGTGTGGCAGGGTATAGGATGGAGCCAGATGGGAGCTCAGAACAGGGATACCTTTTTCATGACGGAGACCATTGTATTTAACCTTGATCAAACCATCCTTGAGGTTGAAGGAATAGGTAAAGACCACAACGGAGTTCTGGCCCATCATGCACGGGCTATCTTATCCTACAATACTCAATCTCAAAAATATCAATGGCACGCGTGGAGGATCCCCGGTGGAATTTTTACCGAATATGAGCCTGTACTTTCTGAGAATGGTTTCATTTGGGCAATGGAGACACCACGTGGAAAAATTAAATATTCCGTTACCCATACGGATGAGGATGGTTGGTTCGAAATTGGCGAATTCTCAGGAGACGGAGCCAACTGGTTCAAATTTTTTGAGATGGATTTGAAACGTAAACAATAGCCCCTGGGATAGATACGGCTTCGGACTATGAAACCAGTAGATAGCTCACCCCTTCCACATAACCCCTGCTCTCCAGAAATTTCTGGATCCTTTGCCTGTTATCCATCTGCCGGATGTAGGTCAATATAAAGCATTTCCCAGCCTGGGGTAGATCTTCAAAATAGACAACTTCGCTTTCAAGCTGTCGGCTTCTTTTGGTATCGATATAGGTACTGATACTAATTCCATGTTGCTCAAGGATTTTAGAACGACGCCGGGAGATCCTGCTGGCCCCCCAAATGGCAACATTTGGGTGAAAGGGATTGGTTTCGGATAACCAACTGGCAAGGTACTTACTCTTTATCTCATAGAATGCCCTGTCACTGTAGATGGAATCGGTGCGTGTAAGCCGCGTTTCTGAATCATGCCACTCCAGGATCACTTCAGGGACCTTGGCAATTTTTACGCCCCGATCCAACCACCTGAGCCACATCTCATAGTCTTCCGGAAAATCACCAGAAAGATACATGCCATGAAGCTCCATGGTGCTCTTCCTCCACATGGCTGAGGGATTCACAATGGGTGCTTCAATAAACCGGCGGTTAAATATTTCATCATAAGTGCACAACGAATTACTCCACTCCACGAACCGACGAAATCCCTCGGTGCTATCGGGATCCCCCACATGTTTAACCAGTCCCGCAACAGCTCCATAATCAGGATGTACATCCAGAAAATCTGTTTGCTTCCTGAGTCGACCAGATAGTGCCCGGTCATCTGCATCCATCCGGGCCAGGTAAATCCCCCTGGCCGCTTTAGCCCCTCTGTTAGAGGCAAACATCACCCCCTGGGTTTTTTCTTCGATCACCCTGAATCGCTTGTCCCTGCTCTCCCAATTCAGGGCTATCCTCCGGCTGTCATCCGTGGAATTATTGTCCACCAGGATGCACTCAAAATCTTCGAAATCCTGTTGGAAAATGCTGCTTATGGCTCGATCAATTGTGTTCGCAGCATTATAGAAAGGTAGGATTACAGATATTTTCGGATCTCTGATCTTCATGATGCTTCAAAGACTGATCAATCTTCGGGCCTCTTTCGTCTGGACCGTTTTATTTCCCCCCGGATCTTTTTGATTTTAATTCTTTTTTCCACACTGGACCGGGTGGGTCTGGTTGGACGACGTTTCCTGGCAGGAACCATCGAAGCAGCGACCAGTTCCAGGAAACGTTCCGTAACCTCTTCCCTGTTCCTGTATTGTGACCGGTGTTTTTCACTGGTGAGCTTCAGGACACCCAGATCAGTAAACCTCGAAGCCAGTTTCTGTCTAACCAGTAGTTTCTGGCCATTACTCAGGCATTCAGATTCTTCCAGGTTCCAGCTCAATTCTACCTTTGATTCCGTTTTATTTACATGCTGTCCCCCTGGACCTGAGGATCGGCTGGTTTTAAAGCTTACTTCTTTTTTCAAACACTCACGCATAGAATAAAGGTAGAAAAGGAATCTTCAACAACAAGGTCCGGAATGTCAAATATTAATTCAGGGTAAATTCCGGCCTCTGTCATGATCCTGGCGGCCCCTCCATTGATCTTTGCCGGTGGACGGTCTGTGAACATTCCTCGTGAGATTTCAGATCCCAGAGCCAGGCTCGGATGGACCCTTTATGCCATTTCGGTGATCCCTACAAGCCTGGCACTCTATGGATTCACTACTGATTGGGGAGCTACATTGCCACTCACCCTAGCCAGCGGGATCCTTGGTGCTGCAAATATTGTTGTGATGACAACCTATGCTTTTTCAAGGGCAGAGACAGCCCGAAATATGGAGAGGACACCTTATTCTTCCTGGAATTTTGGAGTCTCACCCCTAAGCGGAGGAGCACTAGCAACAGTTACCTTCTGCTTTTAACTATTTACTGATACTTCTCCCGTTTATCTCCCAGTTTCACTTCTGTTACACCTTCCTCACCTCCTTCTCCCCAGACAGTCAGCCTCATGAAATTTCCCCTCTTCATCTCCTGGATCTGGTCCTCCTCCTGATCATCCCCGGCACCGGTCAACCTGCTTTTTGCAGCTCCCTTTACCAGCGTTGTTGGCAGACGCAACAGGTATAGGTAACTGTTATCCAGCCTCTGCTCTCCTTCAATCAGCATCTGGCCGATGGTAGACTCCACAATGGTAAGTGGTATGTTGATCCTCGAATCTGCAAGGGTGAGTGGATAACTATTATTTAGAGTAGCAAACTTAACATTGTTCAAATCTTTATTGTCCAAGTACTTAGCGGCAGCCTGCATGGGAGTGAAATTAATTAGTGCGCCATCTGCCACGCTCACATTAAATATGATAGTCGTGTTGGCCAGATCAAATTTCAGATCGGGAGTAATGAAGATTTCGCCCAGACCCTCTGCACTGACCAATCCCCTGAAATTTTCTTTAAGTGTATAGGTTTCTTCACCTGATTGCATTTCAAAATCCAGGTCATTAATATCAATGTTTTCCAGATCAAATTCTGTGCTGAAAGTATACATGGAGGGATCGGATACATTGAATTGTCCATTAATTGCCAATTTTCCTCCACCCTCCTCTGATGTGGCCAGCCTGTCCAGGTACAAAATCTTATCCCTGGTGGACCGCAATTTCCCAGATAAACCCAATAGCTTGTATTCCCCAAAACGCAGTTCTCCAATATCCACCGTGAAATCAAATTCGGGATAATCGAATTGGTCAAGCCTTGATGGTTCTTCCTCATTTGCAGTATCCACTGCAGAAGGTTCCGCGAGTCCCTCAGGCAATTGATAACTCATAAGCTTCTCAAAATCGAGCATATCCGATTCCAGTACCAGGTTCCCATACATATTTTCAATCAGTGTATCAGTAAAATTCCCTACAGATGCATTCAATCTCAAGTTGCTCTCTCCGACCAAGCCGGAAAAATTATTGATCAATAGTTGATCACCTTCTTTGCTAATTTGAGCCTGAAAACCATCAAATGTGAGGGGGTAATATCTGAAATTCCATCCCAGATCCATGATGCTCAACTTGAAATCAAGAGATGCACTATCATCGATGATCCCTGCAACAGGAACCTCCATAGAACCATTCAGTCGAAAATCCTTCAGGAATTCTGTCCGATATGTTTCAGGCAGCAGGAAGGTATCATTAAATGTAAGGAAATCCTCAGCCAGCATCAGTTCTGAAGATATTTGATATTCCAGATCAACAACAGCAAAGGTATCTTTGTCCATAAAGGAACTGTAGTTTGCAGCTAAACCTGAGAATTTGAATTCACTACTTCCAATTGTTCCGCTCAAATTGTGAAATGTCAGAGTATCTGGATTGACGGTCAGTGAGGCGTTCACATTGGAAATTTTGGCATACACCGGAAGCTCAATTCCAAAACTGTCCAGGCGGAGCTCCATCCTGGGTATTATCGTATCCTTAGTGAAAGCATCCAGATCTTTTTTAGTGACCAAAACACTTGCCCCAAATTGCAATCCTTTCCATTCTTCTCCCAGTAATCCAACTATGGACGTATCCTTGATAAATGTGGCAGGATTTAGAACCTCAGAAACCATGGATACATTTGCTTTTACATCCCTGTCAAAACCCAGAAAATATAGCAACAGGTTTTCCGTTCTCGCATCAAGGATCAGATGATTCCCGTTAAATTCGCAACTAAGACCTTCCATTCCCACGATATTCTCCTCCATATATAGCTCCCCTTTCATGTGCTTCACACTATCTATGCTTCCGCTATCCTGGTAAACAACAAATCCTACTTCATTAAGGGCCGCACTTATGGAACCTGCCTCATTAAAGAATTCGCCAGTTTTTCGGTTTACAACTCCATTCAATTTACAGTCCAAAGCAATTCTACCCTCCAGGTCAGTGATATATTCATTCTTCAAAATTTGTTCCAGCTCTCCAAGTTCCATATCTCCAACTAAATCAATATTTACTTTAGGTATAACCATATTTGTCGCAGATATGTTACCTTTTATGGATCCGCTTGGAAATCTTGCCCGGAAGCCATCCACAAGGATTATTCCCTCACTTAAATCAGTTTTGTTTCCATTTGTGGCATATACCTTGAAATTAATGTCTGTAATATCTTTCTGAATGGATTTAATCCTGAATCCTATCTGCTCTGCTGATCCGTTTACTCGTATTACCGGAAGTTCATCTCCAAGGATTCCGCTTATGTTTCCACTTAAATAGATGCTTCCCGATCCGATCTGCTCTATTTCATCCAGATCTAAAATTCCGCGAAATAAATAGTTTAATACTTCCAGTCCTTTATTGCTTGCCCTGAAAGCAAAATCCAAATAGGGTTCATCAAGGAAGCTATATGTTCCCCAGGTTTCCAGTTCAAGTTCTGATACCTTCATGGAACTGGGTTCCACCTTTATCTTCTTTTGAACAGGATCCATGGTAATTTCACTTTCAAATTGAATATTTCTTTTTGATTCTGACCTGAAAGTAAGGTATTTTACATGATTTATATCAATATCTAGTTTAAGTCCGGCCTCCACATGTCCTGGCAGATAACTAAATTTGCTTTCGAGCCCGTTCACCGTAACATTAATATGGTCATCGCGGGTTCGATCTTCGACAATTACCAGAATATTGTTGAGCTCTATCCTGTCCAAATCCACCTTTAGAGCAGGTAATTCCTCTGTACTATCCCTCTCGGTATTCTCTCCAAATCTTATGCCCAGAGCTTTTTCAATATTGGTCACCGAATCCTCATATATGACCATCCGGACAAATCCATTTTCAGTTTTCGCACTTGATACCTGGAGATCGCCCCTGATCAGATCGACAGCATCAAGGGTAACAAATACTTCACTCAAAGTCAGGATGGGTTCCTGAAGCAGTGAATCCGGATGGACTTTCTTTTCATAATAAGTCACATTTCGAAGTTGAAGAGATACATTGGGAAAATTCACGAAGGGGATCAGGTTCATCTGACCCATCTGCACTTCACCTTGTTGCTGTTCATTTAGATAGGTAACGGCCCGGTTAAGTATCCATCCCCGACCCAGGTAAAATACCAGGGTAATGAGCAGGATCAAGGAAGTAAAACCAAGGATGATCCATCCAGTAATTCTAAGTGCTTTATGTTTTCGACGGGCCATTGTAAATGGTAATTGTTCTTCGAAATTAACAATAAGCCTTTAATGTTTCTATGAGAAATCCCACAAATGAATGTTAAAAGTAAAACCTTAGGTGGAACTTTTGTTGATAAGCCTCGTATATAACTATTGAAAATCGCTGCATCTTGTTATACTTTTGCAGAGAAACAGTCAGTAAGCTCATGAAAAAAAGAAATTTGCTAATCGCCGCTGTGTTTGTTGCTACACTAGGATCTCTTCCTGCCTGCGACTTACTTGAAGAGTGTGGAACCTGTAAACTGATCACTGAGGATGGAAGTGGTGGCGTCACTGAAGGCACTCCTCTGCCACTTTGTGGAGATGCACTGTCCGAAAAAGAAAACCAGGCGCCGATTACAGTTGGTAATACAACCACTTACTGGGATTGCTATTAATATTACTCAGTAAATTATTCGCTTAAAAGAGGACATTCCTTCATATTAAGGATTTTTTTTTACTATTGCAGGATAATCATTCCATTTGATGGACCTGGTAATCCTTTTCCTTAGCATCATTGCAGCGATCACTCTGGTCCTCTTTCTTCCCATTAAAGGCGCACGCTCATTTAATTATCTGCCTCCTGAAAAAAGGATTCATGAAGCAGATGTGGTATTGTCACGACGCTTGCTCACTCCAGGATCCGAAAAATATGAGGCTTATTATAAAAGATATCCCCAAAGGAAGGAGCCAGACGACCGCTCACGTCAGGCTCCTGGATTGTTGTCAGATCAAGCACTTTATTACCATCCGGGAACGTTTGCTGCAGCAAAGGCCAATTTTGAGATTATCGAATCATTGATCCCAGCAATGTACAGGGAGTCCCGCTGTTCATAAAGTAAAGGTGGATCCTGAAAAGTCCTCAAAATTCATCACCCAATGGCTTAAAGCTACTGGCGCCCACAGCGTTGGATTCACAAGGTTAGAAGATTATCATCTTTACTCTCATAAAGGCCGGGGTTACTTTTCGGGGGAACCAATCGTGAAAAACCACGAGCACGCCATTGCCATTACCGTGGAAATGGATCACAGGTTGATGCAGTCAGCACCCGAGGGAACGTCAGTAATGGAATCTTCTGAACAATACCTTCGTTCCGGGCTACTTGCCCTTAAGATTGCAGCTTATATCAGGGAGCTTGGATATGAAGCCACCGCCCATATTGATGGCAACTATGAAGTAATTTGTCCCCTGGTAGCAGTAGATGCAGGATTGGGAGTTCCGGGCCGCATGGGATTGTTGATGACTCCTAAACTGGGACCGCGCGTAAGGATTGCTGTGGTTACCACCAACATGCCCCTTGTCCATTCTGATTCCAAACCCGAGAGAACCACCCTTCATTTTTGCCAGCACTGCAAGAAATGTGCTCAAGTATGTCCCGCAGCTGCTATCCCTGATGGATCCCGCGAAATGATTGATGGAATATTGCGCTGGCAGATCAATTCCGAGAAATGTTATCACTTCTGGACCCTCTCAGGAACAGATTGCGGAAGATGTATGACCGTTTGCCCTTTTAGTCATCCCGACAACAGGTTTCATCGCTTTATAAGGTGGGCAATCAAAAATAATTTGGTTTTCCGGCATCTGGCCATTAAATTGGACGATATTTTTTATGGCCGTAAACCTCAAATTCGGCCCTTGCCCGACTGGACAGACATATTGGACGAATCATGACAATCTCCGGTTATATTGCTCTTGGCGTCATTTTGATCATGATCGTTGCCCTGGTCAGGGAAGTTCTACGACCTGGATTGATCCTCTTTTCAGCGCTTGTTGTATTTCATGGTGGCTGATATCATTACTGCTGAGGATGCCCTTTCGGGTTTCTCCAACAAAGGGATGATCACTGTGGCACTTCTTTTCCTTGTCAGTGAGGGTGTGAAAGAATCAGGTGTTCTTAATAAAATGGGAGCAATTATCCTTCCGAAAAAACGAAAACCCATTCCCCGGCTTGCTCATGCAGATCATGATTCCTGTTTCGGTCATCTCTGCTTTTCTGAACAATACACCTGTGGTTATCATTTTTGGTCCCATGCTCAAAAAGTGGGCTGACAAACTGAGCCTTCCATCACAGAAATTTCTGATCCCGCTCTCCTACGCAACGATCTTTGGCGGGACCTGTACCCTGATCGGGACCTCAACCAACCTTCTTGTGCATGGCATGATGCTTGACAGGGGAATGGCGGGTCTGGGAATGTTCGAACTTGCTAAAGTAGGGCTGTTTATCGTATTCTTCGGATTCCTCTACATGAACCTCTTTTCCAACCGGCTATTGCCTGGTGAGAAAATCCCCAGGTTCAGCTTTCCCAACGATACCAGGGAATATTATTTTGACCTCTACCTTCCTGCCAACAGCAACCTTATTGGTAAAGAGATTGAAAAAAGAAGGCTGCCCGGACTTAATGAATTTACGGTGAGAACCGTCATTCGCGAAGGAAAGCACATTAAGATTTCAAATTCACCCTTCACATTGGAGGCCGAAGACAAACTCATTGTGGCCGGAAGTTCAGAAGATGTGGGTTACCTGACCCAGTCCTCCAATGTAAAACTTAATGCACTGGACAATGTAGATCCCGATTTTCTGAAAAAATCACTGAAACAGGTGGAGGTAGTACATTGCCCCCCGTTTTCCAGGGATCCAGAGGACCCTTGGGAGAATTTGACTTTTTTGGACACTACAATGCCGTGGTTATGGCAGTTCACCGCAATGGTGAACGCATTACCACCAACCTGGAAAACCTTGAGCTAAAAGCAGGGGACAACCTGATGTTACTTACCACCGATGATTTCACCCGGTACTGGGGCGAATCCAGGGTATTCTATATGGCATCAGAAATTGGTGAAATGGATGATTCCAAAGACCGCCGACGCCGTTGGATTGCCATGGGACTTGTCTTTTTTATGATCGCAGGGGCCACCGCTGGAAGGTATATTCCCGCTCAGGGAAAGAATGAATTTGATATGTTTTTCTTTGCTGCTGTTACAGTAGTGCTGATGGCCCTGATGAAAATCTATTACTCCGAAAAAGTATACCAAACCCATCAACTGGGATGTGCTCATCACCATCGCCTGTGCCATCGGGATAAGCCGGGCCCTTCAAGAGTCCGGAGCTGCTGATTTTATTGCCCGCAGTACCATCAACATTTCTAAAGGTTTTGGTCCTTTGGGGGTTTTGGCAGCCATATTCCTGATCACCAATATATTTACTGAAATCATCACCAACAATGCTGCGGCAGCTATCACTTTTCCCATTGCCTATGCGGCTGCCACACAGTTGGGGGTCGATCCTAAGCCATTCTTTATCACCATTTGCGTGGCTGCGTCAGCCAGCTTCTCAACCCCCATCGGTTACCAAACCAACCTCATCGTTCAGAGCATTGGTAATTACAAATTCAGCGACTATTGGAAAATCGGCCTCCCGCTTAACATTCTTGCACTCATCATCTCGTTGCTGGTTATTCCCAGGTTTTGGCCTTTTTAGTGCATGGTGCCTAATACCCGGCAGCCTGACCATCCTTTCTTGATTCCGAAGCCCCGAAGTAAACTCCTTTTTCCTCATCCCACATGATGGCCTGGTATCCGCCATAGCCACCTACTGGAAGTCTGAATTTTATGTCCCTTCTGTGACAATTCCCGGAGGCTCTTGTAGGAAATGCCCGACTCCAGGTTGATGATTCCCCCATCGTTCATTACCTCTCCGGTAGGTTGGGAAGAACCATCATGTCTGATGCGTGGAGCATCACCGGCCTCCTGCAGATTCATTCCAAAATCAATCATATTCACTACAATCTGTGCATGCCCCTGAGGTTGCATGGCACCTCCCATGACTCCAAAACTCATCCATGGTTTTCCATCCTTTGGTAATAAAAGCAGGAATAATTGTATGGAAGGGTCTTTTACCGGGTTCATACACATTGTAATGCCCCTCTTCCAGAGTAAACAGTTCCCCACGGTCCTGCAGGATAAATCCCAATCCCGGAGGAGCACATTCCTGATCCCATACCGCGATAATTACTCTGGATCAGTGAAACCATATTTCCCTGCCTGATCAGCCACAGTCATATAAATGGTATTTCCATGTTCTATCTTACCTGCATCCAAAGAACGCGAAGCCCTGCGAGGATTGATAAGTTCCCTGCGCTTCGCAGCGTACTCCTTCGAAATCAACTCCTCCACCGGGAGGTCATTGAATGCCGGATCTGCATAGTATTTGGCCCTGTCCTCAAAAGCCAGTTTCTTGGCTTCCACGAAATGGTGTATATATTCGCTGGTTCCAAATCCCATTGAAGCAATATCATAGCCCTCCAGGATATTCAGAATTTGTAGCGCTGCAATGCCCTGTCCATTGGGAGGGAGCTCCCAAACATCATAACCTCGATAATTGCTGCTCACAGGCTCCACCCATTCCGAGGTATGACTGGCCAGGTCTTCATAGGATAGAAACCCGCCCTGTTCTTTAAAGAATGCATCAATGATCCTGGCTATTTCTCCCTTATAAAAAGCATCCCGACCACCCTAGTGCAACTTTTTTCAGGGTGTTTGCGAGATATGGATTTTTAAATATCTCCCCTTTCTCAGGAGCTTTCCCATTGGGCATATACACTTCAGCAATGTTTGGGAAACGGCTCAAAGCCCTGGCCCCACTTCCCCAATAATGCGCGATTAGTTCAGTAACGGGAAATCCATCCCTGGCATAGTCGATGGCGGGTTGGAGAATTTCATCCATTTTCATGGATCCGAATTTTCCATGCAACTCAAACCACCCATCCACACATCCGGGAACTGAAACAGGAAGCGGGCCATAGGGTGGGATACTCTTGTATCCATTCTCCCTGAAATAGTCCATGGTGAGCGATCGTGGAGACCTCCCACTTGCATTCAGTCCATATAACTGTTTGGTGTTCGCATCCCAAACAATGGCAAACAAATCGCCTCCAATACCATTCCCTGTAGGTTCAACCAAACCCAGGACTGCATTGGCTGCAATGGCAGCATCCACAGCGTTCCCTCCAGCCTTTAATATATCCAGCGCGACCTGTGTGGCAAGAGGCTGACTTGTGCATGCCATTCCATGCTGTGCAATAACCTCCGACCGGGTAGCAAATGTTTCCCCGGTAACGCGATCCTGTGCAGATGCCATTCCTAATAAAACCAGCAGACCTAAAATCAATGTCAATCTTTTCATTTCCTGTGATTAATGGATTATGTTCAGATATATTGTGTGTAAATTACAAAAAAGAGCCATAAAAAAACCCCATCCATCAATCCGGACGAGGTGAGACCACCTCAAATCACTCCATAAAATGATTTCACCAGGAACCTGGAACCAGGAACTAATGCGTTAATCTTTCAACTTATACACCCTGATCCAGTCGATCTCCATGGCAGAAGGAAGGCCGCTTTCCGATGCACCCTTTTTCAGGTTGGTTGATAGATTTATACACATTTCTTCCTGGGGAACCCCGGAGGTTTGTGTTTTAAAGACCTTGTCATTGATCTTCCATACCAGTTTATTGGGGGACCACTCCAGCGTAAAAATGAAATACTCATCTGCATATTTAGCGCCGCCTGTTTTTGAAATAGATTTGTGTGTAGAGTCACTCGATCCCCAGAAGTAATTCGAATAGAGTTTGCCATTTTCAAATCTGGCGACATCAATATGGGGCAACATGGTGTCAGAAACCATCCAGAATGTTTGGGCCACTGATCCACCAGCCATCTTTATCTTAGCTTTGAATACGCCATACTTCTGCTTGAAGCTCTTGGCGGTACTGAGCAATCCGGAAGTAAAATCAAAATCTTCCTTAACAAATCCCTGCTCTGCTCTCCAGGTCAACCCCTCTGTTTTTGCGGGTTTTGTGACTATTCTGGCTTTATTATCATAAAACTCAATATTATCACCGTCGGTAATGAAGCTTTTGTCATCCTCAAGTACGAAAGAACTCTCCATGGTTTGATCTCCCCAGAAATAACGAGTCATCCATTTTGATTTATTGAGCTGGCTTCCATTGAATTTCTCCTCGAAAGTAAGATTCCACTTTTCGATCTCCTTAAAGGGGTACTTTTTTTTCGTTTTATAATACCATACAACCTTCTCTGATTTCTTTAGAGTGTAGATATTCCGTCTCCTTATGATACTCATCGGTAGTCTCATACCTTTCATTGGGTTTCATTGTCAGAAATTGTTTCTGCTTGATGAATTCTTCCGAATTGATATACTCTTCAAGATCTTTCAATCTCTCCGGATTTCTCATCTCCCTTGGAACGTTTCATCAACTGGTTGTATCGTCTCCTCCTTCCTGAATGCTTCTGAGGCCTTATACTTCTCCTTGAGTATTTTTTTCTTCCTCAGTGCAAAATCACTGGATGTCACCTCCTTTTCAAGCTCCAGATAATGCTTTAATTCATCTGAATTCTCATAATCTTTAAAAGCTTGAAAATCAGCCCTTAATCTGATCATCTGCTGTTTCCACCTTTTCGGTACTGGGTACCATCCCAAGCAAAAAACTTAAGCTAGCCATAGTAATGTCTTATCAATTTCTGAAACAGGTTAATACTCAATATATAATGACTAAAGATAAAAAAAATCATCTCCTGTATGCCCTTCTCCGACTTTTAAAATAGTAAACCGCCTGGACCGAAATAATGAATTGAGAATATTTCGAAAATAGATATTTTCCAGATACATTGAAATCCCATTTGGGTGCCATGCGTAACTCCAGTCCCGCTCCGAGATTTGCACCTATGGCATAGTCACTTTGATCAGTGATGGTTTCATTTCCAGTAATCACCAACGGTTCATAAAGAGAAGTCAGATAGGTAAAATTCCCTCCCCCAAAAACAACTGCCCTAACGGTTCCTTCCTCGAAAACTAAGCATATTGGGCATCCAAGATCACCCATGAAACATATAATTGGTAAGAATCATATATCCGGTCTCAAGCCTGTATCGGTTATAATGCAGAAATGGATGGTACAATATTGAAAGGTTGCCCTTTTATCCAGGGCAATCCATGTTTTTAGGGTCAAGTCCGGGATTCCCCGTCTCTCCAAAATTAAATTCAGCCCCTGAAGCAAAAGATAATCCCCCGCCGATCCTGTGCACCTGGGCACTACTATTGATAGAAAATATCAAAACGAAACAAATGACAGAAAAGATGTTTTTCACGTGTAACCTGTCTTTCAAAAGATTTTCTTTCAGAGTATGGATTATTGTTTCTACGATGTTAATGGTATAATAGTTTCAAACTTATAACTTTTCAACCATCATGTTTATTTTCTTTTCAACTACATTTCTCCAAGTTCACCACTTCACTCACCATTCTTCAGCTTCACCTTCCTCGTGCACCATTCACCTGTCACCTAAGTCACCATTCCACCATTTCTGCTCCTAACTTTATAACTGAATTCCGCTGTTCCCGACAAAAAAGTGCTAAATTTGTACAACTGAAATCTACACAATTATTTATTATAAATTACCTATCAAATGTCAGAGATTATTGGAAAAATCATACAGGTAATTGGTCCTGTAATTGACGTAAGTTTTGAATAAACCGGGGATGAACTTCCCAGTATTCATGAGGCCCTTGAAATCAAACGGGCAGATGGTCAAACCCTGGTGGCAGAAGTTCAGCAACACGTTGGTGAGCATACTGTCAGAACCATTGCCATGGATTCCACTGACGGACTTCAGCGGGGAATGAAGGTGGTAGCCACGGGTGAAGCCATCAAGATGCCCAGAGGGGAAACCGTAAAGGGACGTTTGCTTAACGTGGTGGGTCAGGCCATAGACGGGATCGGACCAGTGGATAATAGTGACGGTTACCAGGTACACAATAAACCCCCCTTGTATGAGAATCTTTCCACCGAATCTGAGGTGCTATTTACCGGGATCAAGGTAATTGATCTGCTGGAGCCCTATGCCAAAGGCGGTAAAATCGGACTATTTGGTGGTGCTGGTGTTGGAAAGACCGTGATTATCATGGAGTTGATCAATAACATTGCCAAGAAATATGAAGGTATCTCCGTATTTGCGGGCGTTGGAGAAAGAACCAGAGAAGGAAATGACCTGCTGAGGGAAATGATCGAATCGGGTGTAATCAAATATGGCGAAGAATTTGAAAAGAGCATGGAAGAAGGCTCCTGGGACCTGAGTAAGATTGATCATGAGCTGCTGGAACAGTCACAGGCCACCCTGGTATTTGGACAGATGAATGAACCTCCCGGAGCACGTGCTACAGTTGCCCTGTCAGGTCTTACAGTTGCTGAATCCTTCCGTGATGGGGATGAAGAGAGCGGAGGTAAAGACATTCTTGTTCTTCGTAGATAATATTTTCCGTTTCACACAGGCCGGATCAGAGGTTTCTGCACTGCTGGGACGAATGCCTTCGGCCGTAGGTTATCAGCCCACACTGGCTACCGAAATGGGTTTCATGCAGGAAAGGATTACCTCCACCAAACGAGGTTCCATCACGTCCATTCAGGCCATTTATGTACCTGCAGATGACCTTGACCGACCCGGCTCCTGCCACCACCTTTGCCCACCTGGATGCAACAACTGTATTAAGCAGAAAAATTGCATCCCTGGGAATCTATCCGGCAGTGGATCCCCTCGATTCCACCTCCAGGATTCTGAAAGCTGAAATAGTGGGTGAAGAGCATTACAATACTGCACAGAAGGTGAAAATGCTCTTGCAACGATACAATGAATTGCAGGATATCATTGCCATTCTGGGTATGGACGAACTTTCTGAAGAAGATAAGCAGGTGGTTCACAGGGCCAGGCGTGTAGCCCGTTTCCTGTCACAACCTTTCCATGTGGCAGAACAATTTACAGGTATACACGGGGTTTTTGTAAACATTGAAGATTCCATCAAAGGATTCAACATGATCATGGATGGAGAGGTGGATGAATATCCGGAAGCAGCATTCAACCTGGTGGGAACCATTGAAGAAGCCATTGAAAAGGGTAAAAAGATGCTGGCTGAAACCAAAGCTTAAAATAGTATGTTGCTTGAGATCATAGCACCGGATCATCAATTGTACTCAGGAGAAGTGGACCTGGTCCAGGTTCCGGGATCCAAAGGTTCTTTTCAGATCCTCAGGAATCACGCCCCCATAATCTCTACCCTTGACCAGGGTCAGATAAAAATTGTTGATCAAAAGGGTGCTATCACTTTTTTTGAAGTGGACGGAGGAGTCATTGAAGCAAAAAACAATAAAATCATTGTCCTTGCAGAAACGCCAAAGAAATAATTATTTTAAGCGCATTTCACTCGCGCTAGGTTCTATTGCGTCACTGGTTGTTTTATCTCTTATTTTAAGCTCCTTCGACGTGATCCAAAGAAAACGGTCACATTCACCTCGGCTGATGGCCTGGAGGTAACTGCCGATGAATATATTATTGCCAAGAATAATCCATATATCCTACTATTTCATGAACAGGAGTCGAGCCGGGGGGAATTCAACACCATTGCCCGTCGCTTAATCAAAATGGATTATAATTGCCTGGCTGTGGATCTTCGAAATGGGGGGAACAATAGTAGTGTTTCCAACGAAACCGCCAAACGTTGCCGGGAAAGCAGATGCTCGCGCACTGCAAATGACATAGAACTGGATATGATTGCTGCCATTGAATATGCATTTAAGCAATCCAACCAGCCGGTGATCCTGTTTGGCAGTGGAGCCAACGGTTCTCTCAGCTTGAAATTAGCCACAGAAAACGACAATGTTCAGGGCTGTTGTGGCTCTGAGTCCGGGAGAGTATTTTCTTCCTCGGATCAATATCCAGGATACCATTTCCCATCTAAAAAAGCCTGTTTTCATTTCTTCCAGCCTGTCCGAATTTCCATATGTGTCTCAACTGGCTTCAAAGATGGATAAACAGTATATAACACTGTTTGAACCCAAGCTGGGTGATGGCGGCAGGGGTACGGTTTCCCTCACAGCCGAGAACGAACATAACTCTGAATACTGGTTTGCACTGTTACTTTTTTTCAAGGACCTGGTGTAGATGGTTAAATTCCTGGTCGTCCGATTTAGTTCCATTGGTGATATTGTACTTACAACACCAGTGGTACGTCACCTGAAACAGCAAGTTGAGGATGCTGAAATCCATTACCTTACAAAATCTGAATTTGCCCCTATGCTGGAGGCCAATCCCTATATTGACCAAGTCCATTCTTTTAAGGGTGATTTGAGATCTTGTATCAGGGAACTGAAAGAATCTGAAATCGATTTCATTATCGACCTGCATCACAATACCCGGTCTGCACGTATCAAATTTGGATTAAAAAGAATGGACTTTTCAGTTAATAAACTGAACTAGACAGAAATGGCTTCTGGTTAATTTTAAATTGAACAGATTACCAGACTTACATATGGTGGACAGGAACCTGGATACCATCCGAACTTTCATCTCAGAAATAGATGACAAAGGACTGGATTACTTTATTCCGGATAAGGAGGAAGTTGATCCTCTCACATTACCGGTTGCCTTCCAAACAGGATATATTGGACTGGCCATTGGAGCACAGCATCAGACCAAGAAACTTCCAGTAAGCGTCATTGGTGGAATTGTGTAAAAAACTGGATTATCCAATCCTTATTTGGGTGGAGCCACTCGACAAATAACTGGTGAAGCCATTGTAGATGCCCTTCCGGAAAGAAACATCATCAATGGCTGCGGAAGTTACAACATCCATCAATCGGCATCCCTGGTCCGGCAATGCCAAAGTGCTCATCACCCACGACACAGGACTCATGCATATTGGGGCTGCTTTCAACAGAAAGATCATCTCCATCTGGGGGAACACAATTCCCCAATTCGGAATGTATCCTTTTCAGGCCCGATCCTGCATCAGTTCAATTTGAAGTAGCCGGTCTGAAATGTCGGCCATGTTCAAAAATTGGGTATCAACAATGTCCCAAGAAGCATTTTAATTGCATGATTGAACAGGACTTGGGAGGAATCGCACAGGCAAGCCAACAGGCTCTTTCTTACTACTGCGCGATAAATGTATAGGTAATCACTGCCCTATGTTTCTCGGGACCATTGATTTCGATCCTGAATTTTGATGAGCGGGCTGCGGCCAGTGCAGCATCTGCAAAACATATCCTGTCAACTCCCTCGATGGGTTCCACTACTTCAGCATTTGTTACTTCACCATTCCTTGCCACCTGAACTGCCACCCTTACCATCCCCGATCCCTGACACCTGTAAACCGGGATGGTGAGCCTCACCTTGCCCCGCTGGTGAGGCTCCTCAAGGAATTCATAGGTGATGGTGGTCGGGCCTGAGTAATCACCCGTATCATCCTCAGTTGCCTCTTCAGCCGGAGGCTACATAATCGGCCGCGGCCAGTATGGCCTGTAACTCTTCAAGTTTTTCGCGATCCTCCTGTGCCCGGGCCAGCTCGATCTGTTCAAGCAGATCCTGCACATATTCATTGGTTGAGATATCCTCATTAAACTGATTCTCGGCATTCAAATTGACGGCCCGGTTACTGGAAAGTTCCCGTTCGCGCAAAACCTGCTCCAGCCAATCAGCAGGAATATCAGGATCCTCTTCAGCCAGGATCTCTTCAATGGTTTTCTCCTCAAATTCAAGTCTCAATCCCCAGTTCCCGGTCATTTTTCAATCCTTCAACCTTCACAAAAATCAAGATGATTAAAACAACCAGGTGGAAAATGAGGGTATAAAGAATCGCTACCAGGTTTTTCTTAATGAATCTCCTGACTCCTGTCCACCCATATGAAAATAATTCATCCACTCTGTCACAAAATTAAGATGTTAGGTGAAATCCGGGCACGAAAATGAAAATATAATAGTGGACGTTTCATTTTCTTTCCTGAACCTTTTATACATTTACAGAACGTGTCAAACGTATTATCTGTTATATGAACAAACAATTCCCAGCCATGAGAAAACTCCTGACATTTGCTTCCATAATCCTGATAATTCAAGGATGCTCCATCCTTTCGGAGCTGACTGCATTTACAAAATGTGAATTCAGTTTCCACTCTGCACAAAATCCTACGGTCTGTGGGATTGACGTCAGCAACAGACACTCCTTTTCAGATTTCAGTTTTATAGACGGCCAAATGATCGCCGCAAATCTCCTGAAGGGAACACTGCCATTTGGGATTACTGCCAATGTTGAGGTGATGAATCCCGGGGCAACCACTGCAGCAGTAAACTCGATCCAGTGGATTGCATTTATTGATAACATTCAGGTGGCAGAGGGAGCTGTTTCAAACCGGATTGAGGTAGCTTCGGGTGGAGGAAAATCCATGATCCCCATCAAGATACAGGCCGATTTGTTCGATTATCTTGAGGGTGATAATCCGCGGACCATGATTAATTTTGCACTGAATCTGGTAGATGCCGGTAATCAACCTACAAGGTTAAGCCTGAAGATTAAGCCCAGTGTAATGATCGGAGCACAGAGTGTATACTATCCGGGCTTCTTTACCATCACAAAAGAGTTCAGCTCAGGGAATTAATTAATGTCAATAGAATAAATCCATTCCACTCCAAAATTCCCATTGCTGGGTTCGTATATGATCCTTCCTCCCACCGACAATGGGAAGGAGATCCTCATGAGATTGACATCAACCACCAGGTCAATGCCAAGGGTGGTGTAGTCCAGATTTTCAAAATGCGGGTGCGGTTCCCGGATAATGACATTTGTACCTTTCATATGATCTATCCAAAATGCCCCTCTGATTCTCTTCATGTAAATCAATAGAACTGATCTCCAGATCAGGATAGAGGAGTGGAAGAACATAGTCAGCGCTATACCTGGTCAACACCTCACCAAAAATTCCATGCAATCCCCTGGGAAGACTCATTAGATTAATAAATGCCGGATGGATTCATATCATAGCGGATACTGCTTCTGATGATTTAATGCTACCCTGATGGTCTGGTGTTTCATTAATACCCGGCAAATATGCCGATAAATCCTGCCCTGGCCACTGAACCATAATACCTGATTATTAAAAGGCGCATGATAAAAACCAGCCATGGTAGTGAGTCCGACCCTCGGGAGGATATCTCCTTTATCCTTTACGCAGGTAGGTGGTCGCATTGAAAGAGTAATAAAGGTAATGCGCACCGGTTTTATAGTCCCCTGTCGTTCTCCACAAATTGAATATCCTTCCGGTAGTTATAGTCGATCCGGGGTTGAAAGATAGAAAGATACTTTCCAGTATTGAACCTCAATGGTACATAGGTTTGCGCAGTAAAGCGCATATCATTGGGAAGTGAAATGACCGAATCCCCTTCGGCCATTAATAACACGTCCGGTTCACCTCCATAATCAAAATAGAGATTCAGGACCGGGTATTTTCCCTTCAATTGGATGCCCGAATGGAACAAATGATATCCATCTTTGTATTCGTATCCAAGCTGGCTGATCGCCGTACTCAAACGGTTCTGTGAAATGAGAGATACACCCGGACTGACCGGAAGCTGGTCAGGATTTAAGGAAATTTCAGGATTCAGGTAATCAAAGTAAAGGGGCAGCCAGGAATGAAAGTTAAAAAGGTGTAATGCTTTGTTATATTTCCGTGGAGTGTACTCCAGGGTATCTGATTGCATTGCTTCACCAATGAGCTTCTTTTCCCCGAAGGTTTGTTCGTAATCCATCTGCTCGGTATGATTCCGGATTTTATCCAGAGGTTGCCATATTCCTTCCTCAAGGCTTAGGGTAGCAACACTGTAGCCTCTGGCAGTATAGTTAGAATAGACCAGACTCTGTCCGTCTTCAGAAATCTGCGGATGAAAGGCCCCAAATCGTGCCGATGTGACCTGGTAAGTTTGCTCCTCCAAAAGATCATAACAGTAAATATTATCTATTCCGGAAAATGTCCCACTAAAATAGATCCTGTGTCCACGTACAACCGGATAGGATATATTGTCGAATCCTGCATCAAATAGTTTCTTCCACTTATTAGTTTCGGGAGTATAACTGTAAAGTGATTTCCCCGATTCTCGGGAGACTAACGTGACCAGGGCAGAATCTGTTTCCATCCACGCGGGGTGCTGAATAAACAATTTATGCGGAGAGGGGACTACATGCTCTACCGTCCCATCCAACTTAACTATTACCAGGTTGAACTGCTGAAGCTCTGTCTGTTCAACAGCTGCAATGCGCTCACCATCACGCGATACAGCCGGGGAATAATATCTGGTTTTGTGCCCCAGGGTTTTTACAATGCCAGTCCCCACCTCATAGGTTTTGATCACAGAATAGTTCCTGTTGCTCCAGCGTGTATCGGGTACAAATTCATCCCATACCACATGACTCCCCGAATAACTGATCCTGCCTGAACTGAGAAATCCCGGACGGTAAATTCGCTGCTCTTCTCCCTTCTTCCCAAGAAAAACGAATTCCGGAATTTGATCCATGCCACTTTTATAAGTCAACAGCATTGAAGCTGATACATAATGAGGAAAGGTATAACTGGTATAGTGTCGATCCCTATGTGGGTTCCAGTCATCGAATGGAGAAAGATTTCGTTCTGTTGCCGTCTCCCTCCAGTGATCCTCGTAGCTCTTCAGCGCTTCCCTGTAAAACTGACTTTTATTTTTGAGATCATACTTTCGCATGCTGAAAAAGGTAGGATTGATCAAGTAGGGTTTACGGGCAGCATATTGCTGAAAATCAATCCAAAAATTATCTCCGTATTTCCTCCGTCCATATCTGACCATCAGATATCCCAATTTGTAATGATTTGGAATATAGTTTCTATACGATCCCATGGTCGCTTTGGAGAAGGAGTAGATATTTTCATCCTCCAACAACTGGGCTTTAAGTCCCATTTCAAAGGAAGGCTGTCTGCCCCGACCACTATTCGACAATCTTGTCTCTGCATCCACAGCATCTCCTTCCAGATACCAGTAGGGGAGAAATACAGCCATGGCTCCTACTGCCTGTTCTCCACCCGCAAAACCGAGCACCCTGGTAACTCCCTGATTTAGTTTGTCAATCTGCACGGCATGCCTCCCCTCATGCAAGGCAAGTTGTGTCAGCCAGTCCTGATTATATCCCTCAGGATCGGGATTGGTAAATATTTCAAGCCGCTTGGGGGCCCAGACAAACACCCCATTTGAAAAGCTGGATTCATTGTGGACAATCACGGGCATAGGGCGGTGCCGATGGTTCAGCGGCAACCCAAGATGAGGATAGAAATACTCCAGACGATTTGCGAAAGCTTTTGCCAGACTATCCACTCCCCTTGGATAGATCACCCTGTAGTTGGTTGTTGAAAATTGATGCCATTTCAGGGATCCGGCATCCTGCCCATATTCGTAAAATTGCCCCTGCAAGTTTGCAGTAAGAAACAAAAGCAGGATGATGATCACCCTGCCTTTGTCAAAAAGATTATATAATGAGTGGTTAGTTTTCCGCAAATTTCACCGAATAACCATTGGATCGTAAATAGACATAAGCACGTTTTCGGACATCCCCTTTTAACACAATGTCATACATCTTTGAAGAGCCTAAAGTGTGGCAAACACGCTGAAGTTCCTCTTCAATCTTTCTCAGGTCGATGCGGCGTCCCACAAAACCTGTGATGTATGTCATGATGGCTCCATCCATTTTTCTCTTGAGATATCCCACTGTGAGGATTTGCTTATTGGGGGCTAAGGTGTTAGGCTCCTTGATGTTAGCATATTCATACTCAAATTCAGGGTAGTCTGTGTAGAGGGTGTGATCCAGATCGTTCATTCCTTTTATGGTCATGACATTTGGATTTAGTGAACCACAAATATATATTCCATTTTGATACTTGTCAACCTTTTCAAATTAATTGTTTTTTGGTGCGGGTCCTGAAAAAAGCATTAAATTCGTGCCAATCATAACGTTGAGAGATCATTTGTATCCCATGAATTTTAAAAAAATAAATCTTTTACTGGGTTGGTTTAGTTTTGCCATTGCCCTTATCATCTACCTTATTACCCTTGAACCAACCGTAAGTCTTTGGGACTGTGGTGAGTTTATTGCCAGTTCCTATAAACTTCAGGTGGGGCACCCTCCCGGCGCACCCCTGTTTATGATAATTGGGCGGATCTTCGCCCTATTTACATCAAACACAGAAAAGGTGGCCATGATGATTAATGCGGTATCGGCATTTGCCAGCGCCTTTACCATTATGTTCCTGTTTTGGACCATCTCTCATCTATTAAAGAAAATGTTGATTGTTTCTAATGGGGAGACAGCTAAATCCTCCATTGCAACTATGATTATTGTTCTCGGCGGATCTTTTGTGGGGGCCATGGCTTATACGTTTTCAGATACATTCTGGTTTTCTGCAGTAGAGGGAGAGGTGTATGCCACTTCCTCGTTGTTTACAGCAGTTGTATTCTGGGCCATCCTCAAGTGGGAAAATATCGCCAATGAACCCGGGGCCAACCGGTGGCTGATCCTCATTGCATACCTGGTGGGACTATCAATCGGAGTTCACCTGCTTAATCTTCTTGCCATTCCGGCCATTGTGCTGGTCTACTATTTCAAGAAGTACCAGGTCACCCGCAAGGGAGTCATCTCTGCACTTTTTATCTCGGTGGTGATGTTGCTTCTGATCATGTACGGAGTCATTCCCGGAATCGTAAAAGCTGCTACTGTGGTGGAAAAATTCTTCACCAACACAGTTGGTTTGCATTACAACGTGGGCCTGGTGATCTATGTAGCCCTTTTGCTGGGCGCACTGACTTATGGAATTTACCGGACCCAATTTGTAAGAAAGAATGTGCTCTGGAATACCATCCTGCTTTGCATCACAGTCATTATCATCGGCTATTCTTCATATGCCCTGATTGTCATCCGTTCACTGGCTAGTCCACCCATGAACGAAAACCGTCCGGAAAACGCATTTGCATTACTCTCTTATCTAAACAGAGAACAGTATGGGGACCGTCCCCTGTTGAGAGGATACCAGTACAATGCCGAAGTGGAGGACATAGAGTATAAAAAGCCTGTGTATGTCCTGAATAAGGAGAATAATGAATATGAGATCGCCTTCCGAAAACCAGAGCTGGTGATGAAAGGTAGTAAAGTCCTGTTGCCAAGAATCTATAGCCGGGATCCGAATCACAAACAGGCTTATCAGGAATTTGGTACCATCAGCGATGTCAATAATCCCTCCTACCTGGATAACATAGAGTTTTTAGTCCGTTATCAGATTGGACATATGTATTTCAGGTATTTCATGTGGAACTTTGCAGGAAGACAAAACGATATTCAGGGACACGGAAATGTACTAAATGGTAACTGGATCAGTGGAATCAAAGCCATAGATTCTGCCAGAATCGGCCCACAAAAGAACCTTCCGGACCATATGAAAAATCACCCGGCCAGAAACACATACTATTTCCTCCCGCTTTTGCTTGGTTTAATGGGCCTGTTCTTTCATCTGGATAAAAATGTGCGCGATTTCTGGGTGGTCATGAGTCTGTTTATCCTTACCGGGGTAGCCATTGTGATCTATCTAAACCAAACCCCGTACCAGCCCAGGGAACGCGACTATGCTTTTGCTGGCTCTTTTTATGCCTTCAGTATATGGATAGGGATTGGTGTGGCCGGGATCTTTCGCATTTTGCATTCGAAACTTAAAGCCAATCTCTCTGCCATCCTTTCGGTGGGCATTTCTTTGCTGGCTGTCCCAATGATCATGGCTGTGGAAAACTGGGACGATCATGACCGTTCAGGAAGGTATACAGCAAGGGATATCGCCCGTAATTATCTCAACTCTTGCGACAAAGATGCCATTCTCTTTACCGTTGGTGACAATGATACTTTCCCACTCTGGTATGTTCAGGATGTTGAAGGAGTGAGGGAAGATGTACGCATCGTCAATATGATGTTGTTCAATATGGATTGGTATATTGATCAGATGAGGTGGCAGAATTATGATTCCAAACCTTTACCCTTCACAATTCCTCAATCAAAATATGAAGAGCTCCATGGCAGTGCCATCTATGTGAGAGAAAATGAAAGAAGTGCTACACTGGATTATATCCTCTCTTTCGTGACCAGTGACGATCCTCGCACAAAATTGCCAATGAGAAACGGAGAAAAGGTTGATTTTATTCCCACCCATAAAATAATCATTCCTGTTGACTCGGTTGAAGTGTTGTCAAATGGCACCATTAAACCAGAGGATGCGGACAAGGTGGTAAAAGAGATTCCGATTCAGCTGACCCCCAATAGCCAGATTATGAAGGGAAATCTCGGACAACTGGATATTCTCGCATCCAACAAATGGAAAAGGCCTGTTTATTATACTTCGGGTGGTTTTGATGGTTCCATGGGACTTGAGGAATACTACCGCAATGAAGGTCTGGCCTATCGGGTGGTCCCGCTTCGAACTCCATATGAAAGTATTATCGCTCTGGGTGGCATTGAGACAGATACCTTGTATGACAGGTTGTTGAATACCTTTCAATGGGGCAGAATGAATCAGGAAGATGTTCAGCTGGATTATTATACCATCCGAACACTCAATGTGATCCGTTTCAGAAGTTTACACACACGTCTGGCCATGAAACTGCTGGAAGAGGGTAAACTGGAAAAAGCAGTGAATGTACTCGATCACTGCATGGAACTTGCTCCATCCCATGTGCTCCCATTTGACCAGTATATAACCGGGATCACACTACCTGACCAGCAAGGTGGCATCATTCATTACGAGGGAGTTATCGAGTCATACTATCTATGTGGTGAAATGGATAAAGCCAATGAAATCCTCAAGGAACATTATGAGACCATGGTGAATGAGTTTAATTACTACAGCGCCATGAAACCTCAACATAAATCGTCCATACAACGAGAAATCAATGAAGTGCTCTTCCAGATTGAGGAGATGAAACTTTTGCTGCAAAGGTTTAATCAGGAAGAGCTCATGTTTGAACTGGGAATTTCGGGCGAAAGCATGTTATCAATGCCTGGATGATCCTTACTTGTTGCGGTTCATCAGGAATGATGCAAAGTTATATAGTTCTGTTTTCCTTTCTTCCGGCCGGTTCAAATGCTTAAGATTCTCAATGGCTTTTTCATAAAAAGCCTTGATACGGTTCTTTGTTAGCTTTTGGATTTTCAATGCGTCGTAGATGGAAGTAACACCTTTGATCTTCTCTTCCCTGTCAAAATCTTTATTCGTTAGCCACTGGATCAAATCCTCCTTTTGTGCAGGTGAAGCTTTATCAAGGGCCTGGATCATAAGGAAGGTTTTCTTGTTATCCACAATATCTGTCCCCAGCATTTTACCAACCACAGAAGAATCGCCATAGGTATCCAGTAAATCATCCTGCAGCTGAAAAGCCACGCCTAGATTTCTGCCAAATTCATAAAGATCTTCGGCATCTTTTTGAGATGATCCTCCAAGAATGGCTCCAATTTTTAAACTGGCCGCAATGAGAACTGCAGTTTTCAGCTCAATCATATTAAGATATTCCTCTTCCGACACCGCATGCCGTTCTTCGAAATTCATATCGATTTGCTGGCCTTCACAAACCTGCATGGCTGTTTTTGTAAATATATCATGGACAACATTCAGGACTACTCCCGGTGATTGGTTGATCAAACGACTGGCTAAAATTGACATCACATCGCCCGAAAGGATGGCCACATTCTCGTTATACTTCACATGAACAGTTGGACTTCCTCGCCTCAATTCGGAGCGGTCCATAATATCATCATGCAATAGGGTAAAGTTGTGAAAGATTTCGATAGCCACGGCCGGAATGATAGCAGTTTCAACCGCTCCCGCGAAAAGATCACATGCAAGAATCACCAGTGCGGGCCTGATTCGTTTGCCGCCCAGTGAGAGTATATATTGAACTGGTTCATACAACTCAGGAGGTGTATCGGGAATGGATACTGACTGTATATGTTTCTCAACAAGGGCCTGTGCTTCAAGTAGTGTAAACATCTGTTAAAATTATGGATCAAACCGCGATTGTAAACGAACAAGTTAGTGATTTTAGAAGAAGAATGGCATGGTGATTGAACAAGATCTATTAAAATAGAATCATTAACTTTGACCGATTAAAAAATTAAGCAATTGATGACCGATCTCAGGAGAGTTTTGTACGTATTAACAATTCTGCTTTTTCTTATTCCCAATTGCCTTATCAGGACAGGGCTATCGCATTGAAGTCACCATGCACGGTCTGTCAAATGACACTGTGGTCCTGGGGGAATATTTTACAACCCGAATGATCCCAAAAGACACCCTGATTCTGGATGCAGGAGGGTATGGGGTATTTGAAGGAAAAACTGAATTTCCGGGAGGACTTTATCTGATCTACTATAGCCCCACCCACTATTTTGATCTGTTGTTAGGTGATGATCAGCAATTCGCAGTCATAGCTGATACATCGGATTTGGCAGGTAGTATGGAATTTAAAGGTTCGGAAGACAATCTCATTTTTCTTGACTATAAAAACAACTTACAGCAAAAAAGAGCCGAACTGGAGCAGCAAAAATCACTTTTATCCAATACCACCTCCGAAGCAGACTCCACTGGCATCCTGGGCAAAATAAATCTGATCAACCAGGAGATGGAGGATTACATGCAACGCATTGTTTCTGAACATCCTTCTCTCTTTGTCAGTGTATTTATTTTAGCTACCCAAGAGCCTGTTCCGCCCGATGAATTACTCACCGGGGAAAGAAGACATGATGATTCGGTCAGGTATTTTTATTACAAGGAACATTACTTTGATCATTTTGATCCTTTTAATGTACGGTTGCTCCACACCCCACTGTATGAAGGAAAAATTAAAAATTATATCTACCCGTGCTGTAGTTCAACACCCCGATTCCCTGATTGTAGCTGTTGACCATCTGCTGGATGGGTCCCGCGAGAATGAAGAACTTTACCGCTATATGACTCATCACCCTGTTCAACCATTTTGCAGAAAGCAAATTTATGGGTATGGATGTGGTTTATTTCCACATTGCTGAGCATTACTATATCCCTGATGCCACCTGGAGCAGTCCGGATTTTATCAGCAAATTGGAGGATAACCTGCAAAAAAATAAACCTACACTGATCGGGCAGAAGGCGCCTAATCTGATCTTACGGCAGGTACCACCGGAACATTTTGAGATGGCTGCTCAGGATACCGCCATCAAAAAAGATCCGCATATTGGACAGGACTTCTTCATCCATGACAGGGAAAACCAGTTTACCATCCTCTATTTCTGGGAAGCCGATTGCGGTCATTGTCAGAAAGCCACACCAGTTCTTCAACAGGTCTATTCACGGCTGAAAGAGAAAGGTGTAGAAGTAATCAGTTGTCATGTGATCAATACCATTGAAGGTAAAGAGAAGTGGGTGGATTTTATCAATGAGCACCAGATGTATGACTGGATCAATTGCTGGAGTCCCTACAGCAATGATTTCAGGAGGTTATATAATCTGCAAAGCTATCCGCAGCTGTTCATCCTGGACCATGAAAAGAAAATTGTTGCCAAACGAATAACCCCTGAGCAAGCTGAAAATATCATCAATAACCTGATCAATATCGAATCAAAGAACAATTCATAATTCATATGGATTTCAAACCCATAAAACTGATCCTGGAGGATGGTTCCATCATTTACCGGAAAATCATTTGGATATGAAGGCAGTAAAGCCGGAGAGGTTGTATTTAATACTGCCATGACAGGTTATCCCGAAAGTCTCACCGATCCTTCCTATAAGGGACAAATCCTGGTCCTTACCTATCCCCTTGTAGGTAATTATGGCGTACCCCGTGAAGATTCTGAAAACGACCTGTTTAAATTTTTTGAATCTGATCAATTGCATATTTCTGCCCTGGTTATTTCGGATTATTCATCGGAATACTCCCACTGGAATGCCGAACAAAGCCTGGGGGACTGGTTGAAGCAAAACAAGATCCCTGGCATCTACGATGTTGATACACGCCAGATTACTAAGCTTTTAAGAGAAAATGGCTCCATGCTTGGCAAGATAGTCTTTGACGAAAAGGAGCCGGAAGCTTACGATCCAAACCTGGATAACCTTGTGGCCCAGGTTAGTATAGGAGAAAAAAAAGTATATGGTAAGGGTAAATACAGGATTCTCCTGATTGACTGTGGGGTAAAATACAACATCATCCGCTATCTTTTGGAAAGGGATACAACCGTGATCAGAGTTCCCTGGAATCATGATATCAGCAAAGAGGAGTATGACGGATTGTTCATCACCAACGGACCAGGTGATCCCAAACAATGCAGGGCTACCATCCAGGGTCTTGCTAAGGCCTATGGGTCGGATACCCCTATTTTCGGGATCTGTCTTGGAAACCAATTGATGGCATTGGCTGCAGGTGCCGATACCTATAAGCTGAAATACGGTCACCGGAGCCATAATCAACCTGTGTTGAAAGTAGGGAGTGACAAGGCTTACATCACCTCACAGAACCATGGTTTTGCAATAGACAATGAAACACTTCCGCAAGGTTGGGAGCCCCTCTTTATCAATCTGAATGACAATACCAACGAAGGGATAAAACACCTGACCAAGCCCTTTTTCTCCACCCAGTTTCACCCCGAAGCATCTGGCGGCCCTACAGATACAGCCTATCTTTTCGATGTTTTCATTGAAAATATAGAAAGGGGGAAAAGTGCCTAGTGCCTGGGAGTTAGTGGCTGGTCCTATGTGCGGATCTGTCCGCTTCCGTAAATCACGTACTTGTTGGTTGTCAGCTCTTTGAGTCCCATTGGACCACGTGCATGAAGCTTCTGCGTACTGATTCCAATTTCTGCACCATACCCAAATTCAAATCCATCCGTAAAACGGGTGGAGGCATTAACATATACCGCTGCTGCATCCACCCTGTCCAGAAAATACTGGGCATGGCTGTAATTTTCTGTTACAATGCTTTCTGAATGCATAGTGCCATATGTATTGATGTGGTTCACCGCCTCTTCAACAGAATCAACCACCTTAGAACTGATCACCAGGTCCAGGTATTCAGTGCCCCAATCCTCTTCAGTGGCAGCAATAGCTTCCGGAATCAATTGACAGGTAATCTCATCACCTCTGATTTCTACTCCGCCATCCTTAAGTGCTTTGCCTATGGCCGGCAATACATCCCCGGCCACTGAAGAATGCACCAGAAGACTCTCAGCTGCATTGCAAACACCCGGACGGTGGGTTTTGGCATTATAAATAATGGATACTGCTTTCTCCAGATCGGCTGCCTTATCCACATATACATGGCAATTCCCTACTCCTGTTTCAATCACTGGAACAGTACTGTTTTGTACAACTGCCTGGATGAGTCCAGCGCCTCCCCTGGGGATCAAAATATCCAGATAATCATTGAGCTTCATCATGGCAAGCGCACTTTCCCGAGAGGTATTCTGAACCAGTTGAACCATATTTGCATCCAGTTCACAACTGCTGATGGCTTCATGAAAAATCTTAACAATGGCATTGTTGGATTGGAAGGCTTCCTTTCCACCCCTCAAGATGCATACATTGCCAGTCTTTATACAGAGGCCCGCCACATCGGCAGTTACATTTGGTCTGGATTCGTAAATCACACCTACCACACCCAAGGGTACTCTTTTCTTACCAATAAGCAGTCCGTTGGGACGCTTTTTCATTTCTTCAATCTCCCCGATTGGATCCTCCAGTTGAACAACCTCCCTTAATCCGTTTGCAATCCCGGTAATCCGTTCACCGGACAGGTTCAGTCTGTCTATTATTGCACCCTTCAATCCCATCTCCTTTGCCTTGTTTAGGTCTATAGCATTGGCCTCCAAAATGGTATTACTGTATTTTTCTAAGAGTTCTGCCACCAGCAGCAGGACCTTATTCTTCATTTCGGTATTTAAATTGGCCAGCTGCCCGGATGCCTGCTTTGCCTTCTTTCCTATCTCAATCAATTCATCCATACTTTTTATCTTTTAACCAGGTACTATTTACCAGGCACTTGTCACTATCCAGCCATTTGATTTGTGGCATCTGAGACAAAAAACGTTCCCAGATCTTTACCTTCTAACACATCCAGGATGGTTGAAGGATCGGTCCCATCGGCAATTACCACGTCCACATTGTGTTCCCGGCACAATTCCGCAGCGGCTATCTTGGAGGCCATGCCTCCTGAACCCATTTTTGAAGTGCCATTTACATCCACATCTTTCAGATCATCACTGGCTTTCATTACCTTAGGGACCTTCTGGGCAGAATGATGAATGTGAGGGTCGGCGGTAAATACCCCATCGGTATCGGTCAGAATAAGCAGTAAATCAGCCTGTACCAGGGTGGCCACCGCAGCAGAAAGGGTGTCGTTATCCCCAAACTCAATCTCGTCAGTGATCACGGTGTCGTTTTCGTTGACCACCGGGATGATTCCCATTTCGATCAACTGGTGAAGTGTATTCCTTGCATTCTTCCGACGTAGGCTGTTTTCAATCCCATCCCGTGTAAGCAACACCTGAGCAACGGTGGTACTATATTCATCAAAGAATTTCTGATAAAGCCTGATCAAACCCACCTGTCCGATGGCCGCCAGGGCTTGCTTTTTTACCAGATCAACGGGTTTTTCTTCAAGACCGATCATTCCTGCACCAACGCCAACGGCACCGGAAGTGACCAGGATCACTTCTTTGCCACTATTTCGCATATCGGCCAGTACCCTGACCAGTTTCTCCATGCGGGCCAGGTTAATTTTTCCGTTATCATAAGCCAAAAGGCTGGTGCCTACCTTGACAACAATTTTCTTTTTATTCTTTAAATGTTTTCTGTGTGTCATGTTTCATTGTAATAAGTACGCAATGCATTTGCTACCTCAGAATTGTCAACAAAACTGAATCCTCCGTATGCTTCTTCCAGCTTCGCTCCAATCTCTGCTATGCCAGGATTTCCTATACTTCCAAGGTGTGTATAGGAGTGGTCCCGGCCCGGCCTGTAACGATCTTCATCAATATCAGCTGCCACTTCGCGGTAAGCATCTCTAAAGGGTTTACCCTCCTGGACTTTCTTATTTACTTCCTCAACAGAAAAGATGTATTGATACCTCTCGTCATCCAGGATCTGATGACTGACCTTGATTTGCTTCATCACATATTGCATCATCACCAGACAGCCCTTCACCTCCTCCAGGGCCGGGTGAAGAATCTCCTTCAAGATCTGGAAATCGCGATGGTACCCCGAAATCAGATTCCCTGTCACTGCTGAAACCTCAGTAGGTAGATGTGATAAGCGGTTACACTTTGCCCGAATAAGTTCCAGAACATCAGGATTCTTTTTATGGGGCATTATTGAGGATCCTGTTGTGAGCTCAGATGGCAGGGAAATAAAGTTGAAATTCTGTCCCATGAAAAGAACCGCATCCATGGCCATGCGTGCAATTGAAGCGGCCACCGCACTTATTCCCGTTGCCACATACCATTCGGTTTTTCCCCTATTCATCTGAGCATTGACCGAACTATAATGGATGTTTTCAAAAGAGAGCAGTTGAGTGGTCAATTCCCTGTCCACCGGGAAGGAGGATCCAAATCCGGCTGCAGATCCCAGTGGATTTTGATTCACAACATGATGTATCCCTTGAAGGTAGGTCAGATCATCTGCCAAAGCTTCCGCATATGCTCCAAACCATAACCCAAATGAAGAGGGCATGGCTACCTGCATGTGTGTGTATCCTGGCATCAATATCTTTTTATATGTTTCGGCCTGTTTGCAGAGTATTTCACCCAGGGTTTGCACCTGGCCCGCCATTTCTTTTATTTCATCGCGTAAAAAGAGCTTAATATCAACCATGACCTGATCATTTCTTGACCGGCCCGTATGGATCTTTTTACCCAGATCGCCCAGCTTTTGTGTGAGCATGATCTCCACCTGCGAATGAATATCCTCCACACCAGAATCCAGTTCCAGTTTTCCCTCCAGGGCCTCTTCATAAATTTTGTCCAACTCAGCGATCAGCTTCACTGCATCCTCTTGCTCAATAAGATTAACGTGAGCAAGCATGATCGTATGGGCCATGGAGCCCATTACATCATAGGGCGCAAGCTGCAGATCATAAAAAGGATCTTTTCCGGTAGTAAAGGCTAAGATCTTCTCTTCAGTTGTAATGCTCTTTTCCCACAATTTCATCAGCTCCAGTCTTTAGGTTATCAAATGACCATTCAATGTTTTTTTGTTCAGGATATCTGCCATTGTTTCCAAAAAAAGACAATAGAGTTCCACCCCCTTGTCCAACTCACTGGAAAGGATGTATTCGCCAGCAGTATGGGAGCGGGCTGAATCGCCCGGTCCCATCTTCACGGAGGGAAATGGGATCAGCGCCATGTCTGACAGGGTGGATGAGCCAAAGGGAGTAAGACCACAACTGGCAATGGTCTTCATAAGAAAATGATTCTCCTCAAGGACTGAAGGTTTTAATCGGGTTGAACGCGGGATTAGCTCAGCCTTACATGCTGACTGGATCATCTCCAACACAATTTCGTTATTATATATGTCATTGCTACGCACATCCACCACAAACCTGCATAGATCCGGAACAACATTGTGGCTGGTTCCTGCCGAGATCATAGTTACCTGTGCTCCCGGTTTGGGAAGCCACTTAGAATTCTCCTGGAATTTCAATCCAGATAATGATTCAATGTCCTTTATGGCTTTGTAAATGGCATTTACACCTTCGTTTCGGGCAGCATGACCTGCTTTCCCCCTTAATTCCCCGTCGAGGACCATTAATCCACGCTCGGCCACCGCAGGTTGCATGCCTGTAGGTTCACCAACAATAACTCCATCAAGGGGACCCAGTTGTGTGAGTACTGCCGAGATACCGTTGGCTCCTGAAACCTCCTCTTCTGCACTGATTAACAACATCAGGTTCAAATGATTTTCCAGTTCTTTTTGCATTATATGGTAAGCTGCAATCATTGTTGCCACAGAAGCTCCGGCATCATTGCTACCCAGTCCAGTGATTTTATCACCTTCAATTAAAGGCACAAACGGATCTCTTTCCCAACCCTCAACCGGTGAAACGGTATCCATATGTGAATTAAGCAGGATCCGGGGAGAAGCATCTTCAATGCCTGAGTTTCTTACCAGCAGGTTGTTGTGGATCCTCGTTACTGCATAACCCATACCTTTAAGAAAGCCCTCAAGGAAGTCTGATCGCTCATTCTCCTTCCGACTGACAGCAGGAATGGAAAGCATCTCCATCAAAAGATCCATATGGGAAATCTTCTGGTTCATTTCAAGTCACTGATACCAGAATAAGATTTTACTATTCCCTTGATCATGGCTGAACTCAGTCCAAAATGCTCCATCTCATTGAGTCCAGAGATCGTACAACCCATGGGGGTGGTGACCCGGTCAATTTCAGTTTCAGGATGGTGATCTGTTTTCAATAAAAGTTCAGCAGCCCCTCTTGCGGTTTGAGCTGCAATTTTACCTGCTTCATCTGCATGAAATCCGATCTGAATACCGCCCTGAGATACGGCACGAATAAAACGCAGAAAAAATGCGATGCCACAGGCTGCCAGAATGGTGGCCGCAGGCATAAGCTGCTCCTTGATCACCATGGTTTGTCCCAATGGCTTAAACAATTCCTCTATCTCGGCAACTGCATCGTCATTCTCGCCCGCGATGCAGGTCATGCTGGCTCCATACTCAACAGCTGTATTGGGCATGATCCTCACCACCGTAACACCATCGCTCCATTCCTTTAACTCCTGGAGGGAGACAGCCGAAACTACACTTACCAGGATTTTGTTCTCTTTATTAGGCAGGGGATTCATTTCAAGTACTACCTCCTTTGCCTGTCCCGGCAATACTGCCAGAATAACTATATCGCATTCAGTAATCAGGGTCTGGTTATCGGAAATTGTAAATCCAAGCGTTTTATAATCGGATAACAATCCGGTCTTTTTTCTGGAGAGAAAAATGTCCGAAGGATTCATTTTTTGGTAATTGATTAAACCCTTCGCAATGGCACTTCCAATATTACCGGCTCCTATGATTCCAATCTTTTTCATTCGTAACTATTTAGTTTATTTATAAGGCCTTATGTCTTTAATATTATTCTTCCATACCATTGACAGCATACCATATCCGCTGCTGATTTCCAAGGATCTTGGTAAATCCATCCACCTCTTCAGCTGTCCAGGCCCAGTTCATCTCCCCATAGGTAGCAAAAGATGCATTCATTAGATCATGGGGACTGCTCACTCCGGTCACTGAAAAGCTGAAGGGTCTTAGCCGTAGGTTTACATCACCTGTCACATTCTTTTGAGAAGATTCAAGAAATTTTTCCAGGTCACGCATGACCGGCTCCAGGTATTGGGCTTCGTGTACAAACATTCCGTACCACTGACCGATCTGTTCCTTCCAGTGGAGCTGCCACCGGGAAAGCACATGCTTTTCAAGTGCCAGATGAGCATCGATGATAATCCTTGCTGCAGCGGCTTCAAAACCAACCCGGCCTTTGATTCCAATAATGGTGTCACCCACATGCACATCCCGTCCGACTCCCCAGGGAGCAGCCAGTTTGTCCAGTTCCCGTATTACAACCAGGGGTTCATAATCTATACCATTCAGGCTTACCGGTTCACCCTCATCAAATCCAATCGTCACTGTTTCTGAACCCGACTTTTCTACGGGAGTCGGGATAGGCTTCTTCAGGTAATTCATCGGTAGAGGTCAGGGTCTCCTTTCCCCCTATGCTGGTTCCCCAGATCCCCTGTTAATGGAGTACTTCACCTTATTCCAATTCATCTCGATTCCTTTCTTCTGAAGGTATTTAATTTCATCTTCCCTGGAAATTGTTAGTTCCCTGATGGGAGTAATTATCTTTATATCCGGTGCAAGCACCTGGAACACCAGATCGAACCGTACCTGATCATTTCCGGCAGCTGTAGAACCATGTGCAATGTATTTGAATCCATGCTTCTTTGCATAATTAACCAGGGCAATGGCCTGAAAAGTTCGTTCGGAACTGACCGATAAGGGATAACTTCGGTTTCTGAGCACATTCCCGAAGATCATGAAACGAACGCATTTGTCATAATAATCGGCCGTATAGTCCAACACCTGGTGGGTAACTACTCCAAGTCGATTTGCATGTTCTTCGATCTGCTCCAACTCCTACTTCAGAAAAGCCTCCTGTGTTAACGATGGCTGAATGAACCTCCATTTGCTTTTCATTGGCCAGATATATGGCACAGAATGATGTATCTAATCCCCCGCTAAGGGCCAACAAAACCTTTTTCTTTTCCATTATTTGTTCATCACGTATGGTTAATATTCACCTTGATTGTGGCCGCATGTCGCTTTCCCATTCACTTTTTTTTCTGCTGTCGGGTCCAGAACCATTGCCGTACAAAGACAATCGTCCCGTTTGGTTCGAACCAGGATATCGTAATAAGGACATGTCTGACATCCTTTCCAGAATTGATCATCATCTGTGAGTTCAGAAAATGTTACCGGATTATATCCAAGACCACTGTTGATTTTCATAACCGCCAGACTGGTGGTCAATCCAAATAACTTGGCTCCTGGAAACAGTGCAGTTGAAAGCTCAAGAGCACGTTTTTTAATTTCACCAGCCAGTCCAAGGCCTCTGAAATCTGAAGATACAATCAGGCCACTGTTGGCCACAAATTTATTGTGTCCCCAGGATTCGATGTAACAGAATCCGGCCCACTTTCCCCCATCACTGATGCCAATGACTGCCTTTCCTTCCTGTATTTTTTGAGCAAGATAAGCACGGTCCCGGACTGCAATTCCTGTTCCTTTTTGCATGGAAGCATCCAAAATAGCCTTTTCGATTTCCGGCACGTAATTCAGGTGTGCCTCAGATGCAATGGTAATTTTTATATCGTGTTTCATAACGTTTCAATTTAGTAAAGGTGATTAATGAATTAATTCACGAATCAAACCTGGATTCTTAATCTCAGCAGGTTGACGATATCTGACCTGGATACGCCATCCCTGGGAATAAGAAGGATCGTATCATCACCTGCAATGGTACCAGCGATCTCATAGGCATCCATGTTATCAATGATATAGGCGATACTGCTGGCGTGTCCTGGTAAGGTTCTTAATATGGCCATACCTTGTGCAAAATCAATGGAAATCAGTCCGCTTAAACCCGAACCCGGATAATTCCACCTCCTCAACGGCCTGATCTTTATCGGGCAATATATAAACATAACCTGATTTATTATCCGGCATTTTTGCAACTTTCAAGTATTTAAGATCCCTCGATAGTGTTGCCTGAGTTAATTCAAAGCCTTTCTTTTCCAAGTAATTTCATTAATTCTTCCTGACTGGAAATATTTTGACTTCCAATCAACCGACGAATTTCCATTAATCGTTCATTCCTGTTTTTCATCTGTTCTCATTTGTATAATTATACATTTGAATTGCAAATTTATACATTTTATCTCGGTTTCTTGCAAATCTCTCGGCTTTTTTTTCTACTTTTAATCCCGAATACGCTCAATACGTCTCCTGATCCATAAATATAGGCCATCATGATGAATGATCAGATCAAGAAAGTGGTGATCCTGGGATCAGGAGCTTTGAAAATCGGTGAAGCCGGAGAATTTGATTATTCAGGCTCGCAAGCCCTTAAAGCTCTGCGAGAAGAAGGTGTATTTACAGTATTGATCAATCCAAACATTGCCACTGTTCAGACATCTGAAGGCGTGGCTGATAAGATCTATTTCCTTCCTATTACACCACATTTTGTTGAAAAAGTAATTCAAAAGGAACAACCAGATGGTATCCTGCTGGCTTTTGGCGGTCAAACTGCCTTAAATTGTGGTGTGGCGTTGTTCGAATCAGGGATTTTGAAGAAATACAATGTTGCTGTTTTAGGAACTCCAGTTCAGGCCATCATGGATACAGAAGACCGGGAGCTTTTTGTGGGTAAATTGAACGAAATCAATGTAAGAACACCCCGAAGCATTGCGGTGACTTCTGAGGAGGATGCACACAAGGCTGCTGAAGAGCTTGGATTCCCGATTATCATCCGGGCAGCATATACACTGGGCGGTCAGGGCAGCGGGTTTTGCTACAACAGGGATGACCTGGATAAGCTGGCCAAGAAGGCTTTCTCCTATTCCCCACAAATACTTGTGGAGGAATCCCTCAAAGGGTGGAAAGAGGTGGAATATGAAGTGGTCCGGGATCGATTCGATAATTGCATTACAGTTTGCAACATGGAGAATTTTGATCCCCTGGGAATTCATACCGGAGAAAGTATTGTGGTGGCTCCGTCACAAACACTGACCAATAGTGAATACCATAAACTTCGGAAGCTTTCCATTGATATCATCCGGCACATTGGGATCATCGGAGAATGCAATGTGCAATATGCACTGGATCCCCATTCGGAGGATTACAGGGTGATTGAGGTAAATGCCAGGCTTTCCCGTTCTTCTGCCCTGGCCAGTAAAGCCACCGGTTATCCACTGGCTTTTGTGGCTGCCAAACTGGCCCTGGGGTTTGGTCTGCACCAGCTGCGCAATTCCATCACTAAAACCACCTCAGCCTTCTTTGAACCGGCACTTGATTACATCGTATGTAAAATACCCCGATGGGACCTCAATAAATTTCAGGGTGTATCCAAGCTGATCGATTCAAGCATGAAATCGGTGGGTGAAGTGATGGCCATCGGCCGTACGTTTGAGGAAGCTATTCAGAAAGGTATCCGAATGATTGGTCAGGGCATGCATGGCTTTGTGGGAAATCATGAGATGACCATTGAAAATATTGACAAAGAACTTTCTGAGCCCACAGACATGAGAATTGTGGTGATTGAAAAAGCCTTTGAAGAAAATTATACCATTGACCAGATCCATGAACTTACCCGAATAGACAAATGGTTCCTTGTTAAACTAAAGAATATTTATGATCTCAAGATCCGGTTGGATAGCATCCCTTCCTTAAAGGCACTTGATGATGAGTTGTTGATTCAATCAAAAAAAGCAGGATTCAGTGATTTCCAAATCGCACGTCTGGTGATGAAGGGAGATGTAACTAAAAACCTCTTATTGGTCCGGGAGCATCGAAAAAGGCGCCATATAGTTCCCAGTGTAAAACAGATTGACACCCTTGCGGCCGAGTACCCGGCCCAGACCAACTATCTCTACCTCACATATAGCGGAAGCGAGCATGACATTGAATTTATGCCCGATCAACGGTCAGTGATCGTACTGGGTTCAGGTGCATACCGCATCGGTTCAAGTGTTGAGTTTGACTGGTGCAGTGTCAATGCGTTGAAAACTGTGAATGAGGAAGGATACCGCTCCATCATGATCAACTACAATCCGGAAACAGTATCCACCGACTACGATGTATGCGACAGACTCTATTTTGATGAACTCTCCTTTGAGCGGGTCATGGATATATATGATCTTGAGTCACCAAAAGGAGTGATCGTATCCATGGGAGGACAGATCCCTAACAATCTGGCCATGCGATTGCATCAACAGAAAGTGCATATTCTGGGGACCTCGCCTGAATCCATTGATAATGCCGAAAACAGACATAAATTCTCAATGATGCTTGACCAGCTTGGGATCGATCAACCCCGTTGGAAAGAGCTCAGCAGCATGGATGAAATCTGGGGATTTGTTGATGTTGTCGGTTTTCCATTGTTGGTTCGGCCCTCCTACGTACTTTCAGGTGCAGCCATGAATGTGGTATCGAACAGAGAAGAACTGGAAGGATTTCTTACGCTGGCAGCAAGGGTATCCAAACAATACCCTGTTGTTGTTTCTGAATTTATTGAGCAGGCGAAGGAAATCGAGATCGATGCAGTTGCCCGGGATGGTGAACTCTTTTCCTATGCGATTTCAGAACATGTAGAATTTGCAGGGGTGCATTCGGGTGATGCTACCATGGTGTTTCCGCCCCAGAAAATCTACTTTGAAACGGTGCGAAGGATAAAAAAAATTGCCCGGCAACTTGCCGACGCACTTGAAATTTCCGGACCATTCAACATGCAATTCCTCGCAAAGGACAATGATATCAAAGTGATCGAATGCAACCTTCGGGCTTCGCGAAGTATGCCTTTTGTCTCTAAAGTTCTCAAATCAAATCTCATCGACCAGGCCACCAAGATCATGTTAAAAGTTCCTGTAGAGAAACCAAATAAATCCATTTTCGATTTGGATTATATCGGGTGTAAAGCACCTCAGTTTTCTTTCTCCAGGTTAAAAATGGCCGACCCTGTATTGGGAGTGGATATGTCATCAACAGGTGAGGTGGGTTGCATTGGCGACAGTTATTATGAAGTCATTCTAAAGGCTATGCTGTCGGTGGGATATACCTTCCCCAAAAAGAACATCCTCCTCTCTACTGGAGAAATGCGCTCGAAAGTTGAACTTGTGAATTCGTGCAAAATGCTTGTGGAAAAGGGGTATCAACTTTTTGCCACTCATGGAACCCATGAATTCCTTAATCTTAACGGCATTGACTCCATTGACCTGGCCTGGCCCGATGAGGACCTTAAACCCAATGTACTGGACTACCTGAAAGCCAAGAAAATCGACCTTGTCGTCAACATTCCAAAAGACCTTTCATCTCACGAATTGTCAAATGATTATAGTATTCGACGTGGTGCTGTTGACTTCAACATACCTCTTATCACCAATGCAAGATTAGCCTCGGCATTTATCTATGCAATATGTAAAATGGATATAGAAGACATCTCCATCAAAAGCTGGGATGAATATTAGTCTTTCCGGGCACTCCACTGGTAGTTCAGATATTTAATGGTTTCTTCGTATATTTAATACCCACTTACCCGCATTCCAGCACAGTAGAATATTGAAAAAATGATCATATCACTCAAAAGTAAACACTATGAAATTTCCAGCGCGATTTTTCAGGCTCGCCCCAGCCACACTTTTGCTCGGCATTCTTCCTTTCTTTAACCTCCATGCCCAGGAACAACAGCAGCGGCAAGGATTTTCTTACCAGGCCGTGGCTCGCACTACAACGGGGAGTCCCATCATTGACCAACCACTTTCCGTTAGAATTGCCATTCATGCAGAGAATCTTGATGGAGAACTCATCTGGAGCGAGGACCATAACGTTATCACAAGCCCGCTGGGCCTATTCACACTGATGGTAGGTGATCCTGGAGCAATTAATTCAGGAGGTAGCGTCGGCTCATTTGAACAGATTGACTGGTCAGTTACTCAATACTTCATGAGGGTGTGGGTAAAATCCGACGCTGAGTTTATGGATATGGGCGGTTCGCCCATTCAAACAGTTCCTATTGCACAATATGCAACTTCAGCAAAAAATGCTGCAGGGAGTTTCAGTGTTCAGCCAAAACAAGATATCTTACCCGGGGAGGCTCTTTTCGAAGTTAAAACGAAGGAAGGACAACCCGTCTTCGCTGTCTACGAGGACATGGTCTGGGTCTATTCAGATCCTACCCGGACGAAAGGAACCAAGGGCGGATTTGCTGTTGGGGGATACAACCGTACCAAAAAAGGGGTCACCGAAGAGTATATGCGAATAACTTCGGATAGCATAAGGGTCTATATAGATTCCGATCCCAACGGAAAAGGAACCAAAGGCGGATTTGCAGTAGGTGGTTACAACCGGACCAAAAAAGCAGCCGATGAGGATCTATACCACTACATTTCCGGTAAAAACTCTGTGGATGTGGTTGAAGAGGCTTCTCAGATCATGTGGTACCCAAGGAAAGAAGCTTTCCTGGCCGGGAATATCCATGTGGGTTCCATAGATAGTGTGGGTCAGAATTCTACTGCCATGGGTTACAAATCTGTGGCCATGGGTAATTACTCCCAGGCCTTTGGATACAGGAGTATGTCAGTCGGTAACTATTCAACCTCCTTCGGAAATAAAAGTATTGCTAAAGGTGAGGATTCATATGCATTGGGATCAGGTGCTGTAGCCTCTGGCGAAAGATCTTTTGCCATAGGTGTCGGATCCACATCCACCGGTTTCTCATCCACCGCCCTGGGCACAAATAGTGATGCCCTTCATAATTATGCCACTGCTTTAGGTTACAGGTCCATTGCAAGCGGACAATACTCCCACGCCTTTGGTCTTGCGGCTGAAGCCAGTGGAGATCGTTCAATGGCTCTGGGTATGGGTGCTCATGCCACAGAGTACCGCTCCTTAAGTATGGGATATTCCAGCTATGCTACCCAACCCTATTCCATTGCCATTGGTCCTAACTCCTATGCTTCCGGTGATACTGCCATCAGCATCGGATCCAGTGCCAGCGCAACCGGTCCCAATTCAGTGGCGATTGGAACTGGTGCAATTGCTTCGGACAAACTGGCAACTGCCATAGGATATAATGCCACTGCCGAAGGGTATAAATCAATCTCAATGGGTGCTCATTACTATAAAACATTTGATTTTTTTCTACCAATCATCATTTTTCCTCCTTTATTTCCTCCAAAGGGAGGTGATCCGGAGATTAAACTCCCTCAGGAAAATGATACCCCCAAGGGCTCATTCGTTAGTTTACCTTTGTTTGCTGACAGGAATAACCAAGCCAATGGGACCTACTCATTGGCCATTGGAAATGGAAACCGGGCAGAAAACGGAGGTGTTGCGCTTGGGGTATACAATGATGCGATGGATACATATTCCACAGCAGTTGGATTCGGGAACCAGGCTGTTGCTCCTTACTCCTTTGCCGGAGGATTTGCCAATAAAACCGAAGGACACTATGCCACCGCCTTCGGGCGTTATACCAGTGCAGCTTCCCTGACTTCTTTTACCATAGGGTCTTTTAATGTTTCTACAGGGACCCCAGATGATTGGATCCCAACTGATCCGCTGTTCCAGATTGGTAATGGAGCCTCAAGGGATGAAACTCATGACGCTTTCCGGGTCAATAAAGATGGGTCCACTTACATAAGGCCGCAGAATGCCTATTATGGAATTTATGAATATGGCAACAATAACTACTACAACGGCTATTTCTATAACCGAATTGATGCGGACAATGCCCGAGCAGGTGCCTATGGAATATATTCAAGGGTTTTTAGTACCGATCCTGATATCTCCATCATTTACAGTGGAAATTTCAGCAGCAATGTTGCACCAGGTGTCTATCAGGGTCTCTTTGCAGATTACAGGACCGGAGATGGTATTGATGTAGCAGAGTATATGCTTGATTCCAATGGTGATACAGAAGCAGGTGATGTATTGGTGGCCGACAAGAATACGGATGAGAGTGTGATCAAATCACAAAAACCTTATGAAACCGCAGTCCTTGGTGTGGTTTCCACTGCCCCTCACATGGTTATGGGAATGGAACTGGTGATTGATAAGGAGACCGGGGAACCTATTCCCGGAATAAATGCTACGCGTTTGGCTCTAAATGGCCGTGTTCCCGTAAAGATCACTGAAGAGAATGGTCCTATTAAGCCCGGGGATTTGCTGACCACCTCCTCAACACCAGGGCATGCTATGAAATGGACCCTACTGGATGTGAACCAGGCCAAGGATTTTGAGGATCTGAAATCTCTGCTGGCGGAAAATGAACGCAGGCGCAATGCCATCATTGGCAAAGCGGTAGGCTCTTCAAGTACAGGTGAAGGCACCGTCATGGTCCTAATTTCTTTGCAGTAAAAGTTAAATCACATTTCTGTCACAGATATTTTAACACAAAGTGGTTATTTTGCTTCGCAAAAAAATCCCAGTTTGTTTATAAAACATCTGCTCCAGAAAGATTTGAGATCTAACCTTTCAATGCTTCGGCACCACTGACGATCTCCAGGATCTCTTTGGTAATGGCAGCCTGCCGTGCCTTATTGAATTGCAGACTCAGCTCCTTGAGTAAGTCAGTGGCATTATCAGTGGCCATGTGCATGGCGGTCATGCGAGCGCCATGTTCGGCTGCGTGTGAATCCAGAATCGCTTTGTAAAACTGAAGTTTGAGCGATCTTGGGATCAGCTCTTCAACGATATACTCCTTTGAAGGCTCAAATATATAATCCACATTGGAAGTGGATCCTGATTCTTCGGCCAGTTCATCTACCTGGATGGGAAGAAATTGTTCCTCTGTGAGTATTTGAGTTGCGGCATTCTTGAAACGGTTGTATATGAGATCCACGTGATCGTATTCCTGATCGGTGAAAAGCCCCATGACCATATTTGCTATTGTAGCAACTCGGTCAAAGGTGATGTTGTCAAAGATTTCACTTCCATCAAAAATTACATTGTACCCCTTTTTACGAAGGAATTCACTTCCTTTCTTTCCAATGGCGATAAAGTCAACCTGGTTGGCCATCATCTGGCTTCCATACTGGGACAGGGCCCTTTGAATGGTTGCCTTCATAACATTTGAATTAAAGGCCCCACAAAGGCCCCTGTTTGAAGTGATAAGGACCAGCAGAATCCGCTCCTTATCCCGTTGCATTGAATACTGGTTGTCTTCGTCATCCTTTATACTATCACCCACGCTCGAGAGGATCTCTTTCAATTTATCAGCATAGGGTCTGAAACGAACAATAGCGCTCTGTGCCTTTTTAAGTTTGGCTGCAGAAACCATTTTCATGGCACTGGTGATCTGCATGGTGGAAGCCACAGATACTTTTCTTTCCCTTATCTCCTTCAGATTAGCCATGTAGAATTACTTGAGTTTCTCCACAATTTCTTTAGCAGTATTCTCAATGGTACTGGTGATTGCATCAGATAGCTTACCCTGTGCCAGCTCAGCAAGCAAATCCTTGTGCTTCAATTCCATAAAATCCAGGAACTCAATCTCAAATTCTTTTACCTTTTCAACCGGTATATCCGATAGCAATCCCTGGGTTCCACAATAGATGATGGCAATCTGCTTTTCTACCGTCATGGGGGCATACTGGTTCTGCTTCAGGATTTCCACATTCTTGCGCCCCTTGTCAAGTACCGCCATGGTAGCCGCATCCAGATCTGAACCAAACTTGGAGAAAGCTTCCAATTCACGAAACTGTGCCTGGTCCAGTTTCAGCGTACCTGCGATTTTCTTCATGGATTTTATCTGGGCATTTCCACCCACCCTTGAAACGGAGATACCCACATTAATGGCGGGCCTTACGCCTGCGTTGAAAAGGTTCGACTCCAGGAAATATCTGGCCATCTGTAATGGAAATCACATTGGTAGGAATGTATGCAGAAACATCACCTGCCTGTGTTTCAATAATGGGTAGTGCAGTCAAGGAACCTCCTCCCTTCACGAGTGGTTTTAGCTGTTCGGGAAGATCATTCATACTCTGTGCAATTTCATCGGACTGGATGATTTTGGCAGCACGTTCCAGCAAACGGGAATGGAGATAGAATACATCACCTGGATAGGCTTCCCTTCCCGGAGGACGTCTCAACAGGAGAGATACTTCGCGATAAGAAACAGCTTGCTTCGAAAGGTCATCATAAATAATCAGTGCAGGCCTGCCGGTATCCCTGAAATACTCACCAATTGAACAACCGGCAAATGGGGCATAAAACTGAAGTGCTGCCGGATCCGATGCAGTGGCTGAAACGATCACTGTATAGTCCATGGCCCCTTTTTCTTCCAGTGTTTTCTGAATATTGGCCACCGTGGAACCCTTCTGCCCTATGGCTACATAAATGCAGTATACCGTTTCTCCTTTTTCATAAAATTCTTTTTGATTGATAATGGTATCAATCGCAATGGCTGTTTTCCCGGTCTGCCGATCCCCGATGATAAGCTCCCGTTGTCCCCTTCCAATAGGGATCATGGCGTCGATGGGCTTTAATCCGGTCTGAAGTGGTTCGCTCACAGGCTGACGGTAGATCACACCAGGCGCTTTTCTTTCCAGTGGCATCTCGATCATCTCCCCAACAAGCGGACCTTTTCCGTCAATGGGATCGCCCAATGTATTGATCACACGTCCCAAGCAGAGTTTCCCCAACATTGATAGAAGCAATTCTTTTGGTCCTTTTCACCGAGTCTCCCTCCTTTATGGGTTCCGACGAACCAAGCAACACAGCACCAACATTGTCTTCTTCAAGATTCAGAACAATACCCATGACTCCGCTGTCAAATTCGATCAGTTCATTGGACTGAACACTATTCAATCCATAAATACGGGCAATACCATCTCCCACCTGGAGTACAGTGCCCACCTCTTCAAGTTCTACACCGCTTTTAAATCCTTCGATCTGTTTTTTGAGAATTTCCGATACTTCGGATGGTTTGATTTGAGCCATTGCTATTTGTTTTCAATGCTGGTTTGAAGTAATTGTTTTTTTATTTTCCTCAGGTTGCCGGCCACGCTGGCATCATATTGCCTGTCTTCAATGGTGAGGACAAATCCTCCGATCACATCCTTGTCCACCGCAGAAGATAGTTCAACCTCAGCTTCATAGGTTTTCCTGATAAGTTCCCTTATGTTATCCAGTTCAGATTTTTCAACAGGCTGAGCTGTGACAAGCTTCGCGGTTCGAATTCCTTTAGCTTTGCGGTAAAGGTCAATGAAGTTCCTTGCTATTCCTGACAAATATACTTCCCGCTTATTTGTGATAACCAGGTTTAGCATGGAAAGTGAAATCTCCGACAGATGCTTTTTCAAAACCGCCTCTACAATTTTGTATTTTTGACTCGGCTGTATTGATGGCAGTAAAAGCATATTTTGGAAGTCTTCCAGTTTACAAGTTTCCGAAAGCATCTCCATGTCCCTGAAAACCTCATCCAGAATCTTTAATTCAGATGCACTTTGAAACAATGCTTTCGCGTAGCGTACTGAAATCTGACTTTCGTTCATACATTCATTAATTCAAATCGGCCTCGCTGATGAGCTTATCGACCAGTTCCTTTTGAGCTTTATTGTCTTCCAGCTTTATCCGCAGGATCTTCTCTGCAATATCCACAGACAGAATGGCCATTTGAGCCTTCATATCATTGATGGCAGCTGCCTTCTCTGTCCGGATGGATTCCCTTGCACTCTGTACGAGTTTTTTGGCTTCAAGGGCAGCTTTCTCTTTGGCTTCAGCAATTAACTTCTCCTTTACCTGTTTGGCTTCCTTCAACAATGCATCTCTTTCTGCTTTTGCTTCGGCTAGAATTTTTTCATTGTCAGCCTGCAGCTGTGCCATCTCTTCTTTGGCCTTTTCTGCAGCATCAAGTGCTTTACGAATGCTTTCATTTCGAGCTGACACTGCCAAAAGGATGGCAGGCCAGGCAAACTTGCCCAGGATAAAAAGCAAGATAAGGAAGAACAGCGCTGACCAGAATATAAGTCCAATTCCCGGTGTTACTAGATCCATATGATTTGTTGTTTAATTGTTTTCAATGAAAGACCTGCAACCAACCGTTACAGGATCTTTCAAAAATCTCACATAGTTAACCCATCATGGCAACCACAATGGCAAACAGTGCGGCACCTTCAATCAGGGCTGCTGCAATAATCATGGCGGTCTGGATCTTTCCTCCTGCTTCAGGCTGACGTGCAATGGCATCCATTGCCGATCCGCCGATCCTTCCGATTCCCAGTCCTGCTCCGATTACTGCAAGTCCTGCTCCAATTGCTGCTAATGTACCAGTCATAATAATAAAATATTAAATGAATAATTAATCATGGTGATGCTCCGGCATCGCCATTCCAATAAATAATGCAGATAATAATGTAAATATATAAGCTTGCAAAAATGCAACCAGTAATTCGATACAATCCATAAACAACACCATCAACAGTGAAGGTACAGCCACAAAAATGGATTTGAAGATAAAGATCATGGAAATCAGACTAAGTACGATGATATGACCTGCCGTAATATTCGCAAAAAGTCGGATCATCAGGGCAAAAGGTTTTGTAAAGAGTCCTATGATCTCAACCGGGATCATAATGGGTGCCAGCCAAACAGGTACTCCCGGGGTATTGAACACATGCTTCCAGTATCCCTTATTACCGCTGAATTGCGTGATCAGAAATGTAAAGCTTGCCAGTACAAAAGTCACAGCAATATTTCCAGTCACATTGGCTCCGAAGGGGAAAAAAGGGATAAGCCCCATCAGGTTGTTCAAGAGGATAAAGAAAAATACCGTAAGCAGATAAGGCATATATCTGTGATATTTCTCTTCTCCGATATTTGGGATGGCCACATCCTCCTCAATAAACACAATGACCGGTTCGATGAATCCCTGTAATCCTTTGGGTTCACTAATTCCGGCTCGTTTGTAGGATCTTGCCAGGCCAAGAAACACCCAGAGCAGAATGATCACCGACAGCATCATCATAAACACATTCTTGGTAATGGAGAAATCAAGTGGAAGGCCGGCTTCCACCATCTCACCATGCGCATCTACCTCAATGATTTTTCCATCCAGGCTTTTCTCTACAGATTCACCCTTCTTGTTCTCAACTGTAATGAAACCATGCCCCATCTGGAATCCTTTGTGCGAATGACCATGGGCCAGCTTTTTTGAAGAAAATGCATTCAGACCGGAATGCTGGCTATAAAGGATCACCGGTAGTTTAACGCTTACATGTGATCCATCTTTTTTTGTAAGAATATGCCACTCATGGGAATCCTTCACGTGCTCCATGATGTACTCGCTGGCATTGAACGCTTCCTCATGTTGAACATCAGAATCTTCCTGAACATGACCATCAGATAGCTGCTGAGTATGTTCCTCTTGATGTTCCTCCTGCCCGTACAACAGATCACCTATGATTTAAGAACAGAAGTCCAACTATAAATGTGGTTAGGAAAGCGAAAAATCTCAAACTCACGATCAATGTAATTATTTGTTCTTCAGCAACTTGAACAGGTGTCCAGCAAGTAAAAAAGTAAAGACTAAATATAATGTAAAAAAAGTAATGATAAATGGTTTCGAAAGATTTTTTGTCACCAACCAGAAAACCAGAATATAGACGAGATAGAGAAGAAACTTTAACCCAATTCCAGCCATAACAATCACCACTCCATCCCTGTTGCTTTTCTGGATCCCGATGGTCATGACCAGATAAGGCAGTCAGGTTGATCACAGTAACAGCGAACAATGTTACCAAATATTCATTCGAGGGATAATCTCAATGCTAATTCTTGGAATGACCAGAATTCCAAGAATCAACAACAGTGTAGAAAGGGTCAGTATTTGCCAGATGTAACGAATATGCTTAATCATCCTTCTTCCTGATAAAATCCTTTAAAGCAATATAGAGTCCGGCAAAGACTCCCAGAACGGTAAGTATGGCTGTGTAGATCGGTTTCTCAGAGGAAGCTCTTTCGTCGAGCTTGGATCCGGCCCAATAGAATAGAAGAATAATTAGAATCATCTGGAATCCCATACCCGAATATCGGGCAAAGGATTTTATTCCGGATGTTTTAGGATTGTCCTTCTTTTGGTTTGGAGACTGGTTCGGTGTTGAGTCTCTTTTTTTCCACCCATATCACATTTTCCGGTAAATGTAGCGCCCGGCTCTATGGCCAATTTACCAGTCTTAATTTCTCCGTATAGCTTAGACATTGAACGAAGTGACAGTAATTCTTCAACAACAACTTTTCCGTCAACTACACCTTCAACCTCACAGTTTTTGCAACGGATCTCCCCTGTAACTCTTCCGGATTGGCCGATAAAAACTTTTCCCTTGGTATTGAGATTTCCAATCAGATTCCCATCAAACCTGATGTTTTCACTTGAAGATATGCTTCCTTCAATGGTTGTTCCAACGCCGATCATATTGATCTTGTTGGTATTTTCTGTTTCACCCAATTTTGCCATTTGTTGCTTTTTTATGCAAACTTAATCATTATTCTCGTTTCCGTCATATGCCCACTTCAGATAGATGGATCCCCAGGTAAATCCGCCACCAAATGCTGCCAGGATCACGTTGTCCCCTTTCTTTAATTTTGATTCCCATTCCCAGAGGCACAGTGGGATTGTGGCTGCAGTGGTATTGCCATATTTTTCGATATTGATCATTACCTTCTCCTTTGGAATCCCCATCCGTCGTGCCACTGCTTCGATGATCCTCATATTGGCCTGGTGTGGAACAAGCCAGGTAAGTTCCTCGGGTTTCAGGTCATTCCTTTTCATAATCTCCACCGAAACATCAGCCATTTTTGAAACGGCCACCTTAAAAACTGCCTGCCCCTCCTGGAAAACAAAATGTTCCCGTGCATCAACAGTCTCATGGGAAGCTGGTCTTGCAGAACCGCCGGCTTTCATGTGAAGGTACTTAACACCACTACCATCAGCCTGCAAAATGGAATCACGAATCCCCAGTCCCTCTTCTACCGGTTCAATAAGTACAGCAGCAGCAGCGTCGCCAAAAAGTGGACAAGTGGTGCGGTCGGTATAATCTGTAATGGCCGACATCATGTCGGCCCCCACTAAAATTACTTTCTTATACATACCGGATTGGACAAAACTAGCTGCGGTTTGTAAGTCCATACACAAATCCTGAACAAGCAGCAGAAAGATCAAAGCTCCAGGCCTTTATTATACCCACCTTATCACTGATCAGATTGGCTGTGGATGGAAAATGATGATCTGCAGTAATGGTAGCACAGATCACCAGTTCAATATCCTCAGGTTTTGTGCCTGTTTTTTTGAGCAATCCCTTCACTGCTTCAGCACCCATATCGGATGTGGCTCCCTCTTTCAGAATCCTTCTTTCCTTAATACCGATCCGCTGCATGATCCACTCATCGGTGGTCTCAACCATGGTGCTTAGCTCATCATTCGTAAGCCGGTACTCCGGTACCCAACCGTTAATACCTGTAATGCCTGCTGCAATTTTACTCATCTGTCCAATTCTTCTTTTATCTTGTTAATCAATCCAGCTCCAACAACTTCATATGTATGCAGGAGCATGCTTTTAATAGCTTTTTCAGTAGAGATTCCATGTCCGATTATTAACGGAGCGTTGATACCGAGAATCGGTGTTCCTCCAAAATTCTCAAAATTAAACATTTCAAAATAACCATTGCCGATTCCTTTTGCAGAAACCACCTTATAAAAGGCTTCGGCTTCCTTAAGAAGCATATTTCCCACAAAACCATCCGTAACAATTACATTTGCCCTGCTGGAAACAAACAGTTCGTTGGCTTCATAATTCCCGATAAAATTATATGAGGAAGAATCTTTCATAAGCTGATAAGCACTACGGGAAACCATGTTGCCCTTGCTTTCCTCCAGTCCAACGTTGAGCAAAGCTACGTTCGGATCTTCAATTCCATGAACCAGTCTTGAATAAATGGTACCAATAGAGCCATATTGGTATAAAACGTCGGGGCGGGCATCCGGATTAAGTCCAACATCCAGCATGATGGCTTTATTACCTTCAATATTAGGAATGGGTGCGGCAATAGCGGGACGAATAATTCCGGGTATGGAATTAACAATCTGCATGGCTCCAACAAGCATGGCTCCCGTGTTGCCGGCACTGCAGAAACCATCAATGGCACCATCAACCAACAATCGGTTGCCAAGAAATAGGCTTGAACGGGGTTTTTCCTTGAATGCTTTCAGGGGATGATCCTCCATCCCAACATAATCTGAGGTATGAATGATTGATAGACCGCTGATATCAAGGTGATTCTCCTCTGTGTAGCTTGCAAAAACCTCCTGATCGCCAATCAGTGTGATCTCCACATCTTCAGGTAGGGCTTTCCGCGCAAGAATTGAACCACGTATTGTGGAACCGGGCGCGTAATCGCCTCCCATCATATCAATCCCAATCCGCATGGATTCCTTTCTGCCAGCAGTGTGGCAACGATACTTATCCTAATTCAGCTTCAGAATCGATAACAAGCTTACCCTTGTAATATAGGTTTCCATCCACGTAATATGCACGGTGGCGCTCGTGAACAGTTCCAGTAGTGGAACAAGTAGATAAGTGTGGGAGCTTCGGCTTTATAATGGGTCCTTCTTTTGTCCCTTCTGGTCTTGGAAATCTTTCTTTTCGGATGTGCCATATCTAGTTGTTTTTTTCAATAATACCTTTTAATGTGTCCCATCTGGGATCTGTTCGATCATTCTGTTCTTTGTTCTGAGTCCTGTGGGCATTCAGTCTCTCTATCATCTCCGGATTGCAGGAAGAGTTATCCATCTGCATCAGTTGGATGAATTCGTTTAAAGGGCAATGCCAAAACGAGAAACTCATACATGATTTGACCCACTTCTATTTCATGGTCATCTTTTCCGATGATCACTACATCGTCTTCAATCTCTCCAGGAGTTTCACCTGTTTTCACAAAGATTACCTGTGACGAATTGATTTCTTTCATGAAAGGATCCAGGCAGCGGTCACATAAGCACTTCCACTTCTCCGTCAAGCGAAAAGTGTAGCGCCAGAAATCCCGATTTTTTTTCCAGGATTACCATAGCCAACACATTTCCGTTTTTTATTTCCGAATGCTCAAATGAAGCAAAGAACTGTTGATCCAATTCAAATGAAAAATCATGATCTCCCTCTCCTAATCCTGAAATGCGTATTGCATATGATCCCCGCGTGCTCACCATTCTTCAATTTGGGTGTGCAAAAGTAAAAATTTATCTCATATAAAAAAACAAATCCGCCGCATTAATTAATGACTGATAGCGAATTAAAGGGTAGTAGAAATTGCCAGTTAATGGCTTGGATCTAAATAATCACCTCTCCAATGGTCTCGATGAGTGAATCAATGAAGAAATCATCCTTGGTCAGATATCGGTTGGCACCCTCATCCATAAATTCTGAGAGCAGGGCATCGTCTCCCTGCCCTGTCAGAATCACTACCGGTATATCTTTGTTGACTTTCCTAACTTCTTTCAGCGTATCCAATCCATTTAACTTATTGCCTTTCGTTCCCGCAAGAATATGGTCCAAGTACAATAAGATTGGGGTTCTGATAAAGGTTTTCCAGGCACTCTTCCCCTGTTTGATAGCAAATCACATTATAATCCTGCCGGCTCTGAAAAGTATATTCCAGCAGGTTAAGAATCATTTTATCGTCATCAATGAAGAAAATAAGTTTACTCATAGAGGAATTCGATCGCTGTTCTGATGGGTATAAAAGTAGCAAATAAATCTTTACAATAAAAAGCCTCCTGATGTGTTCGAAATCGTACATTCCCATTGCGAAAACGGACATATGAAAACAGGATGCAATTATCTATTAATCTGATAATATGATCATTAAACTCTTTGGCATTAAGATTGGAATTTCTAAAGACTGCATAACCAATAACTAAACGCTCCGATGTCTCTAATAAAAAATTATTTCCGTTCCCTTGCCAGGAATGCGGTGAGGGATAAGTTCTTTTCCATACTTAATCTGCTTGGTCTGGCCGTCGGGATTACTGCATCCATTCTGATTTTTATCTATATCCAGGATCAGTTAACCTATGACAAACACAATGAGAATATCGACCGCATCTACCGGCTCGAAGCCGACTTTACCATCAATGAAAACCAAGACCTCATGGCGAGGGTGCAGTTTCCGCTTGCGCCTACCCTAAAAGATGAATATCCCGAAGTAGAGGAATATGTCAGAATAATTATTCAGCCCAATGTTTACTTCGAGAGGGAAGAAGACGCTTTTAAAGAAGATAGTATTGCTTTTGCTGACTCCACTGTCTTTAAGATTTTCACTATTCCCTTTATTGCCGGGGATCCATCATCTGCACTCAACGATCCATATACCATGGTAGTAAGCGAATCGCTGGCCAACAAATACTTTGGAACATTGGATGTGATCGGTGAAAGCATGAAGGCCCTGGATGGTTCCAACTATACCATCACTGGTGTTTTTGAGGATCTTCCGGACAATGTCCATATGAGGTACAATGGGATTATCTCCACAGCTACCATTGAGGAACAAATTGGAGTAGAGCGGTTCAATGACCGCAGCGCTATCTCTTTCTGGCAGATGGCCACCTATGCTTACATCCTGATGGCGGAAAATACAACTCCTGATATGGTCCTGGCAAAATTCCCTGACTTTTATGATAAATACATGGCCGAACTGGGAGAACAGATCAATGCAACTTTTAATCTTAGAATCACCCCTCTGGCAAATGTACATTTCCAGACCGACGATCTCCAGTATGACATGCCCAGAGGCAATATGAATTATGTCTATATTATGGGCATCATAGGTGTATTGCTGATCGTAATCGCCAGCATCAACTACACCAATCTCACCACTGCCCGGGCCACCAACAGAAGCAAGGAGATTGGCATCCGGAAAGTGGGAGGTGCAAGTAGAAAAATATTACGTTCCCAGTTCCTGGGTGAGTCCATTGTGATGGCGATTTTATCAGGGCTTCTGGCCGCTCTGCTTACCGTACTTATTCTTCCCCTTTTTAATAACATTACCTCCAAATCATTTGACTGGACCATCATTATACAACCCTCTGTGCTCCTTTTTATTTTTGGAATTTCGATACTTACCGGATTGCTTTCAGGTTTGTATCCATCTACTTACCTGGCTTCCTTTAATCCTGTCTCAATTCTGAAAGGAAATGGGGTGAGTTCTTCCGATCGAGGCTGGTTAAGAAAGGGGCTGGTTATCGTGCAATTTCTGATTTCTGCGGTAATGGTCATTGGATCTATTGTCATTGCCCTGCAAATGAGGTATATCCAACACAAAGACCTGGGATTTGACAGCGAACAGATATTGTTGCTTACATTAAATGATACGTCAGTTTTTAACAATTTAAACGCTTTTACGGAGGAGATTAAAAGACATCCCGCAGTGGAAGAGACCGCCCTTTCGTTTACAGCACCAGGCCGTAACCACGGGAAATCGGTCATCATGATCGAGGATAACAATGGAGAGATGCAGGAGATGACCTTCAACCAGATCATTGCAAATCAAGAATACCTGGATGTGATGGGGATTCCCCTTGTGCAGGGCCGTTTTTATAATAGGGAATTCGGCTCAGATCAGGATAATTCAGTTGTGGTCAATGAAGCTGTGGCGAGAACTATGCAGTGGGGTGATAATGCCCTGGGGAAAAAATTTAAACTGGCCCCAAATGTGCAGAATATCACCACACCTGATGCTGAGGTAATTGGAGTAGTAAAGGATTATAACTATGGTTCTTTGCACAATCCAATCGAACCGTTGGTGTTTGTGCTCAGAGAAAACGTACAGTTTTTGCGTTTACTCCATATCAGGGTAAACAATGACCAGATGCAGGATGTGTTAAGCTGGGTAGAAGAGAAGCGAGACGCCTTTAATCCTTCCTATCCCATTCAATACAGTTACCTGAGCGATGAGCTGGAAACGCAATATGAAGAAGAACATGTGGTATTTGCGCTGGTTATTTCATTTACCATTCTGATCATATTTATTGCGGCCCTTGGACTCCTGGGATTATCTTCATTTATGACAGTAAAACGCACCAGGGAAACCGGAATCCGAAGGGTAATGGGCGCTTCTCAGAATCAGATCTTATCGCTGTTCCTGTTTCAGTTTTCAAAGTGGGTGATAATCTCAAATGTAATCGCGTGGCCTGTCTCTTTCTTTGTTATTAAGCCCTGGTTACAGAATTTCACCTACCGGATCGACTTCCCATTCTGGACCTTTATCATATCTTTGTTGTTATCTTTAACCATAGCCGTGCTCACCGTAAGCTATCAGTCATTGAAAGCCTCCAGGATGAACCCGGCTGCCTCCATTAGGGCAGAATGATAACAGGAAAGGTATTAGGAGAAAAATATATTGTTGACGGAAAAGCGGCAGATGTATCGGATTTTATACCCGATATGTCTGCCGATATTTACTATGAAGTGGTTCGTTTGATAGATGGAAAATTTCTTTTCCTTCAAGATCACCTTGAACGCCTTAAGCAATCTCTCTCCGATTCCGGACTTGAATATCCCGGCAACAAAATAATTAAGGACAGCCTGCGTCTGCTTCAGTTCAGCAACAGCTTCACAGTGGGTAATATAAGGATCTGCTTACAGAAAGTCCATGATTCCTCAGCAAGCCTACTATGTTACTATATCCCATTCTTCTATCCGGAGATATGTATGTATAAAAGCGGGGTGCAGGTGGTGACCTATCCGCATATAAGGAACAATCCAGGGGTGAAAAAATGGGATGACTCTTTCAGGAAATCAGTAAATAACTATATACGGGATCATGGTGTATATGAAGCCATTTTACAAAACAAACAAAAGCAACTTACTGAAGGAAGCCGGTCCAACATCTTTTTCCTTGACCACAACAACCAGATAATTACTGCACCCGAAGAAAATGTTCTGCCCGGGATCACACGGAAGTATGTTCTTAGAATTTGCGAAGACGAGGGAATTGAGGTTTATCAAAGACCCATTCATCGGGATGAACTGGGGGGCATGACCGCTTGTTTTATTTCTGGCACTTCACCTAAGATCCTACCTGTTTGGCAACTGGATGGATTTCAATTTAGAGTCGATCACCCCGTGTTGCATCTTTTGATGGAGCGATTTGAATTATTGGTAAAAGAAAACCTGAAAAGCATCACAGAGAATCCTGACATATAGAAACATTTCTTTAAATTTAGAAGTTAAGTCCATAATGAAATGCTAATACCAATCAGATCATGAAAAAAATAGTCGCAGTATTGATTTTCCTGATGGTGATATTATCCATCAATTCTCATGCACAGAGGATTTATCATTCCAGTGGTGCAGAGATCATATTTTCAGGTGCCGACGTCAACTACAGTGGTATGGACGTGAACACCAATTTACGCTTTACCCTTTTCTTCCATACCCAGCACTTCATCAACCTTGATGTTACCAACAATATTGGTCTCTATACCGGGGTTGGCATGAGAAATATTGGATTGATCACTGAAGATCTTTACCAGAATGTGGGATTCCTGAATATTGATAACACCCATGTAGATTATAATAAAAATGTAAAAATCAAACGTCGCAGTTATTCACTCGGATTTCCCGTTGCCCTAAAACTTGGATCTTTCAGCAAGCATTTTTTCCTCTTTGCCGGTGGGGAATATGAATGGATGTTCCACTATAAACAAAAACTATTCATTGACAGCGATAAGTATAAGTTCAAGGAGTGGACGAGCGATAGGGTTAATCCGTGGATTCCCTCGCTGTTTGCAGGGATTCAATTCCCACAGGGATTCAGGCTGAAATTCAAATACTATATGGATGATTTCCTGAATCCTGATTTTATGGGGGTCGACTTCGGTGAACAGGTGGACTATTCACAATTTGAAAGTACCGGGATGTGGTATATCTCTCTTTCGTTCTTTCTCAACAAAAATAAAATCAAGGAACTAATAGGAGGCGATTTAGACGAAACCGCTTATGGGTATTAATCCACTGCTGGATAGGTATTCAGAACCAGCTTAAGCATATCCCTCCCTGAGTTCATCACTTCCGAACGCCAGGCTTCGGAGGCTGGATAATACAACTCCAGACTGGCTTCTTTTATCTTTTGCTCGTGCTTCCCGCTTTTATAGCCATACAGAAATCCCTGGTTCTCATTGATTATTCTTTGTAATGATTTAATGGACCCGAAAGTAGTCTGTGAATCAAAGGTCCCCCACTCAAAAACCATATAAAGGTAGAGTGCATCAGGATTAACTTTCTTGAGAAAAGGATCTGCAAATCCTCCTGAAACAGTGTAAAAGTCCTCCGAATCACCCCAGTCGATGCGCTGTCCTTCAAAAATTTGTTCAGTTTTGGCTTTTATTTCAGGATCATCGATGGAATTGGGAAACAAGTGCAATATACGTCTGGCCCCATATCCAGTGTGCAGATCAACTTCCATAATGGTTTCATAGGGAGATAAGTACCTGGGAAGGATCCTCTGAAGTGAATCAATCTGAGGTTCAAAGTCCAATCCCCCAAAAAATATCCCCTCGGGGTATTCATACTGTCCCTGCACGATTGCCTGCCTCAGCGCACCCATAGATTCCCTGAGCATTTTACTGATGGTAATCATATAAAAGAACTGATTTCTCAGGCTGCCGGTTGAGACTTTCCCCTGTGGATTCAACATATCGTTAAGAGCACTGTAACCCGGATTCTTAATTTCAAATAATGAATCGTCTATCTCAGAGCCTCTGTTCAGATCGACATTATTTTCTGTAGCCCTCCTGTAATACTTAAAACCATATGGGTTAATTCCATGAATGATCAGGATGCCTGTTTCTTCCAACACATCGGGAGTCAGCAGCTCTTTCAGGAACATGAGCTGAACAGCGCTCCCGGTCAATCCTTCCACTCCGTGCACTCCCGAGGAGAGGACCAGGAGTTTGCTTGTATCCTTCGGAGATGGGATGTAGAGAATGTCTATATATAGATTGTTATCCACCTGACTGGGTACATTGATGGAAAACAACTCTGCCTTTTCATATTGATCTGCCCAATGATGCGCCTCAGAGAGAAAGGACTGGCGGCATTCATCATAGCTTTCCTGAAAATAAACAAGGTTGGGAGCGCTCATCGAAACGCCTTTATCATCGGGAGAAAACGAGTGATAGATAATGTGGACTGTTGCCAAAACTACAATTATCAGAACCAGAATCGTGTAAAGGAAAATCTTCAGGATCTTTTTCATAACGAGGGCTTTACTTATTGACCACAAATATAAAAATAATGGGGATCGATTTGACTTTAAATTGACTATGCGCTAACTTGATAAGTTATTAATAGGAAAACCTCAACTAAAACTAAAGTAATGAAGACAATCCTTTCAAATAGTAGAGTTATTCTCTTCGCTGCCCTGTTCATTTCATCCGGCTATTTAAGAGCTCAGGACGGGAGTGACTTAATTAGTGCAATAATGAATCAGGACCTGGACAAGGTAAAAGAATTGGTTGAGGCGGGAGTAGATGTAAATTATCAGGATGAAAACTACGGTTCCACTGCTTTAATTCTGTCCTGCCAGTACAAGTTCGTGGATATAACCAAATATTTGATCGAAGCGGGTGCAGATGTTTCTGCAATTTCAACAACAGGACATACTGCGCTTATGGCTGCGGCTGGTGCTTCGGAAGAACTGCTTGATTTGTTGATTTCAAAAGGGGCGGATACTTCTGTGAAGCTTGAAGATGGCACTTCTGCATTTACCTTGTCTATTACCGGTAGTGTTAATGGATAGAATTGGTTTTAAAAATGCCAAAACACTGATAGAAAATGGGGCTGATGTGGATGAAAAACAGACTATCTGGTGCGGCTGCGGGGTATACCTGCCTCATGATGGCTGCAAGAAATCAACGACCTGATATTGTCAATTTTCTGGTTGAAAACGGAGCAGATGTCAATGCCACAGCTGAAAACGGAAATACACCACTATCATTGGCTGAGAAAGAAAATGACCAGGAAATGGTTGCACTATTGAAAAAGCTTGGGGCAAAATAAGGTTGATCCTTAACTCTCATTTGAGGTATGCTCAAATAGATATTTTTCCTATTTTTGCAGGCAATCGGGGTGTTAGCTCAGTTGGTTCAGAGCGCATGCTTGACAGGCATGAGGTCACTGGTTCGATTCCAGTACATCCCACTGGTTATAAGCCGTATTCAGCTCCAATACAGTTGTTTGCGGCTTTTTAATAAAGTACATAATGATATTCATCGGATAATCGTTAGTTTTATAAAACCACTAAATTCACTTGCTATCATGAAAAAAATCCTCTTGATAATAGCCCTTGCCTCCATAACCTGCATCTCGTTTAGTGCCAAATTCGATCCTTCAATAAATACTAATAAAGGAGAACAAATATTTATAGAGCATGCTGACAAGTGTTTGGCTGTCATGGACCAGGCAGCTCAAAATATGGCTGTCAAAGGAGTGGCTGTTATTGCATACATTCCGGGTGATGTTTCAGATTCCTGGATCTCAAAAATGAAAGTGGTCAGCGCCTTGCATAATGGTTCCGCAAATTATCTTGCAGTAGCCTACTCAAAAGCTGCAGAAATGGCCGATACATTTAAAGATAGTGGTGGCGGTGTAAGAGAACCCATGGTGGGGGAGTTTGGCTGGCAGGGAGGAATCATCAGGAAGGTAAGTTCCGGTTATATCCTTGCTGTTTTTTCCGGAGCCAGCGGAGAACAGGATGTGGAAATAGCCGAAAAAGGAATCGAATCCTTATCTGCATATTATTAAATGTTCAACCTTTTTCAATTAATATCCCTGGTTGGGGTTCTAGTATGCTTTTTACGTAGAAGTTAAGACATCTATCACTTATCTGTCAAGTCCGCTAAAGCCAATGAAACAATAAGAATTTACCCTAAAAAGCCTGTAATGAAGCTCGGTTTAAGAAACATATCCCTGTTCTTCTACTTTGCAATCATCCTATTGATCATCTATTTCTCCTACAATAGATTTGGTCGAATCCAGCTCATTGTACGCGGAGATGATATGGGGCTATGTCATGAAGTCAACGTGGCTTGCATCGAAGCCTATGAGCACGGGATTTTGACTGCCGTTGAGGTGATGGTTCCATGCGATTCCTTTATGGAAGCAGTCCGAATGTTAAAAGAAAATCCTGGGTTGGATGTGGGTATTCATTTGACCCTGAACAGTGAATGGGAAAACATTAAATGGGGCCCGTTGACTGATGCTCCCAGTCTGGTGGATGAAAATGGACATTTTTTACCCATGACCTGGCCTGATGAGGCCTACCCGGAAGAACAGGCGCTCGGCACTGCCGATTGGAAACTGGATGAAATTGAAAAAGAGTTAAGGGCTCAGATAGAGCTGGCGTTAACCCATCTGCCCGAATGCAGCCACGCCACGCCCCATATGGCCTTTCATGAAATATCTCCTGAGGTATCAGGTCTTGTATTGGGACTACTTAGAGAATATAATATTGATGCAAATATTCGCCTGTTACCTATGAGGCAGGTCTACCTCTTTGGTGAGGAATCAACCCTGGAGGAGATGGTGATAAATGCCGTGGAAGTATTAGAGAATTTGGGCCCGGGTACCTGGGAGTGCTATGAGCATCCCGGGATGCTCACGGACGATTCGGCAACAACATGGTACATTGGCTCAGAAGATGACGCACGTTACCGCGATGCAGTTACCAAAGCATTAAAAGACGACAGGTTAAAGGAAATAATAAAGAAACGAGGAATAGAATTAATTGGTTATCGTGATCTTTAGTTAAGGAAGATTGTTTCCTTGCCTGGTTTCTATAAGGACCACCCCATTGGCTCCCCGGGACCCGTATATGGAAGCCGAACCATCCTTTAGTACATTGATGGATTTGATTTCGCAGGGCACAACCCAATCTATACTACTGTTCATCATACCATCGACTACATAAAGCGCCTCATTGCTGGTATTGATGGAGGTCATGCCTCTGATATAAATTGCTCCATTGCTCACCACGACACCCGAAAACCTACCTGTTATCAGGTCGAAGACATTTGTGTAGTGACAGTACTCATTATTTTCCTGTTCAAGATTGCTTACTGCGTAAAGAAGATCTTTTTCGTTTACATATCCATAACCTATTGCCACTTCTCTGTTCTTCTTACTATCCATAAAAACAAGGTTGATGACCAATGAGTCTGTATCCTGATCCACCCTCCTGGTAACAGGCCTGAAGGTCTTTGGCTTTATCTTGAGAATATCTTTCTCCTGACATACAATGGAGAATTGGCCCAGGGTATCGGTCAAAACGGACGATTTTGCCTTTTTCGATTTAACCTCTATATTCTGAACTGGAAAGGTATTATATGCAGTTAATTTTCCATAGACAACCCGTGTTTGCGAAAACAGAGAAGTGGCCAGGAAAATGCCGATTAACAGGGTGATTGATCTTTTCATCTGAATACGGATTGGTAATGAGATTCCCAGGCAAGTTATGAAAACTATTTTTTATAACTTCCCCCCTGGAGTGTTAACAAAATAATCATACCATGACATGCATTAAGAATACTTTAATCCTCTTTGGTTTGACCCTGGTTTGCAGCTTCACCATAGCCCAGGAACAGAAAAACATTGCTGAAAAATTGGGGTATCACAAGGATGCTAAACTGCTGATCGTTCATGCAGATGATATTGGATTGACTCAATCGGTTAACACAGCATCAATCGAAGCTTTTAATAAAGGAGGAATTACATCCGGAAGCATCATGGTTCCCTGTCCCTGGTTCCAGGATTTTGCTGAATATTTCAAGTCTCATCCGGACCTGGATGTGGGGATCCATGCTACATTAACAGCTGAATGGGATTTCTATAAATGGGATGGAGTGATGCCCTCCAGTGAAATTTCAAGCCTGCTGGATGAGAACGGTTATTTTTATTCTTCGGTTGAAGAAGTAGCATTAAACGCCGATCCAGCCGAGGTTGAAAAGGAGCTCAGAGCACAAATTGAAAGAGCCATTGAATTCGGGATTAATCCTACCCACCTGGACACACACATGGGCAGCGTGGCGGCAAAACCAGAACTCATCCAAATATACCTGAAACTTGGGAAGGAATACAACCTTCCTGTACTGATCCCGCGTATCTGGATATTGGCCATGCCTGAAGCGAACAGATCAATGATTGAACGGGAGTATGTGCTTGTGGATGGTTTTTTTATGATGAATGCTGAACCCACAGACATGTCGTGGAGTGAAGCTTATGAGCAGGGTATAAAAAAGTTAAAACCCGGTCTGAATCAGATGATTGTTCATCTGGCCATTGATAATGCAGAGATGCAGGCAGTTTCTGTGAACCATCCGGCCTTTGGCTCTTCCTGGAGACAGAAAGACCTTGATTTTGTGACCAGTCAGGAATTCAAAGAGATGCTGAAGGCCAATGACATTCAGCTGGTAACCTGGAGGGCCATTCAAGAGGTAATGTGATCCTGGGAATCCTCATCTTCACCACTGATAAATTAGGGAAACTTCAGCAGTACTGGTTCGAATATGAGTGATCTACTACCTCGTGTACTGAATTTCAGGGATGCCATCTTTCGACGCAACAGCATGATACATGACTGCAAAAGCAGCGGAAATCCACATGATTGATATGATTACACCCACAATAAGACAGATCAGACCACCGATTACCACAAAGATTGCCAGGAACCCTATCAAGAAAATCTGCCATCCATATCCCCTGGTCATATCCCAGCTTACTCTGAGGGCATCCATTACATCCATTTCCCTGTCAACAACCAGATAGGGCACAAAAGCCAGACGACAAGCGAATATGATCCCTGGAATAATCAGCATCACAATACCAAGTCCAACAATCACTCCCACCACAATATTTGCGATCACCACATTCCAGTAATTCTTCTGAAACACCACAAACATATCTCTGATCTCGATCCGCTCACCGCGAACTGCTTTCAGGAATACCCAGTTTGCACCATATCCTATTGGACCGGCCACGAAAATACCATATACGATGCCAAAAAAAGCCAGAGGAACAAGGAACCAATCAAAATGATCAACTCGCCATTGCACCACACTAATTGGTCCGCTGAGTACAGCATAGACAATGGAGATAACAAGTAGTTCCACAAAATAGATACCCATTACTTTCCATCCAATGGAGTAGCTTCTACCGGCATCGGGGAGGAAGTCATATTTGTCATTATTAAGAATTGTTACCATTATTTCTGCGTTTTAATTTATTATCAAATCTAGGGCACTTGAGTTCCTGTTCCTATAGACTTAAGTAGTGTATTTATTTTTCCAACTTTAGTAGGAATGGTGGCGGGGTATATACTTTAGTAGGATTTTCACAGGTCATTCGTATTGAACGACTCAAATATTGTATCTTGACAAAACCATCAGATAATTATGTCAGAATCATTGCGCATCATCCTTCTACTTATCCCTCTCATTGCCGGTGGTATTGCAATCTTCTTCTCTTTCCAGTTGATGAGGCGCTATGATGTATCGTTTGTAAATAGTTACTTCTATTATCTTGTTTTTCTTTACATTTTTGGGGCATATAGCCTGGCCGGATCGGGCATTTTAGAGTACCTGTTTACAAGGATGGAAATTGAACTGAAAGTGATCCATTCTACGGGATTATTCTCCATTTTCCTGGGTATACCATTTTTTGTGCTATCCATATTTATGCTGCTAAGGTGCGTTATGGAGTTTTTTGAGAAGAAGATACACTTGTTTTTTACCATTCTCTATTTTTGTGTCTCGGTACTTGCTTTTATACTTTATGCGATTTTTATGGTCAGGCTCACCAGGTTTGAGGTGGGTGAATATCAGCTCCTCATTACCATTCAACGGTGGATGTTTCTGGGATTTATGATCGGGATGTACGTGCTTATTTTCACTCTGGTTATGCTCTATTCCAGAAAAATGGCCGACCATTATATAAAAAGGTTTATCAGGGTTTTCGCCGGCTGGTACCTCCTATTCATGATATTGACTTGTACTGCGTTGGTTCTGATGCCTTTACATATTATAATCTCACATGTTTTCATTTTCATTTTTCTCTCCTGGCACCTGATCCCCATCCTCTTTCTAAGCCTTTACCTGGAGAAATACCATGGCCACACCTCATCCCTTCAGGAGGATTTTGAAACAAAACTTGCAACATTTTCAGAGAAATTTGAAATTTCCAAAAGAGAGCGGGAAGTGATCCAGTTGATATGCAAAGGATTGAGCAATCAAGAGATCAGTGATACGCTGTTTATTTCGCTTCAGACGGTAAAGGATCATACCCATCGGATATTTGTAAAAACAGGAATAAAAAACAGGGTGCAATTGACCAACCTGATTCGGTCGGTCTGATTTCATATGGCCCACCATGTGGTGTTCCCATCAATTTCAAACTTGAATTGCATTACTCCCGGCCACAAAGGATCCTTCATCTCCGTTTCCCATTCAATTATTTTCTTTTTTAATTCTTCTGTTTTTTTATGATGCTTTGTAAAAAGGTTGCTCTGCTCAGACGGATCAATCTCCAGATTATAGAGGAATACCTGGTTGTCCCGTTCATTCCAGATAAGTTTCCAGTGATCCTGGCGAACAGCCTTGTTAAAATCAGTCCTCCAGAAAAGGGTTGGGTGTGGTTGATCCAGGGAAACACTCTGAATATAAGGAACCAGGTCGATTCCGTCGTAACTTCGGTCGCCCGGGAGTTTACAACCCGCGACCGAAATTGCCGTAGCAAAAACATCCATAAGGGAGACCGGGTGAGGGTAAACAGATCCTTGGGGCAGGACACCTTTCCATGAAAATATCATGGGTATATTAACTCCCCCCTCAAACTGCGAGAATTTACCGGCTTTCAGTGGTCCGTTATCTGTAGCCCCCGTGTAGGTAGCCCCCCCATTATCACTTGCAAAAATGATCAAGGTATTTTCTGTCAGGCCATGCGCTTCCAGTTTCCTGGTGATTTCTCCAATTGCATCGTCCATTGCCGAAATCATCCCGTAGTAAACCCTCTTATTCTCATCCTTCACATGGCTAAACTTCTCAAAATACTCCAACGGAACCTGAAATGGGGTATGGGGTGCACTGAAGGGAACATAGAGGAAAAATGGTGATTCCCGGTTGGTCTCGATAAACCTGCATGCCCGGTCGGCTATGGAAAATGTGAGGTACTCCTTTTCATCAACCACCACATCATTTTCCCTGATGGCACAGCTACCCTTTCTCTTCTGTCTCCAGATATGTTTGTTAGCAAAATAGTCGTGCCTATAATTAATAATTCCCGGATCATCTTCCGAATCATATTGAGTGAAAGCCTCATAGAAACCATATTGCTCCTCAAATCCCCTATTGTTTGGAATAAAAGACTCATGAAAGCCCAGGTGCCACTTTCCGAAAATACCGGTTTTATATCCTCGTTTCTGAAGGATTTCTGAAAGCAGGATTTCGCCTGGTGGAATTCCTTGTTTCTCTATTTCCTTCTTCGTGGGGCTGGACATTGGAGTAACCAGTTGCATGGGATCTGTGTTGATAAACCGGTCGACAAACCAGTATTCCATTCCATTCCTGGGATAACGGTTCATAGGTTGTCTTTCAAATCCAAACCTTTGTTGGTACCTGCCCGTTAGCAAACTGGCCCTGGATGGACTGCAAACTGAACTGGTTGAATATGCGCTGGAGAATTTTATCCCGTTTTGGGCGAGCTTGTCAATGGCCGGAGTGGGCACCCCCTCGGGATCATAGGTCGAAATATCATGTTTGCCCAGATCATCCACCAGTATTACAATGATGTTGGGAAGAGAGTCCCCGGGTCCAGCTGCCAGGATCTTGTCCAGGAACCGGCCTTTATCAGCAATCATATTCTGTTCAAAGTCAATGGGAAATGCCCCTCTGTTCACCTGGATCCCCGTACAAGCTCCTAAGAGTATAGGAATCATCACAAGGAATTTGGAAAACAAACGCTCTATCATTAGATTTTTCATACAGTTCCCAATTAAGTAAAATTAATTCAACTATTTTTAGGACAGGAATCCAAAACATGTCAAAAAGAGACCAGGTCATACATATTTTAAAAGAGCTTGAAATATCATTTGAGCTTCATGAACATCCGCCTGTTCCAACCGTTGAAGAAGCGTTGCCCTATTGGAATAAAATAGATGCAACCCATTGTAAGAACCTCTTCTTCAGGAACCATAAAGGGAACCGGCATTACCTGGTTATATTAAAGCATGAACAGCAATTGAAGATCCGTGACCTGGAACAACGGCTTAAGCAAGGGAAAATCTCATTTGCATCACCTAATAGAATGGAACGCTACCTTGGATTAAGTGGTGGATCGGTGTCTCTATTTGGTTTGATCAATGACAGGGAGAACCATGTTCATCTTTTTCTGGATGCAGCGCTGAAATCTGCTGAAAGAATTAGCTTCCACCCCAATGAAAATACTTCAACTCTGGTTATTTCATTCGAATCATTCCTCAGGTTTTTGGATTGGTGCGGCAATTCTTATGAGTTTATTACCCTCTATGAATCTGATACAGAAAGTAATTAGTATGTTTACTTTTACAATGATCACATAATTACAAACTATTATGGAAAGAAACAGAAATATGAAGCAGCACGTCTCCTTTGTTGGGGCATTGCATGTGGGATTCGGCATTCTTGGTTTGCTGGGTGCCTTAGCTATCTACCTTAGTTTTAACTTTATCTATGAATTTGTGGAGCATGAACCCATCGCTGAGAAGGTGCTCTCAGTTGTTGGAGATAGCCTTGCCCTGGTCATTCTCTTCTTTAGCAGCCTGGGGATCATCGGAGGAGCAGGATTGTTTTCTTACAAGCCCTGGGCCCGTATCCTGGTCATGATTGTTTCGGCCATCAATTGCCTGAATATTCCCATTGGCACTGCCAAAGGGGTTTATTCCATCTGGGTGTTGATGCAACCGGAGACCATCGAGCTGTTTGAAGAGTCCGCTAAATAGAATTCTTTAATACCGCACCCGCTTTGTGTAGTGGGTATGCAGTAGTTCGTGGGATTTATGACCCAGGGGTTCACCCAGGAAATCTTTATAGATTCCAATCACTTCGGGATTCTCATGTGATTTCCTGTACTCCATGGACATATCTTCCGCATAAATGGCTTCCGTTCTCTTCTTACGGATCTTTTCATTGGTGGGGATGGGTTGACCACCTCCACCCAGACAGCCACCCGGGCATGCCATCACTTCAATGAAATGAACATCCATTTCACCACTTTTCACTGCATTCATTAACGTGCGGGCATTGACAAGTCCGTGTGCAACTGCACATTTCAATTCCACCCCATTCAGGAAGCTCCATTCTTCAACACAGTCCTCGATCTTTACTGAAGCTACCCTGACTCCTTCCATGCCACGTACAGCTGTAATATTCAGATCTTTAAAAGGAACTTCTCTTCCAGTAATTATTTCATACGCAGTTCTCAGAGCAGCTTCCATTACTCCACCTGTTGCGCCGAAAATTACAGCGGCTCCTGTGGAGGCACCCATGATGCTATCAAATTTATCCTCCTTCAGTTTATTAAAGTCCACACCGGCCTGCTTAATCATTCTTGCCAGTTCCCTGGTGGTCAATACATAATCAACATCTTTATATCCGCTGGACCTCATTTCGGGACGATTGGCCTCGAATTTTTTAGCTGTGCAGGGCATGATGGAAACACTGACAATATTTTTTGGATCAAGTTTTCTCACCTGGGCATAATAAGTCTTAGCCAGTGCTCCAAACATCTGTTGTGGTGATTTGCATGTGGATACATTGGGCAGATATTCCGGAAATGTATGTTCGATAAATTTAATCCATCCCGGTGAACAGGAAGTGGTCATGGGCAACGCCACAGAAGGATCCTTATCCACCAATGCCTTCTTTAATCTTGTGAGCAATTCTGTACCCTCTTCCATAATAGTGAGGTCAGCCGTAAAGTCCGTATCGAGTACCGAATCGAATCCGAGGCGCTTCAGTGCGGCAACCATTTTACCGGTAACACGTTCTCCAGAATCAAATCCAAGTTCTTCACCAAGACCTACCCTCACAGCCGGTGCTGTTTGAACAACCACATGTTTATCAGGATCCAGAATGGCATCCCAGACTTCATCCAGGTAGGTGCGTTCCACCAGTGCTCCGGTGGGACAACGGTTGATACACTGTCCACAATTGGTACAGATCACCTCTGCCATGGAGAGATCCTCAAAGGTGCTGATCTTCTGATGATCTCCTTTGTAAGCCACCGTAAGCGCATTTACTCCCTGCAGTTGCTCGCAGGTTCTGACACAACGCTGGCAACGTATACATTTGCTGTCATCTTTCTGAATGGAAGGTGAAAATTTGTCGATGGTATAATCTTTAGTCAGAGCCAGATCCAGGAGCAGGTGGTCACCAACTGCAAATTCATTGGAGAGGTTCTGCAATTCGCATTTTCCATTCTTATAACACTTTGTACAGTCGGCATTATGCTCTGAAAGAAGCAGCTCGATCACATGCTTTCTGGCTGCTCGAACCTTCAGGGAATTGGTCAGGATCTGCATTCCATCACTCACAGGTGTGGCACATGCTGCAAGAAGGTTCCGCCCTCCCAATTGTTCAACCACACAAACCCTGCAATTTCCGGCTACACATAGGTCATCATGATGACATAGTGTGGGGATTCTGAAATTCTGTTTTTTGGCAGCCTCAAGAATGGTGGTTCCCTCAGGAACCTTCACCAGCATGCCGTTGATAGATAAACTTACCATGATATCTTCTGTTATCAAATTTCTGATTAGTAAATAATCTCTTCCTTAAAATTCTCGACGATGGATCCAAAGGCATTTCCAACCGACTGTCCCAATCCACATTTAGAGGCTCGTTTCATGGTTTTGGCCAGTTTGACCAATTCATCCAGGTATTTAGAATTCTTATCTCCTCTCTTTACGGCCTCTACGCCTTTTAATAGTTGCTGACATCCCACCCGGCATGGAGTACATTGTCCGCACGATTCTTCAGTAAAAAAATCCAGGTAGTTATGAAGTACATTGTACATGGAGCGGGTAGAGTTAAACAGTTTCATGGATCCACCTGTCGGGACTCCTTCAAATCCAATAATGGTCTCTTCAAACCGCTTCCTGGGAACACAGAATCCGGAAGCACCTCCCACCTGTACGGCCTTTGTGTCCCCATCACCAAACTCCTCCACAAACTCATGTACGGACATGCCCAGTTCCAGTTCGAATATCCCTGATTTGGGTGTATCACCTGATACAGAAAATACCTTTGATCCCCTTGAATCCTTTGTGCCGAGTTCTCTAAAATGGTCAGCTCCGTATTTGATAATCATGACTGTATGTACCAGGGTTTCCACATTATTGATGACGGTTGGTTTGCCAAAAAGTCCTTCACTGGTGGGATAAGGAGGTTTATTGCGTGGTTCTCCCCGTTTGCCCTCGATGGACTCAAAGAGAGCGCTCTCCTCACCACAGATGTAAGCACCACTTCCCAGGCGGATCAGGATTCTGAAGTTGTGATTAAATTCGTCCATCAACTTGTGGAAACGATCAAGATGCTCGTTGAGCTTTGGGATCAGGAACTTGTATTCACCCCTCAGGTATACATATCCAATTTTTGCTCCCACAGCTCTGGCTGCGATGGCCATACCACAAAAAACTTTTCCAGGTACATTGTCCAGGATTTCACGGTCTTTGAATGTCCCCGGCTCTCCTTCGTCTGCGTTGGCGATAATATATTTAACAGACTCCTTTTCCTGAGAAGCAAACTTCCATTTCATCCCGGTGGGGAATCCGGCCCCGCCCCTGCCTTTCAGGTCCGAATCGAGCACTTCCTGACAAATGGCATCGGGTTCCATTTTCATGATCATCTCAAGGATCTCTCTGCAATCGACTTTTTCAAATATGAGATCAACCCTTTTTACATGTTTGTCCTTCATGTGATTCATATTATTTATTTCCATTTCTTATGTATTCCCGCAATATTTCTGTTACTCTCTCAGGGGTCAGCTCTGTATATGGCGTATCATTGATTAACATGGCAGGTGCTTTATGGCACCAACCAATGCAGTTGGCCTCCAGCAGACTAAATTTTCTGTTCGAGGAGGTTTCACCCAGCTTTATCTTCAGAATGTCTTCTATGGTATGGAGTATTTCATTCTTCCCCTTCATGTCGCATGAAATTGTTTTACAGATCCGAATTACATATTTTCCTCTTACTTCTGTATCCAGAAATGTGTAAAATGTGGCGGTACCGAAAACATCTGCAGCTGATATATCCAGTTCTCTTGCCACATCAACCATATCCGATTTCGATAAATAGCGGTTCTGTACCACCAAATCCTGTAAGATGGGAAGCAGGCTTTCACGGCTCCTTCCATGTTTATTGGCCAGCTCCCTAACTAGTTCATTTTCAATCATCGTCTCCATGGTTCATAAATATTAAATATATTTACTTGATTTTCAGAATATTAATAATTTACTGTTATTCGTTTCACAATTCCAGCGGTAAAAGTAGAATTTTGTTGTGAATCATATAACAATAAATGTCATCTTTTATAAAACAGCTCCAAATAAATATTGATTCTAAATAAGTGTAGCATGCTTTTTGCTGTAAATTAAAACCTTATGCTAAATCAATGTAATTAATAAATGGGAGTCAAAACCTGTTCAATTCTGAATTTTTTCATTATTTATTGATTAACTAACGATTTAGTTGCATAACTAATTATTTAGTTATACATTTGTAGTGTCACTTGATTAGAAAACGAGAATGATGACTACCTTAACCAAAGCAGAAGAACAGATCATGCAGATCCTCTGGAAAGAGAAAGAGGGATTTGTAAAGGACCTGTTACAACACTTTCCTGAACCCCGCCCTGCCTATAATACAGTTTCTACCATAATTAGAATAATGGAGAAAAAGGGATTTGTAGACCACCGGAGCTTTGGTAAATCTCATCAGTATTATCCTGTCGTAAGCAGAGAGCAGTACAGGAATGAAAGATTTTCAAACCTGATGAAGGATTATTTCAATAATTCCATGCAGCAGGTACTCTCTCATTTTGGGAAAAGTGGCTCCCTCAACATGAAAGAAGCCGATGAGATTATCAAAATGATGGAAGAAATAAAACAAAAAGCCAGTACTGATGAATAGTTTTTTTTCATACCTGTTCGAGCTTAACTTATCGCTGGTGATCCTTTACACAGCCTACAAGCTCTTTTTCGAAAGGGATAAGAATTTCATCGTTCGACGTATTTATCTTATGGGCGTCATTATTCTTCCGTTTATTCTGCCTTTCATCCCGGAAAATGTACGATTTTCACTGAATGGAATTGCCCCGGTCTCTTTCAACCTTGACGAGATAACCGTATTCGGTACAGGTTCCACACCAACACTATCAGGTGGAGTTTCAGCTGGTGATATACTGATAATCATCTATTTATTAATCCTTTCTATGGGTGTATTTAAACTATTCATTCAACTGGCTGGCATTATCAGGGCAATCATCAGGTCTGAACGCATTGAAAAAAACGGCACAACAGTTTTATCGAATTCTTCTTTTCACGCCAGCTCTTTTTTTGGATATATTTTTATCGATACTGATTACGCCAAAACAGACTCATTCAACCATATCCTGGAACACGAAAATATCCACAAGAGGGAGTGGCACTCCATTGACAGGATTCTGGTGGAATTATTTGTATTGATCAACTGGTTCAATCCAGTGGCCTGGTTGTTCAGAAAATCTGTGATCGAGAACCTAGAGTATCTGGCCGATTCTGCAGTTCTAAGAAACGGAACCGATCCCACAAAATACCAATTGTCTATATTAAATCAATATATAGGAAGCGCTTCAATTTCCAATCAATTCAGTAGTCAAATTAAAAAACGAATCAACATGCTAAACAAAGATTATAAATTAGGAAGTAGATGGAAATTATTCCTGATCTTCCCCCTGGTATTTGTTGCATTTTTAATTGTCTCATGCACAGAAAAAGATGCAACATTACTGGCTGACGATGCCAGTCTAAAGAAATCTGCTTCAACTGAACATCAAATCTATACTGAAGTCGACGTGATGCCCACTTTTCAGGGTGAAGAGGTAAACGAATTCAGAAGATTCATTGCGAAGAACTTAATTTATCCGGAAGAAGCCAAAGAAAATGGTGTAACTGGAAAAATATTTGTGAAATTCGTGGTTCGCAGCGATGGTAAGGTTGTAATACCGGATGTTAACGAACTTCCGCCTTCGCTGGATGGAAAAGAGATGGGAGAAGTTGTAGTGGTAGCTTACCGGCCAAACAGTGAAGAAGCCCCGGTTCCTGATGAGAAATACATCGAGCTCCTTAAAAAAGAGGCCATTCGAGTTATAACCTCATCACCTGATTGGGAGCCTGGGAAGGTCGATGGAAAACCCGTGGATATCATGTTCACGTTTCCCATTAACTTCGCCCTTCAATAAAATTCAGATAGTGTGGCCGCTGGCATAGCTCAGCGGTCACTTTACCATCCATGAACCTTATACGCCTTCTTCTCACCACAGTGCTTTTCTGTTTGATGACTCTTTCCACTGCCAGAGCTCAGCAATCCCTTTTTGATTCTTACTATTCCGGTGATTATGAAGCAGTGGTCCAATACTCCTCTGAAGCGATTGAATCCGGAGACACCCTGTTTAATACTTTCTACCTAAAAGCCTTATCAGAAGTGCAGTTGGGGCGAACTGAAAATGCCATTCAATCCCTGGAGAAGGCCCGTGCTCTGTTTTCTGAAGATATCAGAATTAATAAAATGCTGGCAGGACAGTATTACATTGCCGGCAATTATGTTGAATCCAGGGACATCTATTCCAGGTTGATCAATTCTGACAGCTCAGATATCACCTCTCTCCTTAAGTTGGCTGAAATAGCCTCATTCACACAGCAGTATAAAGAAGCTATTCCCATTCTTAAAAATATTCTTGCTATAGATTCTACCAACCTGCAAAGCCTGATGATGCTTGGTGAAATCCTGACCAGGAAAAATGATAGCAGTGCCATATTATATTATGAAAGGGCTTATGGTATCTATCCGGAAAATCAAAACGTGACTTATGCGCTTGGTAACATCTATATCCAGGCTAAAAAGCCAGATAAATCAGTTCCTATATGCGAAAGGATTCTGGAGAAAGATTCCACCAACATCAAGTTCCATAAACTGCTGGGCCTGGCATATTACAAAATGGGTGATCCATTTCCATCCATCAACCATTTCAAGAAGGCTGCTCTGCTTGGTGACTCTTCTGTTTTTACTTTTAAATTCTTGGGTATTTCCCACTATATGACCGTCAATTTTCAGGGCGCAATCGAGTCACTTCAAATTGCAGTTGAAAAAGATAGTTTGGATGCTGAAATCCATTTTTTCCTGGGTGCCAGCCTGGCAGGCACAACTCAGAAGGAGAAAGCCATGTTCCATCTGGATCAATCCCTGGAATTAATGAAGCCAGACCCATCAGTAAGCTCCAGGATCTATTCGGAACAGGGCAATATTTCTCGACTCGAGATGAAATATGAAAAAGCATATGAGCTTTATAACCTTGCGTGGGAGGCAGATAGTACCAACCTGATGGCCTTGTATTTAATGGCCTCCATCCTGGACAACAGCATGCATCGTTCCAAGGAAGCCTTGATAGATTACCAGAGGTATATCGATCAGGTGGATCTGCTTCCAGAAACTGAAAGGAAATCTTCCCGGATTCCTTCTATCAGAGCCATCGTTGAGGACCGGATCATATCCCTGAAAGAAGAATTGTTTTTCCTTGATGAGCAATAAGGTGTTCCTTAATAGTACCCATCTTATTGATATATCCATATTAAATCATGACATTTGTACGGTAAAAATTTCGCTGTATGGAAACGCCTATTGTTCAGCTTATCCAGGGAATGCTGGCACCCGGACTGATGATATCTGCCTGTGGTTTGTTATTGCTGGGCATGAATAATAAATACAGTCTTGTGGTAAATCGCATCAGGTTGTTGAATGAAGAGAAACGCAAGATCTTTCATCAGGAAAGGATCGACGAAGATGACAGCAACAGATTGAGCAATATTGAACTCCAGATCAGCCATTTGATCGGCCGCATCTGGCTTGTGCGAAATGGAGTATTCAGTTATTCGCTTGCGGTGGCTCTGTTTATCGTCAGTTCAGTGCTCATTGGTGTAACCATCACTTCACGCACTCCTGCATTTGATTGGTTAATCGTGGCATTTTTTTATGCCGGGATGTTCGCCGTTTTTGTTGGTATTATCTTCGCTGCCATTGAAGTTTGGAAAGGTTACCGCATTGTGAAGATTGAGATCTCTGAAGTTTACAAAGCGGTGGATTAACGCTTATTGAACCAGCAATTCTTTCACCATATATTGGTCCCCAATCCCTATTTTAATCAGATACAATCCCTGTACCCAATTTTCCACAGGCAGGGATATGTTATGTTCCGCCGGAACCATAACCTGGCGTTCCCGGGTGTGTATCATTCGTCCGGAAGCGTCATAAACCTCAAAGGAAAAATCACACTTTGTATTGAGGATGAAACGAAGGTTTGCCATATTCGATGCTGGATTGGGAAACAACAGCAGGTAATCCAATACCTGTGGTTTGTTTCCCGGTTGGATTCCTGTACCTGTATAGAGTACTCCTTTCAGTTCCCTGCCCTGGGGATATGCATTCCCATCGTGATCCACAAGGTAGGAGCCCACCCAGTCTGGTCGGTCAGGATAAGATTCATATCCTGCCCAGAAGTCCTCCTCCCATTCCTGATCGGTCAGTCGTTTAAAATTGGAGGTCACCTTCTGGTGAAATGATGAAACAGGACCGGCAAAGGCCATCAGCTGTTCAGGATTGCATGGATTTTCCACTAAGAAAATCCCCATGTTGATTTTCCCATTGCCCACATGCAACACATTGCCAACCACTGCTCCGGCAATATCTGTGGGTTGTGTATGCACATCGGCCACCGTAAAATCCCAGGTGAGCCCCTTACTCACATCAAAAAACAGATCATTGTACCAGCCTGAAATAGCGGGTCCGGAGGCCATGTAACTGTTAATCATGGTCTTGAGGAATGCGATCTCCTCCTCCGAGAGTGGGGAATGCTCCAATTCCTTTATAGCAATGTTTTCCAGGCGTGCCATGAGATCAGCATAGCCATTGTAATAATCAACAATCTGATCCCTGTCCACCATATATTCTCCATCCAATACATCACTAAAAAAACCAGCAGCTTTTTCAGCAAAGATTTTTAGGTTTTCATACATTTCCGGATAGGGCTCCACAAAGGTATAAGGGTAAGAACAACCGGTACCTCCCGTATAGGACTGTTTTCCATACAGCAAATTATCATGCCTTAACTGGGCCCAGGAAGTTAGCTGGGTATTCAACTTTTCGTGATGCCATGCCGTGGTTTGCATAAAAAAAGGCAGTCCGGTGGAAGACGATAGTGGATTGAGACTGCGAATGGATCCAAGCCACGCATTATAAAGGGATTGCTCCCAGAAATCATCATCATAGGCATCGATCAGGTACTTCAAACCCGCCATATTTGCAGCATATTTATATTGATCCAATTCATTCTCCAGCAAAGCCAGGGCATCTTCATTGCCCAGTGCTGCCATTGCATCCAGGGGATCGGGAAGAGGTCTCCAGATCTTGGTTCCATTGTAGATAATCCGGTCATACACCACCTCACTGAAGACATAAGAATCCACTAAGAATTTCTGACCCAGTAATTTGAAGGAGACCGGAAGCTTCCCGGGATCCTCAGAAAAAGGATCTACATAAAAGAAATTGGACATGATCTTTTGTCCATAATCGTCCGAAGCATTCAGGAGTTCCGAGAATGTGTCAAAATTTGCCGACTCGAACAGGTCCTGATTTGAGGTAAGCAATTGCTCACTGATCCCCTTCAATTCAAGTGGATTCAGGTTATCATCCGGACCAACCATAAATGATATGATCTCTTCATGCCTGGTAAGATTATCCATCTTCCCGCAACCGTACAACACCTCATTCAGCAACAATGCTCCAAGTTGCATTCGCCGTAACTCATCCTCTGTCCAACCTGGCTCCCAAGGATTATCAGGTGGTGCAGTGAGAAGAAAATCGATTCTTCCCAGCCACATCATCGCTTTGAAATAATTTTCAAGCGTAATCACTCCATCGCGGGTGTAAATCTCCTTATTGTAATGTCCCCTCGGTGTAAACTGACTGAAATCGATCTTCCGGGTTTTGGTTTCGGTAAAAAGTTTCATGGAGGTCATTTGTTCCTCCCCAATGGCATTCATTACCTCCTGGTACTTTCCAGGAGTATCATATTGTGGCAGGTATTCCACATTTTCGGCCAATGTTAATGCCACAGATATATATAAGTCCACATCTTTCAGAATATCCTCAAACCGGTTGTCGGCCGAATAGCTGTTCAGCAGTTCCGGGACATGGTCATACATGGCTTGCAATAACTCTATTAGATTGGGCTCCAATAATTGCCACTCGATGGTCTGCAAAATGGCATCATAGGAGTTATGCAGGGTGGAAAGAATAAAATCCGAACTAATAAATAAGGGCAGATCGTTACTGTATAAACTGATAAAGGCGCTGGCCCAGTCAATGGATTCCAGTCGCTCCGAAACCATGAAGTAATTCTGACGAAGCAGGCTGTTTTCATCTGCCGTAAACTGATACCTGCTGTTCAGCGAATCATACCATGGAATGGATGAAAGATCGGCTGGATATTGCCGGCTGGAATAGTATGTGGTTTTTGCTTGATGATCCTCCAATAATTGTTCCCCGGAGTAATCCTGATGCAGCTCAAGGAACTGCATATAACTATTTGCTGAGAAGGTGGATTGGGCATCAGACTTGAGGGGCAAGACTACCCAAACCATCAATGCCAATATATATGGTGCGGAATTTCTCATGATGTTGGAGTTTAGAATACAAGATACTAAATACAAGTCTATTATCACTCAAAGGATGCATTCAGTCAAGAAAGGGTTGCGCACTGCGGTTATTCCATAAAAAACTTTAATTTTGGTAACAACAAACTGATCATGCAAGAACTCCGAAAATACTACCGAATCAAGGGTACCCCCTCTGAGATCTTTGCCGCACTTACCAATCCCTTTTCCATCACGCTTTGGACCGGGAGTCAAGCAACGATGAAGGAGGAACCGGGAACAGAATTTTCTCTCTTCGATGGAGATATTGAAGGGATGAACCTGGAATTTGAAAAGGATAGCAGAATTGTTCAGGAGTGGTATTTCGGCAACCAGGATGAGAAGTCCATTGTGACCATCACACTTCGGCCTGACAGGCATTTCACTAAGATAGAACTCCATCACACCAACATCCCGCCTGAAGCTTATGATGATATGGCTCATGGATGGGATACCTACTATTTTGGGGGATTGAAGGAGTTCTTTGAAAAGTAACCATTATGCTTTCAAGAAGACTCTTTTTACTCCTGTTTCTTATCCTGTTTTCATTTGGGGCATTGAGTAGAAGCTTGGAGGAGATAAGGCGAAGCGGAAAAATCTGGGTAGCATTTACCTCCGATGACTTGAAGAACATCAATTATGATCTGGCCCATGAATTCGCACGATATCTGAATGTGGAGTTGATAGAAGTGTTAATTGACTGGGAGGAAGCCTTTATGAAGGACGGAGTGAGACCTCCTGATCTTGAGACAAATCCGGACCTTCGTTATACTCCCGATGTTTTGAAAAGTGCCGATATCATCTGCTCTACCTTTACAATTATGGAGTGGCGGAAGAAACTATTTGGATTCGCTGAAACCCTTCAGTCTGCCGAATTGTTGATGATCCGTAAAAATGAAGTAATTCCGCGTGGATTCGAAGGGCTGTTGGGCAAACAGATCGCATTCCTGGCCTATTCCACCCATGAAGAGCACCTTCAGGAAATCAATGCCTCCATCGGAAATGGAATCCGCCTTGTTCCCACAGAAAGTAGCGCAGAGTCTAAACAACTTTTAGAAAATAACAGTGTTTATGGAATTGTTCTGGATGCCGACGAAGCCCTGGCTTTCAATGCCAACAGTGGACAAAAGTATAAAATTGCATTTCCCATTAGTGACATTACCCGTATGGCCTGGGCGGTGGACAAGAACAATCCTCTTATCCAGGAGGTGGAGAATTTTTTTGAGACCATTGCCAGTAATGGAGTTTTGGATGAAATCTTCAACCGAAGATTTGGAATTACCTATTCTTCCTACCTGGACAACCTCGGTAAAAACCTCAAGCTTGACCGCTACCATAGAGACCTGAACGAAATCCTGGAATCCAAAAAGCTGGTGGTGGCTCTTCGGGAAAGGGATTTTATTTACCGTGAAGGCGGTCAGAAACAGTTTATGCATGCCCTTGCTGAAGAATTTGCCGATTACCTGGGTGTCACCCTCGAATTTGTTGTCACACCTGATTTTGGAAAATACTGGCAGGCCAAGGATGGAGCGATCCACAGGGATTCTTCCTACACCCCTGAGTGGTTTAACTATTTTGATCTGGCCTGTGAGACTTTTGCTCCGCTTGACTGGCGTACCAATAAGGTGAACATGATCCCTGTATATCCGTCGGCTTATACAGTTATTGCAAGGAAAAACGTCGAAATCAACGCCCTTGAGGATCTCAAAAAGTTCAAGGGTGTAACAGGTAATCAAACGGTGTATGAGGACATTTTAAAGGAAAACGGCATTACCAACTATTATTACGAAAATGTTAATAATTTCATTCCTGATGTGGTGGCAGGAAAAGCCGACTACACCATTATTTACAATGCCTTCTATGAATTATCAGCCTATCCCGAACTGGAAGGTAAACTGGAATTGGGTAGTCTAAATGTAAGCTGGGGCCTGCGTAAAGATCAGCCAGAACTGCAGAAAGAGGTCGAAAGTTTCATCACACGGTCCCGAAATCAGGGATTGATAGGTATACTGTTAAAAGCATTGAGAGGAAATACACTTCAGGCGCCAGAAGCTTTTATCCATAGTTATTATGAGAGTTTCCTGAAAGGGCAATTGCCCTATGTGAACTATGGTGCTGAAAATGGTCTTCCTCAGGAGGATATTTTTTCAATTTTCCAGGATCAAAAAGGGTACCTCTGGTTTGGCACGAACTCAGGAGCAGTACGATACAATGGCAGGGAGATGGTGGTCTTTAATCATGAGCAAGGATTGCCAGGTAACTCGGTTAGAGATATTGAACAGGACAGCAGTGGGATGATGTATTTTGCCACCACCAGTGGAATTGCAAAATTCCGGAGTGACACAACCATTGAAACCCTTCTGGATGGTATTTCCTTCAACAAGGTTTTCGTTGATTCAAGAGATAACCGATGGTTCATTGGTGATGATGGATTATATATGGAAGACCTTCAGGGTATCCGGCATATGAATGCCGAGTATTCCGTATTGCCAGCTATCATCTACCAAATCACCGAAGATCCTGGTACAGGTCACCTGTTGATGGCCACCATCCTGGGCGTTTTCATGTATGACCCAGAAAATGAAAGAGTTACTCAGCTCAGCAATACGGATAGTTACTCCCTTTATATTGATGCCAACGACAGCATATGGATCTCCACCAGGGAAGGGCTCTTAATCACCCATCTTTCCGATCTTATTGGAATACCGGATTGATGCAGTTTCATATGACCTTAACAAACGACTTCAGTTCCCGGTAAATATAATCTCCGATATTACCACCAATAAGTTCGGTTCAGTATGGCTGATCACGGATTCAAGGATCATGCAGGTGATCTCCACTGACCAGCAGCCCATCATATATGAACAGGAGATCGGGATCAAGAACAATAAGATCCTCTCCTTTCTGATCGACCAGGAAGACAACATCTGGATCGGCTTTTCCGGTGGATTGCAGCGGCTGACCAACCGGAGGGGCTTAAGGAACTTCAACCCGGGCATCATTGATAGTCACGTCTATTCGATCTTCCAGGATAATCGAACTCGCATTTGGATCGCTTCTGATAATGGGATATTCTATTTCCAAAACAATAAGCTAAATAATTTTACCTCTCAAACGCGAACCAGCAGCACAAAGTTTACAGGGACGATTTTACCTAATAATAATATTCTCCTGGCCAATAATGAGGGTTTATATGAAGTAAGCGTCAATTCACTGGAGATAGTCCGACAAACCAAGTTTAATCAGATTGCTCACAGCTTTGAGAATGTCTTTGTCACCAGCAAAGGAGAGATCTTTCTACTCACCGGAATTAACGGGGTAATCTACTACTTTCCCACTTTCTACTCCCAGCCCGTCCAATTAAAGAATAGATTTACATCAAACATTTTCCAGCTCATTGAACTGGAAGGTCAAATCATTGGTGGAAACAGTACCGGTTTTGTTGCCTTTAACGGGACTGAGTTTGAATTGCTGCAAGAAACAGACTGCAACGTGTGGTCCCTTTATAAAAACGAGGATGGAAGCAATATTTGGGTGGGTACCGATTGTGGGATCGGTCTGGTTCGGGATGGTCGTTTCGATCAGCTGGAGCTTTCTAGTTTTGACCGGGAGATGGTAATAAAATCGATCCTTCCTGCGAAAAACAGAAATTACCTGTGGCTGGGCACAAATAAGGGCTTTAGTTACTACAATACAAGCAATCAGGATTTTGAATTCACCATCAATACCAAAGACGGTCTCAGCGGTGATGAAATCACCACAGCCGGCCTTTTTTTAGATCAAAATGATCTTCTCTGGGTGGGAACCTATCATGGGATATCAAATTTTAATATCCGGGCCAAATCGACCCTTGACTATTCACCCCTTTGTTATATAGAGAAAATGTTTCTCAACGGTGAACAGGTGGAGGTGATAAACGGACAGACATTTTCCCATAATGAAAATAACTTCGAATTCGAAATAAGCGCGCTCTCATTTTCCGATGAGACTTCAGTTGAGTATGAATACTATCTGCGTGGTACCGGAAACAATGTTTCCTCCTACTCCAGGGGAAGTGAATACAAAGCTTACTATAGCAACCTTCCACCGGGCAAATATGAGTTTATCTATAAAGCAAAAGGGAAAAATAACATCTGGGGATACTTCCAGAAATATGAGTTTGCCATTCGTAAAGCCTGGTTCAATACATGGATTTTCCGAATTTCTCTCGTTCTCGTGTTCGTTGTAATTACCTACCTGTTCTATATCATAAGGATCAGCGCCATAAAAGCCCAGAGAAACAAGCTGGAACAACAGGTCCGGGAAAGAACCCACGAATTGGAAGTAGCCAATACAGAGATTGAAGCCCAGCGGGATTTTGCCCGTTTCCAGCGGGACCAGATCGCACAACAGCAGAAATCGATCATGGACAGCATCAATTATGCCCTGACGATTCAGAATTCACTGTTGCCCTCCGCACAATTGCTGAAAGAATCACCTTCCAGAACACTTTATCCTGTTTAAACCCAGGGATATTGTAAGTGGTGATTTTTACTGGGTCAGTGATCAATTGTATCACCTCTATGTGGCTGCTGCTGATTGTACGGGGCACGGTGTCCCGGGTGCATTTATGAGCATGCTTGGCATGACTCTGATGAACGAGATTGTGAACAAACATCCGCAGATTGATCCGGATGAGTTGCTTAATGAGTTGCGCCGCCAGATCATGGAGACCCTTCACCAGAAAGGCGATCCTGGAGCTGCCAAGGATGGGATGGATATGATGGTTTGTAAATACAACCGTCAAGATCGAAGATTGCAGTTTGCCGGTGCCAATAATCCCCTCTACCTGGTAAGCGACGGAGAATTAACAGAATTCAAAACCGATAAAATGCCGGTCTCCATTCACGAGGTAATGAATCCTTTCAGGGTTCAGGAAATCAAACTCAAACCCGGTGATATCGTCTACCTCTTCTCTGATGGTTATGCAGATCAGTTTGGCGGGCCGCTTGGAAAAAAATTAAAATACCGTACTTTCAAAGAGCTCCTGGTATCCAACTCCGAAAAGGAGATGCGCGAACAGGGGATTCTCCTGGACCAGGCCTTCGAGAAATGGAAAGGAGATAATGAGCAAATCGATGATGTGGTGGTCATTGGATTAAAATTTTAATCGCCACCTGTAACTTTTTCATCCCCATTCCGTCCTACCACCAAATCAATAAAATCCTAAGTAATGAAAAAAGTAATTGTACTACTGATAGCCTGTTTAATGGTATTCCCTGTTTATGCACAGGAAACTGAAAATGCACCTGTTGTACCGGAAGTGCCAGAAGGTACCGGAAGTGCCGGAGGTACCGGAAGTGCCGGAAGTACCGGAGGTGCCTGAAGTATCGGTTGCTCCGGAGGTGCCGGAGGTGTCTGATACAGTAAATGTTATGAATAAAGTGGAGGTTATAGAATCTCCTGACAAAACCAAGGTTACCCTCGGGGAAAATGAAGTACTTATTATAGAGGAAAATGGTGATACCGTAAGAGTGATACTGGGCTCACGGGGAATCAGCATCGTGGAAGGGGATGAAGGAACCCAGATCAAGGTCATTGAAATGGATGAGCCGAGGCCTGATGAAGATCCCCCTGCCGACCAAAAGAAAAAGAAGAAGAAATTCAGGCCCCACTATGCAGGGCTTGAACTGGGATTAAACAACTTTGTGACTCCCAATTTTAATATGAACCTTCCAACAGATCAGATCTTCATGGATCTGAATACAGGAAGATCATGGAACGTCAACCTGAATATCCTGGAATATGGAATTGGATTAGGAACCGACAAGGTTGGATTGGTCACTGGTCTTGGATTTGAATGGACAAATTATGTGTTTGACTATCAGAACAGCATCACCAAAGATGCCAATGGTGTCATTGTGGAATATATTCCCATTGATGCAGGGAATATGGTGAAGTCTAAACTGAATATGACCTATTTAACCGCACCCCTGCTGCTTGAATTTCAAATACCTGCCGGCAGAAAGAGAATTCATTTATCAGGCGGACTTATCGGTGGAGTGAAAATCGCTTCCAACACCAAGATCAAGTATGAAATAAGCGGGCAGAAGTCCAAGGAGAAATCAAAGGGTGATTACAACCTGGCTCCTTTAAGGTATGGAGCAACCGTTCGCGTTGGATACAGGGCGATTAACTTGTATGCGAATTACTATTTCACATCACTATTTAGTGAGAACGGCGGACCAGAATTATATCCCTTTGCCATCGGGCTAACATTGATTCCGTTTTAAAAATTTTCCCACTACCGTCGGACCGGTCGGTTTCGGGATGTTCCCGGGCTGACCGGTTTTTTTATGGCTTGCAGCCTTCCTTAAAATATTAACTTTGTTGGTGAACCAAAAATCACCACAGATGAGACTGCTTCTGATCAGTAATTCAACCAATGCAGGTGAAGCTTACCTCGATTACCCAAAACATAACATCAAAGAGTTCCTGGGCGAACAATCCCTCAATTGTCTGTTCCTGCCATATGCGGGAGTAACCATCACTTTTGATGATTATGAAGCACGGGTGAAGGAGAGGTTTTCTGAAATTGGCCATCAAATAACTTCCATCCATCATGAATCTGATCCAGTAGCAGCGGTAAGGGCTGCTGAAGCAATTGTAGTGGGTGGCGGAAACACTTTTCAACTCATCAAATTGATTCAGGAGAATGGACTGATCGAACCAGTCAGAGAAAAGGTGCTTGCGGGAACACCCTATGTGGGATGGAGTGCAGGAAGCAATGTTACCTGTCCATCCATTCGAACCACCAACGATATGCCTATCCTGGAACCTGAAGGTTTCCATGCTTTTAACCTGATCCCCTTCCAGATCAATCCTCACTATACCGATCTGAATCCTCCTGGGCATGCCGGAGAGACAAGGGAAGACCGTATCATGGAATACCTGGCTGCCAATCCGACCGATACAGTTCTGGGCTTAAGAGAGGGGTGCATGTTCCTTGTGGAAGATCGCAAAATGATCCTGATTGGTAAACGATCTGTCAGATTATTCCGTTATAACCAAACCCCGGTGGAACTTGATGACCGGTATGACTTCAGTGAATTTCTAAATTGATAATGAAGCGCCAGGCCAGAATTATACTTGAATACCTTTCAGCATTTGTAGTGATCACATTGCTGCTTCTGGCCATTGCAGGGGTGGTTGTGGTCAAATTTTACGGGAATGACCTTCAAAGCTATGTCATGGACCAGGTCAATAACCGACTTGATAGTAAGATAGACGTTGAGGAAATCTCTGTAAGGGTGTTTCATAAATTTCCCAATACCTCCATTATTCTCAGCGATATTACCATTTGGTCGAGTCACAACTTTAATACCAAAGAATTTGAAGGAGCTGGGGCCGACACACTGATGACAGCCGAAACAGTGAGTGTGACGTTTCAACCTGTTCGGGCTGATTCGGAAAAAATACAACATCAGGCAACTTGAAGTTAAAAACGGAGCCCTGCACCTTTTCACAGACCGGCTTGGTGAAGGTAATTACAAAATAATGGCTGCCGAAAACCGGGAGGAAAAGGATGATCAGCAGATCAACTTATCCCAGTTAAGGGTAAGTGATTTTCATATACTGCTGAATAATCAGGCCAAACAACTGAAATCCTCAGGCATTTTGAACCAGCTTGATCTGAAAGGGAAATTTTCCAAACGCAGTACTCAAATCAAAGGTTCCCTGGAAGGTTTCCTGAACGAGATCTCTAATAAGGATATACTCTATGCATCAAACAGGGAGATTCTGGCAAAATTGAACCTGGATGTAAATGATTCATTGTATACCATAAAGGCCGGCCAGTTGCAGGTTGACAGGATCCTGGCTGATATTGACGGAACATTTGAAGTTTATCAGGGCGACGGAATTGAACTTGACCTCTATGCTGCAGCCAGGGATCTGGAAATCCATGAGGTTCTTGACCTGTTGCCCAGTGAAATGAGCAATACATTGAAGGGAATCCGTGGAAACGGAATCCTTCAATTATATGCCAGAGTTACTGGTATGGCAAACTCTACCCGGACACCTCAGATTCAAGCTGATTTTCAGACGTCCAATGCTAACCTTCGCTGGGACAGGTTCCCTTTTTCGGTGAAAAACCTCAACCTGACCGGTACCTATTCAAATGGTGGGGAATTTAATCCCGTGACCACCTCTCTGAAAATAGAATCCATCAGTGCTGTTTTTGGTAAAGATCATATTTCGGGACGTGGCCAGATTCATAATTTCTATGATCCCAATTTTTCTTTTGAACTAAAGGGGGATATTCACCCTGAACAATGGATCCAATGGTATGAATCAATTCCCATTTACCAGGCCACCGGAACTGTGATGAGCGATATCCAAGTATCGGGGTCCTATGACCGTTTGAAGCCCCGTGGAGAGAAATTCCTTGCTTTCGACGTATCCGGGGGAATATCTCTGGAAGATGTAATGGTTAAAATCACAGAGGGGGGTGTCCCGTTTTCTGCGCTGAGTGGAACTGTATTTATCGATAATGATTTTTGGGAACCCTCGATCTCGGGTAACTTTGGGGAAACAGATTTCACTGTGGCCGGCTCAGGGCTGAATCTGATCTCTTTCTTATTGGATGGTGATGAGGAATTGGTTGCCTCTGCCACCTTCCGCTCCAACCAATTTGACCTTCATGAGGTGCTTAATGGTTTATCGGGAAAAGAAGAAGGCAAAAGTCCATCCATAAAATTTCCCCATAATCTCAATTTGAAATTGGATTTCATCGTCAATGATTTCAAAAAGGATCGTTTCAGGGCCAATAATGTACGTGGCATTGCTCATTATGATGCACCTTTCTTTTATATTGATTCACTCAATATGCAGACCATGGAGGGTAGCCTTAAGGGAGCATTTGGAATGATTCAGGATTCAAAAGGAGAAATTTACACGAATGTCAATGCCAGTCTATTTAACATGGACATCCAACAGCTCTTTTTTGCATTCAACAACTTTGGACAGACCCAAATTACACATGAGCATTTGAAGGGATCCATTTCAGGTACATCGGTGTTTTCAGCAGAATTTGATTCCTCCTTTACCATGCGCACCCAATCAATTTTGAGTGAAAATGATATAAGCATACAAAATGGTGAATTGCTTGGATTCTCTCCAATTCTTGCACTTTCACGGTTCATAGAGGTGGAAGAACTTAAGGATATAAAGTTTGAAACCCTGGAAAACACGATTCTTCTGAGAGATAAACAGGTGATCATCCCCTCCATGGATATAAAGTCCAACGCCTTGAATCTTTCAGCATCTGGCACCCATGGATTTGACAACCATTATGATTACAGGCTAGAACTTAAACTGTCTGATTTATTATATAACAAAGCACGCGGATCCAGAAATACCGAATTCGATATTGCAGAGGACGAATCAGACACCCGAATCCTGTTCCTAAAGATCACAAATACAGGTTCGGGAGCCAATGTTGAACTGGACAGGGAGAAAACAGCGCAGAAAATCCGTGACGATCTGAAGCATGAAAAAACAGAGTTGAAGAAGATCCTGAACAGTGAATTGGGACTTTTCAAGCGTGACGAATCGGTCATTGAGGAAAACCAACGGCAAAAGGACCAGGAGGAGCTATTCAGGTTCGAGTTTACGGATGAGCCTGATGGTTTCAACAATCAAGAAGAAATTAGGGAAAAGGGCTGGTGGAGAAAGAACCGATCAAAAAAGGACACCCTTCAGAATAAACCGGCAAGAGAATTCGTTATTGATGAAGAACCTCTTTAAATAGCTATAGATTGGACATTTACAGCAAAAAACAACGTTGGAAACAGATCCTGCTGCTGGCGGCCATACTGATCGGTGTTGGATCGCTATGGTACACCAACAGGCTGGTAAACCACATTGAGGTCACTGAAAGACTGAAGGTAGAGATATGGGCCGAAGCCATTCGCATCATGAATTCGGCTGATTTCGATACGGACCTGGCTTTTCCTTTTTCGGTGATTGAAAGTAACACCCATATCCCGGTGATCCTTACCGATTCTGATGGAAATATTCTGAACCACAAGAACCTCGATTCATTAAAGATCGAGGATCCTAAATATCTCAAGAGACAACTTGATCACGCACGTGAAGAGAATGATTCCCTGGTCATCAATCTGGGTGAGAATGAATTTCAATATATCTTCTATCGTGATTCCATCCTTCTCAGAAAATTGATTTTCTTCCCATATGTACAGCTGGGAGTGATCATTTTGTTTATTCTTGTTTCCTACATTGCATTCAGTGTCTCCAGGAAAGCGGAACAGAACGAGGTTTGGACAGGGATGTCGAAAGAAACCGCCCATCAGCTGGGAACACCCATTTCTTCCCTTTTGGGCTGGGTGGAGCTGCTCAAGCAATCGGAGCTGGATTCTTCAATGGTGGAAGAGATGCAAAAGGATGCCTCAAGGCTTGAGAAGATCACAGACAGGTTTTCCAAGATTGGATCAAAACCTGCCCTTAAGGAGTCGGATCTTTCTCAAATCCTAACCGATAGTCTAGATTATATGCGGAACCGTGGTCCTGAAAGCATTGAATATCTGCTGGATATCCCTGAGAAACCTATCCGTATCAGGTTGAACGAAACACTGTTTGAATGGGTCATAGAGAATCTTTGCAAGAATGCTACCGATGCTATTGAGGGAAGTGGGCGTGTCATTCTTCATGCTGTGGAGACTGAGAACAGTGTCATTATCGATGCGGAGGATTCGGGGAAAGGTATTTCCAAATCAAAGTTCAGAACCATATTCAAACCAGGGTATACCACTAAAAAAAGGGGCTGGGGACTTGGACTCTCACTCTCCAAGAGGATCATTGAATCCTATCATCATGGAAAAATATTTGTTCTCTCATCGGATCCGCACGATTCTACGATAGTGCGAATTCTTTTAAAAAGGTAACCTACCGGGGTACCAGTTTAAACACTTTATCTGACCTCCGGATGGCCTGTTCCACTGGAAAGGAGCATTTCTCCCCTTTGGTGGCAGACTTGCAGTCTAGTTCGTCGATCCTTAGCTCTTTAATGGTGCTTTCTATGACTCCCGTGGTTGGTCCCATAATCAGGATTTGATCTCCCACATCCAGGCTGTCGTTTTCGACAGTGACTTCTGCCACACCAATGCGATCAAAATAGTTGCTTCCTTTGCCAACATATACTTTTTTATGGGTGGCCCTGGATCCGTATTTCTCACTCCATTCTCCTAATCGTTGTCCCAGATAATATCCATCCCAAAATCCCCTGTTAAAGACAGCAGATAAACGGGAATCCCAATCTATAATCTTCTCCTCAGAAAAAGTGTTATCTACATATGCATGTATGGCTTCATTGTAGCAGGCAGTAACAGTCTTTACGTACTCGGGGGAACGTGCTCTTCCTTCAATTTTCAATACCGACACCCCTGCATCCAGTAACTTATTAAGAAAATGAATGGTCTTAAGGTCTTTGGGGGACATAATGTACTCGTTGTCAATGTCCAGTTCCACTTCCCGGTCCTTGTCAACAACCGTATATCCCCTGCGACAAACCTGAAAACAATCCCCTCTGTTGGCCGAATGGTTATGGGCATGCAGACTCAAATAACATTTGCCGGATATGGCCATGCAAAGCGCCCCATGAACAAACATTTCAATTCGGAAAGTCTCACCTGACGGACCCTTGATCCCTTCCATTGATATGGTTTCGGCCATATCCTTCACCTGTTCAAGGTCAAGCTCCCTTGCCAGAACTGCCACATCAGCAAATGTTGCATAAAACTTCAGTGTCTCAATGTTACTGATATTCAACTGTGTGGAGAGGTGTACCCTTGCACCCACACTGTTGCAATACTGAAGCACCGATTGGTCAGAAGCAATGATTGCAGAAACACCTTGATCCACTGCCAGATCAATAATCTTTTTCATCTGGTCCAATTCGTGGTTATAAACCACAGTATTGAGGGTCAGGTAGGTATTCATCCCCTGTTCTCCTGCCAGGGAAACGATGCGAGACAGGTCTTCCGTTGTAAAATTCGCCGAAGATCTTGCCCTCATGTTCAATTGCTCGATTCCAAAATAGATCGCGTCGGCCCCACCTTGACTGGCAGCTGTTAATGATTCATAGCTGCCGGCTGGCGCCAGCAACTCAAAATCCTCTCTTTTTTTCATACCCTTTTACTCTTGGGTGCAAATATATGCTTTTGCAGGAGTTCCCCATTGATAACCGGATCAACAATTTCGGAAGGAATGACATGGTATGTGCTATGGTTTTTATCAAGGGAATGCATATAGGCCTTATCGTAGTAATGAAGTGTCAACATAGCAGTTTGGTAAAATTCTGTCCTATCAACGGAGGCAAGTGCTTCTTTTGTTTGAACTCCACCTAACTTATTTTGGATCTTTATGATGCATGCTTTCAATGATTCACGGTCATACTCCGCATAATGCTTAACCAGGTACCGGGCGCGCTTTTCCCTTGGAATATCCAGAAATATCAATTCACCTTCACGCATCATTTCATATAGTTCCCCGGGAATGACACATTTTCCTACATTTCGACTTTCGTCTTCGATCCAGACGTTTTGGCTTCTGTCTATGGTCAGCAATACTTCAGCAAGGTCATTCTCAAATTGTTCCGTTGACGGCTGGGGAAACTCCCCCAGGGCGCCAAATGCAGAACCTTTGTGATGGGCCAATCCCTCCAGGTCGATAACCTGTTCCCCTTTCTCCTTCAAGTGGTGAAGAATATCGGTCTTACCACTTCCAGTTCGGCCTCCTATAACATTCAGCTTCAATGGCTTGCTGAATTCAGTTCTGACAAATCGACGGTATGACTTGTAACCACCCTCCAGCAGATAACAGGTCAGACCCAGGGTTTCAAAAAGCCAAACCATGCTTCTACTCCGCATGCCTCCTCTCCAGCAATGTACCAATAAGGTTTTCTTTTTTCCCGCCTTCTTTTCTCCTTCCTTGGCAAGAGCCACAAGCTTTTTTCCGGCAAAATCCAATCCCACATACATGGCAGCCTCCTTGTTCACCTGCTTGAATGTTGTGCCAACTACTTTTCTTTCATGATCATCAAACAGGGGAATATTGAAAGCGCCTGGAATGTGTCCCTGGCCGAATTCTGATGGAGCGCGAACATCGACTACAGGATGGCCGGCTGAAAGGGAAATGAACTGTTCTATTTGGATCACATCAGCCATTTCGCTTATTCATTGGCCTAGCGTTCAAGAAAATTATCCAAGAGTGAGCGGCTCTCTTTTTTTACATTTTTTCCATGGGGTGAGATGGCCTGTATCAATTTTCGGATGGGCATGGATTGAAGCCAAATTGTACCTGTGCCACGAAGTGTGGCAAGGAAAATCCCTTCTCCCCCAAAGACCATGGATCTTAGGTTACCAGCAGCTTCAATATTAAAGTCAATCCCTGGAGTATAGGCCACGATACAGCCTGTATCAATCTTGAGGATCTCATTGTTTAGCCTCCGTTCAATTACAGTGCCACCTGCATGCATAAAGGCTCTGCCATCGCCGTCAAGTTTCTGAAGTATAAATCCTTCACCACCCACAAGACCGCTTCCTAATCTGCGGTTCAGTGTGATTGAGATTTTCGTTCCTTTTGCAGCACAAAGAAATCCATCTTTTTGCACAATCAGCGACCCCCCCAGGTTTCCCAGTTCGACGGGGATGATTTTCCCCGGATATGGGGCTGCAAATGCGACCTTCTTTTTACCCGGTCCCTGGTTGGTAAAGTGGGTCACAAAAAGGGATTCTCCGGTGAGCACCCGTGAACCTGCCGAGAGAAGTTTTCCCATCAGACTTTGATTGGGCTCTGAACCATCACCCATCTTCGTTTCAAAACGAATCTCGTTATCCATATACATCATGGATCCGGCTTCAGCGATAACTGTCTCCAGGGGATCAAGTTCAATCTCTACAAGCTGGATGTCATCTCCGATAATCCTGTATTCTAAGTCGTGTGATCGCATGCTATTAAATGGTTGTTGAAAATAGTTTAATCAGCAATTGCTTAATATTTTCCACCCTGGCGGGCTTCATCACAGATTCATTCATTCCTGCCTTAAAAGCTGCAGCTTTGGTTTTATCATTATCATCTGCCGACATGGCAACAATTGGCAGCGTATACCCCGCTTTGCGCAATCTGTTCGGTTGCCTGGTAGCCATCAATTTCTGGCATCAACAGGTCCATGAAGATCACATCATATTTGTTCTTCTCGGCCATCTCTACTGCCTCGCGGCCATTTTTTGCAATATCTATTTCATATCCAATGTTCTTGAAGATGGATTGTGCCACTTTCTGATTGATCAGGTTATCTTCGGCCACCAGGATGGATAGCTCTGACGGCAGTGCATTGATCATGGGCTCCAGGCTCTTACGATCTTCAATTCCCGAGAAGTTCTCTGATAAAATATCAAATACTTCTTTGGTTTCGAAAGGTTCAATGAGGTAATAATCAATACCCAGTTTCCGACAGGTCTTATAATTGCCTGCTTTATCATTGGAACTCACCAGCACAATAGGATAATAATCTGTGAGGTCCTTATTCTGCAATTCCTGAGCAAGGGCAAATCCATCCAGCTGGTTTTTATCCACCAGCACGATCAGGTGGTAGTTGTCTCTTTTCACCTGTAAATGATGACTTACACTATCTACAGTGCTCTCCTGGTAAATCTTAGTCACCACATTTAATCCGAAGTTTTCCAGCATTCTGGCCATGGTATTCTTGGAAGGATCTGACTCTTTTGTAAGAATCAGTGCATTGATCTCGTTCAACCTGGTAATATGCTCAAAATTGAAACTTTTGGGAATTCTTTCATTGGAATAGGCATCGATGGTAAAACTGAACTTTGAGCCTGGATATCCCTCTTCCATGGTGATGGAAGATGGACTTTCCACCCAAATCTCGCCGTGCATCAAGTTCCACAAGCTGTTTGGCAATGGTGGTTCCCAGACCGGTTCCTCCAAATTTTCGGGTGACTGATCCCCTGGCCTGGGTATAACTTCCAAAGATCTCCTTGATCCGGTCCCGGGGAATTCCAATTCCCGTATCTTCAACAGTGAACAGAATATTGACCTGGCTCTTGTAGGACTCCATCAGGGTGGCGCCAATAACAATCCTGCCCTTTTCTGTAAACTTCACCGCATTGCTTACCAGGTTAGTAATTACCTGCCGTAACCTGAATGGATCACCAATTAGTTTGTTGGGAACATCTGGTTTCAGATCGATATTTAACTCAAGACCCTTTTCCTCTGCAAGAGAATCAAAGAGCTCACCCACCAGTTCCATTTCTTCAGATAAGATTGAATGGAATCTCCTCCAGCATCATGCGACCCGCTTCAATTTTGGAAAAATCAAGTATATCATTGATGATCGTCATCAGGAGTTCAGCTGAACGCTTGATAATGTCGATTTTCCCCTTAAGCTCTTTGCCGGATTTTCTGTTCCAGAAGACTATTCACCATTCCCAGTATTCCATTCATGGGGGTACGAATCTCATGGCTCATGGCGGCCAGGAAATCTGATTTGGCCTTATTGGCTGCCACCTCGACCTTTCTGGATTTCTCCAGTGGTGATACATCAATTAAAGCGATCAACTTTAGTTCTTCTCCTCCTATGTTGGTGACCTTTTCGGATCTGTAAATCACCGTTTCAATTCCATCTTTCTCATAATAGAGGTAATGAGATTCATCCAGGAAGGGGCTGGGTCCGTCACTGAGCAGGTACTTATTTGAAATTAGAAATTGTTTGCTAAAATCCTTACCCACCAGATTATCCGATTTTCCAAGGAAAAGCATCTTCTGAGCCGCACTGTTGATGTTCCGAATGATATTCATCTCATCGATGATCATGATCCCCATCGGGAAATGTTCAATGATCTGTCTAAGCACAATCTCTGACAACTTCAACCGCTTCTCCCGTTTCTTCTGTCTGCCCATTGTAACCAGCAGGTATATCACCAATCCCGTGGCCAGCAGCTGTGAGAATATGGCCACTAAAAGGTTCCGGTGAATAAAGAAATTGAAAAACTGATAGCGACTCACAGAAAACATGACGCCCATTTTCCTGGAGTAGATACTCAATGGATAATAAGCCGTATAAACCTTATCTCTGCTTCCGGATTCATCTACAAAAGTATGCTCTAGAATTCCAGTGGCCTCCGCTTCAATACTATCAGCAAGCAGACTCAAATCCTCTATTTGGAATGAATCGGTAGGGAAATTATCAAGAATGATGTTCCCATCCCCACCAAGAACCCACTGCCAGTTCACAGTCTTCCCTTGCGGATAGAGGTTGAAAATGTCCATGGCAAATCTCTTGATATCCACTTCCACAACCACATTCCCAGTTACCACATCCTGGCCAAAATAGGGCTAGTAATATTTCAAAATACTGCCCTGTTGCTCAACCCTGTCCCGTGGATATAGTCTTTTCTGGGTACGCATTGGAAAACTATCCACCACAAAGCGGTCCGATTTGCCGAAATTATCCTCAGATTCCAGATAAAGGGCATAAAAATTCCTCTTATTATCATAGACAGAGATCTTGGTAATCAGATCCCGGTATTTGGTATAGAACAGACGCAGGCTCTAGTGTAGCTTCCTGAAATTTTACAGGATCTCCGAATATCTCGGAGTACTCGTGCCTGCCAAGTTCATTATTGATGTCGCTGGAGAATTGCAGGAGTGTGTTCTCCATATACTCACCACAATGCTGGGATTGCTCCAGGAGTGTTTCGTTGAGATAGGTAACATACCTTTTATTGATGCTGTAAATGGTAATTCCATTTAATGCAAGCATCACAAAAAGTATGAGTCCCGATATGAAATTGCTTTTGAACATTAACCCGTCAGATCGTCAGGTCATAAACTTATAAACTATTTTCCATTTGCATGTGCAAACGAGGGTATAGTTTCCAACATACGGGGGGGCATTGCTATCGATATTTTCCTGGCTCAACCTCCATCATCATTAAATAGTTAATATACCTTGATTCACTTATTTCAAATCTTTCAACCCCGCTTTTCACGGCACAATCAGGTTCATTGATATGCATGCAGTTGTGGTACCTGCAGTGCTTGCTGGCTCTGAAAATTTCCGGGAAAAAATGAAAAAGTTCTGATCGTTCAATATCTATGGTCCCAAATCCCCTGATACCGGGAGTATCAATGATCTTAATTCCTGAAACCAACTCAAACATCTCAGAAAAAGTTGTGGTATGTTTTCCAGTCTGATGGAAATCTGAAATCCTGCCTATTTTCAATCGGAGCGTTGGATCAAGCACATTAATGAGGGTGGATTTTCCTACCCCTGAATTGCCTGCAATTACATTTACCTTGTTTTTCATCTCATCTCTAACCGCATCAACTCCCTCTTTTGTTTGCAGAGATAATTTCATGCATTTATATCCGATTTTTGTATATGTCGACCACAATTCATGCATCTCTGCATGCTCCAACTCACCATATAAATCCGTTTTGTTAAACAGGATGACTACCGGGATCCGGTAAGCTTCCGCTGAAACCAGGAAGCGGTCGATAAACGGAGTCTGGGTTCTTGGGAGTATCATACTGATCATCAGCCAGGCCGTATCCACATTGGTGGCCAGCAATTGGTACTCTTTAGAAAGTTTTGATGATTTACGAATGATATAATTGGAGCGCTCTTCAATTGAAGTGATGATACCGGTCTCGCGGTCCTCAGACCTTTCGAAATATACATGGTCCCCAACGGCTACCGGATTGGTGGCCCTGATGCCCTTGATCCTGAACTTCCCCTTGATTCCACAACGCACGATTTGATTATCTGGCAACTTCACTGTAAACCAGCTACCAGTAGATTTTATGACTGTGCCTTTTTCCAAAATTCGAACTTTAAGTTCAAAAGTAAACATAATATCAAATCTCCAGGATATCTAATATATATCCTTGCGACTTGTAATGTTTTACGTTTGAACAGATCATCATGGAAAATGCTCATCTCATAAAAAAGGCCTGCACAACACTGTGCGGCCTTTTTCTAAATCCCGGGAAGGGATGATGTATGATGGGATATTAAAACCAACCAAATTTAAAACTGAGAAATCCTCCCGGGGCAGAAAGATCTGAACTTTTGTATCCCTGTAAATCCACCATGGCATATAGATTATAGGAGGCCCCTGCACCAATTCTGAAATACCGTGTCAGGTTCAATTCTATTTCAAGCGTAGGCGCTAAAACGAAGATATTATCCCGAATATAGGGGTAATATTCGCCACTCTGTATGATCCCAAATTCACCCCACCCAATGAGTGATGAAACCGTGAAATGAACAGGCCGCTCTCCGAACAATACATATCCCATCCAGAATCCACCATGTCCAAGACTCAGGTGATCATCAAGATTGTACAAATTAACATAATCAGGTATTTCATTGGTAAGACCTAGTCCATAACCACCAAAAAAGAAATCATTGATCAGAACAGCACCGCCTCCACCCATCATATGGCCAAATTCACCAGCCACAGCAGTAAATTGCATGAAAGGACCACCCAGCCCGGAAATGCGAAGTTCCTGGTTATTAAAAACAGTCTGGTATTCCCTTTCCTGCGCAAATGCTGCAATAGAAACAGTCAGAATCAATCCGAATAAAGTGCCTTTTTTCATGATATTGCCATTGGTTTCTCTCTAAAGACAATATCATTGGAGGGGGGTTGCATAAAACTGAAATTATTCTGAGGATCCTATGGGCCTCGAAAATGAAAATCTTCTGGACTTAAACTGGAATCCAGATACATCACCTTCATCGTCTCTGGAGGCCATAAGAGCCATGTCCGTTCCGGTTATCCTATTAATTCCCTGGAATACCGGCATTGGCTATGGTCCATAAGGAGATGTTCTTTTCTTTGGTGTAACCATCAAATACCTCCTGCAGATCCAGTTCGGCAAGTTGGGAAATAGAGAGACTAGACAAATGAATTGAAGTGGGAGGAATCTCCAGTGGGTGAATCAGGTCGTAGGAACCCTTGTCCAAATGGTCCGAATAACTGGAAATATAACTGGCGATCCTTATGGGCTTGGATTGGATTTGTTCCTGCCGGACCTGCTTGACAGTATCCTCGTCTAGTACGGAATCTTTCGGGCCTTTGTCGTCTGAATCTATGGGGCGGTCAGGTTGCTTCTTTATGGAAAATAGCACAGGTTCATCTGCAAGAAGTTTAGGTTTCTCCTGAATAACAACCGATGTTTCCGGGGGATCGGTGAGGGGGTCCATAGCATCTAAAATGGCGGCTTCCTCTAATGCTGGATCAGAAGAAATGTCTTCAAGGACAAGCTCCTTGTCAGGGCTTACCGGATCGATTCTTAACACAGTAAAAAACAGTGCGATGACAGCAGCCGATGAGATAACACTCATCCAGATCACTCTTCTACTGATTCCTTTTCTTCGTTTTAACTGGTTCTTTTGTGCATAAATGATGGTTTCGCCTTTCAGTTTCGTATTCTGCCACACTTTCCATTCCCTATTTTTCTCTTCACTGCTCGCCACCATATTGGCATAATCACTTTCCTGTTTTTCATTCAGGTCCCCCTCTAACCTGGCGATTGAAAAGAGGTCAAAATTATTCTCTGTTAGCATGAATGAAGAATCAGGAATCTCCTTTTTTAACTGTTCCTTACCAGGTAATTGAAGGGTACCCTTTTCAAGGATCCAGGGCTCCATCGCATGAATTTCTTCAGCGCAATCGGGATTCAGCAACAGGAAATCACGTACCTCCTGCTGGTCTTTAGCAGATAACCTGCCCTCAACGAGGTCAAGCAAAAAGGCTTCGTAATTGTCTCTGTTAATTTTCATGATTAAATCACCTGTTCCATACTTCCAATGTAATTCTTCAAATAGACCCTGGCCCTGTAGATGTATACTTTCACCTGGGATTCCGATAATTCAGTGATATCTGCAATTTCCTTATATGAATAACCTTCATAATCCCTGAGCATCACCACCGCCTTCTGATCCTCCGGTAAATTCCCCACAGCTCTTTCCAACACTTCTCCGAGATCAGAATAGTTTCTACGATACGTGGCCTCGTTCATTTCTGCCGGATCCACATCCGAATACCTCTTCTCCTTTCTTATATAATCAATCATGGTATGATAGGCAGAAGTAAAGAGATAGGTTTTTACTTTCAATCCCGATACATCTTCCAGTTTCATCCATAGCTTTTCAAAGGTATCCTGTATGATATCCTTCGACATATGCTCATCTTTCAGGTTTTTTAAAACAAACCTGTACAGATTGTCAGCATATGCATCCACTGCCCTGTTGTACTCCTCTACCGTCATTGAAACCATGCTTGTTAGCGCTTATAAGACGAATGCTGATACCGCGAAAGTTACAGTGAAAATTGAAAAAATATTGTAAAAAACTTGACTTTTAACTATTAAATTATTTATCTTTGACCGAACGGTCAGTCATAAATTATGTCACCAAGAACTCCAGAACAGTTTGAAGAGATGCGCGAATCACGCAGGAAACAGATCATGGATGCTGCCCTGGAACTTTTTGCATCCGAAGGTTATAGCCACTGCTCCATTTCACAACTGGCCTCCCATGCCGGAATATCCAAAGGCTTGATGTACAACTATTTTGAAAGCAAGGAGGCCCTGCTGATCGCACTGATTGAAGAGGGAATGCATGACATCATGACAATGATTGATCCCAACCAGGACGGGATCCTGGACCCGGAAGAGGTGGAAGGATTCATCAGGAAAATCTTCAGCAGCATACGCGAAAACCTGCAATTCTGGATCCTTTTCATCAACGTGGTTCTGCAACCACCGGTGAAGGAGTTTCTGGAGGGAAAACCCTTTACCAATGTCATGGAACGCTTTGGTCCTCGGCTCGATCAAGTATTTTGAAAGAATGGGATATGAGGATCCCCTCCTGGAAATGCTCACTTTTTCAGCCATGATTGAAGGCTACGGAATTCTCCTGGTCTACATCTTCCCCAATGATGAACTTCCCTGAGAGACCATCCAGAAATTTGAGGACCGGATGGTTGATATGTTTACCCGAAAAAAGATTAAAAAATAGAATACAATGAAAACCAGAACATCAATTCTCACCTTCTGCTTACTGCTGAGCCCTGCCCTGCCGGCCCTGGGTCAGGACCTCTCTCCAAAAGAGATTATCCGCAAAGCCGATGAAAAATTCAACGGGGAAAAAACCAGCACCAGTATCATGGCCATGACCATCGTCAGGCCCACCTGGGAACGTACCATCGAATTCAAGAACTGGACCAGCGGCAGAGAATATGCCCTGACCCTGATCACAGCTCCTGCCAAGGGACAAAGGACAATCCTTCCTGAAAAGGCAGAACGAAATGTGGAACTGGAATCCCACCATCAGTCGCCTGATCAAACTACCCCCTTCCATGATGTCTCAGGGTTGGATGGGTTCTGATTATACCAACGATGATATCCTGAAGGAATCTTCCGTGGTCAACGATTATGATCACCAGATTGTGGGTGAGGAAGAATACGAAGGACTCATTTGCTATAAAATTAAAATGGTGGCTAAAGAGGACGCCGCTGTGATCTGGGGCCACCAGGTGCGCTGGATCGATAAGAAAGATTTCCTCTTCCTGAAATCGGAACTCTACGACGAAGACGGTTACCTGGTCCGTACAGAAACCGGTTCTGAGATAAAAAACATGGATGGACGGCTGATCCCCACCCGGATCGAGCTGATCCCGGCTGAAGAGGAGGATCAGCTTACCATCATCGAAATCAAAGAGATTCAGTTTAATGCACCCATGCAGGATAGTTTCTTCTCCCAGCAAAACATGAAACGGGTTCGATAAGTAATTCTTTAGGTAATATTTGATAATACTTTAATTATGAATAATTTAAAACTTGCTTGGCGAAATCTCTGGCGAAACCGGCGACGTACGTTGATCACTTCGGCTTCCATCTTCTTCGCGGTCTTTTTTGCACTGGTCATGAGATCCCTCCAGTTGGGTTCATACGACCACATGTACAAAAATGCCATCGAATCCTATACCGGCTATATCCAGGTTCAGCATCGGATTTCTGGGACGAAAAGATCGTGGACAATACCTTCCCCTACGATGAACATCTGGAGACAAATATCCTGGCCGATGAAAATGTTTCGGCAACTATTCCCCGTTTCGAATCCTTTGCCCTGGCCTCCAATGGTCCGCAGACCAAGGGGGTTCTGGTGATGGGCATAGACCCGGATAAAGAGATTGCACTTGTCAAATATTAAGGAGAAAACGGTGAAGTACAGAATGAGTTCCGAGGCCATCGCCAAAATAGAACAGGACCCTGGGATCCCCGATAAAGTAAAGGAACTGGCACCCCTATTTGAAAACAGTGCCTATACCACTGCCTCCAGACTGCAGCTGGACCTGGGGATTCCTGACAAGGAGGCTGAAGGAATCATGCCTGCCATCGAACAACATACCCATTTTAGCAATGGCTTCATAAAGATGGGGGAACCCGGGGCTTTGGGTAGGAGACAAACTTTCCCAGTACCTGCAACTTGGCATAGGCGATACCATCGTACTGATCAGCCAGGGCTATCATGCCACCACCGCTGCAGGAAAATATGAGATCAAAGGAATCGTCAAGCTTCCCCTTCCCGATATTGATAACAAGATCGTTTACCTACCCCTGGATATCTGCCAGGATCTGTATAATGCAGAGGAACAACCTCACCTCCCTGGCTCTGGCGGTGGATGATAATCATGATAAAAACATTGCCAGGACCGTCAAAAGGATCAGCACCTTGGTGTCCGGGGACCAGAAGGTCATGGAATGGAGAGAGATGAACGAGGTCATGGTCTCACAGATGGATGCCGATGACAAAGGAGGACAGATCATGCTCGGAATCCTCTACCTGGTGATTGCCTTTGGAGTATTTGGGACCGTACTGATGCTTACCGCTGAACGAAAACGAGAGTTTGGGGTGCTGGTGGCCATTGGGATGCAGAAGAAAAAACTGGCATCCATCATGACCCTTGAAATGTTGCTGATCGGATTGTTGGGGATCCTGGTCGGTGTAGTGGTAGCCTCCATTTTCATTCTTTATGGTGTTGGACACCCACTTGTTTTCAAAGGGGAAATGGCCAAGATGTTTGAAGAGTATGGCATGGAACCAAAAATGGTTTTCTGGACCATCGACAGCTACTACATTTCGCAAATGGTGATCGTGCTGTCCATGGTACTCCTGGCCATTGGTTATCCCATGAGAAAAATCTTCGGAATGAAAGTCGTAAACGCTTTAAGAGCATAATAAACCAAGATATGATCTGGAAAACAGCATGGAAAAACGTCTGGCGGAACAAGGTCCGCAGCCTGGTGGTCATTGTTTCGGTCACCATCGGGATCTTTGGGGGTATCTTTGCCGTAGCCGTAATGAACGGAGCCATTGATCAGCGTGTGGATGCCGCCCTGAATGAAGAAATATGCACACATTCATATTAATGATCCCGGCTTTCCGCGATAACTATGATATGCAACTCGTTATCCCGATCCCCGGAAGAGGTTCTTTCGACTCCTCATGGAAACACCTGGGGTGACTGCAGTGACCCCCCGGACAGTGATTACCGGGATGGCCAATACAGCCACCAAGAGTGCCGGAGTGCAGATCCTGGGGATCGATCCGGAAAAAGAGAAGGAGGTTCTGCGCCTCAATAAAACCACCATCCCGGGGACAGGGGACTTTTTTGAAACAGACATCCAGGTACAAGCTGGCCTATCATTGGTCATGAACTGGCCAAGGAATTGAATATCATTCGTTACCGCATCGATCAGGAAATGCTTGACAGCCTGGCGGCCAGGGAGGTTCCTGAAGAAGTGCTGGACAAACTGCTTCCCTTTATAGGCACGCGCTTTAAAAGTGAAAAAGCATTTAAGAAAGAGATCAAAGGCTGTGCTCTCCATGAAGGAGCAACATGAATACGGAGCATTGATCAAAGAGGAAGCCTGGTCCTTCAGGGCCCGCTCAAAAATGACCCTGACCTTCCTTGACAAGGACCAGGTACAAACCGGTGCCGTCTTCAGGATCGCAGGAATATTACGATATCAAGAACAGCATGTACGAAATGAGCCAGGTCCTGGTTAAGAATGAGGACCTTAGGGAGCTCACTGGCATGGCCCTCAATGAATACCACCAGTTGATTGTTCGCCTGGATGACCTGGAACAAACCGAAGAAATTACAGCTTCATTGCTTGAAAAACTACCCGGTCTGGAGGTTATGAACTGGAAAGAGATCCAACCCGACCTGGCCATGATGACCGATATGGTTCAGAAGTTCTATGCCGTCTTTATGGTCATAATCCTGGCTGCCCTGGCCTTCGGAATCGTAAACACCATGCTTATGGTGGTACTGGAACGAACCAAGGAGCTGGGGATGCTCACTGCCATCGGGATGAATAAAAAACGGGTCTTCAGCATGATCATGCTGGAGTCGGTCTTCCTTTCCCTGGTAGGAGGTGTGGTGGGAATGATCGTCAGCAAGCTCATGATTAGGGCTTACCGCCAACAACGGGATCAATTTTGCTTCCTACGCTGAAGGACTGGAAGCCATGGGATTTACTGCACATATCTATCCCGTGATTTCTACTTCCTTTTTTGTTACTGTCACCATCCTGATCATCATTACCGGTATCCTTTCTTCCATCTATCCGGCCCTGAAAGCCCTGAAACTTGATCCCGCAGAAGCATTAAGAACCGAATAAACACTTATTTACAATTCATAATATCAACAATCATGAAAGTCTTAGAAATTAAAAACGTACACAAGATATACAACAGCTCCGAGGTTAAGGTTCATGCAGTGAATGACATTACCCTGGATTTTGAAAAGGGTGAATTTGCTGCCATTGTGGGTCCCTCCGGATCGGGGAAAACCACCCTTCTGAATATGATTGGCGGACTGGATAAGCCCACCGAGGGGGAGATCCTGGTGGACAATACCAACCTGGCAGAACTAAAATCCTCCGGGCTGATCGATTTCCGGATGCGAAACATCGGTTTTGTCTTCCAGTCCTACAACCTGATCCCTGTACTCACTGCCAAAGAGAATGTCGAGTTTATCATGAGCCTGCAAAAATGGAATAAAAAGGAGCGGGATGACACGCACCTTTGAGCTATTGAAAGCTGTTGGTCTGGAAGACCGGGTAAACAGCAGGCCATCCAAACTTTCAGGTGGACAACAACAGCGGGTGGCAGTGGCCAGGGCACTGGCTTCCAAACCCAAATTTGTACTGGCCGATGAACCCACTGCCAACCTGGATTCCAAATCCACCGAAACCCTGCTGGATATCATGGAACAACTCAACAGAGAGGAGGGAATCACCTTTATCTTCTCCACCCATGATGTCAGGGTAGTGAAAAAGGCCAGGCGTGTCATCACCATTGAAGATGGGAAGGTGATTTCTGACGAGCGTAAAAACTAAGCGGATCATGGTGAGACGTTTGCTTCTCCTTCTTTTACTCTCTGCATTGGGTATAGGTAGTATCCATGGCCAGGATAAAATCACACTGGATGGATATCTGTCCGATATGTTTACCACCTACCATATCTCCGACCAGTGGCTATGGGAAAACAGCCTGCACAACCGTCTCAACCTGAAGGTCTATCCCTCCAACTGGCTCTCCGGAACCATCCAGGTGAGAAGCAGGTGTCATTGCCGGAAATACCATCCGGAAATTCCCAGGTTATGCAGAAGGATTGGATGGAGACCAGGGCTGGCTGGATATGTCTTTTGTCGCCGATGGTGACCTGGGAGATAGTGCAGGTTATGTGCTCACATCAATTGTAGACCGGTTGTGGTTACAATTCACTTTTGGAAACCTGGAGATCAAAGCAGGTCGGCAGCGAATTAACTGGGGACAAACCTTCGTCTGGAATCCCAATGATATCTTTAACAGCTACTCCTATTTTGAGGTGGATTATCCCGAAAGACCCGGAAGCGATGCATTGCGTCTTCAATATTACACGGGAAACGCCTCTACCATCGAATTGGCAGCGAAAATTGACAGTGCAGATCGCATCACTGCCGCCGGATATTTCAGGTTCAATACCCTGGGTTTCGATATCCAGCTCCTGGGAGGAATATACCAGGAGGAAGACCTAATCCTGGGTACCGGTTGGAGCGGTAACCTGGGACCCACAGCATTCAGGGGTGAAATAAGTTATTTCAGGGATCTGGATAATTTTAAAGATACCACAGGTTATTTCATGACTTCGTTTGGATTCGATTATACCTTTTCGAACTCACTTTGGATCCAGGTGGAGGGATTGTATTCCTCATTTGCAAAGGATCTGGATGTGAATAGTTTTCTGCAATTCTACTCGGGAAATCTGGATGTAAAAAACCTGGGATTTACCGAATGGTCTTTCTTTTCAAGCCTCTCCTATCCTCTTACTCCTCTTATCACCGGGGGATTTGCTGCCATTTACTATCCAGCCTGGAAAGGAATCTATCTGGGACCTTCTCTGGCCCTCTCTCTTAACAGCAATTTTGACCTCTCCCTGATCTTTCAGCACTTCACCGCAGAGTTTGATAACCCTTTCGGGGCCAGCAAACGTGAAAACAATACCTTCGGATTTCTCAGGTTCAAGTGGAGTTTTTAGGAATTGATCCTCCCGAAACTCCAGTTTACCAAATTGTTAAAAACTCTATGGCATACACCATTGATTTTTGCAATTAATTAGATGGTGTCAATGTGCAAGTACGCTAAAAACAAGTGCCATGGATAATCATAACTCCACCATTGTATCCGAAATCACAGAGCAGCCTCAATACCACTGGAACAATAGGGTGGTATTGATTACCGAGGATGAAGAGGTGAATTTCTTTTACCTGAAAACCTTGCTTAAAAAAACAGAAGCCCGCGTCATTCGTGCAAAAAACGGAAAAGAGGCTGTTGATATCATTGCCGAACACAATGGCGATATTGATCTGATCTTGATGGACATCAATATGCCAGTCATGGATGGTTATGAGGCCATGCGAATTATCAAATCCCGTCACCCGGAGATCCCCATTATTGCCCAGACTGCCTATACCCTTAACAATGACCGTCATAAATGTCTCAAAGCTGGATTCAATGATTACATTGCCAAGCCCATCAACAGGGTCGCATTGTTCAGAATGGTAAATGAAAATCTTTCATGAGGGCGGTAATTCAAAGGGTTACTGAGGCTCATATTACCATCAACCGGGAAACAGAAAAACAAATAGGGCCAGGCCTGGTGGTGCTCCTGGGGATTGAAGAGGGGGATGGGAAACCGGATATTGAATGGCTCAGCGGAAAAATCAGCAGACTGAGGGTGTTTAATGATGCCGATGGGGTAATGAATCTATCATTGAAGGATGTAAATGGTGAGGTAATGATTGTTAGTCAGTTTACACTGCATGCCAGTACCAAAAAAGGCAACCGTCCATCCTATATCAAAGCAGCACCACCTGAAATTGCCAGTCCCTCTTTATGATAGATTTTATTGCCCGAATGGAATTGGACCTGGGGCAACCGGTGGTGACAGGTGAATTTGGTGCGTACATGCAGATCACACTAACCAATGATGGTCCGGTAACTATCATAGTCGACACAAAAAACAAGGAATAATGACCATACAGGAAGCACAGGAAAAGGTAGATGCCTGGATCAATAAATACGGAGTCAGGTATTTCAATGAGCTAACCAATATGGCGATCCTTACTGAAGAGGTGGGCGAGGTGGCCCGTATTATCGCCCGAACCTATGGTGAACAATCTTCAGCCTCTGAGAGTAATGTAAAGATGGAGCTGGCCGATGAATTGTCAGATGTCTTCTTTGTACTCATATGTCTTGCCAATCAAACCGGAATTGATCTAGATGCTGCTTTTACAAAGAATCTGGTGAAAAAAACCGCCAGGGATTTTGACCGTCATCAACAAAATGATAAATTGAGGTGACCAAGATCCCAACCATGAAAATTCCGATCCGATTTTAATCTTACTGTTGACGCGGACGAGGTTAAACAACATTTGGAAAAGATTAAAGAAAATCTCTTTCCATCTGATGATAAAGAACTTCTGAAGAAGATCTTCGGTTTAATCGATTTAACCACCCTGAGTGAGCGGGACAACATCGAAAATGTCTCACATATGTGTGAAAAAGTCAACCTGTTGGGAGAAGTCATATCCTTCCATGCCAGGTGTGGCTGCCATATGCGTATATCCCGAATTGGTCTCTGTGGTTAAAGAAAAACTGGAAAATCCGCTGGTAAACATAGCTTCAGTAGGCGGAGGGTTTCCGGCATCTCAAACCTTTACCAACATCAAAGTGATGGAAATTGAACAGGCCATCGAACAGGGTGCTGAGGAAATCGATATTGTATTACCAGTGGGGAAATTTCTCATGGATGATCTGGAGTATGTGGAGTATGAAATACAGATTATCAAGCAACGAATGGGATCGGTCCATCTGAAAGTGATCCTGGAAACTGGCAGTCTGAAGGACTATTCCCTGATCCGCAAGGCATCACTGCTTGCCATAGGTGCCGGTGCAGATTTTATTAAAACCTCCACAGGGAAAATTTCACCTGGTGCAACTCCTGAGGCCATGGTCGTGATGTGCAGTGCCATCAGGGATTATTATAACCGGACAGGGAAGAAAATAGGAATCAAACCGGCAGGAGGTATATCCGATGCTCCTACAGCTGTTCTTTATTATACCATTGTAAATGAGATTCTTGGGGAGGATTGGTTGAATTGTGAACGCTTCAGAATTGGCGCAAGCAGGCTTGCAAACCAATTATTGGCCCATATTTTTGACAAAGGGCCTGATTTTGGTTATTTCTGACTAGGTTAGGTTGGATTAAAACACCTATATTTGTTTTATAACATTGACGTTCTTATACTTGATAATATAGCGGTTCGATACTACATTCCATTCTCATAGAGACGGGTTGAATTCCATGGCTTTTTTTCTTCAATATCGGACCGCTTTTTTTTATTTTATAAGGCGATAGTGAAGATAGTCCAGCATCAATGGGATATCTTTTTTGCTAATCCCGTTATTGATCAGCATCGATTGGTCCTCATCCATGGTTTTTAGAAAATCTTCCATTTCAAAATTCAGATCCCTCAGAGACTGAATGTAGAGCTCAACTGCATCCCTTTTATTGCCCAGCGCCCATTGAACATGTCCGTAATTAATATAATCGTAATATCCTGGTTTCTGTTCAAAAACCCTTGTAAAATACTTGTCCGATTTCTTCAAGCTCCCCCAGGGCAAAGTAGCACCAAGCAATGGGGCGCAGAATATGATTGTTCCCGGGATTTAGGTATTCGATTTTAAAATAGTGCTTTAATGCAGTCTGGTAATTACCCAGCTTCAGATGACAATATCCAATAAGTGATTCTGTGGTCTGATCATCGGGTTGCATGGAAGATGCTTTTTCATAAACATCAAGTGCTGCCTGGTAATCATCTGATTTTCCGATAACAGATCCCCAGATTTTTTAGGGTCCATAGATTCTGCTCACCCGACAGACCAATCCGTGTATAATAGTTTATTGCTTCCCTGTAATTACCCTCTTTCTGATAGCAATAGCCTGCCTTTTCGAGCAATTCCCGATCGTGTAGGTTGCTCCTCCAGCAACATTTTGAAAATGTCCAGGGCTTCCTCAAAATGGTCTTTTTCGAACAGGTACTCAGCTATATTCCTAGGAATGGAATCATCTTCAATAATTTCCCTGAAAAACCATGATTTGTAAAGATCCAGCTTTCCACCAAACACATCCTCGAATTCATTCTTGAAAGGCGAGATCTTGAAAAACCTGTAAAGGTCCTGAATATACTGGATAAATACAGTCCGCGTAGTAAAATCACCCGAAGTCAGTTTTTCATCGGAGATCATCTCCTGTAATCCTTCCATCTCCATCAGGAAAGCGTTGGAGAGCATCTTTTTCTGGTCGTCAGGTAAATACCGGATATTAAAAATGAAACTGTATTTATCACTGTTACAGAGGAATGGTGTGTTTTTTAATCCATCCACAAAAATGTCCGGATCAAATACTTCACTCTGGGAAGAATAGATCTCTGAAAGATCTGGATTTTCTTTATGAAACGGGACCAGCCAATTGGACAGCTCGTTAAAGAAAGGAAATTGTTTCAGATGAGCAAAGGTGGTCATATAGACATCGGCCCCTTCCATCTGCAGCTTCATAAATTCATCAACCTTCCTGTAGAGATCATCCGATTCGCTGAACATGGATTCCCAGTCAGGATTCCTACCCTCCTCCAACAACTCATCACGGATGTCATCCATCTTTAGTTTATCTTCCAGTTTTGGCTTAAGCTTAGCCATCTCCGGCATCAGGTCCTCCTGCAATTTCCTTCCGATTTCAAGGGTGTCACGAGTGCGTATAAGCTGCAATGCAATTTTCTCGAAACTCTGTTCTAGCTTCAATTCATCCTTCAGCAGCTTAAGCCGGTGAACAATATTGGGATAAAATTCAATCCGGTCGTCATATCTGTAAAGCAGGATCACCAATGCAACGATGGCCCTCGCGGTAACTTCCTGATCCTCTTCACCTGCAAAATCAATAAGTCGGTGTATCTTCTCTTCATCCCAGTACCTGAGACCAGACAAGAGAATCCCACTGATATAAAGCGCCTTTTCATACCAGAGGAAGTCACGGCAAGATAAAATGGCAGAGGAAAGACTGTTTTCTGCCTCCATGTACCTGTTGCTTAACCACAGGTGTCTGAAAATCTCCATGGATAGTTTTCTGCGACGTTCATCTGTGGCCTCGGGCGAAACCCGACCTTCATCAATCATTTCATCCAATTCCCTCTTAAAGGAGAGATCGTCCATGGTCTCAATAAGACTTTTCCCTGTTAGCTCCTGCTGTCGGTCCACCTCCTGTTTTAAGGTATAGGTATGCCATCCCGAGTGTTTTTCCATCAATTGATCTTTCACCCGGTCGGCCAATTCCAGAATGGAGGTAAGCAGCTTATTGTATACAGTATCCCTTTCCGGATCCTGTACTCCCTCAAGCATATAATTTAACATCTGCTCATAGGTATGCTCCAGGTGCTCTTGCTGAATAAAAAAATCACTGAATCCGGATTCACTTACCAGATCATTAAGTACATCCATTGCATCTTTTACCCTTCTGCCTGAAACCAGCTTGCACAATCGCTGGTATTTTGTCTTTATTTGCTGGACATTGATCATTAAGCCAATTTAGGGGGATTTGTCCAAATATCAAGCCATGGCAACGAAGCAGACAGAATGGCAGATGTTGAAAGAATGGAGCCCGGGTCAATAGGTGAGTACGTGGTAACCCGTTTTTAGATAATTTGTCAGAGGTACTCCCATCCCTTTAACATCAATACCCAGGGCCTTCAACTCCTCGGTAACTCCCAGCATATTCGCGCAGGCGATACAGGCCTCCAGGATTACGCCATCTTCCTGCATGGCTTTCACCTTTTCCTGCAATTCTAAATCTTCAGCCAGTAACCTGGATGAAGATCCCCATACAATCAGTACAACCTCGTCAAACCATCCGTTCCTTTTAGCGGCATGGGTGTACATCAGACACGATTTTTCAGCCACATCCCGATCTCCCGAGACCCATAAAACAGCAAGCTTATCTTTCCCATCATCCATCTCCTGTGCCATGATTGTATTAGGAATAATTCCAATAAGAAGACAAGATATAACAATCATTTTAACTGCTGTCACAGCAATGTTTCTTGTTTTTGTCATTTTTCAAATGTTATGGTGAATTTCAACAAATGTAGAACAATTCCATACTGCCTGGTTTAAGAGTACAGAAAATGCGCTCTTTTTGTGCGAAGAGATCAACTGCGGTTTTCCCTCATTAAAGGATATACCACATAGGTGTAAACCCAACATCCGGCGCAGAAATTAACACCGCACTCAAGGAATGCAAAGATCACCAGGGTAGCTCCCGTAATATAAGCCAGCGTGGGTAGTCCTAACATGGCTGCTATTGTTGTTGTGGTCGTGAGCAACAAGCCGATCCTGGCCGCAAATAGTTTGGGCGCTTTATCGATCCAGACCGGTTGGGTTCTGAAAAAACTCACAACCAAATGGGACAACCAGCTCAGGGGACTGTATTTTAGCTTTGTAAAAGCCCTTATATAATAATCCACGGCAAGAAATGCCGGCAAGATTGCCAGCCCGGTCAGAAAATACAATCCCAAAGTAATGACCACGCTAAATGCAGTTACCCTCACCTTGTTCTCATCTATCCTCTCCGGAGATATCGGACATATCATCTGTTTAAACTGTATCATGATCTTCTTTTTATATCACTTATCAATACATTGGACGTATCTCTGTGGTAAAACTTACGCCGGAATGCAAAACCGTAAATGTAATCAGGTCCAAATCAATGCAAATATTTGAGTCTCTGTTTATGACTTATTTAACAATGTGAACTATATTGCAGAGATGGATATTGAAGCAATTGAAATCCATAAGAATCTGATTTCAGTCAATTCAGGAGACGTGGTATCTCTACTCGGGAGTTCAGGAGAGGAATTAGATCAATATACGCTGGACCTGGTCACAACGTATATTTCTGAATGCAAAGAAGTTTCTTCTCCCCAGGGAGCCTATGCCCGGATTAATGCCTGTGAGACAGATTCCAATGAGGAAATTGAAATTGAGGGCATCCGTTTCAAAACAGGGAAGATCGTCAACAAAATGTTACGAAAATCAGAAGCGTATGCATTTTTCGTCTGCACGGCAGGTCCGGGTCCTGAAAGGCTGGCCAGAGCTCTTTTTGAGGAAGGTCAATACCTTGATGGCTACATTGTGGATATTATAGGGTCGGGGATTGTTGAATCCGTGGCAAACCAGGTGCAGGAGCAGATCCGCATCGAAGCAGCATCCCAAGGTTTGCAGATTACAAACAGATATAGTCCGGGCTATTGTTCCTGGAATGTAAATGAACAACAAAAGCTCTTTAGATTAATACCTGAGCGATGCTGCGGCATTACCCTTTCAGATTCATCATTGATGTCCCCTATCAAATCGGTCAGTGGCATTGTTGGTATGGGAACTTCTGTGGAGTTTCGGGATTACACCTGCGAGCCCTGTCCAATGAGAAACTGTTTGTTTAGGAAAGCAGGGGATTATAAGAAATTATCCTTTCTTTGATGTTCAAACGTTGAATCAAAATCAGGATTAATTTCGAAATCAACAGGCGCATTTTCTTCTTCTATCCATACTTGAAGTTTATTCAATAATTCTTCTGTCTTACTGGGGTTTATCAATGATAGATTATCCCGCTCTCCTGGATCCTCCGTGAGCTTGTATAGTTCTACACCGCCATCCTCGTAAAAGTAATGAAGTTTCCATTCACCTTCCCTGATCACTGAACCGGGACGGGTCCGGAAAAGCGGGTCCCTTCCATCGTCATAGCCAGGGCTGTAAGCCTGTAAATAAATTGGGAAATGGAAATAGATGGGTCGTTCCAGCGAGCTGACACTGCCCGACAATAATGGCCACAATGAAACACCATCCATATCCAGGATGTCTGTATTCCTCCCTATGATCTCCATAAATGTTGGGAAATAATCAATATTTATGACAGGGATATCCGAAACAGTTCCCTCTTCTATTTTCCCGGGCCAACTGACGGCAAGAGGAACCCTGATCCCTCCTTCATAATATGATCCCTTGCCCGCCCTCAGGGGATCCTGACATGAAATCCTCCTGATTCCGCCATTGTCGGAAGTAAATAAGACGATGGTATTTTTCCGGATATCCAGTGCCTGAAGCTCTTTCATGAGCAATCCTATACACCGGTCAAGGTTATCAACCATTCCCGCATAAGCTGCATTGGACTGGCAGTTGTCACTGCCTTTCCTGAGGTATTTCTGTTCAAGGTCCTCCTTTGCCTGAATGGGGGTATGGACTGCATAGTAGGGCAGATAAAGAAAGAATGGCTGGCGGCTATTTTGTCTTATGAATTGCAATGCTTCGGCAGTAAGTCTGTCTGTCAGGTATTCTCCTTCTGGTGCTTCAAGATCGGGTCTGACGTAGGGTGCAAAGTAACTCCCGGGATGGCCCCAGATGCCCCCTCCCACATTCACATCCATGCCCTGTGTTCGGGGATCTTTCCCCAGGTGCCATTTCCCGATGTTGCAGGTGATGTATCCCGCTGATTGAAGCGCTTCGGCCAGAGTGAAAAACTGACTGTCAAGGGAATCCTTGTTGATGACAGGTATGATCCTCCGGGTCCTGGCATCCCCCCTTTCAGAAGGGCTTACAGTATAAATTCCATGGGCGGTGGGATACATTCCGGTCATCAGGCAGGCCCTGCTGGGTGCGCAATTTGCCGCTGATGCATATGCTTGATTAAAAACCATCCCTTTACTGGCCAGCTGGTCCAGATTTGGGGTTTCATAATAATCCGATCCCATGAATCCAACATCTCCCCAGCCCAGGTCATCTGCTACAATAAGTACGATGTTTGGCAAATCCCCGATCTTATTTTTACATGAAACCGCAATGGTAACCAGTAAAAACAGTGCGAGGGCCAGTTTTGGTTTCATCACTCTCCTGAATAGGTAGTCATTCCAAAATTAAATTTCTCTGAAGGCACCCGTTCCTCTTCCATCATCCGGATGAATTGCGCTACCATTTCCGGATATGCATTTGCCACATTGTGTTGTTCCAGGGGATCATCATTCAGGTTATAGAGTTCTAATGGACCCTGAGGATTCTTTCCCACATTGAGTCTTACTGCCTTCCAATGGTTTTTCAGAATGGCCTGTTTTCCGCCCCTTTCATGAAACTCCCAGTATAGCAATTCATGTTCAGGTTGCTCTTTGCCTAACAATTCAGGCAGAAAAGAGATCCCATCGGTTTCGTTCGGTTTAAAACCAGCTAAATCAGCCACTGTGGGCAGCACATCCCAAAATGCCGAAATGTGATCCGAAATTCCTCCTCCATCAATGGTACCCGGCCACGAAACAATAAACGGCACCCTCACTCCTCCTTCATAAAGATCCCGTTTAATCCCTCTCAATCCACCGCTGCTGTTGAAAAATTCCGGATCTGCTCCACCTTCCTCGTGGGGACCATTATCACTGGTGAACATGATAATTGTATTTTCAGCGATTCCTAACTCCTCCAATGTATTTACGATTTGTCCCACATAGAGGTCAATATGGTGGACCATGGCTGCAAAAGTTGCATGGGGATGCTCCTGGCTGCAGTACATTCCTATGATCATATCTGGTCCGTAATCTGCCCCGGGCCTTCCCAAGTAGGGTTCCTCAGGAAATGTTCCAAGGAACTGTTTGAAAACATCATCATCCGGAACAATCAGTTCAGCATGAGGGATCACCATTGGAACATATGCGAAGAAGCTGGTATCTCGGTTTTCTTTGATAAAATCAAGGGTTCTTTGCTGAATGACATCTGGAGCATAGGTGGTGGTAGCGGACCAGTCATTTCCCTGCAAGTTAAATTTATTTTCATTCTCCCAGAGATACTCTGGATAGTATCGGTGGGCATAACGTTGACAGTTATAACCAAAAAAGCGGTCAAATCCCTGGTTCACCGGATCACCCTCAGAACCTGGGAATCCCAGTCCCCACTTCCCAAAAGCACCAGTCACATACCCGGCTTCTTTTAACATCTCAGCCAGGGTTACCGCTGAAGCGGGCAGAGGCCATTGTCCTTCGGGTTTCACCTCCTGGTTTCCGCGAATGAAGGTGTGTCCTGTATGGAGACCTGTCATCAATACAGACCTGGAAGGGGCGCAAACCGTGCTTCCCGAATAATGACGGGTAAATCTGATCCCCTTCATGGCAAGCTGATCCAGATGGGGAGTTGTAAATTTCTTCTGCCCGTAACAACCCAGGTCGCCATATCCCAGGTCATCAGCCAGGATGTAGATGATGTTGGGAGGCTGAGATTTACTGCTTTCTATTGCAGTGTTTGATCCACAACCAAATAAAACCAGACCGGTAAATGCCCAAAGCAAGTGTAACATTCTCTTCATAACAAATTCATTTTTGAAGTGCCAAAACAACATATAAATGTAAGGCCTTCCATGATTATCTTAATTCTTTTTGAGAAAAAATCATCAATCATCTAAGCGAATAGCACAAAAGCTACCATTGTTTGTTAATTCTAAATCCGTTTGAATTAATTTTGTATTGTTTTAGAGAGGAGTAGCCATGAGGGGTCAAGTAGATGAAGCGCTTTTTGTGACAGAAAGGATCAGGCACCTGACTGAATCCACATATGTGCTGAGTTTTACCCGCAACGGGATGCAGTTTACGCCGGGTCAGCACCTGGTATTGGGACTCCCCGGTTCTACTGAATTGCGGGAATATTCTATTTATAGTGGGATCCATGATGATTTCCTTGAGGTATTGATCAAGGAGGTAGATGATGGAAAGGTTAGCAGGCAATTGAAAACCATCAGGCCAGGTGATCCCCTTGAGGTGCGAGGTCCCCATGGTTTCTTTTTAGGAAAAGCATCCAATGCCGATCCCGGTGGCTTGTTGTTTATTTCCAGTGGGACGGGGATTGCTCCTTTTCATAGTTTTGTGAGATCGTTCCCGGATGTTGATTACAAGATTATTCACGGTGTCAGGAATATGGAAGAAGCTTATGATTCAGCGGAATACAGAAAGGATGGGTTCATTGTATGCACTTCCAGGAATGGAGAAGGTAATTACAGGGGACGACTTACTGAATACCTCCTGGAGGCTGAATTGGATCCGCAACGCATGGTCTACCTCTGCGGCAATAGCAATATGATCTATGATGCCATGGATATCCTTCGTGCCCGGGGAATTCCTCAACGACAGATTTTCACAGAAGTCTATTTCTAATGGAAATGAAGAAAGTAAATTTCAAAACCCTGGGCTGCCGGCTGAACCAGTATGAAACCGATGCACTGGTTACACAGTTTCACCAGGCAGGTTACAAGGTCGTCGATTATTCAAAAGCCTCAGATATAACTGTCATCAATACCTGTACGGTGACCAACCAAAGTGACCAGAAATCGAGAAATACCATCAATCATGCAGCCAGAAAAAACAGGGGCGGAGTGTTAGTGGTGACCGGATGTATGGCCAATAACCATAAGGAGCAGCTGGAGGCCAATGACAAGATCACTTATGTGGTGGACAATGAACGAAAGAGCCAGATTGTATCCCTGGTTGATTCGCATTTTAAGGGAGAAGTGGTCCACCCCGATTCAATCGGTGGTGATGTATTCGGATTTGAAACAGTGGACCAAAGTCTTCACACCCGTACCTCCATAAAAATACAGGATGGATGCGATAATTTCTGCACCTACTGCATTGTACCCTCTGTCCGGGGCAGGGCTGTGAGCAGACCGCTCCCTGAAATCCTTGAGAATGTGAAACGTGTGGTTGACAATGGATTCAAGGAGATTGTGATTACAGGTGTGAATATCGGTCGATATGAATATGAACAATATGGCATTGAAAAAGCCATTGAGAGGATCGTCGAGTTGCCGGGCGATTTCCGGGTGAGAATCTCATCACTGGAGCCGGATGGTTTTGGTCCCGATTTTCACCGTCTTTTCAAACATCCAAAAATGGCTCCCCATCTTCATCTTTGCCTGCAGAGTGGCTCCGATTCAATCCTTTTGAAAATGAGAAGGATGTATACAACCGGTTCCTTTCTGGATATGATTGAGACATTCCGTAAACAGATGCCCGAATTCAATTTCACCACCGATGTGATCGTTGGTTTTCCGGGGGAATCAGAGAACGATTTTAAGCAGACGGTCAATCTGGCCAGAGAAATCCGTTTCAGCCATATCCACACCTTCAGGTATTCAAGAAGAAAAGGAACCCGTGCCGACAGAATGGAGGATCAACTGGTGGAAAAGATTAAATCAGAAAGAAGTGAAGTGATACGAGCGCTTTCCGAAGAGAACCGGATTGAATATATGAATTCCATGCTTGGAAAGAAGCAGCGTGTTCTCATTGAAAAAGTAGACAGTAAAGGAGTGGCCCATGGGTATGGAGAACACTACCTGCCCGTCACTTTTCAGACAGACGATCCCGCAAATAACAGATTCCAGCAGGTGTTCCTTGAACAGGTAGACGCTTCGGAGTCCCCTTCAATGCTGGGTTCAATGGTGTAACAAAGACGTTTAATCGGGGGTACTTGCGGGTAGTGGCAGAATCTGTTTCATCTCCACTTTTATTCCAAATGCAGTCTCAAGTTTATAGATCAGGTGGCTCAAATTTTTTTCTTGGTCAGCTGTATAATATAGGATTACCTTCTTGCCATCTCCCTCTATTTCGACATCATTGATTCGTATATCACCATCAAATTCCACTGCCAAATCATGTGAGCTCAACAACAGGTTCCTCTCCCTTCTTTTTGCTTCAAGCCATTGCTTTAGATCCTCCTGGGTTGCCAGGCGATAAATTTGATCCAAAGAAGATTTTTTGGTTTGATTATTCATTTTGTCAAATTGTTTTTGCGCCTGTTCACCAGTCAAGGATACAGTACCCAGATCATAACCTCCTGCTGTTTCCACCACTACCCGGTCATCTTTTTGCAGCTTCAATCCACTAATGTTGCGGCAGATGATTCTTCGGTTGTTCTTAAACCTGACCTCCACCACCTCTTCATCTACCGACAAAGATTCCAATCCTCTTACCAGGTTTTGACTCTGTATTATTCCATGGCTGGTGACCATCTGTACCAGTGCCTGCTTTTGATGCTGGGATGAATGATTTCCCTTCCCACAACTACAACTTTCTCCTTGGCAACTCATGACATTATTCTTATTTAGACTAATTCCATGCAAATATAGGCAAAATAAGACGACAGGCAATCCAGGGTATATGGGAAAAGTTCACTTGTTAAAGAGGCCTCTGATGGCTGAAGAGCAATTTCTTAAATAACAGCACACTAAATCTTCTCAGAGTTTAAGGCCGTAGTATAGGTGATCCGCCAACTGATCATCAATTTTAGCGATGCCCGGCATGGTTCCCCAGCAGGTAAATCCGAATTTCTCCAGCAAAGCAATACTGCCAGGATTCCTGTTTAACAGGATAGCAATGAGAACGCTAAAACCAAATGAAGGAGCAACTGATATGGCATGATCCATTAACATGCTGCCCACCCCTTTGCCTCTTTCATGTTCGTCCACATAATAGCTTACTTCGGTCACATGGGCCAGAGCCTGCCGGTCAGATCGATATGGCCCTAATGAAACCCAGCCCGTAACCAGCTCATCATGAACTGATACGAAAACAGGGAATCGATCCGGATCATGGACTTTGAACCATGCTTCACGTTGATTCATGGTCAGGGGGGAAAGGTGTGCAGTACAGAATCTTTGATGGATTGCTTGGTTATATATCCTGTCGATCTCAGGTAGATCCTTTCTACTACACAGCCGAATATTCATACCCAAAGATAAAAAACGCCGGCATTGTTTTTTCGGCAGTTAAACCTTTTTCCGGGTCGTTTGTCTAATTAGCTATTCTTTGTACATTATTTTGATATTATTCGCAGAAAATGAGAAAAATAGATAGGAGGATTGTCATTGTTATAAGTGTCATTATGATCCTGGGCCTGGCCTACGGACTGATGCGTTTTTTGATTGCACAGAAAGAAGAGCCGCCAGTTCGCAGATCCATTGAGGCGCGTCGCTATGTGAGAGTGGAGCCTGTAAAATACAGCAGCATCTCCTCGTCTGTATCAAAAGAGGGTAGGCTCTCTTCCATTGCCGAAGTAGATATTGTGGCCGAAGCTTCTGGAAAAATTGAAGCGGGAAATGTATCATTGAAAAAAGGGGCCAGCTTTTCCCGGGGGGATGTTCTCTTTGTGGTCTATCCCGATGAGGCGATCCTCTCACTGAAGGCCCGCAAAAGCCAGTACCAGAATACACTTGCAGGTATTATTCCCGACCTGGTCATCGATTTTCCGGAAGCGGAAGAGGCCTTTACAGCTTTTTTCTCTTCCATTGAAGTGGACAAAGCCCTCCCGCCCATGCCGGAGATCCAGGATGATAAACTTAAAATCTTCCTGGCCAGCAGAAATGTAATCAGCGAATACTACAACATTGAACGCGATGAGCTGCAGCTGGAACGACGTACCGTCATGGCTCCATTTAACGGCACCTTTAAGGATGTATATATGGAGCTGGGGGCGTATACCAATGCCGGCGGCAGGGTTGCACGGGCCATCCGCACCGACCAGCTGGAGCTGGAGGTCGCCGTGCCACGCGTCGATGCTACCTGGATCAAGAAAGGGGATCCGGTAACTGTTACATCGGAGAGCTCCCTCTCCTGGACGGGAAAGGTGATCCGCAAGAGCCAGTTTGTGGATGAAAATACCCAGAGTCAAACTATATTTATCAGTCTTCCCTATAATCGCCAAGCAACCTTTGCTGGCAGGAGAGTGGCTGGTGGCTCATTTCGCGGTCAGGCCCATTGAGGGTGTAATGGAGATTCCCAGAAACTCGGTATTTAATACCGATGAGGTATTTGTGGCCCGTTCGGGCCGGCTTGCCAAAGAGAAAATTAATGTGATCAAGTTAAATCAAAGCACACTTATCTTTAATGGCCTTGCTGAAGGAGATTCCGTGGTGGTGCAGCAACTGATCAATGTTTCTGAAGGAACCCTGGTGCAGGTTGACAAAGATGTAGCACAACAGATGGGACCAGGCGGTCCCGGCGGAGCCGCCAAGGCCCACCTGCCGGACAGTCTGGCGCCGAAGAAGATAAAAAAGAACAGTCAGTCAGAAAGGCCAACAATAAATAAGACCGGATATGAGGAAGATTATTGAGCGTTTTGTAGAGTACCCGGTCTATGCCAACATGATCATTGCCGTATTGGTTATTGCTGGCGGACTTAGTCTGGCCAACATGAAAAAGTCGTTCTTCCCGGAAACCGAGAGCCGCTTTCTTTCTGTTTCTGTATTTTATCCCGGTGCTTCTCCGGTGGAAATGGAGGAGGGGGTCACTTCGCGAATCGAAGAGGCCGTAAGGGGATTGATCGGGATCAAGGAGATCACCTCCACTTCGGTGGAAAACATGGCTACGGTCTCCATTGAAACCACCGGGGAATATCCCATCAACGAAGTGTTGCAGGAGGTGAAGAATGCGGTGGATGGTATCTCCTCCCTCCCCTCGGCAGCTGAACGGCCCATTGTTTCAAAGCAGAGATCCCGTGCCGGTGCCATCAGTCTTGAACTGGTTCCGGTGGACGGGAACGACATGGACCTGATGACCCTGAAAGAGCACGCCCAGCGGATCGAAGAGGATTTTTTCAATTCGGGAGTGATGAGTCAGATCTCCCTCTCGGGTTATCCACAACCGGAAATATCGGTTGAAATCAAAGAAGAGGAGCTCTTAAGGTACAACATCACTTTTGACCAGATTGTCAGGGCCATTCAGAACAACAACCGGGATGTGTCTGGTGGTGAGATCAAATCGGAGGAGGAGGAGTTCCTGATCCGGCTGCGTTCCAGAAGTGCCGATCCCAATAAGATCGGAAACATTACGCTCATGGGCCAGACCGATGGTGGTTTTATCCGCATCCGGGATGTGGCCGAGGTGAAAATGAAATTTGCAGACTCTCCCAACAGGCAGTGGACCAATGGAAAGCCCTCCGTATCAATCAGTGTACAAAAGCTACCTGAAGAGGACCTGGACGCGATTACCGAATACGCCAACAATTACATTGAAGAGTTTAATAACAGGAACCTGGGTGTTGAGCTCATTGTCTCCAGGGCCTACCTGGAGATTCTTCGAAGCCGGCTGAATCTGCTTACCAGCAATGGTATGCTCGGTCTGTTTCTGGTGATCATTGCCCTGTCCATGTTCCTTAGTTTCCGGCTCTCCCTCTGGGTCTCCGTTGGGATTCCCCTTAGTTTCCTGGGCATGTTTATCATTGCCCGCCTTCTGGGGGTAACCATCAACCTGCAATCGCTCTTTGGAATGATCCTGGTGATCGGGATCCTGGTGGACGACGGCATTGTGATTGCCGAAAATATCTATCTCCATTTTGAAAGGGGCAAGACTCCCATGCATGCTGCCGTGGATGGAACCATGGAGGTAGCTCCGGCGGTACTGACCTCTGTGGCCACTACCATTGTGGCTTTCTCTCCCCTCCTTTTCCTGGCAGGAACACGAATGGAGATGATGTTGCATGTGGCCATCGTGGTGATTGCAGCACTTGGGTTCTCCCTTATTGAAGCATTCCTTGTCCTCCCCGCCCACCTGGGAAGTGACAGGACCTTAAACCGAAAAAGCCTGGAGGCAAAAAACCGTGGGTTCAGAAAATACTTTGAAGGATTCATGATCTGGCTTCGCGACCGGGTCTATCACTATTTCCTCAACTGGCTGGTCAAATGGAGATATATTGCGCTCAGTTTTCCCATTGCCCTGGTACTGATCACCATGGGTCTCTTTATGGGTGGACATATCAGGAACACCTTCTTCCCCATGGTTGACTTCGACAGTTTACCCTGAATGTGGCTTTTACTCCTGGTGACGGAGAAAAGCAAACCCTGGAGTTCCTGGATCGATTTGAAGAGGCCATCTGGGAAGTCAATGATGAAATCGTTGAAGAGATGGGGCTGGATCTGAATATTATTGAAAGAACCAGCAAGCGGCTGGGTAGTGCCTTTAGCGGACAGGAGCGTGGTGCCCATGCCGGAAGCATCAATGTATACCCGATCGACCTGGAGGGGTATGACATTTCGGGCCGGGACATCTCTACCCGGGTATCCAGGAAAATAGGCAAGGTCCCTGAAGCCAGCAAGTTTACAGTGGGGGGACGTAACCGGTGGGGATCACCTGTCTCCATCGGACTGATGTCCAAAAACCTGCAGGAGCTGGAGGAGGCCAAAGAATATATGATTGCCCGTCTCAACGAGATGCCCCAGTTGAAGGATGTGAATGAAAACATTGCACTGGGTAAACAGGAGATCCGGCTCGATCTGAAACCCAGAGCCTATTTTCTGGGACTGGATGAAGCTACCATTGCAAGCCAGGTTAGACAGGGATTTTACGGTGCCCAGGCACAACGTCTGCAGGTGGGGCGTGATGAACTCCGGGTATGGGTTCGTTATCCCAAATCGGACCGGACAACCCTGGGACAGCTGGAAAAGATGAAGATCAAAACACCCAGGGCGTGTATCCTCTTTCAGAACTGGCCGATTACCATATGGAGAGAGGCCCGGTAGCCATCAACCGCTTCAATGGATCGCGCGAGATCAGGGTGGAAGCCGAAACCATGGATCCGCTGGCATCCGTACCCGATATCCTTGACCAGATAGAAGTTGAGATCATGCCAGAGCTGAAGGCACAATTTGCAGGAATACGCTATGTCTACCAGGGACAGCAAAAATACACTCAGGAGGCCATGGGTCAGGCTGGAAGATCCTATTTGTTAGCCTTTATGGTAATCTTTTATGCTTCTGGTGATGCATTTCAAAAGTGTACCCAAAGCCTTAATCATTATCCTGATGATTCCCGTGTCGCTGCTTGGAGTAGCATGGGGACACGGTCTGCACGGTCAGCCCCTCTCCATAATGAGTCTGTGGGGAGCAGTGGCGCTTACTGGAGTAATTATCAACGATGCCATTGTATTTTATGCCAAATTTGACGGGCTACTTATCGATGGTTGGAAGGTACCGGAAGCGGTAAAGGAAGCTGGTAAAATAAGACTGAGACCCATTATCCTGACCTCCATCACCACCTCCATCGGATTGTTTCCCATGCTGTTCGAAAAGAGCGTTCAAGCCCAGTTCCTGATCCCCATGGCCATCAGTCTGGCCTATGGTGTAGCCCTGGGCACTACATTTATCCTCATCTTTTTCCCGGTGCTGATTATGCTACTGAACGATGCCAGGGTTTTTGTCCGATACCTGTGGACCGGTGTGAAGCCTTCACGTGAAGAGGTCGAAACCGCAGTCATCCTGGAGAAAAGAAAAAAGAAGTTTGAAAAGAACCGCGGCAGAATTGAAAAAACCATTGAAGCATAACCATCAAATATGACAACTTTTAAAAAATCCACATATATTCTGGGCCTCCTGTTGTTAACCCTCACTGTAAATGGTCAGGAGAAGGTTTTAACTCTTTCTTCGGCCCTGGAACAGGCCCTTGAAAACAACTATGGCCTGATCATTTCCAGGGCAAATCTGCAGGTTGCTGAGATCAACAACAACTGGGGTACCGCAGGCCGATATCCCACCATTGGCTTTGACGCATCGGACAATAACAATTACGAATTGAACAGCAGCATCTATACCAATCGGCTATCTGCAGGAGTGGGACTTAACTGGGTGTTGTTTGACGGTTTCAGGGTTCAATATTACAAAGTCAAAGCTGGAGAATCTAGAGGATCTCACATCGGGCAGGCTGGCTGTGGAAGTGGAATCGACCATTGAGGATATCATCCTCGGATACTATCTAGTATTGCTTCAAAAGGAACAACTTAAAGTACTGGAAACCATTATGAAACTTTCCGATGATCGTTACCAGTATGAACTGAAAAAACAATCTCTGGGCGGATCGGTCACCTACAATGTACTGCAGGCAAAAAACGTTTTCCTCACCGATAAGGCCAACCACATGAACCAGGAGATGCTGGTGCGGGGTTCGATCCGGAACCTCAACTATATGATGGGTGTAGAACCCTCACAAACCTGGGAATTCAATGAAGCCTTTGAAGCCGACACCAGCGCTTATGTTTTTGGCGACCTGCTATCCAAAATGAAAGCCGACAACCAGGCACTTAAGAACCAGTATACCAGTCTGCTTCTAAAGGAGAACGAGACTTCATTGCAACAATCGGCTTACTATCCTTCTGTTTCACTGGGTGCAGGTATGGATTACGGTCACTCCTGGGCCTATACAGGCGGAGCTCAGACACTCAACTCAACCAGCCTGACTCCCTATGGTAATGTTCGCCTCTCATTTGATATCTACAGTGCCGGCGTACGTAAAAGGGGAGTAGAGATTGCCAGGATCAATGAAGAGGTGGGACAGGTGGAGATCGAGCAGATGGAACATGCGTTGACCAATGAGTTATTCAATCTGTTTGACTTTCACGAAGTGCGCCTGGAATTGTTGAATGTGGCCACTGAGAACCTGGAAGCTGCCGAGCTAAATCTATCCATTTCCGAAGACAAATACCGGACCGGGGTCATCAATTCTTTCAACTACCGGGATGTTCAGCTGATCTACCTGAATGTTTCTTTCAACCGCCTTCAGGCAGTGTATAACCTGATCGGTTCACAGGCCGGGCTCACCCGAATCACCGGGGGGTTCCTGGGTTCAGCAGATCAATAATCGCCTGAGAAACCGTACGGTTTCGAACATAATTTGTTCGGTTCAGTGCATTTCAGGTAGAATTTCCCGGGTGCTATTTATAAGGATGTCCTTGATAACGTGTGGTTTCAGCAAACTGGTAAGGCTTTTGAGGGAACATTCTATACATAATGCATTAGCCGTATTCCATGCTCCGTCATTTCATCAATGTTTCCGTCAGGAATATCCTGAAGCATTTCAATTATTCACTGCTGAACATTCTGGGCTTATCCATTGGTATAGCCAGTTTTCTTTTCATCCTTATTTATGTAATGGATGAGTTCAAATATGATCGATACCATGCAGGGTATGAACAGATCTACCGAATGAACAGGTTGTACAATGCAAATGAGATTAATGAAGATGCTGCTACCTGCTCATTTCCTTTAGGACCGGCATTGGCCGAGGACTACCCCGATATGGTAAAATCAGTGGTTCGCTTTTTTGATTTTCAGATATCTGAGTTTCTATTCGAATATGAACGGGACAGCACCGAAACTCTGAAATTCAATGAAGAGTGGTTCTATCTTGCCGATTCCAATGTATTTGAAGTGTTTACTTTCCCATTTATAGAAGGAGATCCCAATACAGCACTTGACAGGCCCAATACAGTGGTATTATCTGAATCAACTGCTAAAAAATACTTTGGAGATGAGCCTGCTTTGGGAAAGGTTTTACGGGTAGAGGAAGGAGCTATGCTTGAAGTTACTGGAGTGATGAAGGACCTTCCTCGGCAATCACATTTTAAAATCGATATCCTGGGCTCCATGTCCACATTCTGGCAGGGGAATCGTGGACAAATGCCTCAAACCTGGATCTGGAACCCATGCTGGACCTATGTTCAACTGCACGACCAGATCACTTCTGAACAGCTTGAGGCCAGATTGCCTGATTTCCATCTGGCACATTATCCTGACTTCCAGAATCAGAAAATCACGCTCTACCTTCAATCCCTTAAGGATATTCACCTTCAGTCCCATCACGAATACGAGATGCATCCCAATGGAAATATCTCTTACATAAGGATCCTTATGGGAATCGGGATATTTGTCCTGCTGCTGGCCTGTATCAATTTCATGAACCTTTCCACCGCCAGTTCTGCAGGACGGGGCAGAGAGATCGGGATGAAGAAAGTGATCGGGGCAAGAAGAGTTCAGCTGCTCTTCCAATTTCTGGGCGAAGCCATGGTCCTTACCCTGATTTCATTGTTGTTGGCGGCCATGATGGTAGAACTTCTTTTACCCTGGTTCAACAACTTTACAGGTAAAGAGATAGCACGGGGAATAATTGTAAAACCATGGAGCATTATAGGTGGGCTGTTACTGCTCCTTGGAGTTGGTTTAATCTCCGGTGCTTACCCTGCACTTTACCTATCCAGCCTCAAAACAAGTCACCTGAAAGATAAGCTGTCTCCCAGGCGGCGGGAAAGGTGTTGCCAGGAAAATTTTAGTGGTGACCCAGTTTCTGATCTCCATTGCGCTGATCATTGGCACCATCAGTGCCTACTCGCAACTAAATTATTTGAGAAATGCTGATTTGGGATTTAATCGTGATCAAATCATCCTGTTGCCAACTAAATTCAACGTGGCAATACACTTTGAGTCAATGTCTGAGGAGTTAAAAAAACATGAAGATATATTGAACGTTACAGGTATGGAAGATGTTCTTGGTGCCAGTCACAATACACACAACTTTGTTATAGAGGGTATGTACGAAGATCAACCATTCTGGTACCCCGCTTTTCTGGTCAGGTATGATTTCATTGAGACTTTTGACATCGATGTGGTCGAAGGTCGTGCTTTCTCCAGAGATTTTCCTTCAGATACCTCTGAGGCGGTCATGATCAATGAAAACATGGTGAAGCATCTTGGATGGACCAATGAGGAAGCCATTGGCAAAGCCATCCGTTCCGACGGAAATGAACGGGTCATAGGGGTGTTCAGCGACTTCAATGCGCTTTCCCTGCACAAACCGGCGAGTAATTTCGTGCTGGATATGATTGAAGATCCCCAACAGGCGGCCGGAATGACCAGGTACATGGCCATTAGAGTAAATACTGATGATTACAAGGTTGTCCTGGGGTACGTCAGAAAGAGTTTGGGAGGAGTTCGCTCCCACCCGTCCCTTTGAATACTCTTTTCTGGATGAAGAACTGAATGCACTCTATAGTGATGAAAGCAAATTCAGCAAACTATCCATCATCCTCACCATCCTCGCCATTCTGATTGCCTGTCTCGGACTCATCGGACTGACCTCCTTTATGGTCGAGCGTAAAACCAGGGAGATCTGTGTCAGACGGGTGCACGGGGCTACAGTATCTGATGTGAACGCGTTGCTTTCCAGGGAATTCCTCTGGCTGATCCTGATTGCAAATTTTATTAGCTGGCCCATTGCCTATTTTGGAATAAAACAATGGCTGGAAAGTTTTAGTAAACATATCGACATGCAGTGGTTTGTTTTTGTAATCTCCGCACTTGTAACCCTGGTCATTACAGTGGCAATTACAACCATTTATGCCTACAGGTCATCCCTGATCAATCCAGCCAATATTCTAAAATATGAATAACACTTGACATGATTTGTATAGTGTTATACCTTGCATGATTAGAAATCCCTAATATTCACAATCATGTCCAAGTTCTACAAATATCTGTTTCCCGCTTTGTTTTGCATGCTTTTGGATCTCCAAGGGTGCAATACGTATGCCACGGTCTCGTATCAGATTCTTCACATAGAGGGTATTTCCTGGGCCACTAATATTTCAACCACCTATGTCTCCTTTGGATCCGGTACCCAATCGGGTGAATCAGGGAGGGTAAGCCTGCCGGTTTCCGACGGGGACCTGCTGTATCTATTCAATGAAGATGAATTTGAACTTTACTATCGTTATAAGCTGGAAGATGGTGCCCTGTTGACAGTTTCGTTCGATACGGTGAAGGCAAAATCAGCTCATGTGAATGGTTCGCTGGCCTTCCTTCAAATCACCGACAATCCATCTACGTGGGATAAATTCAGGGAACTTTCAGCATCCGAAGTAAATCAATTGTCCACATTGTACATCTCCGATCAATTGAATTCTGAAATCCTGGATGTTCTTAAAACTCACGAATCATCACTTACAGGTACAGGTCTGGTTCTGGAAAACAAACCTGAGGAAGGAGCAATAAAGGAGCTGCTATCCATCTGCAGGCCCGGGTGGCTTGGCTTACAGGGTGGAGTGGATTTGAATGAAGACATTGGTGCAAAATTCCTTTCCGATCTGGAGTTATTATGGATTTCAGAGGATGTACACGTAGTTTCAAACATGATTCAATGCTGCAGCAATATTAAATCCCTTATTATTACGGATTGGGAACCATTGGGGGGAGAGCTTGTTCAGCTGTCAGGCTTGGAAAACTTTCATTCACTAACCCTGGGTGACTGCTACATTTCTGACCTGTCGAATTTTGAATTCCCTGCCTCACTGAATCGTCTGCACCTGATAGGCTGTGATACATTGACGGACATCAGTGCACTTGAACAACTCCCAAGTCTTAACAGCCTGAACCTGACCGGAAGTGATGATTTGGGATCCCTGGATGTAATTGGTAAACTGGGAGACCTGAAATGGCTTTCCTTTCCTGAAAATACAACACAGGAGGAATTTCAAATCATCCTCACCAGCCAAACCTCACTGGAGGTGGTAGAGTTGATCAATTGTCCCTTTGTTTCAAACATTTCCAATTTACGCGATCAGTCCAATTTGAAGGCCTTAAACTATCTTTCGGAAGAATATAAATTTGATCAATTCACTGATCTGGGCCAGTTGGAGCTGATCATGTTGGATTATTCGGTTTTTGAAGATTCCCCCGAGTTAATCTCTCAGCTTCAAACAAAACTTCCAGATACAGAAATCGTTCCGGGAAGCGGACTTTGTCTGGGATCGGGGTGGTTAATGCTTCTCTTTCCTCTTTTACTACTCACTCGATTCCTTTTCAGAAGGGTGTCTAAATTATAGGATCGCCGGTGACAGGTTCGAAAACCATCGGGCAAATCAGGCAATATCCCTATCGCATCCTAAATGTTTCAGGGTTCGTGGCAGGTATTTTGGTTTTTGCCCTCTTTATCCATGATCCCTGGCCCAAACGTTTGTTCTCAATATTTGCTTTGATAGGTTCGTCTGTAATACTTGGCTACACCAACAGAAATAACTCCCTGTTAACAGCATTCGGATTGACCTCCCCCCTGTCAAGCAGGGTTCTCATCTCTATGATTCCAGCCCTGATCCTTGGCCTTGGTCTCGGATGGCTGACCCGTTCCACATTTGATTTGTCTCCCTTGCCTGCATCTGTTACACATTTTGCTTTTGTAGCCCCATTGATAGGGGCCACAGAGGAGCTTATTTTTCGTGGATTTATCCAGGGCTATTTACGTCCCATTGGACGGATCTTCTCGGTTGTCTATGCTTCAACAGTGCACACCTGTTATAAGCTATTGGTTATTTTATCCCTTTCTCTGCCCCTTCAGTTTGATTTCATTTTCCTTGTGATATGGACTTTTGTGGGAGGATTGGCTTTTGGTGCCCTCAGGGAAGGGGCAAGGAGTTCCATTCCCCCGGTGATTGCACATGCCCTGTTCGATATTGTACTTTACGGCGGATATGCAATAGCTCCGGCATGGGTGTGGAGTTAAACACTATATTTATAGTCATAAAAATCAAATATTAAATCGATGAATCGAACTTGCTATTACCCGGTCATATTCATAGCAATGCTGTTATTCTGTAGCTGTAATCCAGTTTCAGAAGAATTCATTATGACCGTGAATGGTCCTATTCCATCGTCAGAGATGGGTATCACCCTGACACACGAACATGTGTTGGTGGATTTTATAGGTGCCGACAGTACGGGTTATCACAGGTGGAACAAGCAGGAGGTGGTTAAAGTAGTCACCCCCTACCTTTCTGCCATTCAGAATCTGAATGTACACACGCTCATAGAATGTACGCCGGCATATATAGGCAGGGATCCGGAGTTACTCAAGGAACTCTCTATCAGGACAGGGATGCACCTTATTACAAATACCGGATATTACGGGGCGGTTAACAATAAATACATTCCGACGGCTTTCTATGATATGTCCGCCGAAGAGGTTTCAGCCCTGTGGATTGAAGAGTTTGAAAACGGTATCGAAGGGAGTGGTGTTCGGCCTGGTTTTATAAAAATAGGGGTGAATCCCGATAGCACCCTCTCCCCCGAACATAAAAAAATCATTACTGCGGCAGCACTTGCACACAAGAAAACCGGATTGGTTATCGCATCCCACACCGGACCAGATCAGCCAGCCTTTGAACAAATTAAGGTGTTGGAAGCCCAGGGGGTTGATCCATCTGCTTTCATCTGGGTGCATGCCCAGAAGGGAACAGTTGAAGGAAATATCAAGGCAGCCCGGTCCGGTAGCTGGATCTCTCTTGACAACGTGAATATTGATCGGCCAACTGATGTAAAATTCAACATTCAATGGTACGCAGATAGGATTGTAGCGCTTAAGGAAGCCGATCTATTGCACAGGGTGCTGATTTCGCATGATGCAGGCTGGTATTCACCTGGTGAGGAAAATGGGGGGAACTTCAGGGGATTTACCGGTATTTTTGAAGTCCTCGTCCCACTCCTGAAAAGAAGTGGCCTCTCGCAAATGGATTTGGATCAATTGCTTGTAATCAATCCAAGGGAGGCTTTTTCTTTAAAAGGCCCGCTATAAAATCTCCTCACTACAGGTATACTATCCAGGAATCAAATCAGAATATCTTTCCTGCGGTAGCGGAAAAAACTTGCTGCAATTAAAAATGCAGAGGCTCCAAACAGAACCAGAATCCTCCATAATTCTAATCGGTAGTCGGCTGAAATGGTATCGAGATTCAAGTATTTGAAAGGGGTCAGGTAAGAGAGAAATTGTACCCGGTCGGTAATTCTGATGATCATGTCAAAAACGTAGGAACCCATTACGATGGCGATTCCAATCATCAGGCTTGTGCGGCCCTTCTTCATGAAAACAGAAATAAAGAATCCGAGATATCCTATAAAGAGGCAAAACATCAATCCATAGGTATGAAGGATTGTAAACTTAAGAATGCTATAATCCCAACCGGAAGCAAAACCACAACTTACCAATCCCATCATATAGACCAGTAACATTAAAACCAGCAATGTAGAAGGTGTATACCATCAACTTTGTACCAACGATTGCGTTCCGGGATAGAGGACGAGAGAGTAGAAATTCTGCCGTTTTATCCTGCTCTTCATTGGCCAACAAGCGTCCTCCAAGATAATAGGCATAGATTCCCCCGATCAGAGGTACATAATAGACAAAATAGGTAGCATAGAAACCCAACATGGTGTTCCATTGATCCTCATTGAAATGTAAGTGCCTCCATGATGGCTTCCGGCAGAGTGGCATAAAGATCCGTGATCATGGCCATGCTCTCCTTCATGGAGGAGTAAATCCCAACGGTAATCCCGATAAATAAAACCACTGCGAAACTCCCGCTCAAAAACGATCTGAAGTTTCTGTGCAGATCCTTAATCAACAGGTTACGGTTCATTCAAATTCCTCCTTCATGTTCTCATTCAATTTTTCCTTCTGGTAATAATGCATAAATACCTCCTCCAGATCAGGTTCTGTAATAGTCAATCTTTCGATTGGAAGGGAAAATAGTGCTTTCAGAAGTATTGAATTGTCTCCCCTGTATAAAAAAGAGATGGTGGATTTATCCTGCTCGGATGATACAATTCCTTCCAAATCAGGAATCTCAGTTTTTGACCCGGGCTTAAGATGACAGGTCACTCTGGATAAGGATTTTCCTTTCATAGATGCCATATCCTCAATATCTACAATCCTTCCCTCTTTAATGATCGCTACACGATGACAGAATTTCTGAACTTCGGAAAGAATATGTGAGGAGAAGAAAATGCTCGTGCCCTGTTCGTTTTTCTCTTTTAAGATTTCAAAAAATCTGCTCTGCATCAAAGGATCCAGTCCGCTGGTGGGTTCATCCAAAATCAACAATCTCGGTCTGTGAAGCAGGCTCTGGACCACAGCAACCTTTTTTTTGTTGCCCATGGAAAGATCTTCTATTTTTCTACTGATGTCCAGGTCAAGTGCATCAATCAGATGATTGTGCTCCTTATTCAAATGAACCTTGTAGAAACGGGCTGAATAATGTAACAGTTCTCGAACTGTCATTTTATTATAATAATGCACCTCGGAGGGCACAAAACCTACCATGCGTTTGATGGCCGGGCCTTCGGTAACAATGTCCATTCCAAAAACTTTCCCCGAACCTCTGGAGGGAAACAAGAGGCTCAGTAACAAGCGGATGGTTGTGGATTTCCCTGCCCCATTAGGACCGATAAAACCATAGATCTCTCCCTCCTGAAGCTTAAAATTCAGATCAACGATCCCTCTTTCCTTCCCATAGTACTTGGTTAATCCTGTGGCTCTCAATGGCGTTCATTGGATGGACTCTTGTGAAACACAATAGATCACACTCTCAATTTCATCACTCAGGTTGATGTTGTTGACGATGATGTCCTCGGGTACTTTTAAAATTACCGGTGCGAAATTGATGATTCCCTCTATGCTGAATTCAATCAGTTGATCACAGACCCCCTGTGCAGCAATATCCGGAACTGCAATAATGGCTGTTCTAACATTGAATCTTTCAATGATCTCTCCCAGTCTATCCATGGTGTAAACCGGAATATCGGATCTCAGGCGCTGCTTGGAAGGATCAATATCAAAGGTGGCTACGATATTGATATTTCGCTGAATGAAATCTGCTGTAATTGGCCAGGGATGAGCCGATATTACCCCTGCCCACCACAATGATATTCTGACTTCCATTTCTGTAGAAGATCATTTCCATTTCATTGATCAACTCATCCACATGATACCCTCCCCGTTGATTGCCTTTGATCTGGTATTCTGAAAAATCTTTCCGCACCTGCTCAGCAGAAACCCCAGTCTCTTTTCCCAAGGGTATAGGAATAGACCCTTTTCACCCCGAGGGCCTGCAACCTGAGTAGGCTACCACTGTACAAAAGGATTCTTCGAAGGCTCTTTCTTAAAGGACATTTTGTGTTTTTTTTCACATTAATAATTTTCTTTGTATAACATTTTCATGAAAATTACGAAATATATTATAAATAATCATAATATTTTATATAGTTGTTTTTCAGACATTATATGATTTTCTGTTATATGTTTCACAGCATATGGTAGTCAGGGTTGAGACCTTGACTGATATTGAGTCCAGATATATTTTTATAGTTATTTTTTTCACATAAAATGAACAGGATCTCAATCCCGAAGCATGAATGGGATGAAAGGCTTAGTCCAACTCCTATCATCCTTTGATGTTTATGCCCCGGTTGAAAACGAGTTCAGTTGTGACTATGTACAAGCTGGATGCCGACAAGAGTCCCTGAAATCGTTTATAACAAACCCAAACCGGTTACCCCTCTTGAAAAAATTCTTTCTTCCCGTGAAAGAGAATGTGACCTCCGGAACGCAACAGGTGCAATCCGGTTCGCATTCTTGGTGCACCCAACTGTGATGTGATGGCCCTGGCTTTTCTGGATGAAATCTACCTGGATCAGGAATATCCCGATCCGGCATACAGGAAAGAGGCGGAAAATACGACCATCATTTCAGTGGATTGTCTGAGCATTCAGGAACATTGTCATTGCACCAGTTATGGCATTGAGCCCACCGGGAATGAGCATTCAGATCTATCGCTGGCACTGGTAGAAGACCAGGTCATTCTTACCATTTATAACAAAAAGGGTGAGTTGCTTTTTGGAATCCCTGGGAATTATCGTATCCGACCGATCCGGATAAGGAGCATCTGCTAGTCCTTGAAAAGACTTCAGAATGAGGTGTTGAATCAGTTGCTAAATGAACAGAACAACACACTTCCCGATTACAAGGAAACCGGGAAACTGATCTCCCAATGCCGCTAAGATGGAATTCTGGAAGAAGTATGCTTCTACCTGTGTTTCATGTGGAGCCTGCAGTGCCATCTGTCCCACCTGTTCCTGCTTTCTTGCTCATTGATAAACCCGGATTTGAAAAAGTCAGGCAACTGGACACCTGTCAATATCCCGGATTTGAGACGTGTGGCCGGAGGTGAGGATGCCCTGGGTGCCCTATCCGAAAGATTCAGGAACCGTTACATGTGCAAATATGTGTGGAAACCTGAAAAATATCAGCTCAAGGCCTGTACAGGATGTGGCCGGTGTATTGAAACCTGCATCGGTCATATCAATAAAAATGAATTGTTCGTCGAGTTATCAAATATAATCGACCATGGGAATAAATGGAAATCTATACAAACCCCTGAAATCAGAATCTGGTCAAGGTCATCGATGAATCTCCACTGATTAAAACCTTTGTCTTGAAACCTGAGAAGGAGTTCTCCTTTGCCACCGGGCAGTTCATAGAAGTGACCATTGATGGTTTGGGAGAAGCACCTTTTACCCCATCTTCTTCTCCGCTGAAAACAGATCAGTTGGAGGTCACAGTCATGAAAACCGGGTATGTAACAGATCATATGCACAGCATGAAACCAGGCGATAAGATGGGGATCAGGGGACCGTTTGGACGGGGATATCCCATAGAAAAATTTTATGATAAGGAGGTGCTGATCCTCGGGGGAGGTTGTGGTTTTGCTCCCATCCGTTCACTGCTCTACAACCTGATTGCCATTTCCGATAAGCTTAGAAAAGTGACCCTTTGCTACGGATCTAAAACTCCCGAGGATTGCATCTATAAACCATACATCCAGGAATTACGAGATACTCCAAAATTTGAAGTTTTACGCAGTGTTGACCAGGCAGATGGCAACTGGACAGAAAGGGTTGGCGTAGTTACTGTTCTGCTGGACGATGTGAACATGGATATTAAAAACTCTGTGGCTGTGGTTTGCGGCCCTCCCATCATGATGAAATTTGGATCACTGAAGCTGCTTGAGATGGGATATCCTGAAACAGACCTTTACCTTTCCATGGAGAAGAACATGTCGTGCGGACTGGGAAAATGCGGACACTGTATGATGGGTAAATACCTTGTTTGCAAGGATGGTCCAGTGTTCACCTACAATGAAATCAAAGATCAACCCCATATCTGGAACTAACCATGGCACAAAAGATCCTGATCGATCTGGAAAAATTCAGATCCTCCCCGGGCAACAGCGGTAACGTTCCACCACCCGAGGGACTTTACAGCCATTCCGTGGACTCCAATGGATTGAAAAGCATTCGTGAGCTGGCGGTTTTTCAATTTACATGCAGAAGATGTACAGATGCACCCTGTGTGGAAGTTTGTCCTGCCGATGCCCTGGAAAAAGATGAGGAAGGTATTATCACCCGTTCCACCAACCTCTGCATCTCCTGTAAATCCTGCGTGGTGATCTGTCCATTTGGAACCATGATGACTGACTTCTTCGAGTACCACATGGATAAAGAAAATTATTATGATGTCCTGGATAAAACAGGAACTGGAACTGCTCATAAAGAATTCACCTGAAGGAGCCGTTCAATTGGTAGATATGGAGGAGGATCCCGAACAACATATTTTCAAACTGAATGACCACATCCTTGTGAGAGAGCGCATGTGGCAAACCGACAAGTTGTAAACCAATAGCTATGGGAACATATCTCTTATATTTTCTTGTTTATCCGGGTTTTCTTTTTGCGGCCATAATAGGGGCTTTTCTGTCCTGGTTCGACCGGAAAATAACAGCCAGGGTTCAGTTCCGGAAAGGGCCTCCCCTGTTGCAACCCTTTTACGACTTTTTTAAGCTATTGCTGGTCAAAGAAACCATACTTCCCGCCAGGGGAGCCAAGGGGCTCTTCCTGGCAGCACCCATATTTGCAGTGTTTGGTGCTACCATGGCCGGAGTTTTCATCCTGCTCCCCCTGATGAATATCACCACTGGATTTCATGGCGACCTGATTGTTATCTTCTACCTGCTTACCATTCCATCTCTAACCTTCGTTATGGGAGCACTCTCCTCCGGGAATCCTCTGGCCGCTGTAGGTGCATCCCGGGAGATGAAACTGATCATGAGCTATGAACTCACTTTTCTACTTGTTTTGGTCGGGATCATTATTAAATCGGATCAGAGCATTGACCTCTACCAGATCATTCAGTTTACAACAGGAGGGATCACCCTTTATTGGCAGTATCTCCGGTGTGCTTCTCTTTATTGTAGCCATATTTTGCCTTCAGGCAAAAATGGCACTGGTACCCTTTGACATGCCTGAAGCAGAGACCGAAATCTCCGATGGCATATTTATCGAGTATTCAGGCACACCCTATGCCATGATCAAGCTTTCAAAATACATGCTCTTCTTTATCCTTCCGGCATTTGTAATAGCCATCCTTATGAATGGTATCAAGCTGGAGGGTATTACATATTCTGTGGGCAGTATTAAAGCTCATTGCTGTTGTACTGTTGCTCACACTGATCCGGAACACCAATCCCCGGGTAAAGATCAAGCAGGCCATTCGCTTTTTCTTTGTCTGGATGAACCTTCTGGCGATCATCGCTATTGTGCTGGCAATATTTGGCTTATAAAAAATTAGAACCGTGGGTTTTAAAACATTCTGTTTCAAAAAATCACTCTGGCTTTTTCATTTTGGAGGAGCTTCATGCAACAATTGTGATATCGAAATACTGGATTGCCTGACCCCTAAATACGATGTGGAACGGTTCGGTATGGTGCTGGTCGGAAGCGTAAGGCATGCCGATGTACTCCTGGTGAACGGATCCATCAACAAGAAGGACAAACCACGGTTGCTGGAGATCTATGAACAGGCCCCCAAACCTGTACTTGTAGTAGCCATAGGTGCCTGTGGCTGTACCGGTGGTATTTTTGCTGAGGGAAACACCTTTGCCGGTCCGGTGGATAAGATCATTCCAGTTGATGCGTATATCCCTGGCTGTCCGCCCAAACCTGAAGCTATTCTGGCCGGTATCGTAAAACTTCTTGGTAAAAACTGATAACGATGGTGCTTGACGAATTGAAAAAAACATACGGGAAAGAGATCCTTGAGACTGAGATAAAATCTGACCGGCGGATGACCATTACCATTGATCCTGCTGCTCTGGTTCCCATGTCAGGTACACCTTTACCAGGACATGGGATTCCGGTTTATTATAGCCTCAGCCCTTCATACCAAAAGAGGTTTTGAAATCTACTATCATTTTAGCCTTGATCAAACCGGCCTCATTCTAAACTTACATGTGATCCTGGACCCAGAAAAGCCAGAAGTGGAATCTCTTTCCAACATGTTTGAGGCAAGCAACTGGATCGAAAGGGAAATGCATGAATTGTTTGGCATTGATTTTCTCAATCATCCCAACCTGGACCAGTTACTGTCTGAAGGCAATTGGGCAAAGGGTGTTTATCCCTACAGAAAAACATTCAAATCAAACGGGGAGGTGCAACAATGAGTAAACAGACCTTGATACCAGTGGGGCCCTACCATCCCCTGCAGGAAGAGCCCGAACTATTTAAGTTGTATTGTGAAGGTGAGATTGTAAAGGATGTGAAATGGGAAACCGGGTACAACCACAGAGGAATAGAGAAGCTCAGCGAAAAGAAGAGCTACGACGAAGTGTTTTTTCTGGTGGAAAGGATATGTGGTATCTGTTCCACGTCGCACCCATTTGCCTTTGCAAACGCTGTCGAAGAAATTGGAAATGTAGAAATCACCAACAGGGCCAAATACATCCGATCCATTATCGGAGAACTGGAAAGATTGCACAGTCACTTACTCTGGGTGGGTTTAGCCGGTCATTTTCTGGGTTATAACACCGTTTTCATGTGGGCCTGGAAATACAGGGAACCGGTACTTGACCTCTTTGAAATGATTACCGGGAACAGGAACAGTTATGCCATGTTTAAGATCGGCGGTGTTCGCAGGGATATTGAGAATACATAAAATACCTGCCATTCAGGAGGTGCTTGCCCTGGTTAAGAAGAAAACAGATATGCTGGTTGGGGCAGTCATGGATGATCCGGTCATCCACGCCCGTACCAAAGGAGTTGGAATTCTTACCAGGGAAGACATTCTGAATTTTGCAGCTGTGGGTCCAACGGCAAGAGCATCAGGAGTTGATATTGATGTAAGGCGGGATGATCCTTATGCTGCATATTCCATGGTGGACTGGAAAGTGATCACTGCACAGGAAGGAGATGTATTTGCGAAAGCCGAGGTACAGATTGCTGGAAATGTATGAATCAATTTCCATCATCGAACAGTGCCTTGAGGGTTTGAAGAAAGAGAAGGAGGGAGACATGGAGGTGAAGGTGAAACACATTCCCGAATGGATATGGGACCGGTCGTGCAGAAGCACCCAGGGGTGAGGTGTTCCATTTTGTGGTTTCCGACGGATCCAACTCACCGGCACGTCATAAAATACGTGCTCCCAGCTATACCAATATTGCCACTTTTAAAAAATCATGTGTTGGACAAAGCATTTCCGACGCCACCATATCCCTGGCTGCAGTAGATCCCTGTTATTGTTGCACCGAAAGGCTGGCTGTAGCCCTGGATCGCAACAGTGGACGCCGTATTATGAATGCAAAGGAGATCATTGAACACTCCGCTCAGCTTACAAACCGATTGCTAAACAATGAATAATCCACACCAATGACCCAGGCCATAAATATCATTATCCTGCCCGTCTTGATCGGACTGCTGCTGTTTTTATTACCTGCCAGCTTCCGGTTTATCAAGGGTATCATTGCCATTGGGGTGACCCTTTTTACCGCCTATCTGGCCATCCGTCTCTTTGGTAATGAAGACATAGTATTCTCTCTGGGAGACTGGGTAGTCGCCACAGGATGGCAGGTCCCCGGGACGGATGCCTTTGCAAATGCCGATAAATACAGCTCCTTTTCTTTAGATGGTCTCAGTAAACTAATTACACTATTTATTGGCCTCTTATCACTACTAATTGCGGTCTACTCACTTGTATATAAAACTGCAGGAGCCATGCGTCATTATCATGCCTGGTTCCTGATTACCCTGGGTTTTTCGTTTGGTGCGGTTCTTTCCAACAACCTGTTGCTTTTCCTCATCTGCTGGGGAATCCTTGGATTGACACTCTATATGCTCATTCGAGGAAATGATGAAAAGAAAAGTGCAGCTGCTAAGAAAACCCTGATCATCATCGGCGCCTCGGATGGAATCATGATCCTTGGAATTGCGATTCTCTGGAGAATAACGGGCACATTAAATATGGATGAGATTACCCTTCCCACCAGCGATATGGTAAGGACGATTGCCTTTCTTGCCCTGCTCACCGGTAGTTTTACCAAGGCTGGAGCCTTTCCCTTTCATACCTGGATTCCTGATTATGCCGAAAATGCCCCGGCTACCTCATCTGCATACCTGCCTGCATCGCTGGATAAACTCCTGGGCATCTATTTCCTGGCCAGGATCACAACCGGGCTCTTCGCCATGGGTGACTGGTTACGTTTCGTTTTACTTACCATCGGTGTAATTACCATTATTACTGCGGTAATGATGGCCCTGGTACAACATAATTATAAGCGATTGTTGGGATTTCATGCAGTATCTCAGGTGGGCTATATGATTGTGGGCTTTGGTTTGGGATCCTTGATCGGGATTGCAGCCGGTCTATTCCATATGATCAACAACGCCATCTATAAAGGAGGATTGTTCCTGACTGCCGGGGCTGTGGAACAACAGACCGGGAAGGAGGAAATGGAGGATCTGGGAGGCTTGTCCCGGGCCATGCCGCTCACCTTCTTCGCAGCACTTATTTTTGCGCTTTCCATATCCGGGATCCCGCCTTTTAACGGATTTGCCTCCAAATGGATGATATACCAGGGGATTATCGACTTTGGTCAGGGAGTTGGGATTTCCAATCAATTATGGATCATATGGCTGGGATTGGCAGTTTTGGGATCAGCCCTCACTCTGGCCAGTTTTATTAAATTCATTGGGGGTATTTTCCTTGGCCGTCAGAGGAAAGAATTATCAACTGTTCGGGAGGCTTCTCCAGTCATGTGGATTCCGTTGCTGATTCTGGCACTGGCATGTATTGGATTTGGTGTGTTTGCCAACAATCAGATTGTACCCAGGTTATTCATGCCTGTGACCGGTTCCTTTGAATATACAGGATTTTGGACCCCCTCCATCGTATCTGTTTTGGTCCTGGTTTCAATTGCTCTGGGGATTCTCATCTATTTCCTGGGTAACATCAAGAATTTTCGAACCTCGGATAGTTTTATCGGAGGCGAGAAAATGCAGGATGAGACCTCCTTTTCTACCCTGGAGTTTTATAAAAGCTTCCAGGAATTCAAGTGGATTTCATTCATGTACCGTAAAGCAAAGGATAAATGGTTTGATCTGTATGATCTGACGGGAAAGTTCTTCTCCTGGTTGGGTAGCCTTTTCAGCAGGGCCCACACCGGGGTATTGCACGACTATGCCTTATGGGTCTTCGCCGGTCTGGTTATCCTTTTGCTGTTGCTGATAACTTAATCTAATCAAATATGGAACTGACAATTTCCATCATATTAGGATTCATGATCATAGGGGCCATCTATGCACTCCATGCAAAGGATCTTTTATCAGCAGTGGTTGCCATGGGCTTTGTCGGATACGGTCTGGTGATCTGTTTTCTGTTATTGAAAGCACCTGACCTGGCCATTGTACAGATCGTGGTAGAAACCATCACTCTGGTAATAATGGTCGCAGTGGTCCTGGACAGTACCCGTGATGAAATAGAGATTGTGCCCGATCGAAGGTCCATCCTGCAGATGATTGTCGGATTTATTGTCTTCGCCGGACTTTTCTACTTTTTTATACTGGCCATTGAAAATCTGGATCCTTTAGGCACGCATACCCTGAGGATGTCTGAAACCTATGTGAATGGTGCCGTAGAAAAAACCGGCAGTGTAAACCTGGTTACCGGGGTGTTGTTTGACTTCAGGGCATACGACACACTGGGGGAGGCAGTTATACTCTATACAGCCGCACTTGGCGCACTTACCCTACTAAGAATGAAAGGAAAAAAATAATACGTTATGGAAGGAATGTCCACGATCGTTAAAAAAATGACCCAGCTGGTGGTGGGACTCATTTTCCTCTACGGCATCTATATTATTCTCCATGGACACCTGACACCTGGAGGCGGATTTGCAGGTGGGGCCATTATTGCCGGAGCATTTATCCTTCTTATTCTTGCGTTTGGAAGCAGTGCTCTGAATTTGAAAAAAGAGGTGGCTGGAACCTCCAATACCGAAAGTGTGGCCATACTCCTGGTGTCGATTCTTGCAGTGATGGCCCTCATATTTGGTGCTAAGGTATTCTTCTTCAATTTTCTTCCAAAAGGAACTCCGGGAGAACTTCTCAGTGCCGGAGTCATTCCCCTGTATAATATTTTCATTGGTATCGAAGTGGCAGGAGCCATTCTGACCATATTTCTGGCACTTGTAATCTTTAAAGAGGAGAGTTCAAAATGACAGTATATATTCTATGCTTTGTTCTGTTCCTGGTAGGTCTCTATGGTGTCCTCACCCGGAGAAACCTCATCAAAATTGCCATCTCCCTTTCCATCATGGAGTTTAGTATTTTTCTGATCCTGGTTTTAATCGGGTACATAGATAACGGACTGGCTCCCATCGTTGATCTTGGTACAAGCGGTCAGGTTTACGTGGATCCGTTGCCTCAGGCCATGGTCCTCACTGCCATTGTAATTGGTCTGGCTACGACTGCCATGCTGATGGCCATTGCCATACGTCTATACCGGAAGTACAAAACTTTTGACATTAGAGAAATTAAAAACTTAAGAGGATAAAAGATGGAAACATTGATCCCCCTATTTGTTGCCATACCGCTGATTTCAGCATTCCTGATCATGCTCCTGGGGAAACTGGTAAAGGGATTTCATAAGATTTTTGCCCCCCTTGCCATACTGGCACTGCTTATCATGGCTATCTATGAATTCTCCAATCTGGGAGGATCTTCCCTAAAGTATACAATGGGAGGCTGGGGATTGGAAGATGGTTTCCCCATAGGAATTTTCATGGTACTGGACGGATTCTCCAATCTTATGCTCTGTATCATCAACCTGATTGGATTCATCGCCCTGTTTTATTCCCTTTCATACATCAGAAAGTACACAGCAGAAAGTAACTATTACGCCCTTTTCTGTCTCATCATTGCCGGCATGAACGGAGTTGTGCTCAGTGGGGATCTTTTTAATCTTTTTGTTTTCCTGGAGGTGTCGGTTATTTCCTCTTACGCCCTGGTGGCTTTCGGTGTAGGCAAAACCGAACTGGAAGCCTCCTTCAAATACCAGGTGCTGGGAGGTCTGGCCTCCATGCTGATCCTGTTGGCCATCGGATTAATTTATTGGAAAACCAAAACCCTGAATATAGCCGATGTGAGAAATGTTCTGGATGCTGGATATAGCAAGGCTTTTTATGTGTTCGTTCAGGTTCTGCTAATTTCAGGATTTGGGCTAAAGGCTGCTATCATTCCATTTCATGCCTGGTTGCCTGATGCGCATTCTTCGGCGCCTTCTCCCATATCTGCCATGTTATCAGGCGTCCTGATCAAAGCAGTCGGTATCTATGTGTTGATTCGATTGTTCTTCAATATGTTTGTATTCACTCATGAAATAGCTGTTGTCCTTACTACACTTGGAACAATTTCAATGGTAATTGGGGCCCTGCTGGCCCTCATGCAATGGGATGTAAAACGCTTACTTGCCTATTCGAGCATTAGTCAGATCGGCTACGTGGTCATGGCCATGGGAATGGGCATGCTACTTATGGTTAGGGGTGAAAACATGACGATTGCGGTATTGGCCATTGCAGGCGGTTTATACCACCTGGTCAACCATGCGGTTTTCAAAGGATTGCTATTTCTAAATGCCGGAGCACTGGAGCACCGGCTGGATACACGAGATTTGAAGAAAATGGGAGGACTGGCCAAGGTAATGCCAGTTACTTCTTCCACGTCATTCATGGCATCCATGTCCATTTCCGGGATTCCGCCCTTTAACGGTTTTTTCAGCAAACTGATTATCATCATCGCCGCCATCAATGGCAAATTCTATCTGCTGGCCACCCTGGCGGTGGTTGTCAGTATTGTTACACTGGCCTATTTCCTAAAATTCCAGCGTTTTGCTTTTTTTAATAAAAAGCCTGGTAGTTCTCTGGAAAAGATTAAGGAGGTACCCTTCTCCATGTCCTTTAGCATGGTATTCCTTGCCATTCTTTGCCTGGCCTTAAGCCTGCTGGCCTTTCCGTCTATCAACGATGCGGTATTGCGACCTGCCATCGATGTGTTGATGCAATCTGATCTCTACTACACAACAATTTTAGGACTATAATATGAGATACCTGGCCCTGTTCATCATATCATTTTTATTCTGGCTGCTTACTGACCCTTGATCTGTCAGCGGTCAACCTGGTTGTGGGGGCAGTTGCTGCACTGATCACATCCCTGTTATTTGCAAAGTACTTTTATCATAAGTTGTACATGTTTTTTCAACCACATAGATACTTCTGGCTCCTGGTTTACCTGGTTATCCTGATCTGGGAATGTATCAAAGCCAACTTTGACGTTGCTTATCGTGTACTGCATCCTGCCATGCCCATCAAGCCTGGTATCGTAAAAGTAAAATTGGAATTACAATCAGACTTTGCCAGGGCCATGCTTGCAAACTCCATTACCATGACACCTGGCACCATCGCTGTTGACATTATTGATGAATATCTCTATGTGCACTGGATCTATGTAAGCAGTGATGATCCTGAGGAATACAGCAGGAGAATTGCAGGACGGTTTGAAAAATATATTAAAAAGACCTTTGAATAATGGACTTACTTGAAATACTTCTATACATACAGATTGCACTGAGTGCGTCCTGTCTGTTCAGGATTATTCGTGGTCCTTCCATTGCAGACCGGATGGTAGCTATTGATATTTTCGGTGTTCTGGTAGTGGGAATCTGTGCCATCCTCTCCATTACTACAGGTCGGGGTTTCATCCTTGATATTGGGATTGCCTGGATCATCCTCAGCTTCATTGGAACACTTACCCTGGCAAAATATTTAAGTGGAAAAAAACTAAACGAATAAGATGATCAGCACCATATTTCATATCCATTGGCGTACTCTTCAACCTGTTTGGGTGCATTGGTTTGATCCGGCTTCCGGATGTCTATAACAGACTTCAATCTGCCACCAAATGTGGGACACTGGGTACCTGTAGCATCCTGGTGGGAGTACTCTTTCATTATGGCTTTGTTGATGCCGGTGTGAAAGCACTCATTGCCATTCCATTGCTCTTCTTTGGGGCTACTGTTGCCGCCCATGCACTGGTCAGAGGGGCTTATCATTTTGGAGTCAAACTTGGGGACAAAAGTGTAAAGGACGACTATAAAGACGTGGTAAAATGAAGTATCCTAAAATCAGAGAATTAAAGGAGGCGGTGATTTCACTGGTAACTCCCGCTTATACCTCAAAATTTCCGCATAAACCCCACATTCCTTTTGAGAATTTCAGGGGAAAGCCCGAAGTCGATGAAGCGAATTGTGTGGGGTGCGAAACCTGTGCCAACGTATGCCCTCCAAATGCGATCACAATAAGGATGATCCGAAAACAGGAAAACGGATCATCACCAGAGATTATGGAAAATGTATTTTCTGCGGAATGTGTCAAGAGCACTGTATCACGGGCAAAGGCGTCACTCTTTCTGACAAGATATTTGACCTGGCAGTATTTGAAAGGGATAAGATAGTTGAAACGCAGGAGAGGGACCTGGTGATTTGTAAACATTGTCAGGCCATTATCACCACCAGAAGAGCATATCAACTACATGCATTCCAAACTTGGGCGCAAAAGCCTTTGCTTCCATCCTCAACCTTAACCTCCTGAATCAGAAACTTCAACTGGCCCCAAGGGAAGATACGGACCTGGAAGTGAAAGACGGATTGAAAAGGAAAGACATGTTTAATGTGATCTGTCCCAACTGCATGAGGGAGGTCCTGATTAAATATATCTAGTCTTTGGCACCCGGAATTGGCAGAAATGCTCGAAGATGCCAACCGGATATTGTTTGTCGGTGTAGGCAATGTTCTTAAGCGTGACGATGGAGTGGGTGTAGTCATCAGCAATCGGATCGTTGAAAAAACAAACATCAAGTCGCTTACTGTTGAAGTTAGTATTGAAAATTATATTGGCAAGATCAATTCTTTGAATCCGGGTTCCATTGTGATTCTGGATTGTATGGAACTGGGATCCCCTCCGGGATCATACCGTTTGGTAGCTCTTGATGAAGTTGAAGACATCACCTTTAACACCCACAATATATCACTGGGTCGGCTTGGTGATTTTTTTCACCACCCAACATATGTAGTGGGGATTCAACCACAAACCACAGCATTTGGAGATACAATGTCTCCCCCCGTCCTGGATGCAGCCAACCGGATCATCCGTCAAATAAACCAAACAATCAAGTAATCATGGCAAACAACTACTATTGTCCCATCTGCAGAAGTAATATGAACATTGGAAATTCTCTGGTATTCTCTGCCAAGTCACCCGACAATGACAAAGGTCTAATATTCCTCGATACTGAGCTTGGAAACTATACTAAGAAGACCCATCCGGATTTCCATCTGAAGGAAGGAGTAGAGTATAAATTCTATTGTCCGGTATGTCATGCAAAGCTAAACAAGCAAGAAAATCCCAACCTGGTAAGGGTACATATGACCGATGAATCCGGAAAAGAATTCGAGATAAATATTTCAAACATCATAGGGGAACATTGTACCTACAAAATTCAGGATAAATCCGCAGAAGCCTTCGGGCCTGATGCTGAGAGGTACAGGAAATACCTTGACCTCCCTCAGGAATACCGCAAATATCTGTAGCCAAAAGAAATTATTTCAACCCAAAACACCCTGTGGATTTATGATCTATGGGGTTACCTTGTTTGATAGTATGTAAAATGTTAAGCGATTGATCATATATATTTCTTATTTTCGTTATCTATCAGAGATAATGAATTAGAGATCCGTTATGAAGACGAAAATAAAGAATAAAATTGCAGTTTTGTTGGTCATATTTATGACCATTATTAATATTCAATCATCAATTGCTCAATATGTTACGCCGGCCATTCTGGATTCAGCCACTATGAAGTCACAGTTGGATTACATCCAGGCACGGACCCGTATCTACAATGATTTCAGGGCCATTCGAGAGGATATTTTCCTTAAAATGAAAGGGAATGTTCTGGATTCACTGGATGCAGCAAAATTGAATATTGCCACACTGAACAGTAAACTCACCGAGATTAACTTCGAGATTGAAACCCTGAACACTGACCTGGCCAGGACCAAAAATGAACGTGACGATGCCATCAGGAACAAAGACGGTCTCTCCTTCCTGGGAATTCAGTTGAATAAAACCCTATACAATACCATTGTTTGGTTTATCATCCTGGGATTGGGCGCCGTGGCAGTAATTCTAATTCTTCTTTACAAGCGAACGCTGGTAGTTACGGTTCAGACAAAAAAGGAACTTGAGACAGTCATTGAAGACTTTGAGACCCACAGGAAAGCCTCCCGTGAAAAATATGAAAAACTGGTGGTCAGTCACCACAATGAAATCATGAAACTCAAACGAAGCTGATGCAAAATCAAAAGAAAAATCTTGGATTTATTGGACTCGGTGTCATGGGAAAACCCATGTCTCTAAACTTGTTGAAGGCCGGATATTCAGTGATGATTTTTGACATTGCTTCAGAACCGGTCAAAGCGCTAACGCAGGCTGGTGCGCTGATGGGTACCTCTCCAGCCCATATTGGGGCACACTGTGATATCATCTTCACCATGCTGCCAGATTCCCCCCAGGTGGAAGAAGTGGTGAGTGGTAAGGATGGCGTCCTGGAAGGGGTAAAATCCGGAAGTATCATCATTGACATGAGTTCCATTGCTCCTCTTACTGCAATAAAATTATCGAAATTGGCATCTCAGAAAGGAGTCAGCATGCTTGATGCTCCTGTGAGCGGAGGAGAACCAAAAGCCATCGATGGTACACTCTCAATCATGGTGGGAGGTGAGGAAGAAGTGTTTAACTCCGTAAAAGAGATCCTTCTGTGTATGGGGTCTTCAGCACTGCTTATTGGAACCATCGGCAGTGGGAATATAGCCAAGCTGGCCAACCAGATTATGGTAGCTCTGCACCTCGCCGCCATGTCAGAGGCCATGGTTTTTGCAGAGAAAGCTGGTGTGGATGCTGAAAAAGTATTTCACGCCATAAAAGGAGGCCTGGCCGGCAGTACGGTACTTGATGCAAAGATGCCCCTTGTCCTGGACCGGAACTTTAAACCTGGCGGACCCATCAGAATGCATACCAAGGACCTGATCAATGTTCGAGATACCGCTTTGGAAATAGATGCACCCATTCCCCTTACTGTCCAGGTAATGGAGTTTATGAAAGCTTTGAAATCCGACGGTAGGTCCGAAGACGATCATGGTGGTCTGATTCAGTACCATGAAAAACTAGCCGGGGTTATCGTGAAAAGGAGGTAAACTTCTTTTCTTTTAAGGCAATTACATCAGAGATCCGGTATAGAGGGCTACTTCATTTTTTCGTTGATTGGCGCTTAATATATAATCCACTGATTTGTACGAAAAAACCTGTGTCTGAGTTGGGCCCACTCCCTCCTCTATAACTTTCTTTTTTACAATCCCTTTGATAAGATCATCTACAGTGAAAATTTGAAGTTCATGGGATTCGCTCCTGTTGCCTACAACAATAATTGGTGACCCGTTGAAAAAACCGCTGCTGAGCCCATGTCCAAAGCTAAGAGAATCACTGAACTTCAATTCCCAGGTATCATCCTGTTTTTTGTAAATATTTAGTCTGTTTCCATGAAAAGGTTCGATGGTAATCAGCTCCCTGTTACCATCTCCGTCAAGATCCATAAAGGTCATCTCGCTAACCTCCTTTTTCAAAAGAGATGTTACTCCCCACGGCTCATCCTTCCCTGAATCAATTTGAAAAATGCCCTGCTCACCTGAAATACAGATGGTCTCTCTTCCGTCAATGCTTGTTCTTGTCATTCCGTGATTGCGGGTAATCGTGGAATCGATGACTACAGATTTCCAGGGTGTTGATGTTTGATCATCCACAGATATAATATGTAGTTCACCAGGCCGGGACCAGTCAGTCGGATTCTCTTTATATTGACTCACTGTTGCAGCAACCAGGTAATTCCCATCTGCCCGGGTTATAAACTCACATCGATGCGCAAATGGAAGATTCATGGCTTTAACAGTTTTCCAACCCTGATCCGTTACCTGGTGAAGAAACAACCCGGCTGCTTTACCGATAAAGGGCGGAAAGAGGCCCATAATGGTTACATACACTCCCGATTGACCGGGAACGGGGATAAAGCTCATCAATCCTCCCGGGCAATCGTCTAACTGATCTGTGTTGCCATTGTCCAAATTGTATAGATGGACAATGGGCTCGGTTTCCGATCCCGCTCCAATATATAATCCTGTGGGAGTTTGAAAAGCATTTGCAGTATAGACATTCTTAATTTCAAGGATGGTCTTTTTATTCAGCATAATATTGAAAGTTTTATATAAATATAGCACTAAGGGGCTAACTGTCTGTCAGGAAAGAGTAACTTATTCGACCACTTCATAGGAAGAGATTTGTTAAATGGAACCATACATTCAGATATGAAACAATTCCAGTCCCCTAATTTGCTAACCATTGATCAGTTCAAAGATATGGACAACATGGCTGTTGAACAAGTATTCTCTACCCATTGAATTAATGATGGAGAATGCGGGGCTCCAGTTGGCTCGCCTGATCACCACACATGCTTCCAGAAAAAGCAAGATTCTTTTTGGAATTGGCACCGGCAACAATGGCGGTGGAGGATTGGTGGCTGCAAGAAGGCTGGCTGGCTGGGGATATGATGCATATCTAAATCTACCTGATCCCAATCTTAAAGAATTACCTGCTTCTCAACTAAATCGAGCGCTGGCTTTTGGAGCCGGCCTTGAAAATGTGAACCAGCCCGATGTTTTTGTGGATGCCTATTTTGGATTCTCACAGCGTTTCCCTCTGCCCGAAATTTATCTGGAGGCTATCCTTGATTCTCAATTATTGAGGGCATTCAAAATATCCCTGGACCTTCCTTCCGGCTTTGATAAAACCACCTTGAATTACCTGTTTACACCCGATAGTATTCTTACATTAGCAGCACCGAAAACAGAGCTCATTCACTCCGGAATAGCATCAGAGATCTATATTGCGGATATCGGTATTCCAGCCCAGCTTTACAAGGATTTAAATGTTTCTCAACCCGATTTTAGCAAATCGGGGTTCATTAAATATTCACACAAACAATCATTTGATGATCAAAAAAAGTCATAAGTGGCAGCCGCTTACACAAGCTTATAATCCAGGCCTGAAGGAAGTACTCTTTCAACAGTATTATGGAGCCCAATTCGTTGCCATGGCAGGCAGTCATCTAATAACACAAAGGGATGATGACAGCAATACAAGTATGGTATTCGATCCTGATTTGCAATCACTCAAAGGGGAAACATTACAGGAAAACCTCCGGCTTCAACTTCGTTTATCAGATCTAACCCTTTCCCTGCTCCGGAAAGATTCGGTCATTAGTCCTGCAATACCCTTGTCTGGACTCAACCGTAACGAAGTATTTAATAGACTTTCACATATACTTATAAATGTGGGTATCAATATAGATAACCTAAATAATACCTTACACTATGAATTGCCGAATCATGATCTATTGGACGGATCGCTGTTTGAATATGATAATCCGCTACTGATTCAGGAAAACATCGCATACCGGCATAATGCTGAAATCGTACTTAATCATGCTATTTCGAGTTTTCCAGATGCAGAAACGGTTAGAATCTGGCCACACCATTTTGATACAGGTACAATCATACCACTGAATTGGGATAAGTCAGGAGAATTGATCCGTTCTGTCGGTTTAGGTTGGGCCATTCCTGATACCATGGTGAATGAACCCTATTTTTACCTGAGCATCTGGTCAAAGGATCCCTTGAAAATTCCAACCCGATTACCATCACTTGAAGCAGGTCATTGGATGATGCCAGGCTGGAATGGTGCAGTCTTGAACCTATCTGAAATTCTCTCCCAATCATCCGCAGAGGAACAGCTTGATTGTGCGAATTCCTTTTTTAAATCAGGACTCCGGATTGTCCGGGAGTTAATAAATTCTTAAAAGGATGCCGTGGTATGTTCCCATAACAGTTATCCCCGGATTAGGACTGATTATTATTTCTTCATCCAACCTCTTGATTGCTTTAAACAATGAAATCACACTGTTGAACGGGGAAAAAGAAAAATACTTTAAGAATATCTCTTTGAAAATTCAACAGCTGAAACCGTTGAATTGGGCCATGGCCTATTTATACGCTGTTATTCTGCTTTTCTTGGATTCAGATCCACTCACATACGACAAATGCATTTAAAACTATGAAAGACACATCGAATTTGGCCTGGCACCTGGTTTTAAAAAACAAAGATCAGCTCAAGGAGAATCGAGTCATGACTGTTATTGCGGGTCGAAAGCAATTTTGTCTTACCCGCTTTGAAGGAAAAATTTGTGCTCTTGATAACCATTGCCCCCACCAGGGTGGTCCCTTGGGTGAAGGGAGTATCGAAAACGGAATTTTGCGATGCCCATGGCACGGATGGGACTATCATCCTTGCACAGGAAAAGCTCCCGGATTTGATGATGGTGTAGAAACATACAGGGTGGTTGAAAAGGAAGACGGCATCTATGTCGGTGTTCCAGAAGAAGGGCCTTATGAAATCACCATATCCGACATCATGGCCGAAACCATGGTCAATTGGGGAATTGATACTGTTTTTGGCATGGTGGGGCACTCTAACCTTGGATTTACAGACGCGTTGAGGAGGCTTGAACAGAAAAACAAATTAAAGTTCATTGCCATTCGCCATGAAGGAGCAGGAGCTTTCGCTGCCAGTGCATATGGGAAACTGACCGGCAAACCTGCTGCTTGTTTTTCCATCGCCGGACCGGGAGCCACCAACATGTTTACCGGTTTATGGGATGCCAAAGTAGATAGGGCTCCGTTGCTTGCGTTGACAGGTCAGGTTGCCACTCAAGTGGTAGGGACCGGTAATTTTCAGGAAGTGGATCTGGTGAATGCCTTTCATTCAGTGGCCAATTTTAACCATCGGGTGCAACGCGACAGTCAGCATTCAGAGTTGATGACCCTGGCGGTAAAACAGGCCATACTCAGCAGGGATGTATCTCACCTTACTTTTCCGGATGAGATTCAAAGATTGCCTGCAGGAGATGAAATCCCGCAGACACCTGAAGGCAGAATTACCTCTTTGGATATTGCTCCCCCGAAAGAAAGCCTGGGCAAGGCGGCAGCTTTGATAAAGAATTCAAGTCGACCAGTCATTGTTGTTGGACATGGTGCAAGATTCCACATGCATCCAATTACTCATTTTGCTGAAATGCTGAGTGCCCCTGTATTAACTACCTTTAAGGGAAAGGGGCTTATTCCGGATAGCCACTCCCTTGCCGCAGGGGTGCTGGGCAGAAGCGGGACACCTGTTGCTTCTCATTTCATGAATGAAAGTGATTTGATCATTGTGTTCGGCGCTTCTTTCAGTAATCACACTGGTATTACACCTAAAAAACCCACGATTCAAGTTGACTTCGATCCTCTGGCGCTAAGTAAGTTTCACAAGATTGATGCAGCCGTATGGGGTGAGATTTCGATAAGTGTTAAAGCGATTTCAGAAGCAGTGACAGGTACTGTCAAAACAGTGGATCAGAGACCGGAACTTGAAGCGAAATGGACAATTTGGCGTAATGAAAAGAAAAAGCGCCTTCTTGAAGACCGGGGCCAGGGTATCAGTTCAATTTCAGTGATTGATCTATTGTCCCGTTTAGCTCCTGAAAATGCGATTGTCTGTGTGGATGTGGGTAACAATGCATACTCCCTGGGCAGGTATTTCGAATGCAAACAACAGACCTTTTTAATGTCAGGATACCTGGGTTCCATTGGATTTGCACTTCCAGCAGCCTTGGGGGCGTGGGCTGCCACCAGAGGCGATCGACCCGGTAATTGCTGTTGCCGGAGACGGGGGATTTGCACAATATATGGCCGAATTAGCGACCTCTGTGAAGTATGACATGAATATCAAAATGATCCTGCTGAACAATTCAGAACTAGGAAAGATCTCCAAGGAACAGCAATCCGGTGAACTTGATGTCTGGGCAACCGACCTGCATAATCCGGATTTTTCTGAATTTGCAAACGGGTGCGGTGCTCTTGGTCTTAAAGTCACAAAGAAAGAGGAGCTTCCCGAAATGTTAAAACGCATAATAACACATGATGGCACAGCATTAATTGAAATAATGACTGATGTTCTTCTCATTTAATTGGCGATGATCTGATTGATCCATATCTTTATGGAAACCCATCAGAAAATGAATAATATACCTGTACTCAACGTCACCGGGGAATCCCTGGCTGAAACATACGAGGCCGCCCTTGTGAGACTTTACAATGAAGGAACCCGTTTCAAAACCCAGTATGATAAACCCGGGGATCCCATGAGTCTGGATTGTACATTAAATGCTACAGTTCTCAGTCCGGAAAGTGATCCGATGATCCACCAGGCATTCCCCGGAGGAATTGATGAGCTTAAAGAGTACGTGCTGGAGCTAAAAGGATATAAGGACCATTGGGTAAAGAACATGAATGATCCTCAGGATACACGATGGGAGTATACCTATCACGGCCGGTTACAGCGATATGGATCGTGGAAAGAGATAGAAGTGGTGGATGGAATAAAGGCTCGTAAGGATGTGGGATTTCAGGTTGACCAGGTAGAACATGTCATTCAAAAACTGGTGGACCAGCCTTATACCAGACAGGCCCAGATGATCACATGGATGCCCAATCATGATCTACAGGTATATGATCCACCATGCCTGCAATCGCTGTGGTACAGGATCATGGAGGATGAAGCCGGAATTCAGTGGCTGAATTGTAACATACGTTTTCGCAGCAATGATGCCTGGGGGGCCAGTTTCATGAATATGTTTGGATTTATCCGGTTTAACAGGGAGCTGATTGCCGATGAAATTTCCCGTAGAAGCGGGAAAGAAGTGCACCTGGGAAGAATGAACTGGCAAGCAGACTCATATCACATTTATGGTCGGGATATTCCACAGGCGAAAGCGATGCTTTTTGATAGGTTGGAATCAATGACCCTGGAGGAGCGGACCTTCAATTTTCAAGATGACTTTATCCGTGAAATGTATGACCAGGCCGAAGAGGCCGCACTCTTGAAAATCAGGAAGTATGATGAGCAGCATGCTGCGTTATAAACTGCTGCAGTTCACCTTTTAACTCCTCCGGATCCTTGTAATAAAGAACTTTCATTCCCTCAATCCCAGCTATCATCGCCGAAAGTGTTTGATTGGATTCGGTATTGAACAAACAGAGTATGGGCTTGCCCATTTCGAATGCCCGTCCAATTTCATATCCCACACCCAGGCTGGGAATGGTTACTTCAGCCACCAGCAGATCCGATTCAACGATCCATTGCAGGTCCCGGTCATGAATCTCCCGATCGGAAAGAATCCTGTCCTTATTCTGGATCACAGCATCATCACCCAGGTGCTCTGTGAGTACCTTTCCGTGATGCTGTATCAGCTTAATGATCTTTTCATAGGTGATTGCCAATTGCCTCCCTCCCCTGATGGATCCGCAGAAATATATTTTTTTCATGTTTCTTTATTTATTATCTGCCAGAAGCAACTTTAAAAATTATTATTGTCTTTACAGCTATAAGCGCTAAAATTAGGTAAATTTATCCTCGCATAATAACCTTTCTACAAAACTATTCTCATGAAAAAAGAAGTTAAAAGCAATGCGCCTTCCAGTGCAGTCTATGGAGTGGGAATCATAGGTGCAGCAGTATATTATATTTCCGCTGCCACAGGATTCTGGATGGGTGTTCTTGGGGTATTGAAGGCACTGGTCTGGCCTGCGTTTCTGGTATATGAAGCATTAAAATCACTGGGTGCATAAGCATTTCACAATTGTATGAACCTGCCTGGAAACCGCACTGGGAGTAGAAGCTTATTTTTAAGGTTTACCCCCTAACACTTGCTTCGGGCAGTCTTTTCTGTATATCCATTAATTGTTCATGGCTTTCAACCCCCAGGGTAAAGGCATCTATGAACGCTGTCCCGGTGTGAAACTGAAGACACTCATCTTTCTTATCTGTCAACCTGCCCGCACCGTAAACTTTCATCTGAATGATCGCCTTGCCATTCCCTTTCATCCTGGAGAGCACCTTCTGTACAGTGTCCAAATCAGCATCCATAGCAACCTCTCCCGGATTATATCTGGCCAGATCCACATCCACCCAGGGCTCATCTGCGGCGGTTTCAAGGGCACCCAATGAATGACAGGATATTCCATGCGCACGGATGATGCCTGCCTCCTTAGCCTCTTCAAGGGCCTCCATGGCGCCTTTCATGTTCTGATTCCATTGGGGATCAGTGATTGCATGTAAAAGCACGATGTCAAAATAATCGGTTCCAAGTTCTTTTTTGAACCGTTCCAGGTCGTTTTTTACATCCTTGTATGTTTTTGAATTGGTTTTGGTCAGAATAACCACTTCTTCCCTGTCAATTTTTTTAAGTGCCTGTCCCACATGTGGATGGGATCCGTATTGATCGGCGGTATCCCAGAAATTAATACCTTCATCGAATCCGGCACGAAGAAGGTCTGAAACCCCCTTAATCCCAAGTTTTCTGGTCTGGTTTGAACTTCCTCCATATCCACTGGTGCCCGTACCCATTGCCATTCTTGACATAGTAATTCCTGTATTCCCCAGGTTTACCCTGTCGTAAGGATACAACTTCTTAGGGCCAGCCAATAAATCGTAAGGAAATGCAGAAAGCAATGCCGCTCCGGCCATTCCCTGCTTAATAAACTTTCTTCTTTTCATATCAAGGAGTTTTCAATAAAACACTAAACTAAATTAAATTGTTTAATTGGGCAGGCGCAAGATCCAGTCTGTTATGATTACCAGGGTTTGGGGATCAAAAGTTTCTTCAATAATATTATACTCTGCGGGCAGGCCGGTTTCGCTGTTTTGAAAGAGATGATTTAATCCTGGCAATACCATGGCGGTAACGTTTTGATTACCCGATGCCAGTAGCTTTTCCCGGATCGCATTAATATTCTTTGTAGCCATAACCTGGCTGTCCCTTTCACCATTCAATGCAAGGACCGGGCAATTGATTGAACCCAAATATGAAGAAGGATCAAATCTTATAAAATATCGCATCCAGGCATAAACAGATTCGGGGATGGATCGCAGTAAATTCTGCTTTGCCTGTTCAATTTCGGCTTCACTATATTCACCTATCCCATTTCCAGAATAATAAGCAGTGGTAAATTCCAGCGTTTGCTCTGCCCATGTTTCATGTGATTCATTGGAAATGATCAAATCATAAACTTTGCTCATAACGTTTCGGTTGTCCTTAAGAATAGATTCATCCACACCGCTCAACCTGTTGATATGATCACTCTGTTCAAGTAGAATTGTTTTACCGTCAACACCAGGTCCGGCCAGGGAAATAATAAATGCGATATCATCATATTCGGCTGCCAGCAAAAAAGCGATCATACCTCCTTCGCTATGTCCGATTATTCCGATATTGGCTGTATCTACATCCTTTCGACCCATCAGAAACTCAATGGCGGATCTTGCGTCTGCAGCATAGTCTGCTGATGTTGTTCCCGCCAGATTTCCTCCGGAAGATGCCACGCCCCTGTCATCGTATCGCAATACGGCAATTCCTTCTCTTGTTAAATGATCCGCGATCACTTTGAATGGCTTATGTCCGAATAGTTCTTCGTCTCTGTTCTGGGCGCCCGAACCTGTAACCAGAACTACTGTTGAGAAAGGTCCGTCTCCCTCAGGAATGGTAAACGTTCCGCCCAATGAAAATCCTTGTTCCTTATTACTAAACACAACTTCTTCCTCGGTGTATGGGTAGGGAGGCTTTGGTTCCTGGGGTCGGTTTAATACAAAAACTTCCGTTTGTTCTTTTAGATTCAGGGCAAACTTTCTTCCGTTCTGATTCCACTCTCCATGAATGGTTGAATCGGAGCTTACCTTTCCGATATAGAATCCACGCAACATAGGAGCCTCAATCCTAAGCGAATCACCTGTGAGATTCACATCCCCCATTGGAATCCCTAATGCTCCCTGGTCCGGACTATCCATTGTTGCACTGAGTTGACCATCCTGGTCCACAGAAATATTGAAACCCAACCGCATTTGTCCACTACCCAAGTTGAGGATCCCCATCCATGATCCGGAAATCCTGTGATGCGCTATCTGGCCATGGGCTGTTTGTAAATTCAACGCCAGAAGAAGAAAGCCAACCGTTTTTATCAATGATTTCATACGATACAATTTATCACCATCAAATGTAAAAATATTTGCCTAATTCATCTGTTGCAGGCTTTTAACATGACCGGTTCTGTTTTATTTCTATAACTTGCTTTATTGAGTTCATACAGGTGAGATAATTTATAAAACTCCAATTAGAATTGATAGATATAGGAAAATATATTGAACTGAAAATTATTCGAGAAACCAGCGTTGGTTTTTACCTGGGAGACGAGGATGGGGAAGAAGTCTTGCTTCCCAATAAATATTGTACTGAAAAGATGAAGTTGGAGGATGAAATAGAGGTATTTGTTTACCGTGATTCATCTGAGAGAAAGGTGGCTACTACCTTAATCCCAAAGATTTTATTGCATGAATTTGCCTTGTTGCAGGTAACTGCCGTGACTGGTGTGGGGGCATTTTTGAATTGGGGATTGGAAAAAGAGCTGATGGTACCCTTCAGAGAACAGAGGCAAAAAATGGAAGAAGGAAGGTGGTATATTGTTTACCTGGATCTGGATGAGAAAACTGACCGTCTTTATGCCAGCAATAGAATTGAGAAATTTCTGCAAAATGAGACCTTATCAATTGCAGAAGGTGAGGAGGTGGGGGTGCTGGTATTACAGAAGACAGACCTGGGTTACTCGGTGATCGTAAACCATACCCACAAAGGACTAATATTTGAGAATGAGGCATTTCAGGAACTCAATATTGGAGACCAGATCCAGGGATATGTGAAAAAAATCCGTGAAGGCAATAAAATTGATATTTCAATTCACCCAATTGGATACAAGAATTTCATTGACGCAAATAGTGAATTGATCTACAATAGACTCATGGAACACGAAGGATTCCTTCCTTTCACAGATCGCAGTACCCCGGAAGAAATTTATTCTCAATTTGGTATCAGCAAAAAGGCATTTAAGAAATCAATAGGCGCACTATATAAACAGCGTAAAATTGAAATACAGCCACGGGGAATCAAATTAATATACCACCCATAGTCCTCCACCCAACTGTTAGCTACGGTGTTAATTATTGGTTGTGTGCGCTGTTCAACTCATTCTTGATCAACATGTATAGAGGTTTCAATTTACAACCTTAAACTTCTCCATAAAATCAGGATCGATATCCACTCCAGATCCAGGTCCGGTTGGAACTTTTACAACCCCGTTTACACTTTCCAGGGGTGATGTCTTGCATTCATAGGCAACATTGGTATTAAATCCTTTGAACTCATGATGGGGCATGGCATTTGGAAGCGCTGATGCAAAATGCATCATATACAGAAATCCCAAATCTCCACCTGACATATGAGGAGTACATGATTTCCCACATGCATGGGCCATTAATGCAACTTTCATCGCTCTGACCATACCGCCAAAATAGAAGACATCGGGTTGAACAATTTCAAGTCCATTGTTGGCAATCAACCAGCGAAATCCGTGTAGGCTGAATTCCTGTTCTCCTCCGGCAACCGGAATTGAAAGGGAGTCGGCTACCTGTTTAGTCTCCTCGTACCATTCGAATGGAACCGGTTCTTCAAAAAACTGATAATTGTATTCTTCCAGTAATTTTCCTGCCCGGATCGCTTCATCAACAGAATAGAATCCATTTGAATCGGCATACAATACCATATGATCACCAAATGTTTTTCGCACCAGCGGGATCATTGCTTCTGTCCTTCCCGGAGGACCAACAGCATTCAGGTCTTCCGTTGTGTACATGAGTCCTCCAATCTTGATTTTAAGCGCCCTGGCATTGTTCTCATTCACATCACGGGTGATAAGTTCCATGGATTCCTCCACAGGTTTATGGCGATATTCGGTTGCCTGGTAAACCTCGATTTCCGGATGGTGTATTTCCCCGATCAGCTGGCCGATGGAGTTTCCTGCAACATGTCCCATCATGTCAAGAATGGCAAGTTCGATCGTGGCAAGTGGGACCCCTAGTGCCAACCCTGATAACCTGAAATTAAGTTTGTAGATAAAGATTTTTTCCAATATCAGGTCCAGATCGCGTGCATCTTTATTAATAAAATAAGGCTGCACCAGATTGGTAAATATTGGGTATAGAGACTGTAACTGGGAACTATGACCAACAGAAATACCAACAGCCCCATCCTTGGAGCGAACCCGACAAAGAAAATTACTTTTATAACGTAGCAATTCTACTGTTTCAATTATGACCGGTGAACTGAACAATTCCTTCCTGAATACCGGTTGTTTAAGGATTTGATCCAATTTTTCATAATTGTCCTTTATTGAATTGGGGCCATTGTTTGATTCACTACTACTGCAGGAAGAAAGTGGTAATGTGGCTGCAAGTCCGCCGGAAACGGCAGTTGAGATAAATTGACGTCGGTTGGTTTTCATGGCATCTGTTTCTATTTCTGATTAATTTACAAAAAAATTAATACTCATCTCCCCCTGTTGGATAGCGCACTTAACCCTAAATGAGGTATTACATCACAAAACATATGGGTACATACCTGAGTTGAGGCGCACATCCCAATAATTTGAACCGAGATATTTGTTGTAATATATTTATTGAGCGATTAAAAATATTCAGGTGAAGATTTTATTGGTCAGTCCAAGATATCCTGATACTTATTGGAGTTTTAGACATGCTTTAAAATTCATAGCTAAAAAAGCTGCTAATCCTCCACTGGGTCTTTTAACGATTGCAGCCATGTTGCCTAGTGAGTGGGACCGAAAATTGGTTGACATAAACGTAAGCCCGCTTCTTGACGCTGACATTATCTGGGCTGATTTTGTTTTTATCAGTGCGATGTCGATTCAGTTATCCTCGGCCAGTCAGGTCATTGAAAGAAGCAAAAAGTTCAGGAAACCCATCGTCGCTGGTGGACCTCTTTTTACCGGTGATCCGGAATCATTCATGCACCTCGATCACCTGATCCTTAATGAGGCGGAAATTACCCTGCCACTGTTTCTTGCAGATCTTGAAAAAAACCAACCTGAAAAAGTATATAAGACCGATAAATATGCAAATATCCTGCATACTCCTCAACCCGATTATTCACTTATTAAGACCTCCCATTACGCCCAGTTGAGCATACAATACTCAAGAGGATGCCCTTTCAATTGTGAGTTTTGCGAGATCACAGCTTTGCTTGGAAGAAGAGTAAGAACAAAGTCTTCATTGCAAATAATCAACGAACTGACAAACATATTTCAAACAGGTTTCAGAGGAAATGTCTTCTTCGTAGATGATAATTTTATCGGGAATCGCAAGAAGCTTAAAGAGGATCTTCTTCCTGAAATTATAAACTGGAATAAGGCTCACAAAAATCCTTTTCATTTTACAACCGAAGCTTCCATTAACCTGGCAGATGATTCTGAATTGATGGAACTGATGGCGCAGGCAGGCTTTGACAAGGTTTTTGTTGGCATCGAAACCGTTGATAAAGAGAGCCTTGCCGAATGTGATAAGATACTCAATTTAGACCGGGATCTGATTGAGAGTGTTCACCTGATCCAATCGGCGGGCATAGAGGTTTCGGCAGGTTTTATTGTTGGATTCGATCATGATTCACCTGGAATCTTCCAGCGACAGATAGACTTTATTCAGAAAAGTGGAATCATCACCGCCATGGTGGGCCTGCTTAATGCACCAAATAAAACCAGACTATATAAACGACTTCATCAAGAAGGAAGGATTACCATGAAGTCCAGTGGAGACAATACCAATTTTTCCATGAATTTCATCCCCATAATGAACAAAGAGATACTGTTGAAGGGTTACACAAGTATTGTCAATACAATCTATTCAAATAAAGCATATTATGAGCGGCTCATTCATTTTTTTTCACATTTCAAGCCAAGAATGACTACCGCGTCCAAAATTACTTTTGGAAAACTATTGGCTTTATTTCGTTCGGTCTTCTACTTAGGCGTGTTAAGTAAAGGCAGGTTTTACTATTGGAAACTATTTTTCTGGAGTTTGCTGAGGAAACCGAGATTATTCCCACTGGCCATCACTTACAGCATTTACGGATACCATTTCAGGAAAATCTTCGGAATTGTTTCCTGAAAACATATCATCATCCCTATTTGAAAAACCCTTTTGATACAAGATCTATTGGGACCTTCGCGTTTGGTGTAGGTGTCAGCGCTCAAAGAAGTCCCCAGTGCTTTGAGGCATAATCCTGTGAAAACTATGCTTTAATTGAATGGTTAAACCTCATCAGGGATGGAATAATGCTCCCGGTAAGCTGTTTTCAGGAATTGATTTGCATCCTGGTTATTGGTGAATTTCTCATTTTCACTGTCAAAGACCAGGTGTTTGTTACCCGCCCGGTAGGCAATATTCCCCAAATGCACCAGCGAAGCGCTAAGATGACCCTGCAGTGCATCTCCGTTGGGCGTTTCGGAATCCCGGATACTGGCGATGAAATTCTTCTGATGCTGATCATCCGGGAAAATACCGTAATCCTGTGCAATGACTTCACCCTCTTCTCCAAACACCTGCCAGCCTCCTCCGTGCCTTCCCAAAAACATAACACCACTGGTACCATAAATCTCAGTGCGCGTAGCATTTCTATTCCAGTTCGGGAACTCACTATCACTCATGCGGATCCTTGTGGGGGTCTTCCTCATATAACCGGTGGCACTTCCACTCTCACAGGTCATTGTAAAATCCCCAAAATCGTAGGTAATAGCCTGGAATTCGGGGGTTTCCTTTCCGACCGATCCCCATGCCCAATTTCCGCCGACACAATAAACCGACCGGGGATGTCCCGGATCACCCAGCACCAGCCTGGCCAGGTCCATCACATGACTTGCATCGTCCGATAGTTTCCCTCCGCCAAAATCCCAGAAATCGAGCCATCCTCCCCTTCCTTCCATGTCATGAACAGCCGGATTATAATTACGAATTGGCGCTGGCCCGATCCATGCATCCCAGTCCAATCCCTGGGGAACATTCGTATCAGGTTTGGCGCTCCACTTGCTGCCGCCCAGCAGATTAAATGATTTCACATGGACTACTTTGCCCAGATGTCCCGATCGAATAAACTCCCGGGCCGAAAAAGCATAGGGTGCACTCCTGTTCTGGAACCCGATCTGCAGAACTTTTTTATACTTCTCAGATGCTTCAACAATTTTTCTTCCTTCCCAAATGCTGATGGTCGGATTCTTCTCCACGTAGACATGTTTTCCGGCCTGCAGGGCCCAGATGGTGGCCAGGGCATGCCAGTGTTCCGGCGTTGAAATCCAGGCAGCATCTACCTCCTTATCCTCAAAAACCTCTTTCATATTTCGAACCAGCGTAGGCCTGTAGCCCAGTTGTTTCTCTACTTCAGCCAGGGCCATTGCCGATTTTATATCATTTACATCGCAGATATACTTGATTTTCACACCTTCACTTATTTTGCAGGCATTGATGATTGTGCTCCTGCCTCGATCTCCTGCTCCGATCAGGCCAAGTATAACCTGGTCATTGGGGCCAGTTGAATCACCCGAAGCCAAAGCTGCAGAACCAGTAAGTAACCCGGTGGTTCCCGCCAGGGTACTATTTATAAAAGTCCGTCTTTTCATAATTGGTAGTTTCTGTAATTTTTGTTCCAAGCAAATACCTGACCGAATTTAACATGATATTCCTGAATCCTTCCTCATCCCAGTCATCCCAGTGCCCAAGAGAAGTGTAGATTACGCTGTTCTTGCCATTTTCATTGATCCAGAAAACGGGCTCCGGCGCCTGGTCAGGAATTGTCCCCATCAGGAGGACCATTGCATTTTTACTCCGTAGCGGACGGTTCTTGTATAGTGAGCCGGAGCTGTAGTATCCTTCTAACGGGAAGCCATGCAATAAAGGATGCCCCTCCATTCCGGGGATGACAGATATTTTTGTGCCCTCTTCAAGGTGACCGAAGTGATCCTGGTAATTGCCACCCAGCACATCCCTGTCAAATTCCGGCCACTGGGCCAGCTCTTCAGAAATGGATCCTCCTGCCGGGGTCACAGCTCCTACTTCCCGGAGGATTGGTTTTTTAGCATCGAAAGCATGGCTGGCGGTCCTGATGCCCATCACAGGTTTTCCACTTTTTACATAATCCCTGATGAACTCCATTTTCTCTTGTTCAAGCGCCCTTCGCCTTATGAAGAACACAGCCAGGTCTGCATCCTTCAGAATCTGAAGATTCTCGATATTGTGCCTTCCCTCACCGTTCATGACGGGTTTCCCCAGGGCGAACCCATAGTTTATATTTTCGTCCAGAAGTAGTTCATGTGCAAATTCAGGCAATCTCTGATTGGCCCTGTATTCACCTTCCGCAGTTATAAATGCTACCAGGGGACGCTGATCATCTTCAAACCGGAACTGTTTCTCCCCGGTAAAATCTGTAGAGACAATTGTTGGAGAAATATACGTTTCTATGTATTCGAACATGAGGCTGTTACCCGTGAAGTGCGATACCCCTGGATCCATATCGGGATCATACATGGCATCGGTAAGGTCTCTCATAAGTACCACATTTTTTCCAAGGCGTACCATATTCCTTAATCCGAAGGACCGGTTCACTATGCACATATTGACATGAACCCCCATTAGGATAACGTTAGAAATCCCTTTCTTCCTGAACAGTCCGGCGATCTCCTCACCCGAATCGCTGATGGCATCTCCATTTTTAATTTCAATGGCTGCATGCTGCCTGGTCCACGGGTAATGTACGTTACATTCTATCACGCAATCGCATCCACCATTGCTCTGGTCGATGGGCCAGATGGCTTCCATTTCAGAATCCAGCTTATCATTGGATAACAGATTTCCGAGCTTTTTACCCGGATACTTCTTCCCCAGTTGTCGTTGGGGAGTTTCATCATAATAGTCAACCACATCGGAAGGTGAATGGACAATAAGAACTCCCTTATCCCTGGCAATTTTAACTACATTATTGATAACAGGGGCCAGCTCATTCACCCGCTCTGAGGCACTCATGCACCAGTGCTGATCCCACATATCGCACACAATGATGGCTGTTTCCTCGGGTTTCCAGTACATTGTCTCATTTACAATGATATAAGCGCTGCTATCGAGGTCAGAAGCGATGCGATGTTGTTTTGAGATCCTTAACAATTCAGATTTCTGAACTGGAGCAACCCGCCATCCCAAAATCAGGGATAGTACTATAACCGGGACCATCTTGTATTTTACCATACTATAGAATCAAATTATTTCAGAATCAATCAAACCCATTGTACCATTATATGAACTGATCCGTGGAAACTGAAGCGTTGTGATCAGAATAGAGTTGAACATGCATCCTGCGCTTTTAATAATATCTCTGATTATTACCAGAGCGGGACAGGTAATGTAAACAATTTCAAGACATCAATCAATATCAAACAAAAATCAAAATTCAATTAGGTTCGCACTTTGTTTCCTGCGTACCTTTGTATTTAAGCCAGAAAAAATATAAATATGAAAAGATGCCTACTAATTATCTTGGCCATGATTAGCTTTTTATCCTGTAAACCAACACAAAATCTATCTACAGTTCAAACGGTAGATATTAAGAAATATGCCGGACAATGGTATGAAATAGCCAGGCTACCTAACAGTTTTGAAAAGGGGCTGCAATGTGTTACCGCCACCTACACTCTAAAAAAGAATGATAAAATTGAAGTTCTGAATCAGGGATATTCCATTGAAGACATAGAAAAGCTTAGTAGAGCTAAAGGTAGAGCCTGGGTGCCAAATACCGATTATCCCGGAAGATTGAAGGTTAGCTTTTTTTGGCCTTTTGCGGGTAACTATTATATTATTTCACTGGATAAAGCATATAATTATGCCCTGGTTGGAGATCCATCAAGAAAATATTTATGGATTCTTTCAAGAAGTAAAATTCTGGACGATACCATCTATTCGGAACTTTTGGATATTGCCAAAATCAATGGATTTGACATTGACAATCTTATAAAAGTGAATCAAGAATGCAATAATTAGATCTGTGGGATGGCGACAGTTTTAATTACCGGAGGAAAAGGAGGTATGGGAATCATCTTGGTAAGAGATTGCATGAAAGAGAATATGAAATTGCCATTCTAAGTAGAGCCGGAAGTAAAGAGGAACAAATACTGACCTGCGATTGGGATATAGATAAAATTGAAAGCCGCCGCCGATCCGAAGATCAAAGAGGTCTTTCGCGGTTTGAACATCTCCTTCACCGGTCCATTCATACAGTTAACCGATTTGATCTTGTCCGAAGAGCTATTCTCAAATAGCTTTATATCATTCCAGGGGAAAGTACTGAACGCTCATTAAGTTGATCTTATTATGAAAACTGGATGGAGAATTGCTTTGTACCTTACAATAATGCTAAGTGCTGGCATCCTTCTATTTAAGGACAATCTTTTCCATGAGAACAGCCAGACTAATTTTGAAAATTTTGTGGATAATGAGGGCCGGTTAGCCAGGCCCTTTGGGCGCAATGGAAAGCCACTACCCATATACCTCTATACTGAGAAAGCCGCAGGGGGCTTCATCTGCTCCACTGAAGATCTTGCCTCATTCTTGCTTTCCTTCGCTAGCAACCAAAAAATACTTACTCGGGAAACCAAAGGATTCAGATTTTTACCCGGGCAATTTTGACATATGAAACAGAAGCATCAATTATTCGTACTTTTTCTTGTGGGTTTTGGAATCTTCATGTTCTCACGAAGAAGTGAACTTATACCTACTATCTCCATTGCAATAGTAATTGCACCAATCTTTATATTGAGATTTATCAGAATTCAGCCAAAAAAGCAAGGAATTCTCCTTACGCTCCTGGGCTTTGCTTTAAGCATGAATATTGCCCTCTGGGGGTTATTTGAAGTCAGGGATCAATCTGCACAAGCCATATATAGCCTGATTAGGAGTACCATTCTGGCTATACTCTATTTAATACCCTATTTAATAGACAGATTCATATATCCAAAGTTTAAGGCAAATGGTGTTCTTTCAACACTAACTTTTCCAGTTATTACGACAGCCATCTTCTTTTTATCTTCCCTGGAAGGACCGTTTGACGGAACAGGGATGTCTGGTAAATTTGTAGATGGATTCGACTTCTTAACTTTTAAACAGGCATTATCGGTATTTGGAGTCTGGATATTTGTATTTATTTCTTCCTGGCTTGCTTCCGTAATAAACTACGCATGGGAGGAGGGGTTTCATTGGAAAAAAGTAAGATCAGCAGCAATTCCTTATTTATCAGTCCTGATTATCATCTATTTATTTGGTATAGTGAAGACTTCTCCATTTATGATCAAACATTTGGATACTGTAAAAATTGCTGCCATCGTTCTAATTCCGGAAGATGGCCATAACGTTTCTATGGAAAATATTTGGGCGGAAAAAAGCTATTCTCCATTTGAAGAAACAATTTCTAGAATGGAAAATCTCACAAAAGCTGCTGCTCAAAATGAGGCAAGAATCATCTCTTTTCAGGAGCACGCCATAACAATCAATAAAAAAGATGAAGATCGATTAAGAAATGAATATCAAAGAATAGCCCGTGAAAATAATGTGTATTTGAGTATCACTTATTCCTACTACACCGATTCAGAAAAAGGTGAAAACAAGCATCTGTTGATCGACAATGAAGGGGGATTACTATTGGATTATTCAAAGAGGTATTTGCTTGGTGTTGGGAAATTTGGGGAAACATCGGTTTTTACGAAAGGTCCGGAGCTTATACAAAGCGCAGATACACCTTACGGGAAGATCGGAATCTCCACCTGCAGAGACATGGATTTTCAAAAGTTCATTCGCCAGGCCGGTAAAAGCAATGTGGATATCATGTTGAGCCCATCATACGACTGGCCAAAAAGTAAGGGACCAGCCTATCTAATAAGAGCAATAGAAAATGGATTCTCCTTTATTCGTCCTACCTATAATGGAGTTTCCTTTGCCGCCGATTACAATGGAAAACTACTCACACAAATGGATTCTGATAAAACTGATACGGGCATCATGTATGCCAGTGTATCCACCAAAGGGATCAAAACCATATATGCCCATATAGGAGATGTGTTTGGGTGGATGAGTTTACTCGGAGTATTTATCCTTGTAATTATTTGCATCAAAAAGCAATAATCAAGCATACTGATTTCTTAAATCTATAATCGAAATAAATGAAAAAATTACATCTGTTTTTACTCGGTTTTCTATTTTTTTCCGCTTGTGGATTATTGGAAAACCTGGGACCCTGTGAGGTAGTTATCAATTCAGACGGACCTGGCTTTTTAAAGGTAGAGAATAAACTGGACTCCAATGTGGAAGTTTTTTTGCCTGAATATGCCTTGGGGGCCATTCTGAAATCCAATACCTGTGAAATCTATGGACTAGATACAGGTACCCGTGATGCTGAAATAAGTAAATGCGCTGATGATGATTGCAATTCCTATTCAGTCACAAAGGAAATATCATTCCAGATTGAAGATGGTGAAACGCATACTATTGAGCTGACCGAGGCCTACTTCGACTAACCTCCCGTCATCATAAATTGGAAAGCCCCCGCAGACCGAAGATCTAACGGGGGCTTTCGCGGTTTGGCGTGGTGCCACCAGGAATTGAACCAGGGACACCAGGATTTTCAGTCCTGTGCTCTACCAACTGAGCTATGGCACCGATGCTTTAAAAGCGAGGCAAATTTAAGATATTTTTTCAAAATCTCTAAATTGATTTCAAGTGCCCGAGTTTTTATACTTTTGTGCCGGTACATGGATCCTCACCTTCTTACATATCAAATTGAAGAACGGCATCCGACTGATTCACAGAAAGAACCAATCTGAGGTGGCCCATTTTGGACTAATTGTGCATACAGGAACCCGGGATGAAAATCAGTGATGAGCATGGCCTTGCACATTTCATGGAACATATGTTCTTTAAAGGAACCCGGAAAAGATCAGCATACCAGATCATTTCCAGGCTGGAAGATGTGGGTGGTGAAATCAATGCATATACCACCAAGGAGGAGACGGCCATTTATCGCCTCATTTCTGAAACAGGACTATCGCAGAGCAGTTGAGCTGATCCAGGATATATTTCTTCACTCTACTTTTACAGATAAGGAACGGGAGAAAGAAGCAGAGGTGATCCTGAACGAGATTCAGGGTTACGATGATTCCCCTTCGGAGCTTATATTTGACCGAGCAGAGGAGATGCTTATTCCCTGATCACCCCATAGGCAGGAACATCCTGGGATCTGAGGAATCTCTGGCCAGGTTTCGAAACGGAGCACTGGAAAAATTCTTCCTGGATAATTATGCCACAAGCGAAATAATACTATCGTCCGTTGGAAATATCCCTTTTGATCGAATCAGGCAAATATCTGAAAAATACTTTTCTGACATTCCCTTAAAGAACCGTCTGAGAAACCGAATTTTACCGAATGCGGTTAAAGCAGAAAAGTTAGTTGAAAAAAGGAATACATTCCAGAAGCACTGCATGATGGTGGGAGAGGCATATGCATTGCCTCATCAAAAACGATTGGATCTGTATCTTCTGAATAATATTCTGGGTGGCCCAGGCATGAATTCAAGACTCAACCTGGCATTAAGAGAAAGAAGGGGGTATTCATACAGTGCCGAATCCCATTATTCACCCTATACAGATACTGGGGTCATGATGATCTACTTCAGCTGTGATGCAGAAAAGTTCAATAAATCCCTTCAGATTACCAGGGAAGAGATTAAAAAGCTCCGGACAAAACTGATTACGGACAAGAGACTGAATCACGCCCGAAAACAGTTGGTGGGGCAATTGGCCATATCTTATGAAAACAGCGAGCATCTGATGCTCACAACGGGTAAACGTTACCTGGTTTTCAATCGCGTTGATACGCTTGACACCATCCGAAAAAAGCTTGATCAAATTACTGCTGAACAATTGCGGGAGACGGCCAATGAGATCCTGCACCCCGGAAACCTGAACATGCTTATATTTGAATGATGGATCTTTTTAACCAGCCTGAAGTTGTCGAACAGTACCTGTTGAGTCACTCTTCACCTGAAGATCCTGTTCTTGCCGAATTAACCCGTCATACTTATCTGAAAGAGGTGCATCCAAGAATGATATCGGGTCACATTATGGGTAGTTTTCTTAGGTTGTTCAGCCAATTGACCTCCCCGGCACGAATCCTTGAGATCGGCACCTTTACCGGGTATTCTGCAATCTGTCTGGCAAGGGGGCTCAAATCCGGAGGAGAGCTGACAACCATAGAGATTAACGATGAGTTGCGGGAAATTGCAATTTACTTTTTTAAAAAAGCCGGAGTGTTGAATCAGATAAAACTCTTAAATGGTGATGCGCTCTCGCTTATTCCTGGGCTTGAGGAAACCTATGATCTTGTTTTTATAGATGCAAACAAAGATGATTATCCCGACTATTACCAGCTTGTTTTTGATAAAGTTAGTTCCGGCGGACATATTCTGGCGGATAATGTACTCTGGGGTGGTAAAGTTCTGGATGATCCCTATGCCGATCCCGCCACCCGTAATATTCAGAGCTTCAATGGAATGATCACTGAAGATCAACGGGTTGAAAACTTGTTGTTGCCCATTCGAGATGGTGTCATGGTGATTAAAAAGTTATAACTGTTCAATCTTTATGCTCCTGTTCTAAACAAAGCCCTTATGTAGATTGTTTATATCCTGAAATCTTTAAGCATAACATCGGAATGGCAGTTTATTCAATCAGAGAGCTGGAAAAACTATCAGGGATCAAAGCCCACACCATCAGGATATGGGAAAAGCGATACAACCTGATTGAACCACATCGAACCCAGACTAACATCCGTTATTATACAGATATTGATTTGAAAAAGATACTGAATGTGGCTGTCCTCAACAGACAAGGTATCAAAATTTCCAATATAGCACGTCTTAACGATGACGAACTCAAGGAGGAGATCATTAGGGTGAGTAACTCCACCCAATCAAATGAAAATATTGTGGATTCACTGATCATCTCAATGATCGAGCTGGATGATTACAAACTGAACGGAATTATCGATAAGTTAATATCTAAGATTGGATTAAAAGATACTGTTATTGGGGTTCTTTACCCATTCCTTCATAAGATCGGCATTCTTTGGCAGGCTGGAGATGTAAATCCAGTACAGGAACATTTTGTATCCCACTTGATTCGACAAAAAATCATTGGGGCCATTGACCGACTACCTAACACTTTCAATCCAGAGGCTAAAAGATTTATTTTGCTACTACCGGAAGGTGAATGGCATGAAATTGCTCTTCTTTTAGCCCACTATCTTTTGCGGGAATCGGAACATGAAGTAATTTACCTTGGTCAGTCAGTCCCCTATTCTGATGTGCTCGCAACGGGGGCAACCAAAGAGTTTGATTACATATTTGTCTCCAATACAACATCCCCGTCAGAATTAGATTTTGTTACTTTCCTCAAGGATCTTGGGGGTGCCTTCCCGGAAAAGAAGATTCTGTTCTCTTCATCATTTATCGATACAAAGCCAGCTGACCTGGGCTTGAATCACATCCATTTAAAATCGCACTCCGAGTTTTTAGAATTCCTTGAGGAATTGGAATCTTAATGCTTTCTTGTTCTAGTTCCCTTTCCGTTTAAGGTTTCCGGGTTACCCATAAACAAATTTTCGATTCTTGCTAATTTAGAAAAGCGTATATTAAAACACCTTCAAGTCTTTTATTTATAGGAGATCCATAAATTCCGTCTTATTTGGAATGCATGTAAAATCAAGGCTTTATAAATTCCAAGGTCTTGACTAGCGTTTAATTAAAATGTATATTTGTTAAACAATATTTCAATTAAGAATCAAAATCGGACTATTATGACAACAATGGATTTCAACAATAAGCTCATCAGCATGGAACAAAGGTTAGAAAGGTTTGCTTTAAGCCTTACTGCCAATCGCGAAGAAGCAAAAGATTTGTTACAGGAGACCTATTTAAAAGCTTTATCCTCAAAGGATAAATTCATTGAATTTACCAATTTCGAGGCCTGGGCATATACCATTATGAAAAATACCTTCATTAATAACTACCGGAAAGCTGTCCGCCAAAACACCATTGTAGATACTACAAAAGATCTCTATTATCTGAACAATTCAAAGGAATCAAATTTCACCAAGCCCGATTCAACCATGCAGACCAAAGAGATCAATATGCATATCAACAACCTTCAGGATGAACTGAAGATTCCCTTTCTTATGCATACCCATGGATTCAAGTATAAGGAGATCGCTGAGAAACTCGAACTTAAAATTGGAACAGTAAAGAGCCGGATCTTTTTTACCCGTAAAAAATTAATGGAATCACTTGTTGATTACAAGCATTAAACCGTTTAGGTAATTTAGCTCCTGAACTGCGCATCAACAACTGCGAAGGCAGCCATATCCACGATTTCTCTAACATCGCTTTCCATCTGTAGAATTTGTATGGGCTTTCCAATCCCAAGAAGAATGGGTCCGGTTACATTACTCCCACCTATTTCCTGCATCATTTTATAAGCGATATTTCCCGAACTTAGGTTAGGGAAAATTATCGTATTTACCTTCTTATTTCCAAGCTTGCTGAATGGAAATTTTTGCATTCGTAATTCTGTATTTAAAGCATAGTTCATTTGTATCTCTCCATCCACAATCAGGTCAGGATATTCTTTGTGCAGAACTTCAACGGCCTCGCGTGAGCGATCGGCGCTGGCTCCTTTTATGGCTCCAAAATTTGAATACGACGCCAGGGCAATCACAGGTTCAATATTAAAATGCCCTACCTGTTCAGCCACTAATAAAGCTGTATCAACAAGGGTGCGGGCGCTTGGTTGAACATTGACCGTAGTATCTGCGAAAAAGTAGGGTCCTTTTTTGGTGTGTATAATATACATCCCGGCAATGTGCTTCTGTGGATTATTAGTGCCCGCAATCTGTATGGCAGGTTTGACTACATCTGCGTATTTGCTGGAAAAACCTGAAAGAAATGCATCTGCATCCCCTTCTGATACCATCATCATTCCAAACTGATTGGGCATAAACATCTGCTGCAATGCATCCTCATAAGTCATTCCTTTTCGCTGCCTTGTTTTAAAAAGTTTTTGAGCATATTTTTCACGTAAGGATTTTGCCGCAAGCTCTGTTTGGTCCAGGATCTCAATATCATCAAGTTCCAGATGATACTCCATGATCAGCTCATTGATCAAAAGTTTCTCTCCAAGTATAACTGGATTCGCAATTTTTTCATGTACAATAGTCTGTATCGCTTTTAGCATTTTGAAGTTTGTGGCTTCACTGAACACCACCCTTTTGGGATTTTGCTGCGCTTTCATCCTCACCTCCTGTATCAACCTGGTTTCGATACCCATTCTTTCCTTTAGAATTTCTTCATAGGCTTCCCAATCATCAATTGGAGACCTGGCCACTCCTGATTCAATTGCCGCCCTTGCCACAGCTGGGGCTACATGGTGAATGAGCCTTGGGTCCAGTGGTTTAGGGATTATATAATCTCTTCCAAAATGCAAATTCTCCACTTTGTACGCCCGGTTTACTGTATCAGGAACATTCTGTTTGGTAAGACTGGCCACTGCATTGACAGCTGCAATCTTCATTTCCTCATTGATACTGGTGGCGCGAACATCCAAAGCACCACGGAATATAAATGGGAAACCCAGCACATTGTTTACCTGATTGGGATAATCGGATCTTCCGGTGGCAAAAATTAAATCCTCCCTTGCAGCAATGGCTTTTTCATAGGAGATTTCCGGATTGGGATTGGCCATTGCAAAAACAATTGGATCACGCTCCATTGATTTTAACATTTCTGAAGTCAGAACATCTGCCACAGACAAGCCCAGGAACACATCAGCACCCTTCATGGCATCTTCAAGGGTTTCTGCATCAGTATCTCTGACAAACTCCATTTTGTATTTATTCAGTCCGGTCCGACGGGTATTTAATACCCCTTGGGAGTCAAGCATCAAGACATTTTTCTTCTTTACTCCCAGGGAAATGTACAATTTCGCACAGGAAATGGCCGATGCTCCAGCCCCATTGATTACCACTTTCAGATTTCTCAATTTTCTTATCAACCAGTTCTATTGCATTAAGAAGTCCGGCTGAGGAAATGATGGCGGTTCCGTGTTGATCATCATGAAATACCGGAATATCCAGTTCCTCCTTCAACCGCCTCTCAATCTCAAAACATTCCGGAGCTTTAATATCCTCAAGATTAATACCCCCAAATGTGGGAGCGATGGCCTTGGCAACTTCCACAAAGCTGTCCACATCTTTCCGATCGATTTCAATATCAAAAACATCCACATCGGCAAAGATTTTAAATAACAATCCCTTTCCCTTCCATGACAGGTTTTCCCTGAAGTGCACCTATATCCCCTAATCCAAGCACAGCTGTACCATTTGACATGACTGCAACCAGGTTCCCTTTGGCGGTATATAGATATGCATCGTCCGGATTTTCCTTGATGGCCAGGCACGGCTCCGCAACTCCCGGGAGAGTATGCCAGAGATAAGTCCAGTTGTGTAGAATGAGCTTTGGTAGGAATTACTTCTATTTTTCCTGGTCTACCTGAACTGTGATAATTCAGGGCGTCTTCGCGTGTAATTTTTGACATGATTGATGGTTTTAATAATACGAAATCAAAATTACGAAGAGTGGGGCACCGTTGTCATTCAATGTGACAAATAACATGATGTTGTTGAACAGTATTAAACCTCATATGTTCCGTGAGAAGGGTTAACGAAAGATAAATCCATCTTTAAGAGGATCCTCCGGATCAAACCAGAAACTATTTTTTCCTGTAAATGAGGCAGTTCCCGAAACTACCGGAATAATAGCTTTATGTGGACCAAAGGTGGTAAGGCTGGACAACTCCACCTCCATGGTTGTACCCAGGATGCTTTCAATGCAGATTTTTTCACCTATCTTCATATCTCCACGCGCATGATGAAGGGCAGCCCTGGCGCTGACCCCCGAACCTGTGGCCGAGCGATCCACTTCTCCGTTGGCAAAAATACACACATTCCGACTGTGTCGTGAAGGATTGTAGGACTTCCCTGTAAATATGGTTCCATACAGAAAACTCAATTCATCTTCAAAGGGATGATTGATTTTCTGATTATTCATTACACTCTTCTTAATTTTCATTCCCAGATCGATGAGCTTTGAATAATCGGACGCATCCAGCGAAAGTTTGAATTTATCTGCATCAACAATGGCATAAAATGCTCCCCCAAAAGCCACATCATACTGAACCCTGCCCAATCCGGGAACCTGTACATGCTGATCCTGATAGAGTACAAATGAGGGGACATTCCTGAACGAAACAGATTGCACAATACCATCTTCCCTGGTCCCCGTTGATATAATTTGACCAGGAGGTGCATCGATCTTTAAGGTAGGTTGATTACCTTTTTTCCTGATCAGCTTTGTGTCCAACACAAACTTGGTAAGGGCAATGATGGCATGGCCACACATGGTGCTATAGCCCTCATTGTGTAAAAAGAAAGTACCAAAGTCAGAATCCCTGGAACAGGGTTCTGTAATGACAGCACCGTACATATCTGCATGTCCCCTGGGTTCCCACATGGTTGCTTTACGGATATGGTCATAGTGGTCACGAAAATACCTTCTTTTCTCTAGCATGGTTTCTCCTTTTACTTTCGGATAACCATCAACCAGAATCCGCAGCGGTTCGCCTCCCGTATGCATATCTATGGTGGAGATTTTCTCCCACTCAGCCGGAGGCCTCCAGTTCAGGTCTTTGAGTTTTTTATACATATGCAATCATTGAATAATCTTTAAGAAAGACTTTCATAAACCAGTTTTGCACCGTAAAGGTCAAAGGCAGCCATCCCTACAGATTTGAAAAACCTGGTTTCTCCTTCCACTTTACTATTTTCAAGAACCAGATCGGAAATGGGTATTACCTGTTCCTGATTAATAAGTTGTTTTCTAATGGGTTCAATCAGATCCCCGGTTTCTTTAACTCCATGTAACGTATCTACGTATACTTTTTTCAAATCGGGAAAAACCTCATCGGGAAACTCGCGCATATTGGGTTTATATGATCCGATCCCTACCAGTGTTTTTCCAATCCACCATCGCTCTTTGTACGGCACAACGGGAGTGTGTGAGCCCGTGGCTGTGATCACAATCTCAGATTCCCTGCAGAGATCCATGGCATCATCACAGAGTATTACCTCGATATCCTTATGAAATGTTTTAAACCTCTCTTGGAAGCTTTTCATGACAGGCCTGGAGCTATCCAGAATTCTAAGTTGCTGAATTGCTCTCTGCTGACAAGCAAAAAGTGCCTGATGAAATCCCTGGATCCCAAGTCCGATGATCCCAAGTGTAGTAGCTTTTTCCGGTGCCAGATACTTAATTCCCACCGATCCAACTGCAGCGGTGCGCATCGCTGTCAGTTTGCTTCCATCCATCACTGCAAGCGGTTCTCCTGTCTCTCCATCATTTAAAATAACAGTGCCATAGATTACCGGTTTTCCCTTATTCTGGTTTCCTGGAAATAGCGATACCAATTTAGTGCAGGTATATTTTGTTCCAAAACAGGGCATCAGCAGGAATGTGTTCTCCCCGCGATCTATATGGGATCGAACAGGCACCTCTATCACTCCTTTTGCTGTGTCTCGGAAAGCCGACTCCATAGCGGCCACCCAGTCCCCAATGGAAGCTGCATTTCCGATCGTATGGCTATTAACCTGTATCATATTTTACCATATGAAGTTAGCATGAATTTATGTGAATATAAACACCAATTTTACAGCTCCATCATAAATGACAAAACCTCCCTTTTGAGGAGGTTTTGTACCCCCAACCGGGCTTTTTTCCGAACCTTTTTTGAGGGATTTAGAGTTAATCTGTCGGGTTGATTTGAAAACTACTTTTTAGAAAATCAATATTATTGCTTACTCGCGCTTGAATCTGATACTGAGAAACAATTGGGAGATTGGGAGGTAATACTTAAATTAGTGATTGCAATACCTTTACAATCAAAGCTGCACATATACCTCAAATTTAGAGTGATATAAGCACCTATACTAGAATATATAAAGGGAATAAAATAAGTGTACATACACCTACGCTGTAGCCAATTAGAATACAGTCTCATGAAATAAAGAAAAAAGTATGAGCAAAAATAATCCTTTACAAAAATTAGATATTAAACCATTTAAAAATATCATGAATGAAATTAACGAGTGGTTTAATGATTCTGAAAATCACCCGAATAAAATTAAGCATTTGATAAATGAAATCTCATTAATTAACTCAAGTTGCTAGCTATAACAATATACAACAATGACTTTGGATCTCAGAAAACGATCCTTATTAACACTTTGCCCTGGGTTTTCAACCGCAGGAAGGTGTTTCATTTGTCCAAAATAGAGAGGATTAAACAATTTGCCGTAATTTATTAACAATGAGCTCTTTGAGTATGATTTATACTTGGTAAATATAGAAAAATCCTCCAGATTAAAGTCGCCAAACATAAAACCTGGAGGATTATGATTAATAAGAGTATTGCAATTTACGTATTTATTGACGATCTGCTTCAAGATCTTGAACACAATGAACCAACAAATAGAAATATGTCTGATGCAGAGATTATTACAACAGTCCTTGTGTCCGCTATATATTTCTCGGGTCATCATGAAAAAGCCATGAGCTTTATGAGTTCAACTGGAATGGTAAAACATATGCTTAGTAAAAGCAGGTTCAATCGACGATTACACCAGATTCGCGAGCTAGTTGTCGACTTGTTCTTCCAGCTCTCCGCTTTGATAAAGGAACTGAATATCAGTTCCGAATATTCAATTGATAGTTTTCCCATACATACTTGTGATAATATCCGTATTGCAAATTCAAAGCTAATCCAGGGAGAGATCTACCGGGGTAAGAAGGTATCCATGCGTAGATACTTCTATGGGTACAATGTTCATGTTCTCTGTACTGCAGATGGGATCCCTGTAGAATATACCTTCTTGCCAGGCAGGTCCCATGATTCAAATGCTCTAAAGCAAATGCCATTTTTACTTCCTCCTGGCAGTAAGGTTTATGCTGATGCCGCATATACAAATTACGTAATCGAGGATATGCTAAAAGATGCCGAAGGCATTGAATTGCTCGCACAAAGGAAATCCAGATCAAAAAGGCCACATGAACCATATGTCAATTACATTATAACAACAATGAGAAAAAGAATTGAAACAACATTCAGTGAAATCGCTAATTTCTTGCCAAAAAAGATCCATGCAGTCACTGAATTTGGTTTCATATTAAAAGTGGTGATCTTCATTTTTGGATACGCCATTTCAAGAACTATAATTTAAATAGCAACTTGAGTTAATTAATAAAGTCCGCATCAAGAGAGAATGCAAATTGATGAACGAATTAAGAAAGTAGCTAATGAAAATAATTTTAACATCAATAGGAACACGAGGAGATATTGAACCTTTTTTAGCAATTGGAAAAATTCTAAAAGAAAAAGGACATCAGGTTATTTGTGCATTTTCAGAACAATTTAGAGAACTGACAGAAAGTTGTGATATAGAATTTGCGTCTTTGGGAAGAAAAAATGATGACGTACTTGAAAGCGATGCCAATAGAACAGTTATGGGAGGGTCTGGAATTAAGAAATTCTTTGCCTATATCAAACTAATGAGACTTGCTCAAAGTCAAAAAGTCCCGCAAGAAAAAGAATTTAAGTTATACGAACTTGTAAAACAAGAAAGACCAGATAGAATAGTTTATCATTCAAAAAATGTTTATCCATTAATATGGGAATATAAAAACAGAGGAAAAACAATTTTTGTAAGTCCTTTCGCATATTTTCATTATATAAAAGGACATACATTTTTTTTTGGTAAAAATTATGGAGAATTTTTTAATAAATTGACATTTAAATTTTCTGACTTTGGGGTTGTTACAGCAACTATGGCTGCAAAAAAGTGGCTACAAATCAAAGATAAAATTACACGAAGGGAACTAAAAAACATAATTCACAGTAGAAAATTTATTTATACAATTTCGCCAAGTTTATTCCCGCGACCAGGCTACTGGGAAAGTAATATTAAAGTTTTAGGACATCAGGAATTAAAGAGAAAAACAGATTGGAAACCCGAAAAAAAACTAACAGAATTCATAGAAAAACATGAAAAAATATTGTTTATCACTTTCGGCTCAATGCCTAATCCTGAACCTAAACAAAAAACTAAAATAATTCTTGAAATTCTTGAACGAAATAAAATACCAGCCATCATAAATACAGCCTCTGGTGGCTTAGTTAAACCCGATAAATTCAATTCAGAATTGATTTATTTTGTGTCGCAAATTTCTTATGATTGGATTTTTCCGAAAATGTATGCCGTAATTCAACACGGCGGTGCTGGAACCACACATTTAGCAATAAAATATGGTTGTGCAACAATGATAATTCCGCATTTTATGGACCAGTTTGTTTGGGATAAAATTATTTCTGATCTGGGAGTTGGACCAAAAGGTGTTAAAATAAGTAGAATAACCAATAAAAATCTCGAACCAAAAGTTTTAGAATTACTTAACAATAAAAGTTTCAAAGAGAAGAGTGCAAAAATTGGTAATCAAATGAAAAAAGAAGATTTTAAAGATGAATTATATAAGACAATAATTGAATAACTGGCTACAACAAAGTCCTTGAGTGGATATTTCAGAATACCAATGAGTTACAAAATAAGAAACGGTGAGTCTGTTCTTGGTTGTATTTATTGTAATTTTGAACCTTTTCTTAGGAAATGTTTAATTTTAGATTAATTGTAACAACTACTTTGAATAAAGTATAGTCTTGAAATAAGACATACATACACAAAAATATTAGCATAAGAAGCTATAAAAAAATCACCATGGAAGAAGAAAAAACTTTTAGAAATTATGAAGCGCAAGATGTTTCGGTAGCTGTAAAAGAACATTATCGTAAAATGCGTACAAATCAAACGCTAGAATATGTGCAAAACATGCACAAAAAGTATTTAAAGTTTGATAAACCTATGGATCTTTGGGAAGCCATACGTCATTTAAATAAACTTATTGATGTTAGTGATCCTGATTTAGATTTACCAAATATTCAGCATTTAATACAAACTGCAGAAGGTATTAGAGCTGATGGTCGACCAGATTGGATGCAATTAACAGGTCTTATTCATGACTTAGGAAAAATTATGTATATGTGGGGCTCTGATGAAGATGGTACAAGCCAAGCTGAGCAATGGGGCCTTGTGGGTGATGTTTTTATTGTAGGTTGTAAGTTGCCTGATTCATGCGTGTACCCAGAGTTTAATGCGCTTAATGTTGATATGGCTAACCCAGAATATAATACTACTTTAGGTATTTACGAAAAAGGTTGCGGAATTGATAATGTAGATTTAGCATGGGGTCATGATGAATATTTGTACCAAGTATTAAATAATCATAAAGACAATACATTACCTGAAGAAGCAATGGTCATGATTCGTTACCATTCTTTTTATCCATGGCATACTGGTGGTAGTTACTCTGAAATAATGAATGAAAAAGATGCGAAATATCTAGAAATTACTAGAGATTTTAATAAGTATGATTTGTATACTAAAAGTCCAAAATTATATGATTTAGATGATGTTCTTGATTATTACCAGCCAATTGCAGAAAAGTACTTGGGTAAAGGCCCAATATACTGGTAATCAATTGGGGCGTATTCAATCCAATAGTACCCCCGTAACTACCCCCACAACAAAACAATCCCCCTGAAACATTGATGAATCAAGGGGATTAAGAATGTAAACTTTATAGCATCAACATTATGAAATATAAACTGGTATTAATTGCAAGTGTTCTTGGAGCAGTTAATTCATTAAGCGCACAAATTCCTCAAACGGCTTTTGACATATCTCCCTTACTTATTGGAGAATTGATGCCAGATGCCACATTAAAAGCGACTGATGCCAGTGAGCATTCAGTATTAGAAATATTAAGCAAAAAGCAAACTGTTGTATTGT
>CAVQAB010000029.1:0-85695 GCA_963710385.1 uncultured Bacteroidales bacterium | reverse complement strand
TGTGGAACCATAACCCAAATCACTGGTGAAGAAAATGGTGGCCTGTGATCCTTCCTTCATGAGTGACAGGCCTTTCTGTAATCCTTCATTCAGGGAACCATTCTTCATTTTATAGGGACCATACATGGCCAATTCATTATAAAACTGGTTGTCTCTGGCCACGTTTTCCACATAAGATTCATAGATTATATCTTCGGGTATGGTATAACTGGCATGATTCACAAGAAGCCAATCCTCCAACCCTGGAACTGCTCCTGTCCCTGTTTTATGCTCTTTGAAATAGATGCCACTGGATTGTGGTTGGACATCCGGATAACGGGCCCCCACATAAAGGTCAAAAAAACGTTGTTCCTGTTCCCTTAAGTCCTGGTCAGTATTCTCTTCGGTGCAAGCAGTCACCAGCACAACACTTATTACCGCAATAATAACAGGGTATATCTTCTTATTAAAATCCATTTCCTTTTTTTCAAAATATTTTGCAAAAATAGTATAAATAATGAAGCTTATTGTACCTCCACTACCTTAAGATGGTAAATGATTACTGAATTCCCGGGGATCTTATCACGGTCCCCAAAATTCCCGTGTCCCAGATGAGGTGGAATAATGAGGATCGCTTCTGTTCCCTCTCTCATATATTGAAGGCCCTGCTCAACACCCGATTCCACACCGCCTCTTCCCATGGAAATTGTTTTTGGCTGGAGTTCGGTCGCCTCATAACACGGGGTTCCGTCCAGCAGCATGGAATTAAAAGTGTATGTTACCGTGCTGTTCTCAAGTATGTCACTCCCGGTGCCTGACTCATGAATGACCATCCAAAGACCCGAAGGCGTCACCCGAGCCTCCCATCCTACCCTTTCCACAAAAGCAGATATATGGTCCTGGTGCCTGCGCTGCATATACTGATTGGCTTTTATGAATTTTTCCGATACGGGATCAGGTTGAGTACATAGCCTGTTCCTGTACCGGAGGAGTACACCCGGTGATCAGCACCATCAATAGAAGTACTGAAATCCTATGCATCAGACAGCAGCTTGGCATATTTCGGCAGCAGTGATTCGAAGTGGTTCAGAGTCTCTTCCATGGTAAGGAATGAATCCCCACCGGCAGCATTGATATGTCCTCCCCCATGGTAATGATCAGCAGCGATACGATTCACAGGAAAATCTTCCCGTGAACGGAATGAAACTTTTATCCGGTCTTTCTTTTCCACAAACAGAGCAGTAAACCTGATCCCTTTGACCGAAAAAGGAATATTCACAAATCCTTCTGTATCCCCTTTGCGATGGTTGAATCTCTTTAGCTCCTGATCCGTCACACTGATATAGGCAGTATGAAATTTCGGAAGCACAACCATCTTCTCCTGCATGCAATATCCCTGCAATCGCATGCGGTCTTCCGAGAAAGCATCATAGACATTGGCAGTAGATCCTGTCTTTCTCCAGGTCATACTTCATCAGGTCTCCAACAATATGAAAGATCTCCGGATAACTGCTGGCATAATTAAAATTGCCGGTATCGGTCATGATGGCCACATAAAGACAGGTGGCAATATCCTTATCAAGCATGTCTTCCTCAAAAACCTCCTTCAGAAAAACATAGATCATTTCCCCCACAGAACCGCGCCAGGTTTCAGACAATGGCAGATATCAGCAAAATCAACAGGATCCTGGTGGTGATCAATGAGGACTTTCCTGGCACTTGGATTTTTCAAGTTCTTCTCCTACCCCATTCAAGCGCTTTGGATCATTGAAATCAAGACAAAAAATCAGATCTGCCTCTTCAATAATTTCAATGGCCTTCTCCTTTTTATAAGCAAACGTGGTAGAGTAGTTCAATACCGGGAAGCCATCTTAAAAAATCCGGCAAGTCCGTCCGGAATCACCACCTGGGCATCCATCCCCTGCTTTTTAAGGCCAGCGCAAGAGCCAGGCTTGAGCCAATGGCATCTCCATCCGGATTGGTATGGGTCAGAATGGCAATCCTGTTGGCCGTTCCGATCCATTCACGTATGTTCTTTACTGCTTCGTCAGACAGCATCATCATCAACTATTTAGAGCAGCAAAGTTAAAAAATATTGAAGGTGGCTTAACAATCGCCAAAAATAATTTGTTAATATGCATTGATTAAACCAAACTGAACAATGACAGGAAACATTACATTTACCATTATTAAGCCCAGGGCTGTTGCCAAAGGATATATCGGACCCATTTTGAATAAGATTTCAGAAGCGGGATTTAAAATTTCGGCCCTGAAAATGCTTCAACTCACCCGAAATGAAGCAGAAACCTTCTATGAAGTTCATAAAGAACGGCCCTTTTATAAAGACCTGGTAGAATTCATGATCTCAGGTCCCATTGTTGTCGGAGTCCTTGAAAAGGAAAATGCCGTGGAGGATTACCGCAAACTAATTGGAGCCACTGATCCTGTCAAAGGCAGAAGAAGGAACCATTCGAAAGCTGTATGCAGAGTCTTTGCAGGCCAATGCTGTACATGGATCTGATTCGGATGAAAATGCAGCAATTGAAGCATCATTCTTCTTTTCAAGCTTCTGACCGTTTCTGATTACTTCAGAATAATATCATCGATCACATTCATTCCGGCTGCTTCATTGAGCCGCGGAATGAGTGGTATCTTTGATCATCTCCAATTCATTCCTGACCACGGATGAATGGAGGGTAACAAAAAGTTTTCGGTTACGGATGTACAGTGATTTGGTTTTCTTTGGAACACTGACTCCCAGCAGGTCTTTCCATGATTTCATGAGCCGGTATTCGGCCAGACCCTTTCTCCAGGTTGTTAGCTTTCACAAACTGCTGAAGCAAGGAATCAATTTTCTGGATCTCTTTTCTTTCCATTTTATGCATCCATTTGCTCAACAGTACCCTCGTGGTCAATTTTGAATACCCTGTGTTCAGCAGGTATCTCTTTCAGTATCCCCATGCAGACGGATCTCATTGGTATCGGTAATAAAAATCTGACCAAAATGGTTTTCTGCCACCAGGCTGATGATCTGCTTCACCCTGTTTGAATCAAATTTATCAAAAATATCATCCAGCAGCAAAATTGGAGGCATTTCTGTTAGTTTCCTGATAAATTCAAATTCCGCAAGTTTTAGCGCCACCAGAAACGTCTTCTGCTGTCCCTGTGATCCACTCTTCTTAAGGCTGTGAATCGCCCAGTGACATTCCCAGATCATCCTTATGGATCCCAAAAGTGGTATATTGAATAATCCGGTCCTTTATCCAGTGATTCTTTTAATCCGTCCCTGAAGATCTTATTCTGCAGCTGTGCCTGGTAGGTCAGGGTCACAGTTTCCCTGTTTCCCGAGACATGTTCATAAAAAGTACCGAAGACCGGTAACAGTTCTTCCACAAACCGCTTTCTCTCCTCATAGATGGGCTCACCATAACGAATCAGCTGCTCATCCCAGACTTCAAGCATATCCTGATTAAAGCTCCGGCTGGCGGCAAAGTCCTTTAGCAAACGGTTTCTCTGGGAAAGTGCCCTGTTGTACTGGATCAGGTTATCCAGGTAAACCCGGCTGTATTGTGCAATGACCCCATTCATAAATTTCCGGCGTTCCTCGCTCCCTCCATTGATAAGTGATACTATCAGCCGGTGAGATCATTACCAGCGGAATCAATCCAATATGCTCGGACAACTTCTGGTACTCTTTCTGGTTCCTTTTGAACTGCTTCTTTTTCTGCTTCCGGATACCACAATAGATATTTTCCTCTTTACCAAGTCTTTCAAAGATCCCCTGAACCACACAAAACTCCTGTTCATACCTCACATTCTGACTATCGACAGGATTCAGGTTGCTTTTGCAGAGTGCCAGGTAGTGCACCGCGTCAAGGATATTGGTTTTGCCAACACCGTTTTCACCTACAAAACAGTTGATCTTTTCCGAGAGTGGAATATCCACCTGTTCATAATTCTTAAAATTGACCAGAGAGAGTGATTTCAGATGCATACACAAAATTACTATTTTTGTGGCGCCTTAGCCGGCATTTTTCCAAAAAAGGATTACTTTTGCGGAAGTTTTTGAGAACCAACTAAATTACTGTGATGGCGAAGAAAAAAAATGTGAAGCAAACGGACAAGAATCTGGAAGGCATTGAACAAGCGTTAACTCGTTCAGAACAATTCATAGAAGATAATCAAAAGCTACTTACTTACCTCCTGGGTGGAATTATCGTTTTGCTGTTGATCATCATTGGTGGAAACAGATATTATCTGAAGCCACTCAACGAAGAAGCTGCTGCAGACATGTTTTATGCCGAGCGTTTCTTTGAAATTGACTCATTTAATCTTGCACTGAACGGATATGGAACCTATCCTGGATTCCTGAACGTGATCGATGATTACGGAATTACCAAATCCGCAAAGATCTCCAGGTACTATGCAGGAGTATGTTACCATCAATTGGGTGACCACGAAACTGCCATCGAGTACCTGAGCAAATTTAAGACTAGATGATCTGCTTGTGGGCTGCCGCAAAGTACAGTACACTCGGGGATGCATATGTAGAACTTGGGAGATCTTGAAAAAGCAGTTTCCTCATACAAGAACGGCATTGAGAAATTTGAGAATAACTTCTCCTCTCCCATTATGTTGAAGAAGCTGGGAATCGTCTACGAAGAAATGGGAGATCTCTGCACCAGGCGCTTGAAGCTTACAAGGTCATTGAATCACGCTATCCTGAAACTCCTGAAGGAAGGGAAATCAAAAAATATATTGGACGGGTAGAATCAAAAATGACGCTCTGAAAACATGGCTTCAAATCTGAAGAATCTTTCGGATCATGATCCGGCCACCATTCCGGACGGATCATCCTTGAAGATGGGAATTGTTGTTTCCGAGTGGAACGAGGAGATTACTGCAGCTCTGCTGGAAGGCACACTGAATACCCTGAAGAAACATGGTGTATCAAAGGATAATATCCAGATACGCTTCGTTCCCGGAAGCTTTGAATTGCCTTTTGGTGCACGAGTTGTGGCGGAGCAATTCACTCCCCATGCTGTCATATGTCTGGGTTGTGTGATCCAGGGAGAAACCAAGCACTTCGATTATATTTGTCAGGGTGTCACACAAGGAATCACTGAATTGAACCTGGATTATGACATTCCATTCATTTTCGGAGTTCTGACCACTAGACAATCTGCAGCAGGCCAAGGACCGTGCAGGTGGAAAACATGGTAACAAAGGTGATGAAGCGGCAGTAACTGCTCTAAAGATGGCGGTTCTTAATGACCAAGCAGATACTCCAATTAGATTTACCGACTCTTCTTTGGAAGGGCTTTCTTCTTACCAGATTGCTGCTGTTTCTGAAGCTCTTCCAATCGTTGGGCAAATCCTGATTTCTTATCCGGTTTATTCTTCTTGGAATTGATCTTTTTCAGGATCTTCTCCTCATCGATAAATCTGCTTGAAGATCAGAGTTCTGTCCCGAGGGTGATCACATTGGCCAGAAAGTAATAGTAGGTCAATCCTGCAGAGAAGTTATTCAGGATAAACATGAACATGACCGGCATGATGTACATCATGGTCTTCATGCCCGGCATCTGGCTGCTTCCGGCTGAAACCTGATTGTTCCATCGCATGGAAAGCATGGTGGTCACGGTCATCAGCAAGGTAAATAGACTCACATGGTCGCCATACATGGGGATGGTAAACGGCAAATCGAGTATGGAGTCATAGGTGGACAAGTCATGGGCCCACAGAAATCCCTGTTGGCGAAGTTCAATGGATGTGGGGAAGAACCTGAACATGGCATAAAGGATCGGAAACTGCAAGCAGCATGGGCAAGACAACCTCCCATGGGATTGGCACCGGCCTTCTTATAAAGGTCCATGGTGGCCTGCTGCTTCTTCATGGCATCCTCCTTTCTTCGGATACTTCTCGCCAATTTCATCCACCTGTGGTTTCAACACCCGCATAACTGCCTGTGATTTATAAGATTTGTAGGTCAATGGGAACAGGGCCGTTTTAATGATCAGTGTCAGCAACAGGATGATAATTCCGAAATTAGTGATCCAGTTGTTGAGCCAGTTAAAAATGGGAATAACCACAAATGCATTGATCCAACGGATCATGGATCCTCCAACAGTCACTACATTTTCCAGACCCATATCTCCATATCCTTTCAGTGATTTAAATTTATTGGGTCCGAAATAGAGCTGCATCCCAATGTTCTGATCACCTGTTCGGTCGAAGGGCACATCCATGGAGGATGAATAGTGCCTTACATATTTGCCGGGATCTGAAAAGCGCTGTTGAAACATGTATCCACCGTCAAAGTACTCATCGGCAATGAGAATGGTAGAAAAAAACTGGTGACTGAATGCAATCCATTTGATCCGTGGTGGTTTCAGTGACTTCCTCAATCTCCTTTTTGGATCTGGACTTAAAGCTTTCAATATCGCCCCCATGGTATTTGTAAAAAGGGTGGTATACATGGCTTCATTCTGATAGCCCTTTCTCCTGGGAAGGTGCATAGAAGTCAACATTTAAATTCCATCCGGTCGGTCCGGTACTGATCCAGGCCCTTTAACTGCATATCAAAATCAAGCATATAATCACCATCATACAGCTTGTATATGTAGGCAATGGATGCTGATTCTGAGATCACCATCTTCATGGTAAGCTGCTGGAAAGATCGTCCTTCATCATTGGTAATGACCTTCAATTTCGGGGGTGAAATAGAGATCGCCGGTATTGATGCCCCGGTTGTCAGCAAAGAACTGTAGTGCAAAAATGGTGGAATCCCCATCAAAAAGATAGAGTGGTAAGGAATCGTGGGTCTGATATTTCTTTAAGCTGCACAGTATAGGGCCGTCCTCCAAGGGTTGAAAATCTAAGTTTCAGTTGTTCATTTTCGAGAACCACCATCTCTTTGGTTCCCACAGCTCCTGCTACAAAATCTCCCAGTTCTTCTGACATCCGCTCTAAAGAGGCAGAATCACTTTCTGCGTCACTTATGTTCTGCCGGAAGCTTCTGTTTCGATCCTGCTGTTGTGTTGACTCCAGTGCCCTGATCTGCTCAACCCGTGCAATTGAATCGAGCCTTCTGCCGCTCCTCCATCTGAGCCTCTCGGGCCGGTTTTGTAAATATGCTGTATCCAACAAGGATGAGTCCGATCATCGCCAGACCTATGATTGTATTTTTGTCCATATTCAGGTCATTTTATCAGGCACAAAAGTAATGGTTTAGCCTGTATATCAATAGAAATTCAGTTAAAATCGATGAGATTTCGGTGAAATGCGGCCATGAGTCAGTTAGAGACTATTTCAGGTTCTCAACCGCGGCCTTGATAAAGGCAATAAACAGCGGATGAGGATTGAGTACTGTACTTCTGTATTCGGGATGGAACTGTGTACCTACAAACCATGGGTGATCTGTCTGCTCCATAATTTCAACCAGTCCACTTTCAGGATTGATCCCTGTGGAAATCATTCCACTCTTTTCAAAGTCTTCCAGAAAATCATTATTGAATTCATAACGGTGACGGTGACGCTCCCGTGACCATCTCTGCATGGTAGGCTTTCTGGACTTTTGATCCTTTCTTCAGGGAACATGCATATCCTCCCAAGCGCATGGTACCTCCCTTTTCAGTCACTCCTTTCTGCTCCTCCATAAGGTCGATGACAGGATGCTTGGTAATATTGGTCATTTCGGTGGAGTGGGCATCTTTATATCCCAGCACATTTCGAGCAAATTCAATCACAGCACATTGCAAGTCCCAAACATATTCCAAGGAACGGCATCTTATTCTCACGGGCATATTTTGCAGATAAGAATCTTCCCATCAATTCCCCGGTCACCAAAACCAGGAGCTACCAAGTATTCCATGGATATCCTCCTAACTTCTCAGTCACATTATCCGAAGTGATCATCTCCGAATGCACAAAGGTTACTTCGACTTTCACTTGATTTACTGGCCCCTGCATGGGTAAGGGATTCGATGATCGATTTGTAAGAATCATACAGTTCCACATATTTCCCTACAATGCAATTTTGATCTTCTTTTTGGAACTCTTTAACCTTTTGACAAACTCTTCCCATTCCTTCAGATCTGGTAACTCCTCTGCTTTAATGTTCAAATTCTTCAAAACCTGGACATCCAGTCCCTCCTCCTGCATCAGCAGCGGAACTTCATAAATGGTCGTAACATCAATGGATTGGATTACTGCATCCAGTTCAACGTTACAGAAAAGTGCAACCTTCTTTCTCAGATCTTTGATCAATTCATGCTCTGTTCGCAGGACAAGCACATCCGGTTGGATTCCGTTTTCAAGCAGCACTTTCACAGAATGTTGGGTGGGTTTCGTCTTTAGTTCACCTGAAGCCGCCAGATATGGTACCAGTGTCAGATGTATGAAGACTGTATTTTCATCCCCAAGGTCCCAGCGCAGCTGCCGTACCGCTTCAATATAGGGCAGTGATTCAATATCCCCAACAGTGCCGCCGATCTCCGTAATAATAATATCATATTCACCCCTTTTGCCCAGAAGAGTTATTCTTCGCTTGATCTCATCAGTAATATGTGGGATCACCTGGACTGTCTTCCCCAGGTAATCACCCCTTCTTTCTTTATTGATTACCGATCTGATATATTCGGCCAGTGGTTACATTGTTGGCCTGTGAAGTTTGAATGTCAAGGAAATCGTTCATAGTGGCCCAGATCCAGATCTGTTTCGGCTCCATCATCAGTCACATAACACTCACCATGTTCGTAGGGATTGAGCGTTCCGGGATCCACATTGATATAAGGGTCCAATTTCTGGATGGTTACCTTATACCCCCTGGCTTGCAACAGCCGCCCCAGGGAAGCTGATATAATACCTTTCCCCAGGGAAGAGGTGACTCCTCCCGTAACAAAAACATACTTTGTACTACCCAAGATGATTCTAGATTAAAATTCGCCTAAAAGTAAAGATTTAATTTGCATTTTCCATATCATCCAGGATGCGGATCTTTCCTCTCAAGGACCCTGATTCGCTCGTGCGCAGCTTCAATCTTTTCATTGAATCCCTGGATGGTTTCTTCTGAACTGTCCGATTGCTTAAAGAATCCTATGTTGTTCTCCCAGACTCCTATATCATTTTTCAATTGCTGGAGTTTATTGACCAGTTTATCTCTCTCAAAATTTAGTTTCATGTCGGACCTGGGCGCATTGATCATGCCCTGATCACACGATTTTTAAATTTGTAGATGCTTCTTTCCGATTCATTCATCCCAATTCGCTCAAGGAGACTGTCCAGGACCACCCTGAACTGCTCTTTTATCCATCTCTTTCTTCCCAGAGGGCACATACCCAATGGCATTAAATCGAGACTGGAATTCCTCCAGTGCCTCCAGGTTTTTCTTACGGTCTTCACCGGGTTCAAAGCTTTCCATCTCCTCCATCAATACCTCTTTTGCTTTCAGGTTATCTTCAAAAGTGGAATCGATATCCTCGAAATATTTAGATTTATTATTAAAGAACGCATCGCATGCAGCCCTGAAGCGTCTCCACATTTGTCTGAATCCCTTCGGGGAACCGGACCTATTTCCTTCCATTGTTTTTGAAGGCGTATGAGTTCAGTGGTAGTCTCCTTCCAATCTTCACTTAATCTCAGCGCTTCGGCCTTTACGGTAATATCAAGCTTTTGCTTCAGGTTTTCTTTCTGTTCGTCGTACAGCAGATGCATAAAACCTGGCCTTGTTTCCAAAGAATGTATCACACGCTTTTCGAAAACGCGCATAAATGGCATTGTTATCCTTTTTGGGTGCATATCCAATGGTCTTCCAGGTTTTCTGGATCTCCAACACCACATTTGTCTTTCTCCACCCATGCTCCATGAGTCTTATAATCGATGGCAGCTATGTTTTCAACCTTCTCACATAAATCGGTCTTTTTGTCAAGATTCTCATACAACGACTCCTTCAGCCTGGTATGATACTCCTGGTGTTTTTTATTGATCAATGACGTGGCCAGTCTTAAAACGGTCCCAGATCTCATCACGATCTATCCCGGGGAACAGGTCCTATTTCCCTCCAACGGGTATGGTGCTTTTGCAGTAATTTAAATGCCTGTACAATGTTGGGTTCATTATCCAATTCTTCTGTCCGCTCACAGAGCTGTACTTTCAGCTCGAGATTCTTTTTCAAATCAAGTGCCCTCAGATCCCTGTTGATCCGAACGTAATCATTGAATTTATCTACAAAATAGTTATAGGAATCCCACAAGTCTTTCAGATTCTGCTGTGGAACAATACCGGCTGAGAACCATTGTTTTTGAAGATCTTTGAACTTTCTGAAGGTAACTTCAAAGGATTGCTGCCCCTCCATAATTATTCTGAGCTGTTCCAGAATCTCCTGCTTCTTATCGAGATTCTCCTGTTTTGTTTTTTCCAGCTGCCTGGTAAATTCAGCTTTGAGCCCCCTGTACTTGTACAACAACTCTTTCATCTCCCCCTCCGCAGGATCTTCAGCGGGCTTGAAATCTTCCAGTTCACCACCCTCCTCAAGGAAATGCTTCTTTTTTGCCTTCCACCGTCTCACTGATCTTGTCATAAAACGCGCGTTTGATCTCTTCCACATCTTTGCGGATATTTCCTTTTCCTGGATTATCCAACTTCTCCCGCATGATTTTCACCAGATCCTCTTTACTCAGTAAACTGAAATTGATCTGTTCCTCCTGGCTATGATGCCTATGATCTTCATGATCTATGGTATCGTCATAAATTGCGTTCTTTTCTTTCTCTTCGAGATCGTCAATCAACTTTTCAGCCTCACTTTTTTTGGAGGGCCCGGATTTCTTCAATTGTTCCGGAATCTCAGGCTCACTTTGTTCTTCGGCCTCAGCGGTTGACGTTTCTGCGGGTGGTTCTGTGGATGGTTCTGCCGGATGGTTCTGTGGTTGGTTCTGCCGGTGGTTCTGTGGATGGTTCTGCGTGGTTCGGAGTTCTGTGGATGGTTCTGCCGGTGGTTCTGTGGATGGTTCTGCCGGTGGTTCGGTGGCAGAGGGAGTGCCGGATTCGGCAACTATATTTTCAGCAGAAGATTTAGGGTTTTTCTCCTGTACGGTTTGGTCCTGTTCGTTCTCTTTTTCCTCCTTTAACGGTTCTGTGTTCTCTGTTTCTGGCTGCTTTTCGTTAAAATCATTTTTCTTGAGAGGATCATTTACATCATTAGTTTTCATGACAGGTAGAGGGTTAATGCAAGCGCTAGACTACACAAATTAGGAATTTTTCATTGATTTGAGCTCTTTTTGACCAAAAATCTAGCTTCCCTGCAAGGGATAACAATGAAGAGGATCAGGTGGTTTATTCTTATCTTAGCAAAAAATCAACCCATCATGCGATTTGATATTATCACGGTTCTGCCCAAACTGTTAGAGAGCCCCATCAATCATTCTATCATAAAACGGGCACAAGAGAAAAGGCTGGTAGATATCCATGTTCACGATTTGAAGGACTTTTCACTGGATAAACACCGAAGGGTGGATGATTACTCCTTTGGTGGAGATGCAGGCATGGTAATGTGCATTGAACCCATACACAGGGCCATTTCCCAACTGACCTCACAACGCAAGTATGATGAGATTATCTATACCTCGCCTGATGGCAAGAATTTTAATCAGCAGGCAGCAAATCGCCTGGCCATGGTTGAAAACATCATTATCCTGTGCGGCCACTACAAGGGCGTTGATCAACGTGTGAGAGATCAACTGATTACCAGCGAGATATCCATTGGGGATTATGTAATGACAGGAGGTGAATTAGCAGCTGCAGTGATTACAGACTCGGTTGTCCGACTCCTTCCCGGTGCCATTTCAGATGAGACGTCCGCTCTGACCGATTCTTTCCAGGATGGATTGTTGGCTCCCCCGGTTTATACCCGTCCTGCTGAGTACAATGGTTGGGTCGTACCTGATATTCTGCTTTCCGGGCATGCTGCAAATATTACAGAATGGAAATATGAACAATCCTTGAAACGCACACGATTGTTGCGCCCGGATCTATTGGACGGGAATCAGGAGTAAATCACCGAAGCACTTTTCTTACGAAAGCCACTGTAAAATAGGACATGAGGAACAATCCGAAGAATCCTTCCAGGGAGGATACCCACCGGATGATTCCAAAGGGATAATGATCACCATATCCAATGGTTAGAAATGTTATGGCACTGTGGTAAAATGAGCGGGCCAGCATACTCAGATTATCGTCTACCGTAGCTATAATATCTGCAGACGAAAATAGCATGAGCAGATAATAGACGAAACTGAATAGCAAAAAGGAGGTTAGCATAGTAATCAGTACCCTCACGGGGCTGGTTGCATAAAGACCAGCTTTGTCAAACAGACCCAGCTTAAACCAATAGAGGGGATAGTGATGGAGTCCGTTCCAGCGATTTTTCTTAAGAGAGTTGGTGAGTTCAGCTTTGGATTCATTTCGTTTAAATTCCACATAGGCACGGTCCTCATCGCTGTACAAGCCAAGATTTTTAAAATTCTCCTTCAAGATTCTAAACTGCTCAGCTTTGACGCGATGACTGCTCTCATCCTGGCTATAGATCATTCGCTTCAGCTTGTTCCGGGTCCAGTCAATATAGATTCTGCCAATAAGCCGCATGCCGGCCATTGATATGGTTTGAATCTGGGCATCGAAATCATGCGGATTCATATCAATAATATCCCGGACAATGGTATTTGAAAGGTCAATGGAATTGCATTGCTTTACCCTGAGGTCTACCAATCCGTTGAGTTGGCAGAAACTCAAGGAGAGAGTGTGGAGCCAGGACTTGTAAAAACTGACTTTTCCGGGTCCAAAACTGGTTCGCTCAAAACTTACATCCACATGCTCAAACATCACCTCTTCAAAACTGAAATTTCCAGAGCCGAAAAAGGCTCGTTTAAAACTGAATTTACCACTATCCATTTCACATTCATCGAAATTCACCTCGCCATCCCCGAAGATCGATCGGTTAAAGTTCACCCTTCCGGTCCCGAATTCCACAGTTCTGAAGTCAACCCTGCCATCACCAAATTCAGTTCTTTCAAAGCTCACACTGCCCTCATTGAACGATGCAAAATGGAAGTCCACCTTACCATGGCCAAATCTTGCTACCTTGAAGGAGACATCTCCTTTGCCAAAATCAGTATTGATAAAATTCACGTTACCACCCGAAAAATCAGTATTGACAAATGAGAGGTCTCCATGACCAAATGAAACATATTGGAAATCCTTCTCACCCTGGCCGAAAAGACTATTCTTAAAGCTAACCTTCTCCGAATCAAATATGACATTTTTGAAGTTGAAGTACCCATCAGGAAACCGGGTATTGTGGAAATTTGTCACTTCGGTTTTAAAACGGGCCGACTCAAAGATGATATCGCCCCTGCTTATCCAGGCATCCTCCAGACTGAATTCCTCACCTTCAAAATCTGCATGTGAAAAATCCAATGCAGCCTGGCCAGCAAACAATGAATTCCTGGCGCTGAATCCTTTTATTACAACCCTTTCCCTGGCCCCGAGATTCCTGGTCAATCTGTAATCCCGGAGGCTAAACTTATCAATATAGCAATGATCCAGGTTCAATCCCTCCCCACGGTCAATGGCTCTAAAGATCTCCTTCTCTCCCGGGAAGCCCATTAATTCGACGATAGGCTGCTCCCTGTGGTCCACCTCAAACTGGACCAGCGCAGTACCAGGAAATTTTATTCCATCCTCTGTTTCAAACTTAAGTTTTTTTATCTCCGCTTTGAATGAAATATGACCGGGTACCATTTGACCGATTTTTGTTAGCTAAATATAATGAAACCTAATCAATGAATTTTCGATTGCATATTCCTGCAAAATCACAGTACCTGCACTTCACATCATGATCCCTTTGAATAAATGATGTATCGGGATCGAACAATGTCGTCAGCAAATTCCCTAACAAACGGAGGTATTCCTCCTCCAATTCGGCAAAGGAATCAATCCTGGAGCGACTACTGTAAATTCCCATGGTGAGGGCTGGATCAAACTTCTCGCCATAAAGTGCTTTCATCACATAAAGGCCGGGCATGATAATCTCATCAGGATGATCATCAGCCACCAGCCAGGCATAGAAGAGGGTTTGTAATGCTGCTCCATTTCTATTACCCAGAGAGGAATCAAATAGTGATTCAAGGGTGTTGAATCCTGATCGGGCATCTCCGGTTTTATAATCGATTACCCGAAGTATATCCCCTACCCGGTCAACCCGGTCGATTTTCCCTCCCATCCGAACCTCTAAAGTTTTACCCCCTGCCTCTATCTTCATCTTCCGGCGGTAAGTATTCTCCACTGAGACCAGCTTAATTGGTGCTGCCTTTAGATCAGTCTGTATAATCTTAATCAGATACTTCAGCATCACACGCAATACAATAATATTCCGACCTTCGATGCTTGCTCTCTTCCTCCCCTTGAAGTGGGTTTCAAGGAATACCATTCTCAACACTTCCTCAGCTCTTTTGGAGCTGGAGATTTTTTCCAAGGCATCCCGGGTAATAATTCCCTGATTACGGTCGGCAATCTCACTGTAAATAACTCTGATGGATTCGTGTACCACCGTACCAAAGCCCGCTGCATCAATCTCCTCCTTCACCTCATCAGGTTCGCCGATACCTGCCAGGTATCGAAGGTAGAACTTGAGAGAACAATCGACATACGTGTTAATGGCTGAAGGAGACAGGTATTTCTCGGCCCCTCCAGTTTCGATGTATCTATTCAATTTCCGATCAATTTCCGGAGTATGTGCAATCACAATGGGTGGAATCTCTCTTGCCATAACCTCCATGCCCGGTCTGGTTACGGTGATACCGCGTTCATAGATCACCTGATAAAGGTAACGGCTCATCTCACCGGTGCGCACACCCTCTGATCCACTGTTGTAAAGAAGGTCAATCTTTTCAGCCCTCTGCAGGAGCCGGTTAAAATAATAGGCATAAATGGCATCCATATCTTCCCTTGCAGGCATTCTGAATGCCAACCTCAGTGAATAGGGAATGTATGACTGACCTTTATGCGAAGCCGGCATCACTTCCTCATTCATGGAGAGCAGGATAACATGTTTAAAATCCAGCAGCCTGGTTTCAAGTATCCCCATCACCTGAAGTCCAGAAAGGGGTTCTCCCTGGAAAGGTACACGAAGAACCGACAACATTTTGCGAAGGAGCCTCTCAAGGATATCCATGGTAAGTGTGGGCCGAGCGGCAATGATGGATTCAAGCTTATTGAGGTGAATTAATAATTGGAAAATAAATTCACGATCCAGTTCCTGATGTATCTTATCCTCCTTGCCGGACAGGGTTTCCAACAGAAGCAGGAAAATTTCCCTGAAGTACTCCAATAAATCCACGGCGCCTGTCACCTGCTGAAAAATCTTCTGCTCCAGTGGACCGGTAATTAAATCATGTCCCACATGGATGAGATTGCCCCTGGTCATTTCATTCATCAGAATTTGTCCCGAACCATCATCAATAATTCTCATATATGGGTGTAAAAGAATAGTAGTGACATCCTTGTGATAGAACTGCATTGCGCCTTTACTGCTCAAACGAATGTTGTGCTGCATGCGAAGAAGCGCATCTATAAAGCTATACACCGGAGTGTTTTTCATGGGATAACCCATGGTCACATTGATCTCATCAATACCATCCGGAAGAGACATAATCACCGGCATAAGAAGCTCTTCATCACAGAGTACCAGGGCAGTATCAGTACAGTCCTTTTGTATGACAGGGTCTTCCATTCCCAGTATTCTGTGAACTATTTTAGCCTGCAATACATCGGTGGGAAGCTCAAAAATTCTGATCCGCTTCTTTTGATCCAAGCCCCGGAAATCTTCAATTTCAATCCTGGGAGGGAACTGTTCCAGGTTCTCTCTCATGAAGCGGCCCGCTTCACTTGAGTGATCATCTATATAATTGTGGTCATAATCCCATATGAATTCAGCCCCATGGTTTTTCAACCAGGAGAAGATCTGCTTTTCACAACCATTGAGCGCATTGAATCCGGCAATGATGATCCTGGATTCACCTGGGAAGACCATCTCTTTGTTCCTGATTCGATCTGCAATTTCTCTGTATTGCATACCCTGGTAGCCTTCTCCCCTTGATTCAAGTTGCATCCTTAGCTTATGATACAACAAGGGTAGTAGTTCCCAAATCTCCAGAAACTGATTCTTCTCGGATGTGATATTGCCCTCATGAAATCCCTCCCAGAACTGACGAATAAATTCGATCTGCTCGGTTTCAAGTCCGGAAAGAGGCTCTTCCAGCACTTTCAGATCTATGATATTCCTGAAAAGCATGTCGGCGTCCACCATGTACTTATCCAATTCATCAAAATCCCTGAGCATGATTTCCCCCCAGTAATAAAACTCATCGAATGGGTCCGGATTCTCGACGCTGTTTTGATAAATATCATGCAGATTAAATAGCGCCTCTACCGGATCGCAAATATTCAACAGACTGATCTCGTTAATAAAGTCATTTATGGCGTAGATTCTGGGCGCCCATTGCACCTGCTTAAAATGCCTGGATAAATGTTTTTGCAGAAAGAGGCCCGCTCGCCGGTTGGGCAGGATGATTCGTATATCACCCAGGTCTGGTCCGCTGGTGCGGGTCAGGAATAGTGCCAGTGATTCGAGGATTGGTCGCATTAAAAATTGGGTTTATAATACTTGCCCTGCCATGAATCGCTCTCTTCCAGAAGATCTTCAAAGGATCGCAGCACAAGCGTCGTACCGCAGGCCCCATCCTTCTCTAATACTCAACTGAGGATTTACCTCCCCGGCAATTCTTTCCACAACGATAGACGGATTTAATTGTTCGATCATCTCCCTCATCAGTGAGAGGTATTCATTCATACTAAATTCCGTAAAATCTTCCGGGCGCTCCAGGAACTCCTGAGCCATAACAGTGCCACGTACAATCTGAAGCTGATGGAATTTAATATTATCCAGGGGCCAGCCGGAGAGCAGGCGAACGGACGTAAAGAAATCATCCCGGGTCTCACCTGGCAATCCAATGATCATATGCCCCCCCACACGTATGTTCCGCCGGGAGGTTTCTTTAATGGCCCATTCAGTTTTTGCCACATCATGTCCCCGGTTGACTCTCTTAAGGGTTTTATCCAGTACCGACTCAATTCCATATTCCAACACCACATAGTATTTAGATGAGAGTTCACGGAAATAATCCAACATCACTTCATCCACGCAATCGGGCCGGGTTCCAATTACAATACCCACAATACCATCAATTCCAAGCGCCTGTTCATATTTTGATTTCAATACTTCCAAATCAGCATAAGTATTTGAATATGCCTGAAAATATGCCAGGTATTGGCTTGCCTTTCGATACCTGATCCGGTGAAATTCCATCCCCTGCCTGATCTGCTCTGCAATGGATTTATCAGGAGCATTGTAGGAGGGATTGAATGCATCATTATCGCAAAAAGTGCAACCACCAGTTCCACAGGTCCCATCTCTGTTCGGACAGGTGAAACCTGCATCAATGGTGATTTTCTGGACACGTTCCCCAAAATGCTTTCTGAAATAGTCGCTATATGCATTGAACCTTCGCGCAGTTCCCCAGGAGTATATCATAAGGCTTCTATCTGGACTGTTTTACCCAACATCACATACCACAAATAACCCACAACCTTTCTGTATCCCGCCTTTTCCAGATGGGTCATGTAATTCCTGACCTGCGCATTGTAGTGATCTCTCTCCACCTCGCCAAATTTAAAATCCACTACTGTTACCAGGTCATCTTCTACAAATACTCGGTCAGGTCGGAGCACTTTTCCATCTCCGCATAACAAACTCCTTTCACTATAGATCATCCGGTTTTCTCTATCGGAAAACCAATCTTCCACCCCAGGCTGGGAAATCATTTCTATGATTTTTGTTTCTAAATCTGCACGGTACTTTTCAGCAATCAGTCCCTCCTTTTGCAAGGCGCCCAATATTGGATGAACATCATTGACAGAGGAGATTCTGGAAAACACCATATGCATCATGTTACCATACATCTGACCTGTCCGGAACAGACCCTCCTCATCCACGAAATACTCATCACTTCGCATGCGGACTTTCAGTGTCCTGTTTCTCTGATTTACAGGATAGGAAGTGAACTGCCAGGGATCCTTCTCGAAGGATCGTTTTCCATATTGGGGCAGAGTCCCAATGGTGATCACTCTCCCTGACCTGTAGTTTTCAAGTGCACTTAATGAAGGTGCTTTACCGGGTGTCTGGTCCATAATTACCCTTAGCAGATCACCAACGTTATCAAGTCTGTTTTCTTCTGGATCTGGAATACCGATGAAGAGGGCATCCCTTGCCCTGGTTAAGGCCACATACAACAGGTTCAGATTATCCATGTATCCTTTCATTCTTTCCTGATAATAGGTGGCAGAAAACAAAGTGTGCTGCATATTGCTGCTGAACCTTACCGGAACCATGGGAATTCTGTCAAAGGGTGTATCCAATGTTTGGCACCACAGGATGTTTGATTTTTTCTGATCGGTGGTAATCTCCCAGTTACAAAAAGGCAAAATCACCCCCTTAAACTCAAGCCCTTTTGCCTTATGAATGGTGAGAATCCTGATGGCATTGGACTCCTCGGATACGGAAATCCCCTTTTTTAAACCATGCTGTTCCCAGAAATGAAGAAAATCAGTTATTCCCAGGGGTTCTTTCCGATGAATATCAATAACCAGGTCCTGAAGTGCCTGCAAATAAGGAAGATCCTGAGGTCGGTGGTCCAACCCAAAAAGCTTGATCAATGATTCAATCAGTTCGTACAGAGGCAACTGCTTGAAGATGTGGGAACTTTTTAAAAACTCCGGAGGGAGGAGGTCCTCTACAGATAAGGAAGAGTCGAACAACCGGTCTATTTCCATTTGTCCAATAACCTCCACAAGGAGGCACTGGTATTTTAACAATGCATTGTTTAACTCGTCGCCAGGATATACCAGGTATCGAAGGGCAGATAGCACAAGAGTCACTGATGTGTTATGAACCAGCAGCAGAGATTCGTTGGATATGAGCCTGAACTTATGGGACTCCCCGGTACTCCTTGCATGTTCCAGCAAGGTGTTGGCCACTGCAATGCCTTCCTTTCTGCTTCGCACCAGGATGGCTATTTCACCGGGTTCAATTCCCGATTGCTGTATCTCCTGAATCCAGTCAGGTATTTGGATCAGTGCCTGTTCCCGAAATGACATTTCATCACTCTCCTCAAACAATTCGATCCTGACCAGTCCTCCAGTTCCCATCTTTTTTCCAGGAATCTGCTGTACTGCATCCCCAAAAGCACTCCGAAACCGGGCAACTTCCTTTTCTGCTTCAATCTTACCTATGGCTGAATTGAATAACTCATTTTCGATGGTCTGAGCCAGGGCCAGGGGTGCCAGTTGAAACACTGTATTATTGAATCGTATAATCTGTTCTCTGCTTCGGTGGTTATGGGCCAGGGTGTGTACATGATATTCCTGGTGTTGAAAATCGGTTTCCAGATCAGTTGCCAGGATTTTCCAATCAGAATTCCTCCATCTGTAGATGGATTGCTTCACATCGCCCACGATCAGGTTATCACGACCGTAGGATAACGCATTGTCTATTAAAGGCTTGAAATTATCATACTGAAACACCGATGTGTCCTGGAATTCATCCAGCATAATATGATAATATCGATTCCCGGTTCTTTCATAAATAAATGGAACCTGGTTGCCACCAATGATCCCACGAAGGAACCGGCTCGAATCAGCAATCAGAAACAGATTTCGCTCCCTGGTATAGGAATTCACCCGTTCCCAGATATCACCAAGGATTCCCATGGTATAGAAATTCTGTCTGATGGCCACCACGGTATTCAGCACCTTTTGCTGGTCGTACAGTCGATTCAGCAAGGGCATAAGCACCTGCTCGGTGAGTCTAATCATTTCTTCTGTTGCGCTCTTATTGAGCCATTTTCCTGATTGGTCCAATGCATCCAACTTCGCAGAAGTAAATTTTATATTCCCACCACCCAATGCTTCCTGAAACAGTGAAGGTGGTGATTTGCCTTTCAGTCTGAAGTCTTCAATTTCTAACCCTGAACGGAGCAATTGATTCATGGCTGATTCGCCGATGTCTGACATCTTTTTTCTCGATCCATTCTCCACCCTGCTGAGATCTTCCTGGTATTTATCCAGGTTCACCTTGGCCAGAACAGAGAGATCCTGATCAATGAACAGTCCCTGGAATGCCTCCCTGAAGAGTTGCATTCCCAGCTGGATCATGTCATTTCTAAAATTCCATGAACGCGACTCCTCCATCCTCTCTTCAGCAAATCGGATCAACCACTCTTGCAGGTCCTTCTGGTCGGAAATATCCTGGAATAAGCGATCCACTGCCAGGGAAAGAACCCGGTTATGGTCCAGCTCCAGATTGTACCCGGGCTGAATCCCAATTTCTCTGGTAAATGCCCTGATTACTGATTGGAAAAACTTATCAATGGTTCCCACAGAGAAACCCGAATAGTCATTCAGAATGGTTTTCAGCAATACTCCTGCCTTCTTACTGATGGCCTGTTCTTCCATTCCCGTGAATTTCACCAACTGGTCCATTTCCTCCACTTTGGAAGATCCATCATACCTGGAAAGTTGATGTAACTGGTCCAGAATACGCTGTTTCATCTCTCCGGCTGCTTTGTTGGTGAATGTGACAGCCAGAATATGCCTGTGGATCCCCGGGAATCTGAAGAGCAATTTTAGGTAATCCAGGGTCAGGGCAAAAGTTTTACCCGAACCTGCAGAAGCTTTGTATACATTCAGGGGGGACATTACGTAAATATAGGATTTTATGCAGCCATCACATTCCTTCTTTTATCAATTATTATGAATCCTTTAATCAATCTCACCTGAAAGGAAAAATCTATATCACTTCTATATTTCCATACATAACTGTATATTTATTACAAAAATAAATGTCATGAAAAGGATCTTAATGGGAGTATCAATTGTGCTGGCACTAACCATGTCAGCCCTGGGACAGTTTAATTCCGGATCCTCATATTACTCGGGTGCCACCCACGGCAAAATTGGATTTGAAAGTCAATCCAATGAATTCGGAAGTAATTTCAACACACTTTGTTTCGGACTTACTCCCGAAGCCGGTTATTTTATCAAGAACAGACTGGCTGTTGGTGGAGCAATATTGCTGGATATTGAGAAGGGTCTGGGAGATGCAGGCTCCAGTATCTACGAGGTGGTGTTTGGACCCAATGTACGCTATTACCTTCCCAGAGATACAGATATGCAAGTTTTCCTGTATGGATTTGCCGGTTATGGATTTGTAACTGACCATCAACTATTTAAGCTTATGTTGGGACCCGGGATCAATTTCTTTCTCACGGAAAAGATCGCTTTTGAAGCAAAGGCGCTGTATGAGTTCTCAAGGGACTGGAATCCCGAATTGGGCGGAAATCACAACATGCATAACGTTACATTTTCTGCGGGAATTTCGCTTTTCTTTTCCGATTTTACCTTTATTACCCGCTAGCCTGATTTGGTGGAGTAGAATCAATAGATGGAATTTTCTAATTTTGTGCCAAATTCAGAGTTTTGGCAAAACGTGTTGTAGTTGGATTATCAGGGGGGGTGGACTCCAGTGTGGCAGCATACCTGTTAAAGGAACAGGGATATGATGTGACTGCGCTGTTCATGATCAACTGGCATGACAAGACCGGAGTGATTGATGCCGATTGTCCCTGGGACGAAGATGTGGTATTTGCTGAAATGGTGGCAAAAAAACTTGAGATCCCCTTCCATGTGGTGGATCTGAGTGATCCATACCGCGAGCGGGTCATCGATTACATGTTCTCCGAATATCAGAAGGGCCGAACCCCCAATCCAGATGTACTGTGCAACCGCGAGATTAAATTCGATGCCTTCCTGAGGGCCGCTGAAGCCTACAAACCTGATTTTGTAGCCACAGGCCATTACTGTAAAAAAACAAGCACTTCAGAGAAAGGGAAAACGGTCCATCATCTCCTGGCAGGCGATGATCCCAATAAGGAACAGAGCTATTTTCTGTGCCAGCTTTCTCAGGACCAGCTGGCCCGCACCTTGTTCCCCATTGGACATTTGCATAAACCAGAGGTGCGGGAAATTGCCAGACAGAAGGGTCTGGCCTCAGCCCATAAGAAAGATTCCCAGGGGATCTGTTTTGTGGGGAAAGTACACCTGCCGGTATTTCTTCAACAGAAACTTAAAGCCAAAGAAGGCAATATTTTTGAGATTCCAGCCAGACTACCACAATACGCTGAGGACAAGCAGGACCTGTCGGATCTGGAATCCATTTGCAGTCCATGGAGCTATGTGAAAGAGGATGGTAAATGGGTAGGCAAGCATCAGGGAGCACATTTTTTTACTGTTGGGCAAAGAAAAGGACTCAATGTGGGGGGGAAGGAAGAACCCCTGTTTGTGATTTCTACTGATGTGAGGGACAACCGAATCTATGTAGGACAGGGACAGTCCCATCCGGGATTGTACAGACGTGGATTGAAGATCATTCCTGAAGAGGTCCACTGGATCATAGAAGATCAGTTCTTAAATCCGGGAGAGAGCAGAACATATATGGTTCGGATCCGATACCGTCAGCCATTGCAAGAGGCCACATTGCATATGACCAACCATGGAATGTATATCGTGTTCCGTAAACTACAGAGGGGAGTTGCAGCTGGACAATTTGCTGCCTGGTACCACAATGATGAGTTAATTGGATCAGGAGTGATCCACCGGTAATCCCCGGGAAAGTCTACCTCTTATGCAGACCACACTCTTTGTGGAGTTCATTTTCCCACCACCAGCGACCTGACCGGATATCTTCTCCAGGTTCAATAGCACGGGTGCAAGGCTCACATCCTATGCTCGGAAATCCCCTGTCATGTAATAAGTTATATGGTATACTATGGTTCTTTATATAGGCCCATACCTCCTTTTCGGTCCAGTTGATCAGCGGATTGATTTTCACAAGTCCGTTGTTGGCATCCCACTCCACCATTTTATTGAAAAACCTGGAAACCGACTGATCCTTTCTCAATCCGCAAATCCATGCATCCACCCCTTCAAATGCCCTGGGAAGTTGGGCTACCTTCCTGATACCACAACACATTTTACGATTTTCAACGCTGTCGTAAAAGAGATTGATGCCATGTTCGGCTACCATCTCCTCCACTTTTGCGGATTCTGGGAAATAGGTTTTCATCCTGATCCCAAAGTGTTTATTGGTCCTGGCAATCAGGTCATACGTTTCGGGAAATAGTCGTCCGGTATCCAGGGTAAAGACCTCCACATCGTTTTTCTGTCGAAGTACCATTTCTGTCAGTACCTGATCTTCCAGACCCAGGCTGGTCGATAAGATGATCTTCTCTCCAAAGTGCTGCAAAAAGAAGCCAATTACCCCCACCGCATTCTTCTCTTTCAACTCCTCGTTCCACTTGGCTATCTGCTCTTTCACTGCTGCTGTAGACTCCATATTTTCATTAAGCGTAAGATTCCAGTTTACCCATATCGGACCAGCTATCCTGGTCATGCCGATAGAGATTGATGGGCCTGGATCTTGCCAGATCCAGGTAAAATGGCATAATGGAAAAGCGTTTCTTGCGAGGAAAAAACTCGAAAATAGCCGGTTCCATCACGTGTATGGCACTGAATGCTATGGGTATAAGCTGATCCTCCCTGTTGTCCATAAGGATGGTTTCCCCGCTACGGTTATCCCTCCAGCCCTTCAGGAGTCCATCATTGCTCATCATCAGGCTTCGGGATGTTACCCGCTCCTTCACTGCCAAAGTAGCTATTGCCTGACTGTTTACATGTGCTTCAAACAACTTGGCAAGGTCTATGTCACTGAGGATATCCACATTGTATACCAGGAACGGTGCTTCATCAAAAAACCAGGACGCATGTGCAATTCCTCCTCCTGTATCAAGCAATTTCTCGCGCTCATGGGAGAACTCGATTCTGATTCCGAATTGCTTCTTCAGCTTCACAAAATCGATAATCTGGTCAGCAAAATGGTGCACATTAATGATCACCTCGTTGAATCCCTGCTCCTTCATTTTAAGAATCACATGTTCCAACAACGGAACACCTTCCCATTCCAGAAGGGCCTTTGGCTTCTGGTCAGTATAAGGCTTGAGCCTGGTCCCCAGACCTGCTGCCAGGATCATCGCTTTATTTCCACTGGATTGCAACACCATTTCTCTTTGGTGGATTTGTGATCACATTTGATGCAGATGTATTTTTTCCGTTTACCCCTGATCTTCACTTTTAGATCATCCCGGTTCCTGCATAACTTTTTACTCATTCATTGCGTTATGCTGACAATAACACCGGAGTGGGGGTTTTGTTTTATTCCATCATGCAGTGGTCCAGAAGCAATATTTTGGAGAGACAATCCGGCCATCAGCTTTTAAAACCTTCATGGCTTTATCAACTTCCTTTTTATCAAGTTTGGCAGCTTCGGCAATTTCTCCAGCTTTCATGGGCTCGGGGGAGGCATCAAGTACCTGCAGCACAATTTCAGTTGTTTCCATTGGTCAAGAATATTTGGATTAAGCATGATTGTTCTTCATATACCTGTTATAGATCTCCCTGGTACGGATCAGATGATCCTGCATCAATTTAGTCGCACCTGAGGCATCCTGGATATTGATAGCTGCAAGGATCTGGTCCGTGGGCAGCTTGTCCCCGGCCACAAGCTTTTTCTCCCTGATGGCCTTTTCAATGGTTCTTTCAATACGTTGACTTAGTGTTAGTTTGCTGCCAATCTTTTGAAAAATGTCATCCATTATTCACGCTTTTGTTATGTAAATATATAACATTAGATTTGTCATACATCATTCATATGACTGTTGTATGATTCTCATAGCAGATAGCGGTTCCACAAAGACCGATTGGAGGTTGATCGATGGAACGGAGATTAGATCCTTGTCCACCCGGGGGATCAATCCATACCACTCATCAGGGAAGGAGATAAGTGAGGAATTGAACAGTTTGGAACTGAATGGTACGGAACCAAATATCCAGAAGATTTACTTCTATGGGTCGGGAGTTGCCAATGAAGAGATGAAAGAGCTCCTCCGTAAAAGTCTTCAAAGAAGAATAGGAGTACACCCGGATATCCAGGTAGAAGATGATCTCACTGGAGTAGCACGGTCATTGTTCCAGCGTGGGAGTGGTATCGCATGCATTCTCGGAACTGGTTCCAACTCCTGCCTCTATTTGGACGGAGCCATCAAAGATAAGGTGCCTGCCCTTGGTTACTCTCTTGGGGATGAGGGAAGTGGCACTGATATTGGGAAAAGACTGGTCAACGCACTTCATAAAAGAACCCTGAGTGATCGATTAAGAGAAGCCATTATCTCTGAAGAGGGACTTTCCATGGACCAGATCCTTGAGAATGTCTATAAAAAACCACATGCCAACAGGTACCTTGCCGCACTCACAATGATTGCAGCCAAACATATTAACAATAAGGAGATCAGGGAGATTGTCTCACTGGCTTTTGAGGATTTCATACTGAAGAATATCTCCAATTACAAGGATTATACAAACGTAGAGATCGGATTTGCAGGTTCAGTGGCATTTTATTTCAGCAACGTTTTAAAAGAGGTGTTGGACAAACATCAATTGAAATGCGGTCCAATCATCGCCGCACCCATTGATGGACTTGTCAAATATCACCTTACAGCTGATGCAAAGATGCCACAAGGAGAAAAATCGATCACCGAATCATCCTCCCATTATGAAAACCTGGAAGCCATGTCTGTGCGTGAACTGCTTGAGAATATCAACAGGGAGGATGGCACAGTTCACAGGGCGGTTCAATCCATTATTCCCCGAATTGAAGTCCTGGTGGAGGGGATCATCCCCAGGATCATGAAAGGGGGACGCCTATTCTATGTGGGTGCCGGCACCAGTGGCAGACTGGGCGTTGTAGATGCTTCTGAGATCCCTCCCACATTCGGGGTTCCATTTGATATTGTCATTGGTATCATAGCCGGTGGTGACAGGGCCATTCGTAAAGCTGTTGAATCTGCCGAGGATGATATCCATGGAGCCTGGGGTGACCTGACTAAATTCAAACCGGGAAAAAATGACACAGTGGTGGGTATTGCAGCATCGGGTCGGACTCCCTATGTGATTGGTGCTGTAAGAGATGCAAGGAAACATGGATTGTTGACCGCATGTATTACCTGTAATCCCGATTCAAAACTGGCCGCTGAAGTGGAAATTCCTCTGGAAGCGCTTGTAGGTCCGGAATTTGTAACCGGGAGTACCCGCATGAAGGCCGGGACCGCACAAAAACTGATCCTCAACATGATCACAACCTCGACCATGATCAAACTGGGAAAGGTAAAGGGCAATAAGATGGTGGATATGCAGCTTACCAACCAGAAATTGGTGGAGCGGGGTTCCCGGATGATCAGTGAAGAACTGGGTTTGGAGTTGGAGGAATCCAGACGTTTGCTGCTCCTGCATGGCTCGGTCCGGAAGGCCCTTGACAACTATATGAAGTAATTATTTCCTGCCAATGGACCTGGCATAAACCAATGCTGTGGTTCTGTAAAAAACATGACCCAACTTTGTGAAAGGGAGGTACATAATCACGAACCATACGGCCACAAGGTGGAAAAAATAGAGGTGATAAGCGACTGACCAGTTGCCGAAACGGGCCATCTCCACCAGTATGCCCGAAAGCGTCAGCAAGCCAATGGAGCTTAACAACAGCCAGTCTGAATAGCTGCTCTTCCCGAATACACTCCTGTTAAACAGTCGCTGGTAGATCATTATTCCCAGTCCGGTAAAGATCATCAAGGAAGCTACATTTCCGGCTATTTTGAAGGGATTAAAGAAAGGCAGGGGATAATGATCTGTAATTGATGCCCAGATGGCATACAGGGTGACCAGGATCAGCAATCCAAAGCCAAAGAATACCAGCATGTGTGCTGCCTGCCGTGTCCGTTGTGAGCCACATCCGGAAAAGTTGGAATGGGACAGGATCTCACCCACTACCCTGAAAACAGGAAGTCGGTTTCCCCTTAGCTTTCCTGATGAAGGATTCAGGCGTTTCATATCGTTCCAAAATGATCCGATCCCCAGGGAGGCCAGAATGTAAAACAGGAGTGTAATGGCAGAGAAGGTTGAATTCAACCATCCATGAGGGAAAAACTGGGAGTAATCCACCGGTCCTTCGGGGATCTTTAAAGTTCCCGCCATTGATAAAATGGCAACAATGACCACAACGGGGATCAGAATGGCCACAGGAAGCCATGCTGGTTTGTTGACCAGATTTCCGAGAAGACGAGGACGTGCATAGTGAATTAAACTCTTCTGTCTTACGGCCGAGATCACATCTGCCGGTTTCACATCACGGGGACAGTAGCTGCTGCAGTCACCGCACTGGTGACACAACCAGACATCCACGTTCCCCAGAAGTTTCTCCTTCAAACCCCATCCAGACCAGATCATCTCCTTTCTGGGAAATGGCCTGTCAGCCGGAGCCAATGAGCAGACTGCAGAACAATTTCCACACTGCATGCACTGATTCAGCGGTGATCCGCTCAACCGGCTCAGCTCTCGCTTAAAATCAATATCTGGCTTAATCTCTATCACTCCTTACTTGTTACTGTCACCATTACCGTTACCATTCACCATTCACCTACTTCACCATACCTACATGCTTTTGAAAGGATTGGGACCTATGAGTTCCAGCTCCTCCACATATTCGTTGATGATCTGCTGTATTTCATGATGACCGGTTATTTCAACAAACCGGGTACGGATCCGGTCAGGTTCCAACATCATGGTTTCCAATGTTTCCTGCAGGTTCTCCGACCGTTGTTCTGTTAATTCACTTCCATGTATAAAATGACACTGGTAATCATCCCCTGGCTTACACCCAATCTGCAAAATACCATCATACCCGTGGGAAAGGGCATCTGAAATCCAGACCTTATTGATGGATCCCAGACATCGCACAGGAATAATCCTCACGTAAGGGCTGAAATTCAAACGATGTGTTCCAGCAGCATCCAGTGCCGGGTAAGCATCATTCTCACAGACAAAGACCAGCACCCTGGGCTTTTCTTCGAATTCGTCAGGTACATGAACCGATTTGATGATGGCTGATACACTGTTGATGGAGTAATCAGCAAATCCAATAACCCGTTCAGGGCAAGATCCCACACAGATCCCACACCTGCGACATCGTGCGGGATTTGGTAAGGGCGTTCCTTTCTCTGTCTCGTCGTAGCTCCCAAATGGGCACTCCTCTGTACAACGTTTGCAATCGGTACATCGCTCCATATAGAGATCAGGAAAGGTTTGGTCCCCAGCCCTGGGATGGACTGCCTCTCCCCTCTTCACGCATTCGATACATTGAATGGCCTTCATCATAGCACCGCAAGCATCTTCCTGGCTGGAATCAAGGTCCATAGGAGCCCTTACTGTTCCTGCTGCATAAATGCCGGTTCTTCTGGTTTCGTAAGGAAAGCAGATAAAGTGAGAATCAGAAAAGCTATACTCGATCTCCGGAAGTCCTTTACCCAGCCTGTATTCCAGCTGCAGATCATCTGTGGGATTTGGAACCATGCCCGTAGCCAGTACGACCATATCTGTCTCGATTTGGATATGTTCATCCAGGAGGGATTCCTTCACTGAAACTTGAACAGCCGCTCCATCGTCAGAGACCGTATCAATGATCCCTTTGGTGAGAAAGATGGCATCATCGGCCTGAACCATTTTATAAAACTCCTCCTGAAATCCAGGTGTGCGGATGTCCTTATATACGATAAATACCTGGGAATCCGGATTCTTTTCCCGAACGTAAAGGGCCTGTTTCAGGGCTGCGCTGCAACAGTAGGAAGAACAGTAAGAAAGGTGGTTTTCATCCCTCGATCCAGCACACAAAACAAAGAGTACCCGGTCGGGTACCGGTGCTTCCTGGACATGTTTTTCAAACTCCTCGAGCGTCTTTATCCGCGATGAACCATAGCCCAGATGCCCAAGTTTCCCGGGATCATAGGGTTTCCAGCCAGCGGCCATCACCACCGATCCAACCATAAGTGAGGTTTTCTTCCCATTTAAAAGTTGAACTGAAAACTGACCGGGTTCCCCTGAAATGGAACCAATGGTGCTATCCATATATACCTTTACTCCGGGATGTGCAACTACCTCTTTTGCCAAAGCCGGAACATCTGGTTCGCGCAATTCTTCAATATCTCCGACCGAAGGCAAGAGTTTGTAGAGACGACCTGCGTATCCACCCAGGGCTTTGCTCTTCTCTACCAGATGTACCTGATATCCGGCTTTTGCACCTTCCATTGTGGCTGAAAGTCCGGCTACTCCACCTCCCACAACGAGTATTTCAGATGAAATATTTTCAGGCACATAGGGGGAAATATCAGAAATGAACTCCAGTTTGGCCAGTGCCATCCTGGTCTGGTCTTCGGCTAACATCTGGGTATCTTCATCACCAGGTTTCATCACCCAGGACAACTGCTCCCGCAGGTTGATCCTCTCCACATATGGGCCTTCCAGGTTGAATTGTTCGGACTTCACCCTGGGTGAACAGGCTGCAATGGCCAGGCGGTCCACTGCATTCTCCCTTGAAAACTTGTGCAGTTCATCCAATCCCGATTCAGAACAGAGGGCCTCATGTTTTATACAGGTTATACCTTCCACTGCTTCACTGGCGACATGGATCAATTTCTCCACGTCGATACAACTCCCTATTCCGCATCCGCTGCAAACTGCCAGTGCCATATGTTTTTTCGCTTTCTCCATTATTGTTGCATTGCTTTCAGCGAAGCTGCTGTAGCATCCCGTACCGATGAAGCCACATCCATGGGCCGTTTGCATGAAGCTGCCGGGATCATCCCATGAGGCAGATTGGTTTCATAAAAACCATATTCATTGGTAGGCAGATTAATTGACAAGGAATTAGGCACCAGACCAGTGGCCAGCACCACCAAGTCAAATGCATCCTTGCGCCTGGAAGCAGCCATAATATCCTCTACTTCAAGGACCAATCCCCCTTCTTGACTGGCAGATTCTATGCGACCCACCTTTCCTTTGGTTAAAATGATGGAGGATGTTTCCTGGGCCCTTCTTAGCAGTTTTTCATTTCTTCCCGAAACCCTCATGTCAATGTAAAATATTTCGGTGTTGATTTCAGGATATAGTTCCGCCAGGGTAAGTGCATGTTTCAGGGAAGCGGAACAGCAAACTGCTGAACAATATGGCAGATGCAGATGGTCTCTCGAACCGGCACATTGGATAAAAGCGATCCGCCTGGGAACCTCACCGTCAGAAGGTCTGGTTAATTTCTTATGATCCCGGGTGCAGGCTGCCAGGAGATGCTCAAACTCAAGGTTGGTCACCACATCAGGTTCATCAGCATAAGCATAATTTTCAATCCTGGATGCATCATACAATTGCCATCCGGTTGCCACAATGATTTTTTTAACCTGGATTTCAATTTCTGCGGGTTTTGCACCCAGTTGAATGGCATCATAATCACACACCTCAAGGCACTTCCCACAAGCTTCCTTTTTACATACCTCAGGATCAATGGTATATTTCATGGGGAAAGCGAGTCCACCTGGAATATAGGCCGCCTTTTCCTCCGGATTCCTGCCCAACACCTCGGGTCTGCTTTCCGGGCAAACATCTGCACATAAGCCGCAGGAAGTACACCTGTTGTTAATAAGCCTTGCCTCAACATTGATTTTTACACTTAAATCACCATCGTTCCCTGATATTTTGCTCACTTCTGCTCCCGTATAATAGCTAATGCGCGGATTGGACCGGATCCTCCGGTAGTTAATCTCCAATCCGCATGCGGGTGGACATAGTTTGGGAAAGTAATTATTGAAGCCTGAGACATTTCCCCCCAGGTAAGGCTCCTTTTCAATGAGTACCACTTCCTCTCCGGCTTCTGCCAGCTCCACTGCAGCTGTGATGCCGCTTATTCCGCCCCCTATGATCAGAATTGGAAGTCCCATATTAGTGCAAAGTTCTTAGCTCCCAGTGCTTATTGCTTCGCGTCTAGTATCTCGCGTTTGATCATTTCCCATTCTCCTGTTTCGGGATCCCACCGGCAATTGGCGAAGGCCTCCCAATCTTCCTTCATGGAAGGATGGTCGGTCCGGAAATAGTAACCGGGCCACCTGGTCTCTTCCCTGAAAAGAACCGTGCGCATATGCGATTCCGCCTGCCACATCCGGTGTACATTCTCCCAGCAACGCATCAGCTCATTCAGGTCGCTTGCCGCCAGTTTCTCCGCATCTTCTTTCATAAACTGAAGGTACTCCAGTCCTTTGGTTAGCAATGCTCCCGAAGTTTTGAATCCAACCGAGGCTCCGCCTGCATATTCATCCATGATTTTCTGGAGTCGAAACATGAACATTTTTGGTTTGATGAAGTTGGGATTCACGTCCTCGTCATTGGTGTAGGCATGGTGCTGTTCAAAGATTGCCAAAGGTTTCAATACCTGCTCTTTTAAGACAGCAATTTGTTCTTCACTGATGTCTGTCTGTTCGGGATGATCCATACAGAAAGCAATGGCTGCCTTGCCTGCAATCCTTCCTTCCGTAAAGGATCCGGAAGAGAATTTGTGTGATGAGGCACCCGAAGCATCTCCGGCAGCAAATAAACCTTTTACAGTCGTCATGTTGTCATATCCCCAGAAATGATCCCGGGGGCCAGATCTTCAGGTCCGCTGATCCATGCCCCTGATGCGCCTGAATGGGAACTGATAAAGTAGGGTTCACAGGCAGAAATCTCCGAAGGTGTCTCTTCGGGCATGATGTTGTGGGAGGCCCAGTTGAGTGCCTGACTGACGGTCATATCCAGGAAATCCTCCCAGGCTTCCGATTCCAGTTCCTTTAGCTTCCTCCTGGCCTCCTTTTCATCCGGGATCTGAGCCACCAATTCCTTGATGGCTTCATCGGTGCGCATATAGATGGGTCCATTGCCCTCCTCAAGCTCAAGCAACATCAGGTAATTACGTAGGTTTGACGGAGTAGGTTTTACGGTCCCGTAAGGAGCCCATTTCTCCAATTCACCTGCACGGGTCTGCATATAATCCTCACCCTTGGCATTGGTGGCTTTTGATTTAAAAAGGAGGAACCATGCGCCCACTGGTCCGTAAGCATCCTTAAAACGCACAGGCACAAAACGCACCTCCTGGCAGGTCATTTCGGCCCCTGATTTCAATGTGAAGTAGGTACTGGCACCGCTGTTGAAAGGGGGATACCAGGACCTGCCCAATCCCTCTCCCACCGATCGGGGCCGGAATATATGAACCGCACCACCCATTGAATCGAGTACAGCTTTGGCCTTAAAAACATAAAACTTATTTTCCCTAACGCTGAATCCAACAGCACCCACACAACGGTCCTCAAAAACCATGGGCTCAGTGATGAAAATACGTTCGTGATAGGAACCGTTTTCACCCAACTCTTTCAATGCATTTTTAGCAGCTTCAGACACAATGTTTTTATAGGACTCGCCATGGATCATAATTTGCCACCGTCCTTCATTCACATAGTTTCCCTCATCATCTTTCCAGATGGGCAATCCCCATTTTTCGAAAAGATGAACCGACGAATCCACATGCCTGGCGATGTTGGCCACCAGGTCATCCCGTGCGATCCCCATGAGGTCATTCTTCACATAACTCACATAATCATCTACCGTATTTTTTCCATTCTTCAACCCCAGGTAAAGGTTAATGGCTGACAGTCCCATGGCCACGGCCCCACTACGTTCCATAGCAGCCTTATCCACCAGTGTCACACGCTGATTGTGCTTCTTCGCCCAGTAAGTGGCTTCATAGGCCGCACCACAGGCAGCCATTCCGCCTCCAAGTATCAGTAGATCGGTTTCAATGATAACCGTCTCAAAACTATTGGCATCCATCACCATAAATTTTCTTTTGATTGACTACTTTTTGTATAGATCGGTGCCTAAAGATTCAGGCTCGGTTCTCAATTCGGGACCCTTCAAATCCTCACTCCCGGTTGAGAATCCCGCATCAGGTTCAATAGTTCCTTCGGGAGTCGTTCGGATGGGAAACTTAAATCGCTTCACCATTTTATTGCGAAATCTGACTGCCCACATAATAGCATCGCTACTTCGCAGGGGTTGGACTACACCACCCAGCGGCATGAAATCAGCATATCCCCTGACCTCAATGGCCTGAGTGGGACATATCTTAACGCAGCTATAACACTCCCAACACATATCCACTGCCCGGTTATAGGCTTTGTTCTTCTCTTTATCGAGTACCATGAGGTCGTTGGGACATATGTACTGGCAGGCAGTACGATCCTGGGCCTTGCAGCCGTCACATTTCTCTGTAATTACGAAACTCGGCATAGGTAGCTTAGTTTGTGAACCACACAAACATAATTAAATATTCCCGGGAGTGATTGTTGAAAACCAGGGATAGCGGAAATTTAGAATTGTTTTAAAATCCAATGAAGGGAAGATCGCAAGTCTAATCGTCAGAAAAATGTTTCAGCATTTCGCGGTAGGAGGAGAATACCCTGGCCCGTGAAACAAATCCCAGATACTTGCCATTTTGAAGCACAGCAATGTTATAGCGCTGACTCTCAGTGAATACCCTGGCCACCTCCTCCATCTGGTCTGTGCTCTCAATGGTCCATTTGGGAATGATCATCAGGTCGCTAATCTTCGTTGAATCGTACATCTCCTGGTTGAACATGATGTGCCGGATATCATCCAGTTTAACAATCCCCTGCAGTTTGTGATACTCATCCACCACCGGGAAGATATTCCTGCTTGACTTAGTGATTACTTTGATCAGATCCCGGAGTGAATCATTGGCTCGCACTGTGCTGAAATTGGTCTCGATGAGATCTGTAACCTTCATCATCAGCAGGATGTTCCGGTCCTTATGGTGGGTCATCAGCTCACCCCGCTTGGCCAGCTGAACCGTATAAACAGAATTCTTGACAAAGAACCTGGTGGTGCCATAGGAAATGGTTGAAGCCAGCATTAACGGAAAAAAGAGTTCATACCCCCCCGTAATCTCTGCAATCAGGAATATGGCCGTCAAAGGTGCATGAACCACACCAGCAATCATACTTCCCATTCCCACCAGGGCCAGATTGCTCACCGATATATCGACGCCCATCTGATTCAGCGTAAGGCCAAACAGGAGTCCCATATTGGCTCCCATAAAGAGTGAAGGTGCAAAGATCCCTCCAATTCCGCCAGCAGCAAAGGTTAGTGTGGTGGCAATGACCTTGATCCCGATAATGGACAGAAGGTAGATTACAACCAGCGCAAAGGACTGTTGCCATCCCTCAAAAAAAGTTCCATCGAAAAGATGTAAATATTCCCCCCGTAAACCCTGGTTCACCACCTCGTACCCCTCCCCATAGAGCGGAGGAAAGAACAAAATGATTACCCCCAGCAGGCCACCTGCCACAAGAACGCGCTTCCAGGGATTTTTGAACTTTTCAAATATAGCTGTAATGTAGATGTAACTCTTTGTAAAATATGCTGATAAAAACCCCACTACCACGCCAAGGATCAGGTAGAAATGGATTTGATTCATCTCAAAGGTCTCGGCTAACTGGAATTGATAGAGTACATTCTGACCCAAAAAAAGGTAGGAGGTCAATGCTGCTGTTGCCGATGCAATCAGTAATGGAATGACTGCATACATGGTCATGTCCAGCATGATTACCTCCAGGGCAAACACGATTCCGGCAATGGGTGCTTTGAAAATTGCAGACAAGGCACCGGCACAGGCACATGAGATCAAAAGGGTAATCTCTTTGTAACTGAGCTTAAAAAGTTTGCCCATATTTGACCCTATGGCCCCTCCGGTCGCTACTGTTGGACCCTCCAATCCAACTGATCCACCGAACCCAACCGTAAGTGCACTTGTTATAATACTGGAGTAAAGGTTATGAGAACGAATAATTCCGTTGTTTTTTGATATGGAAAATAGTACACCAGGGATTCCATGCCCCACAGGACGTTTATTGATGTATTTAATGAATACTACCGTTAATGAGATCCCGACAATGGGTAAAATGAAAATGTAGTACTTGGTGTATTCCCCGTGGAAACCATTTTCCAGAGCTTCACGTATAAAATGCACCAGGTTCTTAATGATTACAGCTGCAAGTCCAACACCCAGACCAACAAAAGCTGCCATCAGATAGAGAAATTTGTGACCAGTTAAGTACCTGTTTTTGAAATTATTAAACTTACTTAATAAGCGCTTTTCGGACATGGCATGACAAAATTAGCATTTTAGGCTGCAGATCAAAAAGAAAGCAGACAATAGAATGTATTATCTTTGTTTGGAGAAGGCCGAAAATAATGCCAGACCCATCGCGTTAATGATTATATGATTGGTACACAAAAATATGGGTGGATATCAGGGTCCATTTTCATGCTGATCCTGCTTTTCCTGTCTCCTATAGTCATATGGGCGCAGGCAGAGTTGCCAGATATCCCTGATCTCAGGCGTGTAACAGTCGACCATGCCGATGATGGAATTTTAATACAGTGGAATGCCAGTGACGATGCTGAAATTGAATTCTATTCCATATACAGGCAACAGGCCAACGCATTTGTGTTTATTGCTTCTGTGGGGGGCAATACCCTCGAATATAAGCACATGAATGGTGGTGTCCAAAACATTGCGTACTCAGTTACGGCCATCGACTCAGCAGGGAATGAAAGTCTTTTTGAACAGAATATACACAGGGCTGTTTCGACATCTGTTGAATTTGATCCCTGCACCCCTTCCAATGAAATCTCCTGGAATGCTTATGAGGGATGGGAAGGTTCCATTTCAGGATACAACATATATGGCGGACCATCAGAATCAGGTATGCAATTAATAAAATTTGTTTCTTCATCGATCCTTTCCTACACCGACAAAGAAATCAATGTCGGCACGACCTATGATTATTACATTGAGACGGTCCATACCAGCGGACTCACCTCTCTTTCAGCCATCGAAACAGTATCATCTCTGTATCCAGATGCTCCTGAGTTCCTTTCAGTGGATTATGTATCAGTCATTGACGCTTCGACCGTTGAGCTCCAATTTACTGCGGATGTAAATGGACCGATCAAGAATTTCAGGGTGATGAAACGGAGCAACCCGGGTACACCGTTCACTGAAGTGGTCACCATTAAGGATGCTTCTCAGTCCACCCAGTTAATTCAGGACCAGTTCCCCACATCAACCAGTAGTTATGAGTTCATTGTTCAATCCGTATTCCACCCCACCGCTTGTGGTGCACCCATTGTCCTCTCCGAATCTAATGCAGGAACCAGTATTTTACTTGATTACGAACTTGAGGATCAGATCGTAACACTGAACTGGGTTCCCTATCACAACTATGTGGAGGGACTATCCGGATACGTTGTCCAGCGGAGAAGCGGAAACGGAGAGTTTTATGACATCCAGAATCTGGGTCCGGGTACCACTGTCTGGAATGAGACTGTTGAATCCTTGATTAACGGTTTTCAGCCGGGAGAACTTCAATATAAGGTACTGGCCGTTGAGAATCATTCCGGACCAGGCGATCAAAATATCAGTATTTCTAACACAATCACCGTTGCTGTTGAAACCAATCTTCTGGTTCCCAGTGCTTTCACTCCCGGGAGCAACGATATGAATTTTGAATTCAAACCCAGGATCGATTTTGCTCCAAAAGATTACAGGATGATCGTCATGGACCGGGGTGGCCGAAAGATGTTTGAAACCACCGACCCTGGTGATGGATGGGATGGCCGATTTCATAGCGGTGCGTTTGTGAATGAAGGTGTCTATGTATACTATATCCAATTCACCGATTACACCGGCCTTTTCAAATCCTTTACAGGAAATGTGACCGTATTGTTCCCCTGATTATCAAAAAATATCAACTGTATCCATACTCTTTCTATATAATCACTAATTTTGTAGGGAAGGAGTGTTGGCTTCTTTTGTAAAGTCGACTTTTTATAATTATGGAAGAAAAGGTATTAACAGACGATCATAAAATTAACAACCTACTTGAGCAACTGATCAAGAACTGTTCCTATTGCAAATCTGCAAAAGACGAAAAAATGATCAGGAAAGCCTTTAAGATGGCCAATGAAGCCCATAAAGGTATGAAGAGAAAGTCTGGAGAACCTTTCATCATTCATCCCCTGGAAGTAGCACTGATCGTCAGCGATGAAATAGGACTTGGGGTAACTAGTACCGTTTGTGCCATCCTTCATGATGTGGTGGAAGATACTGATCTTACCATTGAGGATATTGAGAATGCTTTTGGGAAAAAAATAGCTTCTATCATTGACGGGCTCACCAAAATCTCAGGTGTATTCGACAAGGAATCCAATTCCCTCCAGGCTGAAAACTTCCGTAAAATGCTTCTCACCCTTTCGGAAGATGTAAGGGTGATCTTTATAAAACTGGCCGACAGGCTGCACAATATGCGTACCCTGGGCTCCCTTCCACTCAAAACACAGATTAAGATTGCAGGAGAGACCATCTACCTGTACGCTCCACTTGCCCACAGATTGGGATTGTATACAGTAAAATCTGAACTTGAAGATCTAAGTCTTAAATACAGATATCCCGAAGTCTACAATGAAATTGGCGAAAAAATAAAGCTCACTGAGGAACGCCGCCTTCATCTGATCAATCATTTCTCGCTGCCCATCATAGATTCATTGGACAAGAATGGATTTGATTTCAATATATCAGGCAGACCCAAATCAATCTATTCTATCTGGCAAAAGATGCACCAGAAAAATGTAACATTCGAGGAGATTTACGATCTTTTTGCCATCCGGATTGTATTCAAACCTCAACCTGGCATTCCGGAAAAAACCCAATGCTGGAATGTCTACTCCATCATTACAGATATATATTCCCCAAAACCTGAAAGAATAAGGGATTGGGTATCTACTCCCAAAGCCAATGGTTACGAAGCGTTGCATACCACAGTAATGGGACCCAACGGAAAATGGATGGAGGTGCAGATCCGATCCGACCGAATGAATGAAATCGCTGAAAGGGGTTTTGCGGCTCACTGGAAGTACAAGGATAAATCATCACCGGAAACAGAGCTTGACAAATGGATCAAGCGGATCAGGGAAACCCTTGAAACTCCCTCCGACGATGCCATGGAGTTTCTGGACGATTTTAAACTGAATCTCTTCTCTTCTGAGATCATGGTTTTTACTCCAAAAGGTCACATTATCACTCTTCCAAAGGATGCCACTGCACTTGATTTTGCATATGATATACATACCGAGATCGGGAACAAGGCCATCGGCGCCAAAGTGAACCATCGCTTGGTTCCTCTGAGTCATTCGCTCACCAGTGGTGACCAGGTGGAGATCCTTACCTCCGAAGTTCAGAAACCCACCCTGGAGTGGTATCAGTTTGTAACCACTGTCAAAGCAAAAACGGCCATCAAAAATGGGTTGAAATCTGAGACTAAAAACCGGACCGATGTAGGAAAACAGATCCTGATCGATAAGCTGAAAGAACTTAACCTGACTCCAAGCTCCAGGATCCTTAAAAAACTGGTCCCGGCATATAACTCCACACACAAGGACGAACTATACTCAAAAATTGGAAGCGGAATCATTAGCCTTAACGACCTGAAGGCGATCCTCAGTAAAAATACCAAGAACAAGTGGGTCAGGGTATGGGACCTTTCACTGGGCAGGTCTCAAAAAAAATCTGGTCAAAAGGATGAATATGACTCGAGGGGCACATTAATCCTTAGGGAGGCCAAGGAAGATGAGGTAAGTAATTACCATCTGGCAAAATGTTGCAATCCCATTCCAGGAGATGAAGTGGTAGCAGTTCGACAAGAGAACGACAGCTTATTGATACACCGAACGGATTGCAGTACCGCTGTGAAAATTATGTCTAGTCAGGGAGACAAGTTGGTGGCTGCAAAATGGACCCAGCACAAAGTACTCTCCTACCTTGCAAAAATTCAGTTGAATGGGTGGGACAGGTTTGGAGTTTATAACTCCATCACCAACACCATCACAAAAGAATTGAACATTAGCATGCGGACCATAAATCTGCATGGTCATGATGGGATTTTTAACGGTACCATCGACCTTTATGTTCACAACACGAACGATCTTAATAACCTGATTTTGAACCTGATGAAACTTAAAGGTATTGAATCGGTTCACAGGGTTGAAGTGTAGGAGTAATTTTCCATCTTTATCTGTTCTAAATTAAAATTATTGCTATCTTGCAAGGTAATTTTTACTTAGACTAATTATGGTCCAAGAGGAGACAAAAGAAACGGTTAAGCAGATCTTCACAGAATACCTGGAGCGGAAAGGACACCGTAAAACTCCTGAACGATACGCCATTCTAGATGAGATATATTCCAGGGATGGCCATTTTGATATAGAATCCCTCTATATCTTCATGAAAAATAAAAATTACAGGGTGAGCCGGGCAACCTTGTACAATACCATTGAATTATTGTTGGACTGCAGCCTGGTAGTAAAACATCAGTTTGGCAAGAATATCGCTCAGTTTGAAAAGGCTTATCAATGCATGCAGCATGATCACCTGATTGATATGGATACCGGAAATGTAATTGAATTCTGCGATCCCAGGATCGAAGAGATTATTAAGACAGCCTGCGAACTTAATAACTTCTCCCCAAGTCATCATTCGCTCTATATCTACGGTAGGAGCAGGAATGAAACCGATGGTGATAAATAGTTCAAATGTTTGATAACTGATCCCTTTCTTCAGAGGGATTTTTTGTTATTTTTATCTGGACTTAGATGCCGGACCTCCGGCTTATTTTATGCCATAAAATCTCACAACTGAAATATTTATACCAATGAAAGTTGATGTTCTGCTAGGCCTCCAATGGGGAGATGAAGGTAAAGGCAAAGTGGTTGATGTACTAACACCCCGGTACGATATTATCACCCGCTTCCAGGGAGGGCCCAATGCCGGCCATACCCTTGAATTCAATAATCACAAGCATATTCTTCACAATATTCCATCAGGAATTTTCAGGGAAGACAAGCTCAATATCATCACCAACGGTGTGGTTCTGGACCCAACGGTTTTCAAACGTGAAATCGATTCACTGGAAGCCATGGGTATCGATCTGACAAAGAACCTTTGGATCTCCAGGAGAGCACATCTCATTCTCCCTACACACAGGATCCTGGATGCTGCATCGGAAGCGGCCAAAGGAACGTCAAAAATCGGTTCCACATTGAAAGGAATCGGCCCAACATATATGGATAAGACCGGACGAAACGGATTGCGTGTGGGAGATATTGATTTGGATTTCAAAGCCAAGTACGAGGCGCTCAAGGTAAAACATCAGCAACTGCTCAAACAGTATGATTTTGAGTACAACCTGGATGAGGAAGAGAAATTCTTCGAAGGCATTGAGGTCATTCGAAAGTTCAAACGGGTTGACACAGAATATGAATTGAACCGTTTTCTGGAGGAGGAGAAATCCATACTTGCTGAAGGAGCACAGGGAACATTGCTGGACATCGATTTTGGCTCCTATCCTTTTGTGACCTCATCAAATACCATCTGCGCAGGTGCCTGCACAGGTATGGGGGTTGCTCCCAGCACTATTGGAGAGGTGTACGGTATTTTCAAAGCTTACTGTACCCGTGTGGGCAGTGGACCCTTCCCGTCTGAACTCCTCGATGAAGAAGGCACCTTGCTGAGAGATATCGGAAAAGAGTTTGGTTCCACAACAGGCAGGCCTCGCAGGTGTGGCTGGCTGGATCTGGTTGCACTTAAATACAGTATCATGCTCAATGGTGTAACCCAGCTGATCATGACCAAGACTGACGTACTGGATACATTTGAAGCCATAAAAGTGGCTACAGCTTACTCCATAAACGGCGAATTGACCGACCATCTTCCTTACAGACTGGATGCAGATGTGAAACCGGTATATACGGAGCTGCCAGGCTGGAAAACGGACCTTACCGGGATTCGATCCAAGGATCAGTTTCCCAAAGAGCTCAACGAGTATATCCAATTCCTTGAAAAGGAGCTGAAAGTACCTGTCAGGTATGTATCGGTGGGACCGGACCGGGAACAGATCATTGAGTTATAGTGAATGGGTGAATGGTGACAGGCCTGCGGCCGGTGAACGGTGACAGGCCTGCGGCCGGTGAATCGGCTGAATGCATGGCCTGCGGCCGGTGAACGGTGACAGGCCTGCGGCCGGTGAACGGTGACAGGCCTGCGGCCGGTGAAGGGTGACAGGATTTCATTTATTCCCTGTAAAGACGTTCACGAAGACTTCGAATAGTAGCATAGATTTGTTTACGAAGAATCAGGATATTCTTTCTTAATTCTATTACTTCCTCTTCATTGATATATCCTAAATCCACACAAAGCAGAATCTGTGTCTCAAGTTCTGAAAGACTTCCTGAGGCTATAAATAGAAATCTGATAAACTCTTTGGTACTAATTCGGGCCGCGCCCTCAGCTATATTCGAAGGCACTGAAATCGAGGCTCTTCGCATCTGGGACGTCAAAACATACATTTCAGATTTTGGAAACTTACCTGTAAGAATATAGATTTCACTCACCATTAGCCGTGACCGCTTCCAAATCTGTAAGTTTTCATGGTTCCTGATTCCTCGCTCCATTTTGTTTTAGTATTAATGGGACATTGCATACCAAAATCGCAGCGAAACGTCACCTTTTTCAGCCACACATCATCAATTCACTGCTCACCATTCACCATCTGTCACCATTCACCATCTCACCATTCACCATTCTGTCACCATTCACCATCATCTCACCATCTGTCACCATTCACCATTCACCATTCACCATCTGTCACCATTCACCATCTCTCACCATTCACCATCTGTCACCATTCACCATTCACCATCTGTCACCATTCACCATAATTTCCTATATTGACTATCCAAACTGTCATCAATAACCACCACAATGAAATCCTTAATCCAGTTTTTTGAAGAAAACGTTGAAAAATTTACCAATAATCCCTACATGTGGGAAAAGAGGAACGGATCATTTCAGCCCACCACATATGGTGAAATGAGGGAGCTTGTTTACCAGTTTGCGGCAGGAATGATGACCATCGGGGTAAAGAAAGGCGATCGTCTGGCCCTTTTGGCCGAAGGCCGTGCGCTGTGGGTGGTAGCTGAGATGGGAATGTTTTACCTTGGGGCCATTGATGTACCCCTCTCCATTCAGTTGAATGAGCCAGCCGACCTGACCTTCAGACTGAAACATTCTGGAACCCGAATGATTGTGGTCTCTGCCAGCCAGTTGAAAAAGATCGATGCCATAAAACATGAGCTGCCTGACCTGGAGAAGATCATCCTCATGGACCCTAAAGAGAATTACAATGAGATGGAGGTTTATATGGGGGACCTTATGGAAGCAGGTAAGGAGTTACTGGAGAAAGATTTTGAATCTTTCAAGAGAACCTATGAATCAGTTCTGCCTGATGATACAGCAAATATTTGCTATACCTCGGGCACAACAGCAGATCCAAAGGGCATTATGTTAAGTCAAAGGAATTATACGGCAAATACTGAGCAGGCCCTCACTGTGATGTCCATACCCCCGGACTATACAATGTTTCTTTTCCTTCCGTGGGACCACAGTTTTGCTCATACCGCAGGGCTTTTTACAGTAATGGCTGTAGGTGCTAGCCTGGCAGCCTTGGAAATGGGCAAAACCTCCTTTGAAACACGAAAGAATATTTCCAAGAACATTCAGGAAATCAAACCTGAATTGATGTTTAGTGTCCCTACTATAGCCAAAAACTTCCGGAATAATATAGAAAGCGGGGTCAGGGCCAAAGGTAATTTCACCTATTCATTGTTTAAAGCTGGTTTGAATATTGCATACAGGTACAATGGGATCGGATGGGATAAGGGAAAAGGATTAAAAGCGCTGCTGAAACCCATATACGCCCTGTTTGATGCAGTTGTATTTAGGAAAGTACGAAATGCCATGGGAGGGAATATGAAGTTTTTTATAGGTGGCGGGGCACTGTTGGATATCGAACTTCAAAGGTTTTTCTATGCTATTGGTATTCCCATGTACCAGGGTTACGGGCTCACGGAAGCCAGTCCCATGATCAGTATTAACAGTCCCGAAAGACATAAAATGGGTGCATCCGGAGTCATTCCTGAAAACCTTGAAATCAGGATTTGTAACGATGAAGGCAATGAGGTACCCCTTGGAGAGAAAGGAGAGATTGTAATAAGGGGAGAAAATGTAATGAAGGGCTATTGGAAAAATGAAGAGGCCACTGCAGATACCATCAGGGAGGAATGGCTCTTCACTGGTGATATGGGATATATGGATGAAGATGGATTCCTTTATGTATTGGGCCGGTATAAGAGTTTACTGATCGCTGATGACGGAGAGAAGTACAGTCCGGAAGGAATTGAAGAGGCGTTCACTGATCAATCCGAGTACATTGATCAGTGCCTGCTTCATAATAACCAGAATCCCTATACGGTGGCACTGGTGCATCCTGATCTGGATGCATTGAAAAGATTCTTAAAAGGGAAAGGTCTGACAACAGATTCTGAAGAAGGGATTCATGCCTGTCTTTCACTGGTGGATAGTGAGGTGCGGGAATACAGAACCAATGGCAAATACGGAGATATGTTTCCACAACGGTGGATTCCTGCCAATATGGGTATTCTGGCCGAGGGTTTTACCATTGAAAATAAACTGATGAATCCCACTTATAAGATCATTCGGCCCAAAGTGGAAGAACACTACAGTGAGCTTTTTGATTTTCTTTACAGCCCTGAATCGAAAAACGTGATCAATCCACAAAATGTGGAAGCCATGAAGTTATTATTGGCTCAATAAATCTGTAGTTCATGAAAAGATTTCCAACAAGATGCGTCCATGCAGGCACCATGCGAGATGACCTTAAAAAAGGAATCAACTCCCCCATTTATACCTCTACTTCATTTGAATTCATTGACCAGGAAGACACCATCTACCCCCGCTATCTCAATACGCCCAATGAAAAGTCTGTGGCTGAGAAAATAGCCTCTCTGGAAGAAACAGAAAGTGCCCTGGTTTTTAGTTCCGGGATGGCGGCCATCAGTACAGTATTTTTTACCTTTCTGGGCAAAGGTGATCATGCTGTGTTCCAGAAGGGACTTTACGGAGGCACCTCTCATTTTCTGGATCGTGAATTTCAGCGATTTGATATTGGGTACAGTATGGCAGCCAGTCAATCTGCAGAAGATATCCAGAGATGCATTCAGGGGAATACCAAATTGATCTACATCGAATCCCCTTCCAATCCACTGCTAAGCATTACCGATATTGCTAAAGTTGCTAAGATGGCCAGGGAAGCAGGTGTGATCACAGTCATCGATAATACCTTCGCTTCACCGGTAAATCAACAGCCTTCAAACCTGGGCATCGATATTATTGTCCACAGTGCAACCAAATATATGGGGGGTCATAGTGATATACTTGCAGGAGCTGTTGCCGGAAAGAAAAAGTACTTGGATGAGGTATATCAAACCGGTCTCAATTTCGGTGGGAGTCTCAATGCCATGACCCTGTATTTGCTGGAAAGAAGTCTAAAAACCATCCATGTGAGGGTAGAAAGAATCAATGACAATGCCATGGAACTCGCGCATTATCTTGAATACAATCCAAAAATTAAACGGGTGAATTATCCTGGATTGCCGGGTCATCCGGGTCATGAAATCGCTTGCAAACAGATGAATGGTTTTGGAGGTATGCTCTCTTTTGAAGTGGATGGTCAGGATGGCATCGCGTTTCAAAAGAGACTCAAGCTGATTAAACCATCCATGAGTCTGGGTGGATTGGAAACCATTTGCAGCTCTCCAGCCCACACTTCACACAGGCATTTGGGCCCTGAGGGTCGAAAGGCTGAAGGGATCTCAGAAGAATTAATCCGCCTTTCGGTTGGGATTGAAGATGTGGAAGACTTAAAAGCTGACCTGGAACAGGCACTTTAGATCCCACTGATATATCTATAATCAATAATTCTGTGGGTACGGATTAATCAACGATGGTTACTCCCTTTATTTGAAGCTTCTCCAGTTGCCAGGCAGGGATCCGGTTCCCCATCACATTGAGGTAACTCAAATGGGACAAATCAAAGAGGGGAGTAAGATCATCCACATCATTATATGAAATATCCAGCACCTGCAATACAATCAGGTTACTCAAAGAGTCAATCAACGAAATATGATTGTTGGACAGGTAGAGGCGTTCTATCTGGTGCAACTCCTTCAGGTCGGTCAGGTCTGTCAGATTGTTGTTGGAAAGATCTACTACCCTTACATATCGACATGCATCAATGCCATCAAGATATTCAATTTCATAATCAGCCATTTCGATCTCCTCCAGTTCCTCAAGAAGGTACATGGGAAAATCCACATTAAGATTTCCGTATACCCTGCGCTTGAGGGCTGTAAGGAAACTGCGGTGGGTATAATCAGAATGCAGATCCTCCTCTTCTTCATACCCATCCTGGTCCATAAAATAAGAGAATCCATCGGTATCGGCGTCCCAGCCAAACTCTTCTGCCAGATCCTCCTCCGTAATGATCGAACTGACAGTCACATGCTCCGGTTCCAGGTTCTGAACATTCAGGATATGTGACATGGTAAACAGTTCTTCGAAGTCCCCACGCTGGTATGCTTGTTCAATTTGATCCAGAGACTGGCTGAGTCTGTCTGGATGATAGATCATAATAAGTTTAGAAAAGACTTTATTGATTTTCTCTTCCTTACAAGGTGTATACTCATTGACCACCTTCTGGACCGCTCTTAAAGCATCATATTTGTGCTCCCTGAACATCTCAATGATACGGCCCGAGATAAGACCAAGATTATTGGCTGTGTACGCCTCTTTAAGATTGGTGTAAAGATCTTCAATTTCCACACCGCGAAATTATAATATTTAAGTACTTTTCTACCCTAGAATGAACTTCTTTTTATCCTTCACTGTGATCAATTGAAAAATCCATTTACCACAACAAATCCAGCACAGTGTTGTTATGGTAATGGATCATTTAATATGAAATATACAACTGAAGTTAAAATTGACCTTCCCCGTTCCAGGGTAATTGAGCTGTTCGACAGTACTGAGAACATGTACAAATGGCAGGTTGGATTGAAAAGTTTTAAGGCAATCAGCGGGGATCCAGGCAAAGAGGGCTCCATTTCAGAAATGGTATATGAAAGCAGAAAAAAAGATTTGGTCATGACGGAAACCATTTCAAAACGGAACTTTCCGGATGAATTCCATGCAATTTATAAAGCCCGCGGCGTTTACAATGAAATGTACAATTACTTCCTGGACACGGATGGGGGGAATACCATATGGCGTTCGGTGAGTGTTTTCAGGTTTCGAGGACTTATGGCTTTGATGGCCCCTTTTATGAAATCCGCTTTCAAGAACAGCACCCTAATGACTATGGAGCGCTTTAAGGCATTTGCTGAAAATCCTGATCAAGAAATAAATTAAAGAGCATACGTTTCCTTTGGATTAAATCAATGTCAAACCGTCTGCCGTGAATTTGGATTTGAACTGGAGATGGCTGCTCTTGATTCTTTTGAACACCGGGTACAGTTTAAAGAGCTGTTTGGTTTGGGCCTGACCCATAACTTTTAGTATAAATTCCATCAACAGTCATCTATCTGATTATATGCATTTTACGTAACTATTTTCTAAATAAGAAGGCTTCTATTCTCCACAAATATTTGCAAATAGCAGTCCTGAAGTCTATATTTGAACCATCAATACCACACAACTGTGTGATTGTTATTGAGAAGGGGTAAGAGATTAGGCTCGAAGATCCCCTGGCAACCTGCCACCAGGCAAAGGTGCCAAAACCTAACCCGAAAGGGAGATAATAACAAAAATGAAAGCAATGATCAAAAAGATTTTCACCAGGCCCATTTTGCCTATGTCCATGCCCGGACCGAAGCTTCGGTAAGTATACTATATTTTCCCAAATCAGTAGTATAGAAGCTTCGAACACCTAGACCAGCAGGTACTAGGCAATAACTGCCAGACACTGGTCTCTTTCACCATTCACCATTCACTATTCACCATTCACTATTCACCATTCACCATTCACCATTCACTATTCACCATTCACTATTAACTTAGAAATCATGAGCAATACATATAAGAATTTTGAGACATTACAGATCCACGCAGGTCATACTCCCGATTCGGCAACAAATGCCAGGGCAGTACCAATATACCAGACTACTTCTTACACATTTAACAGCTCTGAACATGGAGCAAACCTATTTGCGCTGAAGGAGTTCGGAAACATCTATTCCAGAATTATGAATCCTACCAATGATGTGTTTGAGCAACGCATTGCCGCACTTGAAGGCGGGGTGGCAGCTCTTGCTGTTTCATCAGGTCATGCCGCACAATTTGTTACATTCAATACCATACTCAAGTCAGGTGATAATATTATCAGCAGTCCTTACCTCTACGGTGGAACCCATAACCAGTTCAGGGTGACCTTTAAGAACCTGGGATGGGAAGCGAGGTTTGCAGATTCACTGGAAGTTGAAGATTTCGAATCGTTGATCGATGAAAACTCCCGTGCCATCTATTTAGAGACAATCGGAAATCCGGGCTTCAACATTCCAGATTTTGAAAAATTCGGAGCGCTTGCGAAAAAGTATGACATCCCCCTGGTGGTGGACAATACCTTTGCCGCGGCTGGATTCCTTTTTAAGCCATTCGATTATGGAGCTAACATTATCGTGGAATCTGCAACCAAGTGGATAGGGGGGCATGGAACCTCCATTGGAGGGGTCATAGTGGATGGTGGCAATTACAATTGGGGAAATGGTAAATTCCCGCAGTTTACCGAGCCAAGTGAAGGCTATCATGGGTTGAAATTCTGGGAGGTATTTGGAAGTGAAGGATCTTTCGGAAACATCGCTTTTATCATTAAAGCCAGGGTTGAAAGCCTCAGGGATCTTGGTCCCAGTCAGAGTCCTTTCAATACCTTCCTGTTCATTCAGGGCCTTGAAACGCTATCGTTGAGACTGGAGCGACATGTGGAAAACGCTTTGGCGTTGGCCAAATGGCTTGAGAAGCATCCACAGGTGGAAAGTGTACTCTACCCGGGTCTGGAAAGCAGTCCCCATCATAAGAATGCAAAAAAATACCTGCCAAAGGGTGCCGGTGGAGTACTTTCGTTCACTTTGAAGGGAGAAAAAGAGAAAGCAATCCGTTTGGTTGACAACCTGGAACTGGTCAGTCACCTCGCTAATGTGGGCGATGTTCGAACCCTTATTATCCAGCCATCAGCCACCACCCACCAGCAACTTTCCGATGATGCACAGCTAGCTGCAGGTGTCACTCCTACCCTGCTAAGGGTTTCCGTCGGACTGGAACACATTGATGATATCATAGCTGACTTCGAACAGGCATTTGAAAAGTAGACCATGAAACCACATATCTATCAATTCAGAGAAAAATTCAATCTTGAGCTGGGGGGATCACTCCCTGCGCTTAATGTTGCATATCACACCTACGGCACATTGAATGCAAAAGCTGACAATGTGGTCTGGGTGTGTCATGCTTTGACGGCAAATTCTGAGGTGTCTGACTGGTGGCCGGATATGGTGGGTGAGGGAAAGCTATTGGATCCGGAAAATCATTTCATCGTATGTGCCAACATCATAGGCTCCTGCTACGGTTCCACCGGTCCACTCTCAACCAATCCGGAAACCGGGTTGCCCTGGTATAGGTCCTTCCCGGACATCACCATCAGGGACCTGGTCAATGCTCATGAATTACTGCGGGGTCACCTGGGCATCAATAAGATTCATACCATTATTGGAGGTTCAATCGGTGGATTCCAGGCATTAGAGTACACCATTATGGCTCCTGATCTTATTCAAAATCTGATATTCATCGCCGCATCAGTGAAATCTTCTCCGTGGTCCGTGGCATTCAATCAATCTCAGCGACTGGCCATAGAGGCTGATCCTTCTTATTTTGAGGAGCGCCCCTATGGAGGGATCAATGGTCTTAAATCTGCCAGGTCCATTGCGATGCTGAGTTACAGGCACGAACAATCCTATTATAAAACCCAGTCCGAAAGGGATGAATCAAAGACAAAGGAACTGAAGGCTTCCTCCTATCAGAATTATCAGGGAGATAAGCTTGTCAAACGATTTGACGCTTACAGTTATCACGCCCTTACCAGAATCATGGATACACATAATGTAGTCCGAAGCAGAGGATCTCTGGGTGATGCCATTGGACAGATTACAGCCAATGTGCTCTGCATTGGAATCTCCACAGATAACCTTTTTCCCAACCATGAGCAGAAACTGCTGACACATATTGTCCAGGGTAAATACCAGGAAATCGAGTCTAGTTACGGACATGACGGATTTCTAATTGAGGCGGAGAAACTCACATCGATAATTGGAGCCTTCTGGAAGGAAAATGCAGAATCATCTTCATTAAGTAAGGGGATCGGGGCATCCATGAACAGTACGAAATCTCCAAAAAGAAAAGCAGAGAGTCCGCTCACAGTTCACTGGAACTGATCATAAAAATGAGTAATTTCGGAACTGAAACAGATATGGAATCAAAGCACGATATCACCGAGCTGCTCAAGCAGAGGGTCCTTTTGCTGGATGGAGCGATGGGCACCATGATCCAACGGTATAAGCTTTCAGATGAGGATTACCGGGGGGAGCGGTTTAAATCACATCCAGGTGAGATGAAAGGGAACAATGACCTCTTATCCCTTACAAGACCTGATGTGATCAGGGAGATTCATGAAGCCTACCTGGAAGCGGGCTCGGACATTATAGAAACCAACACATTCAATGCCACTTCCATTTCCCAGGCTGATTACCAGGCCGAATCACTGGTTTATGAGATCAATTTTGAATCAGCCAGGATCGCTGCAGAGGCCGCAAAAAAATATTCCGAAAAAACTCCATCCAAACCAAGATATGTGGCCGGATCCATGGGTCCCACCAACAAAACCACATCGCTGTCACCCGACGTAAATGATCCCGGATACAGGGCAGTTTCATTTGATGAAATGAAAAACTCCTACAAAGAACAGGCAAAAGGACTGGTAGAGGGAGGAGCTGATCTGTTGCTGGTGGAAACAGTTTTTGATACCTTGAATGCCAAAGCGGCACTGGTGGGCATTGAGGAATTACTCTCTGATAAAGGCATTCGTATTCCGGTGATGGTCTCCGGTACCATTACAGATGCCAGTGGACGCACCTTATCGGGACAAACACTTGAGGCTTTCATGCATTCACTGGATCATGTTGAACTTCTCTCCATGGGTTTGAATTGCTCTCTGGGTGCAAAGGAGATCCGTCCCTACCTTGAAGAGATGTCTGGTAAATCAACCCACTTTGTATCTGTACATCCCAACGCAGGATTGCCCAACCAATTTGGGGAATATGATGAAACCCCGGCACAGATGGCTCTCCAGATAAAGGATTTCCTGGATTCTGGATTTGTAAATATTGTTGGAGGATGCTGCGGAACAACACCTGAACACATTAAAGCTTTTGCTGATCTGCTGGATACTGCCGAATCCCGGGAACCTGTATCTCTTAAACCCGGTTTAAAGTTGAGCGGATTGGAACCATTGACAGCCTATAAAGGATCAAATTTCATCAATATCGGGGAACGGTGCAATGTGGCTGGCAGCAAGAAATTTGCCAGACTGATCAGGGAAAAGAAGTATGACGAGACGCTTGAAATAGCCCGTCGACAGGTGGATGACGGAGCCCAGATACTGGACATCAACCTGGACGATGCCATGCTGGATGCAGAGTATGAAATGGTGAAGTTTCTAAACCTGTTGTTGGCAGAACCTGAGATTTCAAAGGTACCCCTGATGATCGACTCATCGAAATTTTCAGTGATTGAAGCCGGCCTGAAATGTATTCAGGGGAAAGCCGTTGTCAACTCCATTAGCCTGAAAGAAGGGGAAAAAACATTTTTGGAACAAGCCGGAAAGATCAGACAATATGGAGCGGCAGTGATTGTGATGGCCTTTGACGAACAAGGTCAGGCCGACTCATTTGAACGCCGCATTGAGATCTGTAGCAGGGCATATAACCTGCTCCGGGAAAAATCGAACTATCCGCCGGATGATATCATTTTTGACCCCAATGTATTGAGCATTGGGACAGGTATCGAGGAACATAACAATTATGCCGTTGATTTTATTAAAACCACCGCCTGGATCAAGGAAAACCTTCCCCACGCAAGAGTAAGTGGTGGTATTAGCAACCTCTCATTCTCTTTCCGTGGGAACAATGTGGTAAGGGAAGCCATTCACTCTGTGTTCCTTTACCATGCCATTAAAGCCGGATTGGACATGGGGATAGTGAATCCTGGATTGCTCCAGGTGTACGATGAAATTCCCCCACAATTGCTGGAGTATACCGAAGACCTGGTGTTAAACCGCAGGCCCGATGCCACAGAGCGACTTATCGAGTATTCCACCACAATCGAGCAGCAGGAGAAAGTAGAAGAGAAGATCGATGCATGGCGTGAGCTCCCGGTGGAAGAACGATTGAAACATGCATTGGTTAAAGGTATTACCGAACATATTGAAAATGATTCCCTGGAAGCACACAAGAAATACGGTCTTGGATTAAAGGTGATTGAAGGACCACTGATGGCAGGAATGAATGTGGTAGGTGATCTGTTTGGTGAAGGAAAAATGTTCCTTCCCCAGGTTGTGAAAAGCGCCAGGGTAATGAAACGTTCCGTAGCAACGCTTCTTCCATTTATTGAAGAGGAAAAGGCCAGCGGTGCTGATGGTGGAAGTCACTCTGCCGGGAAAATTCTCCTGGCCACCGTGAAGGGAGATGTTCACGACATCGGGAAAAATATTGTAGGCGTAGTACTGGGATGTAACAATTATGAAGTAATCGACCTTGGAGTGATGGTGCCTACTGAGAAAATCCTTGATGAGGCAGAGAAGCAGCAGGTGGATATTGTGGGATTATCAGGGCTGATTACACCTTCGCTGGAAGAGATGATCCATGTGGCTTCTGAAATGAAACGACGCCATCTGACCCAGACTTTACTGATCGGGGGTGCCACTACATCTAAGATCCATACCGCCGTCAAAATTGAGCCTAAATACAACAGGCCAGTGATCCATGTAAAAGATGCATCCAAAAGCGTGGCGGTGGTCAGCGCCCTCCTCTCAAAAGAAAAGCGCGATGGATTTGTTCAGGAGACCAGGCTGGATTACGAAGCATTGAGAAATACCTATGCAGAGGCCGGAAGAGATATCAAATATCACACACTGGAGGCTGCCAGGAAAAATGCGCTCAGGCTTGAGTGGAAACAGGACACCATATTCAAACCAAATCAGCTAGGAATCCAATCACTTACGGATTATCCCATGGAAAAAATCCGGGCTTACATTAACTGGGTCTTCTTTTTCGTTACCTGGGAGCTCCGGGGAAAATTTCCAGACATCTTTGACCATCCAAAATATGGAAAGGAGGCCCGTAAACTTTACGATGATGCACAGGAAATGCTCGACCGCATCATTGGTGAGAAGTGGCTCACTGCCAATGCAGTCTTTGGAATCTTTCCTGCCAATGCCGAAGGAGATGACATTGTGATATACGAAAATGAATCAAAAGATAAGATCCTGAACCGGTTCACCAACCTGAGAAATCAGACCGTCAAAGATGATGACTTGCCCAACCTTTGCCTTTCTGATTTCATTGCTCCCCTGGATTCAGGAATCACAGATTACCTGGGTGCTTTTGCCGTAACAACCGGAATCGGTATAGATCAGAAAATAAAGGAGTTTGAAGCAGACCATGATGATTATTCTGCCATTATGCTGAAAGCACTGACCGACCGTTTGGCTGAAGCATTTACTGAGCTGATTCACGAAGAGATCCGAAAGAATACATGGGGCTATGCTGCCACCGAATCTCAATCCAAAGAGGATCTGTTCAAAGAAAAATATTCAGGAATAAGACCGGCACACGGATATCCTGCATGTCCCGAGCACTCTGAGAAAGAGGTGCTGTTTAATTTACTGGAGGCAGAGGGCTATGGAATTGGTCTTACGGAAAATTACTCAATGATCCCTGCTGCGTCTGTCAGTGGATTACTATTCGCCCACCCTGATTCGAAGTATTTCTTTGTGGGTAAAATCGGGAAAGACCAGGTAGAGGATTATGCCAGAAGAAAAAGTATGACCATCGCACAGGTAGAGCGATTGCTTGCATCCAATCTGAATTACTAGATATTCTCTACCAGGTCTCCCGCAGAGGGTTCACTGTCAATCTCAAGTTTGGCCCTTTCATTAACAAAGTCAGCCACAATCTTCCTGCCCCGAATGGAAACATCCTTGCGGGAGGTAATCCTTTCAATACTGATATGTGGAATATTAATGGAGTTGATGCCAATGCGGCCCTCGGAGAGCCATGCCTCAACCACATAGGTCCCCTTTATGAGCTTCAGGCGCTTGAACCGGCGAATGGTCATTGCACGAACTACATTTACCTCTGTACCGTGCAGCACCAGGTTCAGTCGACTTCCTGACCTGTTTCTAATATGCAGAATGCAGTTGCCTTTCCTGCTGGGATCCTGGTCCTGTCCGGACTTGCCTATGCCACTCTTTAACTTAGCCATTCAATTGAAAAGTTAAGTTAAACAAAATCCCTATAAACAGGCATACAGGGAATAAAAATTAGAAAGAAAGTGAAACAGAGACTGATATGGCCCTCCAATATCCTATAAATAATCAGACATGTTTTGCTATTTTTGAACCATACCAACAGATCATCACTATGGCATATACTAAAAATAACCTGGAGATCCATTCCATGATCGCAGCATTGTACGAGCGTTATAGCGACCGGGGATTCATTAGTTTTAGGAAAACTCCTGCTATTAAAGGGACACAATATCTTGACCCTATTATTAATGCCATTGAGAAGAAACAGGTAATCCGCCTCTACTATCTCCCCTTTTACGAGGATAAGCCCTACTTCAATGAGGTGCATCCATACCTACTAAAAGAACATGAATTCAGGTGGTACCTTGTGGGATTGAATGAATTCAAAGGCCAGGTGAGAACATATGCGTTGGACCGCATCAGGGATATGAGGGATGCTTCGGGCATTGAATACAGAGAACCGGAATTTGATGCAGGCGCCTATTTCAGGTACGCCATAGGGATTATTGCACCACAACGTGAAGCCCCGTTGATTAAAATCGCTGTTCAGAAAACCCAGGCCCAGTATCTGATCACACAACCCTGGCATGATTCACAGAACATTGTTGAAGAGAACGAGGACCGGATCATCTTCAGTTTTAAGGTTCACCCCACTTATGAGTTCAAATCCCTGGTACTTAGTATGGGGAAAGATGGAGAAGTATTGGAGCCCACTTCACTACGAAATGAAATGATAACCGAACTCCGCAGCATGCAGGAGAAGTATATCTGATACCATTCACCATTCTTCGCGTTCTTCGGCTTCGCCTCAGTTCGCTTCTTCGGCAATCGCCTCAGTTCCTTCGGTGCCTTCGGTTCGGCTCAGATCGTTCCTCGGCTTTCGCCTCAGTTCCTCCGGTACGGTGCACCATTCCCTAACGCTCTGCTTGAAGAGAGTCGTAATACTCCTGGAAAGTTTTTGTCTTATAGGCATCTTCCACATAGTACGAAAGGTATACCTTGAACTGATCAGCTGTCTTATAACCCGGAGAGGCTTCAAGCACTTTTCCCTGATCATCCACATATGAGATAGTAGGATAGGAAAGCCTTCCCTTGGTAACGATCGCTGCAATTTCATGATAACCCCTACGTCCATTATCCACAAACTTGAAGGTACGATCTCCAAGTACAATATCTTCCTTGCCTTCAGCATTCAGCTTTACCGGGTAGAAGTGTTTATTCATTATTTCGGCAACTGACGGATCTGAAAACGTTGTGGCATCCATTCGTTTGCACCAACCACACCAGTCAGTATACACATCAATGACCAGGAGCCGAGGTTCCACACGTGCCAACTGAACGGCTTCTTCGATGGAATACCATTTCACCTCTTCCTGTGCGACTACCGTATTCAATCCAAGAAAAGCTAAACCGATGATGATAATTGACTTTTTCATATCAAATTCCTTTCAGTTACTCATTTCATTTTTAGTCGATTCCCACACTTAATCCTTACTTTGAGAGCGTTCCAATGGAAACTAAAATAGAAATTAATATAATATGTAAATATTAAGTTTTCCACTATATGTTATAAAACCATCATTGGAGGTATATTTTTTTTATTTTTAGAGATTCATTTTTCGCTCGGTTTGAGAGAAAAAATATTAAACCTAAATAATATTTGATGGAAGCAATAAAGAAAACTCTGAGAGATTCAGCACCCATGCGCTGGTTAATGCTGGTTATGATCAGTATGCTCATATTGGCCACTTACTGGTTCCAGGATTTCTTCGGTGGATTAAAAGGATTGATGGAATCCGAAATGGGATTTACCAGTGAAGAGTTCGGAAGACTGATCGGGCTTACCACCATTGCCAATCTGTTTGGTATGATCATCGTTGGAGGGATCATCCTGGATAAATGGGGCGTACGGATAGCAGGATTGTTATTCGGAGCATTAGCAACCCTAGGGGCAGCCATCACAGCAATGGCCGCTAGTGGCGTTTTTGGTGATAATCACAAAACCCAGCTGATCATGATGATTGTGGGCCGTGTACTGTTCGGTTCAGGCCTGGAAGTAACCTGCGTGGTCGCCACACGAACCGTCGTAAAATGGTTTAAAGGCTATGAACTTGCACTGGCCATGGCCATAAACATGGGCTTCGGGCGACTTGGATCAGCCATGGGACTGGCATTATCCATCGACATAGGTGGAAACAGTGTTCCTCCTGCTGTTGTTTTTGCTGCCACATTGATAGGGATCGCTCTAATTGTTTTCCTGGTCTATACCATTTTTGATTATGCCCTTGACAAGCAGGATAAAGCTGCCAAAGCAGCAAGTGGTGGAACTGCCCCAGAGGAAGAGTTTAAGTTTGCAGATTTGATCGCCCTTTTAAAGAACCGGTCATTTGTTTTCATCGCCTTACTCTGTGTATTCTTCTATTCAGCAGTCTTCCCATTCATCCAGTACGCACCTGACTTACTTGTGAATAAATTCGGATTCTCCTACGAACTTCCCAAAAGCACTGAATACTTTAGTCTGTTCGGCAGTCAGTCCATGGGCAATGTGGCCATCTATCTGGGACTCTTCTTATTCGGGCTAGGATTCTCCATGATCCCTTCCAAGATTAAGAATGTAGGGGGGAAACTGGCATCTATGGTCATCATTGGGGTACTCTTTTTCCTTTTCATCAGGGGACTCTGGGGGAGCACCCTTTCCGTGTGGTTTCAAAACGGACCCAAAACAGCCAGTTTGATCCCCATGGGAACCATCCTCTTTACACCTATTTTCGGAAACTATGTGGATAAAAAAGGAAGGGCTGCCTCTCTGATGATCCTGGGTTCGGTACTGCTCATCTTCGCACACCTGGCCCTGTCTCTGTTTGACAGTGAATTACTGGGATATTTTGGATTACTGAGTTTGGGTGTCGCATTTTCACTGATCCCTGCAGCCATGTGGCCCTCGGTGGCAAAGATTGTTAAGGAAAGCAGGCTGGGAACCGCTTATGCAACCATGTTCACTATCCAGAATTATGGATTACTCTTCTTCTTTTGGGGCATCGGGGCTGTATTGGACCTGGCGAACAGGAAGGACCTGGAAGCGATCCGTGCAGGGGAAATGAGTTATAACTACACAGTACCTATTTTTATGTTGGTGATCCTCGGCGTAGTCTCCATTTTCCTCGCTTTGCAGCTGAAACGGGCTGATGCAAAACAGAAATTCGGATTGGAGCTACCCAGTGGAGTAAAACCTGAATAATATGAAAAAAACAGGGCGCCCGGTTTCATCATCATTGATTGCATCGATCAAACCCTGCGCCTATAAATATGTAAAAGAGAATACAATGAGTTTAATTAAAGATTTAGCACCACAGGAAGTGTGGAAGCATTTTTATGCACTGACACAGATACCCAGACCTTCTAAAAAGGAGGCTGAGATTATCGCTTACATGAAGCGTTTTGGAGAAAACCTTGGTCTTGAGACCGTGGTGGATGAAGTGGGCAATGTAATTATCAAAAAAGCGGCTACTCCTGGAATGGAAAACCGGAAAACGGTAGTATTACAGGGTCACCTGGATATGGTTCCTCAAAAAAACAATGATACCGTGTTTGATTTCGAAAAAGATCCCATCGTATCCTTGATTGACGGTGCGTGGGTAACTGCCGACGGAACAACTTTGGGCAGCGATAACGGCATTGGTGTGGCTGCAGCCATGGGAGTACTGGAATCAACTGGCTTAAAACACGGACCCATTGAAGCGCTCTTCACCATAGATGAAGAGACCGGGATGACCGGTGCTTTTGGGTTGAAGCCAGGATTGCTGGAAGGAGATATCCTGATCAATATGGATTCGGAAGATGAAGGAGAACTCTATGTAGGTTGTGCCGGCGGCATTGATGTTTCGGCATCCAAATCCTACAATGAGGAAAACGCACCTTCAGATCATCAGGGTTACCGTGTCAACGCAAGTGGGATGAAAGGTGGTCACTCGGGGATCGATATTCCACTGGGTAGAGCCAATTCCAATAAAATTCTGTTCAGGTTCCTGATGCAGGCCGAATCGGATCTGAAGATCAGGCTTTCTGAAGCCAATGGCGGAGACCTCAGAAACGCCATACCAAGAGAATCACAAGCTCTGGTCACGGTCCCTGCTGATGCTACTGACAAATTCGAAGAGATGGTGGCCAAGTACCGGGAGATGTACCGGAAGGAGTTTGCTGAAACCGATCCCGATCTCACCTTTACCTGTGAGAAAATCACCCTTCCTGCTAAAGTCGTTCCCACTTTGGATCAGTCTAAATTCATCCGTGCCATATTCGCCTGTCCCAATGGTGTCGAGCGAATGAGTCAATCCATGAAGGGACTGGTTGAAACCTCAAATAACCTGGCCATTGTCAAAGTGAAGGACGGAGAGTTTATTGCCTTAAACCTCACCCGCTCTTCAGTGGATAGTGCAAAGGAGGCCACTGCCTGGAAAATCGCGGCAGTATTTCAATTGATAGATGCCCATATTGAATTGACCGGGGAATATCCTGGATGGAAACCCAATATGGATTCTCCCATCCTGAAAACATGTCAGGAGGTTTACCATAAGAGGTTTGGAAAGATTCCTGAAATCAAGGGGATCCATGCCGGACTGGAATGTGGATTACTGGGAGGCGTTTACCCGAACCTGGATATGATCTCCTTTGGTCCAACCATCAGATTCCCACACTCCCCGGATGAAAAGGTGGAAATCGCAACGGTTAAGAAGTTCTGGGATTTCCTCGTGGCCATTCTGGAAGAGATTCCTGAAAAGTAGATACTGATCCACCTCTGCAACCTTTTTTTAAGAAGAGGGGCTTAATTATTATATAATACTTGATTCCGACCTGGTTTTTTCGGAATTTTGAATAAACTGCAGATTCCATGAAAAAACAGTACTTGTCTCTTATTTGTGCACTTTGCTTCTTTGCAGGCGTATATGGACAGGTCCAGTTGACTCCAACTGTTATTTCATCGGGAGGAGGTTATGGTGTAAATAACAACCTGAGCATCTCATGGACACTTGGCGAGGTTGCTGTCACTACCCTGACTGGAGACCAGATGATCCTTACCCAGGGCTTCCAACAATCCTTTGACGTGGATGTTGGTATCACAATGGATGAGGTAAATTGGAAAATCTCTGTCTATCCAAATCCGGTCAGAGATGAACTCAGGATCCTTTTCAATATTGAAAAACCAGGTGATTTTCTGTTGGAAATCCAGGATGTGGCTGGACGGCTTATCCATCAGGAACAGCGCAAACAGATAAATCCGGGAGACATTGTTGTCCTGAATACTTCCACCTATACCAATGGGATCTACTTTTTGAAAGTACTCACACTTGATCACCAGCAGATTCAGGTAACCAGCCTCAGGAAATTATAGGCAATCAGTTGATAGGGGTTGCAACCACTGCACCTGCCTGGAATATGGAGATGCGTTGTTGCAGCAGCACTTCACTTCCCAGTTTCACCTCCATCTCAGCCACATCAGGCAAGCGGTACAATAGCTGATTAAACCTTTTATCATTGGATTTCCTTGAAAAATTGGTCTCCGGACTGGGGATCTTTCCCATAGGTTTGATCTGAACTTCAAGAGGGATTCCTTCCATTAACTCGGATGGTACAAAACCAAGCTGACTGGAGAACATCTCCATATGGTATTGTGACGGTGTGGAAACCGATTGAGGGACAATAAAATAGGCCCTTTTTACCATCCTGGAAATGGTTCTCCCCACAAAAAGGGTAAGATAAGACTCCTCCAGTTGGTCAAGCTTGTGAATAGCAGCTGCCATGGCTTCGCCATCGGGGTAAACCTCGTATTCTCCTGTTAGCATTTCAAACCGTCTTGCTCTTACTTCCAGCAGGAAATCTGCAGCCTCCTGGGCTTTCATGGCCTGTGATTTCTGTTCCACAACGGTGCGTTGTACAGGGACCCTCACAAAAGATGTGTCTGTCACCAGCGTCTTATACATGGTCTCGGACTTTTCTTCAAAATTTGCATACACCCCAAGATCCACATAGCGAACGTCTTGGTTCATCAATGTGGATTGAAGTCCGGTTCCCTTTATCGCTTCATGAACCATTTCAGTTCCATCCAGGACCACTCCTTTCTGGATGAAACGATCCAGGTACCCAATATTAAAATCTCCCTCCAACACATTCAATGCATAAAAGTGCTGGGGATCCAATTCGGTGTGCTCTGATACCCTTACATCATGAATCTGCCATAAACTGGACTTTTGCCTGATAGTTTCTGTAATACCAAGATACTTTTCGGCATACTCCCTGTAAGGGCCAGGTATGCTGCGCACCTCCTCACAGACGATCTCAATCCTGAATACAGTTTGTGGCAATGCATAGATGTATTTTTCCTGAGCCTGAACGGGTTCCCCACCCAGTGGAGTGACCTGTACCTGTAATTCTCTGGTTGTGGAACAGCCTGCAGTTATAACGGCTGCAGTTATAACGGCTGCAGTTATATACGGGATGATTTTTTTCATAATATGTTTTACTTATTCAACGGACGAAATTAGCACATCGGTATTGTGAATACAAATAATTCTTATCGCACCTTTTTGAAAGCTTTCCCCAAATGCCGGATCATATCCCCGGCAATCATGGCTTCCTCACTTGAATCCTGGATGGCCAGATCTCCTGCAAGACCGTGTATGTAGACACCTGCCAGGGCAGCGTTTACGGGGGAAAGTCCCTGTGCCAGAAGTCCGGTAATAAGTCCGGTAAGTACATCCCCACTACCACCGGTTGCCATTCCAGGATTGCCTGTGGTATTGAACCAGTAGCGACCGTCTGGAGCTGATATGCCCGTATATGCCCCCTTTAGAACCACCACAACTTCATGCTTTTCAGAAAACTCCCTCTGCTTGATATGTCGCTGGTAGGAATTACCGCTGCTGCCAATCATCCTGTCAAATTCCTTTGGATGAGGAGTAAGTATGGTTCCTTTGGGCAGGTATTCATACCATTCCGGGTGAGCAGAAAGAATATTTAGACCATCTGCATCAATCACCATGGGTACTTCAGCTATCTCCATCAACTTCTTTAATCCCTTACCCGTGTTCTGCTTACAGCCAAGGCCAGGGCCGATACCAATGGAATTATAAGGAGATAGTTCAGGTGGTTCACTGAAGAGGATATCGGACTGATCCAGGCTTACTATGGCCTCGGGAAACCCGGTTTGAATGATGCTATATCCAAACTTTGGAATGTGCAATGTTACTAATCCCGCTCCACCCCTTAAGCACGATTCACCTGCCAGCAGGGCAGCTCCCATCATCCCGTAGCAACCCGAGATAAGCAAGGCATGTCCAAAGGTGCCTTTATGGGAAAACTTATTTCGAACGGGTAACATGGACCTTACATCCTCCATTTCCAGGGTCCGGTAAGGAGTTTCTGTGATCCTGATCACCTCCGGGTGCAATTTAATGTCCTGCACCCTCCATTGGCCCACGTAGGGTTCGTTCATATCAAAAAAGAATGAAAGAAATGGAAACTGGAAAGTGAGCGTGTAGGTGGCTTTGATTACAGGGTGATTTTCATTTCCCGAATTATCTTCCCCGAACAGACCAGAAGGAATATCAATGGCAATCACGGTCCCGGCACAATCATTGATATGTTGGATCACCGTTCCGGGGAATCCGGAAACCTTCCTTGTGAGTCCAGATCCGAATATCCCATCTATCACCACATCATGGCTGCCTATTTCCGGTAAAGGATCTCCCTCTCCTATCCCATTCAATTCCACCAATCCTTGTTCAATCAACCGGCTTTTATTGATTGAGCAATCTTCCGAAAGCTTTCCAAAACCAAGCAGATAACAGCTTACCCTGAATTGCCTTTCAGCCAGTAATCGTGCCATAGCCAGTGCATCTCCCCCATTGTTTCCAGGGCCCGCAAATATAATTATCATGCGATCTGTGTGGAAATGACGCACATACCAACCGGTTAGCCTGGTGGCAGCCCGCTCCATCAAGTCGATGGAATCTATGGGCTCATTCAGGATGGTGAAAGAATCAATATCCCGAATTTTTGCAGCCTCAAAAATTTTCATCAGATGCCGTTTGAATCAAAATTAAGAAAAAACTATTTCTATATTTGTGGCCATTACACAAAATTGAAGTACTCAAAAATTTTTATTTCAACATAGATTTTCAAGGTAAACAAGTACCCGTATTTTAACTACGAGTAGGTTGCTCCTTCAAAAATAACATTCTTACCATTAAGCCATGGGTATTTCTGGCAGGAAAATGTTTGCATAGCCTCCAGTATAAGAGTGAGATTTCTTTTCTTTATCAGTTGTACTGTGATCGCATCTTCCTGGATAATGATATCAGCAACATTGAGAACAAATTTGTCATAGAGGCTCTGAACGGAGAGATGTTCATATCGCTCCAGTTGCAAAGCGAGTAATCGGTACAGATTGTTGGCCAGTATTGACATAGTCAGATCAAAATCGTTTGTAATGATCATAGCCGGTTTGATTTTCCCATGACCGGTAATTATGACTTGCCTGATCTGTTTGTCATATCTTTTCAGGAACACCTGCTCGACATACACACGCAAGGTTCTGTGTTTACTTCCGGCACATTCAACCTTCACTTTTTTCCATCCCTGTGTGGGCAGATTAGATATTCTTTCGAGTTTCTTTTTCCCTCTTCGGCGGATGGTGATAAAATTAATCTCTGCCTGGACCAGCTTTCTCAGGTTCTCATAATTGGTGAACCTACTATCAAAAACAATATATCTGAGCTTGTTATCTTTTTTCGTTGTGCTACTGTTGTAGAAGTCCAGGTTGGAGGTGTCTTCCAGTTTTTCCCTGAAAGAAGCAACCAGGGAGGTAAATGCACGATAGGTATACCTAAAGCGTAAGGCAACTTCATGAGCTGGTCTGTGTTCTGCAAAGTACATCCTCAAAGCTTCATATTGTTTGTGGGACACCAATTACGGGGAGAGAAAGAAAGATTCTGGTTTCATGTGCTGCATGAAGAAATACCAGTGTATACCCCTACTTATATCCCGGTCCGACAAGGAAAACACAGGGTACATTCCTCTCAGTAACACCGGATATACAGGAAGCGCTCAGCCTGCTGGCCCTTTTCACAAGGTCAATGGAGGCTATGGGTTCGCTCTCCATGGTATAGGCATCAATCTGTCGACCCAGTTCAGATGTAATTATTCTCATGGTAAAAAAAATGATGTAGACAACAATAATTCCATAATAAGTCTTAGAGAAAAAGATTTCTATATTTGTCGAACAAATTTTACATGGAACTAAAATCTCATTTATGTTTAAAGGGCACCCCAAGGGACTATACGTAGCATTCTTTGCTAATTTAGGAGAGCGGTTTAGTTTTTATATAATGATGGCGTGCCTGGTCTTCTTTCTTCAGGCTAAATTCGGACTGGCGGAGGATAAAGCAGGCAATGTCTACGGTTTATTCTACTTTTTAACGTATGCCCTTGCACTGGTCGGTGGCTTTATCGCAGACAAAACCCAGAATTACAAGCGGACCATTTTCATGGGGATCCTTATCATGCTTATTGGAAAAATTCTCATGACCATACCAAGTTTTGGCTATATCATTACACTTATCGCCCTGTTCACAATCGCTTTCGGGAATGGCCTTTTCAAGGGAAACCTTCAGGCCGTAGTGGGACAGTTGTACGACAAACCTGAATACTCCCACCTGAGAGACAGGGCATTTTCTGTATTTTATATGGGAATAAACGTGGGTGCATTCTTTGCTCCCAGTACGGCAAACGGAATCCGAAACTGGTATCTTAAATCCCAGGGGTATATCTACGATTCAGATCTCGCCGGACTAAGCAACTCATTTATTGCAGGAAGATTGGATGATACTACTCATCTTCAGCTTTTGGCCAATGAAATGGCCGGCGGTGTGGTCACAGATCTTTCGGCGTTCACAAGCAGTTATATGGAGGCATTTTCTACCGGTTATAACTGGGCCTTTGGCCTCGCAGCTGTCGCCATGATAATCAGCCTGGTGGTGTATGCTTTATACCATAGAATGCTGCCCGACCGCGGAAAGCAAATGAAGGAAGATAAGGCAGTGGTTAAAATGCCATGGTCTGAAGAAAAGCCCAGGATTATCGCTCTTCTTCTGGTTTTTCTTGTGGTGATCTTTTTCTGGATGTCATTCCATCAGAATGGGCTTACCCTATCGTTTTTTGCGAGAGATTACACCTCCAATGAGGTTGGTCCTTTGACCAATATATTCTTTGATTTAAAAGCATTCCTTTCAGTTATTGCCGCGATTCTCGGATTAATATTTCTGTTCAACAAAAAATCCAGGATTTTACAAAAGATTATCGGAGCTGGAATGGTACTGGCGGGTGGTTTACTGGCCAGGTATTTCTATAATTCATATGAAGCCATCAACCGCATACAACCCGAGATATTCCAGCAATTCAATCCGATCTTCATTGTATTCCTTACACCTTTGGTTATTGCTGTATTTGCTTACTGGAACAGCAAAGGCAAAGAACCGTCTACCCCACGCAAGATCGGTATCGGAATGTTAATGGCTGCCTCTGGTTTCGTAATTATGATATTGGCTTCCAGGGGATTAACATCTCCATCCGATTTGGGAGACAGTCCCTCACCGGACAGGATATCGCCTTATTGGCTAATCAGTACCTATCTCGTTCTGACCATATCAGAATTATTTCTCAGTCCAATGGGTATTTCATTTGTATCAAAAGTTTCCCCTCCAAGATTCCAGGGCCTTATGCAGGGTGGTTGGCTTGGAGCCACTGCTTTAGGGAATGGATTACTCGTGGTTGGAAGCTATCTCTGGCTGAGGATCGAGGTATGGCAACTGTGGGCAGTTTTTGTAATTTGCTGCCTGATTTCCGCGGCTTTTGTCTACTCCATCATGAATAAACTGGAACGTGCCACCGGAGATGCCTGACATTGCGCCACCACTGAGTCTCTATCTGTAAATCCTGGAGAGGAATTGATTCTGATTCTGCGGTTGTGAATCCTCATTTCGATTTTCTTAAATTTGATACAAACAGCATGTTATGAAAATTTTCAGGGCAGCTCAGGTACAGGAGATTGATGCTTATACGATCATAAATGAGCCGGTGGCCTCCAGGATCTGATGGAACGGGCTGCTCTTCGACTTAGTGGATGGTATATTCGCCACTATCACATTGATCAGAAGGTAATTATATTTGCCGGGCCAGGGAACAATGGCGGGGATGCGCTTGCCATGGCCAGGCAGCTTGCAGAAAGGCAATACAGGGTCGAATGTTTCCTGCTTGGCTTTGGGAAGCTGTCGAAGGATTGTGCTTTAACAAGAGCGGCTGGAAAACCAGGCAGTGGTTCGCTTAAGCGAAATAAGGGAGAGTCGATACGCTTCCAGCAATTAAAGAAGCAGGATGTGGTGGTGGACGGGATTTTCGGATCGGGCCTTTCCAGGATTGCTTCCGGACTTTCCTGCAAGGTAATCCAGCACATTAACCTGCATCCGGGTGTTGTGGTTTCCATTGATATCCCTTCAGGATTATTTGGAGAGGATAATGCTGGCAATGATTATACTTCTGTGATCAGGGCTACACATACCCTTACATTTCAATTCCCTTTTCTGTCCTTTTTCAGTGAGACTCATGATCCTTTGTGGGCATTTGGGGGTGCATGATATCAGGCTGCATCCTAGGCCATTGAGAAGTCGGATACCCCTTACAAAGCCAGAGAAGCTGACCAAATCCGGAATTACTGCCACAGCGAAGCACTTTGCGCACAAGGGCAGCTTTCGGACATGGGCTGATGATATCCGGATGCTATGGAATGATGGGCGCGGCCCTGCTGGCAGGAGAGCCCTGTCTCCGGTCCGGAGTGGGACTGGTAACGGTCCATGTGCCCCGCTTCGGATACAACATTATTCAAACTGCTTTGCCAGAGGCGCACCAGCCTTGATCAGTCGGACATTCTTTTCAGCGAGCCACCCGACCTGAGTCCCTACAGCGCTGTTGGCATTGGACCGGGTCTGGGATGTAAGCCCAATACCAGCAAAGGCTTACTGATGCTCCTTGAACGGGCTGAGCTACCCCTGGTAATAGATGCCGATGGACTAAATATTCTTTCTGAACACCCGGAGTGGTTTGAGCTGATGCCTGAGGGACATATTCTGACTCCCCATCCCAGGGAGTTTGACCGGCTGCCGGGAGAATCCTCTGCCTATGAACGGCATTTGAAACAACGGAACTTTGCGAAACAACATGGGGTAATAGTGGTTCTAAAAGGGGCCCACACAGGCATCGCCTCACCCGATGGACGCTATTGGTTTAATACATACGGGTAATCCCGGTATGGCCACAGGCGGAAGCGGTGATGTACTTACCGGCCTGATTACCGGCTTGCTGGCCCAGGGCCTTTCTTCGCTGAATGCAGCTCTTGTCGGTGTTTACCTGCACGGTCTTGCCGGGGACCTGGCAGTGGAAAAATCCAGTGAAGAGGCCATTATTGCAGGAGATATCATAAAATATCTTGGCGCTGCTTTCAGAAAAGTGCGTGGAAAATAATTTGTATACATATGGTGCTTATGCTAATTTCGTGAGCACATTTTATTCAAGAAGATGAGAAATACAATAATATTCCTGGCCGTAGTAATGGGATTTGCCAGCTGCGCCACTCCGACAAAAATAGAAGTATCGTTTAAGGGTGAAGAACCTGCAGAAGTTTTGCAAATTTTTAGTTACGCCCTCCCCCAGACCATACTGAAAGTTGAAGTGGTGGTCCGGAATGTCTCTAATATTCCAGGGCCATACTGGGAAAGTGCAAATAAATATCTGGGGATTACTGAGGTAAGCCAAAGGAAATCCTCCTCATGGAGTGTGGAGAATGTGATAGTTACTCCCCACAGCGAAATGGATCCCAGGCAGGTATACTCTCTGAATCTGATAGAGGGAGAAGCGGACTGGGGGTTTATGAACCCTTTGCTGGAAAAAGGGATCATTCTGGATGGAACATCATTGGTCCACGACGGGAGTCGAGTCTTATGTGCTCGGTTCTTCTTTGGAACGGGATTACCGAAAGATGTACGTCAAATATTTATTTATCCCAATTTTAGGAGAGAACTGAAACCATGTGTCAAACATTGGTAACTGATACCTCTTTTGTGAAGGTTCCTGTCGACGAACCATCGTTGAACAAAATCACCAGCAGTCTGAGAAAACGTCAGGAAGCTGCAGATTTCATCCTGGAACTCAGAGAACGTCGCTTTGATATGTTGACCGGGGAATATGAAGTATTTCCCCAGGGAGAGGCCATGGAAACAGCGATTCGTAAACTTGACGAGCTGGAGGCCTCTTATTTGTCACTTTTTACCGGGAAATCTATTTCAAGCACAGAAAAGCGATCTTACTTTATTGTTCCTTTGACGGGGCAGGACCCAAGCAGATATCGCCTCGGACTTTTCTCCGAGCAACTCGGATTTGTACCTGAGGAATTGGGGGAAGGTGCACCCCTGGAATTAAGTATTTCACCTTCAGGGAGCGTTTCTCCGTCCTTCAGTCGTCGACTTCAGGATTTGAAGGGTACACCAGGATTCAATCATTTGATTTACAGGGTGCCTGATGTTGCAGAAATAAAAATTATGCTCCGTGATCAGGAGCTAACAAAGTACCGTACTTCAATTTACCGGCGAGCGGATTCCTCAGTGCCCCCCTTCGCTCTTTAGCTAATTAAACCTTGTTGGAATTCTCAATTTTCTCAGCGCTAGTCACCTCCACCTGCTGACGATCAGGTGTTAATACCTTTCAAAAATAGGTGCCCATTCGTAAATGTCGAAGTATTACAAAACGCACAATATCGCCAGGATTGACCTGCTTATGTTGCTCCTCGCTGATAAGACGGCCAGTCACATCCTGAATTTCCAAAAGAAAATCACCGGGATCTTTTACGTCGAAACCTTATCCTTCGTTCATCTCCGACCGGATTCGGATATACAGAAATCCCCCAGTTGATTCGATCATTTGATATACCTACGCCAATGTCAAAAGGCTGCTGAAACCCCTGGGTCTGGATCATGTCACCTCCCGTTGAGTGTCGTGACTGCCAGCTCTCCCAGAGTCCATGACGAGGCTGATATTCCCTGACTCGGCATATCCGCCGCCGGAATTGAAATAACGCTCGGTGTCAGGCTAACCTGTCCACCAACATTAATGGCGATAAAAATAATCGCAGCAAGGATGGAAATCGACTTTTTCATGGTGAAGTGTTTATCCAAATTTCCAAAAAAACTGGTTTGAAAGCAAGGAATCATCAATAATATAACGCCCCCGGGTAGAAAAAGGTTGCAATCTACTTCTCAGGGATCTCTTCCAGGATGAGCCACCAGAAAGTTCCAGAATTTATCCACAGTGCTGATTTCAACTTTCTCGTCGGGTGAGTGTGGGAAGCGAATGGTAGGTCCAAAGGAAATCATATCAAAATTGGGATAAACCCCTCCAAGCAAACCGCATTCCAGACCGGCATGGATGCCCTTGATCTCTGGTACTTTCCCGAAATTCTTATTATAGACCTCCTGGCAAGTTTTCAGAATGGCGGAATCCATATTGGGTTTCCATCCTGGATACTCTCCACTCAGTTTCAACCTTCTGCATCGATAAGCTGAAAACAGCCGCAATTTTCCATGCAGTGGCTTCCTTGGCAGCTGTCCACAGATGAACGTGTCAGGTTGTAGGCTTCAAATTTCCCGTCCTTCACTCTGGCAATGGCCAGGTTGTTGGAAGTCTCTACCAGTCCTTTCATGGACTGCTCATGCGCTGCACTCCATTGGGACAGGAAAATAGGGCCCGGATAAACTTGGCTTGGTCATCACAGGAACCACCTTGGAAGGCAACGGTCGTACTACGATACAGGTGAACTGAAGATCCGGCTCAGTTTCGGCAAACTCATTCTGGTAGATGTCCTGGTAGCTGGCCACCATGGATTCGAATTGGCCTGCAGTCCCGCCGGTACCAGCAACCACTGCATGCGATTCCCGGGGAATGGCATTGCGTAGATCACCGCCACTTGGCTTCTGATAGCCTGATCTTCAGATCAGATTCGGCCTGCATCAGGAAACGGAACAGCACCTTGTTGGCATTGGCCCGACCCAGGGGAATATCCATACCCGAATGGCCGCCTTTTAGTCCCTTGTACATCTACTGGATAAGCCGCATGTCCTGAAGGGGCAGTTCTCCTCACGTATATCCTTTGGAGGCAGATACATCAATTCCACCGGCACAACCCACATACAGCTCCCCTTCGTCTTCCGAGTCCATATTGATAAGGATATCTCCATCAAGCAAACCGGGTTTCAAGCCAAAAGCACCAGTCATGCCAGTCTCTTCATCAATGGTGAACAATGCTTCTACCGGACCATGCTTCAGGCGTGGTGGATTCCAGTACGGCCATGGCAGCTGCCACCCCAATCCCATTGTCGCTGCCCAGTGTGGTTCCGTCGGCGGTTACCCATTCCCCGTCGATCATGGGTTTCAATGGGAGTCTGTTTCAAAATTAAAATCCTTGTCGCTGTTCTTTTGGGGAACCATGTCCAGGTGACCCTGCAAAACCACCTCTTTCGCTTTTCCATGCCAGGAGTGGCAGGTTTTTTGATGATTACATTGCCCACTTCATCCACGATGGTTTCCAGTCCGAGGTCCTCCCCGAACTTTTTCATGTAGGCAATAATCTCAGCTTCCTTCTTGGAAGGCCTTGGTATTTGAGTCAGGGTGTAGAAATGTCTCCAGACTTCCTGAGGTGCCAGATCTCTTATATCAACTCATAGTATTCTCTTTTACATATTTATAGGCACATGGTTTCATCGACAAAATCAAAGACGATGGTACCGCTTGCCTCGATTTTTTCATTCTATTCGGGTTTCTGTCCTGAAGGTAGCTCCAGCCCGAATTTCTGCCTGGCATCGGCTTTTTTAAGCTGCAGGGCCAGGAATATGGAGACGATGCCAAGAATCACCAGCATAAAGATGGGTATTGTATAGTTGTAGACCATCTCACCGCTACGGATGGCTTCCAGATCTTTCTTGTTGGCCAGATCAAGTACAGCCCCGATGCCCCAGAAGAAAAAGAGCAGACCATAGTTCTGAATGGTGAACATGGTGGCATAGGCTGTTCCCAGCCTGCTCTCTTTTACAATCTTGGCAACCGAGGGCCACATGGCTGCTGGAATCAGTGAAAAGGCAATCCCCAAACTGAGCAATCCAAAGTACCCAAGCACTTCGCTGTTAAAAAGGGAAAGGGAGATGTGGGCAAAAATGAGCAGGACGGATCCAATGATCATCAGCGATGCCGCCCTTCCTTTCTTGTCCACGTAATTTCCGAATATAGGGGTAAAAAGGATGGTTCCCATGGGAATCAGACTGGCAGTTTTAGGTCCATTCTGCAACCACACTGAAAGCGTACTGCCCCAGAGACCTTTGATAAACAAAACGAAAAGCAGTCCTATGATTGCCATGGATGCAATTTTCCCTCTTATGCTTTCAATCTTTGAGGGTATCATGGAGAATCCAAGCCCGAAAAAGAACAGACTCAGGAATATGGCCACATTTCCAATAGACTGGCTGCCAAAGAGACTGAAATAATCAGCACTTAAGGGCAACTCGTAAGAGAAGCCGAATTTATTAACCAACAGGTCGGGCGCATACTGAATAAAAGGGAATACTGCTGAATAGAAAAAGACACAAAGCAAAGCAATAAAAATAAATGAGCGGTTCTTTAAAAGGGCGATCAGATCTGAAAACTTAAACTCATCCTCCGAGCTTGTGTCGCCACTTGCAGCTTTGATTGCTTTGTCCTGCTTATCCAGGGAATAATCGAAAATGGTATAGATCAGGAAAACAATCAATGCGATACCAATCAGGGTGGCAGCAAAAGTCACTGCAGGAGGAACACTGTTACCACCAATATCGATGGACAGGGCCAGCCCCATGGCAGATCCCAATCGGCCGAAACCCATATTGATGGCCATGGCCAGTGCCAGTTCGTATCCTTTGAACCATTTTACCACGGTGCGGGTGGCTACCACACAGGTGACCTCCAGTCCAGATCCAAACAAGATCCGTCCAATGATCATCATGGTCAGTTGGGTACTGTGGTCCTCGCCAAAAAAGCCATTGGCAGCAAGCGCTGTAATGGCCGCTCCAAGGGTAGCCAGGGCTCCAAATAATAAACCAGCCAGTCGCACCCCCCATTTATCAAGGACAATCCCTCCAATAATGATCATTCCGAAGAGGTTAGCGATGGTAGTAAGCCCTATAAGCCTGCCAAATTCTTCACTGGTGAAGCCCATTTCGGTCTCCATCAATCCTTTGAGTCCACCAAAAAAATCCTGGAACCAATAAGTTGCAAGAATAAGCATACTGATCAGTACAAGCATAAACCAGCGCATGGGGGCCGAATCCCTTAGGGTTTTCTTAATTGCTTCCATCAATTCGTTTTTAAATTAAAAATGAAGCACTAAAAATAGAAAAAAAACCATGGCTATTAGCGTTTTATATAACATAGTGTATAAGTTCGTTTTGGGCCTATTCCGGAAATTCCTATTTTCGCAGATAATGGTACACTGTTTGCAGTAAGGTTTCTATTGGAGATGCGACCAAATGGTAACTCAGAACACACAAAAAGAGCTATGAAAAAGACACTATATATTCTCGCACTACTGGTATTTGGAACAGGCTTAGTTTCTGCCCAGGAGGAAGTGAAGTGGTATTCTATTGATGAAGCCCTCATGCTGGCCAAGCAGGAACCCCGGGTGTTGATGATCGAAGTCTATACCGATTGGTGTGGATGGTGCAAGCGGATGGATGCCCAGACTTTTACTGATCCGGATGTTGTATCAACTTTAAATGCAAAATTTTACCCGGTAAAATTAAACGCCGAAGGGAAAGAAGATATTGTCATAGGAGAAAAAACATTCAAATTTGTTGACAACGGTCGAAGAGGCTATCATGAAGTAGCTGCAGTTGTGACCAAGGGCCGGCTGTCTTATCCGACCATTTCCTATTTGGACGGAGATGGAAAGGTACTTGAGGCTTCTCCTGGATTTAAGCACGCGGACCAGTTCAAGATCCAACTGGCTTATTATTCCGGCGGTGCATATAAAACGCAGGAATATTCTGATTTTGCCTCCTCCTATTCCTCAAGCAACTAATAAGTTAGACCAAAGACCAAAGTCGAAAGACCAAAGTACAAAGACCAAAGTCTAAAGTCAGCGTTGGTCTTTCAGCTTTCGACTTTCAGCTTTGTCCTTTCAGCTATATTTTGCTTGCATTTGAGACAGTTCCTGTTTCAAATCCGACCTCAGGTTTTTTGGTTCGAGTATTTCAGCATCCTTGCCCAGGCTCAGGACCAATGATTTAAACTCATAGGTGGGATGTACCCTGAAACTGAAGACCACCAGGTCATCACTTTCTTCCTCAATGTTTTGTGAATCGTGCCAGGGTTGGGTGATCAGATATTGGGCCTGTGTTTTCTGCACGGCCATTTTGATCAGGGGTGGGGCATCCTGAGGAGCGATAATCCCAATGGCATTTTTAAAGTAGTCCGATGCCTTAAAATCGGGATTCTGATAAATCTTTCCTTCAGCCACCTGTAAATCCCTGATCCGGTCCAGCGCATACGTACGGATCTGTCCCTTAAATTCGTTCAGGCCTACCATGTACCACCTGAATCCATGTTCCTTCAGAAGGTAAGGATGTACTTCATTGAAATAAGGCTTATCCTCATAAAAGGGAAGGTAAAAGAGCCGAAGCACCTTTTTTTGCTCAATCGCCTCTATGACGGACTTCAGATATTGAATCCCTTTTACCTCGGGTGCATTGCGAAAATTAATATATCCCCGATCCCTGTATTTCTCATAAAGACCCGCAATCAGGGTATGGATTTCCAGGTTGTTTTTAGAATATGCCATCTTGGAAGAATTGGTTCGAAATCAAAATTAGCAAATCCAGCGTATTCCTTAATTAAATATCAGCAGGGTAAATCAGCGGGATGAATAATTCTTATCTTCAGCTGTTCAACAAAATGAAATTAAATGAAGCCCCTGACAACAACTTTAGCTGCCATTTTGTACGTGGGTATACTGGGTGCCCAACCACTGGATATGGAATTACTCAAAGGAATGAAAGCCCGTAATATCGGGCCCGGTGGAATGAGTGGGCGGGTCACCGCCATTGATGTGCAGGCAGATAATGTTTCCGTTTTCTATGTGGGTACCGCATCAGGTGGATTGTGGAAAACCATGAATGGGGGCACCAATTTTGACCCGATATTTGATAATCAGGAAGTGGCCAGTATTGGTGCATTGGCCATTGATCCCGGCAATTCCGACGTGCTCTGGGTTGGAACAGGGGAAGGGAATCCCCGGAACAGTTTAAATGGCGGATATGGCCTTTATAAGAGTCTGGATGGGGGCAGGACATGGAAGTTGATGGGGCTGGAAAGGACCAGGCATATTCACAGGATCCTGGTGCATCCTGAAAATTCAGATGTGGTTTATGTGGGTGCCATAGGCAGCCCCTGGGGACCTCATTCTGAGCGTGGTGTTTATAAGACCACGGATGGAGGCGAAAACTGGACACAAATCCTTTTTATAAATACACTTACAGGCCTTGCAGATATGGTTATGGATCCTGCCAATCCCGACAAGCTCTTTGTAGCCATGTGGGAGCATCAGCGCTGGCCATGGTTCTTCAAGTCAGGAGGACCAGGATCCGGTCTTCATATGACCGTAGATGGAGGTGAGAACTGGAAGCAGATCACAGAGAAGGAGGGGCTGCCTGAAGGAGAACTGGGTCGCATGGGCCTTGCCATTGCCGGTGGGAATACAAAATACATTTACGCGCTTGTTGAGTCAAAAAAGAATGCATTATACCGCTCCACCGACGGAGGATATACCTGGGAAAAGAGGGGAGAGAAAAACATTGGAAACCGTCCATTTTATTACGCAGATATTTATGTGGATCCTGCCAATGAGAATAGGGTTTACAGCCTTTACAGCCAGGTGAATGTGAGTGAGGACGGAGGGAAAACATTCTCGACCCTCATTGGCAATAATATCCACCTGGATCACCATGCCTGGTGGATTCATCCGGAAGATCCCACATTCATGATTGATGGCAATGATGGGGGACTGGCCATCACCTATGATCGTGGCAAGAACTGGAGGCATATTACCAATCTCCCTGTTTCGCAATTTTACCACATTGGCGTTGATATGGAATTGCCCTATAATGTCTATGGGGGCATGCAGGATAATGGCTCCTGGAGGGGACCCGGTTATCTTTGGAGCCGTGGAGGCATCATCAACACCTACTGGGACTTTCTTCTGGGTGGGGATGGTTTTGAAGTACTTCCTGTACCGGGGGATCCTAATACTTGCTATGCCATGTCGCAGCAGGGGAATGTACGAAGAATCAACCTCTACACCGGAGGCACGAAGGATATTAAGCCTGCCAAAACAGGGGAGACGGAGCTGAGATTTCACTGGAATGCAGCCATTGCGCAGGATCCTTTTGACAGCAACACCATCTATTTCGGAAGTCAGTTTGTCCACCTTAGCCGCAACCGCGGGGATGAATGGCTTACTATTTCCCCCGACCTTACTACCAATGACAGCACCAAACAAAAATACCATGAAAGTGGAGGACTGACCTACGATGTGACCGGGGCGGAAAATCATACCTGCATCCTGGCCATTTCACCCAGTCCGGTTGAGAAGGGTGTGATCTGGGTTGGTACCGATGACGGAAACATCCAGCTGAGCCGGGATGGAGGAGGAAGCTGGATCAATTGCTCACCCGCTATTAAAGACTTGCCGGCAGGAGCCTGGGTGCCCCAGGTAATCCCCTCCGGATTCAATGGAGGTGAAGCTTTTGTTGTGGTGAACAACTACAGACAGAATGATTATGCGCCCTATCTGTTTCACACGCTTGATTACGGCAAAAAATGGAGCAGGGTTGTAGCCAATGGAGATGTTCCTGGCTATGTGCTTTCTTTTACCCAGGATCCGGTGGAACCCCGCCTGCAGTTTCTGGGGACTGAATACGGGCTATATGTAAGCATCGATGAAGGGGCCAACTGGACCAAATGGACCCTGGGTTATCCAACTGTGCCCACCATGGACCTGGTGATCCATCCCAGGGAGCATGACCTGGTTATCGGCACTTTCGGTCGGTCTGCTTACGTAATTGACGATATACGCCCACTTCGTGCCCTGGCCAGCCGGCATGATGACATCTTTGCAAAAAATATTTTCCCGCTTGAACCTCCCCTCGCATATCTGGCCCATACAAAAAGTGCACCTGGATATTACTTCACAGGAGATGCATATTATGAAGGGGAAAACCGTCCCCTGGGAGGAATGATTAGCTATTTTGCCAGGGTGGACAGCTCAGAAGCCGATGAGGGGAAAGACAGTGTAACCATTGTCATTAGAGATCAGGAAGATCGGCTGATAAGAACCATTAAAAAAGTACCAGAGAATGGATTGAACAGAACCAGATGGTCGCTTGATAGAAAAGGAGTTCGCTTGAGCTTCAGTAAAACCCTCAGCAAACCCAGGGGAGGTGAACCAGGAGGTGGGGGACCTGTATTACCCGGAGAATATAATTTAGAGTTCTCCTATAAGACTGATACTGCCTATGCGGTTATTGAAGTTGCAGCTGATCCACGGCTATCCTATGACAGGACTGGCACACTCGCAAAGCATGAAAAGGCAGAAAGAGTGATTGAAAAAATGAACGAATTAAACAAAGCGCTGAACCAGATTCGGGATTGCAACGAATCATTTCAACTCATCAGTAAGCTCACAGGTGAGGATGCTTCTGATAACCTTAAGGAAGCTTCCGATTCCATTAAAACCAGCCTTAATAAACTCTCAGGAGAATTGTTCTCTGATGAATCGGCTCAGGGGATTTATTCCCCACCGGATGCACTCTATACCAAGCTACGGGGCGCCTACTCCATTATTGGTTCAAGTACTCCACTTACAAAGAATCAGGTGCTTAAATATGAAGAGTTTATTATCCAGGCCAACAAGATGCTGGACCTTATTACTTCGTTTATGGAAACTGAATGGGAAGCTTATAAAGCCCTTGTAGAGGAAGAAAGGGTGCCTCTGTTTAAAGACTAGAACCAGGTATGGAATAAGTTTCGGGCAACTTTTTTTCAGATTAGGTCATTTTTAAATACCTTGACTTACGAAATCATCATCATAATGCACCCCTATGGCTGATCAAGGCAGCGGTATTCGCAAAAGGGAAAAGGGCAATGATCCAGGCCTTAAGGGAACCTGCATCCTGCGCATCAGGAACCGTTCCGGCAGTCGCCTGAATCTTGTGGTGCATGGAACGGAGGTCAACATTGTAAGGGCTATGACTGTCCATCGATTCAAACGCTTGAAGCTCATAAAGGGAACCTATGTGGTGGAAGCATGGCTAACCGATGGCAGGATCGGGATCAATGCAATAAACATCCCTCACATCAGTATCGAAAAGATCACATCCAGGAAAGATGTTTCCATCAGGGGCCGTAAGATAGTGGCTGATTTTGTGAATGACCGGGCCCGCCTGGAGATTGACCGTGAACCCACAGCTGGCGATATAGTGCAGGATATTTAGTAATTCAGATTGGATGCCAGCAAGCTTTCTACCTGGCTGACAGAGAATCCTTTTCTACGCGCATAGTCTTCAATCTGGTCTTTCCCAACCTTACCCACGAAAAAGTATTTTGATTCGGGGTGGGCAAAGATCAAACCACTTACAGAGGCTGCAGGCATCATCGAATAGTTTTCAGTCAGTCGGATTCCGTGTTTTTCTGCCTTCAGTAGCCTGAAAAGCACTTCTTTTTCGGAATGCTCCGGACAGGCCGGATATCCATGGGCAGGTCTGATGCCGCTGTATTTTTCTTTCATCAGATCATCCATGGTGAGTGATTCATTGGATGCGTATCCCCAGGTTTCCTTCCTGATTTTCTCATGCAGTAGCTCAGTAAATGCTTCAGCCAGCCTGTCAGCAAGTGCCTTTAACATGATTGAGGAATAGTCATCGTGGTCTTTCTCAAATTCTTCAATCTTGTCCTCAATCCCAATCCCTGCGGTCACCGCAAAAGCACCCACATGGTCGGTGAATCCTGATTCAGCCGGCGCTACAAAATCTGATAAGGAGAGGTTGGGGAGCTTTTCGTCTTTGGAAGTCTGGTTTCTCAGGTTCGTGAATCGTGTAAGAACCTTGGTTTTGGATGTGTTATCATACACCATAATGTCATCACCACTGCTGTTTGCAGGAAAGATTCCAAATACAGCATTGGCAGTGAGCCATTTTTCATTGATGATGCGATCAAGCATCTCCTGGGCATCATCATAAAGTTTCCGGGCTTCGATTCCAATCTTCGGATCCTTGAATATTTCAGGGAATTTCCCGCGCAATTCCCAGGTAACAAAGAAGAAAATCCAATTGATGTACTCCCTGATCTTTTCAATGGGGAAGTCCAGAAGTGTCTGGATTCCTGTTTGCTTAGGTTCAAAAATATTTTCCGGGCTCCAATTCAGTTTTAATTTATTCTTCCTTGCTTCCTCGAGACTCATGTATTTAATGTCCTTTATGGCTCCCGCATAATTCTGTCTTAATTCCTCATAGCTCTGCCTGATGCCCTTAATGAATTCCGGCTTTTGCTCCTTGGACAACAATGCGCTTACAACTGCCACACTTCTGGAAGCATCTTTCACATGCACCACCGGTTCACTGTAGCCAGGCTCAATTTTTACAGCAGTGTGAATCATGGATGTGGTTGCGCCTCCAATTAAGAGGGGTTGGTTCATGTTGCGTCTTTTCATTTCAGCAGCCACATGAATCATTTCCTCCAACGATGGAGTGATTAATCCGGAGAGTCCCACAACATCCACCTTTTGTTTTTCTGCTTCATTAAGGATCCTTTCTGTAGGTACCATCACACCCAGATCAATCACTTCATAATTGTTGCATCCGAGGACAACCCCCACGATATTTTTCCCAATATCATGAACATCGCCTTTGACGGTAGCAAGTAGGATTTTTCCAGCTGCCTGGCTTTCACCGCTTTCACCGCTGGCCTTCTCCGCTTCAATGAATGGAAGAAGTGTCGCCACAGCCCGTTTCATCACCCTGGCACTTTTTACCACCTGTGGAAGAAACATTTTTCCTTCACCGAACAGATCTCCTACCACATTCATGCCGGACATCAGGGGCCCTTCAATCACTTTCAATCCAAGGCCATATTTCTGATGTGCTTCCAGGGCATCATTTTCTATATGCTCAGTAAGTCCTTTGATCAGTGCAAGTTTCAGTCGCTCTTCCACCGGAAGATCCCGCCAGACCTCTCTTACCTCTTCGGTTTTTTCTTTCTGAGTCAGGGTGGATGCATATTCAATGATCCGTTCGGTAGCATCGGGCCTTCGGTTCAGCACAAGATCTTCAGTGTACTCCAGTAATTTGGAAGGAATTTCATCATAGACCTGCAGCATTCCGGGATTTACGATTCCCATGTCGAGACCAGCTTTAATGGCATGGTACAGAAAAACCGAATGTATGGCTTCACGGACCATGTTATTACCCCTGAAGGAAAAGGATAAATTGCTTATGCCTCCACTGATCCTTGCAAAAGGGAGGTGCTCCTTGATCCATTTTATTGTCTTTATATAATCAACCGCATAGTTGTTGTGCTCCTCAATTCCGGTTCCGATGCTCAGAACATTCGGATCGAAGATGATATCATCCGGAGGATATCCCAATTTGTCCCTGAGCAGATAATAGGCCCGTTTACAGATTTCAATCCTTCGTTCAAATGAGTCTGCCTGCCCTTTCTCATCAAAGGCCATGACGATGACCGCCGCTCCATAGCTTCTTATCTTCCGGGCCTGTTCAAGGAACAGTTGTTCCCCTTCCTTCATGCTGATGGAGTTCACAACGGCTTTTCCCTGAATGCATTTTAGACCGGCCTCGATAACGCTGAACTTCGATGAGTCTATCATCAAAGGAACTCTTGAAATATCAGGCTCTGAAAGCAACAGATTCAGGAAGGTAACCATTTCAACTTCCGCATCCAGCATCGCATCGTCCATATTGATGTCAAGGACCTGGGCTCCATCGTCCACCTGTCTTCTGGCTATTTCAAGGGTCTCATCATATTTCTTTTCGCGGATCAGTCTGGCAAATTTTCGGCTACCGGCCACATTGCACCTTTCACCGATATTGATAAAATTTGATCCTTCATAGGCTGTCAGTGGTTCCAATCCGCTTAAAGTCAAGCCAGAGCGTTTCTCAGCGGGTTCTCTTGCCGAGGAGGTGGGGAGCAGCCTGGCAAATGCACTGATGTGCTCCGGAGTGGTTCCGCAACAGCCTCCCACGATATTTACGAAGCCTGAATCAATGAAATCCTTGATCTGGACTGACATCTTTTCAGGGCTTTCATCGTATTCTCCAATCTGATTGGGTAATCCTGCATTGGGATGCACCGATACGAAATGTGAAGATTTATCTGCCATCTCCTGCAGGTAGGGACGAATCTCTTTGGCACCCAGTGAACAGTTCAAACCAATGGAAAGAAGCTCAGCATGGTCCAGGGAATACATAAATGCCTCCAGGGTTTGTCCGGACAAAGTACGACCACTGGCATCTGTTATGGTTCCACTGACCATCACTGGAATCCGTATGTCTTTTTCAGAGAGGTATTCCTCAATGCCCATCAGGGCAGATTTGGCATTCAGGGTATCAAAGATGGTTTCCACCAGCAAAAGATCTACGCCACCTTCGATCAGCCCGCTTACCTGTTCTTTATAAGCATCCTTCATTTCATCGAAGGAAACCGCCCGAAAACCGGGGTCATTCACATCGGGCGAAAGTGAGGTGGTTTTATTTGTTGGCCCAATGGATCCGGCCACAAATCGCGGCTTGTCTGGTGTCAGGCTTGAGAATTTGTCTGCCGCCTCCCTGGCAATTTTTGCCGATTCAAAATTGATCCGGTATGCCATTGGCTCCATCTGGTAGTCGGCCATTGAAATGGAAGTAGCATTGAAGGTGTTGGTTTCAAGAATGTCAGCACCGGCCTCCAGGTAAGCCTCGTGTATCTCCCGAATCACATCAGGCCTGGTCAGGGAAAGCAGATCATTATTTCCTTTCAGGTCACCCGGGTGGTTTCTGAACTCATTTCCTCGATAATCTTCCTCGGTCAGTTTGTAGCGCTGGATCATGGTACCCATGGCCCCGTCAAGCAGAAGGATCCGCTCGGCCAGGATCCTGCGAATAGATTGTGCTTTTTCCATAGTTCCAATAGGTCTTAAAGATACTCAAATTTAAGCCGATCTTGACCATTGAAGTTTCAGGGTTTCATCCATTCTCATGTCCTCCATTTCCACTTCCTGTTGCTTCTCCCAGAAATCTCTGATGGCATCTGTGAGCTGTTCTACCTCGAGGAGAAAACCATCATGTCCGTATGTGGAATCAATCTCAACATAAACGCCCTGAGATACATGGGCCAGCAATTTTTGCTCATGGGGTGGGAAAAGTCCATCTGTTGAAATTCCGATGGAGAGCACCCTGGCTTTGATGCAACCGATGGCCTCACCAAGTGATCCCCTTTCCCTGACCACATTGTGGGTATCCATTAGCCTGCTTATAGCATGATAGCTATAGGCGTCAAAACGTTTGACCAGCTTGTCGCCCTGATGGTTCTGATAGGAGGAGGCCCTGTGGTTGGAGGTTAAGGATTCATCCGAATCTGCCTGCGTCCTGCTATATGTACGCTCATTCCTATAGCCTAGAAGGGCAATGGAACGGGCGGCCTTCAGACCTGCCATTCCGCCATAAGGGCGCTCCTCAAAAAAGGTAGGATCAGCTTCAATGGCAAGACGCTGGGATTGGTTGAAGGCCACGGTCCAGGGAGATGATTTCACAGACGCTGCAATAAAAACCAGATGCTGGATCAGGTCCGGAAACATAATGCTATATTCCAGGGCCTGATACCCCCCGATTGATCCTCCGATGACCGTATGAATTTTCTTGATTCCCAGGTGCTCTCTTAATAATTCATGAGCACCAACCAGGTCCCTGATGGTAAGCTCAGGAAAGGAGAGATACCAGGGTAATCCGGTATCGGGATTTGTTGAGAGTGGGCCGGTCGTTCCGTAGCAGGAACCAAGTATATTGGCACATACGATAAAATACCGGTCAGGATCCATTAACTTATCCTCTCCCAGGATCCCGGGCCACCACTGATCCACTTCAGAGTTCGCTGTATACGCATGACATACCCATATCACATTGTCTGCGGCCGCATTCAAGGTTCCATAGGTATGAAAAGCAACATTGAGAGAGGGGAGGGCTCCCCCCAGCTCAAGGTTGTATGTGTCCGAATATTGAAAGATCTGAGGTTTCATTTCTATAACTTACCAAAGGCCTGTTCAAAGTCGGATTTGATATCATCAATATGCTCCAGTCCAACCGATACCCTGAGCAGGGTAGGGGTTACACCGGCTGTTTCCTGTTCCTCTGGAGACAGCTGTTGATGCGTGGTTGCCGAAGGCTGAATAATCAATGTCCTCACATCCCCAACGTTGGCAAGGTGGCTCACAAGTTCCAGGCTGTCCACCAATTTGCTTGCATCATCCTTATTTCCTTTCAGTGTAAAAGAGAGCACTCCGCCAGCCCCTTTAGGCAGGTATTTTTTAGCGTTGGCGTGATGGGGACTGCTGGTCAGCCCGGGGTAGATGACTTCCGCTACCTTTGGATGTACCTCCAGCCACTGGGCAAGGGCCAGTGTATTTTCCACATGACGGTCAATCCTCAATGAAAGGGTTTCCAATCCCTGGATGAATAGAAATGAATTGAAAGGGCTTTGTGATGGTCCCACATCACGCAATCCTTCCACGCGTGCTTTGATGATGAATGCGATGTTGCCAAATGGACTATCACTTCCAAATACCTCCCAGAATTTCAATCCATGGTATCCTTCTGAAGGTTCAGTAAACTGAGGAAATTTACCATTGCCCCAGTTGAAATTACCGGCATCAACGATAACGCCTCCAATGGAAGTACCATGGCCTCCAATCCATTTGGTTGCTGACTCAACCACGATGTTGGCTCCATAATCAATGGGCCTGCAGAGGTAGCCGGCCGCAGCAAAGGTATTGTCCACAATGAGTGGGATATCATATTTTTTTGCCAGTTCCCCGAATTTCTCAAAGTCAGGGATGTTGAATCCAGGATTGCCAATAGTTTCCAGGTAAATGGCCTTTGTTTTCTCGTTTATGTTTTTTTCAAAATCCTCAACTTCAAGTGAATCTGCAAATCTTGCCTCCCATCCCAGGTTTTTGAAAGTAACTTTGAACTGGTTGAAAGAACCTCCGTAGAGGTAGGGACTGCTCACAATAGTTATCACCTTGCTGCAGTATAGTATTGAAAACCAGGAATTGGGCTGCATGACCCGATGCAGTAGCCAGTGCTGCAACTCCACCTTCCAGGGCAGCAATTCGCTGCTCAAATACATCATTGGTGGGATTCATGATCCTTGAATAGATATTACCGAATTCTTTCAGGGCAAAAAGATTGGCCCCATGTTCCGAACTCGTTAAACGTAGAGAAGTAGTCTGATAAATCGGAACAGCCCTGGCATTGGTGGCTGAGTCTGGTGAATGACCCGCATGGATCTGTAGTGTTTCAAAATTTTTATAAGTATTGCTCATGATTCATTAGTTTAAAGTGATAAAGAATTGAAAGTGGTAAGAATGACCAAGTGGTACTTTGAATGTAACAGTGGAAAAATCACTTGAGATTAACTCTCAAATAATTCCACAAGCATATTGATTCGAAACTTCTATACGGCCTGAAGAATAGGCGTACGCTTACCGAAGTTCGGCCAGGGCATGGACATAGGCAACATTGGCATGATAAAGTTCCTGAATGAAACAGGATCATATGCCTGGTCCCAGAGTTGAATGCTGATTCTCTTCATTGTTAATCTTTGTTATTATTTCCCTTTCGGGTTAGGTTTTGGCACCTTCGCCTGGTGGACGGGTTGCCAGGGGATCTTACGAGCCTAATCTCTTACCCCTTCTCAATAACATCTGCACTAGATGCAGTATTGATGGTGTAAATATATACTACAGACTTTCTTTATGCAAATAAGCGCTCGTTCTCAATTATTTTCTTATTTAGAAAATTGAAATTAAAGCCCTGTTTTTCAGGGCTTTATATGCTATCGGAATTTGTACAAGAAATTGTATGTAAGTCCCAGGCCAAACAGCTCCTTAAGCTGGGTTTTATAACTGAGCAGTCCTCTGTAAAACCATTTCTTGCTGGCGCGATAGCCGAAAATAATTGCACTTATCTTTTTGATTGTCAGGATGTTTATTTTTAATTATTTAATTCGATTTGGAGATTATTTGTCAGCTTCTTTTTCGGCAAATGCTTTGAAACGCTCCATGTTTAAAAGTGTATTGCTTTTGAATGCAGACTTCATGAAGGGAGCCATAAGGGCCATGAACCCATGAAACCTGAAAACACTGACAGTCCGCCATGAGGTTCGGTCTGCTTCTGGTTCTGTAAAATAATTGTACATCTCGTTAAATACCCCCTTGGCTTCATAGGTGCCGTGAAACTCGTCTGGCAGATTCCGGTGGGTGATGGTCTCCATCATGGTAAGATCTCCGCGCCTGCCCTCGTATACCATTGCCGATCGAGACCCGTTCTGTCCGGGTTCACCACTGATTACCTTGAACGACTTCAGGCCTTCCTGCCATTTGTACATATTCTCGGTGCTGTCGAAAAGGGCAATTACTTTGTCTCTTGGAAGATCGATAGTTACCTCAGTAGTATATTTCATAACGAATCAGTTTAATGGCAATAACAACAGATTGAAATATTTGTTTGGCCGCGTTTTCCAGATCGCTGCTCGAATTCCTGCTGATTGAATACCGAAAAACGTGCAGATCCCATTACTGTTGCTTGTTAGTATGAAATTATAGAGAAATTTATAAATTCGCGGGATGGAGATCAAGGATCTTTACAATAATCTGAAAACAGCATACACCGAGGAGAACCTGCACCTGATCTCCAGCCGGATCATCGATATGTTCCGTGACCACAAGTATGATGCCCTGCGGGCAGTTCAAAAAGTAGTCAATGAGTATGTCCCCTGCCAGGAAGAAAAGATCAACAGGGTCTTTTCCAGGTTGATCATGATCTATCATCCCGACCGTCTGAGCCAATCTCTGATCAAGTTGGATGGAGCTTATAAACGGGGTGATTTTGAGGAACTATATTCCATGTCACATATTTTAAGTGTACAGAACCTGGAGCCGGAGCTCGTTACCGTGAGCTCTATCATTACTGAAGAAGACCTGGCTGAAGAGTTTGGATGGGATGCTCAAAGTGATGGTTTTTCTTATTTTATGGACCAGGATACTTATGAGCGTGAGATGGAGGCGCAGGATGACCTTGATTATACCAACCGCAGTTTCCTTACAGCACTCAAGCGCAGGGTATATGGGAATCTGAATGTGGATTTTCCCATGTACCTCCTGGAGGACCTGGAGGAGATCGAAATGGCGGACTATGAGATTGAATTCCTGGACGGCATTGACGCCTGCCGGTATGTTAGGGTGGTGGATCTCACCAACAATAACCTGACGGACCTTTCCGATCTTAGGCACCTTCATCAGATTGAAAGGCTCTACCTTTCCAACAATCACATCGGAATTATCGATTCACTCAGCAATCTGACAGTTTTACAGGTACTGGATATTTCCTACAATGATGTGGATGATCTCTCTGCCCTCTTCGATCTGAATCATTTATCTTATCTGAATGCAATGGGTAACCGCATCCCGGCCTGGCAGCTTGAAAAACTCCAATTAAAAGGAGTAACCATCATCAACTAGCAGGCATCCCTCTCTTCTTTCGACTTTTAGCTTTCGACTTTCAGCTTTCAGCTAAGTGCCTGATCCAGATCCGCTTTCAGATCCTCCACATCTTCAATCCCGACCGAAAGCCGGATCAGCTCTTCAGCGATTCCTTCCGCTTTGCGACCTTCCGGGCCCAGATGCCGGTGAGAAGTATGGGCCGGTGAACTGCATATGCTTTCCAAATCCTCCCAGGCTCATGGAGGGCTTGATCAGTTTAAGCTTTTTCTGGAAATGCAATTCCGTCCTGGCCATTCACGCTCAAAGGAGAGCATTCCGCCAAAGCCAGTCATCTGTCTGGTGGCGATCTCATGGCCGGGATGGCCGGGAAGACCAGGGTAGTTTACCTGCTTTATCTTTGGATGAGTTTCAAGGAAATGTGCCAGTTCCATGGCATTGTCATTGATCCGTTCTACCCTTACATGAATGGTCTTCAGGCTTCTCTCCAGCAGATAAAGGGTCATGGCGTTTAAAGATCCGCCGAAATTCAACCCGGTTTCATAAATCACCTTTATCAGCTCCTTATTGCCTGCGGCTGCACCTGCGAGTATATCACTGTGCCCATCTTATCTGCGGCCGCGGCATCGACACCAGGAGGAATCAAACAAACCGCAACCACGATCCCAAGGAAAGCTCTCATCGTTTCCCCCCATCTAACCGTTACGAGCCGCGAAAGAATAGCTTACACATCTTTCGAGATTGTCATTCTGAGCGCAGCGAAGAATCTCCCTTTGCCACCGAGATCCTTCGCTGCGCTCAGGATGACAATCGTGGCAATTTGTCAATTTGGTTTTTCGCGTACGTTCGAAAATCCACGCCTACTCCCCGCTCATGCATATCACACGGCCGTCCTGGAGCGACATAAGCAGC
>CAVQAB010000028.1:0-156688 GCA_963710385.1 uncultured Bacteroidales bacterium | reverse complement strand
TTATGTTTCATGTTATTGTTTTTTTATTGGTATTATAAATCATAGAATTTCGAATTCATGTAAATATCGAGAATATTGCTGCCAAATACTTCATATTTTATTGTATTCTATGATTGTTTTTTAACCAATGAAGGCAAAATATATAAATTAATTAGGATCTGTATTTGAGGTCCTGCCTCCGCGTTGAGCTTTTATTCCAAACCAAGCCAGATGAGTTAAAATCAGTATAATTATTTTGTCAAACCAGAAATATTCACGTGAATATATACGGTAAACCAGAAAAAATGATGATATTTGTTCTATGTGGATCAAGAGATACTTGAGAAAGAGCATTCTGGATGAACTGATAAAGGGGCAGAAGCTTGTTGTTTTATATGGTGCCAGACAAACAGGAAAAACCTCGTTATTGACCAGCATCACCAATGAACTGCCTTATAAAACAGTACGGGTAAATGCAGATCAAGCACGGTACCAGGAGGTATTCAGTGGACAGGATCTGAAAAAAATGCAGGATTTGGTTGAGGGATATGAACTACTTTTTATCGATGAGGGTCAGAAAATTCCGGATTTGGGAATTCATTTAAAGATCCTTCATGACGAATTGCCCTCATTACGGGTTGTTGTTACTGGTTCGTCATCATTTGACCTGGCAACTAAACTGGGGGAGCCAATGACCGGACGAAAAAGAGTTTTTACTCTTTTCCCTTTGAGTCAGGAAGAGATGGGCTCGATGCATAATTCTTTTGAACTAAAGCAACTCCTGGACGATTTTTTGGTTTTTGGTTCATATCCAGAGGTCCTTACTCAATCGAATCGTAATGACAGGTTTGAAGTCTTGAGAGAGATTAGCGAATCATATCTAATGAAGGACATCATTGAAATCAGCCAGATCAGGCATATTCAAAAGGCCTATCAATTGTTGAAATTATTAGCATTTCAAATCGGATCTGAGGTTTCAATACATGAACTGAGCCAATCCTTAAAACTGAACCATGAAACAGTTGAATCTTACATAGGATTATTTGAAAAGGCTTTCGTTCTTTTCCGATTAGGTGGGTTTAGTCGGAATTTGAGAAATGAGATTAAGAAATCGAGTAAAATCTACTTTTGGGATACTGGAATCCGGAATTATTTGATTGGTAATATGAACCGCCTTGATCAAAGAAATGATTCTGGAGCCTTATTCGAAAACTTCCTGATTGCCGAACGTCAGAAATGGTTAAACAATCACAGATGGTTATCGAACTCATATTTCTGGCGACTCTACACAGGAGCTGAAATAGACTATATTGAGGAACACCAAGGAGTACTAACCGGGTACGAGATCAAGTGGGGACAAGGGAAAGTTCGTGCCCCAAAATCATGGACCGAGACTTACAAAGCAGATGTGCAATTGCTAAACCGCAAGAATTATCTGGATTTCATCAAGTGAGCAGATATAAGTCTGAACGGATTTGCAACCCAGTATCGTTCTATTCCAATGTTACCACCTTGTTTGTCTGGGATGACAGATAAGCTGCATCAACAATTTGCAGAACGACCTGCCCTTCTGTGAATCCTGGTGAAGGTTGGTTCCGGGTCCTGATGCATTGAATGAAATGTTCCATCTGCGCATTATATATCACCTGGTCGCAATGTTCGGATTTCGCCGGGCCGTGGGCTTTAAACTCTTCAATGGTCTCATCGCCCTTATACTTCAAAAAAGTGGGAAAAACACTTGCAAATCCCTTTGTTCCAAAAAGACGGGTGGCGGCTTCGGGTCCATCCATATGGGGTTGCCACCAGCCACTTTCAATGATGGAAGTGGTCCCCTTATCCCAGGTGATCATAATGATCCCCGAATCGTCCACATCATAATCGCCATAGTGGGTTCCAATTTTTGCATATACGCTTACAGGTTTTGGGTCACCCAGAATATAACGAACTGTGTCGATTGCATGTACACCCATATCGGCCAGTGCTCCGCCGCCGGCAAGCTTTTTTTGTGTAAACCAACCGGAAGGACCCCAGTTTTCATGAATTCCGTAGCCTTTGGTTTTGATAATTTCACCGAGTACACCTGAGTCTATCACATTTTTTATATGGTTCACCTCATGAGTCGAACCGCCACATATGCCCAACCATCACCAGTTGATTGCTTGCGCTGGCCGCATCTATGATTTCTTTACCTTCTCCGGCATTCATTGCCATTGGTTTTTCAAGGAACACATCCTTACTATTTATTAAAAACTCTTTGGCATAGGGTGCATGGTATTTGTTTGGGATACATAGAACTACAGCGTCGATATCATCTCTGGCAACGATGCTCATGGCATCGGTCCCCACATTTTTAATACTGTATGTTGACGCAAATTTCTTTGCTGCTTCAATCCTGGTATCAATGGCAGTGGTAATTTCAACATTCGCCAGTGCCTTTAAGCCACGTGCATGATAATCTGCTATATAACCGGTTCCGATAATCGCAACTTGTATTTTTTTCATCTTTTCCTGGGGAACGTTATGTTGTACTTTGCCCAATATTAAAGAAGCTCGCCGGCATGATCATACACCTTTTTAATCGCCTCTGCTATTCCGTCCATATCCGCTTTGCTTCCCATTAAAACTTTATGATGGAAACAGACCGACTCCTCCTGATGGATCCTTTCACAAACGGGTAAATCAAATCTTGCCGGATCAATCTCTTTCCAATATGCATCATTTAATTTATGCCTGGAAGGTTTTGTTAAGGGTACATACAGGGAGCAATTGTTTAAAGGTTCATAGCAGGCATCAACACCTATCCCGAGCTCACTTGCCAGTGCGCTCCTGAATTTCTCTACCGGCAAATCTTTGAACTCAGCTCTATGGTACCTGAAGGCGAAATTGAAATAGGCCTCATTGGTCTCCCGTTTATCACGACTCATGGGAATCACTCCGGGTAATTGCTGCAAGAGTGAGTTCACATAGATCCCGTTCAGATCCCGGGTACGGTTCTGTTCAGGTAATCTTTTTAAGCCTTCAATCAGAATGGCAGCCTGAAATTCTGTAATGCGGTAGTTGCCCGACTGAATAAAATTACCATCCTCACTATACACACCGGCTCCTTTATCATTATCAACATACGCGTCACCCTCCGGTCTTCTGCCACAATTTCTCAACGCGTCAAGCTTCTCAGCAAGATCCGGATTATTGGTGGTTAAGGCTCCTCCTTCCCCGGCTGACAGGTGCTTGGACAACTGAAAACTAAAACTCCCTATATCGCCGATACTTCCGGCTTTCTTCCCGTTCCATTCACCGCCATGCTTGTGGGCACAGTCCTCTAGCACATACAGATGATGTTTTTGCGCAATGTCCATAATCGCGTCCATGTCCGCAAAACTACCATACAGATGCACAGGAATAATGGCCTTTGTTTTTGGAGTAATGGCTTTTTCAATCTCCGCGGGATCAATGCACCAGGTGTCAGCGCAAACATCCACAAGGATGGGCACTGCATTGACATCAATAACCGTGGCAGCAGTAGCCTGCCAGGTTAAGCCCGGTAGAATTACCTCATCACCATATCCAATACCCATTGCCTCCAGGGCAAGCTGAAGAGTCACTGTTCCATTGGCTGCTGAAATCGCATAATCTAGTACCTGTAAATTCAGCAAACCGTTTATTAAATTCTACCTCTTTGGGCCCATTGTATGACCAAACCCCACTATTCAGTACCTCAAGGAGGGATTTTTCTTCTTTCTTATCCCAGACAGGCCATGCCGGCCATGGATTGGTTTTTGAGTTCCTTACCGGACTTCCACCATTAATCGCTAATACTGACATCTTTTATACATTTAATTATTCACTAAATTCCATCCTTCTACTTTTAACTCAGGCTTATCACCGGCAATATCTTTTTTTGCGAATGATGCCTGTACTTTCCTTGTCTCTCCGGGCAAGAGGCTGATATAATTATCATCCCAGAACACCGGCAAAATTGTATGACCACTTTTTTCTCCGGAAATATTCAGATCGAGAAAAAAAGCAATGTGATTGCCTGGATTTTCCAGTGTCACTGTAACAGTTTGATTCTCCCCCCTCGTTACAAAAATATGACTGATGTTTAGACTTACTGCCGGCAGGGAGTGCAATTGGGTATAATCCGCATAAACTTTGCTGGGAGTGTAAAATGGCCAGCTTTCAAATATGGCGTCATAATCCAGTACATCTTTCCTGGTGGATAACCAGTAAAAATTATTACCCACTTCAATCCCTTTGTCATTCACCAATCGCAGATCCAGAAAATAGGTATTTGAAAGGATCAGCTTATCCGGAAGTTTACGTAGTTCAAATGCAGACTCCGGGTCAATATTTATTGGGATTATTTTATTAAAGACCTCCGATGAGTTGATATCAAAAATTCTGATAAGGGCCCTGTGATTGGTGAGAGGGTAAAGATGATCGTTGACAATTGCTACGGAGTGCCGCCCGTAATTGTATAAAAGATGTAAGGGTTCACAGGCTTTTTTCGTGCCATAGAAAGCTCCGTTTGGCATTAAATAGCTATCATACAACTGCCAGTACATATTTGGAAGGGCTGAATTAAGCATCCATTGGATAATGCCGGTGGCTTTGGATTTATTTGCCTGAAATGCCTCAAACATGGGCCGCATCAGTTCATAATTTAGCAGCTGGGCTTTTTTTGCAAAATCTGCCACATCTTTTGCTTCGCCATAACGCTTGTTTATTGCTTCCTGAAAGCGGTCCAGTGTGCTGAATTCATTTTTCCCACAGTGAAGCTCCCATGTTTCATTGATTGGCCAGAGTTGATCCGCAGGGATCATCTTCTTTATGCTCTCCAGGGGAGGTACATTTGCACCCGGACATGTTTCTGTGTTAAATCCATATGCCCCTCCAAGTTTTTTGTCTGTGTACCAGTAGACCGGGGGAGTATAGGCATAGGGCCCCAACATTTTTACCCGGGAAGAACCACTGATCTCACTTATTACCTCGTCATCTGTGATGATCCCCTGTTCACTTCCCACACCACCTGTTGAGTTTAAATAGGGACGTGTTGTGTCATATTTATTGAATGATTCGATGTAATTTATTTCCAGGTCTGAATGAGGTATTTTGTCGCTGCCCACAGTCCAGACAAATATGGAGGGGTGATTTCGCAGCCAGAGGATCTGATCTTCCCATGATTGGGCGATCAGTTTTATCTCTTCAGGTTCAGTGACTCCCCCGTACAAGGGGTCCACCGGTTTGCCAAGGTAATCCTCATGTTCCCACTGGCAGCTCCATCCAACCATCATTAATATGCCATTCTTATCGCACAGGTCGTAAAGTGTTTGATCTTTTCCCCAGATACCCTCCAGTCGGATGCAGTTCAGGTTCATGTGTTTTACATAGGCTATCTGGGCTTCCAGCGATTCATCTGTATCCTGCAACAAAAGATCATCTGTCCACCCTGCTCCTTTGATTAGTACTTTTTTTCCGTTAATCTTAAAGCCACGGTGACCTTCTTTGTTAATGTAATCTTCAATCTTTCGGATTCCAAATACAACCTCCTTAAAATCAGATACTTCAGTGTTATTTTCAAAAAGCAGTTCCAGTTTATAAAGACTTGGTTTGCCCAAATTATTTGGCCACCATAATTGTGGATTCCTTATATTCAGCTCCGGAAACTCTTCAGGAGTAAGGCACAGGTGTTTATGCTCACCAGGTGCTAATACAACTGATTTGCTGAACCGGAGTTTGTCAATGGAGCCTTTAAGAATTCCGGAAACTTTTTTAGTGGTATAATTAACCAGTTCTCCTGTAATCTTTAGTGCTGCCTGTTCAGGAAATTCAGTATTGAAAATTGTTTCAACAAATGGGTTTTCAATAGAGACACCCCTGTTAAAATGTAAAGTTACCTCCCTGAATATACCCATATTATGATCCGGTGGATCAATGTTCCAGTCAACAAAGCCAATTGAAAAATCTCCGGCTTTAGGAGGGATGATTTCCACTGCCAGCACATTGTTGCCGGGAACAATATTTTCAGAAATGTCCAGTTTAAAACGGCGAAATGCTCCGGTGAAAGTTTGGGAAGTGGCAATTTGCTTTCCGTTTAACCAGATGTTAGCTTTGTAATTCAAACCGTCAAAACCTATTATAACAGTGTTACCGGCCTGCGTTGGATGAAGATCAAAATCGGTACGATACCACCAGGGAACCTGGAATTGTTCCAGTGGAATATCATTTAGATTGCTTCCGAAATAGGGGTCATTGAAGACTTGATTCTTAACCAGTGCGGCTAATACAGTAGCCGGTACTTCTGTCGGAATCCATCCATCGATGCTGTAAGACGGACTGGAGATCTCTTCTCCTCCCTGGTCTATTAACTCGGAGGACTGAAGTGCCCAATTTTTAGATAGTATTCTGGTAAATGAGGTCATTTAAGCGATTTAATGGTCTTCCTTGATTTAAGCATCATTCCACCTCCAATGGCACTCAGGACCAGTCCGGCAATCAGGTCCGTCAGTTGCTGGATCCGGGTGTTTGTAAAAACCATGGCAACCATGACCACAATCCCAAAAAAGAGAATGAACAGACCCAGTGCGTTGTTTATTTGAGCGTTTTTAAGTTTTCCGCTTTTTTCTTTTGAATCCATTTTATTCAGATCGATCATTAAAAGGTGCCCCTAAAATATATAATAGGTGAAGAACAACAGGGCCAAAGCACCAATGGCCCATAATTTCAAATTATTCCACCAGCGCCTCTTCTTTTTTTCGATTCCCTGAAAAATATAGTCATTGGGAATAAACAGAATAAGAACACCTATGAGAACAAATAACACAAGGAATACCATTTTTGCTGACTCCTGAGATACACCTGCAAGCCAATCAAAGTTTAGCATATGTTGCCTCCTATCCTTTCTTTTTTAATGTTGCTTTAAAGACCAATCCTTCCAACTTTATCTCCGGGTGAGGTGATGTGAACAGACTTACTGCAACTGTGATAATGAAACCGGCGACAAATGACCACCAGGATACATAAAGAAACGGATCTTCTATGGTAAAGAATGAACCTTTAAAGGTATTCAGTATGGTCGCAAATCCAATACCAATCAACAGTCCGGAAAGTCCGCCCCATTGTGTGGTCCTTTTCCAGAATATCCCCAGCAGCAGAATCGCAAATAATGGACCCTGGAAATAAGATAAGAAGGTTTGTATGGCCACATAAATTCCAGGGAATTTGCTGCTGATGGGAGATGTGGCAACTCCAATGATCAGTAATACCAGGGTAGTCAATTTACCCACTTTGAGGTAGTGCTTATCCGTTGCACCCTTTCTTATGAAGGGTTCGTAAATGTCTTTTGTGAAGAGTGTGGCAGTAGAATTCAGCAGCGAATCAACACTGGACATCAGTCCTGCAAAAAAAGCAGAAAACATGAGACCGATAAGTCCGGGTGGCAGTATACTTTTGATCATCATGGGCAGGGCCTGATCACCATCCTCCAATCCTGGATGGAGGACAATGGCCATGAGCCCGGGAAAAAGGACAAGTATGGGAACCAGCATCTTAAGTCCCGAAGCAAATATCATACTGGCTTTGGCATGCCATTCGTTTTTTGCAGTCAGACATCTCTGGACAATGGTCTGATTCCCTATCATATAAGCATTTGCCATCACAAAAGTCAGTCCGAATAGAATGCCGGTCCAGGGGAACGGGGTTTTAGTATCGGAGGGTTGGATAAGATCGAAATGGTTTCTGTACTCGGGTCCCATTGCGCTAATTTTATCCACCAAACCATCAAATCCCCCAACCGCATGAAGGCCTAAAAACGTTAAGGTTAATCCGCCAACGAACATAATGACCAACTGAACAACATCAGTCATCACAACTGCTGTAATCCCTCCGAAATAGGTATACAAACCAACCACGCCGGCCGTGAGCATAATGGAGAGCCAGACAGGCCATCCCATAAGAACATTAAGAAGAACGGCACTGGCCCAGAACAATACGCCCAGATCTACAGCGAAAAAGGTAATCCAGGTCAGAGAGGCGATGGTGCGGACATGACGGTTATACCTTCTTCCCAGGTATTCAGGAATGGTATACATGCCACCCCGCCAAAAGTAGGGGATAAATATAAATGCAGCCAGCAACATGGCAGGCACAGATCCGATCCAGTCAAAATTCCCAACAGAAATCCCGTACCGGTAAGCCTGTCCCGAAACCCCAACAAAATCCATTGCGCCAATATCTGACACAACGATCGACATCCCGATGGCCCAGAATGGCAAACTTCTGCCCCCCAGAAAATAGTCCTCGGAAGAAGCAACATATCTTCTGAAATAGAAGCCCAGGACCATTATTCCAATAATATAGGCGATAACAATAAAGTAATCTATGCCTGTGAGCATCTATGGTGTTTTAATATTATTGGTTACAAAGAACAATTATTTCGAGCTTCAATGCTACAGATATTTTAGGGTATTTACATGATATTTTAACGTGTCATGGATGGCGGGATATCTGATTCACTGTGCTGCCGGTTCTCTTTTGGAATTTGTTTTTAGTGAAATTTCGTTTCCCGTAGGACGGATTCAATCATTAGAAGTTCATCCTATGAACTTTTCTGAATTTCTGCTTGCTTTGAACTATGACAAAGCCGCTAATGTTTGCAATGAACCAGTTAGTGATGTTTCGAAGTCCACACATGAATTCCTTTTAGAGCAATTGAGGATTTACTGGTTGGTGGGTGGAATGCCTGAGTCTATTCAGGAGTATATTGACTCCAAATCAATTAAATCGGCAGCTGAGGTGCAAGATGAAATCTGTAAGACTTATCAATGGGATTTTAATAAATACAAACCCAGAACGGACATAAATTGCTTAAGAACGGTTTTCTTTGGTATTGCAGCTAACGTAGGGAAACAAATAAAATATACAGGACTTGCAAAAGATTTTACCATTCCAACCATTAAGAAAGCCTATAATAGCCTATTAATGGCTCGTATTGCTCAGAAAGTAAAGTCTTTGAGCAGTCCAGGAATTCCAATAGAAGTCCATGCTTCTGATAAGAAATTTAAGAGTCTGTTTCTTGATATTGGATTAATGAATAGGTTGATGGGTATCGATTACAACGAAACCCTAAATCATAAAAATTTACTGGCAATTTATCGGGGACAGCTTGCAGAGCAATTTGTGGGACAAGAAATTGCCACGGTTAAAAACAATCCACTTTATTATTGGGCACGGGATGCAAAAAATAGTAGTGCCGAAATTGATTATTTATTATCCCATGACGGAAATTTCTATCCAATTGAAGTAAAAGATGGTCCCTCAGGAAAACTTAGAAGTTTACATCTATACAGGGAAAGGTATAATCCTTTGTATTCTCTGGTTTTTCATGCAGGGCAAATGGGTGTCTTAGACGATAAGAAAATCATTTTTTTACCACTCTATTTTGCGGGCTCATATGCAAAATATGGAATAGATTTTCGCTAATTTTTCCAGTTGGATATTTCATACAGTTTTTAACGTGTCATGGATGGCGGGATATCTGATTCACTGCTGCCCCATTTCGGGTTCGGTTCAGCTCCCATTTCAAAAATAAGGGTTCCCCCCTGAATGATATCTTCATGCGAAAGCCAGGTTTTGCTCATTGATTCTCCGTTTAAGGTTGCCGATTGGATATACTTGTTGACCGGCGACACCTGGTTGGCTTTGATGGTGAACTCCCCGGCTTCATAGGGATGATTCAGCTTGATTGTCGCTTCATCAAAGTGGGGTGTTCCTATCAGGTAAATATTCTGACCCGGACACACCGGATAGATTCCCATGGCACTCAGTACATACCATGATGAGAGCGAGCCCATATCTTCATTGCCACAAATTCCCCCAGGTCCGGTTCTGTAAAGGTCCATTACCTGGCTCACCCGTTCCTGGGTCTTCCACGGCATGCCCACATAGTTGTACAGATAAGCCACATGATGAGAAGGTTGATTCCCGTGTACATATTGACCGATGGTCCCGACTACCCCGACATATTTTGGTCCGGTGATCTCGGGACTCATGGTAAACAGAGAATCGAGCTTTGGAGACAAATGCAGAAGTAGTTCCAAAGAGATCAACCAATCCGTTTATATCATGCTGCACAGACCAGACATACTGCCAGGCATTGGACTCTGTATAATTTCGGTTTGGCCGCCTTCCAACCAGGAGAGGATCGAAACAACCGTAGTAGGTGTGATCGCCGGATTTTATAATTTCAGCAGGCTGGTTCCCGCAGGACCTGAGCCATGATCCGTCCAGGTTTCTGGGACGCATAAAGTTGGTAGTGGAATCAAACAGGTTCAAATAATTATGTGCCCTTTGCATGAAAAGTTCATAATCGGCATCTCTTCCAATTTCTTGGGCCATCTGTGCAATACACCAATCGTTATAGGCAAGTTCCAGCGTGTTTGGTACCGATTCAGTTACTTTATCCACCGGGGCATAGCCCAGCTCCTTGTAGTATAGTAATCCAGAACGGCCGGCAGATTCAGGAAGGGGCGCAGGAGGAAGTTGCGTGGCCTTCTCACGCATGGCCTCAAAAATGAAATCCACATCGTAATCCCTGAAGCCCTTCATATAGGCATCCACAATAATCGGAACCAGGTGATCACCCACCATACCCTGTCCGAATACATTGCGGTGATGTTGTGCCGGCAGCCACCCATAATGTTTTGTTTTTGACACGATCGATTTAATCATATCATTCACATGTTCCGGTTCGATTAATGTCATCAGGGGATGCTCAGAGCGGTAGGTGTCCCAGCACAGGAAGGATGGAAAGAAATCGTAATCTTCGGCCACATGGACCTTTCCGTCCATTCCAAAATACTTTCCATCCACATCGGAAGAAATTACCTGGGCCAGCAGGGAGTGATAGAGTGCTGTATAAAAAACCTGCTTTTGATCTTCCGATCCACCGTTAATCTCAATTTTTTTCAATTCTTTGTTCCAGGTATTTCTTGCATCTGATCTAACACGGTCAAAGTCCCATCCAGGGATTTCGGCTTTAAGGTTGTTTCTGGCCCCTTCAACACTCACATAGGACAATCCCACTTTAACAAGAATCCTTTCACTGGCACTGGTTCTGTAATTCACAAATGCACCTACCTTTCTTCCCGATTCTGCAGATTTATAGGGAAAGAGATTTGCCCCTGACTCGGGTGTGGCATAAGTTCCATCCCAGGTTCCGTATGCGGCAAACGGCTTGCTAAATTCGGCAACAAAATAGAGCCTGGCTTCCTGGGATAGCTTAAATCCTTCAATGGTATTGTTGTTGACAAATTCCACGTGTGATTTCCCGGATGGTTCTTTGCCCAGAATGTGTCCAAGATCAATCAGTATGTGTGAATTTTCCGATTCCGGGAAGGTATACCTGTGCATCCCTGCCCTTTTGGTAACCGTTAATTCAGCTTCGATATCGTAGTCTTTCAGAAGAACTGAATAGTATCCGGGTGAGGCTGTTTCATCCCCGTGGTCAAACCTTGAGCGGTAGCCTTCATCGGGATTTTCCCTGGACCCGGGAGTTACCTGGAGTTTTTGACCGACAGTAGGCATGATTAGCAGGTCACCTTTTGCTACCATACCCACCCCGCTGTAATGGGTATGGCTAAAACCCATGATGGAGTTGTCAGCCCACTGGTAACCGGAAGCATAGGTCCACCCCTTGTTGTAAACATCCGGACTGAGATGCACCATGCCGAAGGGTAAACCCGGACCGGGGAACATGTGTGCGAAAAAATCTGTTCCGATAAAGGGGTCCACATAATCAACAGGTTCCTTTGTTTGCTCACATGAAGTGATTAAAAATCCCAGGAAAGCGATGGTTATTGTGACTAAGGAAAGTTTAAAAAGATTCATCTTGAGTTAGTGTTTAATGGTTATTCTGGCATCCTTAAAATCCATACATCGGTGACGCGGGATTGTTTTCTCCAGTTCAGATGTTCTTCATCGGGTTTATCAAATGTTATTTTCAGCCTGCCATCTTTTATCAATTCCTTTGGCAGCGGAAACTCTTTGAACTGTTCGAATCCTTTGTTGTATATGGTGGGTATTAATCGTTTTCCATTTGCACGTAATAGTGCCTCTCCGTATCCCGTAACCCGAATGATATAATCTGCTTTCGGATCAAGTTCATCGTACTCCAGGATAGGAGAGAACTGGAACAGCTGAGTGGATAAGCGTTTCCTGCTGAAACCATTATTTTCCCATAAATAGTCAATGGCGTCATCGGTTTCAGATACCACATGTCTGGCATCGGCACTGGAGATATTGTCATAGAAACTTCCTTCTCCCGGATTTTCATAGGTGATGATATATTCCAGCATGGCCAGTTTTTCTTCTTCGGATTTCAAGGCCTTTATTTCTGTAAACTTATCCTCCAGCCACCACCTGTTGTTTAAGGGGTAATCCAAAAAATCGAGTACAGCACCTCTTTCATATCCGGAAGCATGATACCTGGGTACACTTGTTTGTGCTCCGACAGATTCAAACAGATCTTCGCCATACTGAAGAATTTTATGCTTCAGATCCTGTCCTACTAATTCTTGATCGGCCTTTTGTAAATGGGTGAAAGCTTCTTTCATGGCCTCATCGGCTCCAATGGTTTTTGCTTTCCCAAGTGATTCATTGGCTTTTGCTTCCAGGTTTTTCTCATGAGCCAGGCGTTTCTGAATGTATGCATCATAATATGCCCGCATGACCAGTTGCTGCCATCTCCAATTTCCAGCCAACTGAGCATTTTCCGTTTCCAGTTTTTTCCATAAACTCAGGGTTTCACCAATCACCTTATTACCCAGAACCGGACCTGTCCAGTTTTGCTCCAGCGCAAAAATCCCATCAGCCGCTCTTTTCGGCAACCTTCGCTCCAAAGAAAAACCGGCAATATTCAACCATAATTTCTCTCACATCACGATCAGAGTTCCATCCCAACTGGTTCCATACTACTTTGTTAACATCATCATGCGTTCCATCGGAATAAGCAATAAATCCATCTGAAAACACCGCATCCCTGTTATGGATGCTGGCGTAATAAAGTGGTTGGGGATTGGTGCATTCCCTGCCCAGGGTAAGTGCAAATGCCTGATCCCATTTTTTTACAGGATACTGGCATCTTACACTGTGCGTAATATCAGGGTAGGAGCGATGCATATATTTTCCGGGCAGGTGCTTACGCTCGATCTCTATGGGTGGACTGCCCGGACCGTAAACAAGACCTGTTAGCCAGTCCGGATCATTTTCTTCCAGATACTTAAAGAAATATTCTACTTTCTCCCTTTCAAATCCCTGCATTGAGACCCACAATCCTGCATCCGGGTGGTATTTATTCAGCAAAGAAGCCAGCTCTTTCAAGTACGGCATCAGATCAGATGGATGATTATCTCCGGGGTCACCACCTGGGACAAATACCCCATTAAGTCGCGGACATGATGCGAAAAAGGCTTCCTGTTCTTCAAGTCCTGCCTGATGTGCTTCTCTATCTGTTAAATCAGCAGGGGCGGGCGTCCACACCCAATAGTCTGCATCATATTTGTCACAGATTTCACTCAAGTAAATCTCCATTTCTGCAGGGTTTACTTTGAAATGAACACTTGATGCGGAATCCTGAAAAGGGATATTTTCAAAGCTATTCGCACCGAATAACATTTGTTCCCTAAACTGCTGATCGAACTGCTCAACACTCCAGGAATCCCATGAATTGGCCGTATTGCGATATCCAAACTGGTGGCCGCGAATGGCGTACTCAGGTGACGTAGTGATATCCACATCATCAGGGATCCGGGCCATCCCTGCTTCCCATTCAAGCATTCTAAGAAATTTTCCTGTCCCGTAGAGTAAACCGCGTTTATCGGAACTGCTTATCTCAACGCTGTATTTTTCCTTGTTCTTATGAATCTTCAGATGAAAACCTTCAGGATTTATTGAAAGAGATGAATCGATTGATAAGAGAATGGTGTGTTCATTTTCCGCGGATCCTGGTGCTGCCGTCCAGCTATATCCAGTCCTTTTGCTGACCTCAGAAATCAGCACTTCCGCAACCATCTTCTGATAATCAACGTGTTCTTCTCCATCAATGAAAATCGTAACGTTTTCCAGATTTGGTTTTTCGGGACTATGGCAAGCAGCTAGCAGGCAAACAATCAGGAGTATAACAATATTTTTTTCCATGCTGGCAGTCCTTCCATTATGGCCTAGTCGGGCTTTTTAACCGGTTCAATACCCAGAGATGCCGCCACTTCCAGCATCTCTGACAGCTGATCTGTAAGAATAAAATCAATCCCGCTATCAAAGAGGGATTTTACTTCCTCTTCATCGTCGGTACAACAATAATTGATGCGAATGTGATGCTGTTTCAATGTGGCAATCTCCCGGTCCAAATGCTGGCCTGTCCTGTTTTCGAGTAACTGGATAAACTGACTCTTTTGCCGGATGGTCTCCTTTATATATTCATTCCGATCCTCCAGCCTTTCCATGTTACAGATCATAAGCTCCTGGCTTATCTTTTTTGCGCCTCGGGCAGCCTCCGATCCGCAGGCAAGAAACGCCTGGTGCTCCCGGTTTTCATCCACAATGACCCTGGCAACCTTTTCCCCTATTCTTGTACCACCCTTCATATGCACGTTCAACCAGATATTTTCGGGCATTACTGCCAGTGCCTCTTTGAAGGTAGGAACTGTTTCGCCAGTAAATTTTTCAGATTTCCAGCTGCCGGCATCAAGACGTTTTACTTCATCGATCGATAATTCAGAAACAGGACCCTTCCCGTTTGTGGTCCTGTCCACAGTCTCATCATGCATAATAACCAGGTGACCATCTTTTGTGATACGCACATCCAACTCTATCATATGTGCACCAAGGCGCACTGCTTCATTAAACGCAGCAAGGGTATTTTCAGGATGGGTATCCATGGCTCCACGATGGGCACAAATACCGCGTTCCGGCATCATTCCTGGTTCGGAGAGGTATTCGTAAAACCGTTCCTGCCCCGTCACCTGGACGACCCAGGCCAACAATGCACAACAGAAGAGTAAGTGTTGGGTTTGCAGGGTTTTCATAACGATCAGTTGTTCGTTGAAATCAGACTACCTCCAGTTCATTAAAGCACTATTCAGGGCCTCTTCAACCCGCCATTGAGGTTTGTGGAAATATATCAATCCATGGCCGGGCAACATGATATCCATATTAATCTTTGCAAATCGGCGAAGCGATTCGGTGTAAATTTTCTTGTTGAAATCAATGGATCCATCCCAACCAAAATCACCGCCCAGCAGTGTCCCGATAATATCCCCACTCACAACAATATGTTTATTTTCATGCAGGAACGAATAGGCCGTACATCCCATTGTATGGCCAGGATAATGCAGTACTGCTATTTTAATTCCTGCAATGCTTAGGATTTGGCTATCGACAACAGTTTTATCCACAGTAACGGGCGTAAATATCTTATGGTAAAGATATCCACAACAACGCTCATCCCCGGTTGAAACGGCATCTGCTGTTTCTTTTTGGGCAATTATTTTTACGCCCTTCTTTTTCAGAATATGAGCTCCACCTGCATGGTCTAAATGTGGATGAGTGAGAATACAATAACGAATATCATTGGGTGAAAGATCCCAATACTTCATGTTATCGAAAATTTGTTCCATGGTATTGCCACATCCGCAATCAAACATAACCAGCCCTTCGTTCGTCTTCAGGATGTATGAATTTGCATCATTCCACAATGCACCCTGCAAATCGAAGGTAACACCGTTTAAATCGCCACCTACCTGATAAAGATCTTTCAATATTTGCATACCCTGAATGTATTAAGAAATTATGATTTGAAAAGTCACGGCTCTGAATCACCTTTAATCCACGCTTCTTCAAACGCAATATGTTTTATGGATTTCTTTTCATCGCTTAAGCGATAAGAATAAGTTATATGAATCCTGCCATTCCTGGCCTGAATCACAGATGGATAGGAGAAATTTCCCTCTTTCAGAAATTCCAGTTTTCTCTTCCATTTCCAGGAATCTCCCTCATCATCAGAAATTGCAGCTGCCAGACTGTATCTTCCATCATCAACATCGTTGTGGACCATCAGCCAGTTACCACTGATTAATTTGATTACCTCAACACTTGAACCTGGATTTGGAATTTCTGACTTTTGCGCATAACTCCAGGAATAACCCCCGTCATCTGAATGACTGATCAAAATCCTGCCGGGTTCATCGCCATCATCCCGCATATAAGCATCGATTGAACCATCATTACGCACCACCAGGCTCGGCTGGTTTAATCCGCGGCCCACAATAGGGAGACTGCTTTTCCAGGTTTCACCATCATCTTCTGAAATTGCAATCAATCCAAAATTAAATCCGTCCGAGTAGAGGGGTAACAGTATTTTCCCATTCTGTAAGATTGTTGGATGGGTTCTGGACATCCACCCTGTTTCCCGTTTCTTTGGATCCCTTGCTGCTTCCATAAGCATCTCTTCATAAGGGAGTGCATATTCGGACCAGGCTAAATCTTTCCTGCCATATTTTTCAAATTGTTCCTTCACTCTTTCTTCAAATTCCACACCGGGTTTCAACAGGATAACATCCTGCCATTCCCATACAGGTGCGCCATCATCATTATAATCTGTTGTTGTTTTAACTTTTAGAACGGAAGTTTCCCACCTGTTGGCTTTGACTACAATCCACACTAAAAACAGCTTTTTACTATTGTTAAGGAATAATACCGGATTGCAATCCGGCTCACCGGGCGAGTCTGCCATTAAGAAGGGTTCACTCCATTCGGTTTCGCCTTTTTTTAGTCGAGAACCATTAATCACCACATCATTTGACTGTCGCTCGCCGCTTCCCTCAAACCAGCAGGTCAGAAGATCACCATTGGGCAATTCAACAATACTGCTCGAGTGTACATGCTTTTCCTGCAAAGGAAATATTAATTCGCTGTCAACCCATGCTGTCCATGAAGATTAGCCACAGATAATATGAAAGAGACAATTGTTATAATTTTCATGTCTGGTACATCTTAGTACATTTTTGGCCGGGGAGGTCCGTCATAGGCTTTTGCCCCAAATTCCTCATTTTCCCCTGGATTCACAGAGATGAACTCTTTCTCCTGAGTGGAAGGTGCTTCAATCATACCATGATACCGTCCCAGCCAGTAGTCACGTAAAAATCCAGTGGGTTCCATGACCCTTCTGCCGTTGGCTCCGCCGTCATATCCAAGGGCATTGCGGCTACCTCTTTTTACGCAGGTTTCGCGTGGCGACATCGCCTTTGTCCCTGCTTCATAAGGAACATACCCTGGTTCCGGAAACAGATCGTCCCTGAACGAATTGCTGTAATTATGTTCTATGCAATCCATGGTCCATTCACGCAAATGCTTTACTGCTTTGTCTGCTTCACAATCATTGCCTGTGATGGCTCCATAGGCAAAATTGAACCAGGCAATGTGTTCCATTCTTTTTACTTCGAAGGTACGTTCTAAACTGCGGAGGTAGATGGATCTTAATGCCGGATCGTCTGTATAGCGCAATATGGTATAATAGCTTCTGATATGCCAGATTATCATCCCATGGTGCCACATTTGCAGGAGGGAATGTGTTTTTCAGGCGGACGATATAGTTCTGGTATCCCCAATCCAACAGTTGCTGAAAGCCCTCTTTAAATGCGTTGTCACCGGTTAATGCATAAGCAGTTTGCATAAAGGTCATTGCTTCAAGACCATTTAAACCTTTGTCAGAATATCCGTAAGGACTAAGCAGATATTTTGGATCCCAGCGGCCCCACCTGGTGGGTTTACCATCCATATCGATCAGCACAAATCCGTTCTTAATAATAAACGAAGCGATTTTTGCAAGATGATTCCTGGCCATCTCCTTCTCTTCTCCTTCTGCAACCAGGTCATGAAAAACAGAAACAGAATAAAAATGTGCTACGATTTCATCGCTTGATGTATCTCCTTTCCAGTACCAAAGGCCATCTTTCGTGGGGTACCATTTTGCCGGTAATCCCCCCGAACCATGCCTTCCACGCGTATCTGCATCTGCGGTGGTTGACCAGATGGAACGCGCCACAAAACCATCCACTGTAGTAACTGATCCCAGCCACAACATGGCCTTAAATGATTCCACAGCTTCATGACGTGCTGTTTCATCTCCGGTTACGGCATACTTGTATGACATGGCAGCCAGATAAGGGGCTGTATGTCCACCGTCATTATCGCTCACTTCCCTGATCCACTGGTCATCTTTCTTATACAAAGTATGTATAAAACCAAGTCGCTTATGTCCCCACTCATTGATGTGTCTTTCATAATAATCGGCTTTTTTCCGAAGTGTATAGGGCTCATAATGAATCACACCAATACCATGATCTGTGGCAATATAGACGTCATTCTTTCCAACGGCTATATCGATTGACATTGTCACCGGGCAGCCAGTGATCGGCGCCGAAATAGTGCCAGTCATCCTTTAGCATGCGAACGGCCCCTCTGGTGGTACCAATCCAGATGTCATTTTCAAATCCTTCTTCAAGACAGGTTGTTTCTTCAAAAGGAAGGCCGTCTTTTCCTTTAAGAGAAGTTATTGCAGCACCCCGTAATAACGCCCAGTCCGCGATTGGTGCTGATAAACAGTCGGCTTCCCATACTAAGCATATCACGGGTGTCTGGAGAAGGGAGCTTGCCCCAGTCAATGAAATCCTGATTCACTATTTTACCATCCAGCAGCGCCATTCTTCCGCCTGGACCAAGGATATAGAGTGTGCCACTGAAAGAAGCGATCCGATCAATGGGTCCTATCTGAACCGGATCGGCAAGAACCTGACTGCCATCTTCCATGAGCATGGTGATATCGCTTGACAGGTATCCCCCTTCCGGTTTAATGTCTATGAACTTTTCATCTTCAAGTCGAAACACTTCAGTTCTGGTAGCTGCATGCAAAACTTCAAGGTGCATACAGATATCCACAACCTCCAGATCAGCAATTTTTAACCAATCGTTCTCTTTCAAACTGTAGATTCCGTCTGATGAAAGGGCCCAGAGTGTCCCGTTCAGGGATTTTAGCCGTTTTACATTTGCCGGTCCGGAATCCGCAGGATGAACAGACCCATTCTGAAGCAGGTGCATCCTACCTTCAACAACTACATAACAGTGATCATTGAATACTTCAATGGCTGTTGCCGGCTTATCCAATGAAACTTTTTGTCCGAACTCCTGGTAGTAAATCTCATCCGGAACAGGCTCCCATAAACGATCTGTCGGATTGTAAAAGTCCTGAGCAGGGATGGAAGATGAATGAATAAGAAAAAACAGAACAATGACGCCAGATAATCTAATGTGATTTCTCATGGATTTCGATAATTCGTTTCTTAACGATTGATTTTAGTAATACCAGATCTGCTTCAGAGGATTGCTGCAACACCCTATTATCAACTTTTTTGATATCCTCTTCCTTTGTGTTATTGTATCGTATTGGAGGAATACCGTCTCCACAAACAAGAACATTATTGCGCACAACATTGTAAAATGCCTTATGAAATCTCAAGGGAGAACGGGCTATGTTATAGACAATGTTGTTTTCTACAAGCAAATCCGTAATTCCTTCATCCAGGAACATTCCATTGCTCTCGGCCCTTCCCGTATTGATAGTAACGTCATGGATGAGGTTGTCTGTAATCTGACTGTTGGGCTGCAAACCCAGGCAATATATACCTCCACCGTCACTGAGTATTTTCATGATATGATGGATATGATTTGCATGGATCATATTCTCCCTGCATGGAGTTGGAGTGCCGTTCCACATCCACCCAACAGAAATCCCGCTATAGGGTAAATCCCTGATTTCATTATGATCAATCATAGTATTCGCAACCAATCCGCCCCAGATCCCAACTGCACCGTAAAACTGCTTCCCACAATCTTCAATGAGGGAATGACTTATTTTGTTATTCCTGGAGACTTGTTCAGGTGTAGCTTTCCACCATGGGATTTCATGTACCAATCGATCGGTGCCTTCGCCAATATTTATGCCATTACCGGATATATCATATATGTGGCACTCAGAAATTTCACAGTCCTGACAATTTTCGCGCATCCAGATACCAGAGCCACCGGTATGTCTGATGGTACAGTTATAAAATCCACAATGCTCTGCAAAGTCAAGTTCTATAGCAGCGGGTACTTTATTCCATCCATTTTCCGTCTCCTGGCGGTCGTTGAACATGCAAGCCTGTATTCCACAATATCCTCTGTCGGGTAGTTGCCATGCACTGTGTTCAAAGCTTATTCCCTCAAAACTGATAAAGCCAACATGCTTTTCCTGATTACCTGCTATGGTCATTAACCTGGGAGCAACAGGAATCACTCCTTCTGTCTCACTCATGTTTTCGGTGGGAAGCGGATAATAATATATTTTTCGCTCATCAAAATCACAATACCATTCACCTGGACTATCACAAAATGCCCGGTTATTTTCGAGATAATAACGGGGATGCTCCTCCCAGTGTGTTAAGGTAAAAAATGGAAGCCGTGCTCCTATGGTATCGGCCGCAATAAGTTGATTGCTGTTCCAGTTAATAGATTTTACCCCGGTACGCGTTATTGACCAATCGTGCATGAGGACCAGTTCAAGTTTTTCAACATCATTTATCTCTGGCAGATCATCTTCTTTAAAATAGAAATTCGTCCTGTTATCTTTGCCGGCTTTATCAACTCTTAAATATTCATTATCAGGGAATCGCGCCCTTATTGCACGTTTGTTATTTACATATAGAGATCTGAATTCTCCATGAAAATCTGTGGGTAATAGCGCTGACCAGCTCCCATCTTCTTCCTGGCTCCATTTTGTAATTGAAATGCCTCCGCTAATGATGGGCTTTTCTCCCATTTTGGCTTTCCAAAGAACGGGAGCTTCTTCAGTTCCTCCGTCCCCGATGCTCAATTCAAGAGGCTCAGTTAAACGGTAATTCCCGCCAGATAAAAAAATTGTAACCGGAACCTCTCCTGATTTTGCTCTTGCCAGTTCTGCTGCACGCTGCAGACTTGCTATTGGATTTGATAAATCTCCACTCGCTTTATCATCTCCATTGGGTGAAACATAGATTTCAATTTCTTGAGTCCTAAAGCATGATATGCTGAGAAATATAAGGAACAGACTCAAGAAGTTTTTGCAATAATTTCTCATCTGAGTTTCATTTTAACTTTACGTCGAATGAATAGTTGCCGGAGCCAACAGTAAATACAGCGTTACCATTTTCTATTTTCACAAACTCTACATCCTTCACATCTGATATAACAGTTCCCCCTTCCTTTATCTCGGAATCATTCTCAGCAGGAAGATAAACTATTGCTGTTGAATTTACCGGAACTGTAATATCCAATTTAAAGGAATTCTCATCTCGTTTCCATGCACTCATTATTTTTCCATAAACAGAATTATGGTGAGCCTTTACCCAATCCACATCTGAGATAAACTGTGGCCTTATGATGATCTTATCAAATCCAATGGCAGATGGATCTGCTTGAATGCCTGCAAGCCATTTGTAAAACCACTCACTCACGGAGCCAAACATTGGATGGTTGTGGGAATAGGTATTATCGCTAAATTCCCAGTGTTCCCAAAGGGTTGTTGCACCATTGGCCAACATATTTTCCCAGCCCGGGAAACCTGTCTGACTTACAATTTTGCCGGCAATTTCTGCATAGCCGTATCCTGAAAGGACATCCAGCAAATATTTGGTTCCATATATACCGGTGGTTAAATGTCCATCATGATCCCTAATATTATTCAGGAGTTCTGAAACCGCATCCCCAATTTCATTTTTTGGTGTTAAACCGGTATACAAAGCAAATGATTGACTCCCCTGTGTGTATGGTGCAAACCTGCCCTTCTCTTTTTCAAGAAATTTTTCCAGATATGCTTCTTTAATCTCCCCGGAAAGTTTTTCATATTTATCAGCATCTTCCTTTCGACCCATAATCACTGCCAATTCAGACATCATCACTGCACTTTGATAATATAAAGGAGTTACCATTTCAGATGTCGGGATTGGAGCAAGGCTTTCATGATCACTGAGTCCATCTGTTATGATCAAATCATTTTCTGAAATCACCACTTCGAACCACTTTTGGGCTGTTTCGTATTGCTCTTCAATCAGTGAAACATCGCCATAATATTGATATAGCTCTAATAGCAATAGTGGGTGAGCAAGTGCCCACCCAATGCCACAATAATCAATACCCACAAAAGGAGCAGTATCTGTAAACATACCATTTGAATGGGCTGCATCCTGAAAATCACGAACAACTTTTGCGTAAAAACCAGACATATCAAAATTATATATGAATGCATCGGTAGTGACCGCAATATCTCCTCCATACCCAAATCTTTCCCGGTGGGGACAATCCGATTGAACACTGAACACGTTACTCAGAAAAGTCCATTCTGTCATTTCTTGAATATCGTTAAATAGCTTTTTTGAGCATTCAAAAGAACCTGATCCAGTTAAGTCACTGCTTAAGCGAAATCCTTCAATTGCATCCATTGAAGGCTTTCCGGGATACCCGGTAACTTCCACATAACGAAAACCGTGAAAAGTAAATCTTGGTGTGTAATATTCAATACCTTTTCCGCTGGCAATATAAGTATCGCTCTGCCAGGCGGTATCCGGAGAAAAGGGGCCTCCTCTTAAAGTGCCATCACTGTTCCTACCCTTAATTTGTCCGGCAACACTGGTCAAACCATTTAGTGTTCCGTCTTCGTTTAATAACTCTCCATATCTAAGTTTTATTTGTGTGCCGGCTGTTGCTTCAACCTTCAATTTGACCCAGCCTGCAAAGTTTTGACCCATATCAAAAATATAAACGGATGTTCTCGGCTCGGTCAACTCAATTGGACTTAGCTTCCCTGTAATCTTTATGGGTGGTTGATTCTGAGCCTGAAGTTTTCCAAGGGTCATCTTTAGCAACTTGTTGCATTGATCCAATGGCTATCATCAAAACCGAAAGAGTCCCAACCCTCAATCTCATTGCGGGCATCATAGATTTCACCGAGATAAATATTGTTGCGAATGATTGGACCTTCATCTGTTTTCCACTCCTTATTAGAAACCAATGTATGTGTTGTTCCATCTGTATACTTAATGTTCAGTCGGGCAATAAATTGAGGCTGACCAATGGTAAGGTGTTGACGTAGATTGAGCCTTCCCCACATCGTCATTGGTAAAGGATTATACCATCCATTGCCCAGAGTGACTCCCAAACTATTTCCTCCATCTTTACCTAATCTGTTACATCGTAAGTGCTGTATAAAACACGTTTGCTGTAATTTGTCCAGCCGGGATCTAAAAAATGATCACCAACCCTTTCACTGTTGATGGTTGCTTCGTAATATCCCAAACCAGAAATATAGAGTCGTGCTTTTTCGATTTTCTTATCAATGATAAAGTCACGTCTGAATAGAGGGGCAGGATCATCTGCATAAAGTTCTTCTGTATTTTCCGTATCTATTTTACCGGCATTTATCCATTCAGCCCCCCAGTCACTTTGATTGAGTAATCCCATTTCCCAGGAAGAAGGTTCAGACCAATCAGATTCAATTCCATGTTCATCCCAAACCCGGACTTTCCAGTAATAGATCATTTCGCTCGAGAGTTTCTTGCCCTTAATATTTTATCTGAATGCTTTGATTGGAGGATATCTTTTTTGGTATCCCAGATATCTCCATGTGTTAGCGTTCAGTTTTTCTTGACTCGATGCTACCAGGATTTGGTAAGCTGTCTGTTTTGCTCCGCGATGATTTGATTCCAAAACCCAGCTAAAGCGAGGATTCGGGGTATCAAGTCCCATAGGATCTACCTGCTGCTCACATTTTAAATTGGTAATAATCATTCGGGGATTTTCCCCGCATGCACTGGCAAAAAGTAAAAGGATAAAAATCTTGATATTATGTTTCATCATTACAGATTGATTGTTTTTCCGGTTCTGAATGACTCATCAGCGGCCAGTACAATTTTTAAACTGTTCACGGCATCATCCAAATGATCTGTAAGATCTACATCTTCACTTATGGCATTGAGGAAAAACTTCTGTTCCAGATCACAAAGTTCCTGGTGATCCGGCTCATCCTCCATATTGATGATTTCATCAGGCCTTGTAAATTCATCATTTTCATCCTTTTCAGCATAATGAACCTTCAGCCTGTTTGTTTTCGTATGGGAATCAATATCATCCGATCCCTTTTCGGACCCTTGCTCCGCATCCATAATGTTTACACAACCCTTAGGTCCGACTACATCTTTTATAAAAAATGCCACTTCGCTCATCATGGGGCCCCAGCCAGCCTCGTACCAACCTACAGAACCATCTTCAAATCTCACCTGAAGCTGGCCATAATTATACATATCCTTGTCAATTTCATCTGTAAGCCTGGCGCCAATAGCACTTACAGATATCGGGTTTGATCGGGTCATTTGACACATTATGTCCACATAATGTACCCCACAATCCACAATGGGTGACATGCTTTCCATAATTCTTCGAAGTGTATGCCAGGTCTTGCCACTGCTCTGCTGGTTGAGATTCATACGCATCACCAATGGTTTGCCTAAACCCCGGGCAATCTCTATAAATTTCTCCCATGATGGATGCACACGCAGAATGTATCCGATCACCAACTTTTTTCCATGCTTTTTAGCAGCATCAACCATTGATTGAGCATCCTCAATGTTTGGAGCCAAAGGTTTTTCACAGAAAACGTGGGCACCTGATTCAAGCGCCTTCAATGTCAACTCGGCATGGGTTCCCGGATACGTGCATACTGCAACGGCATCAGGTTTCGTGGTTTTCAAGGCGGTATCAATATCATCAAACTGGTCGATTCCACCCAGTTCCTCCGAAAGCCTGTTGCGAATTTCAGGATTCATGTCGACCAAACCGACTAAATCAAATCCGGCCAATTTATGATACGCTCTTGCATGTGAAGAGCCCATATTACCACAACCAATGACAATTACTTTTACTTTCATTTTGAATGTCTTCATTTTGCTATTTAATTAATTCTAGATACCTCCCCATCCAGTAGGGCAACAACCACTATACAGGATCTCTTTCCTGCGCCGGATTTCCACTGAGAGATGCATTTATCTAATTAAAAGTACCAATTAATTGAATCTTCAGACCTGACACTACTAATATTTTTACAAATAGTAATACTATATTGCTATAGTTAATTAGTTTACGTTTTTATCGGAAAACCGAATCATGCAAAAAGAAGAAATCAATACATATATGGAAGAAGCGAGGAGCCACCTTGTAAATGAGCTTCTGCCATTCTGGACAAGCCGTATGATCGACCTGAAGCATGGTGGATATATTACACATTTTGATCAGAACGGGAATGATACGGGCGAGGATGAAAAATCGCTCATTGCACAATCGAGGTCCCTGTATACGCTTTCATCGGCCCACAGGGCTGGCTATGGGGAAGGCAAATTGGCTGAAATGGCCGGTCATGGTGTCGATTTCATGATTCATAAGATGTGGGATAAGAGGGATGGAGGCTTTTTCTGGATGGTGGATCGTAGCGGGAGCGTAAAGATGGATCAGAAGATTCTTTATGGTCATTGTTTTGCCATCTATAGTCTGAGTGAATATACACTGGCAACCGGAGATCCCATAGGTATTGAATATGCGGAAAAAGTCTTTGACCTGGTACAGAAGAATTGCACAGATACCAGATATGGAGGTTATTTTGAGATGTTTGACAGGGATTGGACCCTGGCAGGCCCGGGCAGCAAGGGTGGTGACCGTAAGACGCTGGACGTTCATATGCATCTCATGGAAGCATTTACCACACTCTATGAATGCAGCAAGAAGGAGTTACACCGAAGGAAATTGATGGAGGATATAGACATATTGCTTCACAGGATGATACATCCTGAATACAAAACAGGGATCCCCCAATTTACTGCTGACTGGCAGGTTGCTGCGCAGATTAAATTTGATATTGTATGGGGCTGGGATCGCTACACCGGTGGGGGAGAGAAGAGCAATCCAACAGACAATACATGCTATGGTCATAATGCCGAATTTGCATGGCTCCTGAATCATGCTATTGATATTCTGGGTATCGATCGCAATCATTATCTTCATCTGTTGGCCTCAATTCTTGATCATACCGTGGATCATGGTATTGATGCTGAATTTGGAGGAGTGTTTGTGGAGGGCCCTCACTCAGGAGGAGTGTATGACAGGGAGAAGGAGTTTTGGCAACAGGCAGAGGTAATGATTGGTCTGCTGGATGGCTGCCTGCTGTTTGAAAATGAAAAATACTGGATTGCTTATAAAAATGTGCACCATTTTGTCTTCAGCAAAGTAATAAACAACCAGGTGGGTGAATGGTATCCCTTGCTAACACGGGAAGGCGAACCCATCTGGCGGCATATGGGACACTCGTGGAAAATAAATTATCATACAGTAAGGGCCATGGTTCAAAGCGTGAAGCGTATGGAAAAGATGGCGGAACAAATCCAATAATTTCTCTATTTTTGATTCTTTCTGCCCATGGGGATAATCCTTTGAAGTTGCAAGAAATTGAATATTTCACTCAGCATATTAGACTGGATCATAGGTGTTTCTGTACTATCTGGCAGCCTGGCAATTGGTCTTTATATGGCCTACCGGGCAAAGTCGGGACAGAGCAGTTCAAATTTTTTTCTGGGTGGCCGGAAAATCATGTGGCCTGTCATAGGAGCATCTCTCTTTGCTACAAATATTGGTGCCGAACATATGGTTGGGCTTTCGGGCGACGCTTACAGGTATGGTCTTTCTGCAGGTTCAGTTGAACTTACAACAGCAATTACACTCGGTTTTGCATGTGCCATATTATTTCCCTATTACCTGAAAAACAAGATATTCACCATCCCTGAATTTCTCGAACTGAGGTACAATAAGCAAGCACGGACTTTTTTCTCTGGCCTGATGCTAATTATCAGCGTGATGACCAAACTTGCATTTACTCTTTTTGCAGGAGCGTTGGTTCTGAATGGTCTGATGGGCTGGGACATCATGACAACAGTAGTATTTACCGGATTCATTGTGGCTCTGTTTACCATCATTGGAGGTTTTACAGCAGTAGCCTACACCGATACGATCCAGGCAACAATTATGATCCTTGGCACCAGTATCATGCTGTTAATCGGGCTTGATAAGGTGGGCGGTTGGAGTGGTTTGATGGAACGTGTGCCTGAAGCAATGCATATAGCAGCGCCCTATGATGATCCGGTCTATCCCTTCTGGGGAATTCTTGCCACAGCATTTTATGCTGGCATATTCTACTGGGGCATTGACCAGGTCAATGTGCAACGGGTTCTTGCCGCCCCGAATCTTAAACAGGCAAGATGGGGAGCCATGTTTGCGGTTCTGTTAAAGCTCTTACCGGTCTTTATATTCGCCCTGCCCGGCGTCATAGCATATGCCCTGTATCCCGGTCTTGAAGCAGAGGAATCACAGCAAACCTTTATTGTTCTGCTGAATAATCTTTTACCGTCAGGTCTACGCGGATTGGTTCTGGCCTCGCTGCTGGCAGCGCTAATTACATCCCTCATTGCCGTATTGAACTCTGTTTCCACATTGGTTGTGAGGGATTTTGTCGTCAAGGCCAAACCAGATATGGGTGAAAACCGGCAGGTATTTGTTGGTCGTGCTGTTATACTTATAGTTACCCTATTTGGTATTGGTGCCGCTTATATGGTTTATAAAAATGAAGAGGGATTGTATAAATACCTGCAGACCATCACGGCTTATCTGATTTTGCCAGTTTTCCCTGCCATCTTCTTTGGCATCATCAGTAAGAAAGTGACATTAAAAGCTGCAGGTGTATCTGTTGCAGTGGGTCTGATACTTGCTACTATCTTTGTCATCGATCAGTTTATTGGTGCAGAAGCAGGGGAAAGGGTATTTCCATTTCTTCATTATAAGCTGACACTGAATTTCGGTTATCGGGGATTATGGGCTACTATATTGATCACAGGCATTTTGTTTACCGTTTCGGCTTTTACAGTGAAAACTGATCCTGGTAAGCTGGAGAAAACCACCATCAATTATTCGAAGAGAATTGAGTCATTTTCAGGTTTAAAAGATTGGCGGTTGCATCTGTTGATTTTATCGATCATAACGACCTTGCTATATATCTGGTTAAGATGATAAGAGCATCGAAGCGTCTTTCATTATGAAACGAATCCTTCATATTCTACTTCGGGTGATAGGTTCGGTAATCCTGGCAGGTTTGCTCTTTGCAGGTATGCTTGTAATCAGGTACCGGCATATTGTTAATGCAGAGCCACAACTTATATCAAATGCAGCCCGTCCTGTTTTACCGCTGGTAAAGGAGGTAAATCCGTTTATTGGGACCGGGGGTTATCCATGGGTTTGCGGACATAATTTTCCTGGAGCCACAATGCCTTTTGGGATGGTGCGCCTGAGTCCTGAAACCATCTCTTCCCTCACGCACCGGGAAGCCAGAAATACTTCCGGATATTATTATGGCGACAACAGGATAACCGGATTCAGCCATACCAGGCTGAGTGGAACGGGTGCTACCGACGGAGGACATTTTCTGGTACTTCCTGCCACCGGACCTGTTTCGCGCAATGACAAAGTTAAAAGACGCAGTTACCGTTTCACTCATGGCGATGAATTCGCTTTTCCCGGTTACTATGCATTGCGCTTACCCTCCGAGGACATCTTCACAGAACTCACTGCCACCGAGCGGGTAGGGATTCACAGGTATACCTTTTCCGGGGAAGTGGAACCTCATCTCTATATTAATGTGAGCAATGCACTGGGGCAAGCAGCGAGCAGTGAGGCATCTGTAAAAATCCTGCCTGATCAGCGAGAGGTAGAGGGGAGTGTGCGCACATTTGGAACATTCGCAAGTCGTTTCGGAGGGATCAGAGTATACTTTGTGGCACGTTTTGACAGGAAGTTTAAGCGTTATGGAACCTGGATTGAAGAAGGTTTTTATCAGGATCAAACGGGTGCGAAAGGAGAGGAAATTGGGGTTGACCTGGAGTTTGACGCGGACGGAAAGGAATCTGTTGTTGGATTAAGACTGGCCATTTCGTATGTCAGCATTCAAAATGCACGGGCCAATCTGGAGGCTGAAACGGGTAACAAAACATTTGATGACCTGCTTGCCATGGCCCAGGAAGCATGGGAGGAGAAGTTATCGCTTATCTTGATAGATGGAGCAACTGATGCACAGCGTACGGTTTTTTATACTGCGCTCTACCGGGCCTTCCAGATGCCCACGCTTTTTAACGATGTAAACGGTGATTATGTTGGCTTTGACAAGCATGTTCATCAAGTAGATGGATTTCGATATTTTACGGATCTCTCCCTCTGGGATACCTTTCGGACACTTCATCCCCTGTATAATATAATCGCACCCGTCGATCAACGGGATATGATGGTCTCTCTGGTCAGGATGGCAAAAGAGGGAGGCTGGCTTCCCCGCTGGCCTTCGGGCACCGGATATTCCGGATCCATGCTTGGAACTCCGGCAGACATGACCATTGCCGAAGCCTGGCTGAAGGGAATAGGTGATTTTGATGTGGAATTTGCCTATCAATCGATGCGCAATACTGCCCTGGCACCTACTCCGCGGGGTTGTGGGTTTTCCGGGCGAAGGGGAATTGAATCCTATCTGAAATATGAGTATTGCGCAGCAGATGAGATGGATGAAGCTGTTTCCAAAACCCTTGAATATGCCTGGGCCGATCACTCTGTTGGACTCCTGGCAAAAGCACTGGGCAAGAAGGAGGATGCAGCAATGTTCGCCGAACATGCACAATACTATCGCCATACCTGGAATCCTGAGACTCAGTATTTTCACCCCCGCAATGCCAATGGTGATTTTGTGGAAGATTTTAAACCTTTGCTGCTGACCTATTTGGACCTGAAAAAGAAATATACGGATGATTATGTGGAAGGGAGTGCGCTTCAATGGCGGTGGGCTGTGCCTTTTGATGCACAGGGTTTGATTTCACTGTTTGAAAGCCCCGACTTTTTTGTGAGTGAGCTGGACGATTTTTTCGCAAAGTCAGATCCGGCCTTGGGAAAATGGAATCCTGGTCCCTACTACTGGCATGGGAATGAACCGGATATTCATGCTGCATATCTGTTCAATGAAGCAGGGAGGCCTGACCTGACCCAGAAGTGGGTGCGATGGATATTGGATAACAAATACGATACAAGCTATAAAGGACTGGATGGCAATGATGACGGTGCAACCCTTTCGGCCTGGTATATTTTCAGTTCCCTGGGATTCTATCCCATGGCCGGATCAGATGTGTATCAGATTGGGGCACCACTGTTCAAAGAAGCCGTTGTAAAAATGGGTGAGCATAAACTCTTGATTGAAGCAGATAACTATGACCCTGAAAATCGATATGTTCAAAAGATCTGGTTGAATGATACCCTCCTTGATCGCCGCTGGATCAGACATTCAGAAATTGCCAACGGAGGGGTGCTGCGGTTTGAGATGATGGCTTCACCGGAAAATCAATAATAAGGAACCTAGATATGTCAGAAAAAATCAGATGGGGAATATTAAGCACCGGTCATATATCGGGTAAATTTGCGGAAGCCTTATCTCTATTGCCAGATGCGGAAATCCACGCCGTGGCCTCAAGGAACTTAAGTAGTGCAACAATGTTTGCGGAGAAACATGGAATAGTGAAGGCACATGGTTCTTATGCGGCATTGGCAGAGGACCCGGAGGTTGATGTGGTCTATATCGGAACCCCCCATTCATTTCATCTGGAAAACAGTGTGATGTGTATGAGGGCCGGCAAATCAGTGCTCTGTGAAAAAGCATTGACCATCAATGCGCGGGAGGCGGAAGAGATGATTCAGTGTTGCCCGGGAGGAGGATGTTTTTTTAATGGAAGCGATGATTACCAGGCATGTTCCTCTGATAAAAAAAATCCGGAACTGGATAGAGCAGGGAAAAATTGGCGAAGTCAGAATGGTCAGGGCATCCCGCTGTGCACGTGGCGAATTTGATCCCTCAGAGCGGCATTTGAATCCCGAACTTGGTGGAGGAAGTTTACTGGATGTGGGTGTTTATGTCATTTCCTTTGCCTCCATGATATTTCAAAAACCTCCTGAAGAGGTATTTGGATTTGGACATATTGGAGAAATTGGTTCCGATGAACAGGGGGTTGCACTTTTGAAATATGATAAGGGTGAGATCGCAGATCTCTCATTTGCATTACGTACAAAAGCAGTAAACGAAGCTTATGTTTTCGGAACAGAAGGATATATCAAGATTGATGAGATTTTTGCAGCTCCAACAAAAGCCACTCTGCTTATTAATGAGAAAGTGTCCGAAATTATAGAGGAACCAATGATAGGAGGCGGATTAATCTATGAGGCCAAAGAAGTCATGAGGTGTATGAAACAGGGATTGAAAGAATCACCCTTCATGCCATGGGAGGAATCGGTGGAAATAATGAGGATCATGGACAAAATCAGGGCACCCTGGAAATTGACTTATTCAAACGATACCCTGTAAACAACTATAGATATGCGAATTCTATTAAAAATTTTGGGAGCGATTATCATAGTTCTGTTTATTGTTCTGCTCCTGGCAGTAGAGAGGGTGGATTATTCACCTTATTTTGATACGAACTACTATAGTGAGACCAGATCAAGACTCGACAGCATCTCCAACAAGTTAGTTTTGGCAAAAGGAGATGTTAAGATTGGATTTGGCAGAGCCTCTATTACTCCAGGTTTAGGTGGAATGGAAGATGATCCTGGTGCAGGTGTTTTTAAAGAGATACCACTTGCAGGATTTGGTAACAGAGAGGGTGCCGCTGCAGAAGGAATTCATGACAGTATTTACGTGAAAGCCCTTGCGATCCAGGTGGAGGAACAGTTCATGGTACTTATTGGTTCTGACATGTTGATTGTTCCGCCAAATATCAGTGAAGGTGTTACCATGCTTGTCAAAAAGAAGATGGGCATAAACCGGAATCAGCTTTTATTCTCCGCCACCCATACACACTCCGGTGTAGGTGCCTGGTCTGAAGGATTTGTTGGAAAGGAGTTTGCAGGAGAGTCAAATCCCGCAGTCGAAGCGTGGTTGATCCAGCAATATGGCCGGGCTATTGAAAAGGCCGTTGAAGATCTGCAGCCCGGGCAGATTGGATCAGGAAGCTTTAAGGCACCTGGGTTGATTAAGAACCGGCTTGTTGGAGAAAAGGGTGAAAAGAATTCTGAATTTATCTTTATAACAGCAAGTCAGAAATCAGGCAAAAGTGCTATACTGGGTTCTTTTGATGCCCACGCCACAACCCTTGGTGATGAGAATATGCAAATTAGCGGAGATTATCCGGGCTACTGGCAGCGAAAGCTGGAAAGTGAAGGGATTGACATGGCACTATTTTTTGCAGGAAGTGTAGGCAGCCACAGCGCCAAAAGCCAGGGAGAGAAGTTTGAAAAGCCAAAATATATTGGAGAAGCCCTTGCAGATAGTGTGCTTAAATACATGGTTCACACAGAATTAAAAGACAGCATCGGATTATCTTTCATGACGTTGGAAGTGGATCTGCCGGAATTTCATATCCGGGTATCTGATGGCTTAAGATTAAATCCTGCCATCGGCAGAAAATTATTTCCCCCCATTGGTAATGTCTGTTTTCAGGCAGCTAAAATAGCTGACCTGATTTGGGTAAGTACTCCTGCTGATTTTAGCGGTGAGATGGCAATCGGGTATAAGAATGCCATGAATAGAGAGGGACTCAGGGTAATTGTGTCCAGTTTTAATGGTGCCTATATAGGCTATATCATCCCGGGGAAATATTACCATCTGAATGAATATGAATCCAGGCTGATGTCCTGGTATGGCCCCAATATGGGCCCCTATTCAGATGAGATGATTCATAGAATGATGCAAAAGCTTGTCTCACTTTAACGTGAATAATGGGATGAATTCAAAAGTAAAATGGGGCATATTAAGCACAGCTTCTATAGGAACTGAACAGGTTATTCCTGCGATGATGAAAGGGGAATACTGTGATGTTCAGGCAATAGCCTCCAGAAATATGGATACTGCTAAAAAAGTAGCAGGACAACTGGGAATACAGAATGCCTACGGATCATATGATGGATTGCTTGCGGATGATGAGATTGAAGCAGTCTATATTCCCCTCCCGAATCATCTGCATGTTCCATGGGCCATAAAATCACTCCAGGCAGGAAAACATGTGCTGGTGGAAAAACCGATTGGTTTAAGCAGTAAGGAAGCCCGGAAACTATTGGATGAATCATTGAAGTACCCAGAATTGAAAGTAATGGAAGCTTTTATGTACAGGCACCATCCCCAGTGGCTTAAAGTAAAGGAGTTGGTAGAAAGCGGAAAGATAGGCAGCTTAAGAACCATACAATCCTCTTTCTCTTTTTTTGACGATCATCCGGAAAGTATTGTAAACAAAAAAGAGTTTGGTGGAGGAAGCTTAATGGATATAGGTTGCTATCCAATTTCACTTTCTCGTTTCCTGTTTAATGCAGAGCCCATAAAAGTCTACGCCCACATGGAATTTCATCCGGAGTTTAAAACGGATACAATGGCAACTGCAATGTTGGAATTTGAACATGGCACATCTGCCTTTTTCTCATCCACCCTGATGCCCGATAACCAGCAGGTTGAGGTATTCGGATCCGAAGGGAGCATTGAATTTGAAATCCCCTTTACTCCAGCCTCAGACAAACCATCTAGGATATGGCTCTGTCATGGAGACCGGAAAGAAGAAATTGTGTTCCCAAGTTGTGATCATTATACAATCCAGGGCGATCTGTTTTCACTGGCAATACTCAATGACACTCCAGTGCCCACCCCCTTAAAGGATGCTATAGATAATATGATCGTTATTGAAAGGCTTTTGAATGGTGATTAAGGATCCTGTCACTGATCGCCCTCCATGATCCATGCCTCATTTATCCTTGCATATTTGATCGTTTCGTTGGGCTCACCATTCATATCTCTCCTGTGGTAACTGTAGATTACATGAATGATTCCCTCTTTGCCTTCAATAATAGAAGGGTAGGAGCTTTGCGTAGCAATATCAGATTCCCGTTTATCAAATTCCAGGTGACGTGTATGGGACCAGGTTTTTCCATCATCCGTGGATATGGAAACCGCTAAACTGTGCCGGCCGTTTTCAGTATCATTGTAGGCGAGAACCCAATGTCCGTTCTTCAGCGTTACTACATCAGCACCAGAGCCTTCATTGGGTAGTTGTGAATCCTGTACCATGCTCCATGTGACTCCCCGGTCATTAGATTCACTGATCATCAGTCGTTTGGGTGGCGGACCATTGTCGCGCATGTAAGCCACCAGTGAACCATTCTTTTTTATGGCAACAGAGGCCTGGATATTTCCCGGGGCCACCAGGGGCTCAGAAAAGTGCCAGTGGGCACCTCCATCATCAGTCATGGCCATCAGTGAGAAACTGAAACCATCGGAATAGAGAGGCAATATCATTCGTCCATCGTCCAGAAAGATTGCTTTGTTTTTTGTCTGCCAACCCATGCGCCTGAAATAGGGGTATCCCAATTCTCCATCTACCCTCTCACCGGCCTCGTTCAGATAATAACCACTTCGCATCATATCCTCACCACGGGCCTTGCTCATTACAACTGATTTCCACCTTTCCCATAACTTTTGCAGGTTCTCATTATTGCCAGCGGAATCCATGAGATATTCCCCATATTCATCCACCTTATGCTCCACAGATTTTACAAATTTATCATCAGGATGCATTCCCCGTTCGGTTTTGTCCCCGGGTTTAACAAATAATACCTGCTGCCATTCCCATTGGGGCGGACCTGACTTTTGCATGTAGTTTTTACTGATCCGATAAGTGGGAAGTGAAGTTGACCACTGGTTGGCAATGACGGTGTACCATACCAGCCATAGCCGTTGCTCTTTATCAAGAAATAGAACCGGATTGATATCCGGAAAATCAGGAACGTCGGCCATGATAAAGGGTTGGCTCCATGATTCCGTTCCCCTTGGCAGCCTAGCACCCAGAATTTGAACATCATCGGCCCACCGTTCGCCGGAGCCCTGAAACCAGGCAGCCAGCAGATCACCATTGGGCAATTCCACAATGGTTGATCCGTGCGCATGATCTTTTGTGAGGGGAAACAGTTCTGATTGTATAAATCCCAACTCTACATCACCAGTACATCCACTTATCGAAAAGGCAAGCGCAATGATCACTGTTTTCAAACCAAGTATCTTCATTTTATTCTGCATTATCTCACAAATATTTTTTGAAAAAAGCATCCATATAATACTGACAATAGTCATTTACTTTTACAGATAAATCCATTGAGTGCGGCCAGCCTTTTAATTTGTGATATTCATTGGGAACTCCTGCCTGATCCAGCCAGTTATGGAGCGAATCAGATTGGCTGACAGGCACAAGTGAATCTATGGTCCCATGAAAGATAAGTGTCGGCGGATCGTTGGCTGAAATATATGTTCGGGGGGAAGCAGCTTTGTAAATATTTGGGGCTTCCTGGTAAGTCTTCTTTATGAACTGTAAACACTCTTCGCGGTTACGGGCATATTCAGTAGTTAAGTCTGTGGGCCCGTAGATGTTAACAATGGCCTGGACCTTGCAGTTTATGCTATCAGGGCATTCATCAGTAAACTCATTTTCGTCAGAATAGGCAAGCATCATAGCGAGATGTCCGCCTGCTGAACCTCCGATTACAGCAATCTTATCAGGGTTTATCATATATTTCTCTGAATTAGACCGTATCCATCGCACTGCATCTTTCACATCCCGGACTGCTGCGGGAAAACTTGCATCCCCGGATAGCCTGTATGAAACCGTAACCGTAACATAATCCTTTTTTGCATAATCAACCAGGTATGACAGATAATCGGATTTATCGCCTTTTGACCAACCGCCTCCGTGGATAAAGATCAGTGCTGGACTTGCTGCTTTGAGATTTTTTGGTTTGTATATATCGAGTTTGAGGGATATACTATCCAGCTGTTTATAAATAATATCCGGGTATACCCCGATACCCTCCGGAACTTCCGGTTTGGTTTCAATAAGATCGACAAAACCAAGAGCAATAGCTGTCTTTAAGAAGAATTCATTCCTGTATCCCCTTGGAGCTTCAGGTGGGGGTCCATCACTATTGAAATCCTGAGCATAGCTGCAGAGAATAAATTGAGAAAGAATAAAGAGCGAGAATAAGATCCTGTCCATATCGGTTTATCTAAAATAAGTATCTGGATTTAAATTGCCATTAACGGCTCAGGTCGTGATAATAAAGCTCCCTGGACTCAATTGTCATACCAGGGTTGTGACATTGAATGGCAAAATACCCTTTCTTATATTCGTCATCCTGGTGACTCATAACAAGTTGGTCATTCACCCATATCTGGATTAAGTTGCCAACAGCTTTAACCCGCATGGAAAACCATTCATCATTTTTGGTTAATAATGGTTCTGCTTTACCTGTTGGTGTACCTGGTTTCCACAGCCAACCGGTATGTGCATCCTGATTATGGCAGATTTGTGCCTCGTATCCTCGTGGATATCCATCCGGGTTATCTTCTGGTGGATTGGCACGGAAATATAATCCGCTATTGGCTCCACCACCCTGATCACTCAACCTGAACATGCCTTTTACCTCCAGATCGGTCAATTCAGGGCCTACATATATATGTCCTGTTGCCTCATCTGATTGCCCGATCATGATTCCGTCTTTTACCCTCCAGTTTGCTTTACCCCTGACTGTCCAGCCATCAAGATCCTTGCCATTAAACAGGGAGATCCATTCAACCGATTCGGAAGGTTTCTTGTTTCGATCCGAAAATCTGTTCATAATCTCAATCCAGTTTGTGAAAATGATTCCCTCCTCTTCAAAAAAACTGATCAAATCAGGATCAGAAAACATTTTTGCTTCCCAGACCCTTTGCTGCCACGAATTTGTAATGGACTTCAATTCCTCGCTCTCCACTGAGGGATGAAAAATAATCTCTGTAAGTCCGGCAGGAAGTGCTTGGATCAGTATTTTAAAGTTCTCTATTTTTTCCTCGTAAGTCCGGCCATTGGGAGCACTGGTAAAGTTGTCCAGTTTGGGTAATGTGTACTGTTCCATCAGTCCTATCACCTGGTCGTCAATCGGATAGCCTTCTTCTTTGAATTTATTGGCAACCACTGGATCGGAGAGGTCAATGGCATTGGCCGGTATGCCATACTCTTCAGCCACCTTAAAGAATCTCTCCACATAGGCAGGATGTCCATACAGGGTTCCCATATGCGTATCAATATGATCCGGTTTGTATCCCATGGCGATGGCTTTATCAATCTGAGCCCTGATTTCTTTTTCAACTTCATCTGCAGAAGCATGCATAACCACATCCGGGACCTCATGCCAAAGCATCCCATCGGGATCAATTAATCCGGGAACATCAGCCGGATCAGAAACGGGCCCCCAGCGATAAGTCTTCCATTCGCTGGTCAGTGTAAGGTGCATCCCCACATCTTCATCAGGGTGATCTATGGCCCAGCGGATAAATTCATCAGCCTTTGGGCACGGCGCCATCACTGCTGTTGACTGTATCTGATTGTTTTCAAGATAATGGGCAGTGGCAATATTGGCCCCCTCACTCATTCCGGCATCATCGGCATGAAGCATAATAACTTTTTTCCCTTCCGGATATCCCAGTTTTTGCGCCCAGGTGGTTTTTTTGTCAGTTTCCATATTTTTCTCTTGCCCCTCAACATAAGCAATAAAAAAAAGACTCATCATTAAGGTTGACAATAAAGTTAAAAGAGTGCTTGTTCCAATGGTTTTTTTCATCTTTCACTATTTAATGATGGTATATTCCCCGCGAGAATAATCATCGGTTTTAATAATCAATTTACGCTTTTCCGCATCAAAAACATAATTCTCCTTATGGGAAAGCAGTTGATTGTCCAGGCTAACTTCTTGCGGATCTGAGGATAGATGCAGATGGACAATATGTGGTAGCTTCAATCCCTTAAGAGAAATCTTTATGGTTTCGTCGGTTTCATCCACATTGATCGAAGTGTGATTTCCGTTTTGGGGGTGGTAGACCTTGAAGCTATTGTTCCCATCGGGATATATCCTAAGGGTTAAATAGCCTCTGGAGTTTTCATCGCCTATGCCGGGTATATGTGCTTTCAATTTGCATTGGTATAATTGCACCCTCTTTGATATATATGGGATATTCTTCAAGGGGAAATTCCCTTTCGAAAGTTACCGGCCCTTTAATGATCTTCTCATCCTCGAACCAGTACCTCCAATTTCCTTTGGGCAAGCGAACAATATTTTTCAAATCGTCCATATAAATGGGAGCAATCAACAGGTGATCTCCGAACATGTAGTGATATTTACCTTTAACAGGTCGTTGAAGCACTGCTCCCCCGTTGTTTGCCTGCACCACGTAACTATAGATATATGGAATCAGCTCGGTATGCAGCCAGGAGTATTCACGGATGATTTCAAGTTCCTGTTGGCTTCTTTCCCACAAAGCCCGCTCCCCATGTCCGCCGTTTAAAAAGAGTCCGCAGAATGTGGAAAATTGGGCCCAGCGAATATAAAGGCGCGGAGGGATCACACCCCCGGAGAATCCGGCAATATCAGATCCAATAATGTTGTAACCGGCTTTAGCACTCTTTAGTATACTCTTGATAGCAGATTCAAATCCCTCAACTCCTTTCAGGGCAATATCCTTCTTCTGACCTTCAGGCCCATCAGTATGGCTCTCCGTTGTCCATTTGTGCTCCTGGTCTCCAACCCAGTTGACGGGCGCTGCATCGATGGGAGTAAAGCCCTCGGGATGGAAATTCCGGTCCATGGAACGAGCGAGGGTTACAAATTCCGGATTTTGTTTCAGCCCGTATGAGTACTCCTGCCGGTAATAGAGGTCCATATATTTACGTGTAGTTGTGAATCCTTTAAAGGATCTCATATACGGTACCGGAACTGGACCTATTTTGCTTGAATATAACGTAGCTGAACCATCCATCTTCCACCCGTCAATCCCATAATTAAATACTTCCTTTTGCAGTCCGCGCCACCATTTGAGGGCTTCCGGATTAGAATAATCGATAAACCCTCCTTTCCCTTTCCACCAATTTATCTGATGACCTTTTCCGGCAAGAAAGTGATTGTCCCTGGCTGTGTTGTACCATGATTCAGATTCTTCGATCCTGGCGCCTTTACTATAGCTATTCACCATGGGAGTCATCCAGAGCACCACACGGTATCCGTTGGTCCTGCAGTTCATTGAACCAGGCTTCCGGTTCTGGGATAAAGATCCTCATCCACTTTGAAATCATTGTATCGCAAACTCCAGGGACTGTCAAGAAGAATGGTCCGGACGGGGATATCATGTTCGGCATACCCCTCAAGCAATTCATCTACCCGTTGGGCTGTATTGACATCATCTTCCCATAGCCAGCACTCAAGGGCCCAGACAGGTGTAAGAGGTGGATTCCCATGACGTTGCCCGTTAAAAGGTTGTCCCCAGAAAGGAAATGCAATTAGAAAATAGAAGGCCAGCGACAGGATTCCCAGCGTGATCCCTAAAATTTTCCAAGTCTTATGGCTCTTTTTCTGGTCATTCTTCCGGCGGTGATTTTTGCCTGTCATGGCCATCTCTTCGGATAGTTATAAATGTTTCTTAAGCCATTGGATCCCTTCGGGGTAAGCTTTTTCAATGGGTAGATCGTGATGTTTGGAAGGGTGCCAGATAATCTCCTTGGGCTTTTTTGCCGCTTTATACAGCAGTTTGCTGGTAATGGGTGGAACCACATCGTCATTTTCCGCATTGATCATAAGCAGCGGTCTGGGAGAGATTTTTGCAACATAGTTCACAGGATCTATAATACTTAAATAATCCTTTGTATCGCCCGAAAATGCATCTCTCCCGAACATAAGATTCAGGTTCCCCCCTGCAAGTACAATGACCGGTACTTCTATTCTCTCTTCCACACTGCAAAATATGGTACCAATGATTCCTCCCAGGCTAATTCCGAAAAAGCCAATTCGATCATGATCAAGCTCTTCCCTTGTATAGATAAAATCTACTGCCCGCCTCAGGTCAAAAACAGTCTGCGTGATTATGTCTCTGGTCCAGTATCTATACCCTTCGGTCAGGTCAAAATCATAATCATATTTTTTACGGTCACCATGGTTGCTGATATCCAGCCTTAATACAGCATATCCAGCATTTATCAGATACTGGTTGCCTGCTTCAATATAATCCACGGTTTTACGGTCACCCATCCCATGTAAAAGTATGACAGTTGGAAAAGGCTGTACTCCTTCTCTGGGTAATGTAAGTAAACCTGTTACTACTTCATCATGCACACTCTGGTATTTCAGGTAATAGAGGTGATAGTCCGAGCTATCTGCCATCAGAAAAACGGAATCCAGAAGTGGCAGTTCCTGGTCGTATTCATAATACTTTGAGACCGACAATTTCTTTACAGTGCCACAGGAAATTAGCATCATGAAAAAGGCCGAGAGGAAGACCGCTGTTTTAAAGATGTTCGTCATTCTACGGGATTTGGACTCTGATCAATCAAATTCAAGACACTTTCTATATAGATTTCTCCGGTCATCTCTCCGAGACTGGTTCGGGAGATATAGTCATATCGTTTGAAACTGTTAAAATCTTCAGGGGTTAGAAAATAACCGAGTGCATCATTGGTTAGCCCGAACAGAAACGCGTGTTCTGTGGGCATGTGTCGCTTTATATAGTATCCGATATTGGGCAGGGCTTCACCGGGAATAGTTATGACCTGTGCTGTTCCAATATTCATAAGGTTTATTCGGGTACTGAATACGTTCTCTTTTGAAGTATTCAAAGCCAGTGGAGAGTTGTTCAGTATGAAACGCATCATCTCAGAATCCACGGGAAGATCAATGGTTTTGAATGTACAATAGAGCGTCGGATTTTCCTGAATCTCTGCTTTTTCAATGATTCGCAGTGCTTCATCGGCCATCAGTTCGCCTATCCTTATGCATTCCGCCCAGTTGTTGGCCTCTTCTCCATTTGCACGCCGGTTGTCGGCTGTAACCATACCTCCCTGTGCACCATTCATAAAAAGTGCGATACCCCCCGCTTTCTGCTCTATGTGGTCGTACATGGGGCCACAAAGATCCGGAGTGAGTATACCTCGGTCAGAACCGATTATCTCTGGATGGGTGGCATAATTAACTAGTGTCGCAATGGGTTTACCCTGATTCGCCCCTCTGGTGGCGATAGCCTGCATTACACCACATCGCGGATCGTAAAGTTCCGGTGCGTAATAGTTGTATGCAATCTTGCCCCGGGCTTCACCCACTGCAGTTTTCAAAACAGCAGGTTCAAGCTTACTTACTGCTTCATTTATGGCATCGGCAATCTGTCCCACGCACCAATCAAGGTACCCAAGATCAGCACCCACTTGTCCGTTTTCATCCGGAAAACCATAGGCATCAGGAGCACTGTGGGTATGTGTAGCGCCAATAAGTATATTTTCGGGTGGAACGCTTTTTACCAATTTTCTGGATTTATCCCCCAAAACGGCCGGCCATCCCAGGTTATCAATGCCAACGATAGCAACTCGGTCTGCTCCGTTTTCCAATACCAGGGCACGAACAAAGAGATCACCTTTTTTCTCAGAAACCGGTTTTGGTTTGCCAATTCCACCCGAAACCGGCAATAAAGGATCTGGTGTAATCACCCTTTTAGCGGCGCCAGCTTTGAAAGACTGTCCGTGTGCTGAAATCAGTGAAAAAATAAAAAGGATTATAATATTAAGAGTCTTCATTTGTGGAATTTTAACATTTTTACGATAGATTTTCACCCTTTTTACGCATCTTCTAAATAATTAAAAAATAATATGTTAAGAAACAAAGCAAAATTAATGACATTTGGAAAGTATGAAACTTTTTCTTTAAATTTAATGTGAAAGAAATATTTACCAACACTTAAACTAACCCATAAAACTATGATGAAAAAAACGCCTCATCTTTCAGGTTTTATCTTTCTTGTTATGATGATCTTTATATTGTCGTCATGCTCTAAAGAGGAAATCCGACCGACATTTCCAATTTCGGCAGATATCTTTCACAGTATTAAGGATAAACAAGTTGCATTTACGGCACTTACACACAGTGCTGTTAACTGGTCATGGGATTTTGGTGACGGTGAAACGAGTTCTGAGAAAAACCCTGTTCATGTCTATGCAAATGGGGGATATTACACCATTGCTTTGACTGCGACTGATAATGGGGGAACTACAGATGCAGCAACAATTGATATAGCAGTGGCACTTACTCCATATGTATTGCTTACCGGAGGTCCCACAGCAACCAATGGTAAAACATGGAGACTTGCTGCAAACCACCCGGCAGAGGATAGATTAGCCAATGCAGATGCTGAATTTACCATAGCTGATGGAGCTCCTGAAACACTGCCGCAAGGTGCATTCGATCTGTATTTAGGCATGGGAGAAGTATATCTCGATGAGTATACATTTCACTTTGACGGAAGTTATGACCACAACGTAAAAGATGATAACGCCGCTTTCAGTGGTTACGTTTATCAGTTCGTTACGACCGGCGGTGCGGGCATTGTAAATGCTGGAGGTTCAGACTTTGGTCTATGTACCGGCTTATACACCCCGGAGGCTGGGGCTACCTTCACCTACGTAGAGAATGAAGATTTCGATGTTCCATCAGTATACGGACCCGGGGGAGTATTAACTTACAGCAATGTGAGTACACTCGACTTCTCAGGTACCGAGTTTGTAGGATTCCTGGATTTCCAAAGAAAAGTATTTGCACAGGAAATTTCAGACAAAACAATGAGGCTTGTGATGTTCATGGCAGCTTCACCTGATCATCTTCCGGCAAACACACATGCACTAGTACTTACATTCGAAGTTGTTGAGTAGATCAAATCAAGTTTTATGAAAGGAACGATATACATGTTTTTCACAAACCAACAATTATGAAATATAAACACTTACCAACGAAGTTAACCAAACGCTTGTTGACCATTCTTGCCTTTGCTACGGTGTTTACCGGAATTATCCCGGTGGATGCTTTTGGATTGAATAATAATGAATCAGCAAGGAATGTTGAAAATCAACAATTCTTCACGGTATCAGGTAATGTCACATCTTCAATTGATGGTATGTCCATGCTGGGTGTAAACATCTTTGTAAAAGGAACTCAAATAGGTACCATAACGGATGTTAACGGTGATTATAATATTGAAGTTCCGGGGAATGATGCCACACTTGTATTTTCTTTTATAGGCTTTGAAACCCAGGGAAGAGCTTGTTGGGGATCGAAGGACCATAGATGTGGTGCTCATTGAGAGTGCCCTGGCCCTTGAAGAGGTTGTTGTAACTGCCCTTGGTATAAAACGTGAAGAGAAGTCTTTGGGTTACTCTGTGGGAAAGGTTGCCGGGGAGGAACTGACAAGAGTTGCTCAGGAGAATGTATTGAATTCCATGGCAGGAAAAGTATCCGGTGTTACAATTAATTCTACCGGTGGTACCGGATCTTCGGTAAGCATGGTGATCAGAGGTGCAACATCCTTGAGTTCGGACAACCAGCCCCTTTTTGTGGTCGATGGTATACCCATGTCAAACACCGTGAATAATATAGGAGGATTTGGTGATGATAACAGGGTCGATTACGGGAATTCTATTTCTGATTTGGATCCTGAAAACATTGAAAACGTAACAATATTAAAAGGGCCCAGCGCAGCAGCATTGTATGGAACACGTGCCGGTAACGGTGTTGTACTTATCACAACTAAAACAGCAAAAGATAATGAAGGAATGAATATCTCCGTTATATCCAACACGGTTTTTGATATTCCTGCCAGGTTTGTGAATGTACAGTCTCAATTTTCTTCCGGATTTTTCTCATTTACTCCGGAGGATGTTGGTGGGGGTGTATTACCCAATATTAATGCAGGCGATGGAACGGGAAATGGTCCCGAAAATGATCGGGGCTATTTTGCTGTACAATGGGATGCGCCTCTTGATGCAAACGGGGTACCTATACCCACAGAGGTTGTATCATACCCTGATAATGTGAGGAATTTTGTAAATACCGGTTTTACTACCTCCAACAGTGTAACAGTGTCAAACAGCAGTGAATCTGTAAACTACAGACTGGGTTTTTCGAACATGCTTAACAATGGAATAATACCAAATTCCGACCTGTTTAAGAATAGTTTTTCATTGTCTGCATCCTCCAAGGTATTCGAAACGTTGACAATTAGCACGAATGTGAATTATAATAACTCATGGTCTAATAACAGACCGGCCAGTAACAGAGGGGCTAATCCTTTACAATGGGCTTATTCAGTACCTGCAAATATTGATATTCAAAGACTGGAAGATTATTGGGTCCCTGGAAAAGAAGGAGCTGAAGTGAGAAGCGTTTCTTCAAATCATGAAAATCCATATTTTTTGGCTCATGAAATAAATAATAGTTTTAGCAGAAACAGAACGTATGGAAATATAGTCGCTGACTGGCAGGTTTTACCATCTTTTAATATCAGGGGCCGCGTTACCCTGGATCGAAGTGATGAGGTACGCGAAACTAAAATGGCTCCTGGTTATACCAAGGAACCGAATAACGGAGCTTATGGTATTGTTAACTACACAAGATTGGAACGGAATATAGATCTATTGGCTACCTACCAGAAGGATTGGGAAGATTTTACGCTTTCAGTTTCCGCAGGAGGAAATTTACTATATGCTAATAATACAGGTATCAGTACTTCCTCTAAATCAGGTACCGGATTGGTAGTTCCAAATGTTTTTACTGTGCAAAATATAAGTTCAGCTTCATTAGATTATTCCAACTGGTTGAGTCAAAGGGGGATATATAGTGTTTACTCACTGGCAAATCTTGGATGGAAAGGGATATTCTACCTGGATCTGACAGCAAGAAATGACTGGTCGAGTACCCTGCCGCCAGAGAATCGCTCCTACTTTTACCCTTCAGCTTCATTAAGTGTCCTGGTCAATGAAATTGTTTACATGGGCAGCAAAATGAACATGTTAAAATTGAGAGGCGGTTGGGCAATGGTAGGTAATGACACATCTCCGTACAGTTTGTACCCGGTTTACGGTAATTCAGGACAATGGGGTAATGCAATCAGACTGAGTAAACCAGGAACTTTATTAACTCCTGACCTCAAACCCGAGGAAGCTACTTCTTTAGAGTTTGGGGCTGATCTCAAAATGTTTAACAACAGGCTTAGATTTGAGGGAACCTATTATACAGTTGACAATCGCAATCAAATTCTGGGAAATATACCTTTGGCGGCTTCTTCTGGTTTCAGCAGAAAAAAACTCAATGCCGGCCTGTTGCAAAGTAAAGGGGTGGAATTGATGTTGGGCGGCACACCTGTAAGAAGCGAAAACTGGAACTGGGATCTGAATTTGAATTTTACTAAAAACGAGACAAAAATAATAGAGCTTGCTGAAGGTGTTGATGTTATTGAATTTTGGAGTGAAAACAAAAGCAAACTCATATGGCTATGCCGCCAATCCTGAAACGGGTGAAGATGGACTGGTTGGTAATATTTACTCATCACTAATAAAGAGGGTTACAGATGAAAACTCACCCTATTACGGGTATCCCCTTATTGGAGAAGGTTTAGATGCTGAATGGCTGGCAGAAGAAGAACAAGTGAAAGTAGGAAATTATAATCCGGATTTTATTATGGGAATTACAATCACAGCTTTCTTTTAAAAGCTTCACCTTAAGCATGACCTTTGACTGGAGACATGGCGGTCAGTATATGTCACAAACACAACGCTATTTTTCAGAGAGTGTTATCACGCAAACCTGGCTTGACAATTTAATACATCCCGGTGACCTGGGACCCGGAGAAGAGCTTCGCAACTGGGTTGTTGCAAATGAAGATGAATTTTTATTAGGTGAAAGTTTAAGGCCGATTGGAGGACCGACACGCGAATACGGAGGATTTCCGGAATCCTTTAGCGGTATTGAAGTCCACGATGCAACATTTGCACCCGGGGTGGTGGGTTATCATGATGAAGATGGAAATTTCATTTTAGACCATGAAAACCTGGGTGGTGATGGAACAACATTCTTGCCCTATGTGGTTAGTTTCCCCTGGGACTTTGGTACTCCCTCAATGTTCGATGCAGACTATATTAAATTAAGAGAAATTTCTTTGACTTATCAACTACCCTATAGAATTGCGAATAAAATAGGGATGCAAAATGTCAATTTCTCTGTATATAGCCGTAACATCATATTGTGGACCAAAGATTCTGCTTTTGGTATTGATCCGGAAAGAGCATTTCAGGCTGAAACCGGGTCCGGTAACAGAGGGACACAATTCAAACAGGGTATAGAACGATATAATGTGGATCCCTGGGTAATTCCTATTGGATTTAAAATTGGTGTTACTTTCTAAGAAACTTAAAAATTTGGAATCATGTATAAAATAAAAAACAGCTTAATAAGTGTTTTAACCATAGTACTTGCATTGGCTGTATCATGTGAAGATCTGGATGAATTAAATGTAAATCCAAATGGAGTTGATCCCGAAAAGGCAGATCCTAACTTGTTAATGGCTACGATCATAACCAGTGTAGGCCAATCTGTTGTTAACTTGGGATACGGTGATATTGCAGGAGTTATGCAACATACCCAGAAAGACGGTTGGTCCGGTGGTCACAATGATTATGACTGGGATAACAATAGTAAGAGTTGGGCCGGTTATTACGGTATCTTAAGAAACAGTGATGAGTTCTACAATAAATCTGTTGAATTGGAGCTTGATTTTCATCAAGGAGTGGCCTTGGTGATGGAAGCATATACTTTTGGTTTAATCACTGATTTATGGGGTGATGCCCCCTATTCAGCAGCTCTGAATGGAGAAGCTGGTGGTGCAGAAAACCTTAAACCTGTGTTTGATGCTCAGAAAGATATCTACCTAGGAATCCTTGCCGATCTGGAAACAGCCAATACTTTATTGTCTCAAGAAAGTAGTGCTTATTCAGGCATAAGTCAGAGCCAGGATGTATTGTACGGGGGGGATGTGGCAAAATGGAGGAAGTTTGCAAACTCCCTGGCACTCAGATATTACATGAGATTATCTGAGAAAGAACCTGGTATAGCTGAAGCAGGCATTAAAAATATCACTTCAAATACGGCAAACTATCCGCTTATAACAGCTGCAGCTGATGATGCCAATATGGACTATATAGGATCCTCTCCATCAGATTCATGGCCTAATAATACCGTTTTTGATAAAAGTACTTCCGGCAGCTACTTCAGAATAAAAATGTGTGCTACCCTGGTAGAAGCCATGCAGGCTTTGAATGATCCCAGATTGGCACTTTGGGCAAATAAAATTGAATATGCGCTGGTACTGGAACCTGGATGGGAAAATGACAGAGATGAAATAATCGGAAATGAACGACATATTGCACAGAACATCGCCGATGATTATGAAACAACATGGAGCAACAGTTTAAATTATGATCCGGAGTGGGTGGGTATACCTCCCTCACTTTCTGGAGCACCTCAATACAACCTGAATCCTTACCTCGAACAGGGTGTATACAATCCTCATGCCTCTCAATTAAATGACATGTATAAGGAGACTTCAGGGTCTTTATTGAAGTCGAGAATGATGTCTGCTGCTGAAGTAAATTTCATTCTCGCTGAAGCAGCGCTTAAAGGTTGGATTACCGGAGATGCTGAAACGTATTACAATTCTGGGGTAGAGCAGTCTTTGATCGCATGGGGGGTGGGTGACTCATATGCAGATTATATTGCCGGAGCACCTTACGCTGGACTTGAGGAAATTATTGAGCAAAAATGGATAGCGAGCTGGACAGCTGCAGCAGAAGCATGGTTCGATTACAGAAGAACCGGCTTGCCAGATTTACAAACAGGCGAAACTGCAAAAAGACAAGCACTGCCACTCCGGTTTTATTACCATTGGGATGACGAGATTACACTTAACCCTGTAAATGCCGAAGCTGCCATTGAGGCTCTTGAACCAACCAGTTTCGCAGCACCTGATAATAAAAACAGTGCATGGTCAAAGATGTGGTTACTTCAGGGTACCGGGAAACCGTGGTAACAAATTGACTCTCCGCAGCTTGCTGCGAGGAACCCTTAGCTCAGCGGAGCTAATCATCGATTCATTACTGAGCAGATAGTTTTGATTCAGGTATTTCGATACCAGTCTCTTCGGCAAGCTGAAGCACTTCATGAAGAATTTTTGTTTCAATGTCCGCCTTCCATGTACCGGGTAAGTTATATACAATCTGCGACACGGCACCTTCATAGCCTCCTTCACGCAAAATACGAGCCGATGGAATATAGCCCATGACATCGTTACAATAGCCCATCACAAATACCTCCTGTCCGAAGATCCTTTTTAACTGAATTGCATAATCAATAACTACCTCTCCGGCCAGGGCAATAATAGCCTGGCTGCCGAGTTTCCAGATTTGAACAGGATATGGATAGGATGCGGGTATAACATCTCCCTTGTCGAGTTTGTCAAGCATTTGGTGTGCCCATTTCTGCTGATAGGGTATTGTTGTGTTGGCTGCAAATTTTTTCAGTGTTTCCTCATTGGGTGGCCGGGAAAATGAGAGTTCGATTTCGGAATAGCCAGTCCTTAAATCAGAGGGAACAGCTTCAGAATGATCTCGAATAACACGTTCAACGGCTGCTCCCAACTCCAGGCCATACTGTCGGGCAAGGGACTCCGAGCGGCGTGGAAGCGGATTCTGGTCAGCTCCGCAACCCTGGAAGAAGAGAGCGCTCGCTTCCGGGTAGGTTTCTTCCAGAGCCAATTGGGCGAAACCCGGATAATCTCCCGACCATGTATAGGAATTCAAGACAGTTGGATGACAGGCATATCCGAAAGCAGCTGCCATTAATTCACCACTGGTCTGCCGGACCTGTAAAACAGGTACCGCATAATCATTCGGTCCGTTCAAATCTGTTTGGGATGATAGTGTGCCTGAATTATTATTTCGTCTGTTAATTTGAAACCTGACAACTCCATTATCTGCAAAGATCTGAGCAGGAACCATATTTTCAAGTGCCTGTCCTACCAGGTGTACAATATCTTTTTCCAGCTGACTGGAATATACTTCTGTTTTCTCAATATGTTCATCTGAAAGCGGATAAATATGGGAAAGACTTTCTCTTAAAAACGGACCCGAGTGGGTGTGTGAACTGCTGAGGATGATCTGTGATCTGGCCAGTTGATATTTCGTTTCACATTGGTCCCGGATATTATCAGAGATAATTTTTGGAAATCCGAGCAGATCGGTAGTCACCAGGACGCCTTGGTTCCCATTTCGATCTTCCACGGCCAGTGCTTTTGCCCACAGTTGATGCATTGTCCCTTCCGCAGCATGGTCACGGGAAGCATAACCGGCCATCCAGAGCGAATCATCCGGTGTTATATCAACCCTGGCAATACCCACATTCCATACATCACTCTGAGCATTGCAATCAGTATGAATGCCGCTCAAAGCAACCACGGAAAGAAATATTAGGACCAATACTGACAAGTTATTTTTGAAATTGTCTGACATCATTTAGGATTTAAGTTTTGTATCACGGGACGTTCCAACCATAATCTTGATCTCGGCTGTATTTCCATGTTTATGTGCCCATCAAGTGTTTTAAACTGCTTCCCTGAGAGTTTATCCTCAATAATTCCGTCTTCCAAACCCGCAACACGGAGATCAACTCGTACGGTTTCTCGATTGTAATTATGGATCACCCATCCTGAATTGCCACAGGGTTGGAGGGCAATCCGTGTTGAGGCGTTAAAACCTAATCCCAAGGGTGCTAAAAATTGATCCCGGAGGGTATTGGCCCAGGTTTCGGGCATCTCCAGCAAACCCAGGGGTCGCGGGCAGAGCAGGACCTCTCCAACTTCATTGAAATCAGCCTGAGAGAAGGTGTGAGTGTTTAAAGTAAATATTTTCTCTCTGGCAACCAGAAACGGGATATCGTTGGAGTTATGCCGTACCACCAGTTTTGCAGATCCATCTGCCAATTGTATTTCTGATTCAAGATCAAGTCCATATTTTATGGTTTCGACTTCTCCTTCCACAATAATATGATCGGCTAAGAACGGAGATGATACCAGCGGCCAGCTTATGCCTGCAATTTTTGCCAAGCTCTTTCCCTCTTTGGCATGTGCCAGAAATCCTGTTGTAAAAATCATTGTTGCATTGCTGGCAATTGAATTTTCTATTTTTGCCAGGATCCCGGTATCTGCCGCTGCCTGTGTGGGTAAGAATACCACCTTTGCATTTGTGGGATAACTAGAAACGGGTATCAAGGGCACGCCAAGCATCCCAATAAAATCCATGATATAAAGATCCCCATGAGCATTACTGTTTGGGGGCTTATAGGCCATCACACCTCTGACAGGATCAGTGGCTACCTTTTCTGCTAGATCAGCCAATTTCGAGAATTGGGTTCTTATTAAATGATGTGCTTTGTGACCATTCACAAAATCAAAGTAGTTGAAAAAGATAAGTTCCTGAGCCCCGGCCAAAACACTCTGCCAGGCCTGTTCGATAAAGTCATTTTCATCGCAATCTCCATGGTCGAACCATGCACCGTCCATCTTCTTCCCGGCCAGACTATTCATCCATTGATAGCTTACAAAACTCTCATAGGGCTGGACAAAGCCAAACCTCTGTGTGTATTGACCTCGGGATTCCGTACCCACACTTACTTTGTCATAAAGAGCTGTTTCATTTACCACATCATATCCAAAAAGGTGAAAACGATCATACCATTGGGGGTATTTAATGATCATTGTGATATCCGGATTAATACTTTTGGCAGGGCCAATAAACACACTTTCAGATAATTCTGTGAGCAAGTTCCTGCGGTATTGTGACCATGAACGCTCTCCTTTTGCCTTTTTTGATTCCATGCTGGTATCGGCCGTACAGAGAAAATCATCGATAATGAATTCATCAAAAATATCTGCAGACATCATCATCACCTCTTTCAAATCAGTCTGGGTTTTCGGATTTTGCCAGTTGAACCATCCCAGTTGAGCCTCTTGCCGGACACCAAAATTTACTCCTGGAACTGTTGCGATTCCTCCAACCACTTCAATCTGGTTTTGCTCAAACAGATCCCGCACTTCTTCAAGCAATCTCTTTTCTATGACCAGACCGCTACGATAAACCTCAATATAAGCTTTGGTGATGCCATTGCAGCGGAAAATGGAAATGGCTTCGCGTTTTCCTTCTTCATCGGACAGGAGGTTGTTTACAGCATGTGCGGTAATATAGATGCTTAGTTGAAGATCATCTTTCCTTTCCTGTGCATAGGTAAATTGATCATTGACCGGTTTTGCTGGTTCAGTACAGGATTGTATAAAAACCGGCAACAGGAAAAGGATGGCCAGAGTTTTTTCTGTGAAGAGATTCTGAATCATGAGTGATTGTTTTTTAAGTCAGTTATTTTGCAACTTTTACGGTCCAATCTTTAAACTCGACCCAGTACTGTTTTTTGTCCGGAGCAGCCAGCAGCCAGACCGAGGTCGATGGCTTCGGCCAGGCCCGGAATGTCATTTGATCTTTTCTCATTAATCCAGGTCTTACCATCCAGGCTTATGCATCCTATGAATTGATTTCCATGCCGGGTGAGTTTCAGCCAAATGGGAAACTCATGCTCTTCAGGAAGATTCTGACTATTGGCCTTATGCATACACCCATTTCCGAATTCGTCATATTCGATTCCCGCACGGCCGGGAGTGCCAAACAAGAGCATGGATCCTTTGCTCCCTGGTTGGGTATCAAAGCTATGGGTCATGTCGTTACGAACGAACAAACCGGCACGGAACCATTCATGGGTGCGATCTCCGAATTTGTTGATTTTTACAGTGGCTATAAAATCGCCTTTAATTTTTTTCATGAAAATGCTTGCGTAAGAATCCTCAGCATGAAAGAAGTCTGAGCCTCCGGCAGTGATTTTATAAGTATCATTTTCCGGATCTGATTCCATATTACAGGGTTTGGCCTTTACCGAACAATAGGTATATAGCTCTTCCTGACCGGGTTCAAGCTGTACCCATTCAGAGACGCTGAGTTTTACTACATTGCTATTTGCGATCCGGACATTGTATAGGCCAGGTCCGGGACTAATCTCAAAGCCAACTTCTTTGGATTCATTCCCCTCCAGGGTAACGGATTGAGTGCTTATTTCTGCATTGTTCAGAAACAGTTGTACTTTTTCATTGCGAGGGTGGGGGAGCAGGTTCTTTGCAAGGGCTTTTATTTTTATGGTCTCCCCTGAAAGAATGGCGGTATCGGAAAGTTGCATATTCTCAAATACAAGAGCAGGTTTTTCTCCTTCGATAGTAATAGTTTTATAATCGGTATTGCCGATGGCGATGGTGTGGGATCCTGCATCATAAATTCGAATCTCAAATAATACCCTTCTGGAATTGTTGCTGATTACCGGAAAGGATTTTTTTTCTTTGATCTTCCCGTCCAGATACAACTCAACAGTGCCAGTCCCGGATGATCCACTGTTAAATACATTGCCACTTACCGAAATGATACTACCGGCAGCTGCTGTTTTTGGATCAGATTCTCCAAGGGTAGATATTTTCAGATCACTGTTGTGAAAAACGGGATCGCCACTGATGATTTTTTCGGGTTCATTTTCCGGTGCCTCGATCACATAGTTATTCCTGTAAATGTTGTCAACCAGATTTGCTGCACAAAGTTTCATCTCACCCTGCTCCAGGTTATAAAAAATATTATCCTCTGTGAGCCACTCCAGTGACATATTATCGAACCAGAAACCCACGTTGTCGTTGAAATACCCCGCCCTGACATCATGTACCAGGTTTTTTCTGACAAGCGAATTGAATGTAGTCCCCGCAGTTTTGATGGCACCGGAATCATCAGCATCTTTCTGTACATCATCCAGGTGATTGTATTCCACCAAATAGCCTCCGTCAATGGCTTCCTCCAGGTTGCTCCAGCCTCCCACCGAGATGGCATACCTCCCCCGGGTTTTTGTGATATAGTTATGAGAAATTGTTGTGAATAGGGAATAAGAGGCATCAATATTAATCCCTCCGCAATCAAAAAACATGTTATATGAAACAGTCGTTTCACGAAGGATCTCTTTCCCATCGGCGGGTTCCTCCGGACCATGGATACGGATTGCCATATTATCAATCGTTTGGAATGTGTTTTCCAGAATGCGGGTCTGGTAACAACCTATGCCAACCGAAACTCCTGTGCCTCCACATGATCTGAGACTCGAACCGACAAGCTCACATCCATGTGCATATTCAAAGATCATTGCACTGCTTCCGGGCATCACTGCTTCAAAACTCAAACCGTAAATACGAAGATTCCGGACCGGTTGTCCGGATTGACCTCTCACCACCAGTAGTTCATCGATTTGAGGTGCAGAAACCGTGGTTTTATTTAGATCAATCTGAGCGCTGAGTGGAATGTAACTTAACTCTTTTTGTTTCTGATCATAAAACCATTCACCCGGGGCATCCATCAGTGATTTAACATTCTCAACATAATACCGGGGAGGGACAATCACTACACCCTCTTCCGGCTTGCTCAGCCAGGCTGTCCCGGTCCTTTCATCCACACTGGATATGGAATTATTTCCATGATGCCATCTCAGTAACATGAACACGCGATTACCCTCCATCTCTTTCCATTGCTCGATTTCACCTTTATTAAAGTAAAGCCTGTCGGGTGATTCAGAAAGCTTCGGTGGAACAAAATATCCTGAATCAGGTGCACGGGCCAGCGTTTGTTTTCTGCCATCGACCACCAGCATTTTTACGGGTGCATCCATATTCCCGATCTTCCAGGTATTCCTCTTTTCCCCCCAATCATTCAACAAGATACCTCCTGATATCACCGGGTTTTCGCCGGGATATGCAGCGTAGGTGACATAATGATCTTTCAGTTTATGATACTCAAAAGCTCCGGTTGGCAGGTTTGTTTCAATTCGCTCTCCACCATCTTCAGGGTTGAAAACCAGTGGTTCTTCCAGGGTATAATAACCTTCGCGAATATATACGAGTATATCCTTCCCCTTGCCAAAGGGGTGAGGTGATCCAATCCATCTGGTTTCAACTGGGTCGCTTTTTGGAGTATAAACTTTAGATTTAAGCGATCGTACCGCCCTTTGGGCTTTTTCAATGCTGGCAAAGGGTCCGTCGGTACTTTCGGAGTTTGGCTCCGCCAGGGTGCCTGACCAATTGTCATTTCCACCAGGTGCTACATAAAAATCAGCGTTCTTCCCTGCATTTGAGAATTTTTCCCACTTTTCACCGCGCAGCAATTTCCCCTGACCCGAAACATGATAACTACCTAAAAGCATAATGATCAGGAATGAGCAATAGCCGATATTGATTTTCATTTTCATGGTTTATCTCTGGACAATTATTAAAAGCCGTTAATAGCAATAAATATAACACATCCATTTTTTAGTCACCCTATTCAATAAATCCATGATAGCGTGCCATATAATAAGGTAAAAGATATATGGTCCCTTCATGTTCGGAATAACCGCTTCCTTCTGTTGCATCAAGGGCAAATCCATCTCGGTCCAGCCTCACATGACAACGTTCATCAATGGGCAGGGCCTTACCATCGACATGCCAGCCTGTTTTTTGTATGTGTTCATCTGCCTCTTCAAATGTGTTATCCGGACGTTCAGGATTAACAGGCCGCCACCCTTCCTGTACCACCTGTCCGGGTGTAGGATCAAAAACTATATCCAGTCTGTGCCGGTTATCCATTCGGTACCCGATCAGATCAAGGGGCAATCTCTGAAGTGTCTCAAGAATATCTTCAATTTTAAAATCTGTTCTATAGAATTCTTTCGCCGTGAATTCAGCATAGGTGACCAGCTTCCGGGAAGATAGTTACCGGAACTATACATCCCGCTATCAACCAGTTCATTAAACTTTATTGCCTGGGCAGCATACAGCACATTCCAGAATGCGCTTTTCTGCTTACTGATATGAAGCCAGGCGATTTCCAGGCTTTCCCTGTACATCATGATGAGTTCCGGATCCTTTTCATAATTAAGCAGACCATACATACTCATCAGGCAGAGATTGTTATCCCATGGGACAACATCCTCCGGGGGGAAATACATTTTGGATAACATGGCATTGATATGGTAATGATGCTTGTCACGTAGCATTTTAGCAGTTTCCAGATATTTAGCGTTTCCTGTAACGTGATGTGCCACATTCAGAAATGAAAGCATCATCATGGAGTTCAATCCCCGTTGATCCCATCCCCAGACTGAATTAAAGAACTCCGGTGAAAAGTTTGCCCATCTTGTTGGTTTGCCATCATGATCCTGCAGGTAAAATCCATGACGGATCAAATGATCGGTGATATCACCAACCACTTCCCGTACCAGGTTCTTTTCTTCTTCAGTATCGGCAACCAGATCATAATAAATGCCATAGAAGAAATAATGCCCGGCCAGTTCATCCGAACTTGCATCACACTTCCACAGGTATTTTCCGTCTTCGCTTTTAACAAATCTTGGAATGATATCTTTCCAGAAAGGATCTTCTTTCTGTTTTCTTATGTTGTACTCGTGACCATATTGTTCGTTAACCGGTTCAGGCCAGTCGGCAGGAATGATAACCCTTGCCGGGAATCCCTTTTCATGTGTTATATCCACCAGCCATTTGCATGCATCAAAGCTTCTTTTAGCCAGGTTTTTTGCTTCCTGACTCTTCGTAACCGCATACCTAAATGCCTGGGCAGAACCATACATGGCCGTATACATCCCATCATTATCTGAAATGGCTGGTTCCCATGACTCAGGATCGTATCTGATTTTCAACCTGTTTTGTGCTATAAATCCCATCCTGTTATGACGTGATTCAACCTGTTCGGTAAACAGATTTGCTTTTTCTTCCAGTGTCATGGATTGAAATGTGATCCGGCTTATGCCCTTGTTAGTTGCCAGCCAGGTTGTACCATCTTCTTCCACCAGGATATCATTCACATAGTCATCGGGCAGCCATCTTCTGCTGAAGCGGTAGTAGAACTGTTTCCCGTCAGATCTGAAAGCACCCTTTTCAGTTCCAAACCAGATCTCCCCATCTGGCGCTTCGGCAATACATGTAAAATATCTGAATGGCAATCCATCCTTTCCCGTAAATAGTTTCCACTGACCATTTTGCAAATATCCTGCGCCTTCATTGGAGCCGAACCACAGACGATCCTCAGAATCTGTAAGCAGTACACTTACGTTGGATAATTTCCAGCTATAATTCCTGTCTGCAGGAAATATTTCGATCCATTCATTATCTTGATTCCCCTTCATAAACAGTCCATCCTTCCTGCCTATGAAGTCCTTCTGTTGATGGTCAGCAGCTGACAAAACATCCTCTTTGAATTCCTTCTTCTTTTTTGCAGACTTATCTGATGAAGCAGGAAAGATTTTCCATTTTTCTCCGTCATATACGAATTCCTGCTCAGCAGAGGCTGCAATGATGTTCCCGGATGTACTGGTCCTGATATTTAAAAAAGTTGTTTCAGGCAGTCCGTCAGCCGGAGTAAAAACGGTAGCGAATCTCCTGTAAAAATCGGTCATTGCCGTTTACTTGAGCAACTAAGAAAGAAAATGGCAGTAGAAGAATGATAAATCTGAGTCTCATATGAACCTCCTTTACTTCAGTTAAATAGTTATAGAATTATTCCCTTTATTTCCAGGACCATCCTCTAATGCTTTTTTAATGGTTGAGATCTCACGATTCAGTGTTTTACCAAACATAGCAATATCAAAGCTGTGTGAGATAATATTCACACCTTTCCTGGCCCATTTGACTTGTTGTTCGGGCTCACCGGATAAATGAATACCAATCCCAAGATTTCTTTCGTTGCACTCCCTTATAATCCGGCTTACAGTTTCCTCAAAAACCGGATGAGTGTATTCTTCAGGCAGTCCCATGCTGCATGAGAGATCGTGCGGTCCGATGATCACTCCATCCAGTCCCGGAACAGACAACAATTCCGAAAGATTTTCAACGGCGGGGATACTTTCGATGTTTATGAACAGAAGATTTTCCCTGCACCTTTCATCAATGTAGTTTTTTAACTTCTCATCCAGAGTCTCTTTCCCATCCAGGATTTTTTGAAGTTTCTCCCCCTTTAAGGGACGATATTTTACAGCTCCGACGAGGTTCTTAACCTGTTCTACCGTCTCTATATAGGGTGCAAGAATGACTTTTGCTCCTCCATCTAGTGCAGTGCAGGCCTGGTAGGGATCGGGAGAGGGTATTCGAATCATGGGTGAGATTCCCATTGCAGCGTAAAAGGTACACATGTTTGCAACTGTCTCTCTACCCAGGGGGATATGTTCTGTGTCAATGAAGACAAAATCAAGATCTGCCCGTCTTAGAACTTCCGCCCACTTTGATACTGATGAGACAATGGCAATCCCATAGATCCTTTTGCCCGAGTACAGCTTCTTTTTTAAACTCATCCTAATAGTAATTATGTTTAGTTTATAGCTTTAAACAGCATGGCAGGAACAATGGGCTCTTTTTCCCTTACCGGATCAGCCATTGAAGCCTCCAGGTGGAATCCTCCTCCTGCCTGAAAATAGTCGATCCGCATCTTGTGCATTCCTTCAGATAGTTGGATGTCGCCCTGTTTCTCAAGAGCACCATGTAATCCATCGTTGTTAACGACAATTTCTCCGTCGATCAATAGTTTACTGCCGTCATTCGAATTTAAATAAAAGGTATAGAGTGCGGTAGCCGGAATTTTCAGGACTCCTTCGAGGACCAGTCCGAATTTTTCCTGCTTAAAAGGAATCTGATCCAATCCTATCTCATAAATGGTTCCCGAACCTAAGGGCCGTAGCAAAGTGAAATCGGGTATCTTTTCCCAATCCCCCTCATAGTACCTGTAGATTAGTCCGTTTTTCTCAGGATCGACAAAAGTAAGAGAGCTCATGGTGTGGGAACCGGGTCTGTAACCTGTTTTAAAAAGCTTCGCTTTGATGGTGGTGTTGCTGTTGATTTTTATGGGTTCAGAGTATATAAAGGAGCTTTCATCAGGGTCTTTGCCGTTCAGGGTGTATCTGATCTGTGCATTCTGTTCTTCCGAGAGGATCTTAACTGTTGCTGTATCAAGCAGGAATAGAAGAGAATCGGCAGGTATGATTTTTGGAGCTGAGAGCCTTGCTCGTTTTGTTAAAAATCCGGCGTTTTTTATGACAAGTTCATATGACCCAGGTTCCACCAGGCAATATACCATTGAGTCTTTTAACTCATTGAATGATAGATTGATGCAATCTTCTATTGTGTTACCATTGATGCTTACATCATCCGGATCTGCAGCAGGTATAATGAGTGTTGCTGTACTATTCGTGGGAATGACAAGTCTTAAGTAAAGATCATTCCCTTCCCATTCCCAGCCTGATTCAATTTTGCCATAGACCGACTCATAGCTTGCTCTGGCATATTCAAGGTTTCCCACCGGCTGCGGCCTGATGATGATGTTCCTGAAACCGGGATTATCCTGATCGGGATTAATGCCTGCAAGGGCCTGGTAGAACCACTGACAGACGCTGCCAAACATGGGGTGGCTATGAGAAGCATCTCCCAGCCACGTCTCCCAGATGGCGGTTGCTCCCTGGTCAATTGCATATCCGAAACTCGGGTAGTCGCGCTGGTTCATCAGGGCGTATGCAAGGTCCACACGGCCATAGCGGGTTAGCACATTCAGCAGAAGCGGTGTTCCCATCATGCCGGTATCAAAATGTTCATTGGTATTGGATTCAATATGGCGAACCAGCGCATCAAATACATCCCTGATCCTCTCTTCCGGAACCAGCCCGAATCCCAGAGCAAATACATTGGCACCCTGTCGGCCGATGGAGTAGGATTTTGTAAGCTTTTGGTAATACTTCCGGTTAAAAGCCACTTTTGTCTGACCGGCAAGAACTTTAAAATAGTCTGAATCTTCAGGCTTTTCCAGAACCGATGCAATAGCTGACATAAGCTTTAAATCATAATAGTAATAAGCTGTGCTGACAAGGGATGGCGGTATTTCCGTTGCAGAGGGAGGGACCCATTCTCCCAGCTTTTTTTCCAGGAGGATCCCGGATCCGTCTGTAAGACCAGTCAGGTATTCGATCCAGCGCTTCATGCCGCTGTAGTGCTGCTTCAGTACCTCTTTATCACCATAGTAGAGATACATCTGCCAGGGAATGATAATGTAGGCCGAACCCCATGCTGTTCCGCCACTCCCACTCTGGTAAGGTACTGTATTGGGAACATAACCGTTTTCAGGATTCTGGGCATCCTTCAGGTCCTTCATCCATTTTGTATAGAAGGAAGCCATATTGAAATTAAAGATGGCAGCCTCAGCTGCGATTTGGCCATCCCCTGTGTATCCGCGCCGCTCTCTGTGGGGACAATCACTGGGAACCCCACCATGCATATTCCCCAGCTGGGTCCTCTTAAAGTTATCCAGGATTGTATTAAAAAGTTTATTTGAACAATGAAACTCACCTGCCGCATCCACATCCGTATTCACTACCACACCTGCGATATTCTCCAGTGTCAGGGGTAGGGGAGAATAGACATCAACGGTTCTAAATGCATGCCAGGTAAAGCTGGGCTCCCATTCTTCATCTCCCTTCCCTTTCAGGATATAAGTATCTGTTTGACCATATCCGGAGCCCGCTTCTTCTGTATAGTTCAGGGTAAGGACTGTACCCCGGGGACCACTTACTTTAAGTTTGACCCATCCTGATATCATTTCACCTAGGTCATATCGGTAGACTCCCTCAGCCGGAGTGGTCATCCGAAGCGGATTAATGATCCTGGTTACCCGGTCGGGAGGAGACATCTGTGCTCTTAATTTGCCGCTGGGCGGACGAACTGTAATTGCCCTTAAGATTGTCTTTTCTTCAAAGACGGAATCGCTCCACATCCCCTCTTCAAGACGGGCATCGTAAATCTCGCCGCTGTATATTCCATTGTGTAAAACCGGACCAAAGGAGCCCTCCCAGGAGGTGTCACTTAAAACAAGTTCCCGTGACTCATCCGCATATTCAAGCTCCAGTTGTGCGATGAACCGGGGGGTATCGTAGGAATAGGGCATATCTACATCTCTCTCATTCTGGAAATACCATCCATTACCCAGAGATATTCCAATAATGTTCTCACCATGTTTGAGTAAATTGGTGATATCCCAGGTCTCATAGAGGACCCGGGTGGACATATTTCCTACATCCTTTTCGTCAAAACCTGCGGGAGACTGCCGGCGATCATAATTGGTGTGGTGGGGTGATAAAAGGTGATCCCCAACCTTTACCCCATTCATGGAAAACTCGTAGTAACCGAGTCCGCTGACATAAGCACGGGCTTTTTTTATCCGGCGCGTAATTTCAACTTTTTTCCGGAAATAGATGGCCGGATCCTTTCCATGGGGTTTCACCTTTTGATATTGATCTATCCCTATCCATTTGGATTGCCAGTCAGACGAATCCAACCCCATCTCCCAGGTGGCGGTCTTGCTCCAGGGGGAAGAATTGCCGCTTCCGTCCCAAATACGGACTTTCCAGAAAACCTCCTCCCTGGATTCTAACGCTTTTCCTATGTAAGTAATATGCACAGACTGGTCTGACATTAACTTTCCTGTATTCCACAGATCTCCCGTGTTTTCGGAAAGCAATTCTTCACTGCTGGCAACCAGAATGTGATATGCGCTTTGTTTCTCACCAGTCTTTGCGGGAGTCATTTTCCAGCTTAAACGCGGATTTTGTATGTCAATCCCGCGCGGATCTACCAGGTATTCACAAGTTAAATCATAAATATCGACCTGGTCTGAGCTGCAACTACCTGTTAGACAGATAATAATAAGCAAGATGGCCAAAGGAGGTCTCATCTATCTTTTAAAATACTTATAGTTAGCCGGAGTTTGAGTCCCGGTTGTTGTCATGGTTGTGGTTATGGAATGACTGCTTCTTTCCCAGTAGTAGAATACGCCGGTTTCGGTCCCCACCAATAAATCCAGGATTCCATCTCTGTTGAAATCTGTTGCTACCGGACCATCAGTATGACCCATTAATGTCCTGGAAAGAACACGACCCATGTACTGTAGCACCATTTTATCCTCACTCATCCCCATGTTTTTCATCCAGTCAACCGCTGGCTTTGAAGAGACAATCAGATCTTTCAGACCATCTCCATCCCAATCGGCAAAAGAAATTTTTAGTCTGCCGCTGCTGCTTCCGGTAAGTTGATTGAGCAGAATGGGTGTTCCCGAATCGTAGATGAAATTTCTGAGTGGCTGCGAAAGCCTTAATGCACCGGTTTCATCCTTGTACCTGGGGTAGACAACCAGATATCCCTCATAATCAAGCATGACCAGGTCATTCAGTCCATCCATATTGAAATCCATAATAAGAGGAGAAGTCCTCCAGGGCGCCAGCAATTCATTTCCCTTGCTTGTTCCAGGAACCCATTTTGGTTTTTGAGGTTCTCCTGTCCAATTGACTTCAACCGGCTTTGCTTCTATCAGCACGGGATTTGTCGGGGTACCGGTATTTTCGAACCATAAGACATTCCCATGATGGTGATTAACCAGAATATCCGGTAGTTTATCATGATTCCAATCACCCACATCGATGGTTGTATAGCCCCAATTTGCGTCTTCAGGCAGAATCTTGATCTCTTTGCCAGCAGCTTTGAGAAGTTGGGGTGCCGCCCACATGGGAACATCTCCCCCCAGGTTCTTGATGAATCCAATGGAGCCTATTCCATTACCGCTGACAATATCATCAAGTCCGTCCCCGTCCCAATCAACCACCCTTGGGGCTGTGAGAGCGCCGAAATCCACATATTTTGCCTCCTGTTGGAAAAAGGATGGCGCTAAAAACTCAGGAGCTCCATTGTTGATCTGGCCGGTATTTTTCAGGAATGATACTTTTCCATCCTCATCTCCTGCAAGAATGTCCACATGGCCATCCCTGTTCCAGTCAATGGCAGTGGCCTTTATTGCAGATCCGTAACTGGAGAACATGTGCAAGCTTTCATTTCCCTGCATAAGTTGTTGCCCAGCATCAAATATGTACTTTTCCGGAGTACCCTTATTCTCAAAATAGACAAAATCGGCGAAGGGCCCCACACCGATGTAATCCAGGTCCCCATCTGAGTCAAAGTCGGCCAGCAGCACCTCCAGTTTAAGCCTGGATCCAATGGGATCTCCTGTTTCCGTTAAAATTGGAACAGGATCTTCGTAAACAGGTGCCAGACTGGTACCGGAGTTTTTAAAGAAGAGCAGGAAGCTACCTGAATTCCGGGTTGAGATTCCGCACATCAGATCTGCGACTCCGTCATGATCAAAATCCACCATTTTCCATGTGTTATACTTTGTGTTCGGCATATGGGAGCTTGCGGCCAGGGGGAGTTCAGACCGATCCCAGAAAACATTCTGTGGAACATCCCGATAGATCAATAGCCTGTTGTTTACCTGGTCCGGTGTAATCACATGGGTTTTGCCATTTACTTCAGATACTTCAAAACACATCCCATCATATCCCTGGCGGAACCTTTCAGTTGATACTTTCATTCCATATCTGAAAATCGGGAAGTCCTGGTTTCCGCTGATGTTTTCAAAATAAAAAATTCCGGATTCTGCATAGCTTCCTGACTCTGAAATCAACAGGTCATAATCTCCGTCGCCATCAAAATCCATGGGCATGGGGTCTGATTTAAATCCCACATCCAGATCCACCAGAAGTCCCGGATTTCGGTACTCCAGTTTATGTAATCCTGACTGGTACAAGTTGTTCATGTCAGTATTACTGTTTGCTCTCCGGCAGGAAATCCCGGCTATAAGCAATGATAGTAGCACGAGGCTTGAGAAAATTGCATTGTTTCTGGAAATGATCATGGGGTCATAATTTTACTTGAATCTCAGACTATAGAGGTCGGCATCCTTCATTACAAAACGGAGCCGTACAGCTTGATTCGTTGGTTTTTTCAGATAAAAATTCCGAAGTGTTTAGCCGCCAGTGTGTGCTCATCAGGCTGGTTTTTTCACCCTCTTTATCTATCTGGTAATAAACAGTCAGGATCGAACCGTCCTCAAGCTGGACAGATGAGGGGTAGCCCAGGTCACCATTGATGGCCTGATTGATCATTATTTGCTTCTGTGTTTCCCAGGTTTTACCTCCATCAATGCTAATGCAGGCCATCTCTCCATATGGTTCTCGTCTTACTCCGTAGGATGCCAGTACCATCCCGTTTTTTAACTGGATCAGATGGGGTGGATACCCCCAAATCTCTGTTTCATGTGCGGTGGTCCAGCTCCTTCCTCCATCGTAGCTTTCAGATTGCCAGAGATATGACTGTTCCCGGTCAGGAGGGTTGTAGCGTATCATCACCATGAGTGTACCATTGCTAAGTTCAACAGCATGTGGCTCATGGAAGTAATTGATCTGGTCGGCATTCTGTAGGGGGATCTTTGAAATCAATTGCCAGGTTTTTCCATCATCCATTGATTGTTCAACGCCGATTATTCTCTCATCCCCCACCAGTGCAGTACCCACGTAAAGGAGGCGGTCATCTGTTAATTCAATGGGTCCGTGTGGTGATGACACGGTCTGTTTTACGGGCTCCTCCCAGCTTTGACCATTGTTTAAAGATCTCCTGGTCCAATTCCCGATCCAGTGTGTTCTTATTTCATCTCCCAGTTTATCGGCATGTCGTTTCCAGGATGGATTCTCGTCATAATACTTCTGTCTATCAAAAGCCAGGGAAGTAAACCAGTTCACCAGCAAAGTTCCTTTTTCTGTTTCAAGGATCCCCGCATCACGGTCATCCAGAGGAGTATTGTTTATGGTGACCGGAGAGGTCCAGGTTTTCCCATGATCAGCGCTTCGGATCATTTGGGTAACACCAAAAGGGCATACATGTGCATCCCGGTTACCGGAGAAGACCACCAGCAACTCACCCGATTCCGTTTTTGTAATGGAGGGCCAGCCAATGTATTTTCCCTCCTGTTTACAGATAACTTTTGTACTGATAATTTCTGCATACGGTCCAGGTTTCTCGATGCAGAAAACGTAGATGGATGAAAAAATCAGAAAGCACAGTGTAATTTTCAATTTTCTATTAATCAGCAACATATTAATGTTGGTTAAGAATACATTAGACCTCACTTATGATGCAGCATTTCTTTCCTGACAGGCAGAATATTTTGCACGATCCAATTTCTCATTTCCCGGCCTTCAGGGCTTTGCTGGGGATAAGAGATAAAATCCAGCTGAATCTCCAGATGCTGTGAAATGATTTGAGCCATTACCGGCCATATGACCCCGATATCGCCAATCACAGGAATGCTTTTCTCCAGGCGTGCAAAACCAGACATTTCCATTCGAAAGGGGATATGCATCAGTTTCGTTTTTGGCATCCCCTTATCAATGGCCTGTTGTACAGATCCGGATTCTTTCTCGAAATCCCAGGCTTTTTTCAAATTTGGATCGAGATCAAAGCGTATCAGAGTCTTTCCTTCCAGGCTGAATGTTTTAGCTCCTTCCCAGTTTGACCAGATCCCATGACCTGTATAAGTTTCAAACGGGCCGTCATGGATTTCCTGTGTCAAAGCAACTGCTGACTCGATAATCACATCAGCATCGCTTAACATTCGGGCAATCCTTTCGGACCTTTCTGAAATGGAAATGGAATCCCCGATGGCCATTCCAACCATCCCGCCCCCAACCAGCTGAGGGACCGTTACCAACACTGGAATATTGCACTGAAAACCTGCGCCCAGCATGGTATTTGGATCAGCACCTCTTCCGGCAATCTGTTCAAAAGGTACACCCTCTTCCTGTGCCTGTCCCAGAATCTCTTTTGCCAGTAGTTCTGTCCTCAAGCCCATGGGATAGGCCATGTTACCGGCTGCCTTTATGATTATTTCTCCATCTTCACCCAGCGATCTCTTCATAAGGTCAGTGTCAAGGTTCATTTCCTTGCTAATTTCCCCGTATAGATTATCTGTCATTATGTTTACTTCGAAAACCTCGCCCATAGGAAGCAAATCTCCGGAGAATCCCAGGATTTTTCCATCAACCCGTTTGACCTCATCAAGAACTCCAGCCATCTCATGGGCAATTACAGCAGAGCTGGTGGTAACCCCGTCAATGATCCCCTTGTGAATCAGCTCGGCAATCAGTGTGGTAACTCCTTCATGGAGATTGGGTCCGCTACCTGTTACCACCACTACTTTGCCCCCTTTCTTCTTGGTACTGATCATCACTTCCATAGCCCGATCCAGTTGCTCTTTTGCCGGACCGGCCAACTCCTTGTATAATTGTTCTATATACTTTTTATTTTGAAGCATCAGTTATTTTTTTCCAATCCAGTTCCATAATGAATATCTGTCTGAAATTGTTTCCGCTGGCATCTTTTACTATAGATCCGGATCCATCCTTTGTCGGAACAGGAATAACATAGGCAAGTGAGTTTCCGTCCGGAGATACTGCCAGTTGGTCCCTTACCAGCCGGTCATCACTTAATTTGATCGTTCTTCCGAATTTGTGTTTTGTTCCCACGTAAGTTACAAATACATTTCCATCACTGATACAAAATACCCATTCACCTGATGGATGCCATCGAACCGACGAAACCGGTGAGTGAAGACCGGTAACCTGGATGGGTTTTTATCCGATCCCAACGTTTTTGTTATAAATACCTGGTCGATGCCATCTCCATCCCGGGCTGCAAAGGCAACAAAACCTCCATCAGCGGAGCCACGAACAATGCCTGAAACATCCATACCGTGTGTGAGCCTGCGTATTGTAATTCCTTTAGGTGGTTCAGGATATTGATCCTGTCCACCCGAGCTGGAAGTGGTAATTTCAATATTAGCCGGGATATCAGCCACAAAAAGATCATTTTCGTAGTCAATTCCATTTGGGGCCCTTACTTTACCAATGAATGCCCGCATATTTCCAGCTGCATCTACCCATGAGTCCCCATATGCTTTTTCGATCTCCCCTGGATTGGATTTTCCTATTTCGGCCGGCTTCAGGATAACTGAAAAAAAGTGTGTATAACCTTCGGGTGCATTCTCATCTGGTTGCATAAATCCGATGGTCCGGTCTTTGTCCTGAACCAGAAAATCATCGTAAGTAAAACCAATGCGGTTGCCGTTCCTTGAATACTCATGCCGGTGTGTACCTCCCCGGTGTGCGCCAGGTGTAGTCACTTTGCTGGATACATCACGCATATCCACTTTTTTTGATTTCTTATTTCCTTTCCCGTCCACTTCAAGTGCCGTACGATTGCGAATAGAATAGGTTCCACGTTCTCTCACTTCCTCAAGAATGGGTCCGTGTATAAAGACCACCTTGTTTTCCACCGGGATGGTATGAGACAGCTGCAACTCCGGGAGCTGCTTCTTCTCCGGTGATTGATGGAGGATGCCAAAGAACTGTCTCATTTCCGGTTGAAATTTCCACCTTCTCGATGGATTTGGAATTCGCCAGATTTTCATTATATGTTGTTCCACGGGTATCATAGCAAAGGTACCTTCCATCAGGAGAGAAATTGTCATTGTTGTCCAGCTCATGGGTCTTTGCTGAAAAGGTAATCTGCCTTTGTTTCAATAGAATAACCTCAATCTCCTTGTTGGAATTAGCTTTCCTGCAAGCGGCAAATGATACCGCTAAGGCGATAATGAAATACCTGCTTAACATGCGATGTATACTCCTAGACTTTCCAATAGCTTATTCGCCAGGAGGAGAAATGGCTTCAACATATCTTCCTGCCCAGTATGGCAACAGATAAATATAAGGAGGATATTCTCTTCTGCCATTGCTTCCTCCATTGTTTCTGTAGGCATTGTTATGCAGATGCATGGGCCTTTCATCTCTGGGAAGCACTTCGGTATATTCCTGTCTTCTGAAGTTTGGTTCAATTCTGGTTAAATCCTTCCTGTGGCTGTTGTCCACACTCCATGAGATAAGATCCATGGGGAATTCCCTGAGCCACCAGGCAGATTCTTCAAGATCATAATCTGAACCGCCAATAAGTGCATAAATAAAATTCCAGAGGGGATTTTTTTCAGAACGTTCAATCTCCCAGTGGCTTTGTGACAGTTTCAATATATTCCTGTTTCAATTCCTCGGTAAATGCATATTTCACAAGGGCTGGAACGGTTAGAAAATACATTTCATCATCGGAATGGTTCCAGGAATCACTCAGAAATTGTCCCTCCACGTGACCAATTACCGAAGCAGGTCGTGTTGCATTCTCCTTGTATCCGTATTTATCCATAAGCTCATATGCTTTTTCTTTGTAGAGCTCCTCACCGGTAAAATGATAGGCAGTTTGAAGAAAGGCCAGGATCAGGGTTGAATTGAGACGACGGTCACCTACATTTATCGAGAAGCTGTTTACATATTCAGGATTCCATCTTCCCCACTGGGTGATCTCTCCATTCCAGGTGACCAGGTACCAGTCATGTTCAATAATATGATCCATCTCAATTTTAATCTGATGAATGGCACGCTCCTGCCACTCTTTGTCAGGAACGATCTCTGCAAATAGTGCATAAACAAAAAAGTGTCCGCACGATTCATCACTGCTCGTGGTTGATTTCCACCTCCAGCGTCCATCATCGGTTAAGCGCCAGATCTTTCTGATCTTCCGGCATATCCGGATCATTGTCACTGGACTGGTAACTATCGATCTCATATGTCCGTGCAGGGAATCCCCTGATCCCGCTGATTTCTGTTAATCGTTCCATGGCCTCAAAGGCTTCATAGGCATTTTGCTAGTGCATCCTCTGATTTTGTGGCTGCATATCGAAACAGTTCGCCCGCCAGATACATCGATGTCCATAGTCCGTCATTATCAGTATCCCCCAGCACAATTGATGAAGGATCACCCGGCCTTGATAAATGTCCTTCAGAACTAAATCCATGTCGAATATGACGCAATCTCTGCACATTCTTGGAAATAATCGGCTTTCTCAGCCAGGGTCATCTCAACAAAATTAATTTTGCTTAAACCTTTTTCAGTTAGGATCAAGAACACTGTTGTCCGGGCCCTGAGAAATATCAATAACCTTATCATCCACAAGCCAGCGTTTCGATGCATAGTAATCGTATTTCCCATCATGCCGCAGTGCAAAGGCTCCCTTCATCGATCCAAACCAGAGTCTCCCGTTAATCTCACTGACAGAGGTGATATGGTGATAAGGTAACTTATGATCCAGAGGGGATGCTTCTTCAAACGACTCTCCGCTCAAATATATTATCCCATTCTCTGTTCCAAGCGCAATTTGCTTTCGATCTTCTAGCAGAGAGATGGCAGTCAAATTACTGCCACTAAATTTTTTAAGCAGTTTCTGGTCAGAGCCAGTAAATGTATATATGGCATTTTTTGTCAGCACAATGAAGCGCTGTTTACCCGGTTCAAAAAGGAGCTCAAGCGGATTAAAATCTTCTACGGATTTTTCCCATACCATTTTCTTGTTTGAGAAGAAGGCCAATTTCCCGCTGGTTGCTATCAGAAAGGAGAAATTATCGCCCATTACAAAATGAGTTGGATTGTTCACATGATGCTCCACATAGAATTTACCTGCCCATGCATTGCTGAGCACTGCCTTATCCGTTAAATAAACAAACTGATCCTGGTAGATGTCGAAAGCAATGATTTGCTGGTCGGTTAAGGGACGGTAACGTTGATCACTGACCAGACTTTTTTCCCAGGGTTGTAGTAACCCATCTGTTGAAAGAATATTGATACTGTTGTTCCTGTCGCTTCTGACCTGAATAAGCTCCTTTTGCTTATCATCAGTGTTGAGTTCAAATTTATCGGCATAATCCTGTAGATAGGGAGTGTCTTTGTATTGCTGCGAAAAAGCGGTAACAGCCATAAAGAGTCCTGCAAAAAAGAATTGAAAGTTGGTCTTCATCTTTTTGTGTTTGATTGTTTTTCGATCTCTTTCTTAAAATCTGTCATGAGCACCCGGCATTTCAGGATGAATATGAATGGATACGATTGTAATGACCACTAAAATGATCAGGAGTGATATGAGAATGACACCCCAATGTTTCCAGGTCTCATTGGTGGTAATTCTACCAGGAAAATCAGTAGTCTTTCTCAGTCCAAAATACCACATGATGAAGATCAATGCGACGATAAAAACATATAAGGAATCAGAATACCGAAAACTGAATGGCTTGTAGAAAGTGCCCAATCTTATGTAAGCAAACAGGTTGTAATGAATTGTAGTGATAAAAAGCATCAATGGCAGGCCAATTTTTACCAGCTTGTTATCGTTCGAGGAAAACTGTTTCCAGATCATTATGACCAGGAAGGCAAAAAGGGGTATGGACAATGCCGGCAATCAGCAGTTGCCTTGAAGCAAATTGTGAAGCATTTACCATATCCAGTTTCTCAGCAAGATCAACAAATCTTTCTGTGGATAAACCATTGAAATAGTTAGTTGCGGGGATAAAAGCAAACAGGAATAGGATCGCAATCCAGTTCCCGGTTTTTGATGGTTTTACACCCTGGGGCCATTGACGTGTAAGCACGGCGTATATCATTCCCAGGCCGCCAAAAAAACCAAGGGTAAATTCCATGACATTCCACCAGTTGTATTGGATGTGGGCTGAACTCCCAACAGTTTGAATGAAATTTCCAAATGTAAAGCCAAAGCCGGCTCCTAATGCCCCATAGGATGCAACCCTTAAGGCCCTTTTGAAATTATTTCGATTTAAATACCATGCAAGAGCAAGTGCTGCCCCCAGACATCCGGCCCAAAGCTCGGAGCGTGGCGGAGTCATGAACCATTCCATCTGGAAAATCAGAAATCCCCATACCAGGAACCCTCCCGCGAACATCTCCACGATCAGGCTGGGCCATTTTGGTTTATTCTCTTCACTTGATTCAAGACCAAGTCCGAATAAGCCACCTCCGATAAACCCATACAGGCCACCGATGACTGCAAGCATCGCATAACCATAAAGCGAATTCACAAAGGAAATGGAGCGGCAGTAGCCAATTACGATCCCATAACTCATCATGCCTCCGGCTCCCCAACCGATGGCTCCCAGCGCAGCCAGTTCAGGTGCCCTGAGTGCCCAGTCTTTTCTTTTTGAGATAACCAAAACAGCCAATGCGCCCATGGCTCCTGCCCATGATGCACCCCATTCATGCCCGAAATGACCGCGCATTGCCCAGCCCAGGCCTAATACAATTGCTGCAAAAAGGAGATTGGTTCTTTTTGCCATCGGGAATCCATTGCATTTTCAGGTTCCATCTTATTCAGTGATGATTCTTTCTATATATTTTTCAATCTGTCTCCGCTCTGCAGGATTAAATTTGCGAAGCGGAGGAGCCATATAGTCATTACAGATGCCCATCACGGATAATCCACATTTTGTTCCCTTCGTAAACCTGGAAGTATATTTTCCCACCTGATAGATGGTTTGATAAAGCATCATTACCTTTTTGTGTAGTTTTGAAATGGTTTCAAGATCATTTGCTACCGATGCATTATACAAGTCTACAAACATTTTCGGGAACATGTTTGCTCCACCTGCAACTGCCCCATGCCCGCCATTCATGATTGTTTCAGGTAAGAAAATTTCCGTTCCGGTAAAAATCGAGAATTCCGGAGAATCTTTAAATTCCTCCATGAGAGAATAGAGGTAGAGCATATCTCCCGAGCTGTCTTTTATACCCAATGCGCCCAGCTCTTTTGCTTTTTTCACGACCTCCACAGAGAGGTGAATTTTGGTGTGACTTGGCATATTATATATGAGAAATGGCAATGCTAAGCTGGGAGCCAATGTTTTAAAGTAATCGATCATCTCTTCATTTGAAACAGGGAAATAGTATGGAGGAGCGACAACAACTGCATCTGCACCAACACCTTTAGAATAGTCTGTAATTTCCAGTGATCCTGCGAAAGAGGTATCGGTGATGCCAACCAATACTGGAATTCTTTTATTGACCAGTTCACAAGTTTTCTTAATAAATTCTTTTCGTAGTTCATAGCTGAGCGAAGGAGCCTCTCCGTTGGTTCCCAAAATAAATAGCCCGTGAACCCCACCTGATATCTGGTGCTCAATTAGTCTCTGTAATCCGGGTATGTCGATCTCATCATAACTATTCAGCGGAGTTACCAATGGAGGGATTATTCCTTTTAGAGGCAGATGCATGTATTTGCTGTTTTGGAACTTATAAAATAACCTGAAGCATATATAACAAAGGAATAATATTTGACGTCATCATACTTCCGCTTTTTTAGTAAATTGACATTATATTTTAACCAAAAATATGTTATATATTTATTTTCCCACATCATAGGTTAAGATTCTTAATATGGAGTATGTTTTTGAAAAAATCCAGGTACCCCATAAACATTCGTTCATTTCACGAGAAATTCAACTGGCAGAACGATTGCCAAAAATCCACTCACATAAAAACTTTGAGCTTAATTATATTGTTTCCGGATCTGGCAGAAGAATTATTGGTGACAATATTTCCAGCTTTGAAAAGGGGGATCTGGTACTTTTAGGCCCCGAATTGCCCCATTCCTGGGAAATTCTTGAAAGCCAGAAGAATACTCCTCCTTCCTGTATTACCACCCATTTCTATGAAAATATTATAGGCTCAGCGTTTTTTAATATACCTGAACTTGAGAATGTTGAGAATTTATTGAAGCAATCAAACCGGGGGATTTCTTTCAAAGGCAATAAGATAAAGAAGATCAGGACAAAGCTGGAACTATTGGTGCAGCTGGAAGGGCTGGAAAGCTATATTGAACTATTAAACATTTTCAACGATCTGCTTCAGGTCGAAACATATGAATATCTGGCAAGTGCTGTTGATCTTCCTGTCAAGTTTACTAAAGATCTGGATAAGATCAACAGGGTATATGAATATGTATTTCTGAATATTGAAGAGGGTATAAAACTCGAGGACGTGGCAGACCTGTTGCATATGGCGCCAGGTTCATTCTGCAGATATTTTAAGAAAAAAACCAACCGCACATTTACGCAATATGTGAAAGGTGTCCGGATCGGTATTGCTGCAAAAATGCTTATTGAAACCGAAAAATCAGTTACCCAGATCTGTTATGACAGCGGATACAACAACCTTGCTAATTTTAACCATTACTTCAAAAGCCTGATGAATAAAACTCCTTCAGAATACAGAAAGAACTTCAGGTAATCTCACGTGAATTTTTCTATAAGTGATTTCTTAATCCAGGTGGACAGATTTTTCACCTGCCTCGATGGCCACAGGAAGGAAATTCTCCCTGGGTGGCATGGGACAGGTGGCAAATGGACTGAAGGCACAGGGTGGATTGTAGGCTTTATTGAAGTCCAGGATGATCCGTCCTGTTGAATCCGGCATGGAATACATAAACCTGCCAGCCCCATAGGTATCCATACCGGTGGTTTCGTCAGCAATCACCAGGAAATAGCCCTTCCCGGAAGTAAATGGATACAATACCAGGTCTTTCTTATTGATCTTGAAATGCAATTCACCCGGACACTGATACGCCTCTGTAAATCCTTCCAACGGGGTAGCTACGATCATGGTCCTGGGTTCATCAAATGGTATCAAGTTGGCTTCCACCACATAATCGGTTTGAATGGGATAGGAGGGAATGTGGTCCAGCTTATCGATGCGGGGATGTTTATAATCCCTCATCCGGATTCCATATCTTTCTCCCCGTTTCACAATATACCAGGCCAGGTCTCCCTGTTGAAGGTAGGTGGTGTTCTCTGATTGGTCATGTTTCAGATCCAGTTGTTGTGACCAACTGTATCTCCACTGGTAATCTTGACGCCTTCTTTTGCTTGAAGGGACATCTCCCCATCATTCAAGGTAAGTGTTCCGCAAAAAGCATCTGCCTTTTCCGGAAATACAATGTCATTGGAAGGATCAGATCCAAAACTATTTTCACCCTCCTCCAGCCAGAAAAGACCGGCCAGGTTCAGCCACCCGTTCTTACTTTTCAGACGTTCAAGTCCTTTGATGTTGCCACTCTTCAATGGATTCCATATAGGCCGCCTCGTCAGTGATGATGGGGTCTGATGAGTTGCATCCACCTATGAAGACTGAGACAACAGGATGGTCAGGATCTGCAAACTCAAATGATTTCGGTGCATGGAATTTCAATTTGATAAAACTGGCCAAATATAGTTGTAATTGACCAAATTCTTCTGAAAAGTGCTATTTTTGCAGCATTCCTGGAGAGATGCCGGAGTGGTCGAACGGGGCGGTCTCGAAAACCGTTGTGCTCCTCGCGGGCACCGGGGGTTCGAATCCCTCTCTCTCCGCAAAACAATGAATAACCCACACGCGAAGGCGGTGGGTTATTTTTTTGACCAGACCCGATGAAAGCTTGCTTTCAGAAGGGGATGGGAAAAAAATAACCTGATTGCACAAGTAGGTGCAATCAGGATTTTTCAATGTTTTGCTGGTTTCCCATTATGGGATCACGTCAGTAATCCCCCCTTGGGATCACGCCAGTAATCCCATAATGGGGATTCCTATTTATTTTGTAAATAGTCCGGAGGACCAAAATACCTGTCGCACCAGCTCAGTATCTCATTTATCCTGTCCTTCTTGTAAAAATTATGACCTGCATCAATGAGGTAAAGACGTTTATCCTCTTCAGGAGTTCCCAGGAGATTGAAGAAAGTGATAACGTTATTTTCAAGAGGGAAAATTGCATCATACCTGCCATTCAGGATCAGTGTAGGAACTTCCACCCTGGAGATATAGTTTATCTCATCAGCTTCAGGAAATGGCTTTGTACGCCGGAAATCCGGCTGCCACCAGGATATTAAGGGAAAGACGATCCTCCACAGCAGGAATAATAGCTCCCAGGCGCCCTCCCCAGCTGTGACCATAATATCCCAGTTTACCGGTATCAATATCATCGCGTGTTTCAAGGTAATCTATTGTCCTGCTGAAATCCTTAACCAGTTTGACCAACTGCTCAGTATACTCGTGGCTTTTATTGATCCTACAGATGCTCTGGCCATCATTCCTTTCATATGTACCCGTATAGATTGGATAAACTGCAGCCCGGCCACTCTTTAAGACATAGTCAAAATATGCATTAACATTACCTTCTGCCTCCGGCCAAAAATTCTTTCTGTATTCCCAGTGCGTAAGAGCCCGGGAAAAAAACAAGTGTCTGGTAGGGAGGAGCCGAATTCTTTGGAAGAAAGAGGTATGCGATCATTCTTTGATTTTCGTAAGCAGCATCAAAGGTGACTTTTTCCATGGTCCAGTCATCTGCACTTTCGTCTTTCAATTCTATAACTGCATTCAGATCTTTCTTATCATAGCGGAACTGATTTTTATAAATCCGGAAGGTACTCTCCGGCACAGGAGTTTCCGATGCACAATCCCTGTTCGTTTCTAAGACGTAAATCAATAAACCGGAAAGCGGTTTCAGGTATTTTTTCCCTGTCTATATATGTTGCGCACCGGAATCCATTATAATGGAGAACGGTCAAAAGGAGGAAGCTGGTCCCATTGAATAAACATATAGGTTGGACCCTCATAACCCGCTCCTGCAATAATCCGTCCACGAGGTGCTTCATTCCAGCACCATTCCCTGACGTTTCCGGCCATATCATATGTTCCATAGAATGATATGCCCGGATATCTTACCTACCCTGACAGTTCCACCTTTCCTAAAATTACTCAAAGAAATAATTTCCGAACCCACATAATTGAAATCTCCGGTCCTATATTATAACCAACCGGGCTATCCCAATGATCGGCTGTTGGAAGTACTTTCCCGGCAAATTCGGCATAGGCAACAGCTTCATACCAGCTGATACCCGAGACAGGGTAATCATCGTTTCCGTCAGGGTAGTCTCCTGCCTCCCAGGTTGAAGGTCCCGGCCTCCCGGTTTTATCAATGAATTCGGCCATGGCTTCTTCCCATGATACTATATTGTCCGCTTTGATAAATTCATGCTTCCAGTAGTCCCGTATCCTGTAACCTCCGTGATCAACAAATTCCTTAAACTGCCTGTTTGTGACTTCGTATTTGTCAATATAGAAACCGAGATCATCCTCCCAGGTATCATTAACTTCCTCCCAGTATCCATCAACATATACCATACCTTCGGGTATCTCCCCTGTTTTCCAGAGTTTGCGCGATAGTGTATCCTGCGCGGACCAGGTAGCGCCAAAAACAGTTTCATATCCTGCCATATCAATCCTGAAACGATAGAATGTATGATATCAGGTACCTGCAGGTTATTAATGGGACTTACCCCGATGTGAATCCATTGAGCAGAAGTGTCAGAATATTCCTTCCAGTAGATATCTGCCCCGGGAGGGTCAGTGAGGATAGTCACACCGGTGCTCACTCCAGCAAGCAATTCCTGTAGAACAGTATCTTTTGAGATATATTTCTCAGCCTTTTTTGCCAGGTTGAATGCTTCGAAATAAAATCCACTTTCATATAATTTCTCAATCTCCTCTAATCCTTCATTTTTAGCCCATTTGACTTTGGACCTGTAGTTAAACAGTAAAATAGCATCCCGTAATGATAAAAAGAAGAATTAGCAACGAAACAAGGAATCGACCTTTTAGAAAGGCAGGTAATGACATCCCCTTTTTCACGGGGCCATCTCCTACGGGTTGCGTTCTATCTTTTGATTCGTCTCCTTTTTGCAATATCCTGCTTTGCAAGCAGATCCTCTTTATATCCTTTTCTTTCTTTGCCTTAGCCTCTTCTCCTTTCACCCTGTCTCCTGTCTCCTGCAAGCGCATGCCCTGGATTATCTCCCTGATAGCCAGGGCTACCTTGTTTATCTGGTCCCGATATAGCACCTGGTCCGTACTCTTAATTATATCGTCGTCCTTGGCCCTGAGTTGACGGTTAACCCCTGTTTCCTTGTAGATAAAATCAATGGGTCTGAGGACTCCGCCAATTGTGGACTCAAATAATGTGACATCGGAACTGTCCAGATCGTGAATGCGAACCGGTAAAATCCTGCTCGCCGTATTGCTGTTTGGCAGTTTTACCTTTATTCCGAAGGTATCACCGGATGCCTGTTCTACAAAGGGCTTGAATTCATACTCCCATGCAAAGGATTTGGGATCGCAGTATGTGCGTGAGATGACAGGAATAAAAACCAGGCACCTTAGTTTGTCTTTCAGGGATGCATCAACGTCATAATTTTCAAGGAGATAGTCACTGGGATTAATATCAAAATAAACGTTTATCTCCTCTTTGAACATTGAGTCCAGTTCCCTCTCCAGGTTATCAACAAACTCGGTTACCCAGCCATCGTACTTATTGTCTTTCTGGCGATAGCTGATGAAGATGTCGTATTCGTATCCGGGGATCAGGCTGGCCATAGTATCAGTTCATTTTTATAAAGTTACGAAAAATTAAAAAGGATTCGAGTACCTTGCCCGCCACTGTGCATTTTGCTTTAGCCCACCTCCATTTCCGGTTCTTTATTCTTGAAGATAAGATACCAGATACCATTTTCAATAAGTGCTTCTTTACCTATAACGAAGAAAAGTTCCCTGAAATAAGCATTTCTTTCTTCGGGGTTCATCGTTGAATGTTTCAATTCATCAATCTTAGAGCTGGCTCTTTTATATATCACCTGCATAATCTCATATTGATTAAGCAGGTTTTCATAAGACTTTGTTTTAATATATGCCCTGATCAATGCGAAAATTCCAAGCATAATAGGTGCTATCACAAGCATAATGCTAAGCATGAAATCATCTGCAACGAAGAAATTTCCAAGAAAGAAGATTGCGAGGAAGAGCAAGATAGACAGTATAAGGAATAAATTTGACACCCGGTGATAATAGCTTATTCTATCCCTCATTTTCTTAACAGAGGCATCAAAGTATTTTAACTGGTCGTTTATCCAGTATTTAGTTAAGTCCTCAATTATTTCATTATCAATGGCTTTTCGATTGAAGCTAATGCCATGCAGGGCTGAAAGAACATGCTTTACCCATGTGAAGCCTTTACCGTGAATACGCAATATATAGTCGGATACCTTTTCATTTATCCCGGCAATGTTCCAAAAAAATTGCATTCTTAATCCTTCAGCGAGGGTTCGGCTGTACAAATATTTTTTATGGTCATTCTTAAGTCTTGCGTATATGAACAGTCCCATTGTAAGAATCAGAACCAGCATCGATATGGCCAGAAATATTTTCCTTGTCCATATATTGGCATAGATTTCAAGCGTTAACACAAATAATAAACTCATGGAAAACAACCAACCCGTGATCTGAAGGTCACGTTTTCTGGTTTTAACAGCCATCTGGTCAATGATTGAATACCATTCCATGATCTGCTTCTCCGGGCGCTGAAGCTTCTCGGTCCTGGCAAAAAGGTAGGCTTTTGATCTTTTAGCACCACTGCCATCAAGAGTGGCAGAATAGCTGTTCATTTCCTCTATCTTTTCCAATGCATTTTTAAGCGTAATGTCTTTCAGCACATTGTCCAGTGAGAGATGCCTGTGGTGCTCAGGATAATCCTGAATATTGCGTGGTGATTGTTTCCGCTCCGCCGGCAATATGAAAACAGAACCATCATATTCAAAAGTGCTTTCAGCTACTGTATCATCATCTCCTTTTACCTTATATTTAACTATATCAGCGGTGCCACCTGTTTTGCCTTCCCTGCCATCCCACATGGCGATAAGTATAATGGAGCTGTCAGCTACCAGTTTGCCGGTCTGAAGATACTTTTCCGGTCTGCCGGACGCCTTACCAGTTTCAGCGACAATGAAACTCCTGTTCGCCTGTTTCAGGAGTTCATCGAACTCCAGGTCGGAATAATCATCAAAATCCTCCTTGTATTCCTCCGGGCTGAATGGCATGGGTACAATCAGTTCGAACCGATCTTGATATACCTCATTTTCATTTTTCAACTTAAGAAAGATATTTGCTACAAACCTGTCAGCTCCTTCAGCGATAGAAGAAACCAGATGGACAGGAGAATGGGGATACTTTTGAGCCAGATCATTAAACAATGCTTCTATCCGATTCCTGTGCTCATTCGTTGGAACAATATCAAGGTGACCTACTATGCCTACGGTGATCGGAATTTTATTCGAAATGAACATTGGTTGATTCTTATAATATTAACATGTTGTAGTCCATAAGAAACAGTTTAAGATTATGGAGGTAATCCCCTTTGGGATCACGTAAGAAATCCCCTTTCGGGATCACGAATGAATCCCTTACAACTCCTTGATCCAGATATTCCGAAACTGCACCAGGCTCGATCCACCCTGCAGTTTTCCGGTCTCCTCATTGACACCGCCATGATGCTGAAAGCCAATGGGACCTTTAACATCCAGTCCGGGAAATAGCGCATCGTGAATAACAACAATGCCGTTATTCGATAGAGTGATCCGATCTCCCTTCACTATGATATCAAACGCATTCCACTGTCCCACCGGCTTGTCTGCATTTTCACTGGGGACAGCTGCCGCACGAACCTCCGGGGATAATTCCTCGTTATTTCTGACACTCCAGAGTTCACCCGAGCCCACTGACCAGCACCATAGGTTTGTTTGACCCGCTCCCTTGAGAAGTATGCCCGAGTCCGAATTATGTCCCAGTGGTTCAACGATTTTTCCATTTTCATCTTTCACATAACTGCCATCAGGCAATATGGTGGGTAAGCGAAACAGGTGATCACCGTACCCTTTAAAACGCCATTCGACATGCAGAATGAAATCTTCATACTCCGCTTCCGACCACAGATCCTTGCTCCCGGGAGCTTCTGAACGTGCGTCATAGTCGATTACACTTTCAATCACTGACCAGTGTCCATTGTCCCCGTCGGGAATTTTCCACCCGGTCAGATCTTTTCCATTAAAGAGCTTGGTGTAACCAGCCTCTTCATAAATGCATTTTTCCTGGGCTGAAGCCATTGCCCAACGAGACCAATAAGATAAGTCCGGCAACAATTAGGTTTTTAATGTTTTTCATTGAAGTTAATTTTATGGTTTGTTTAGCCGATTAAAATCAAGTGCAGTATTGACAAATTTAACATCAAATTTCTTTCAAACGAAAATGTTTTAAATTTGGTGAAGATTGAGAGAATCAATTATGGAAAGAAGGCTTAAAATCATTGCACCTATTCTGGTCATTCTGACCATGCTCTGGGTTGTACTCACAACAGTTTCTCTGTCAGGAATTGATAGAACCTGGAGCAATTCTGAGTATGTGATCTGGGTGGCATATCCAGATATATTCTACACTGCGAATTATGTGAATGTTACCATTTTAACCATTCTCGTGGTCGCCTTTTTCTCATTCATGTACCACTATCTAAAGGAGGAGTACAGGAGAAGGGCCGTTGCAGGATTAATATTTGTCTTCATTTACGGAATCATCAATGTGATCTGTTATTCAATTCAGATCTCCCTTGTACCCAGCATTGCACGGACTGCTCTTGAGAATCCGGACAGCATGTTATTGGCATCAGAGTTGATTCAGGCCAACAGCCACTCCCTGATTGGATTCCTCAATGGCCTGGCTTACGCCATCCTTGGGATCCCCTCTATAATTTTTGGAGTCCTTCTCATCAGGAAAACCAAGAAGTATTCGGGTCTTTTCCTCTTATTGAGTGGTATATCAAGTATAGTAGGATTGGCAGGATATATTTTAAATAATACGGTGATTGCTCTTGGGATCATGGTCGGGGGCATCCTGTTTCTTTTGAGTTTGATTTTCATCTCCATAGAATTCAAAAGTCAGTCATGAGTAAAGTTGGACCTTCATTGCTTGTGATAATGATTTGCTTTCAGGCCTGTCAGGTGCAGGAGCATGATGTTGAATCACCGTACCTTCAGAATCAAGCTCCACTGACTCCAAAAATCTACCTTGAGTTACCATTGGGGAGTGTCAGACCCGAAGGCTGGCTGCTACAACAACTTCAAATAATGAAAACCGGTATGACCGGACACCTTGATGAATGGTATCCATCGGTAGTAGGTGAGCGAAATGGATGGTTGGGAGGTGATGGAGATGGTTGGGAAAGGGGGCCCTACTGGCTGGATGGGCTTGTCCCCCTGGCCTGGCTGCTGGATGATGAGGAGTTAAAATCCAAGGCCATGCCCTGGATAGAGTGGACCCTGAACAGTCAGACCGGGGAAGGGTATTTTGGTCCGGTCCCTTTTGAAACAGAACCTGAACCTGAACCCGGGATCCAGAAATCCAGGCGCCGTGACTGGTGGCCTAAGATGGTTATGTTAAAGGTGTTACAGCAGTACTTTGAGGTCTCCGGTGATCAAAGGGTGATCGACCTTATGCTGGGCTATTTCCGATTCCAGCTCAGAGAGCTGCCAGCAACACCGCTTGATCATTGGTCATTCTGGGCCAATCGAAGGGGAGGGGATAACCTGATGCTGGTATACTGGCTCTACAACCAGACCAATGAAAGATTTCTCCTGGAGCTGGCGGATCTGATCCATGAACAGACTTTTCCATGGACCCAGGTCTTTCTCAATGAGGATTGCTACGAGGGTCCCCAGCTGGATCACCTCTATCCATACAATACAGATAACCGGTACCCTTTTGACAAGGAACTGATCGACCGTCTTTGCTTAAAGCAGCTTCAGAGTTTTCATTGTGTGAACCTGGCCCAGGGCATTAAAGAACCCATCATCAGGTATCAGCAGGATCCGGATCCCATATACCTGGATGCTGTGAAGAAAGCCTTTCACGATATCCGCTATTACCATGGACAACCCCAGGGAATGTACGGCGGTGATGAACCCATGCACGGCCGGGAACCTACACAGGGAATCGAACTTTGTTCAATTGTTGAGTTGATGTATTCCCTGGAGAAGATGATTGCCATTTCCGGCGATCCTGAATTTATGGATCATTTGGAAAAGATCGCTTATAATGCCCTTCCTGCTCAGATCACCGATGATTTTTCCGTCCGGCAATATTTCCAGCAGGCCAATCAGATCATGCTTACACGCCAGCGTCATAATTTTTATGAGGAGGATCATCATGGTCATACTGACCTATGCTTCGGGTTGTTGACCGGTTACCCATGCTGTACATGCAACATGCACCAGGGCTGGCCAAAGTTGATTAGCCATCTTTGGTATGCAACACCTGACGGAGGACTGGCATCTATTATGTATGGTCCCTGTAAGCTGAAGGCAAAAGTAAAAGGAGGAGTTGAAGTTTCCATCCGGGAGGAGACCAGCTATCCATTTGAGGACCGTATCAGATTCCATGTTTCAACTTCGGTTTCAGCAAATTTTCCATTGCATCTAAGAATCCCTGGCTGGTGTGAAGATCCCGGAACTATATGTGAATGGCGAATCTGTAGATGTTACAATGGAAGAGGGTATGGTTGTATTGGACCGTCAGTGGAATGACGGAGATTCTTTGGAACTTCATTTGCCTATGAAAGTAAAACTGAACCGCTGGGTAGAGAATTCAGTATCGGTGGAGAGGGGACCCCTGGTTTATGTTTTGAAAATAGGGGAAGAGTGGACCGATGTAAGTAATTCTGACCGTTGGGGTGATTACAGCGAAATTCGTCCAACCGATCCATGGAACTATGGTCTTGTGGAGTCGGCCATTCTGGATCCCGGGTCCGGTTTTGAATTTGTCTTACGGAATAATCATAGCCGTCAGGGTAGTGATGAATCTAGCCTTTCAGCGTCCTATCCATGGAATCTGGATAATGCACCAGTGGCAATACTTACCCATGGAAAAATCATCCCGGACTGGAACATTTACAGAGAGATGGCTGGAGCGCTTCCGCATAGTCTTCCGCTGAAGCATCTTGAAAATACCCTGCCGGATGAGATCGTCCTAATTCCATACGGATGCTCGAAACTCCGGATCACCGAGTTCCCGGTGGTACGATAGCTGTATTGCTCAATAATTTGCTATTCTTGCGGGAGTGTGATTACTATCTCTTAAATACGAATCTTAAGCGAACGATTTCTGCACTGTTTCCATTTTCATTGTAACCGGGATTCCAGGCGGGGCCTTCTTTGATGAGCCTGATGGCTTCCTGTGTAAATGGTTCACCCGGGGATCGCAAGGCTATGAAATCGCTTTGATCCCCAGTAGGTGTTACCGTGAACTTAATTACAACCACCTCACGTTCGGTGCTGGCTTCCACATCCGGGAATTGAATGCTTTCCTCAATATAATTCTTGAAAGCATCATATCCACCTATTGGTTGAGCTGCCCGGGAACTACCTTTTTGATCATCACCCCGTTTAACAACGGAATATGCTCCAGTGGGCGCTCCAGCGTGATGAATCCCTTCTCCAACCATGACCACTTCATCGAGGGCCATGGCAGCAGGTTGCATGACCAGCTGAATATTGGTATCCTCATCAAACTGGTATTCCTGGGTCTCCATCCCCACAAAACTTGCCACAAGGGTGGTATTTGACTCATCAGGGACCGGCAGGAGTGAAAATCCCGTCCATATTGGTCACCACACCTGTATTGTTCCCTTTTAAAGCCACAGAAGCGCCAGGCAATGGTTCCATATCCTCAGCGGAGATCACCACACCGCTTACCTCTCCAGATATCAACCGGGCATACTCCGCCTGTGATAAGGCTTCTTCTCTGCATCTCCATGGGTTGGGTTAGCGCTTGGCTGATTCAATTGTTTACTAGCGCCTTTCGGCCTTTCTTTGGGTTTCGGGTGCCGGTTCTGCTTCCACAAACATGATCGCGTCAGCTTCGGCCTTCTGGGGCAGCGCTTCCATAGAGGGTCCTCTTGCATCACTCTTTTCAGCCTCAGCAGATGGTTCACTTTTGATTTCTTCCCTAAAAACAGTTCTTCCTGTTCTTTCATTTGCAGTTTCTGTTTCAATGGACTTGTTATCCTCAATCTCCCCTTCAATCATCTCCCCTTCAATCATCTCGTCTCCAATTGCCTCATCAGCAGGAATGGATTCAGCCTGTTCGGTTGAAGGGGCAACGTTGAATGCTTCTTCATTCAGCACCTTCTCGGATTTTTCGGGATTAAAGTCATAGATCTGAAGGAATACAGTTCCGATAATTAACAGGGATGCAATGGACGCAGCGGCACTGTACCAGGCTATCCGTCTCTTCCTGCTCAGTCGTTTGCGCAACCTGTTGTGCAGAGAGAGGATGTCATCTTCAGCCTGATCGGGAGCAAGCATTTCCATCCCTTCCATGGCTTCCTTCTCGAAAGGATCAGTTTCGAGATCCTTTTCCATGGAATATCGTTCCTGCTTGGAGAGCTCTCCTTTCAAATATTGCAAATATTCATTTGCTGCTCTATGTTTCTTTTTACCTGACATTTTTGCTTTCCAGACATATTTTCAAATTTCGTCTTCCCATTTTGCAGATAACTCTTCACCTTTTTCTCTTCCATGTTAAGCTTCTCTGCAATCTCCTGATAGCATAGTTTCTCGATAGTAAAACAATTCGATGCACTCTTTCTGTTCAGTCTTCAATTGTTCTATGCATTCCTTGAGGGCATCTTCCATTGAATTGTCTTCTCTGTCTATGGGATGCAAATCCTCTTCCGATTCCATAAATTCCTGTTCATATTTTAATCCTTCCAGTCTTTGATCTGCACTTTTCCTGGACCGGATCTCCATGAGACAATGGTTTTTTGTGAGCACATAGAGCCAGCTTTTAAAATTTTTGACCTCGTGCCGGGGAAGGTCGGTAATCAGTTTCTCAAAGATCTGCATGACTGCATCCTGTGCATCATCCCGATCACCATAGTATTTTAGAGATACACCATATACCAGGTGCATATATCGGGAATAGAGTTCACCCAATACATCCAGGTTCCCCGAATCGATTGAATTGGAGGAGCAATTCCTCATCAGACTTTTCTGAATGTTTTCCGCTTATTTCAAGCATTTTCCGGGGAGTGGTATTCCTTAAAATTAAAAAAAAAGTGGAAGTTTTTATGGAATTGATTTCAACCGTGCATCCTAAGGGTGAAGTCAAACTTAAAAATAGAAATCATGAAATCAATAATCTCAATTTTAGTCGTACTTCTTTTCTCAGCCTTCAGTATGGCTCCGATTCAATCCCGCGTAATTAGCGGATATGTGAAAGATGATGCAGGAAAACTGCTTCCAGGAGTCAGTGTGGTTGTAAAAGGAACCTCCAACGGAACAGTCACCGATATCAATGGTGCCTATCAGATCACTGTGAATGCGGAGGCAAAATACCTTGTTTTTACTTATATAGGTATGGAACAAGTAGAAGTGAGGATCGCTAAATCAAACCGGATCAATGTGATCATGAAAAGCGCTTCTTTGGAGCTCGATGAGATTGTGTTCACCGAGGCGGAACCCATCAGATCGTACGAGATGAAATCGGCAGATATGGCGACACAAAGTCCTGGTGGACCATACTTATACTCAGACTGGTGGTCGTACCAAGAGGGCCAATGCAAGTTATGCTTATGCTCCATCTCCCGAACAGGGATATATTCAGCATAACACCGAAGGATATAGTCAGCCATTCATGAAAATGGATTCAAGGATGTGATGCACAATCCACTTTCCACTTTCAGTATTGATGTGGATAAAGCTTCCTACTCCAATGTTCGCCGTTTCCTGAATATGGGTCAGCTACCTCCCATGGATGCAGTAAGGATCGAGGAGATGATCAATTATTTTAATTACGATTATCCGGAGCCTACAGGGAAAGCATCCTTTCTCCGTTTATACAGAAATATCCAATTGTCCCTGGAATGAAAGCCACCAGCTATTGCACGTGGGACTAAAGGGGAAAAGCATTGATAAGAGCAGAATTACCCGCTTCCAACCTGGTATTACTTGCTTGATGTTTCAGGATCCATGAGTGCAGCCAATAAGCTTCCCTTGCTGAAACAAGCATTCAGGATGCTGGTGAACGAACTGAGACCCGAAGACAGGGTCGCCATCGTTGTGTATGCTGGTGCTGCCGGACTGGTTCTGGAATCAACTCCCGGATCAAAAAAGGAGCAGATAATTGCAGCCCTGGATCAGCTACAATCAGGTGGATCCACTGCCGGAGGTGCCGGTTTGAAACTTGCCTACAAAGTGGCACAGGAAAACTTCATCGAGGATGGAAACAACAGAATCATCCTGGCCACTGACGGTGATTTCAATGTGGGCTCTTCCAGCAATGCTGAGATGGAACGTTTGATTGAACAGAAGCGCGAACATGGAGTCTTTATGACTGTTCTTGGATTTGGAATGGGAAACTACAAGGATGATAAGATGGAGATCATTGCCGACAAAGGAAATGGTAACTATGCTTATATCGATAACATCCAGGAGGCCAGGAAAGTATTTATCACTGAATTCGGCGGAACACTTTTCACCATCGCCAAGGATGTGAAGTTCCAGATTGAATTTAATCCTGCACGTGTGAAGGGATACAGGCTGGTAGGTTATGAGAACCGACTGCTCAACGATGAGGATTTCAACGATGATAAAAAAGATGCCGGTGAGATGGGTGCAGGTCATACAGTCACTGCTCTTTATGAGGTAATCCCGGCTGGTTCCCATGAATCCCTGAAGAGCATTGATGCACTGAAGTACCAGTCAGGTCCGGAAAAGAAAGAAATCTCTCAAAAAAAGGTAAAAGCGGACCTTTCAGCTGAGCTGATGACTGTAAAACTCAGGTACAAGCAACCCGATGGCAACACCAGTACCAAGGTAGAAATCCCTGTGAAAGGAAAGGTGCTGGATCTGGAGGAGACCTCTGATAGCTTCAGATTCTCAGCTGCCATTGCTGAATTTGGATTGATCCTGAGGAATTCTCAGTACAAGGAAGATGCTTCCATAGCACATGTGATTGCCCTGGCAAAAAATGCCCGTGGTGAGGATGAAGAAGGCTATCGTTCAGAGTTCCTGAAACTGGTCAGGTTGGCCGATTCCCTGAAAGATTGGACTGCAGAGAAATAGATGTCAAGTGTATTAGTTCCTGAGTGCCTGGTAAAAATGGGGTGAATTTCTCGCCCCATTTTTTATGCATTGTTCTTTTGTGTCACCCTTCTTCACCTTCGACTCACCTTCATCACCTTCACCCTTCACCATTCACCCTTCACCATTCACCCTTCACCATTCACTTTTCCAACTTATTATAGTATTTGCTTACCATGGCCGCCCCTACAATGCCGGCCTCGTTCATTAGTTTGGCGGGTACAACCTTTGCCTTGGTGGTGAGATGATGGAAAAACTTATCCCCCTTTTTACTGGCTCCCCCTCCGATAATAATCATATCGGGCCACATAAGTTCTTCTATGCGCAGCAGATACTCATTAAATCTGCCAGCCCAGGTATCCCAGTCCAGATCATCTCGTTTTCGGGCAGCATCTGTAGCGTAGAGCTCAGCATCTGCATCGTGCAGCAAAATGTGTCCCATCTCCAGGTTGGGAACCAGCTTTCCATTGGTGAAGACCACGGTGCCAAGTCCGGTCCCCACGGTAATCAGCATCAAAGTGCCTTTAACCCCTTTTCCGGCACCAAATTTCATCTCTGCCATGCCAGCAGCATCAGCATCATTGACCACATGCACTTTACATCCAGTCACCTTTGAGAAGAGTTTATTCAGGTCTTTATCTATCCAGCTTTTATCCACATTGGCAGCTGTACGGGCAATCCCCTGCTGAATGACTCCCGGAAATCCAGCCCCCACAGGTCCATCCCATTTGAAATGTGTTGTAATTTTCTTAATGACATTGGCCACAGCTTCAGGAGTGGCAGGTTGAGGTGTTGGAATGCGATACCTTTCAGTGAGCAGTATCCCTTTTTTAGTATCAACGATGGCTCCTTTGACTCCTGAACCTCCTATATCAATTCCCAATATTTGTCTCAGTTTCATCTTTCAGAAAGGATTTACGGTTAAATGATTTTTTTAAGAGGTTCTAAAATTAATTTTTTTTCGGACCGGGAGGAAATTATTATGTGGAAATTGACTTGACCGGAATATTTTTATTAACTTAGAATAGCACTAACTCCTGTTTTATTCAATGTATTAATGAAAGATCTCCCTATTTATCACTGGAACAATAAAAGCATTCTTGTAGTGGAGGATGATGAATCAAGTACCTATTTGATAGGCGAGATTCTGAAGGAAACAGGAGCCAAAGTGGATTACACTACCGATGGCGATGAAGCCGTTGAGTTTGTCCGGGACCATCCGGATACAGATTTGATCCTAATGGACATTCATCTACCCGAGAAGGATGGTTTCACAGCCACCAGGGAGATTAAAGCCATTGCCAGCAAAGTGGTTGTTATTGCACAGACTGCCTATGCATTTTCAGTGGACTATCTTGAAGCAGAAAAGGCTGGCTGTGACGCTTTTTTCACTAAACCACTGAATCCTGTCATATTGTTGGATAAGATGGATGGGTTCCTTTCTTGATTTCTTATTCCTTTCCTGATTATTCGAAAACAGCCTTATACAACGCATGGGCTTCGACAGCATCTCTGCTGAAATGATCCTTGTGAAATTTATTATTTACATATGACTCAGTTTGGTCCAGGTAATGAGGTGATGCAGGAACGCCCGATGTGCCTGTAGGTGTTACTGTGAGTGATTTATCCCAGTCAGAGGTGTTAAAAATATGACGTTCTGCGGCACCATGGTTGGCAATAAAAGAACTACCCTGTGGATAGCTGTATGGACAAACGGTATGGAAACTGCCGCCCACGGGAAAGGGACCCCGATTCACCTTAAACAGTTTATCAATAATATCTACTCCCCCCATGGGATGAAACAATTCAAGTTGATGTAAGTCACCCCAGCGCCAGGCGGAGGGATCGGCCCCATACATGGATGCAAGCGTATCAACTGTTGCATTGAATGCTGTTCTGATGTTATCCTGGAATGATTCTGATTCCTGGGATGTATTGATATTGTCGCACCATAATGATTTCCCCGTGATTCGTATCCTGTTGATCAGATTCTCAGAAATAATACGATTCTGAAGAAACAATGGATATAGTTTATCACCCAATTCGTCCTGGAAGATGGCCCTGTTCAGCTCCAGCCATAGCATCTCATAGATCAGGGCAGCAGATGAGGAAGCATCCAGGTTATAATCCCACTGTTCAAGGATCCGGTAAGCTTTTTTGTGGATCCCCTCAGTGTTATCCTGAAGTGCAGCCAGGTACGCTGGCGTCATTTTCATGGCAAGATGCGAGGTCTGGTCCCGCAACATCCTTTTGAAATCGTCGGTTCCAAGCACCTCTTTCTCCTGAAGCATTTCGCGGATCCTCTCCACCCGGTAAGGCAATGCGAACCAGGTGCCAATGTAATATGGATAATCTTCCCCAACAGTCCTGTTATTGGCGCTAGAGACATAACCTTTCTCGGGATTAAAAGAGTAGGGCAACTCCTCGAATGGAACCACTCCCACCCAGTCATAAAGGCTTGTGTCGCCCGGGTAAACCAGGATCCCGCCTTCTCTTCTGATGGGAACACCTGCGCAGGTCTGGAGTCCGATATTCCCCATTCTGTCGGCATACACAATGTTTTGACCGACGGAATTGAATGAATTGACCGCATTCCTGAATTCTTCCCAGTTACCTGCCCTGTTGAGCAGGTGAACTGACCTTACCTCATTGCTGAATGCATTCCCCTGCCAGCTCATTGAAATGACCCTGTCTTTCACTCCCCTGAACGAACTGACCACCGGACCCCGATGGGAATACCTGTTGATCCTGATCTCATCTTCTTCTTGCCCTTTGACTGTAATTTCTTCCTCTACCACCTTCATATCCCTCCAAACTCCATCCACCAGATATTGGTTGCTATCCTGTGGATTGATGGTTTCCAGATAAAAGTCGATGTCATCCACTGCAACATTGGTCATTCCCCAGGCAATATCTTCATTGTGGCCTGCAATCACATAAGGAGCACCCGGGAGGGCCACACCGGTAACATTCAGCTTCCCCTCTACCACCAGGTGCATCTGATACCAAATACCGGGAGCCATTAGTCCAAGGTGCATATCATTGGACATAAGCGGCATACCCGTCTCACTCTTCAACCCGGAAACAGCCCAGTTATTGGATCCCTCAAAAACCTGTAATCCCAGTGCTTCAACGGTGCCAATGGCATCATCCATAATTGATTGTAATTCAAGATCATTGTTTGTACTCATAAACTCTGGAAACACAGGTGTGCTCTGGTATTTCATTTGGGGCAATAATTCATTAAACAGGGTATCACTCAAGACCTGTCGCATTTTATAGAGTGCCATCTCAGCTCCCCAACCTGAAGACAGATCCCAGGCCATGTATCCGATCATATTAAATGTATGTATGGGCTCCCAGGGATCGGGTTTATAGCCAAGCATTGCGAACTCAAATGAAAGTTTTTTTCCATTCCGGTCAATGAACTGGTTGACTCCATCCGAAAAAGCCTCCACGCACGCCAAAATTTCGGGATCGGTTTCTGCAATAACCAGGGCTGATTTTTTTGGAAAATCAAGGGCCCTGAAAAGCTGGTCTGCATCAACCAGGTTGGGATCGAGGACTTCTGAAAGTCTACCTTCAGTAATCCTTCTCATCAGGTCCATTTGCCAGAGCCGGTCCTGTGCCATCACAAAGCCTACTGTCCGGTAAAGATCCTGCTCATTGGTGGCGAAAATATGCGGAATTCCCAACGAATCCCGGAATACTGTCACAGGATCAGTAAGGTTCTCAAGGTCCGCACCGGCATTGTAATCAGGGACCGCCCTGGTTTTTAAATGATTCAGGTAAACCATAGCCCCGGCAAGGATGAGCACAATAAGTAAAAGCAGAATTGTAATTGCTCTTTTTACGATTTTCATTGATACAAATAAATTAGATTAGTTCGGGATGAGCCTGGCATGAAGCTGAACCGGCTGATGGTCACTGAATTCAAAATCCACATCAATGGTTTTCACTTCCTCTACGCCAATGTTTGGAGATAACAGGTAATAATCAATCACAGTGGTCAAGGAGGTTGATCTGTTGTATGGCACTGCTACCCGTCGGTTGGTGGGAAGTGTTGAATCATATGCCCAACTCCATTCTGCCGCGGGAAAATCTTTGTCCACATAAGTAAGATTCAATGTATCAAATTGATGGGAAGGCAACACAGGATCGAATCCATAAGGAGTTTGATTCCAGTCACCACCTACTATGATATAGTTACCTTTGTCATATTCAAACAACAGGAACTCCTTCAAAAACTCCATTTGTTGTTCCCTCAGGGATCCGTCATCATAGGCTGAGTTATGGGTATTTATAACCACCAGTTCGTTGCCATTGGAAACGGGGAAACGGCTAACGAGGAAGCAGCGGTCAAGCATAAATAACTTCATGGGCCAGGAATAATTGCCGGGGAAGCTGTGGCGTGAAATTGCTGATGGTGAATGTCTTGAAAGGGACATTAATCCAGATTCCACCTTCCCCATGGGAGTCTTTAAAGGTATGGGTACGAAAAATACCTTATAATTCATGCCAAAGAAAGCGCTGAAGTTTTGGAAATGCTCCCGGATGATCTCATATTGATTAAAGTGGTAGCTGCGTTTCGAATCACGGTCTACTTCCTGTAAAAGGATAAAATCATACGCTTCATAGGGAGCAAGGATTCTTACCACACCCTTCATGTTATTAATTACACCCTCTTCTGAAGGCCGCATCTGACGACCTCCATCATAAAAGAAATCCATAGAGGCATCCAGTCCGGCATACCCGATGTTCCAGATCAACAGCTTCAGATCAATGGAGTCAGCCAGGGCAGAAGACTGATCATCATCATACTGCAATTCAACCTGTACCGGTTTATAATCATCGATGGAAGCATAAAGAAGGAACAGCACAAAAGCTCCGACCAGTATTATAATAAGGTAAAGAAACGGGCGAATTATCTTCATCCAGAATGACTTAAAGTTTTAAATGTACATATTTATCACTATTTCCGTGTATTGGTGAAAGAGAAATATTTTATAAATTGTCCCCGCCTTAAACACCTGCTTCATGAAAAACAGACTACTTTCCATCTGCTTGATTTCACTATTTTCAATCACAATCTTTGCTCAGTATGAGAATCCCCATAATGAGACTTCTCAAAAACAAGAAAACGTAAAAACAGGATTTTCTCTGGGAGTTCTCCCTGTCGTTGCGTATGACTCAGATATTGGATTCAAATATGGAGGCCTCGTCAATCTTTACTGGTATGGTGATGGCTCCAGATATCCGAAGTACGATCATTCGGTGTATGTGGAGTGGTCCCGGACCACCAAGGGAAATGGTATCAACCAGGTCACCTGGGAAACAGATAAGCTGCTACCGGGTATCAGGTCATTGTTTGAAGTCAGTTATCTCACTGAAAAAGCACTCGATTTTTATGGTTTTAATGGGTATGGGGCCGTATACGACCTGGATTTTGAAGAGGAGGGTATGGATCAGTTTGGGAATGCGAACAGGCTTTATTACAGGCATTCGAGGGAGTTATTGAGGATTAAGGCTGATTTCCAGGGAGAGATCATCGGGCAAAAACTTCGCTGGCTGGGAGGTATCGCCTTTTATGGAAATTCCATCGACTCAGTGGACATTGACGGGCTGAACGAAGGCAAGGAGGGTGATCTGCTTTCTCATAACTCACTCTATGGAAACTACTTGGATTGGGGATTGATTCAGGGTGATCAGGCCAATGGGGGAAACCATACAATTCTTAAAGGGGGACTCATCTATGATACACGGGATAATGAGCCCAATCCATTCAGTGGAATCTGGTCAGAGATGCAGTTGCACTATGCACCCTCCTTTCTGAGCAATACCGATTACAGCTATGCCCGTATAGTATTGACCCACAAGCAATATTTCACCCTTATCCCTGAATGGATGAACTTTGCGTACAGGGTATCGTACCAGGGGAAAATTGCAGGTGAAATGCCGTTCTATATGATGCCTTTCATTTTCCAAACAGCCCCCAAGCTTACCAGGGACGGGGTGGGAGGTGCCAAAACCGTTCGGGGTGTAAGGCGCAACAGGATTGTCGGGGATGGTTTTGCCTTTGCAAATTTTGAGTTGCGGGGTAAAATTCTGAGAACCAATGTGCTGAACCAGAACTTTTATATCGCCCTTTCTGCTTTTGCAGATGCGGGGATGGTAACTCAGAAGTATGATTTTGACTCCTCAGGTATGCCCGGTTCATTGCCTGCATACCTGCCGGCTGAAATCCTGGATCTGGATGCAAAGGAGGTTCCCCATTTTGGTGTTGGAGGGGGGATCCATTTTGCTTTAAACCAGAATTTTATTCTGACAGTGGACTATGGCTTTGCAGTAAAAAAGGATGATGGAGATTCGGGATTGTACATCAACCTGGATTTCTTGTTCTGATCATTTCTTAGCATCACACTCATCGTAAAATTGCTCCAGGAAACGGAGCATGTAATTGTGCCGCTCCAAGCCGATCCTTTTGCCTGTCCCGGTACTCATCAGGTCCTTTAGCTTCAGCAACTTTTCATAGAAATGATTGATGGTTGGGGCATCTGATTTGTGATAGGCTTTTGAATCTTTGTACTCCTGAAGTGGTTTGGAAGGATCATGAATGGGCCGGTTCTTGAATCCTCCATAGTTGAATGCCCTGGCAATTCCTATGGCACCAATGGCATCCAGCCTGTCAGCATCCTGCACAATCTGAAATTCAATACTTTTTATGCGGTCCTGGGGAAATCCCCCTTTAAAAGAGAGGTGCTTGATGATGGTCCCTATATGTTCCGCATGCTCCATGTCCACATGATGCTTCAGAAGGAATTGAAAGGCCAGCTGACTCCCTTTCTCCTCATCTCCCCCATTGAATTTTGGATCGGAAATATCGTGAAGCAATGCAGCCAATTCAATGGTGAGCAGGTCACCTTCTCCTTCTTCCTGCCGGATATATCTGGCCATCTTCCAAACCCGTTCTATATGGTACCAGTCATGCCCACCCTCAGCATGGGAATGGACTTCCTTAACGAAGGAGATGGTCTTTTCAACAATGGGAAGGGCAGTATTCATCATGTCAGTTCAGTTTGATTAAGTGCATTAGTTCTGCAGAAAGCCAGAGGGAGAATTGATCAGATCCATTCTGATTAAAATGATGATCATCAAACCAGTTGGATGGATCTTCAAAAATTTCTTTGGGGGGAATCAATACTTTTCCGTATTTCAGATAAGTTTCATATTCTCCCGGCATTTTCTGGTTGGTACCGTAGGCTGGAAGATAAAGGAAGATGATATCCATTCCATTATTTTCGCACAAGCGCACCACTTTCCTGAGGTATTTTCTCGGGTAACTCAATTGATACCTCTGCTTTAGTGGAGCAAGCTCTTTTTTGGGATTCGAACGTCTCACTCTTGCATCGTCAAGCAAGGCCATAGTAGCCGTATCTCCGGATGTGGCGAAGCCGAAATCTTGATTTCTGAAGGGAGTCTTCGATTTCCCATTATAGATAATCCCTTGGGTCCGATCTACTTTGTAGGCCAGATGCGTCCAGATATCACCCAGCAGATCTTTATTAAAGAAAGGATAGGCCAACCATACATCAACGGTTCCAGCCATATGTGGAAATATGGGATGGCTTTGCTTATTTTCGTCCTCCCTGACTTCGAGGACCAGATATTGGGGCGTTTTTCCTGCAAGAATCTCCTTCAGCAATACATAGGAAAGGTTTCTTCCAAGCCTGCAATACCCAAAATTTACCGCATTCAGACCCAGCTCCGCCAGATGTTGTTCAATGAGCCTGTCATTGATCCCGTTGATGGTATGGGAAGAGCCAAGAAAGGCGATGTCCACAGGTTTTTCATTGGTATGTATTCTGTCATGGATCCACATGGCATGATTGAAGCAATCATTCTCCAATCCTTCATATTTCATCCGTTTATTTACTGGAAGCAACAGAAGTACCCCCAGAACGGGGAGCATAAATCGAATGATATTTCCGTAAAGCTTCTTCATTAAAACTGGAAATAGATAAAGTAAGGTTTCACATCAAAATTACCCAGCAGAAGGATACCCATCAAAAGCAAATAGTACACCACCCATCTGACGGTTCTCTTTCTCAAACTGATCCATTCACTGAAATCCATCATCCTCATTTTTGATTCAACAAAAAGGAATAGAGCCACAACCAGACCAAGTGTCAGAAATCTGACCACCGAAAAATCCTTCAATATTCTGAACAGGGTTTCGAATGAATAGGATTGGAGATCTGCCAGTGATCCTGTGAGCCCTAACAATTGCTGGGTATTTTCAGCTCTGAAGGGAATCCAGAGGATGACCACCAAAATGAATACCATCAATACCCCCAGGAATTTAGGTGGCTTAAATTTGATCATTCTCTCCAATATGAGGAATAATCCATGCATACTCCCCCAGATCAGGAACGTGTAGCTGGCTCCATGCCATAAACCTGACAACATAAATGTGATCATAAGATTCATGTACACCCGTCCGGTTTTCTTTCGGTTTCCTCCAAGAGGGATATAGAGATAATCTTTAAACCAGCTGGACAGGGATATATGCCATCGCTGCCAGAATTCCTTGAGGGATGCAGAAAAGTAGGGTGTCACGAAATTTTTCATCAGGTTGAATCCCAGCATTCTTGCGATTCCAATGGCCATATCCGAATACCCGGAAAAATCGGCATAGATCTGGAATGCAAAGAAAAGCGCACCTGCCAATGTTAATACACCGGAAACGGGATTCTCAGGATGGAATGCTGCATCTGCCAGGACGCCAAAATTATCAGCAATAACTACTTTTTTAAATAATCCCCAGAGCACAAGCCTCAATCCATCCACACACCTGTCATAATTGAATATCTTCTTTTCCTGGAACTGGCCCAGCAGGTTGGCAGCCCGCTCGATAGGGCCTGCTACCAGTTGTGGAAAAAATGAGACAAAGGCAAAAAATGAAATGAGATCTTTTGTGGGGCTTATCTTCTTCCTGTAGATATCAATGGTATAACTGAGGGTCTGGAACGTATAAAAAGAGATGCCTACGGGAAGGATCACCTGGAGCGTAGAGGTATTCAGGTTGATAGAAAATATGGATGCCATTTCAGAAAAGGCATCAACAAAGAAATTGAAATACTTAAAGAGGCCCAGGATCCCAAGATTCACCAGGATGCTTAAGACCAGGAGCGATTTCCGGGTTCTTTGCTTGCGGACACCGGAAAGCAATAATCCTACTGCATAATCAGTGGTTGAACTAAGTATTATTAAACCCAGGAAACGCCAGTCCCAGAAACCGTAAAAAATATAGCTGGCTGCAATTGTAAACAGATTTCGAAAGCGGATGGACCCCTTATTGCTGATCAGCCAGTAAAGTGGAAAGAAAAGAATGAAAAAGAGTAGAAAGGTGGTAGAGTTAAAGACCATCCTAACTGTACTTTAGCTATACAATCCCTGCAAAACCCATAAACGCCAGGGCCATGAGTCCGGCCACAATAAAGGCAATGGGGACACCCTTCATTCGGGAGGGAACATTCAGAAGGTCCAGCTGTTCCCGGATCCCCGAGAAGGTGATCAGTGCCAGGCCAAAACCGATGGCATTTCCTATGGCAAAGACCGTACTTTCAAGCAGGGTGAAGTCTTTTTGCACGGCTAATACGGCTACTCCCAGTACAGCGCAATTGGTAGTGATCAAAGGAAGGAAGATCCCAAGTGCCTGGTATAGCGGGGGCGAAATCTTTTTAAGGATGATCTCCACCAGCTGCACCAACGATGCAATGACCAGGATAAATGTAATGGTCCGCATGTAGGTAATGTCCAGCGGAACCAGCACCGAATAGTAGATCAGGTATGTTACCAGTGTGGCGATAACCATCACAAAGGTGACAGCCCCGGTCATTCCAATGGCGGTCTCCACTTTGCTGGAAACACCAATAAATGGACAGATCCCGAGGAATTGGTTCAATACAATGTTGCTGACGAATACAGCGGCTATGATGATCAGAATATATTCCATGGTCAGGCATTTTTTTCTTTAATCATATTGGCAAGAACAATCAGGTATCCCAGTGCAATGAATGCGCCCGGAGGAAGGATGAAAAGCAACAGTCCATCTCCGCTGATAAACTTCATGCCAAAGAATGCACCACTTCCCAATATTTCTCTGACGGCTCCCAGTATGGTAAGTGCCATGGTGAATCCGAGTCCCATTCCCATACCGTCTACCAGAGAAGTCCAAACGGTATTTTTTGATGCGAATGCTTCTGCCCTCCCAAGGACCAAACAGTTGACCACAATCAGGGGAATAAAGAGTCCCAATGCATCAAACAGGGAAGGGACATAACCTTGCATAACCAACTCTACCACTGTAACGAAAGTGGCAATGATCACGATGAAAGAAGGGATCCGCACCTTGTTGGGAATCAAATTTTTTACAAGTGATACCACCAGGTTAGACATCACCAGCACAAAGGTGGTGGCCAGCCCCATCGCCAGTCCGTTGATGGCCGAGGTGGTTACCGCAAGTGTAGGGCACAATCCAAGGAAAAGTGCAAAGACCGCATTTTCCTTGATGAATCCCTTGCTAAAGTTTTTCCACTGATTCATATGCTTTTATCTTTATATATGCTCACTTTTCAACCAATCCCATTTCGAGTAAAGCGTTGTAGGCGCGACTCACCGCATCGCAATAAGCCCGGGATGTAATGGTGGAGGCAGTAATGGCATCCACATCTCCACGATCCTTTTTCACCGCCAGATTGAAACTATCAGGATGCTTTCCCACAAACTGCACACTGAAGTCCGATTTGCGTTTCTCCATCTTATCTCCCAATCCGGGTGTCTCTTCATGTTTGATTACCGCAATATCGATAATGGATCCATCTGGTTTGAATCCCACCATTAATTTAAACTCCCCACTGAATCCCATTTTGGTAAAGGTTTCAACGGCGGTTCCCAGAATCTCTTCACCTTTACGTGCCTTATAGAAAAAGAGAGAGTCTCCGTCCATGAATATGCTTTGTACTTCCTGGGAGGGTTCATTATCAAAACCCGGAACAGCCAACTGGATGGCATCATTTTTCTTCTTCAGTTCGGCCAGTCGGATGGGTTCTTTCGTCAATGCATACACCGATCCAAGCAAACCTGCAGCCAACAGGGTTACTCCGAAAAGCGTAACCAACATGTTCAGAAAATTGGATTCTTTCTTAGCCATGAGCCACCTCCTTCCCAAATCGTTTGGGTTTCACAAATTTGTTGATCAAGGGCGTAAATCCATTGAAGATTAAGATGGCGAATTGAACACCTTCCGGGTAAGCTCCAAAGGTCCTGATCAAAACAGTCACTATGCCAATACCGACTCCGTAAATAAGCATTCCTTTCCCGGTCATGGGCGAGGTGACATAGTCGGTAGCCATGTAAATGGCTCCCAGCATGAGTCCCCCGGTAAGCAAGTGGAACAAAGGATCTGCAAAACGGTCAGGATTGATCAGCCAGAGGATGCCTGTAAAGATGAAGACCGTACCAAGTATGGAGACCGGTATGTGCCATGAGATAATTTTCCTGTACATCATATATAACATTCCAACGAGCAAAGCCAGCGCTGAGACTTCGCCCGCGGACCCCATCATTTTACCCATGAACAGGTTGAGTACGACGGGGATTTCCGGCATAATTTCCCCTACGGTTTTTATGGCAAGGCCCTCTTTCATAAGTCCAAGTGGTGTTGCACCGGTTACAGCGTCGGTGTATTGCATCCATTGTCCAGGTACAGGCCAGGCAGTCATGGCCACCGGGAAGGAGATAAAAAGGAATACCCTGCCCACCAGTGCCGGATTGAAGATATTGTTACCCAATCCTCCGAAAGTCATTTTCCCAATACCCACAGCTGCCAGTGCCCCGACCATTACCATCCAGAAAGGAATATTGGCTGGCAGGCAAAAGGCCAATAAAAGACCTGTGAGCAGTGCTGATCCATCCAGGTGGGTAGGTTTGACCTTCAAAATATACTTCTGGATCAGGTATTCAAAGAGGATGCAAGAAGCAATTGATACCGTGGTTACGATAATCATCCCGATCCCGAAATAAAATACCGAGACACCCAGAACTGGTAGTAGTGAAACGATCACCCCATACATAAGCTTGGGCACCGATTGATCAGTGTATATATGCGGTGATGGTGAAACAAAAAATTTATTCATCCATTTGATATTTTCAATTTGGCCGTCTTTTCATGATCAAATCGCTCTTCGGGCACGCATAATCTTTCCTGCCTCAACCTTGCCCAGTCTTATATAATCAAGCAGTGGGCGCGAGGAGGGGCAAGTATAACTACAACTGCCACATTCGATACAATCCATTACTTTGTCCTGTTCCATCCTTTCAAACAATCCCTTTTGAGAGAGGGTCATCAACAAATATGGCTCCAGTCCCATGGGACATACATTCACGCATTTGGTGCACCGGATACAGGGTTTGATCTCTTTCCTTCGGGCCTCCGCCTCTTTCATCAGGAGAATGCCGGAACTTCCTTTCACCACAGGAGCATCCAATGTGGACAGGGATTTTCCCATCATGGGGCCGCCATTGATCACTTTCGCCGTATCTTCCGGCAATCCACCGGCTTTTTCTATCAGGTCGGATATGGGTGTGCCGATCCTAACCTGGAAATTGGAAGGTTTTTGCAGCGATTTACCTGTGACGGTCACAATCCTGTCAATCAGGGGTCTGTTTCTCATCACCGCTTCATAGGCAGCATAGGCAGTCCCCACATTAAACACCACCACACCCACATCAATAGGTAATCCACCCGAGGGGACCTCACGTTTGAACAGAGCCTGAACCAGCTGTTTTTCACCTCCCTGTGGATATTTCACTTTCAGCCCCTGTACTTTGATTGAACTCCCTTGAGCCACTTTTTTCATCTTTTCTATGGCATCTCGCTTGTTATTCTCAATTCCAAGGATGGCATTCTCTACACCGAGACCCTTCATCAGGATTAGAATTCCGGAAAGCAGTTCCTCAGAACGTTCCATCATCAGGGCATGGTCGGCGGTTAGATAGGGCTCGCACTCCACCCCATTCACCACCAGATATTGTGCGCTCTTCCCACCTGGAACCATTAGTTTTACATGAGTTGGGAACGTGGCTCCTCCCAATCCAACAATTCCCGAATCCAATATCTTCTTTCTGATATCCTCGGCAGATAGCACTGTATTTCTTACCAGATCATCGGATCTATCAATGGTTTCCATCCAAACGTCTCCTTCCACCTGAATCTGCACGGCCATCTTGCGGTAACCGGAACTATCCATAAATTTATCCACCTTCAATACCTTACCCGATACCGAGGAGTGGATGTTGGTGGAGACAAACCCATCCGATTGTGCAATGAGTTGTCCAACCTTTACCTGCTCTCCCCTTTCAACCAAAACCTTCGACGGAGCTCCCAGATGCTGGGATATGGGGATCACTACAATTTCCGGGGGGGGCAAGTACCTCGATGGCACTTCCAGAGGAGAGCTTGTTTTCCGGGGGATGAACCCCACCTCTTGAGAATGTTTTAAGACCCATGGATTCAACTATTTAGTTTCGCTTCAGCGGGTTCTGTTACCTCCGTTTTCCTGGGGGGAAAGTGGAGTTCATGGATGGCATCGGTGGGACACTCAAGCACACATTTCCGGCAAAGTTTACACTTGTCAGAATCAATGAATGCCAGGTTGTTCTCCATGGTGATGGCTTCATAAGGACAAACCTTGAAGCATTTAGAACATCCGATACAGGCTACGCTGCAATTCTTCTTGGCGACTCCACCTTTTTCTTCGTTGATACAACAGACAAATATCTTTCGGTCTTTCTTATTCTTTTTCCTTAGCTCAATGATATCCCTTGGACAGGCATCCACACAGGCACCACATGCTGTACATTTCTCATCCATCACAACGGGAAGTTCAGTAACCGGATCCATGTGGATGGCATCGAAATCACAAACAACGACACAATCTCCTAAACCCAGGCAACCATGTGGACATCCCCCTTCACCGGAATATAGACTGTGCGCAATGGCACAGGTTGGAGCACCGTCATATACATTGAGCCGTGGGTCTGAATTCGGGTGTGCCGTTGCACCTGACAACTGCTACCCTTGGTGCCTGCTCAATGGCTTCCTTGCCCAGGATGGCAGCTACTTTTGCCATGGTCTCATTTCCACCCACCGGACAGAACAGTCCGTCCCAGGAGTCTGATCTTCACAAGGGCTTCAGCAAAATTCCGGCAACCTGCAAATCCGCATCCACCGCAATTGGCTGCAGGGAGCGCTTCTTCCACCTCATCGATACGCGGATCTTCAAATACCTTGAATTTCTGTGCCACAAAGTAGAGAATAATGGCTGCTGTAGCTCCGATGGCAACCAGTGTGACAATTGTAAATAGAATGATCTGGCTCATTGCACCGTTAAGGTTTTCTTCATGCTGAATGTAAATGTTGTCTCAATACGTCTTCTGAAGAGATAGAGGACAAGGTAATAGGGAATGAGGGAAAGCAATGCAAATAATCCGGCTCTTCAATTCATTGATCCCTAAAGCGATGGTCAGTCCGATCAAGACAGCCATCAGGAGTAAAAACGGATAAACATAACCCAGCGCAACTGCCCTGAATCCCAGGTGTCTGGCAACCTGCACCCGAACAGGGTCTCCCTGGTTGTAAGGTTTGCCATCCATGGGAATATCCAGGAATTTCTCCTCCTGGTCGGCAGCTCCGCAAACACCTTTTGCATGGCAGGCAGCACATGCAGATTCACTGTTGATCTTGACATGTGCAACATCACCCATTGATGTGTTCGATGATTCCTTCGTGGTCGATAAGATGCTGTCCTGACATAGTGGTGGTTCATCCAAAACAGATACAAAATTATTGATGTTGGATGATTCTCACTTGCTGAATATCATATTAATGAGACTTTGGCTTCTAATTTATTCTGGATTTAAATAGCAAATCGGATCAAAACATATATCCCAGACTGAATGAGACACCCTTATGCGTCACATTTCCTGCTGCCGGCTCCCGTAGTAAATTTGAAAGTCCCTCTCCGGATGGAGATGCCCATCTGAACATTCATCACCTGGAATCCGAATCCATAACTAAGTCCAAATTCCTGATTTTCATATTCATTCTGATAGTCGATGGCCTTCATTGCCCACTTTGCCTGCCAAAATGATAACTGAAGTATCCGCCCACCAGAAAATAGGTTTGGACCATGGCATCATCGGTAGAGGTGAACATCAGGTTCACCGGAGCAGTGATGGCATGGATCCGGAATTTGCCATCCACATGCTGACTCCCTTTTGTTTCATAGAGAACCTGTGGCTGAATGGTGAGGAATCTGGTTGCCCTGATGTTGGCGAACAGACCTGCTTCTGCGGACATAATGGTTTTGCCTTCGTAAAACTCAGATTTGTAATTGTGGTTGCTTGATCCCGTCTTCACACTAATACCGGGTCTGAATACTCTGGTACCCGGAAAGATCTGCCTGATCCTCCAGGGGACCTTGCATATCAGAAAGGTTTTCAACCCGGGATAGTTGCTGCGTGGCGTCGCTGATGAAATCAGCAACCATTGCCATCCCTTCAAAATCCAGAGAATCTGCAACATCCCCCGGTTTATGGTAGGGTGACTCTAATCCTGTATATGCATGGATGGCCGGGATTCCGATCTTGCCAAAGGGAGCTGTATCGGTTCGTTGACCAATGGATCCATTGGCCTTCTTAATGGTAATTTGATGATCAGCTGCCAGCTGTTCCAAGGATCAGTTCGCGGATCATTTAAAAGCTTCACACCCACCATATCGAGTCCCCCGTGGGCGTCATACATCCCTACCATATCCAGACTGAACATCAACTTGATCTTTTCCGCCAGGTACGGGATTGTCTTTCACAAATCTGGTTGAACCAATGAGACCGCTCTCTTCCCCATCAAAGGCAACGATGATAATGCTCCTGCCCAGGGATTCCTTTTGAAGGGCCATATTTCTTCCAATCTCAATGATGGCGGAAGTACCAGATGCATTGTCATCGGCTCCGTTATAGACCACAGTATCTCCATCACTGACCTTCCAGCCCAGGTGGTCAAAGTGTGCTCCCAGGACAATATACTCCTCCTTCAGTACCGGATCGCTTCCGGGTATGACTCCCACCACATTGATCCCCTGCTATATTCAGGATTCCGTTCCGGTGATTAAAGGGATGGAAATAGGTGCCGTTCAGAGGTTCGATCCCGGCTTCTTTGTATTGCTGAGCAATGTAGGTTGCAGCCTGTGCACCCTGCACAGTGCCGAATCCTCTTCCAAGGAGGGAGTCCGAGGCCAGGATAAAAACATGTTTTTTAAGCGATTCTGCAGAGGTTTCAAACTGGGCAATCATCGGGATCGATAGTGTAACGATCGCCATCAACAGGGTATATTTTCTTCTCATGACTTTCTAGTTTTCAGTAAAAAAAAACAAATGTAATGATATCTGGCAGTTTTTCTTTTGATGCTAAGAAGCCTGCGAGCTGAATTCCATACTTGCGTATTCAATCTCAACTTGGTATATTGTGATGTAAATCAAGCGATATCATAGGAAGCAAAGAGTCATGGGAAAAGCAACATTATCCCTTTTGATCATCTCAATTTTAATCTGTGATCCTGTTTGTCTGGGACAGACCATTGAGGTATCAGACCCCAGGCTTGAATTGAGGGATAATAACATCCATATTACTTATGATATACTCAACAGTGACCCGTCTGATGAATTCACGGTGAGTATGCAGATTACAGATGCAACAGGCCAGGTAGTTCCAGCCAATGCATTGACGGGGGATATTGGAGACATGGTAAAGGGTGGAAGCAACAAGCACATTGTTTGGGATCTAACTGCAGATAAGATCGTTATGAATAGCAAGATCTACGTGAAGATTTTAGCCAAGGCTGTTGCCCCTCCTTTAAAAGAACAGGAAACTCTCCCGGTGGTCAAAGACCCGGTTGAGGAGATCCAGGAGGAATCCCCCGCATTGAACAGACCTGAAAAGGAAGAGGTGACACAAGGTGTGGTGAGCAAAAGCTTTAGCCGTTCTTCACTTATACTTCAATCGCTTCCAATACCTGGATTGGGTTTATCCAGATTAACTGGTAATCCTCATTGGATCAGAGGAGTAGTTGCATATGGTTGTATAACTGGATCCATTGTTTTAAACAGAATGGCCGTCGATACCTATTCCCAAATTCCAGGAGAACTAGAGTGGGATGATAAGAATAAACTGTTCCAGCAATCCCAAAAGCAGGATGGATTTTCTGAATTACTGGCCTATGCAGCCATTGGTATTTGGGTTTCTGATCTTATTTGGACGATTGTTGGTACTTCAGATCTTAAAAAGTCACCTGTGTACAGTGAAACCAATGGATTTTCTTTCCGTACAACCATAGACCCACTGTCATCTGCTCCATTGATTGGAATCAGATATCTCTTTTAACACTTTAAGATGAAATTATCAATTCATATTAAGTCGGGCTGTCTGCTTATGATATTTTTACTTTCGGGATACAGCACGCTCTATTCCCAGGAGGCGGAAAGTAAAACTGTAGAATTCATGTTAAATAATAAACCTGATACTGAGCCACCTGTTGTGAGCATTATTTCTCCGGCTTTGGTGCGGGGAGCCAGGTACCAAACTGATCAAAAAAAGTTTGATCTCATCGGAGAGGTGAAAGATGATAGCAAGATTCGAATTGTCTTCGTAAACAATGAATCCAGATTGATCGACGAATCCGGAGTCTTTGCTTCGTCACTTTCACTTTCACCCGGTGAGAACGAGATTCAGATCAAAGCTCTGGATGAATATAATAACCTGCGAATTCAAACCTTCATCATACAGTATAGTCCTCATGAGATGACACTTGAAGACAAAATAAATTCCGAATCAAAATACTATGCATTAATTATTGGCATTGAGAAATATGAAGATCCGAGTTTCCCTGATCTTGAAAATCCCATTAAAGATGCGGAAAACCTTCGTGCAACCCTTGTTGAGAAATATACATTTGATGCAGAAAATATCAGATTGCTTGAAAATGCAACCAGGGCTCAAATCATTCAGAGCCTGGATAGCCTTGCAGATGAAATCACGAAGGAGGATAACCTGCTAATTTTTTATGCAGGCCATGGATCGTGGAACGAAGAGTCCAATAATGGATTCTGGATCCCATCTGATGCAGAAATTGGAGTGAAAACCAACTGGTTCCGGAACAGCACCCTGGCAGATTATCTGAAAGAGATCGACTCAAAACATACCCTCCTGATCACCGATGCCTGTTTTGCAGGCTCCATATTCGCCATGAGGTCAGCCTCGGATGGCCGGGAGAAGGCATATGAGAGGCTGTATGAACTCCCCAGCAGAAAGGCGATGACCAGCGGTAATTTGACAGAAGTCCCTGACCGGAGTTCGTTTACCCGGTTCCTTATCGACAGGCTGGAGGAGAATGCAAACACTTATCTCTCTTCCGAGCAGCTTTTCAGCAGTTTTAGAATCGCTGTGATGAATAACAGCAATGCAATGCCCCGGTATGGGGAGATCAGAAATGTCGGAGACCAGGGCGGTGATTTTATCTTCCTGAGAAAGAAGTAAGATTGAACAATTTGAGAAACATAAAGAAATTTCTGGTCGCTTCGCTTATACCCTCTGTGGCTGGGACGATGATCTTGTTATTCTCATTGAATACATGCCAGAAATTTAATGTGGATGGCTTCCTTTATTTTGTGACTGATACGGTACAATCTCTTGGCGGAGGAAGTTATTCTCTGAAAGGTTTCATAGATGATATAGGGGAGAACCCAATTTCAGAGCATGGATTCTGTTGGTCCGAACAACCGAATCCCACTACAAATGGATCATTTACCCAGGAGGGAGAAAGAAACTCTCCCGGAGCCATTTCTAGCACTGTCTCAGGTCTCTCTCTTAACACCAACTATTATTACAAGGCCTATATGATTACCAGTGCGGGGACTGAATATGCCAATGAGAAATCTTTTGTTACGGAGGCAGGTCAGACTGCTGTAGTCACCTCAGCCGTGGGTGGTGTTACAGAAACCACTGCCGAGGGTGGAGGAAATGTGATCAGCGATGGCGGAGCGACCATCACTGCAAGGGGGGTCTGTTGGAGTACTTCACAGAATCCCACCACAACAGATCCTAAGACTACAGATGCCGGAACAACAGGAATCTATGCAAGCTTACTGACAGGATTGACCTGCAGTACTACCTATTATGTGAGGGCCTATGCCATAAATCAATCAGGAACTGAATACGGGAATCAGGTGCAGTTTACCACCAGTCCCTGTCCAGTTCCCCCAACAGTGATCACCTCTTCAGTGATCGGGGTTGCAGAAACAACCGCTCAGGTTGGAGGAAACGTAACCGATGATGGTGGAGCCACCATCACTGCCAGAGGGGTTTGCTGGAACACCACCGGAAATCCGACCACCTTGGATTTCAAGACTACAGATGCAGGCACTATTGGAAGCTATGAAAGTTCACTCACTGGATTATCTCCGTTTACTACATATTACATAAAAGCTTATGCTACCAATAGTGCTGGCACATCTTACGGTAGTGTGTATGAAATAAAAACCTACTGGGACAACAGCATGATTTCAGATATCGATGGAAATGATTATCACACCATCCAAATCGGAAACCAGGTTTGGATGACAGAGAATATGAAAACCACCCGATTTCAGGATGGAGGGGTTATTCAATTGGTTGAAGACGATGCTGAATGGGAAGCAATAAGTATGGAAGAAGAAACCTACTGCTGGTATTTCAATGACATAGATAATAAAAACACTTTTGGTGCACTCTATTCCTATACAGCAGCTGTACACGGAGCAGGAGGCAGTGATGCAAATCCCAGTGGAATTCAGGGTGTTTGTCCTGATAATTGGCATCTGCCAAGTGATGCAGAATGGAAGGAGTTGGAAATTAATCTGGGGATGAATCCGGGAAGTACCGACGGAATTGGGTGGCGTGGAACAGATCAAGGAGGAAAACTAAAATCAGAGGGCCTAACTTTTTGGAATGACCCCAACATAGGAGCCAACAATGAAAGTGGATTCTCGGCTCTCCCGGGAGGCTGGCGACATACCTGGGGTGAGTATTCAGATCTGGGCGCCTGGGCTGTATTCTGGACTACATCTGAAATCAGCAGTACCGAAGTGTGGCACAGAAATCTACTCAATGATCATGAAGATATATATCGTAACATTTACGATAAAAGAGGAGGATTCTCAGTCCGCTGTCTAAAAGATTGATCCAGGTGATGCATTAACTTATACTCCCCCAGTCGATCCGGTTGGGATTCCCTTTCTTTACATGCTTGGCAAACAGGAAGTTTTTTTCCAGGCGAAAGTCCGGATCTTCATCGATGATATTCTCAGCAGTATCCCGGGCCAGCTGTAGAATCTGACCATCCTTGCCCAGGTGTGCAATTTTCAGGTTGAAGGGAACACCACTCTGCTGGGTGCCTTCAATGTCACCCGGTCCCCTGAGCTTCAGATCCACTTCGGCAATCTCGAAACCATCATTGGTCCGTACCATCGTCTCAATGCGCTTCTTGCCCTCCTCGGAAATTTTATAACCTGACATCAGGATGCAGTAGGACTGGTCAGCACCTCTTCCTACACGGCCCCGCAACTGGTGAAGCTGTGACAGGCCAAACCGTTCAGCGCTCTCTATTATCATCACCGAAGCGTTGGGTACATCGACGCCCACCTCAATGACCGTGGTGGCTACCATGATGTGGGTGCGGCCGGCCACAAAATGACCCATGGAGATCTCCTTCTCCTCGGACTTCATCTGGCCATGCACCACGCTCACCTGATAGTCGGGTGGGGGGAAAGCCCTGGAGATGCTTTCGTACCCATCTGTCAGGTCCTTAAAATCCAGGGTTTCTGATTCCTTTATGAGTGGGTAGACAATGTAAGCCTGCCTTCCTGCTGCCAGCTGCTTTTTCAGGAATCCGAATACCACCAGGCGTTTTGAATCGTAAGAATGACGCGTAATAATGGGGATGCGGCCCGGAGGAAGTTCATCAATTACTGATACATCCAGGTCGCCGTAGAGGGTCATAGCCAAGGTGCGAGGAATAGGCGTGGCTGTCATGACCAGTACATGGGGCAGCACATTGGCCTTTTTCCATAGCCGGGCCCTCTGAGCCACACCGAAACGGTGTTGCTCATCGATGACCACCAGTCCCAGGTTCTTAAACTGAACCACATCTTCAATAAGGGCATGGGTACCGATCAGGATGTGAAGCGATCCATCCAGTAATCCGGCATGAATCGGTTCCCGGTCCGCCTTTTTTGTGGAACCGGTCAGCAGTTTTACCTCCACATCCATTCCATCTAGAAATCTACTGATGCTGTTGAAATGCTGCTGTGCCAGGATCTCAGTGGGAGCCATGATACAGGTCTGAAAACCATTGTCAATGGCAATCAGCATGGACATCAGTGCCACCAGGGTTTTACCACTGCCCACATCCCCCTGCAGCAGCCGGTTCATCTGGCGCCCGGATCCCATGTCTTTCCGGATCTCTTTCATGACCTTTTTCTGGGCACCGGTCAGTTCAAAAGGCAGGTGATCCCGGTAAAAAGTATTGAAAGTTTCACCCACCTTTTCAAATACATTTCCCCTGAAGCGCCTGTTCCGGTCTGTTTTACTCTGAAGGATGTTCAGCTGGATATAAAACAGCTCCTCAAATTTTAGCCGCAGTTCTGCTTTTTTATATTGTTGGGTTGTATCCGGGAAATGGATCTGACGCATGGCACTATCCAGGTTCACCAGGTTCAGTTTCTGCAGGAGCCAGGCTGGAAGCGTCTCCTCAAATCTTGATGGCAGCCCCTTCACCAGGTTGGCCATCAACTTGCTGATCGTCTTGGAGGTGAGGTAGTGGTCCTTTAACTTTTCCGTGGTGGAGTATACAGCCTGGAGGCTGGAACTCACCACATGTTTTTTTTCCGGATCCTCCAATTCGGGGTGGACCACATTGAGCTTTCTCTGATATACGGTGGGTTTGCCAAATACCACCAGCTCTTTCCCAATGGGGTAGTTTTCAGGGATCCATTTGGCACCCCTGAACCACACCAGTTGCAGGTGACCACTTCCATCGGTGAAGTCCGCTACCAGCCGTTTCCCTTTCCCCTTCCCTATGGAGGCATATCCAACGATCTGGCCACTTATCTGAATATGAGGCATTTCGGAAGTCACCTCAGAGATCTTATAGAATCTGCTCCGGTCCACATACCTGTAGGGATAATGAGTCAGGAGATCCTCAAAAACTTGGATGCCAAGCTCCTCTCTGAGCAGGTCAGCCCGCTTTGGGCCCACACCCGGGAGAAATTGAATTTCCTGCTGTAAATACTGTTGCATTCCTGGAACAATCATTATGATCAAATAAATATATAGAATCTTTCGCTCTTTCCTTCATCGAAGAATCCACGCAATGCGGTTTGACTCCAAGAAGGTTACCGTTCATTTGGCTCAAAAGACGAAAGATCTTAACTTGCATATATTCAAGCACAAATCCAACATGCCCCAAAATCCAAACAAACTATCTCAATTCTGGAAAGAATTAAAGCGCAGGAAGGTGGTCCGCGTGATCACTGTCTATGCGGCAGCGGCTTTTGTGATCCTTGAGCTGGTATCGATTATTGTTGATCCACTGAAACTGCCGGATTGGACCCTTTCTCTGGTGATCGTTCTGCTATGCATCGGCTTTATCATATCGGTGATCCTGTCATGGATCTATGATGTAACCCCCGAAGGGATTGAAAAAACTGGACCAGCACTTAGGCCGGAAAAGGAGGGTAAAGCAACTGATTCAAACAGCTGGAAAATTGCCAGCTATATCAGTTTCATTGTGATTGTAGCTTTGATCGTTCTCAATATCCTTCCAAGAAATAACAGATCAAGAGAGATTGCAAATCTTGAGAAATCCATTGCGGTACTTCCATTTAGTAATCTGAGCGAAGAAGAGGGGAATGAACATTTTGCCGATGGCCTGGTGGAAGATCTTTTGAATCGTATTTCAGTCATTGAAGAGCTGAAAGTGATTTCGCGTACCTCTTCAGACATGTTCCGCGAAAGGGGATTAAAAAGTATACCTGAGATAGCCAGTGAATTGGGTGGTGTTTCATACATCCTGGAAGGAAGTGTTCGAAGATATGGGAACAAAGCCAGGATCACAGTTCAGCTCATCGATGCCATTAACGATGATCACATCTGGGCGGATAATTATGACCGGGATATCGTGGATGTATTCAAGACACAAAGCGAAATCGCCATGCAGATAGCCACTGAATTAAATACAATCCTGACTTCCAACCAAAAGACACATCTTCAGGAAAACAAAACCACAAATGTGAAGGCCTTTGAACTCTATCAAATGGGTCGGTTCTATTGGAACAAACGCACAGGGGATGGATATACTACAAGTATTGAATATTTTGAACAAGCCATTGATGAAGATCCTGCATATGGACTGGCATACGCAGGATTGGCGGATACTTATAATCTGATGGCGCTTCAGGGCTGGATCGACCGCCAGGAGGGAAGAGATAGCGCGGAAAAGCTTGCGTTTGAGGCACTGGAACTGGACGAGAATCTTGCTGAAGCCTACACGGTGTTGGGATCAATCTATGACTATGTGGATTGGGATTGGGAAAATGCGGAAAATGCATTTAAGCGTGCACTAAGATTAAACCCAAATTACGCTACGGCCCATCACTATTATTCCGAACATTTAAGCATTCAAGGACGACATGAAGAGGCGCGGTTGCACATCGACAAAGCACTTGAACTTGATCCACTCTCCTTTGTGATTAGATATGTAAGTGTAAAGTTATATTACCATCAAGGTCGTTTTGAAGAAGCATTATTGGACTTGCAAAAATGTATAGAGCTACAAAAAGATCACCCCTGGATAGAGGATTATAGCATCAGAATTTACTGGCAATTGGGCGAGGAGGAAAAAACCTTTGAACTTTTGTGGGCAAGAATTATTGATCCTCCGGTTGTTCATGATCTTGATTTGGTAAAGAGAATTTATAACGAATCCGGAGTTAAAGGGGTTATTGAATATGATAATGAGATTACTATAGAGTTATCAGAAGGTGGGGATAATTACACTTTTTATCTTGCCAATTCCTACGCTATGATTGGAGAGGAAAAGAAGGCGATATACTGGCTGGAGAAAGCTTTTGAATCGTATGGTAGAATATCACCAGAGATCAGTTTTAATATCCATTTCAGGAGCTTACGTAATAATCCAACTTACATTGCCATTTTGGAGGAAATGGGATTGGAACCACAGTAAAAGTAAATTATTCTTTTAAGCCTTCCCATGCTGTGGCGAATCCTCAAATATGTTGAACACCAGTTTTACCTGCGGTACCAAAAGGGCCGTCATATTCATTCCCCCTATCTTTTCGAGTTTATACACGAGGTGGTTTTTAACGCATCGAAGCAATTAGTCCCGGCAGAGATCCGGGAAGTGCACAGGGAGTTGCGGCATGACCGGAGCCGGATCCCGGTGGGGACCCAAGATCCGGGAGCTGGTTCGAAGGTGAGTTCATCTAAGAATCGAAGCGTTGGTTCATTTGTCCGGAGAGCTTCTGTTCCCCGAAAATATGGTGCCTTGCTCTACAGAATCACAAGGTGGTTCAAGCCAGAGACGATCATAGAACTGGGCACCGGACTGGGCGTTTCCACCCTCTATCTAGCATCCGGATCACAACAAACACCCCTGCATACGATTGAAGGAAATCCTGAAAGAGCAAATTTTTCCATGGGTGTGATTAAACGAATTGAACTGAATAGCGTCAAAGTACATCGAGGTGGGTTTGAAGAGAAGCTGAATGAGCTGAGGCCTGATCTGAAAGAGAGGTTTGTGGCCTTTGTAGATGGCGATCATCGTTATGAACCCACTGTTGCAAATGTAAAAAATTTGGTGTCACTTGCTGGTGATGAAGCGCTGATCATTATGGATGATATTTATTGGTCAAAGGGGATGTACCGGGCCTGGAAAGAGGTGATCTCCTGGCCGGAAGTGAGGATGAGTGTCGATTTGTACCATTTGGGAATTCTGCTGTTGCGGAAGGACCTTCTAAGAGCCCGGGTGAAAATCAAGTTTTAATTTTTTTTAGAATTATTCTTAACGATATTGCTTACTTTCGCATACAATTTAATTCAATATGGAAACGATCATCAGCCTGGATAAAATAGTAAAGAACTACTTCATTGGGTCCATTATAGTGGAAGCGCTTCGTTCTGTGGACATTGAGATAAAAACAAACGAGTACGTTGCCATCATGGGACCTTCAGGATCGGGAAAATCCACCCTGATGAACCTGATAGGTTGTCTGGATACACCCACAAGTGGCACCTACATCCTGAATGGCACCGATGTAAGCAAAATGGACGACAACCGTTTGGCTGAAATACGGAATCAGGAGATTGGTTTTATCTTCCAAACCTTTAATCTGCTTCCCCGGTATACCGCCCTGGAGAATGTTACCCTTCCACTGATCTATGCAGGAATCGGTAAAACCGAAAGGGTAGAAAAAGCAAAGAAAACGCTGGATGAGGTGGGATTGGCTGACAGAATGGATCATAAACCCAATGAATTGTCGGGTGGACAACGACAGCGGGTAGCTGTGGCCAGGGCCCTGGTAAACAATCCTTCCATAATTCTTGCGGATGAACCCACCGGAAACCTGGATTCCAAAACATCGGTGGATATTATGAAACTTTTCGGAAAAATCCACTCTCTGGGCAATACCATTATCCTTGTAACCCATGAAGAGTCCATAGCCCGCTATGCCCATCGCATTATTCGTCTACTTGATGGTCAGATCGATAAGATTGAGATCAACAAGAATCCTGAGAAATAGGAGGATGAATGGGTCGGAAATCGGGAATCTACACCAAAGGTGGCGACAAGGGTGAAACCTCCTTGATCGGAGGTAAAAGGGTGCCAAAACATCATCCCCGGATCGAGGCATATGGTTCAGTAGATGAGTTGATGGCCCATACCTCCATGTTGCGTGACCTTGTGGATGATCCGTCATTAAAAGAGGAGCTCTTAACCATCCTTGATATTCAGATGGCCACAGCCTCATTGCTTGCAGTTGATAGTGATGATTGGCCAATTGCATTGCCCATGGTAGGTGATGAGCAGGTTTCTTTTCTGGAAGAGAGGATCGATCAAATGGATGCTTCACTGGAACCCCTTACACTCTTTTATAATTCCAGGAGGACATCCAGCAGTCTCTCAGGCGCATATTGCCCGAACTGTATGCCGAAGAACTGAAAGGACAATTCTGAAACTTATGGAGGAAGCCGAAGTAGATGCTTCACTGGTCCAATTCTATAACCGATTGTCCGATTATTTTTTCGTCTTATCGCGAAAAATTGCACAGCCAAAAAGGGGTAAAACAGAAGCCCTGGAAAAGCATGTTGTAGGAATTGATTTTTTTTATAAATTTGCCGCACTTAACAGGCACCTATTGTTTATAATGAAATTTCTACGTTGATGTATTGGACTCTGGAATTAGCCTCTAAACTTGAAGATGCGCCCTGGCCTGCCACCAAAGAGGAATTGATTGACTTTGCCATCAGATCAGGTGCTCCCATGGAAGTAATTGAAAATTTACAGGAAATCGAGGATGAGGGCGATGTATATGAGAGTATTGAAGATATCTGGCCCGATTATCCCAGTAAAGATGATTTTTTCTTCAATGAAGATGAATACTAAGACAAGGAGCTTAGGGCTCCTTTTTTTATTTCCAGAAATATACATCCTGCCAGATCTTCGGGCCGCCACTGTTCCACCCACTTAAAATCGCTCAATTGAGCCTCTTCCGTTAGGAAACATATGCAAAGGATAGTAGGTCCCTTCTGGGTTGGGTGGTATAATTGACCCTCGAAATCCGGTTGTCGGTCAGATAAATGATCAGATCAGTGCATTCAGTTTTGTTAGCTCCTACAATAACTTCCTGGTCCTCGGCATAGTAAATGGTTTGTCCATTCCCGGTCACATTGATCCTGACCAGTTTGTTATCCTTAAAATAGCCGATCATCTCCTTTCCCCTCATCTGATCGAATTTAACAGAATCTTTCTGAGATGCTACAAAAGCAATACCGGTAAGATCCATCCTGTGCAGCTGCTGATTTGCCATGACCACCCTGATCTGGTTGGCAGTGAGCTGGTTTTCCTCTGACCAAAGGACTGGTTCTCCGAAGAAATCAAAAACACTGTCAGCTTCCACGTATACCAACGAATCACACATCACCTGTATGTCTGTTCGGTAAATCTTTACCTTGTGGTAGGCTTTTAAAATCCTGCTCTGATCCTCTGTCTCAGGATTCAGTAGCGACCGGAGCGTATCTGCATGCACATACATGGTGTCTGTCCCATCCACCTGGATCATCAGAGCACTGTCTGTAACCAGGGCATTGTCCTGCTCACTGTAATAGAGACCAAAATTACCCTTCAGGGTCATCTGTTCTGTCGTATCAATCAGCTCAACATTTGATCTGGCCCTGCCAAATCCTTCATTGGCGTCATAGTAGAGCGTATCACCCCTGAGTGTTCTGCCTTGCTCTTCCAAATAAGCGTTTTTGGTAACAAAGGAGATGTCCAGCTGTGTATCAAACCAACCGTTTTCGCAGTAAATGTACCGTTCATCATTGTATGATCTCAGTGGGTCCGTCGAAATATGTGATTTCGGTCTTTGTATCATATTTCAGGCTGTCGGTATAGATGGTATATTCGGGATCGGTGATCACCACGCTGTCCATGAAGTGGAAGATCTCAGTTGCTGTATAAAATTTCCCCCTTTCGCTGGTCAACCTGCTATCCTCCTGTGTAAGGATGCCACCACCCCTGTAGTAAGCGAATTCCTCAGCCCTGTGATAATCGAGAGAATCGGTCAGTAATACAATATCCTTACTGACCAGCTTCACATTGTTTCTTACACGGAGAATTTTTGTATTTCCATCATAGTACAACCGTGTCCCAGTCAGTGTAAGCGTATCTCCCTGGATGATCCTGACATTGTTGAAAGCATCTACAGAATTGGTGGATCTGTATATATACGCAGAATCACAAAACATGATCACTTCTTCATGCTTTACCTGAACATCGCCGACAAGTTTTGTGGCATCTTTTCCAATCTTTATGTCATAGGCAGTGAGCTCTGCATTCAGGATCTCAATCTGGGTCATTTTCTGAGCCTTCAGACCGATCGATAGAAACAGCGTGCAAAGGAAAACCAAGCATGTGTTGAAAACACGGCTATGGTTGGAATTGATCATTTCTGGGTGATCTGCGGAACGGACAGGGTACAATGCTTAAATGATTGATCGACTCTTATATATGTGGACTCTTTTTTATCGGCATACCATTCGCTCATCACTTCGTTGTTTTTATATCCCAAAGCCATGTTCTGCAAGAGCATGTAGTCCTGTTTCAGATTTGCACGGTGTGGTTCAGTCCTTGACTTTAAGTAGAGGACCTTGTAGCAGGCTTTCCCTTTGTGATCGGTGGATTCAAAAGGTTCTGAAAGGTCTCCCACTTCCATGTTCCGGACCATATAGTAATCTTTGGTGTCGAGCTGATCCAATTCAAAAGTTGCAGCAAGGGTCTCCGGATTCACGATGAGGCCACCGTTCACACTGGTGTTCTTATCTTCTGAGTACCTTTTGGCTGCGTAATCGAAGGTAATGGAATCCAATTCGACTACATTTTTCAGGCTATCCAGTTTGTAGATTGCATTCTGTTTCGCATTGGCATCCGCTTTAGGATTCATCAGAATATGCCTGGTATTGGCCCGATCCCCACGCCGCTCTACCATCTGGACGATGTGGTACCCAAATGAACTCTCAATAATCTTTGATACCTGGCCTGGATTCAAGGTCCAGGCTTCATCTGCATAAGCTTTGTCCAGTTCGCCACGCAACATAAATCCCAGTTCACCCCGTCGGGAGGCGCTGGGTCCCTCTGAATAAAGTATGGCCAGCGTTCCGAAATCCTCTCCCTCCTGCACACGCTTTCTTAGTTCAAGCAGACGCTCTTTGACCTGGAATATTGCCTCATCACTATAGGAAGGGTAGGCCACAATCTGAGCAAGCTCTACCTCTGTATTGATATAGGGGATGCTGTCTGAATGCAAGGAGCGGTAAAAACTCTTCACATCTGAAGGAGTGGTAGATACATCAGCAACAATTGATTTCCTTACCTCATCGGTGATCATTTGTTCTCTGATGGCTTCACGGAGGTCATCCTTGATGTCGTAGATCGATTTATTAAAATAATCTTCCATCTCCTCCTCCGTACCAAACTGGGCAATAAAATAGTCGAGTCGGGCTTCCATCGCATTTCTACCATATCAGGCCCCACTTCCACACTGTCAATCTTGGCCTGTGCCATCAAAAGCTTCTGCTCAACGAACTGGTTAAATATCTGACAGCGCGCATCGGGATCCATGTACATACCCGACATTTTCATCTGGAGGTATTGTTGTTCAATGTCTGACTGCAGAACATTGAAATCACCTACAACACCCACCACCCTGTCAATGATCAGGGGCTGAGCAGCTACATGCATTGACATGAGTGCTCCAATGATAATATATGTTATTTTTTTCATCATGATTTTTAACGATAAATTTCAAATTGATTCCTGCTCACACCATCATTGTAAACCCTTTGCTCCAGGTCCTGGAAAAATTCAATCTTCCGCTTATTCATGATAATGTTGGTAATGTCATCTGAAACCATTTCAATGGGTGCTACTTCACCTTCCGGTAGGTGATCAGCTACATGTAAAAAGTACCTGTATAGAGAATCTGTGGTTTCAATATTCTTGTTGTACGTTAGGTACCTGGAAGGTTGTGAAATCTGCATGGGCAACTGAACCTTAATGGATGAGAAGATAGATCCAGGTATCATTGAAATCACTGTATTTATCAGCATAGCTGATGCAATATTTCTCCATCTGATCGAGGTCATCATCTCCATTGGACCTGGACCATCCACGCAGCTGATCAATCCTTGGTGCATTGAGAGGGACTTTGATAAAGGTGCCTTTGATCACATCCTGACCCAGTATAAAGTTATTGATATTTTCCTCGTAATAGGTCTGGATTTCCTGGTCGGTGACAATGGTATCCAGTTTCTGCTGCAATAGTTTCTGCCTGTAGGAATAAATTAGCAAAGAGCGGTGGTATTCAGCAATTTGCGTTTCGAAGTCCTTTTGCTCCTCGGTTAGTGCCTGTTCGGCCTGGTGCAGCATGAGCTGGTCCTTCACCCATGTATCCACATACCGTTTGGCCAGGATAATGCTGTCCTGGACGGAGGTACCCACAGGAATGGCATCACTGATATCAGACGGATAGAGATAATAATCAAATACCCGGGCCAACGGTTCCTCGTGCTTGTTCCCTTCAAACAGGGAACAACCATGGCCCAGGAAAATCAATAGTGATATGACAACAAAAGATCTGACCATCGTTACATTTTGATCCCGGAGAGCAGGCTTTCATCCACTTCAACAGGATATTTTTGCTTCAGCTCTTCGATCCACTCTTTCTCAAGGTAATTCTGGAAATCGGAGGTGATTTGCCCTCGCGCGTCGTTAAGCTCTTTCGGTTCTGGTCCCCTCACCTTTCTCAATATGACAAAGCTTTTGGTCTCCTCGTCTTCCACAACAGGTCCAAGTCCGGGTTTGCCCATCATGTTATCCACAAGTTCATTTTCGCCCTCTTCAACCAGCAGGTGGGTCAGGGTAATGCAGGGAATGGAGTCATTGGGGCACAAAGATGAATTCAGAAATGCCTCATCTACCTTTCCTTTCAGGATCTTTTTATAAACCTTCCTGACACCCGCTAGATTGATCTCTTTCCCACAGGATATAAGATATGCATCGGTCCTGCTTTGCCACATATAGTCCTCCCTGTGTTCCTTATGAAACGCAATGAGGCCAACAGTATCTGACACTGCTTTTGACCAAACCCGCTGGTCCATAATATCAAAAAGAAGGATCCCATCATGATACTCCTGATAAATGTATCTGAATTCAGGGAACTTTTCGGAGAGCTTCGATTCTTCGTACTTCATCACCACATCCTGCGAAAACTGCTCATATACCATCTCCACATACCCCCTGGGATCTCTCGATTTCCCTCTGTTCTGATTGGTTTCCAGGAAAGTGACAAATTCACCGGTTGAAACCATCCGTTCCCCGATTTTCAGGAGTGGAGCAGTGTTATTTACCAGTGCCCCTGCTTTCCAGGATCCGGTTAAAAGGGAAGTGTCAACAGATGCCTGAACAGTTTCCAGAGCTTCAGGGTATTCTAAGAATCCATATTCATTCTTAAGTTTGGAAACGTACCTCATTGTTTTTTGCTGACTACGATCACCCCTGTTCATTTTTTCCTGTAATTCTGGTTCCATCTCCTCAAAAGTTCCGACACCTTTTTTATCCAGCAACTTGATGATGTGCCACCCGATAGCAGATTTAATGGGTTTGGAAATTGAGCCTGTTTCTTCGATAGAGAAACAGGCATCCTCAAATTCAGGAATCATTCGTCCGGTTCCAAACCAGTTGATCTCACCTCCGTTGGGGGCAGAACCGGGTTCCTCGGAATAGTTCTTAGCCATGGTCCCAAAATCAGTTCCGATCAGAAGACTGTCATAAATCATCTGGGTTTTTTCATAAGCCGCCTTTTTCTGTTCTTCACTCATTCCTTCAGGAGTTCTTATGAAAATATGGGCTACTTTCACCTGGCCTCTTGCAGGTCTCTTGTCGTGAATCATCAGGATATGATAACCATAAGCTGTTCTGAATGGCGTGCTGAGTTCTCCCACCGGTGTATTGATATGCCATGGTTTCAAAGGGGTATATCATCGAAAAGACAGTGAAATAGCCCAGGTTACCACCATTTCTATTGACCGACTGATCGTCGGATGTGGCTCTTGCTACAGTTTCAAAATCTTCACCCCCCACAATCCGGGCCCTGATCTCTGTGGCCTTTTCAAATGCTGCCAGTGTATCTTCCGGAGTAGGATTGGCAGGTAACCTTAATCAGGATATGACTGGCATTAATGTCCAATTTGGACCTTTCATATGCCTCCCTCATCATCACCTCCTTGGTCTCATCATCGGCCAGGTAAGGTTTGGCTAGTTGTTTCCTGTATCCTTCCAATTCATTGATAAATTTGGAGGTGGTATCCATCCCAAGCGCTTCGGCCTCCTTCACCTTTAAGCTTGAAATTGATGAACAGTTCCAGGTATTCGCTCGGGGTCTGCCTGTTCAGGGATGCTTCGTTATTGTTCTTCCTATATATCCTTTCAAATTCCTCCAAGGATACCTTTTCATCGGCAATAGTGAGAAGAACGGGAGATTCCTGGCCATAAAGTCCGGATCCAGCAATGGTGATCAGGACCAATAAGAGTAAGCTTTTCTTCATCATGTAAAAATTGTTTTATGTAAAACGACTTGAGGATTCATATATTATCTGCTATAGTTGGGTGCTTCCCTTGTAATGGTGACATCGTGTGGGATGACTCTCCTGAACACCTGCATTGGTGATCCGTACAAATTTTGCTTTCTGAAGGGCGGGTATATCTGCGGCACCGCAATATCCCATTCCGGCCCTGAGTCCACCCACCATCTGGTAGATTACTTCGGTCAGGCTTCCCTTGAATGGCACCCTGGCTGCAATTCCTTCAGGAACCAGTTTCTTGATATCATCCTCCACATCCTGGAAATACCGGTCTTTGGATCCATGTTGCATGGCCTCCAGGGAGCCCATACCTCGGTAGGATTTATACTTTCTTCCATTATAAATGATGGTTTCACCCGGAGATTCCTCCACACCTGCAAATAGCGAACCAGCCATGATAGAGCTGGCACCTGCAGCAAGTGCTTTCACAATGTCTCCCGAATAACGAATACCTCCGTCAGCAATTACAGGGATACCCAGATCCTTCGATTGCTTTGGCCACATCGTATATGGCGGTTAGTTGCGGAACACCTACCCCGGCAATGACCCTGGTGGTGCAAATGGAACCCGGTCCAATCCCCACCTTTATTCCATCAGCGCCTGCTTCCACCAGTGCTTTTGCAGCAGCGGCAGTTCCTACGTTTCCAACAACAACATCCAGATTCGGGGAATTTTGCTTTCACCTTTTTTAAGCCTTCCACCACAGCCTTTGAGTGTCCATGGGCAGTATCGATGACTATTGCATCCACACCAGCCTTATCCAGGGCAGTCACCCTTTCAATGATATCTGCTGTAACACCTACAGCAGCAGCAACCCGCAACCTTCCTTTGTCATCCTTGCAGGAGTTGGGACGGTCTTTCGATTTGGTAATGTCCTTATAGGTAATCAGGCCGATCAGTTTATGATTGCTATCCACCACCGGTAATTTCTCAATTTTGTGGGCCTGCAGGATTTGCCCTGCTTCTGCCAGGTCGGTGTTGCGGGTAGTGGTGATGATGTTCTCTTTGGTCATGACCTCCTCAATGGACCGTTCCATATCCTGCTGAAATCGCAGGTCCCTGTTGGTCACAATTCCAATCAGTACGTTTTCCTTGTCAACCACCGGGATACCCCCGATCTTATATTCCTTCATTAGATTCAGTGCATCATTGACCGTACCCTCTTTCAGAATGGTGATGGGTTCATGGATCATCACACTCTCGGCCCTTTTTACCCTTCTTACCTGCCTGGCCTGTTCGTCCAGGGGCATGTTCTTATGGATCACACCAATTCCGCCTTCACGTGCAATGGTGATGGCAAGCTGTTCCTCAGTTACCGTATCCATGGCCGCTGATACAATGGGGGTATTCAGCTTGATGTTCCTTGAGAAGTTAGATTTGATACTCACTTCCCGTGGGAAGGACTTCCGAATAAGGCCGGAAGCAGCAAGACATCATCGAAGGTGAGTCCTTCAGAAGCGATTTTATCCTGGGCGAACGACATTGTATGATAATTTGGTTAAATTTAAATGTGGCAAAATTACAAAAAAAAAGCATAGCTGATCTTGAAGAAATCCGGCAGATTTTATCCCGTTTCTGGGGCTATTCCGAATTCCGCCCGCTGCAGGAGGAAATCATCCAATCGGTGTTGCAAAAAAAGGATACCCTGGCACTGATGCCAACAGGGGGAGGTAAGTCCATTACCTTCCAGATTCCTTCACTGGCCATGGAAGGTATCTGCCTGGTAATCACTCCACTGATTGCGCTTGATGAAGGACCAGGTGGATCAATTGATCAGCAAAAAGATCAAGGCAGTGGCCATTCATTCCGGCATGACCCGGCATGAGATTGATGTCACCCTGGACAATTGTGTCTTCGGGGATTTCAAATTCCTTTATGTCTCCCCTGAACGTCTGGGCACTGAAATGTTTCGTAGCCAGGGTGAGGGACATGAATGTGAACCTGATCGCGGTGGATGAGGCCCATTGCATTTCCCAGTGGGGTTATGATTTCAGGCCCTCATACCTGGAGATCAGTTCCCTCCGGGAAATCCTGGAAGATGTGCCGGTCCTGGCGCTGACTGCCACTGCCACTTCGGAAGTGTGCGATGACATTCAGGAACGATTATTATTTCAGGAGAAGAACCTGCTACAGAAAAGTTTTGACAGGGAAAACCTGGCATATGTTGTCAGACCAGACGGAGGATAAAATCAGGGAGCTCACAGAGATCGTTCAAAAACTGAAAGGAAGTGGCATTATTTATGCAAGGAATCGCAAGAAGTGCCGGGAGATTGCGCAGCTCTTAAGTGAAAAGGGGATTAACAGCTGATTATTACCATGCCGGACTAAAACAGGATGTGAGGGATGAGCGGCAACAGGGGTGGACCGGAAACCAGTTCAGGGTCATGGTGGCCACCAATGCATTTGGAATGGGAATTGACAAACCTGATGTGCGTTTTGTGATTCACGTGGACCTGCCCGATACCCCGGAAGCCTATTTTCAGGAGGCAGGAAGGGCAGGCAGGGACGGACAAAAATCCTGGGCCATCCTCCTTGTACAGTCAAGCAGACAAACGGATGGCCAAACAACGAATTGAAGTTAATTTCCCGGGAATTCCCAAAATCAGGGAAGTATATAAGGCCCTCTGTAATTACCTTCAGGTTCCTCTGGGCAGCGGAAAGGGGCAACAGTACGATTTTGAACTTGGTGAATTTCTTCACCGGTACCGGTTTAATGCCATGGTGGCACACAGTGCATTGAATATCCTGTCCAGGGAAGGCTATATTGCACTGACCGAAGCTTTCAACAATCCTTCCCGTATTAAGTTCCAGGTGGAGCGGGACGGACTCTATACACTTTCAGGTAAAGCATGCCGAATTTGATGGGTTTATCAAGCTGCTGCTCAGATCATATAGTGGACTATTTTCTCAATATGTAAGGATCGATGAATCTTTCCTGGCCAGACGTTCCGGATTGCCCATTGAACGGGTATATGGCTACCTGAAAACGCTTTCCACCCGAAAGATAATCCACTACATTCCACGAAAAGAGATTCCGGTAATTACATTTTTAGAGGAACGACTCGATGAAAAAAACCTGTTGATCTCTCCCGAAAGGTATCACTTCAGAAAGGAGAGGTATGAGAAAAGGATCAAGGAGATGCTCCGCTATGCCTCGTCGGAGACCTTGTGCAGAAACCAGTTCCTTCTCAGTTATTTCGGTCAGATTGACTCTCCCCGCTGTGGTCGTTGTGATGTCTGCAGGGCAGAAAGAATTGAAACCGATAAAGAAGAGATCCATATGATCAGGGAGAAGATCAAAACAATATTATCCAAACGCAGCACAACCCTGGAAAATCTGGTTGAAGCTTCCGGTTATGAATCGGCAAAGGTGCTTAAGGAGGTGGAGTGGCTGGTGGATCAGGGGAAGATTGACAGGGAAAAAGACTTGAAACTCAGCTGGAAGAATTCCCAATCCTAAATTGATCTCTTTTGATTACCTTTGCACCATGCAAGAGGAATCCTCACATCTTCATAATTATGTGTATTCCAGTGAAATGGTGGAATTAGTATCCATTTCCAATGCTTATTGCTAGTTTCGCAGATCATATGGCGGAGATGGATGGAAAAGCATTCATTGAACAATCGGTGAAACACCTGTCCAATATATATGTTGCCATCTTAAAACTGAAAGAGACGGAACCCGCTATTTGAGTCTGGCAGGGGAACCCACGGTGTCAGAACAGGACTGGGCCACAGTCTACCAGAAGATATCCATGCTCCTTGGCAGCGCACAATGACATTCTTCGTCCGGCCGAGGATGGAGAATTCGACGATCCGACCTGGTCACCCACACCATCTCCGAGGATATGTCGGATCGTTTACCAGGAGCTGAGGGATTTTACGTCCATTTACAGCCGGGGGATTGATGAGCTGATGAATGATGCGGCGTGGGAGCTGAAGGAGCGATTTGCTGAAACATTGGGGAAAGAAATTGTTGCGTTCACTGATGGCGCTTCATGAATTATATATTCAAGGGATTGATCCCACAGAGGAGGAGTGATGTTTCAAAGAGAGATTACCAAAGAGGAAGTTGCCGAGCTGGAATTGATCCAGTACGAAGGTCCCATCATTGTCATAGATTCTCAAGATTCGTTTGACAAAGAGATCGATCGGATTGCCATGAATCCAATCCTTGGATTCGATACTGAGACCAGGCCTTCCTTTAAAAAAGGAAAACTATTATCCCACATCCCTGATACAACTCTCCAATACGACCCGGGCATGGTTGCTCCGCGTAAATCGAATTGGTTATCCGGATAAACTGCAGGAGCTTCTTTCCAATGAAGATACATTGAAGGTGGGATTGGGTTTGAACGATGACCTGCGCAAGCTTCGTTCTGATTTTCAATTTGAGCCAGCCGGGTTCCTGGATCTTCAACAATATGTGGAAGCATTTCGCATCGATGAGAAGGGATTAAAAAAGTTGAGCGGAATCGTGTTGGGCCGGCGTATTTCAAAATCCCAACAGGTATCCAATTGGGATTCAGATATTTTAACCGAAGCACAACTGAGATATGCTGCCACCGATGCATGGATTTGCCTTGAGATCTACAATACATTGAGAAATTCACTATCACACCATGATTGAACGAACCAGGATCGTACTTAAATCGGGCAAGGACCAATCGCTCAGAAGGTTCCATCCCTGGGTTTTTTCAGGGGCCATCAAGAAAATAGATGGTCCGGCCCGGGAAGGAGCGGTGGTTGACATTTATGACAATAAGGATGAGTTCCTTGCATCGGGACATTACCAGGTTGGATCCATTGCTGTGCGGATACTCAGTTTTGACCAGGTGGATGTGAACCAGCAGTTTTGGGACGAAAAAATTGAGGGTGCATGGAAGCTAAGGGAAAAGCTTGGACTGGTTTCAGATGATCAAACCAATGTGTTCAGGTGGATCAATGCAGAAGGGGATGGGTTACCTGGATTGATTGTGGATTTTTATGCAGGAGCTGTGGTGATCCAGATGCACTCCATTGGCATGTATCACAGTCTGGAGTCCATTAAATCGGCGCTGTTGAAAGCAGGCGGTACAAGCATTCATACCATTTATAATAAGAGTAATTCAACCCTTCCGGATAAACCGGGAATTTCCGAGAGGTCAGGTTTTCTTCTGGGCAACCAGGAGGAGGGAGAGGTGCTGGAGAATGGATATAAATTCAAAGTAAACTGGACGGAGGGTCAGAAAACCGGGTTTTTCATCGACCAGCGTGAAAACAGAAAGCTGGTAGAAACGTGGTCCGCTGAAAGAAGGGTATTAAATATGTTTGGATATACCGGGGGATTCAGTCTATATGGTTTGGGGGGGAAAGCCAAGATGGTTCATACTGTAGACAGCTCGGGGAAAGCCATTGATCTGTGCCGAATTCATGTGGATATGAATTTTCCGGAGGATGACAGGCATGAAGCATTTGCTGAGGATGCTTTCGGTTTCATGAAAGATATTAAAAACAGGTACGACCTGATCATTTTGGATCCACCTGCATTTGCAAAACATCAAAATGTGTTGAACAATGCCCTGCAGGGATACAAAAGGTTAAACCAAAAAGCTTTTGAACAGATAGCCCCCGGGGGAATCCTCTTTACCTTTAGCTGCTCACAGGCCGTTAGCAGGGAGAATTTCCGAAAGTCGGTTTTTGCAGCTGCGGCCAATGCCCGGCGCAAGGTCCGTATCCTGCACCAATTGTCCCAACCGCCCGATCATCCGGTGAGCATATTTCATCTTGAGGGTGAATATTTGAAGGGATTTGTATTGGAAGTGGAGTAACATTTCTACTTTTCATTCGTCATATGAGCACGTGTGTTTAACTGAAATACAATTAACCAAATAGTTACAAAATGAAAAAGGCAGTTTTCTTATTTATCATCGTTTCTGTCGTAATGTCATCCTGTATCATTGACGGCTGGAATTACGGTGTATCCGGAAATGGAAATGTGGTCGAAGAGACCAGGGATCTCTCTGGATTCGAGGGAGTACAAGTAAGTGCGGGTATCGATGTCTATCTCACTGAGGGGAATGAATTTGAGGTTATTGTTGAGGCTGATGAGAACCTGATGGAGGTAATCCTTACAGAAATAAAAGGGGATATGCTGGTGGTAAAGACCGACAGGGTAAACATCAGGCATGCCAGGTCCAAAAAGGTTCATGTGACCTTACCGGAGCTTTCCGAGCTTAAGATCAGTAGCGCAGGGGATTGCGAGGGACAAACCCCATTTACCTGCGATGATCTGAGATTGGGAATTAGTAGTGCCGGGAACATGTCACTGGAAGTGGAGGCCAATAAAATTTATCTGGACATCAGTTCCAGTGGGGATGCACATATTGAAGGAAGTACAAATATACTTGAGGCTTCGTTAAGCAGTGCCGGTGAGTTGAACGCTTATGACCTGATCGCCAAAAAGGTAGATATTGTTGTTTCAAGTGCAGGTGATGCCAGGGTGCATGCTACTGAGGAGATCTCTATGAATGCTTCAAGTGCCGGAAATATTTATTACAGGGGTGATGCCGAGGTGGTACACTCGCGGAGTTCCAGTGCTGGAGATATTATAAAGAAAAACTGAGCTGATTTCAAAACCATTTATCCAAGGTAACTCTTAAGGATCTTGCTCCTGGTTGTATGCTTGAGCCTTTTGATGGCCTTTTCCTTGATTTGTCGCACTCTTTCCCGTGTAAGGTTAAATTCTTCTCCGATCTCCTCCAGGGTATGTGGATGCTTTCCGTTGAGCCCAAAATAGAGGCGTATGATACTGGCTTCCCTGTATGTGAGTGTGCTAAGAGCTCGTTCAATCTCCTTACGCAGTGAATCATTAAGCAGTCCACGATCTGGGGTAGGTGTTTCAGCGTTAAGCAGGACATCATACATATTCCCGTCTTCGCCATCCTGGAGGGGTGCATCCATGGAGACATGTCTTCCAGAACTGCGGATGGCATCTTTCACATCTTCCGGAGCCAGCTCAAGGGTCTGTGCTATCTCCAGTATAGTTGGTTCGCGTTCAAACCTTTGTTCTAGTTCGGCAAATGTCTTATTGATCTTATTGATGGAGCCTATCTTATTAAGCGGAAGGCGGACGATGCGGGCCTGCTCGGCCAGGGCCTGCAGGATGGATTGCCTGATCCACCATACCGCATAGCTGATAAATTTGAATCCCCTGGTTTCATCAAATCGCTGGGCTGCTTTGATCAGTCCCAGATTCCCCTCATTGATCAGGTCGGGCAGGCTTAATCCCTGATTCTGGTATTGTTTGGATACAGAGACCACAAAACGCAGATTGGCTTTGATCAATTTCTCCATGGCCTCAGGGTCTCCTTTCCGGATTCTTCGGGCCAGTTCAACCTCTTCTTCAGCCGTAATCAGTTCCACCTTACCAATCTCATGAAGGTATTTATCTAGGGAGGGAGTTTCCCGGTTGGTAACCTGCTTGATGATCTTTAGCTGTCTCATGTGGCTGACTGCTTGATCTGGTAAAAAGAACCTAAATATAGATTATTTTTGGTAGTTCGCCATAATTCTTTTAATATTGCAAGAGAATTCCATTCTGGCGAACATTAGTTCCATTCTATTATTATTCCGAATCATTTGATTTACAGTTATCCACACTGGATTATTATTTAATTACCTCATATTTATGTACGATATTCTTGAATTAAACAAAAAGCTGTTGGGCGAGTTGCGTGATATTGCCAAAGAGCTTAAAATTAAAAGAGTAGAATCTTTCAGAAAACAGGACTTGATTTATAAGATTTTAGACACGCAGGCCATTGTTGTATCTGAAAACAAAGCCGGTAAAAAAGATGGCTCAAAAAAGGATGCACCCAAAAGAGGAGTTTCCAGGCAGGAGAAAGAGAAAGGCGAGGCTGAAGCTGTTCAACCCGAAACAAAAAAGAGGCCTGGCCGACCAAAAAAAGATAAGAAACGGGAGCCAGAAGTAGCAGCAGCTGCTACTGAAGCAGATGGCGAAACCAGGGACGATGCAACACCTGAAGCCAAAAAAGATTCCAGAGAAAAGCCAGCTGCATCGGCAGAAGAGAAACCTTATAAGAAGGAGGGTGGCCGTAGGGGAGATGATGCCCATCACAGGAGGCCCTCTGGTGACAAAGGTGACCGTCAGGATCGTGGAGACCGTAATGACCACAGAAGTGACAGAGGTGACCGTCAGGATCGCGGAGACAACAGAGGTGACCGTCAGGATCGCGGAGACAACAGAGGTGACCGTCAGGATCGCGGAGACAGCAGAGGCGACCGTCAGGAACGCGGAGACAGCAGAGGCGACCGTCAGGAACGCGGAGACAGCAGAGGCGACCGTCAGGAACGCGGAGACAGCAGAGGTGACCGTCAGGATCGTGGAGACCGGGGTGACCGCCAGGATCGTGGAGATCGGAACGGACCTAAAAAACCCTATGAACGCAGGGAGGTAGATAAATATGATTTTGAAGGATTGATTACCAATTCTGGTGTGTTAGAAATTATGCCCGATGGTTATGGCTTCCTTAGATCCTCTGATTACAACTATCTCAATTCACCTGATGATATTTACGTTTCTCAGAGTCAGATCAAGCTATTTGGTCTGAAAACAGGTGACAATGTTACAGGAACCATTCGTCCGCCAAAAGAGGGAGAGAAGTATTTCCCACTTATTAAGGTTGAGGAGATCAACGGACGCAGTCCTGATTATATTCGTGACCGCGTACCTTTTGATTACCTGACCCCTCTGTTCCCTGATGAAAAGTTTACCTTGATTGGGAACGGACAACATAATTTATCGGTGAGGGTAGTAGATATGTTCGCACCCATTGGAAAGGGTCAGCGTGGTCTGATTGTGGCACAGCCAAAAACCGGTAAAACTGTTTTGCTCAAGGATGTGGCCAATGCCATTGCTGCAAACAATCCTGAAGTCTACATGATCGTACTGCTTATCGATGAAAGACCCGAGGAAGTAACCGACATGGCAAGGAATGTAAATGCAGAGGTAATCTCATCCACTTTTGATGAGCCTGCCGAGCGCCATGTGAGGATCGCCAATATTGTGCTTGAGAAAGCCAAACGTTTGGTAGAATGTGGTCATGATGTTGTGATCCTTCTGGATTCCATCACCCGACTGGCCAGGGCTTATAATACCATTTCTCCTGCCTCAGGAAAAGTACTGTCAGGTGGTGTGGATGCCAATGCACTTCATAAACCAAAACGTTTCTTTGGTGCTGCCAGGAACATTGAAGACGGTGGTTCACTCACCATTCTGGCCACTGCACTTACTGAGACCGGTTCCAAAATGGATGATGTGATCTTTGAAGAATTCAAAGGAACAGGTAACATGGAACTGCAGCTTGACAGAAAGCTTTCCAACAAGCGGGTATACCCATCCGTGGATGTGAATCCTTCCAGTACGCGACGGGAAGATCTGCTGCTTGACAAGCCCATGCTTGATAAGATCTGGATTCTCAGGAATTACCTTTCGGATATGAATTCAGTCGAAGCCATGGAATTCTTGCGTGACCGACTCAGCAAGACAGCCACCAACGAGGAGTTCCTGATCTCCATGAATAGCGGCTAATCTGATACAAATCATACCTAGAAAGTGACGGTCACCCACCGTCACTTTTTGTATTTATTTGTAATGATTTTATATTACGTTATTCCTATAACAATTGAACCTATTTTACTAATTTTGGATGACTCTGGTTACTAGAGTTAACTAATTGTAATTTAAATACTTAAGCAAAATAACATGGCTAATAAAAAGAATTTCTTAACATGTGATGGCAATTATGCAGCAGCACATATTGCCTACATGTTCAGTGAGGTAGCCGCCATCTATCCCATCACCCCTTCTTCCAACATGGCAGAGTACGTGGATGAATGGTCGGCCAATGGCAGGAAGAATATTTTCGGAGAGACTGTTAAGGTAGCTGAGATGCAATCTGAAGCAGGTGCAGCTGGTGCGGTTCATGGTTCACTTCAGAGCGGAGCACTCACCTCCACCTTCACGGCATCCCAGGGATTATTATTGATGATCCCCAACATGTATAAAATCTCCGGCGAACTGCTTCCGGGTGTTTTTCATGTTTCGGCCCGGAGTCTTGCAGCTCAGGCACTCTCCATTTTTGGTGACCACAGCGATGTAATGTCAACCCGGCATACAGGATTTGCCATGCTGGCCACCGGTAGTGTACAGGAAGTGATGGACCTGGCGGGTGTGGCACATCTTACCTCCATCAAAACAAGAATACCTTTCCTTCATTTCTTTGATGGATTCCGTACTTCACATGAAATTCAGAAGGTTGAAGTCCCCAACGAGAACGACCTGGCAAAACTGGTGGACAAGGATGCCTTGAAAGCATTCAGAGACAATGCACTTAATCCGGAACATCCTGTTACAAGAGGCTTGGCGCAGAATCCAGATATCTATTTTCAGACCCGCGAAGCCATCAATAAGTTCTATGAAGGAATTCCCGATGAGGTGGATGCTTACATGCAGGAGATCACCAAACTTACCGGTCGTGAATACCATCCCTTTACCTATTATGGTGCAAAGGATGCCGAGAATATTATCATCGCCATGGGCTCAATAACAGAGACCATTAAAGAAGTGGTTGATTATCTGAATTGCGAAAGGGGAGAAAGTGGGATTGGTTTCTGTACATCTTTACAGGCCATTTTCAGAGAAATATTTATTGAATGTTGTTCCTAAATCGGTTAAGAGGATTTCAGTTCTTGATCGAACCAAAGAACTCGGTGCCAATGGAGAGCCACTCTACCTTGATGTGAAAGATATTTTCTATGGTAAGGAGAATGCGCCTTTGATTGTAGGTGGTCGTTATGGCCTCTCTTCAAAGGACACCACTCCGGCCATGATTCTTTCAGTATTTGACAACCTGAAACTGAATGAGCCTAAGAACAGGTTCACAGTGGGTATTGTGGATGATGTCACCTTCACCTCACTTCCTTTGCTTCCGGAGATATCCATGAGTCAGAAGGGAACTTTTGAAGGTAAATTCTACGGACTTGGATCCGATGGAACGGTCGGTGCAAACAAAAACTCCATCATGATCATTGGAGAATCTACTGACAAATATTGTCAGGCCTATTTTGCCTATGATTCTAAGAAGTCGGGAGGAATAACCACTTCCCACCTGAGGTTTGGCGACCAGCCCATACGTTCTCCATACCTGGTGGGTACACCTGACTTTGTGGCCTGTCATGTTTCCTCATACCTGGAGAAATATGATATGCTGAAGGGTTTGAAAGATGGCGGAACCTTCCTGTTGAACTCCATTTGGGATGAAAACGAGACCCCAGAACATCTGCCCAACCATATGAAGAAGTACATGGCTGAGCACAATATTAAATTCTATATCATCAATGCCACTAAACTGGCACAGGAGATCGGTCTGGGGAACCGTACCAATACCATTATGCAGTCGGCTTTCTTCAAGATTGCAGATATCATTCCCTATGACCAGGCTGTGGAAGAGATGCGAAAATTCATCATCAAGAGCTTTGGAAGAAAAGGTGAAGAGGTGGTGAATATGAACTTTGCAGCTGTTGAAAAGGGTGGTGCTGTTACCGAGGTTGAAGTTCCATCCGATTGGGCCAAACTTACTACCAAAAAGACGAAGGATGAAAGGGATATTCCCGAATTCATTAAGAATGTTGTTGAACCCATTAATAATCTTCAGGGGGATGATCTTCCTGTAAGTGCATTTACCGGACGTGAAGACGGCACCTTCCCTTCGGGAACATCCCAGTACGAAAAGCGTGGTATTGCAGTGAATGTGCCCGAATGGATCGGTGAGAACTGTATTCAGTGTAACCAGTGTGCCTATGTTTGTCCGCACGCTGTCATACGTCCCTTCCTGATTGATGAAGATGAAGCCAAAGCACTTCCGGCTGGATGTGCCACCCTGGATGCCAACGGAAAGGCCTTTGCCGGATTGAAGTTTAAAATTCAGGTCTCTGTACTCGACTGCACCGGTTGCGGTAACTGTGTCGATGTTTGTCCTTCCAAGGTCAAAGCCCTGGAGATGAAGCCACTGGAAACTCAACTGGATGAGATGCCATTGTGGGATCACCTGATCAAGGAGATCTCCTATAAAGACACCCTGGTGGACAAGAAACAGACCGTGAAGAACAGTCAGTTTGCACAACCCCTCTTTGAGTTTTCAGGAGCCTGTGCAGGTTGCGGTGAAACACCTTATATCAAGCTGATTACTCAATTGTATGGTGACCAGATGATTGTGGCCAATGCCACGGGTTGTTCCTCTATCTACGGAGGTTCAGCTCCTTCCACTCCCTATTGCTCCAATGCAAACGGAGAGGGTCCGGCCTGGGCCAATTCCCTTTTTGAGGACAATGCGGAGTATGGATTCGGACTGGCTACTGGTGTAAACAAGAACCGAGAGCGCATCAGCAACATGATGAATGCAGCCATGGATGATGTGAAACCTGCTACCAAAGAGGCTTTTGGTGAGTGGATCGCTACCAGGGAAAATCTGGATGCTTCGAAAGTTGCTTCAGCAAAACTGATGGATGTATTGGGCAAAGAGCCCAACGATGTTGCCGGTGAGATCATGAATCTCAAACAATACCTGGCGAAAAAGTCTGTATGGATCTTTGGTGGTGATGGATGGGCCTATGACATTGGATATGGCGGACTGGACCATGTAATTGCTTCAGGTGAGGATGTGAATATCCTGGTAATGGATACCGAGGTATATTCCAATACCGGTGGACAGGCTTCAAAGGCAACCCCGGTGGGTGCGGTAGCCAAATTTGCCGCTTCGGGAAAGAAGATCCGGAAGAAGGACCTGGGAATGATGGCCATGACCTATGGATATGTTTACGTTGCGCAGGTTTCCATGGGAGCCAGTCAGTCACAGTTCCTGAAAGCTGTCAGGGAAGCTGAAGCTTATCCCGGACCATCCTTGATCATTGCTTACTCTCCCTGTATCAATCATGGACTACGGGCAGGTATGGGTAAAACACAAAGCCAGGAAAAATTTGCTGTGGAGAGTGGATACTGGCACCTTTATCGCTACAATCCTGTGTTGGAAGAAGAGGGAAAGAATCCGTTCTTGCTGGATTCCAAGGAACCCCAGTGGGATCAGTTCCAATCCTTCCTGAAATCGGAGGTTCGCTATACCTCACTTCAGAAATCGTTCCCTGCTGAAGCAGCGGAGCTGTTCAAAGCTGCCCAGACCAACGCCAAGTGGCGGTATGACAGCTATGTGCGGATGGCAAGTCTCGATTTCGCTCCGACAACCTAGTAAAACACACTACATAAAATAAGAAAACCGCCTGCGCAAGTGGGCGGTTTTTTTAACTTAATCAACTAAATCCAGCACTAGCTATAATTTTTTAACTTTGCGCGCAAATTGCAGATTTTGGGTAGAATCTTAGCCATCGATTACGGAACGAAAAGAACAGGAGTGGCAGTCACCGATCCGGGACAGATCATTGCATCGCCCCTGGATACGGTTCCTACTCATGAATTGATGCTATTCCTGGATTCCTATTTTAAGACAGAGGAGGTAGAGACCCTGGTGGTGGGGCATCCCCGGAAGATGGACCATACCGATTCGGAATCCATGAAGCAGATTCGATATTTTGTGGCTGCCTTTAAAAAGAGGTTTTCGAAGATCCAGGTGATGTGGATGGATGAGCGATTCACTTCCAAACTGGCCATGGATGCCATGATCACAGGAGGCATGAAAAAATCAGATCGCAGGGTAAAAGGTAACATCGATAAAGTAAGTGCTGCAATTATTCTGCAATCTTTTCTGGAGCAGAGAAACAATCTTTCAACCTAGGCGTTAATAAGATCAAATGAAGGAGTTTTAGAACAATGGTATTACCAGTATATGTATATGGAATGTCGGTTTTGAGGAAGATATCACCCGATATTCCTGAAGATTATGAAGGGCTGGATCAGTTGATCGAAGACATGTTTGAAACCATGCGGGCCAGTGATGGGATTGGTCTGGCTGCCCCCCAGGTGGGAAAATCGCTGCGGATTTTTGTGGTGGATACCACTCCCATAAGTGAGGACAAGGGAGAACCTGATTTGAAAGATTTTAAGAAGGTTTTTATCAATCCTTACATCCTGGAGGAGTGGGGCGATACATGGTCCTTTGAAGAGGGCTGTCTCAGTCTGCCAAACATCCGCGAGGAAGTATCCAGGCCCTCCAATGTTCGCATCGAGTATTACGACGAAAACTGGAACCTGCTGGAGGAGGAGTATGAGGGGATCCGGGCCAGGGTCATTCAGCACGAGTATGACCACCTGGACGGAAAACTTTTCGTCGACCGCATCAATCCCATTCGCCGCAAATTGCTGATTCCCCGCCTGAATGCCATCAGTCGCGGTCGCATCGATAAAGACTACAAGATCGTCTTTCCCAAAAAAATAACGCTAACATCTCCAGGATATTCACTCGTCACTTAAAACCTTTGAAAACAAAGGTTTGTAGGCTCCTCGTTGAATATCCTTCCGATCGTAAGGTTATTCTTTCACAAAGTACTGGCACTGAGCACTTATACAACAGGATTAAAATACTCTTCCGATTTGAGGATCATGTCGATGTACTGCGCACGTTTGTATACAAACGGATCGTTGATGGAATTGCTGCTCAGTTTTCCCTTGAAGGCTTCAATGGAATCATATTCTTTCCGGTCCATCCAATCTTCCAGCTCCTTGAGCATGGTTGTGGCGTGTCCAACGCCATTGTGATAGAAGGTGCTCACTGACTGAACAGCTGATGCTCCGGCCAGGATCATCTTTACAATATCAATGCCTTCGTAAATTCCGTTATTGGCTACCACGTTGGCATTGATATTTCCGTAGGTCAGACCAATGTACCGTGATAGAAAGCCGGTGGTCGCTATGGGTACTCAGATTCCAGGGAGATACATGCTTTTCAGCTTCCACATCAATATCCGGTTCGAACAGCCTGTTGAACAGGATAAATGCATCGGCTCCTGCTTCATCCAGATCCTTAATGGTTTTCAACACATTGGTATAGAAGGGGCTCAGTTTTACACTTACCGGGAATCTTTACAGCTGCTTTCACTGCCTTCAGGAATTCGATCTGTTGAAGAATGATATCATGTCCTGATTTGTTGAAATCGCGGGGTACAGAAAAAAAGTTCAGTTCCAGTCCGGCTGCACCTGCCCTTCTCAAGAAGTTTGGCATATTCTACCCATGACTCTTTATAGACGGCATTCAGGCTGGCAAATACAGGAATGGAAAGGGCTTCAATGACCTGTTTCAGATTGTAAATATGTTCTTTGGGGCCTCCATGTTCAATTTTCGGAAAAAGGTTGATCATTTCTGCATTGCGCTCATCGATATGCTTCAAGCTGACTGCTCATTTCATAATCTTCCAGTTGGATCTGCTCCTCAAAAAGTGAACGGTATACCACTGCTGCTACACCGGCCTCTTCAGCCTGCTTTAGTTTGTCCATGTTGTTTACAAGGTTGCTTGCACCCAGGATAAGGGGATTCTTCAGGGTGACCCCCATGTGTTGTGTTGTAAGTTTTGACATATGAATTCAATTAAGGGTTTTAAGTTTCTGATATATAAAACTATCGGACCCACCGAAAGGTTCAAATAAAGTTAGCAAAAGATTAGGCAGATATTATTCCCGGTATCAAATAAACCTGAAAAGGCCGGCTATAATTTTATGTTTGATCTACGGAGGGTTCCCATTGCCAGGGTAATGTTCCCATTCGCCGGAGGTTCGCTGCTGGTTCGCCAACTGGAGCACTTTACCTCACCGGGATATCTGCTCTTGTTCTGTTTGTTGATCTGGATTTGCCTGGTCATCCTGTTCTTTCGACAAGCAAAGAGAGCTGGTATCTTCAGTGTTGCGTTCGGAAACCTGGCCATCATACTTTTCATGGCATTGGGGTATTCAACAGGCATGGCAACGAGACCAAAAGATCCCCGACTGCCAGTGGAAGAAATGGTATTGATCAGGGGTGAGGTGCTGGAGGATCCATATCTTGGAAATCGAAACTGGGTGGTGGAAATGAGGCTTTTCATGGTGGTTTCAGGTGACAGTTCTTACATAACCGGGACCAACCTGAAGGTCTATTTGGAAATGCCCGTCGATTCCATTTTACCAGCTCTTGGTGAGACCTGGCAAATGTTTGGGCAACTTTCAGCCATCAGAAACAGCGGAAATCCAGGTGAGCCCGATTATGAATCGATCATGCAGAGGAAAAATATCTGGTACAGGTTCTTTGCGGACTCACGTTTTCAGGTGAATAGAAGGTTAGAGGAGCAACCGGATCGACGGATGCGTCCGGCAAGTATCAGAAGATTCATTTCAAAACAGTGGAAAGGTGATCCTGAAGAGGTTTCACTATTGAAAGCTGTTTGTCTGGGGGACCGGTCGGGACTTACCGATGACATGCGGCAGTCCTATGCGACGGCAGGCGGCATGCATCTTTTGGCGGTCTCCGGATTGCATGTTGGACTGATCTGGTGGGTGTTGCAATATTCTTTTGGATGGATGGTACGTTTGCTACGTAAAGAGATTTACCGGGTAATGACAATCATTCTTCTACTTTGGTTTTATGCTTTTGTAACTGGATTTTCCTCTTCGGTGTGCCGATCGGTGACCATGTTCTCCATTTTTACACTTTCGGGTATCATAGACCGGCGCACCCATCCGGTCAACGGCATCCTGGTATCGGCCTTCATCCTGATTCTCATCAATCCCGGAAGGCTGCTGGATGTGGGATTTCAGCTCTCGTATGCCGCCATCCTGGGGATCGTGACGCTCAATTCCGTTATCCGTTCTTTGCTCACGGTCAAAAACAGGATCCTGAGGTGGATATGGGAAGCTTCTGTTATCAGCCTTGCGGCTCAACTCGCTACAATGCCTCTGGTGGCCTATTATTTCCATCAGTTACCCACCTATTCTCTACTTACCAATCTGTTTGCTGTTCCGTTGCTCAGTGGCCTGATTGCGCTCTTTGTGATTTCAGTTCCTTTCATGACCATTGGAGTGTTTACGGGCGTGTTCAACACCTTGCTTATGCTCATGGGTAAAGTGATGAATCGATCCATGGAGATCATAGCTTCCATTCCCGGTGCCAGGATCGACCATTTACAGTTGGATCATTGGAGCCTATATATGTTTCTCATTATTCTTATACTGGCCATGTATATGCTTAATTACCGGATTACGCTTCCCAGGTATATCTTCTGGTTTTTGATAGCAGCCCTGCTGCTCTGGAGTTCCTGGACCAGGTACAGGGAACTTCATAAAGCTGAATTGGCAATACTTCACTTCAGTGGCTGTAGCCTGGTCACTTTTCGAGAGGGTTACCACGTGGATCTTTACTTCAGATGTGGCAATAGATCAGGGTATACGTATATGAATCATTACATTGCCTCGACCTGGGATAAACGCAGGTTCAAGACACATACATTTGATATAAGCGATTCGGCTCAAAATCAAGGTATTATAACCAGTTGCAATCCAATTGCAGAGGATTTATTGATGGTTGGGAATGATCAGATAAGCGGATGGATTATTTCAGGTTCGTACGGTCACGATTACATGGATTTGCTTGCTGAGCGGCAGGGTGATTTCATCCTCTTTTCGGGCGAACCGCCCATGCTCAATTCAAGGGACCACACCAGACTGGCCCAATTTGACCTGATTGTCGATGGATCCAACCGAAAGTGGTATACCCGTCAGATGGAATTGGAAAAGGTACCGATACATTTTACCCGTTACCAGGGGGCATACCTCAAAGAATGGTAAAAAATAGAGGCAACCATTCGTTCAATTGGACAATTATCTGTTATTTTGCCGTGTTATTTTCTTTTGGACATGCGTATTGTAATAGCCGGTGCAGGTGAAGTGGGGACACATCTCGCAAAGATGTTGAGCAGTGAGGAACATGATCTTGTGGTGATCGACAATGATGTGGATCGCCTGAAGGCCGTAGGCAGTGCTCTGGATGTTCTAACCATTGAAGGAAATGCCAACTCCATTGCACACCTGAAAGAGTCTAAAATCAATAAAGCTGACCTTTTTATTGGTGTAACTTATTCAGAGGATGTAAATATCAATTCGGCCATACTCAGTAAAAGGCTGGGGGCAAAGAAAACCATTGCCAGGATTGATAATCAGGAATACCTGATCCCTGCCAATAAGGAGATTTTTGAAAACCTGGGAGTTGATTACATGATCTACCCGGAAAAAATTGCAGCCCGCGAGATTGTGGGACTTCTTTCGGAGACAGGAAGTACAGAGGTGGTTGAGTTTTCGGGTGGAAAGCTGCATATGTATGTGATCCGTCTTGATAAGGATGCACCCATCATTGATAAAACATTGCGTGAACTAACCCCTGGCGATAATGGGATGGAATACCGGGCGGTAGCGATAACCAGGCATGCTCACACCATTGTGCCTTCAGGGGATGACAGGTTTGAAGAGGGCGATCTGGTTTATGTGATAAGTAGCAAGGTTGGACTCAAAGAGCTTTACAAGTATTCCGGAAAAAAGCAATTCGAAGTAAGGGACATCATGATCCTTGGAGGAAGCAGGATTGGAAGAAAGACTGCAGATTCACTGGGTAAACAACATTATGTAAAGCTGATCGAAAAGGATCGGCTGAGGAGCTATCAGCTTTCCAATTTCCTGAACAATACCCTGGTCATACATGGGGACGGGACAGATATGGAACTTCTCCGCCAGGAAGGACTGGAAAAAATGGATGCTTTCATCGCAGTCACCGGGAACTCAGAAACAAATATTCTTTCCTGTTTACTGGCCAAGCATATGGGTGTAAAAAGGACCATCGCCGAAGTGGAAAATATGGATTATATCCACCTGGCCGAAAACATTGGGGTTGACACCATTATCAATAAGAAACTGATCACGGCCAGTCGGATCTTCCGCTTCACCATGTCAGAAGAGGTTTCAAGCATCAAGTGCCTGACAGGTACTGAAGCCGAAGTAATGGAATTTCTGGTCAAACCCGATGCTCAGTCCACCAAGGGCACACTTGCTGAAATAGAATTTCCCAGAGAAGCCATCATTGGAGGAGTGATCAGGGGCAAAAACGCATTCATTGCGCATGGCGACACCCAGATAAAACCCTACGACCGGGTGGTGGTATTTGCATTACCGGGCGTAATCCACACCATCGGAAAGTTTTTCAACTAAAAGGCAGATGCTTAATCCGCGGACCATTATCCGAATTCTTGGTTTGATCCTTGTAACAGAGGGTTCCTTTATGTTACTCTCCATTCCTGTATCAATCATTTTCAAAGAAGGAGATTGGTTGCAGTTCCTAATGGCAGGTGCGATAACCTCTTTAACTGGCGCCCTTGCCTACCTTCCTGTCCGCAAATCACCCCTGGATTTGAACCGGAGGGATGGTTATGTAATTGTTACCGGGGGATGGCTCCTGTTTTCTCTGTTTGGCACCCTTCCATTTCTATTTACCCGCTCCATACCCGGATTCACAGACGCATTCTTTGAAACCATATCGGGCTTCACCACCACCGGGGCTTCCATTCTCAATAATATTGAAGAGCTGTCTCACGGGGTGCTTTTCTGGAGAAGCCTGACCCAATGGTTGGGCGGAATGGGAATCATTCTTCTTACACTATTGATTTTGCCTTTCCTGGGGATTGGAGGAATGCAGCTCTTCTCTGCGGAAGTTCCCAGTCCCACGCCGGACAAGCTGCACCCCCATGTGAAGGATACTGCCAAACGGCTCTGGTTTATTTACGTCATTTTCACATTTAGCGAAACCATGTTGCTATGGGCTGGTGAGATGGGATTTTTCGATGCAGTTTGTCACTCTTTGACCACCATGGCAACGGGGGGATATTCCACAAAACAAGCCAGTATTGCATATTGGAACTCTCCCTATATTCATTATGTAATTACCGTGTTCATGTTTCTGGCGGGTACAAATTTCACACTTTCCTATTTTGGCCTTCATGGACAGTTCAGGAAAATATGGGCCAATGAAGAGTTTCGTTGGTACCTGGGTTTCATTGGTGGTTTCGCAGTTGTACTTACACTGGGCTTATTTGCTACCACCGACGGAGGTCTGGAGCCTGCCTTCAGAAAATCTATTTTCCAGGTGGTATCTATCCTTACCACCACAGGATTTGCAACATCAGATTACCTGAGTTGGGCACCCTGGATGGGCGTTCTGATATTCATCCTCATGTATTTTGGGGGATCGGCCGGATCAACAGGTGGCGGTCCAAAGATTATGCGGATTGTTATTATGCTTAAGAACAGTACCCAGGAGCTGAAGCGGATGATTCATCCCAATGCAGTTATCCCGGTGCGATTAAATAAGATTGCTGTGAATGAAAGCGTGGTAACAAATGTCCTTGCTTTCATTGCATTCTATGGCATTATTGCAGTTGTATCCATGGCGATTATGTCGGTTTTGGGGAATGATTTTAATACTTCGGTGGGTGCAGTAGCTGCCACACTGGGCAATATTGGTCCGGGGATTGGAGATGTGGGACCAGCCCTGAATTATGCGGATATCCAGGTGGCTGGCAAGTGGTACCTCTCCTTCCTGATGCTGGTGGGAAGACTGGAATTGTTTACAGTACTGGTATTATTCTCCCCCATGTTCTGGAGAAGATAGCCTTTTCATAAACTGTCAGTTTGAATACTCAGCAGGTACTTTTCCTAATGTCTTTCGGATCCAGAAATGGAATTTGTGAGCACCAGATCCATAAAACATCATGGGACAGAATCCATAAACCACCTCAATACTATTCTGCCTGCATAGATCATGAGCTTTTTCTGAATAGGCTCCTTTTCCTACACCTTTAATCATCCATACCCTTTTAATGGGAGTCCCAATGCACTGCTCAACGATCTCATCAGTTAGAGAAGCCGGGACTGCAAGGATAAGGCTCTCTAACTCTTCCGGAAGTTCTTCAACCGTTGGAACACAAACTGTTCCATCAATTTCCTCACAGCGGGGATTAACAGGATATACCTGATAGTCCAGTTTGGTCAGTTCGGTCATGATGCATCCTTCCGAAATTCTCCTTGTTGTTGGATACGCCGGCTATGGCGACTTTCGGGGAGTCAAGGAATGCTTGAATGATTTCTTTCATGATGGGTAATTTTCTTACACCAATTTAGGAAAACTGCATTAAAAATAAAACAGCCACTACAAGAAAATCTACTTCTCCCAGTCCTTCCCTGACCAGTTCAGGCTCATCACCACTGCAATCCAGAATGGTTGAAGGAATGATACCCCCATATCCTCCGTCAATGACCACATCCACCAGGTCGCCGATACTCCTCATATATCAGTTCCGGATCGGTGGGATATTCCAGTATCTGGTCGTCTTTTTTTAGTGAAGTGGTAAGGATAGGATGTCCAAGCTGCCTGACAATCTCCAGGATGATGTTGTTGTCTGGAATCCGGATCCCAACGGTCTTCCGGTGGTGTTTGATGGATTTAGGGACCTGGTTGCTTGCATTCAGAATAAATGTGTAGGGTCCCGGCAGGTAAGATTTCATCATTTTGAATGTGGTGTTGTCCACATGCCTGGCGTAATCTGAGAGGTGACTCAGGTCAGAACAGATGAATGAGAACCTTGCCTTCTCGGGTTTGATCCCTTTAATACGGGCCACCCGCTCAACTGCCCTTGCTTTGTTAATATTGCAGCCCATACCATACACCGTATCGGTGGGGTAGATAATCACACCTCCATGCTCCAGCAGCTCGACAATCTTATGTGATGTGCCTGGTATCCGGATTCTTTTCGTATAGTTTAAGCAGCATTTTTTCAAGTGAACCGCGTAAAAGTAGTATAAATGCTTAATTAATTGCCTTCTGTTTAGTATTTTCAGCATATGCAACTGCCTACCATTCAACGGGACAATTACTTACTTACGACCCTGGCACATGGATGATGCCCGTTCCCTGGTGAAACATGCCAACAATCTGAATGTGGCCAGGAACCTGAGGGATGGTTTCCCTTATCCATACACCCACCCCGATGCCCAAAAATGGCTTGAAGTGGTGGGAGGAAACAAGAATGACATTATTCTGGCCATTGAGGTGGAGGGTGAGGCAGCAGGAGGTGTGGGATTGCATGGCTTGAAGGATGTATACCGGTACAATTGCGAAATAGGGTATTGGCTCTCTGAAGTATACTGGGGAAAAGGGATCATGTCGGATGCAGTGGGTGACATGGTCGAGTATTGTTTTACCCAAACCCATTGGTTGCGGTTATTTGCCACCATTTTTGAGCACAACCTCTCCTCCATGAGGGTGCTTGAAAAAAATGGATTTCGAAAAGAAGCCATTCACAAGAAGGTTGTGATGAAGGAGGGCAAGTTGCTGGATGAGCACCTCTTTGCGCTGCTTAAGGAGAATTGGAATGAATGGTGAATGGTGAATGTGGATAGTAGATTGTGACTCTGGAATCTTCCTCAACAGGCTCGTCTTCCACCTCGTCTTCCACCCCGTCTTCCTCATCTTCCTCATCATCATCCAGCCAGGTTCGTTCGGGTTCAGGCCCCTGATCCCTGTAAATCAGTGCCAGGATCACACCTGCCACCACACCCGTAATATGTGCTTCGAAGGAGATTTCAAAATCAAATGGCAGCAGTCCCCACACCATGCTCCCGTACCAGAAAACCACCAGGAGTGAGATGGCCATCAGGCTTCTAACACGCCTGATCACCCCACTTAAAAACAGAAAACTAGCCAATCCGTAGATCAGGCCGGATGCCCCGATGTGATAGGCCGGTCTGCCCACACCCCACAATAAAATACCAGCGATAAAATAGATCAGGAACCATATTTTATAAGCGATCTCACGATAGAAATAGAACACCGCCAGACTGAGAAGCAAAACTGGCATGGAGTTGTCTACCAGGTGTTTCCAATTTCCGTGAATCAGCGGTGACACGATAATTCCCACCAGTCCGCTCAGCTTTCTTGGATAGACACCGCCCTCAACGAAGGAGAGCTCCATGGAAGTCTCAAAAAATTTGACTGCCCATAGCAGAAACAGGAAGAATCCAGGGAACACCAGGCTATAGATAAACTGTTTTTTATCCTCCGACATATAACAAAGTTATCTTTTTTCCGATTGTGTTATCTTTAATCCATAAATCCACCGATCATGACAGAAATCCTGCTGGGCATCCTCATTCTTTTGTCAATTGTCATCCTGGTGCTGCTTATATTGCAGCGAAAGGGCAGGGAGCAGGATCAGTTCTCAGAGTCCATGAGAGAATCCCTTACCAGACTGGAATTGCTGTTCGAACAACTGGGAAAATCGCTCAAGGATGACTTTCAGCGAAGTCGGAAAGAGGGTCAGGACAATTCAGCACAGAACAGGATGGAGCTGACCAAAAACCTGAATACGTTTCAGGACAGATTAGAAAAGATGAGGGAAACCATTGCTGTTAAACTGAAAGATATCCAGTTGGATAACAACAAGAAGCTGGAGGAGATGCGTCAGACAGTGGATGAGAAACTTCAAGAGACTCTGAACAAGCGGATTAGCGATTCATTCAAGGTGGTGAGTGACCGGCTTGAACAGGTGCATAAAGGATTGGGTGAGATGCAGGAGCTGGCCACAGGAGTAGGTGACCTGAAAAAGGTGCTGAGCAACGTGAAAACCAGGGGGATCATGGGGGAGGTTCAGCTGGGGAATATCCTGGAGCAGTTCCTTGCACCCGAGCAATATGTGCAAAATGCTATGATCAGACAAGGCAGTACCGAAAGTGTGGAATTTGCTGTAAAACTACCTGGAAAGGATGACCAGGAGGAAGGGGTATTGTTGCCTGTGGATTCCAAATTCCCCATGGAAGATTACCAGAGACTCACAGAGATTTATGAAAAGTTGGAGCTTTACTCCCGGGAGGAGATTCAAAAAGCTGAAAAACAGTTCGATACAATTGTCAGAAAGTCGGCACAAACCATAAGCGAAAAGTACATTGATCCACCTGTGACTACCAATTTTGCACTCATGTTTGTACCTACCGAGGGACTCTATGCACAGATATTGAGCCGGACAGGATTGGTTGAGGCCCTGCAAAGGGAGTATAGCGTCACCGTAGTGGGTCCTTCAAACCTGGTGGCTTTCCTCAGCAGTCTGCAAATGGGATTCAGAACCCTTGCCGTACAACGCAGGTCCAACGAGGTGTGGCGCATTCTTGGTGCAGTGAAGAATGAGTTTAGCACTTTCGAAAAAGTATTGAAAAAGGCTCAGAATCAGCTGACTATGGCTTCAACTAACATCGACAATCTGGTGGGAACCCGCACCCGCCAGATTCAGCGTAAACTGAAGAATGTTCAGGAACTTCCCAATAGTTCCAGTGAGGAAGTACTTGGAATTGAGGAAGGGGAGGATGATCTACCGGAGGAAGAAGCAAGGGACGAATAAATTGATATTTTTATTGTGAATTGTTTTGGTGTGTTGAATAAATCTCTATATTTGCTCAATCTATTAAAAGTATGTTAAACAACATTCTAAATAACATTCTCGTGGTGGTACTGGTACTTATTCCAGGATCCGACTGAGAGTGGTATATAAAGAATAAAGAAATATCAAAAGCCATTCTCAGGAAAGAGGATGGCTTTTTCAATTTTATAAGGAAATACTGCAAAGATGAAGATACAATACCGAAGTCACACCAGCACCATGGGAAGAAGAATGGCAGGAGCCCGAAGCCTCTGGCGTGCCAATGGGATGAAGGAATCTCAATTTGGGAAACCGGTGTTCGGAATTGCCAACTCTTTTACTCAGTTTGTACCCGGACACGCCCACCTGCATCACATCGGACAGGAAGTCAAGCAGATTATTGATGAAGCAGGGTACTTTGCAGCTGAATTTAATACCATCGCCATTGATGATGGAATTGCCATGGGTCACGATGGCATGCTCTATTCACTTCCTTCCCGCGATTTGATAGCCGACAGTATTGAATATATGGCCAATGCACATAAAGTGGATGCCCTTTTCTGTATTTCCAATTGCGACAAGATTACCCCGGGCATGTTAATGGCAGCCATGCGAATCAACATACCGGTGATATTTGTTTCTGGCGGGCCCATGGAAGCCGGCCGCGATGGAGATGATACCTATGACCTGGTCGACTCCATGGTGATGGCAGCTGATCCGGCGGTGAGTGATGAAAAACTGGCCCGTATTGAAAAACTTGCCTGTCCCACCTGTGGTTCATGTTCCGGGATGTTTACAGCCAACTCCATGAACTGCCTGAATGAGGCCATCGGCCTGGCATTGCCCGGAAATGGCACAGTGGTGGCTACCCATGTGGAAAGGAAAAGACTGTTTGAGAAAGCAGCACATCATTTAATCGAAAATACACGCAGTTATTACGAAGATGGAAATGAAAAGGTGTTGCCCCGAAACATTGCCACTTTTGAGGCCTTTGAAAATGCAATGACCCTGGACATAGCCATGGGAGGTTCCACCAATACGGTACTGCATCTGCTGGCCATCGCCCACGAAGCCGAAGTTGATTTCACCATGAAAGATATTGACCGTCTTTCACGTGCCACACCGGTCTTGTGCAAAGTTGCACCCAGTTCTAAGTACCATGTGGAGGATGTAAACCGGGCCGGAGGAATCCTGGGAATTCTGGCTGAACTGGACAGGGCAAATCTGATTAAAAGGGAGGTAGCCCGGGTTGATGGAAAGAGCCTTGGGGAAGCCATAGAATGCTATGACCTGGTTAATAAGCAACGATGTGAAAGGATCGAAGATGTCTATTCAGCTGCACCTGGAGGTGGGATCAATCTGAAATATGGGCTCACAGGACACCAGGTACGACGAGTTTGACCTGGACAGGTCCACCGGATGTATCAGGAACATGGAAAATGCATACAGCAAGGATGGGGGACTTGGGGTGCTGACCGGCAATATTGCGGAGCAGGGCTCCATTGTAAAGACTGCTGGAGTATCCGAATCGGTATTGGTATTTGAAGGTCCTGCCAAGGTGTATGATTCACAGGATGATGCCTGTGATGCGATCCTTGAGGGTAAAGTTGTAGCCGGTGATGTTGTGGTCATTCGTTTTGAAGGTCCGCGGGGAGGTCCAGGAATGCAGGAGATGCTCTATCCAACCTCATATATTAAATCCAGACACCTGGGAGAGAAGTGTGCACTGATTACCGATGGTCGTTTTTCGGGAGGAACTTCCGGATTGTCCATCGGGCATATTTCACCTGAAGCAGCTGAAGGTGGTGCCATTGGTTTGATCCGGGACGGAGACAGGATCAGTATTGATATTCCGTCAAGGAGTATGAATGTCATCCTTGATGAAAAGGAATTGGTAGCGCGCAGGAAGGAGGCTGATCGCTTACCGAATGGATGGAAACCTGTGCGCGACAGAAAGGTGTCCACAGCCCTGAAGGCTTATGCCAGTATGGTTTCGTCTGCAGACCGGGGAGCGATCAGAATTGTAAACGAATAAGAATTTTTTAACATAAATACCTTAATAGCATGGAAACAGAAACAAAGAAAAAGGCCGCCGAGGAGAAGGTTACCGGGAAGAAGATGTCCGGTGCTGAAGCACTCATTCTGGCGTTGCTGGAGGAGGGAGTAGATACTATTTTTGGATATATTGGAGGCGCCATCATGCCGGTATATGATGCATTGTATCATTATGAGGACAGGCTAAAACATGTGATGGTGCGACACGAACAGGGTGCAATCCATGCGGCACAGGGATATGCCAGGATCTCAAGAAAACCTGGTGTATGTTTTACCACCTCCGGTCCGGGTGCAACCAATCTGGTGACCGGTTTGGCAGATGCCATGCTCGATTCAACTCCCCTGGTCTGTATAACCGGACAGGTGGGTGCTCCGTTGCTGGGATCGGATGCATTTCAGGAGACCGACATGGTAAGTGTATCCATGCCGATAACCAAGTGGAATTACCAGATTACCAGTGCCGATGAGATCCTGGATGTCATGGCCAAGGCATTCTTCTTTGCCAATTCGGGAAGACCCGGACCGGTACTCATCGATATCACCAAGAATGCACAATTCGAAGAGGTGGAATTCAACTATAAAAAGCGCAAGCAGGTAAGGAGTTACATGCCCAATCCCAAACCCAATCCAACAGCCATTGATATGGCAGCTGATCTCATCAATAAATGCCGAACGACCCTTTGTATTGTGTGGACAGGGTGTAACCATTTCACGGGCTGAAGCTGAGTTCAGGGAATTTGTTGAAAAGGCTGGAATTCCTGTGGGACATACCTTGAACGGATTGTCGGCATTTCCTGAGGACCATCCCTTTCAGTGGGTATGCTGGGTATGCACGGGAACTATGCCCCCAATGTGAATACCAACAAATGCGATGTGCTTATTGCCATTGGGATGCGATTTGACGACGGGTGACCGGCAATGTGAATACTTATGCCACGCAGGCCAAGGTGATCCATATTGAGATTGATCCGGTCGGAGATTGATAAAAACATCAAGACCGATGTGGCCATAAACTCGGATGCAAAGCCGGCCTTGAAGTTACTTATTCCCAAAGATTAAACCTGCCGAGCATGCTGAGTGGCTGGCTTCTTTCAGAGCATTGGAAGAGGTGGAGAAAGAGAAGGTGATCAATAAGGATTGTTTTCCCAGCAGATGCGAAGATGCACATGGGAGAAGTGATTCATCAAATTATCAGAAAAAACCGATGGCAGGGCCATCATTGTAACCGATGTGGGTCAGCATCAGATGGCAGCTGCAAGGTACTATAAACACAAAGAGCGCAATTCATGGGTTTCATCAGGTGGATTGGGAACCATGGGATTCGGAGTGCCTGCAGCCATGGGTGTTGCATTTACAAAACCCGACCGGCACGTAGTATCCATATCAGGAGATGGCGGATTCCAGATGACCATCCAGGAGCTGGGGACCATTGCTCAGTACAAACTTCCTGTGAAGATGATCCTGCTCAACAACCAATTCCTGGGCATGGTACAGGCAGTGGCAGGAGCTCTTTTTTGACAGTCGATATGCCAGTACCGGGTCTGACCAATCCGGATTTCTCAAAAATTGCGGAAGGATTTGGTGTTCCGGCAATGAAAATCACAGAACGGAGTGAGCTGGACAAGGCGCTGGATGATTTGCTGGCAAAAGAAGGTCCCTGCCTGCTGGAGATTGAAGTTCAGAAAGAAGGTAACATTTTCCCCATGGTACCTTCAGGAGGCTACTGTTTCAGATATACGTTTAGAGTAATACGTAAAGTAAGCATAGAAAAGATGAAAAAGGAATATACAATATCGGTTTTCAGCGAGCACAAAGTTGGGCTCCTGCACCGGATCACCGTGATCTTTTCCACGAAGGAAAATTAATATTGAAAGTCTGAATACCTCCGAATCGGAGGTGAGGGGTATCTACCGTTTTACCATTGTGATCAACACCACCGAGGACATGGCCAAGATCTGTGACCAAGCAGATTGAGAAACAGATCGGGATCCTGAAGGCATTTTACCATACCCTGGATGAGATTGTTTACCAGGAAATCGCCCTCTATAAAGTGCCCACCGCAGCATTTGCTCACGGTGATGAGGTGGAAACCCTGATCAGGAGGCACAATGCCCGGATCCTGACCATTGAACCGGATTACATTGTTGTGGAGAAGACCGGCCATAAAGAGGAGACCAAACAGCTTTTCAGGGACCTTGAATCCTATGGAGTTCTTCAGTTTGCAAGATCGGGCCGCATTGCCCTAACCAAGCAGATCAAGGAGATTTCGACCTATCTTGAAAGAGATTGACAAGCATCAGAAGGAGACAGCCGACGATGTCGTTAACCTATTGAGAATTATTAATCCTACAAAAGATAAAGAAGTAAAATGGCAAAATTGAATTTTGGCGGCGTTGAAGAGAACGTCGTAACCAGGGAAGAATTTCCCCTTTCAAAAGCACAGGAAGTGCTTAAAGATGAAGTAATCGCAATCATTGGATATGGTGTGCAGGGACCTGCACAGGCGCTGAACCTGAAGAGACAATGGTATTCAATGTGATTGTTGGTCAGGCTCCCCGAGTTTAAGGAAGACTGGGACAGGGCGGTGAAGGATGGTTTTGTACCCGGCGAATCCCTTTTTCCCATTGAGGAGGCAGCCGAAAAGGCCACCGTAATCCAGTACCTGGTTTCAGATGCCGCACAGCGTGAAGTATGGCCAATGCTGAAACCATGCCTGAAAGAGGGTGATGCCCTCTATTTCTCACATGGATTTTCTGTTACCTACAAAGAGCAAACCGGTGTAATTCCTCCGGCAAATGTGGATGTGATCCTGGTGGCTCCCAAAGGATCAGGAACCAGCGTAAGACGGAATTTCCTGGCCGGTACCGGGATCAACTCCAGCTATGCTGTTTTCCAGGACTATACAGGTAATGCCGAAGAGCGCACCCTGGCACTGGGAATTGGAATCGGTTCGGGATATCTTTTTCCAACCACCTTTGAAAATGAGGTATACAGCGACCTGACCGGTGAACGTGGAGTTCTGATGGGTGCACTTGCAGGCATCATGGAAGCACAGTATGATGTATTGCGTGAGAATGGTCACAGCTCCGTCCGAAGCATTCAACGAAACAGTTGAAGAGCTGACCCAGAGCCTGATTCGCCTGGTGGATGAGAACGGAATGGACTGGATGTATGCCAACTGCAGTGCTACTGCACAGCGGGGTGCACTGGACTGGAAACCCAAATTCAGGGATGCCACCCTGCCTGTATTCAAGGATCTGTACAAAAGGGTAAGAAGCGGGGAAGAGACCAAAGTGGTTCTGGAAAAAACCGGTCACGACAATTACAGGGCCGATCTAGAAGCCGAATTGAAGGAGCTGAGGGAATCGGAAATGTGGCAGGCTGGAGCACAGGTAAGAAACCTTCGTCCCGATAAGGGATAGCGTTGATCAGGCTGCTCTGGCATGTGATCCAGATGACATGAATATTGCCAGAACCGCTTTTTCTTATTAAATTTGATCCTTGGGTAAGTCTTATACGACCAGCTCCTGCTGAATTCCCCCAGGACCGGAAGGTAGCAAGGGTAGGCGGTTGTAGCGGTGCGATATAAGTAGCTTGCCCTTTTTTATGTTACCAATTACACTAACATATAATTAACATATCATGGAAGAAAAAGTCTAAAGCTCCATTCTGGAAGCCTGCATCTTATTTATGGAGTCATTGTTGGTGTCGTTGGTATCGTCCTCAATCTGGTGGTCTATTTTCTGAATGCTGAGCACCACTGGCTGGGTGGGCTGGGTGAGATCCTCATTTACCATTGCTGTACTGGTTTACTGTCTGGTTGCATACAGAAATGAGTACCTGGGGGGATTTGCATCCTTTGGACAGATCTTTCTGATGGGCCTGTGATCGGGATCATCTGCCAGCATCCTGATGACTGGCATATACCTACCTTCTTCATACGGTGATCGATCCTGACCTTGTTGAGAAAATGAGGATTGCTGCTGAAGAGAAGATCATGAGCAATCCCACGGATTCCCGAAAGCATGTATGATGATCATTTTTGAGAAGATGGAAAAGAGAATGTACTGTTGGCAGAATGATGGTAATGCGATGGTCTTTGGAACCATTTTTAATGCTGTTATCAGTCTGATCATTGCAGCATTTGTGAAAAAGGAAGAAAATCCCATAAGACAACGACAGTGTAACCGTAAAGCAACTGATGGACGTTATCATTGTTGTTCCCCTGTATAATGAGGAGGAGTCACTTCCCGAATTGTGTGACTGGATCAATCGTGTATTGTACATCCATAAGCTTTCCTTTGAGATCATCCTGGTTGATGATGGGAGCATTGATGGTTCCTGGAATCAGATCGAAAGCCTGAAAAAAACTTATTCCCAGATCAGGGGCATCAAGTTTCGCAGAAATTACGGAAAATCAGCTGCCCTTCACACTGGCTTCAGAATGGCAGTAGGGTGAGGTGGTATTTACCATGGATGCCGATCTTCAGGACAGTCCGGAGGAGATCCCTGAAATGCGCAGGATGATAGTGGAGGAAGGATACGATGTGGTGAGCGGCTGGAAAAAGAAGCGGTATGATCCATTCTTTTCCAAGAGGATTCCCACCAAAGTATTCAATTGGGCAGCACGCAAGGTAAGCGGAATCCGGCTGCATGATTTCAATTGCGGATTGAAGGCCTATCGTCACAATGTGGCCAAAAGTGTGGAGATATACGGTGATATGCACAGGTACATTCCTGTACTCGCCAAAGGCAATGGATTTACCAGCATCGGGGAAAAAGTAGTTCAGCACCAACAGAGGAAATATGGGGTGACCAAGTTTGGAATGGAACGCTTTATGAAGGGATTCCTGGACCTGCTTACCGTCTCTTTCCTGACCCGGTTCGCCAAGAAGCCCATGCATCTGTTTGGAACCATGGGATCATTTATGTTTCTGGTGGGACTTGGTATAGCTATTTATATGGGGATCGATAAATTGATTGCACTTTTCAAACATATACCGCAGCGGTTAATTGCTGATAGTGCTTTCTTTTACATCGGGCTAACCAGCATGATTATGGGAACCTTGCTTTTTATTGGAGGATTCCTGGGAGAACTGGTCTCCCGCAGTGCCGTGGAGCGCAATAATTACGAAATAGAGAAGGAAATCTGAGCAAACGAGATCGAGCTCCATTTCAACCCACAATATGAGCTATAAAGAGGAGTTGAAAATTTCAATCATCATCCCTGTATATAACAGGCCCAATGAAATTGAGGAGTTATTAGAAAGCCTGCACAAACAGACCAGGAAGGGTTTTGAGGTTATTGTTGTTGAAGATGGCTCCACCTTAAGCAGTGAATCGGTTGTTAAGGCCTACCAGGAAGAACTGGATATAAAATATTTCTTCAAGCAGAACTCGGGTCCGGGTTTGAGCAGAAATTTTGGTTGTGAGAAAGCTACTGGAGCGTATTGTATTTTTCTGGATTCTGATTGTGTTTTACCTCCCGATTATTTCAAGATTGTTCAAAACGGTTTAGCGGACAGCTTTACCGACGCTTTTGGTGGTCCGGACAGAGCCCACCCGGCATTCACAAAGTTTCAAAAGGCCATCAACTTCTCAATGACTTCCTTTCTGACCACCGGAGGCATCAGGGGAGGGGGTGAAAAACTGGATAAATTTCATCCGCGAAGTTTTAATATGGGTTTTTCAATGGATGTATTTAGAGCAACATCAGGTTTCTCCAGCATCCGTTTCGGAGAAGATATTGACCTGAGCATTAGAATTATAAAGCAAGGATTCAAAACGAAATTAATCAAGGATGCATTCGTATATCATAAAAGGCGGACCAACCTGAGGCAGTTTTTCAAACAGGTATATAATTCGGGTATTGCAAGGATAAATTTATACAAAAGACATCCTGATTCTTTGAAAATAGTTCATTTCGCACCTGCCTTATTTTCCCTGGGCACCATTCTTCTTCTTCTTTTATCCTTATTGGTTTCATATTATTTTCTGGCACCTTTGCTGTTATATATTCTCCTGCTGTTTCTTTTTTCAACCATTAAGAATAGAAGTTTGGTAGTCGGTGCACTGGCAATCCTGACGAGCTATACCCAGTTATTTGGTTATGGATTTGGATTTTTAGTGGCTTTCTGGAACAGGTTGATTTTGGGTAGAGGCGAATTCTCTGCTTTTAACAGAAATTTCTACGGGTAGGGTTTATTGTGCTTTTATCCATTTAATGACCTCTCGCGGATCATCCGGAGTGAACCACTGGTATAGATTATCTTTCCGAAACCAGGTGATCTGTTTACGCGCAAATTTCCGTGTATTTCGTTGGATCAGATCCACAGCTTCCTCAAGAGTGATCTCCCCGTCCAGGTATTTGTAAAGTTCCCGGTAACCTACAGTCTTCATGGCTGTGCATCCACGCAAGTGCTGAAGCTCTATTGCTTCGTTCAGTAATCCAGCATCCATCATTTCCACAACACGTTGATTTATACGGGCGTAAAGGATTTCACGTTCCATGTCCAGGGCAATCCTGAGGATCTTGAAGGGACGCTTCTTTTGAGTGGATAATAGAAAGCTGGAATAAGGTTTCCCGGTCTGAATAGATATTTCAAGTGCTTTCAATACCCTCATGTGATTCTTAAGATCCACACGTTCATAGGAGAGAGGATCCAGTAATTTCAGCTCCCGGGTTAATGGATCCAAACCCTCATGTTCGAACCTTGTCTGCAACCTTTTTCTAAGCTTAGGATCAACTTTGGGCAGATCGTCGATACCTTTGCAGACAGCATCGATATAGAGTCCGGAGCCACCTACCATCAAAACAGTATCATACTTCTTAAATAGCAGATTGAGCCGGTCCATCACCTGGTACTCATACATGCTGGCATTGTATGTGTCGGTCATTGATATGGATTGGATAAAATGGTGTTGAACTGCCGCCAGCTCTTCTTTGGTAGGAACAGCAGTTCCAATGGTGGTTTCCCGGTAGATCTGCCGGGAATCGGCCGAAATAATCTCGGTCCCAAATAGTTTGGCAATTTCAATGCCGAAGGTTGTTTTCCCTACCGCGGTGGGACCAGCCAATACCACCAGTGTCTTCTGCATGCTAAAAATCTTCTGGCATTCCTGTCGTAAACATATCAGGATCCAGGTCATCCAACCGCAGGTCATCGAATCCCTCCTCCTGATCAAATTCATCCGGATCGCCAACTGCTTCATCCATCAGCTTGTCCAGGGCCAACTGGGGAGGGGCCTCTCCCTGGGTCCGACCTATGAAGGGAGTATCCCTGGGAGAGGTTTGATCTGTTTTCTCCAGAAGTTCAATAAAGAATGCCCTTTCTGAAAAGAAATCGAAAACATAAATCATCCGTTGAGATTCCTCTGTGATGAACTCCTCGAGGGTAACCTGTTCCATGGTAGCCGATGGAAGACCCTGTTCTTGCATCATATCAATGAGTGTAATCTCCTGTTGTTTTTCCCACATATCATTCGTGATGAAAAAAGAAGCAAGTTGTGACGAATCATAATCCAGGTTTTTCTGAAGAGTCTGGTGAAAGTCCAGGAAAGTATCTGATCCGTCTATCACCAGGTCGCGGTAAAATTCCTGATCCTCATCACTAATTATGCGGAAAAGAAAGATCATGTCAGTTCCGTTAAAAATCTGAGGGTGTCAATTTTATCGGAATAATCCCACGGCATGGGTTCCTGTGTGGTACCCGGTGGCAATGCATCAATGATTTCAGGATGGATAGAGACGGTACACTGTATCTCCTCATTGCGGGATGCTAACTGTTCTTGCACCCACCTAATTTCCGAATATCTTTCATAAAATACAACTCCAACAGGACTTGCAATGGCCGGATCCTCTTTAAGCAGGAGTACTCCGTTATCCAGGAAGGGAAACTGGTTCATCAGATAGATGGTCCGGTAATAGTCCACATTGTTCCCATATTTGTGGTGTTGATACAGGGTATGATAACGGTCCAATACGCCCAGCAATAGAGTCAGGTCATAGGATTCAGGGATATAGATCTTGGTTACATTTCTGCACCCCAATCCGAAGTAAGTAAAGATATCCTTTCCGATTCCTGCCAGCTCCTCCTCTGATTCCTCTCCGGTCAGCACGGCAATCCCATTTCGGTTTTTGCGGATGATGTGGGGAGTAGTCCTGAAGTAATATTCAAAATAGCGGGCACTGTTGTTGCTGCCGGTAGCAATTACCGCATCAATATCGTTGAGCCTGTCATCTGTAAACCTGATTCGACCACCAATGGATGGATCAATTTCAGTCAGGATGCTTACAACTTTTCTAATGATCCGGTCATCCTTTGAGGAGGGTTTGGCCAGCACCGCATGACCGCTTGCCAGTACACACAACAGGTCATGAAATCCCACCAGGGGAATATTCCCTGCCAGCACCAGTCCCACTGTTCTCACGTGATTGGGTGTTTGAATAGTTTGCTGATAAGCCCCCAGCCACTTGTGTAACACCTTGTAATTTAGCATTTTAGAAATGCCTTCAAGGGCATGTTTCACAAATTCGGGAGTAAACCAGGGATTATGGATATGCTCATTTTCCACAATGGCATGCATTTCATCGAAATGCAATGCATTGATGGTGATCAATTCCCGGGCTTCATTCCTGGATCCTGAAGGAAATTGATTTAGAAATTCACCCAGAAGCGTGAATGCCTTGATGAAGGATTCCTTTATATGCAATCTATTATTGGTTTTCCTGCCTGATTAAATTTAGCGCTGAACCAGCTTTAAACCACTTGATTTGGTTATCATTGAGCGTATGATTGGCCAGGAAAGTGTCGGTAGTACCATCCTGGTGATGGAGTTTGATCTCCAGTGGCTTTCCCGGTTCCACCTTTTTCAGTCCCACCACATCCACCACATCACCTTCACGCACAAGATTGTAATCATCTTTGTTTACAAAGGTTAATCCCAGCATCCCCTGTTTCTTGAGGTTGGTTTCATGGATTCTGGCAAACGATTTTACCAGCACCACCCTGACGCCCAGATGCCTGGGTTCCATGGCAGCATGTTCTCTGGAGGATCCTTCACCGTAGTTTTCATCGCCCACCACGATAGAGCCAATTCCTTCTGCTTTATAGGCCCTGGCTGTATCAGGTACAGGTTCGTACTTTCCGGAGAGCTGGTTCAACACAGAATTGGTCTTTTCATTGGCATCATTGACTGCACCGATCAACATATTGTTAGAAATGTTATCAAGATGTCCACGGAACCGAAGCCAGGGTCCGGCCATTGAGATATGGTCTGTTGTACATTTCCCTTTGGCCTTGATCAGTAATTTTAAACCGGTGAGGTCCTCCCCATCCCATGGTTTAAAAGGTGACAAGCAATTGCAAACGCTCAGAATCCGGGTGGACTGACACTTCAATAGCACTGCCGTCTTCGGAAGGAGCCTGGTATCCGTTGTCATCCACTGCAAATCCTTTTGCCGGCAACTCAAGTCCCTTCTGGTTCATCCAGTCTCACCTGCTTTCCATCCCTGTTGGTCAGCGTATCGGTGAGGGGATTAAAAGTCAAATCGCCAGCAATGGAAAGAGCGGTGACAATCTCCGGTGAAGCAACAAAAGAATGGGTATTGGGATTGCCATCGTTGCGCTTGGCAAAATTCCTGTTGAAAGAGGTCAGAATCGAATTCTTCTCCTGCTTTTCGGCACGATGCCTGGCCCATTGTCCGATGCAGGGTCCGCATGCATTGGCCAGTACCACCCCACCAATTTCTTCAAAAATGTTGATCAGGCCATCCCTTTCGATGGTATACCTCACCAGCTCTGATCCTGGAGTGACAGTAAATTCAGATAATACCGTTAAATTCTTATCCTTCGCCTGTCGCGCTATTGAAGCTGCCCGGGTGATATCCTCGTATGAGGAATTGGTACAGGATCCTATCAATCCCACTTCCAGTTTTTGGGGGTAATTATTTTCTTTTACAGCCTTAGCAAATTCTGAAATGGGCCATGCCCTATCGGGACTAAATGGTCCGTTTATATGAGGTTCCAGTGTGGAGAGGTCGATTTCAATCACCTCGTCAAAATAATCTGAAGGAGAAGCATACACTTCCGGATCTCCGGTCAGGTGGTCCGCAATTTTATCCGCTTCAGCGGCCACATCAGCCCGATCGGTCCCTCTAAGGTAATCCCGCATTTTATGGTCGTAACCAAACAGGGAGGTTGTGGCACCGATTTCCGCACCCATATTACAGATGGTCCCTTTACCGGTGCAGGAAATGGTTTCGGCACCTTCACCAAAGTATTCTACAATACTACCGGTTCCGCCCTTTACGGTCAAGATCCCGGCCACTTTTAAGATCACATCCTTGGATGAGGTCCATCCATTCAATTTTCCGGTAAGCTTTACGCCGATCAGTTTGGGAAATTTCAATTCCCATGCCATTCCGGCCATCACATCCACTGCATCGGCTCCACCCACGCCGATGGCTACCATGCCAAGTCCTCCTGCATTCACAGTGTGAGAATCAGTACCAATCATCATTCCGCCGGGAAAGGCATAATTTTCAAGGATCACCTGGTGGATGATACCGGCTCCGGGTTTCCAGAAACCAATGCCATATTTATTGGAGACATTTCCAAGAAAATCATACACTTCCTGGTTGGTGTGAAGCGCTGTTTTCAAATCTTCCTTTGCCCCGGCTTTTGCCTGGATCAGATGGTCACAATGAACCGTGGAGGGGACTGCAACCCTGGCTTTTCCCGCCTGCATGAATTGCAGAAGTGCCATCTGGGCCGTAGCATCCTGCATGGCTACCCGGTCCGGCTGAAAATCCACATAATCGATTCCCCTCTGATGCGGTTTCTTTTCCGTCTCATTGAACAGGTGCCCGTAGAGGATTTTTTCGGTGAGCGTCAGGGGGCGCTTTAAAAGTTTTCTTGCTGCATTGATCTTTCCGGGGAGAGCCTGGTAAGTCTGTTGGATCATTTTAAAATCGAAAGCCATGGGAGTACATTTGAATAATTTGTAAATATATGCGAAAAAGGTTTGTATGCCTGACGTATTATCCGTTAGATTGTTCAGATTTTTATATTTTTATGTCCTATTCAGATCCAAGCCCATGCAGGTAGCCATGTTCATCGAAAATTTACGGATTGCTTTGAAATCCATCAGGACCAATTTATTAAGGACGATCCTGACCATATTTATCATTGCATTTGGGATCATGGCACTGGTTGGCATCCTTACGGCGATTGATTCCATCAAAAGCAGTTTGACTGAATCCTTCAGCCTCATGGGGGCCAACACCTTTACCATTGAATCCAGAAGCATGCGCGTACAGATTGGGGATCAAGCTTACAGGAGAAAGAACCATGAGTTCATCTCCTACAAACAGGCTGAGGAGTTCAAGGAGAGGTTCAAGATGCCGGCCAGAGTCTCCGTATGGACCGG
>CAVQAB010000027.1:0-99061 GCA_963710385.1 uncultured Bacteroidales bacterium | reverse complement strand
GCTAAGGCCATCACTCACATCACTGACAAAAGCAACTACCGGTGCTGCTGTGCAGTTGTCTGCCTCGTCGATAACAACAGTAGGATCAGCAGCCGGGACATCGCGATACACTCTACAGTAACAGGTGCCGGGTTGCTGGCCGTGGGATCGGTGGTGTCCTGAACAGTAATGATCTGGTCCTGATCGGCAGCTGCATTGCTATTATCATCCACCAGGCTCCACGTGCGTGTGATAATAATATTACATGGATCAGTGGCATCCACTGCATCCACATATGTGGCATCACCAACACTGCAGTTGTCCGCCTCGTCAGTTACATCGCCTGTCACACCCACACTCGCATCATACACGCAGCTGGCATCGCTGTATATGGTGATATCGGCAGGAGCAGTAAAGGTTGGAGAGATTAGATCATTAGGTTCTGTCAGGTCAAGAGCGCCATCCAATGTTACTATGCAAGTGGTTGCCATTGCATCCCTGATACGCACATCATATGTACCGGCTGTAAGATTAGTAAAAGAGCCGGAGGCCTGCCATCCTGTTCCTCCATTAATGGTATAGTCATATGATCCACTTCCTCCACTGGGAGCAGAAATCGTAATTGAACCGTCATTTCCACCGACACAGGTAATCCCTAAGGAGTTAACGGTCGCACTCAAAACTAATGGTTCAATAACAGTGAAAGTGCTATCCTGGCTGCAACTAGCGGCATCGGTAACAGTTATTGTAAAGTCACCCGCGCTTAGTCCACTTACATCCTCGGACGTGGGACCGTGACTCCATGAATAGGAATAACCAGGAGTGCCACCTGAAGCTGTTATATCTATCGCTCCGTCATTGCCACCGAAACATGTCACATCGGTGATTGCCTTATCAATTACAATAGAGATACATCCCTGTCCCACTCCAAATTGGGTACTGGTTGTGGAGATACCACCTGCTAAGTTAGTTCGATATACAGAAGGAGAAACAGCATCAACATGATTGCCATCAAATGCCCAATTGCCACCATTGGTTCTTTTTATAACTCGAGATGATGAACTGATAGTATAACTGCTAAATCCATTGGCATCAAGATCAATGTCAAATCCAGTGGTTGCCATACTGTTGGCTGCAGTAAAGTCCCAATAACCATCCGTGAATTGATTTGAAACCGTGTATCCACTCTCCGATATAGGCAAACCTGAAGAACCTGGATCTGCAGGATTGAATTCACCAATTAGAGAGCCATTCGTCAGTGCAGCAAAGTTCAACGTGGCAAAATTTTCAGAAGCTGCAGTACCTATAGGATATAAAATATCTGTCCCAGTACTATTTACCCACCTTTCGAATTTACCTATGATCGTGCCCGATGTATGAGATAACGTTCCTGCAGCTGCAGGCCCTGTTCCAAGTGTAATGGTGTATGTAGAAACATTAATATTACCCTGAGACATGGTCAGGGCATTTGAAACAACGACATTGCCATTGCTTAAAGTCAATCCCGAACTCGAATTGTTTACAATTACATTATAGAATGTCTCTCCCGAGACATTGGAAATTGATTGGACTGAGTTACCATCGAAGGTAACCGTTCGGGAGCCTTCAGTAAATGTCCCTGAATTAGACCAGTTACCAGCGACGTTAATATCGTCACTATTTATATTTACATTCAGATTAGCTGTTCCGGAAATAGTCAAATCTCCGTTTACATCAAGATCTCCCTGGCTGGTTTTTGTACCCGAACTCGAAACTGTCAGGTTCCAGTAGGCATCCTGGGGAGCATGAACGTCTTGAGCGCCTCCATAGTCATAGTTAAATAAATTGGAATCGAAATTACAGAATAGTTGAAGATCATTATCATCATTGCTTGGTCCTGCATAGTTCCAGGTAGCACCTGCCCTGTTATAGATCTGGACTTCTCCTGCCTGGATATTGATAAATCTATCATTTTGATCTATCGTGCCAGAATTATCAATTACGAACCTGCTTGAGCCTGAATTTACAACATCCCCGATATTTAAGACTCCTCCTGAATTATTTGTCAGCGTATTGTCATCGTCATTAGCTCCAAGGATTACATCATCTGTGATGGTAATGGTACCATTGTTGATCAAGTTCAGAATTGTCGTTAGCAAAGCTTAGGTCATCGGAAATATTGATCGTTCCTGTATTGTCATTGGTTAATGTTGTATTTGAATCTACAAATCTAAGTTCATCCTCAATAATATTGCCAGCCCCGGAAATGGTCAAACTTCCCCCGTCATTTTCAAGCTCTATATCATTGATAGTAAAAGTTCCCTCGTTGTCAATCAAGTTGTCAGAACCGTCAACCACAAATTGTATTTTGGCCTGAATGTTTGTTCCATCGAGTTCACCACCAGTCTGCACATATATTCCACCATCCTGATATGATGTTTAATTCATCATTGGTCGATGTCCATTCGAGAAGACCCTGGTCATAGATAATCACATCCTTGGCATAAGCCTCAACATTCAATGCAACTGACTGACCATCATCCGCCTCATTGATATGCACTTCACTAAAGACATCGGGAATGCATCCACAGGATGCTCCTCCAGAGGTATAGGACCATGTGGCAGGATCATTCCAATCTCCACCAGGATCGATGGCGTACCTGGTATCAGGGCTTTCATAAACCCTAATATTATCGAAGGAGTTGATTGCAGGAATTATATTGAAAAAGATATTAGTGTTGTTAACCCGAACAATTACCTGCAATGAGTCTCCCGTGAAACTCCCTGCCTGGGCAGTTGCAGTACCAAAATTGCCAGACTGATCACCATTTAAAAACAGCGTCTCTGATCCACCATCGAATGAATAATAGGCCCTGATATAATCATCAGCCTCCCATTCGATATTCCGGTCGATGCAAGGTCAATACTGACTTTCACATCGGAATAGGATGATATGTCAATCCATTCGGAGTACCAAACTGCTTCTCCGTCAGTGTCCCTTCCTTCAAGTAAATTGTTCTGAACTTCAAAATAACCTCCATCTCCAAAATTACAGCTGGTTACATCCCTTGACCAGGCAGTTGCACCAGCGTCTACAGTTGTTCCGTCAGCCAAACCACCAAAATCCTCAAGCCATATGGTGGTCTGGGCATACGATTTTGCCATCCCTCCAAACAACAATAAAAGGAAAAAGCAAAATAATCTTATAATGAATAATTTAGGGTATAGTCTATTCATAAATAAACTTGTCAATACTATGAGGGTTTCCAAAAAATTATAAAAACTGAATACTCTCACAAGCAAGACTATTATACTATCGCTCCCGTTGCTCTATGCTCTATATAAATGATGCCTTTCCGTGAATACGGAGCATAGATGTACTCATTCTAGAGTTTTAACATTCAAATGTAGACGGTAAAATATGTAAAAAATTAACCGTCTGCGTTTTATGATGGTTAAAATAGTTAAATCTCAAGCTAGCAGAGAACCAATCCTGAAATATTTTTAAACAATTAGTTAAAGTGTTGAGTTTGCCTATGCTTTCAAATGCAGTTTGTCATATGGCTGGAACCTTTCAATTAACTTTTTAAACCATTAGTCAAAAACTAACAGAACAATTCCAATATAGCTTTCGAATCAATCAATAATAGTAGCAGCATCATTTAAAGAAGAAAAGCAAGAATTTGATTGTACGCACAAAGGTAGAATGTGAGCATTATTTAAAGGCGAGGGCAAGATAAATTCTGACGAGAAAGTATTTTGTTTAAAGTATTAGAACCTGTTCAGCCAACGATAACGGCGTGCATTGTCTCCAAATTTAGCAATAAAAGTGAATTCGTGGGTGCCATAACTATGCTTCATGATACTGTTGAGCCCAATATCAAATGCATACCCGAAGATCAGTTTATCGATACTTACACCAGCCATCACAATAATGGCATGACCGGTTCGGTAGGTCAGTCCGCCCCAATAAGTCTGCTGGTAGTAGAACTTTCCGCTGATATCGGCCTGGAGTTTTCCGTTCTCAGCGAACTTGAGCAGGGTGGATGGAGATAACATAATATCACGATTTAGCTTCAAAATCGTATCCACCCATAAGATAATAATTACGCTCCATTTTATATCGGTCATATCCCGAATCCCCTATCTTAAGGACTGATTCAAACAACTGATCCACTGAAAATCCTGCCCAATAGTTCCTTGCAGAATAGAAAACGCCTGCATCAGCGTCTGGGATGAATACAGACTTATGGGCTTCGAGCCAAAGGGCATCCCCAGGGTCAGCTAAATGAATCAGGTCTTCATCCAATCTGAACTGATAAGCCACAAAGGAGAGCCCAAATGAAAGTTGAGATTGCTGCAAATTAATATGATAAGCGTAGGTGCCTTTAAATCCGATTCGTTCCACTGCACCGTTCCTGTCATTAAAAAGGTATCCACCCACTCCCACGTTTCCACTTCTGGAACCCCTACGTTGCCGTTTCTTCACCGCGGACGTCCTAGAAATATAACTATTCTTCAGGATCCTGGTCTGGAAACTCAGTGCATAGGTTCCAGGTCCGTTTTGCAATCCAATCCACTGTTCCCTAGCTGTAAGGTTCACAGCAGTGTATCCTTCGGAACCGGCAGCTGCAGGATTCAATAGGAATCCATTGAGCATATATTGGCTATAGAGAGGGACTTGCTGCGACCATCCATCCAGTATAAAGCAACTCAAAAGAAAAACTATAAAGAAATCTTTTCATTCAATATCTATTCCTATCTGATCACCGTAATTATACCCGTTATCCTGTCAATACTTCCCACATTCAGTTTAATCACAAAATGATATGAATCCATGGGCACCTCATTACCCCGCATATCTTTACCATCCCAGGGTACTGAGTATCCTGGTTCGGATTTCCAAATCAGTGTACCCCATCGGCTAAAAATTTCAATCTCAGCTTGCGTATAGGAAGCAAGTTTTTCAATGATCCAGGTATCATTTGTCCCGTCGCCATTAGGTGTAATTGCAGTTGGAATATCCCTGAAATACCATTCGGGATTGCACTCTTCAACGATAATTGTATCCATGGAAATACAACCAAACTCATCCTCAACTTCAACCCAGACTTCTTGTCTCGGACCCTGGAATAGCGTAATCTCCTGGCTATTGTCACCCGTTGACCATCTGTATAACAAACCATCATTTCCTGCATCTAAAACCATCCCTACATCACCACATAGGGATGAATCCCTCCCAAGGTCAACCACCGGCAAGGAGTGTACCGTCAGGTAGACGCTATCTGCATTGACACATCCGAATTCATCTTCTACCACAAGAGTGATCATGCCCTCTTCAGTAGTGGCATATCCCTGAGCTGTACTTCCGTCATGCCACAGGTATGAACTAAAGGTCCCATCAGGAACAATCTCAAACAAATCATCTTCACAAATATAGGTATCCTCACCCAGGTCAAGTTCAGGTCCTTCAACAGTGACAATTATGCTTAATAAATCGCCCTCACAACCAAATTCTGAAATCTCCTCTGAGGGTAATGTTGTAATCACCTGGAGTTGTGTTCCAGTCAACAATAATTGAATCCCCATATTCCCGGGTAATAGTTCCTTCTTCCACTGTCCAGGTAAAGACAGAGTTAGTTCAAGCCATCTACGTAGTATGCTATGCCTGTATCCCCTGTACAAATTACAGTACTGCCTCCATTAATGATCGTTGCTGTTGGTTTGAGGTACTTTGTCACACCGGTGTTAACCAAATTTGTACACCCACTTATAGAGTTTTCAGAAACCTCAATCAATCCAGCACCTTCATCTGTCCATTGGACCGTAATCATTGGATCGGTTGCGGAACCAATGATGGTTCCACCGGTTATAGCCCAACTGTATGTTGAACTCCCGAAAGCCTGATACAGAATATTCTGCTTGAGTAGGTATACATATATATAGTATCTCCGCTGATACTGGGTGCAGGCTGTGGATTTACAATTACAATTACCTTGAGCGCAGAGGTAGTATCGCAATCCCCTTCAAATCGCACGAAATAGGCAGAGGTATCTACTGGTGCCGCGATGGTTACATCATTTCCAGTGGCAAATGCAATATCAGCAAACAAAGAATCTTCATACCAGAAAGCATCAGACCCAGATCCTAGCATCCCTCCACTGTAGGAAAGTATTATGGAATCAACTGCTCCGAAGCAAAATTCTGCCATATCTACAAAAGCCGTATCAGGCATCACCGACTGTGTTTTCACGGTAACCAGTTGCCCGATATCAACAGTTATGTTACATGCACCTTCTGCTCTTACATAATAGGTTGTTGAAGTAGCTGGATTCACAACAATTGAGTTACCTGTACCTTCAGTGACAGTTAATGCTGCATCCGAATACCACTGCCATGTCTGCACCATCACCCAGACTGCCACCTTGGACAGTTAAGTTCTTACCCGTGCCCTCACAGGTATTGTCATTGGTTAATCGATACGCCTGTAGGATCGGTGGATGGGCCACCTTACGGTCACCAGCTGACTCACTGCACTGGTGTTGTTGCAGTCACCCTCGGCCCTTACATAATAGGTTGTGTTCACTACCGGATCGACAGATATGACGACCCCTGTGCCCACAAGGGTGGAGAACCCTGCATCGGAATACCAGTACCAGTCTGGCTCCATCTCCCAGACTGCCGCCCTGAACGGTTAAGGTCTTCGACACTCCAAAACACTCATCGTCATTGGTCACATTGATACCTGTAGGATCGGTAGATGGTACCCTTACGGTCACCAGCTGACTCACCGCATTGGTGGTGTTACAATCACCCTGTGCCCTTACATAGTAGGTGGTACTCACCACCGGATCAACGATAACAGAGTTCCCGGCTCCCACAAGCGTGGTAAAGCCTGCATCTGAATACCAGTACCAGTCTGCTCCGTCACCCAGACTACCACCCTGGACAGTTAATACCTTTGGAGTGCCCTCGCAGGTGTTGTCATTGGTAAAGGATATCCCCGTAGGATCAGTGGATGGTACCCTGACGGTCACCAGTTGACTAACCGCACTGGTGTTGTTGCAGTCACCCTCAGCCCTTACATAATAGGTTGTACTTACTGCCGGATCAACAATGATCGATATACCCGATCCTTCACTTACCGTGAACCCTGCATCCGAGTACCACTCCCATGTGGCTCCATCACCCAGACTGCCGCCCTGGACAGTTAAGGTCTTGCGACACTCCAACACACTCATCGTCATTGGTCAGGTTAATACCTGTAGGATCGGTGGATGGTACCCTTACAGTTACCAGCTGACTCGCTGCACTGGTGTTGTTGCAGTCGCCCTCAGCCCTTACATAATAGGTTGTACTTACTGCCGGATCAACAACGATCGATATACCCGAACCTTCACTTACCGTGAACCCTGCATCCGAGTACCACTCCCATGTGGCTCCGTCACCCAGACTGCCGCCCTGAACAGTTAAGGTCTTTGACACTCCAACACACTCATCGTCATTGGTCACGTTGATACCCGTAGGATCGGTAGATGGTACCCTTACAGTCACCAGCTGACTCGCTGCACTGGTGTTGTTGCAGTCACCCTCGGCCCTTACATAGTAGGTCGTACTTACCGCTGGATCAACGATGATCGATATTCCCGACTCCTTCACTTACCGTGAATCCTGCATCCGAGTACCACTCCCAGTCGCTCCGTCACCCAGACTACCACCCTGGACAGTTAAGTATCTTGCCTGTGCCCTCACAGGTATTGTCATTGGTAATGGATATCCCCGTAGGATCAGTCGATGGTACCCTTACGGTCACCAGCTGACTAACCGCATTGGTGTTGTTGCAGTCACCCTCAGCCCTTACATAATAGGTTGTACTTGCTGCCGGATCAACAACGATCGATATACCCGATCCTTCACTTACCGTGAACCCTGCATCCGAGTACCACTCCCATGTGGCTCCATCACCCAGACTGCCACCCTGGACAGTTAAGGTCTTGTGACACTCCAACACACTCATCGTCATTGGTCAGGTTAATACCTGTAGGATCGGTGGATGGTACCCTTACCGTTACCAGCTGACTCGCTGCACTGGTGTTGTTGCAGTCACCCTCAGCCCTTACATAGTAGGTTGTGTTTACTGCTGGATCAACCGTGATTGATATACCCGAACCTTCACTTACCGTGAATCCTGCATCCGAGTACCACTCCCATGTGGCTCCATCACCCAGACTGCCACCCTGGACAGTTAAGTGTCTTACCCGTGCCCTCACAGGTATTGTCATTGGTTATCGATACACCTGTAGGATCAGTCGATGGTACCCTTACAGTTACCAGCTGACTTACCGCATTGGTGTTGTTGCAGTCACCCTCGGCCCTTACATAATAGGTTGTACTTGCTGCCGGATCAACAACGATCGATATACCCGATCCTTCACTTACCGTGAACCCTGCATCCGAGTACCACTCCCATGTGGCTCCGTCACCCAGACTGCCACCCTGGACAGTTAAGGTCTTGGACACTCCAACACACTCATCGTCATTGGTCAGGTTGATACCCGTAGGATCAGTCGATGGTACCCTTACAGTTACCAGCTGACTTGCTGCATTGGTGTTGTTGCAGTCACCCTCGGCCCTTACATAATAGGTTGTACTTACTGCCGGATCAACAATGATCGATATACCCGATGCCTTCACTTACCGTGAACCCTGCATCCGAGTACCACTCCCATGTGGCTCCATCACCCAGACTGCCGCCCTGAACAGTTAAGTTCTTACCCGTACCCTCACAGGTATTGTCATTGGTTATCGATACGCCTGTAGGATCAGTCGATGGTACCCTTACCGTCACCAGCTGACTTGCTGCATTGGTGTTGTTGCAGTCACCCTCAGCCCTTACATAATAGGTTGTGCTTGCTGCCGGATCAACAACGATCGATATACCCGATGCCTTCACTTACCGTGAACCCTGCATCCGAGTACCACTCCCATGTGGCTCCGTCACCCAGACTGCCGCCCTGAACTGTTAAGGTCTTGCCGACACTCCAACACACGTCATCGTCATTGGTCACATTGATACCTGTAGGATCAGTGGATGGTACCCTTACCGTCACCAGCTGACTCGCTGCATTGGTGTTGTTGCAGTCGCCCTCGGCCCTTACATAATAGGTTGTACTTACTGCCGGATCGACAGATATGACGACCCCTGTACCCACAAGGGTGGAGAACCCTGCATCCGAGTACCAGTACCAGTCTGCTCCATCTCCCAGACTGCCGCCCTGAACTGTTAAGGTCTTCGACACTCCAAAACACTCATCGTCATTGGTCACATTGATACCTGTAGGATCGGTAGATGGTACCCTTACGGTCACCAGCTGACTCACCGCATTGGTGGTGTTACAATCACCCTGTGCCCTTACATAGTAGGTGGTACTCACCACCGGATCAACAATCACAGAGTTCCCCGCTCCCACAAGCGTGGTAAAGCCTGCATCTGAATACCAGTACCAGTCTGCTCCATCACCCAGACTACCACCCTGAACAGTTAATACCTTTGGAGTGCCCTCGCAGGTGTTGTCATTGGTAAGGATATCCCCGTCGGATCAGTCGATGGTACCCTGACGGTCACCAGCTGACTCACCGCACTGGTGTTGTTGCAGTCACCCTCAGCCCTTACATAATAGGTTGTACTTGCTGCCGGATCAACAACGATCGATATACCCGATCCTTCACTTACCGTGAACCCCGCATCCGAGTACCACTCCCATGTGGCTCCGTCACCCAGACTGCCGCCCTGGACAGTTAAGGTCTTCGACACTCCAACACACTCATCGTCATTGGTCAGGTTAATACCTGTAGGATCGGTGGATGGTACCCTTACAGTTACCAGCTGACTCGCTGCACTGGTGTTGTTGCAGTCGCCCTCAGCCCTTACATAATAGGTCGTATTTACTGATGGATCAACTGTGATTGATATACCCGAACCCTCACTTACTGTGAATCCTGCATCCGAGTACCACTCCCATGTGGCTCCGTCTCCCAGACTGCCGCCCTGGACAGTTAAGTTCTTACCCGTGCCCTCACAGGTATTGTCATTGGTTATCGATACGCCTGTAGGATCGGTAGATGGTACCCTTACAGTCACCAGCTGACTTGCTGCATTGGTGTTGTTGCAGTCACCCTCAGCCCTTACATAATAGGTTGTACTTGCTGCCGGATCAACAACGATCGATATACCCGATCCTTCACTTACCGTGAACCCCGCATCCGAGTACCACTCCCATGTGGCTCCGTCACCCAGACTGCCACCCTGAACAGTTAAGGTCTTCGACACTCCAACACACTCATCGTCATTGGTCACGTTGATACCCTGTAGGATCAGTGGATGGTACCCTTACGGTCACCAGCTGACTCACCGCATTGGTGTTGTTGCAGTCACCCTCGGCCCTTACATAATAGGTTGTATTCACTACCGGATCGACAGATATGACGACCCCTGTGCCCACAAGGGTGGAGAACCCTGCATCGGAATACCAGTACCAGTCTGCTCCATCTCCCAGACTGCCGCCCTGAACTGTTAAGGTCTTCGATACTCCAAAACACTCATCGTCATTGGTCACATTGATGCCCGTAGGATCGGTAGATGGTACCCTTACGGTCACCAGCTGACTCACCGCATTGGTGGTGTTACAATCACCCTGTGCCCTTACATAGTAGGTGGTACTCACCACCGGATCAACGATAACAGAATTCCCGGCTCCCACAAGCGTGGTAAAGCCTGCATCGGAATACCAGTACCAGTCTGCTCCGTCACCCAGACTACCACCCTGGACAGTTAATACCTTTGGAGTGCCCTCGCAGGTGTTGTCATTGGTAAAGGATATCCCCGTAGGATCAGTGGATGGTACCCTTACGGTCACCAGTTGACTAACCGCACTGGTGTTGTTGCAGTCACCCTCAGCCCTTACATAATAGGTTGTACTTGCTGCCGGATCAACAACGATCGATATACCCGATCCTTCACTTACCGTGAACCCCGCATCCGAGTACCACTCCCACGTGGCTCCGTCACCCAGACTGCCGCCCAGCACAGTTAAGGTCTTCGACACACCCACACACTCGTTGTCATTGGTCAGGTTAATACCTGCAGGATCGGTGGATGGTACCCTTACAGTTACCAGCGCATTCACGGATGAGGTAATGTTACACAAACCTTCGGCACGGACATAATAAGTTGTATTGACGGCAGGATCAACAGAAATGGATACGCCTAAATCAGTACTGCTGGAAAATCCCGGATCGGTGGACCAATTCCAAACTGCAGCATCTCCAAGGCTACCACCGGTAACTGTTAGTGTCTTAGATGTGCCCTCACAGGTATTATCATTGGTTATAGTGATTCCGGTGGGTGCTACAGATAACGCATTGGTATTAATCACAACAATGCTATCGGTAATTGTACAGGTAGGTGCCCCTGCATCTGTAACGATCACTTTGTATTCTGAAGAGTCCACACCGAGTACAGTAGAGGTATTGTCGACAATGGGCAGATCATTTCTGAACCAGATATAGGTAAATCCCATTCCAGATCCTCCGCCCGGAGTGGCAGTCACTGAACCGTTGCCATCACCAGGACAACCGTCATCGATTTTCGACATGGTTATGGTTAGGGCCGGATCCTCTGTTACAGTATAGGAAAGAACCACAGTTGTTCCCGGATCGCCTGTGTCGGTAATAGTTACCTGATAGTCAGCTGGATCGAGGCCCGTGATCATACTGCCACCTACCATTGGGACTCCATCCTTCAACCAGGCATAGCCATATCCGGCACCAGTACCTCCTTCAGGAGTCACTGTTATGGTACCATCGGCGGCACCATTGCATGTAACATTGGTTCCCACAAGCGTGGCAGCCAATGGATCGGCGTCAACACAAAGTGAGAAGCTACCTTTGACCTGGCTGTCATCCACTGAAATATAGTAGGTATTGCCAATGGTAAGCGTATCTGATGTGAGGAATATATCAGTTGTATTTCCCTCGGTACTTGCACAGGCCAACTCGTCGCCATTTGCATTCCATAGGGAAGCCTGCAGATCCTGGAGACTCCCTAGTGAGGTGCCATTTTTCACATCAATGTTTACATTCGTTGAGATGGCAGTAAACTTGAACCATACATTGTTATTAATTCCTCCTGCCCAGCAGGAACCAGCTAATTCGTCAGGCGTGCCAAAATAGTTGTTGAATTGTGCATCAGAAGAACACCAACGGATGGGACTTACAATCTCGTATGCGCCAGCTTTGTAATCATAGTTTAATTCATCTTCGATACACAGTGTAAAGGATCCTCTACTATTTGCATCATCTACAGATACATAATACCACTCTCCAATGGTAAGGCCGTCAAAACTCAGGGTTGAGGTACTTCGATCCAACGTCCTTGGCAAACATTTAATCTCCCCTCCTGCAGAATTCCAAAGGGCTGCCTGGGGATATCTCATATTTCCATAGATGCTATAATTCCTAAGAGTCAGGGTTACATCTGTGGCAATGGCCTGGAACCTGAACCATACATTTTTATTATCAACAGGATCTACACCCGTCCAGCAGCTTGCCATGGAGCGGTCTGCTGTGGCCAACAGGTTGCTGTAAGCTGCATCGGCAGAGCAGCCACCATCGTGTTGCAGTTCAAGCGCACCTCCGAAGAAATCGTACGTAGCCTGATCCGACAGACAAATTGAGAAGGACCCGCTTACGTAATCGTCATCGATGGAAATGTAGTACCAATTACCTACAGTAAGCGAATCCATACTCATGGAGCTAGTTCCCTGGTCAATCAGATCACCCAGACAGGCTACCTCTGTGAAAGCATCATTCCAAAGAGCCATCTGCCCACGTCTCATGTTACCATATACAGATCCTGTCCTTAGTTGAACTGTAACATTAGGAGTGGTAGCCAGGAATTTAAACCAAACGTTCTTATTGGTATTGTAGGAGCCCCAGCAGCTACCGGGCAACATATCTGCTGTAGCTGTTAAATTAGAATAGGCTGCATCTGCAGAACATCCGTAATCATGAAGCAACTCAATGGCCCCTTCCCAGTAATCGAATGTTGGCTGGTCAGTGATACAGATGGTGAACCTTCCGCTCTGATAATCATCATCCACTGCTATATAGTACCAATCACCCGGATTCAGAGTATCGGATGAGAGGGTATTGGTTCCCTGGTCCAACAGGTCTGGTACACAACCGACTTCCTGCCCAGAGGAATTGAACACTGCCATTTGTCCCCTACGCATATTTCCATAGACACTTCCGGTTTTTAATTCAAAGGTCAAGAACCTTGAAAGTGCCTGGAACTTGAACCAGACATTCTTGGTCCCATTGTAAGCACCCCAGCAGCTGCCAGGAACCTCGTCGGCAGTGGCATAGTAGTTGGTATAAGCAGCATCGGTTGAACAACCCATGTCATGTGTTATCTCCTCTGCCCCTGCCAGGTAATCAAAGGTCAGTTCATCATTCAGACAGAATGTGAAAGAGCCACTGCTATAATCATCATCCACAGAGATATAGTACCAGTTTCCGGGAGTTAGTGTATCGATCACCATCTCAGTGATCCCCTGATCAACAATATCTCCCACACAAACAACTTCATTCAGTGTAGCATCCCAAATGGCCATCTGAGCCCTTCGCATGCTTCCATAAATGCTTCCTGTTTTTATCTGCACAGTAGCATACGGAGTGGTGGCCTGGAACCTGAACCATACGTTCTTGTGGGTATTGTAGCTACCCCAGCAACTACCCGGAAGTTCGTCGTCGGTAGCCTGGAAATTAGAGAATTCTGCATCGGTGGAACAGCCATAATCATGTGGAATCTCGTATGCTCCGATTAGATAGTCATAATCCAATTCATCATCCAGGCAAAGACTGAAGGTACCGCTTGTTTGGTCATCATCAACGCTGATCCAATACCAGTTGCCAACCGTCAGCGTGTCGATCATTAATACTGTGGTTCCTGAGCCTAGGATATCTCCTACACATGCAACCTCAACATCAGCAGTATTGAAAATAGCCATCTGGCCCCTTCGCATGGAACCATATATACTTCCTGTTTTCAACTCCAGCTTCGCATAGGGAGTAGTAGCCTGGAACTTGAACCAGACATTTTTGTTGGAATTACTGGTTCCCCAGCAACTTCCAATTCCACCATCATCGGTAGCCTGGGTATTGGAGAAAGCTGCGTCACCGGAACACCCATAATCATGGGGTATTTCAAGGGCTCCGCCCTGCAGGTCGTAATTCAGTGCATCTTCAAGACAGAGGGAGAAGGTTCCAATGCGATCATCGGAAGCACTTTCATCCATATCAACGGCTATCCAGTACCAGTGGCCTACTGTTAAGGTGTCGGCCATCATAAGCAGCGTTCCTTCTCTGATAACGGCTGCCCTGCAGGCCACCTCATTATTGCTTTCATTCCAGATGGCCATCTGTCCCCGCCGTAAGTTTCCATAGATACTTGCCGATTTCAGTGATACAGTAACATAAGGAGTAGTTGCCTGGAATTTGAACCAGACATTAGTCAATTGCGATCCTCCCCAGCAGGAAGCAGCTACTTCGTCTTCAGTGGCCTGAAGCAGTGTATACTCGGCATCAGCACTACAATAAACGTGTGATACTTCAATAGCACCAGCATAATAGTCATATGTAAGTGTTGTATCAGTACAAAGTGTAAAGGTTCCGGTATTTCCTCCACTTGCTTCACCGTTATCTACGGCAATATAATATCGGTTGCCCGGAGTAAGTGTATCAATCTGCAGTTGCCTGATTCCTTCATTGAGTGTTGGCCCGGCGCAAGCCACTTCATTCATGGACTCATTAAAGAGAGCAACCTGCTGTCGGTCCATGGATCCATATGTGGTTCCAGTCTTGACTTCAATATTAATGGTAGATGCCGGTGCTACAAAAGTGAACCACACATTCCTGAAATCGCTTCCGTCCCAGCAACTTCCACTCTCAGTATCAGCTGTTGCTGCTCCATTGCCAAAACCAGCATCCGGAGAGCACCAGCTCACAGGATCAACGATCTCAAAGGCACCCTCAGGGTAATCATAATCAATGGTATCATCAACACATATGGTGAATGTTCCAGGTGTACCATCATCATCCACTGAGATGTAGTACCAATCCCCAATAGTCATTCCTGTAGGCAGAATTGTCAGTTCACCCTGTCCCGCAAACGGACCGGCACACACCACCTCAGTACCCACACCGTCCCACACAGCCACCTGTTGGTTCACCATCTGTCCAAAATCCCCCCCTGTAGTCACTTTCACTGTTGCTTTACTGGAGGTGGCCATAAAACTGAACCATACATTCTTATTATCAATACCCGTCCAGCAAGATCCCTGAGATTCGTCAGCTGTTGCAAGCACATTGCTGTACAGTGCATCCTCGGCGCACCAGTTGTTTAAATCATCAAAAACAGTAGCATCTGCAAGGAAATCATTCACCGCATGATCGGTGACACAGAGCGAGAATGTACCAGGAGTCCCTCCTGAAGCATTGTCCACCGATATATAGTACCACTCTCCAACCGTGAGTCCGGTTGCATATACCTCCTCATCCCCGTAGTCGGTTACCCAGCGGGCACATGCCAGCTCATTTTTAAGAGTATCCCACAAAGCGATATCGGGTCTTCTGACCGTTCCCTCAATACCACCTGTTCGAACCTGAACTGCAATATCGGGTGTTGTTGCCTGGAAACGGAACCAGCGATTGTAATTGGGTCCGTTGGGCCAGCAAGATCCCATCCCTTCATCAGGCGTGGCGCTTAACGTCGAAAAAATGGCAAAATCGGAACACCATCCATCTATATCATCTAACTCAATGGCTCCTGCAAAGAAGTCATAACTGATCTCATCATCTATACATAGAGTAAAAGTACCCCTGTAAGAGGCGTTGGCTGAATTATCCACCGAGACAAAGTACCAGTCACCCGGTACCAGACCGCTGTAGGCAATTTCAAGATCACCGTACTGGCTCACCCATTGACGGCATGCAAGTTCGGACAGGGTTGTATCCCATAATGCCATCATCGGATAACGAAGGGTTCCTTCCGATCCGCCACTCTTCACAGTAACTGTCACCTCCCCTGAAGCAGTAGCCTGGAACTGGAACCAGCGGTTGTAGTTGGGTCCATTGGGCCAGCAAGTGGGTTGTATATGGTCAGCTGATGCACCAAGGGTCGTGAACTCGGCTTCAGCAGAGCAATAGTCCACAATATTCGAAACCAAATGAGCCGCCTCCGGGAAGTCATAGTCCACCGTATCGTCCATACACAAGGTAAAGGTCCCTCTATAGCCCGTGTTATTATAATTGTCTACACTCACATAGTACCATTCACCTACTGTTAGTCCTGAATACCCCACCCTAACATCGGAATAATCGTAAGTGTATTGCTGACAGGCCAACTCATTGCCAAGGCTATCCCATAGGGCGGCAAAAATAAATCGTATGGAACCATCATCTCCGCCTGTATGAACTGTGGCATTGACCATGGTTGTGGTGGCCTGGAACCGGAACCAACGATTATAATTTGGACCATTGTTCCAGCAACTTCCAGCCAACTCATCAGGTGAAGCGCCCAAAGTGGTATACGCTTTTTGAGTTGAGCACCAATTGTCTATATCAGTGAGCTCTATGGCTCCCAGTTTAAAATCATAGTCCACCTGGTCATCCACACATAAAGTAAACGATCCACGGTATCCGCCATTGTTATAATTATCCACTGAAAGGAAGTACCATTCTCCCGGTGTGAGACCAGTGCTTCCAATGGAGATATCACTGTATTCACTGAAATATCTGGAACAGGCTATCTCATTCCCCAGGGTATCGTAAAGGGCTGCCAGTGAATACCGAAGGGTACCCTGGTCACCACCGGTCTGTACGTTGAACATCACTTCGGTCCCGGTAGCCTGGAATTTAAACCAGCGGTTGTAGGTGGGACCATTGGGCCAGCAACTACCCATCACCCCGTCGGCAGTGGCACCTACAGTAGAAAATTGTTTATCAGCCGAGCACCAGGCATCTATATCCGTAATCTCGTATGCTCCTTGAATAAAATCATAATCCACTACATCAGTAATGCATAGACTGAAGGTACCACGATAAGCTGGATTGGTAGTGTAATAATTGTCTACTGAGATATAGTACCAATCACCCGGTGTTAGGGTTGTCGCACCCGCTGCCAGGTCGCTATACTGACTTGTATATCGGTTGCACGCTATCTCGTTGAATGAGTCATCCCAGATAGCCACATAGCCATATCGCATGGTGCCTTCCGTTCCACCGGTCAGCACTCTAACAAGCACTTCGTTTGTGGTGGCCTGGAACCTGAACCAGCGGTCGAAGTTGGGCCCGGTATTCCAACAAGATCCTGCCAAGGTATCACCGGTTGCATCAATGGTTGAATATACGGCTTCAGGTGAGCACCAATTGTTAAGATCGGTGAGTAAGACTGCACCCTCCGGATAATCATAGTCCACTTCATCATCCACACAGAGCGTAAATGTTCCTCGGTATCCCGGGTTCGTAGTATAAAAATTATCAACTGTAATATAGTAGGTTTCACCAGGAGTCAGAGAAGTATACCCCATGTTGATATCCGAGTATTGCGTACTGTACCGTCCACAGGCCAACTCTGTATCCGTATCATCCCATAATGCAATCAAACCATAACGCAATGTACCTTCATCGCCACCGGTCTTTAATTGCGCCATTACTTCGGTGGTAGTAGCGGTAAACTTGAACCATCGATTGAAGCTGGGCCCGTTGGGCCAGCAACTACCTGCATTCCCGTCAGGAGAAGCGTTCAGGGTGGTGAACTCAGCATCGGCTGAACACCAGTTATGAGGATCTGAAATATCATAGGCACCTGCTTTGAAGTCATAATCAACTTCATTGTCCAGTCCGATGGTAAATGTACCCCGGTAAGCAGTATTTCCCGAATGGTTATCGGCAATCAGGTAATACCATTCACCTGGAACCAGACCATCAAAGCCCAGTTTGATATCTGAATAGTTTGAGTAGTACCTGGCACAGGCAAGCTCCACACCCAGGGTGTCTGTGAGTACAAGGAATCCATACCTCAGTGTTCCCTCGGCTCCACCTGTAAATAGCTCAGCGGTGGCCTGGGTAGTGGTTGCCTGGAACCTGAACCAACGTGTAAAGGCTGGACCTGTGTTCCAGCATGTACCCTTGATCCCATCGGCAGTAGCATCAATGGTGGTATATTCAGCATCCGTGGAACGCCAATCGCCCGTATGCGGGATGTCGATGGCACCTGCCTTGAAATCGTAATCCACCTCATCATCCACCGCCAGGGTGAAGGTACCATCGTAGCTGTTATTATTATAATGATCAACGGAAATGTAATACTGGTTGCCTACAGTGAGGGTGTCAATCCCCATACGAATATCCCCGTATTCAGTAGTGTATCGGGCACAGGCCACCATAACACCCGCTCCGTTCCAGAGTGCCACGTAGGAATAACGCATGGTACCTTCCAGACCACCGGTCAGCACATCTACTGTAACGGTTGGTTTAAGAGCGGTAAATGTAAACCAGCGGTTGCTGTTCTCATCTGTGTTCCAACAGGTTCCCTTAATTCTGTCCGGCGTGGCATTTCGGGTGGTATACAGAGCATCTGCAGAACGCCAGTCATCGGTATGTGGCACTACTTTTGCGCCCTCAAGAAAATCATAATCAACTTCATCATCCACACACAATGTAAAACTTCCCTGTCTTCCGGGATAATTATCCACGGATATATAATACCAGTCACCCGGTGTTAGCCCTATATAACCAGTTGAAATATCATCATAATTACTGGACCAGTAACGTTGACAGGCCAGCTGGGTTCCATCGGCCTGCCAGATAGCAACCTGGGGATTGCGGTTGGTCCCTTCAGATCCTCCCGATTTGACCTCTACGAAAACCTGGTCAGTTGTGGCCTGGAACATGAACCAGCGGTTGTTATTTGGACCGGCTGTCCAACAGCTGGCATTGGTTTCATCCGGAGTGGCTCCTGATGTGGTATAATATGCATCCGGAGAACACCAGTTGTCAATGTCATATAGGTACCTGGCACCGGCTTTAAAATCATAATCCCTGATCTCAAAAATGATGGTATCATAATTTGTACAGGAATTCCCATCGGTATAAGCATATACGACAGTATCAAATCCCACAGCCGCCAGAGCCGGATCATAGGTGATCCCTGAAATTCCATTTCCTGTAAATGTTCCACCAGCAGGTGAACCTGCAATAAAGAATGCCGGATCATTCACATCCCAGATGGTATCGTAGGTGCCAATAGCCACCACAGGCAAAGGATGAACGGTTACACTGTGCATGACAGAATCGCGGCAACCATTTACATCAGTAAAGGCATAATATATATCATATGATGCGTCAACCAATGGAGTAAAGATCCCAGTTCCATCCCCCTGGTCAGCAATGGTCCCACCGAAGAAAGTGCCAGCAGGGGCCTGGTTCCCCACAAGGGTATCCGGGTCACCCAGGACACAAAGATCGGTCGATAGTCCTATGAAATCCACTGTGGGAAGTGGATGAACAGTTACAGCCTGAATGGCAGTATCGGTACATCCGTTGACATTGGTATAGATATAGGTTATATCGTAGGTGCCTACAACCGTGGGATCAAAGTATGCAGTACCATTGGTAATGTCAGTAATCCCATTTCCCAGGAAAGCGCCGCCAGCCTGTGAACCAATCAGGGTATCCTGGTCTTCACCATCACAATACTCAGCAGCTAACCCTGTAAAACTTACCAAAGGCAAAGGATGGACAGTTACTGCCTGAATGGAAGTATCTGAGCAGCCATTTCCATCCGTATAGTAATAGGTAATGTCTATGTTCCCAACTACAATCGGATCGAAATAGGCTGTACCATCCGCATTGTCGGCAATCCCGCTGCCCAGAAATGTGCCACCGGGCTGGGATCCGATCAGGGTATCCTGGGGACCATTCTCACAATATTCGGCCACAAATCCAGTAAAGGTCACCGAGGGTAAGGAATTCACAATGGTGGCTGCAGTGGCTGTATCGGTACAGCCATTCCCATCTGTATAGTAATACTTTATCTCGTAGTTGCCCGCAAGGGCTGGATCGAAGACTGCACTGTCTCCTCCAACAACCGTGAAACCGGGCGAAGCCAGGAAGAAGCCATCGGCAGGTCCGCCCACCAGGGTATCGGTATCTGCACCTTCACAGTAGGCTGCATCCAGTCCGGTGGCTGTTACAAGCGGTAAGGAATTCACAATGGTGGCTGCAGTGGCTGTATCGGTACAGCCATTCCCATCTGTATAGTAATACTTGATATCGTAGTTGCCTGCAAGGGCTGGATCGAAGATTGCACTGTCTCCTCCAACAACCGTGAAACCGGGCGAAGCCAGAAAGAAGCCATCGGCAGGTCCGCCCACCAGGGTATCGGTATCTGCACCTTCACAGTAGGCTGCATCCAGTCCGGTGGCTGTTACAAGCGGCAACGCGTTGACTGTAACCGTAAAGGGGTCCATCACAAGCGAATCCCCTTCAATGAAAAATGTCACATGGTAATCGGCCGAAGTTTTAACCCAGTAATCAAATGTGGTCGCTCCTGCAATTTCCACATCATCGGCAAACCACTGATATGATGAGGCCGTATCGGTGACTGATAACTTTACTGAATCACCCAAACAAAAGGTAGTAGGTCCAGCGGCAATGATGGAATATGATCCAGATAGGTAAAAGGGTGCCAGTGCTGTGACAAGTAAATCGCTTTCATCATAAAGTGAACATGAATCCACCGGCCATCCGCATGTGAAATCCTCATAACCTGTTCCGGTTTTTAGATCAGGTGCAGCATCAAATACATAAAGTACCCCATCGTTATCGAAAGATCCCTGGTCATTGTCACCCAGAATACTGAATTCACCGGTGACCACCATCTGGCCGCTGCTCCATACATCTACCGTGTCTCCGGAGGTAAAATCACCACGCACGATCAGAATACCACCCGGATCGATGGTCAGTGCCAGTGTATCCCCAATGGTGAGAGAACCAAAAATAGTGAGTGTATCATGAACGAACAGATTACCTGTACTGAAATCAAGATCGGTTCCACTGACCACATTGCCAAAGACGTGAATATCCGATGCAATTGCGGTGATCCCGGGACCAGTGCCATCCACCCAGATGGCATCGTCCAGCCAAAGACCATTGTTATTGTTGAGAGTGGAGTCCTGAGCAAAAACAACCAGGGGTAATCAACAGCGCCACCAGGAAGAATAGTAACTTTTGCAGGCAAAATTCCTGTAGCAAGTTTTGTGGTCAGTTTTTGCTTGTAACTCAGATTCATTTTTACCACTTCCTGTAGTCCAGGAATTCATTCAACCTATACACATTATAATACGAGGTCATACGTACGAATGACCACCTTGTTTCAAAATTAACATTTTCCTATTATTCTGTACGTGGGGCTTGATACAGTTTATTAACATTGAGGAAGATACAATATTGATTTGGTGAATTGACCAATTCATTGGATAAAACTGAATATTAGCTGTATTAACCTATCTTAATGTATGGACAAATCTCGCGAAATTAGCCCTGTTAATCAGACAGTAGACCAAGAAAAAAGCCCCAGTGTTGCATCACTGAGGCTTCTATAATTACCATTAAATTATTTGTTTACAATGCTTTAATCTCTGTCACTAACTTCTGGAGCGAATCTTTGGCACTACCAAAGAACATTCGGGTATTTTCCGCATAGAACAGATAGTTTTCAATGGCTGCGTATCCTTTACCCATACCCCGCTTCATAACGATAACATTCTTTGCTTCATGTGCCATGATGATGGGCATCCCGTAAATGGGACTCGAAGGATCATCCAACGCTGCAGGATTCACCACATCGTTTGCCCCGATGACAAGCACCACATCTGTCTTGGGCATGTCGGGATTGATCTCGTCCATCTCGATCAACTTTTCGTAAGGAACATCAGCTTCTGCAAGCAATACATTCATATGTCCAGGCATTCGACCAGCAACCGGATGGATGGCATACTTCACTTCAACACCATTGGATTCAAGTAACTCATCCATTTCACTGCAAATATGTTGGGCCTGGGCCACAGCCAGTCCGTACCCGGGAACAATCACTACCTTGCTGCTGTAATTAAGCATAACCGCCGCATCAGTAGCTGATACTTCTTTAACAACTCCTTTTTCACGGTCTATTGCTGCGCCCCCGCCCCCAAATGATCCAATGATCACGTTGATCAGAGATCGGTTCATGGCCTTACACATGAGGAGGGTGAGGATCATCCCTGCAGCACCCACAAAAATACCTCCCAGGATCATGGCCTGGTTCTGATAAATGAAACCTGCCATGGCAGCGGCAATTCCGGTAAAGCTGTTGAGCAGCGAGATCACCACAGGCATATCAGCCCCACCAATGGGCATTACGAAACTAACTCCATACACCAGCGATACAGCCAGTAATATATAGACCAGCATTTGCTTACTCTCTGAAGGTGTGCCTGATGACATGACAAGAACCACAAGCAATATCACCCCTGCCAGGATTACCAGATTTATATAGGTCATCCATTTTGAGAAGATATCCTTAATATTGCCGTTTAGTTTTCCGTAGGCAATCATACTGCCACTGAAAGCAATGCTCCCTATGACAAGTCCCAGTATAGTAACCAGTGTCGATTGGTTGTCCGGATTAGAAAACTCAATCAGTGCCACCAATGCTGATGCAGCACCCCCACTTGCGTTGAAAAATGAAACCAGCTGGGGCATGGCTGTCATTTTGATCTTCCTGGCAATAACAGCTCCAATGACACCCCCTACAGCAATAGCAAGCAGAATAATAAGCAGATTTCCTCCACCAATGGTATTTCCTGCTCCATCCCTGTGGAGAATCAAGGTAGCAACCATAGCCATGATCATTCCTGAACCGGCCCATAAGTTACCGCGGCGCGCAGAATCAGGATTACTTAACATTTTCAGCCCAACAACAAAAAGCAGAGCAGAAAGCAGGTAAATAAATTCGAGTATAATGTCTCCGTTTGTGATTTTCAGTGCATCCATAATCCTGCCCTATTTTTTCTTCTTTTTAAACATTTCAAGCATGCGGTCTGTGACCACAAATCCGCCTATTACATTGAGTGTGCCAAACAGCAATGCGAATATTCCCAATATTAAGTTCAACAGGTTGGATCCTTGGGTAAGATTTTGCAAGATCAGCATGTCCCACCAGGATAATACCGCCGATAATAATCACCCCACTAATGGCATTGGCTCCTGACATAAGCGGGGTATGAAGCACAGAAGGAACATTTGAAATCACTTCCAGCCCCAGGAAAATGGTAAGGGCTATGATAAAAATGGCCTCTTTGTTGGCAAAGAAAAACTGTAAGATGCTTTCCATATTGTAATAATTGATTAATTAACTAAATGTTAAACTGCTTTGACCCGTTCATTAACAATCTCGCCGTTTCGGGTAATGCATGTAAGCTGAACAATCTCATCCTCCACATCAAGATTCAGTTTCCCGTCATCATCGATCATCATGTCCAGAAAATTGAGAAAGTTCTTGCCCAGCATTTTACTGGCATCCGAAGGAGTAGTGGAAGCAAAATTGGAATTTCCTATGATCGTCACATCATGATGTACAACAGTCTTGCCGTCCTCAGTCAACTCACAATTGCCTCCAGTAGATGCTGCCAGATCGATGATCACCGATCCTGGTTTCATGGATTCGACTGTGGCCTTTTGGATCAGCAGCGGTGCCTTCTTTCCGGGGATTTGCGCAGTAGTAATGATCACATTGGACTGGATGGCCCTTTGCTGGATCAACTCCCCTTGCTTTTTCTTATATTCCTCACTCTGCTCAACCGCATACCCACCAGCTTCAGCATCATCTTTAGCACCTTCCACCTCCACAAATTTGCCACCGAGACTTTTCACTTCTTCCTTCACAGCCGTCCTCACATCAAATACTTCCACCACTGCCCCTAATTTCCTGGCAGTAGCCAGTGCCTGAAGTCCAGCAACTCCCGCTCCCAGGATAAGAACCCTGGAGGGTTTAATGGTACCTGAAGCAGACATGAACATGGGAAAGAAATTAGGCAATGTCCCTGCTGCAACCAATACAGCTTTATAACCAGCCACAGTTGCCATGGATGAGAGCACATCCACTGCTTGTCCCCTTGTGGATCTTGGGATCATATCCAGACTGTAGGAGGTGACTCCCGATTTTGCCAATTTCTCCACAACAGATTTGTTGGTCAACGGACTCAGAATGGAAACCAATATCTTTCCTTCGGGGATCTTTTCGTCCGGTGCCTGGATCGCGAAGATCACATCGGAACCTTTCAGGACATCAGATCTGTTGCCTATTGTAGCACCAGCATCTTTATAATCCTTGTCGCTGGAAAAGGAAGCCTTGCCTGCATCCTTCTCAACCATAACTGCTATACTCTTTTTAGCCAAAGAAGAAACATGCTCCGGTAACAGGACTACCCTGTTTTCGCCGTTGCCTTCCTTGAGAACTCCAATTGTCATAAATGATTGTTTTTTTTAACCGAGTGCAAATTTAGAAATATTCTAACTACATTATTGGATTAAGTACAAATTCCTTTGCTATAATTAGTCTGATCAGTGATAGTCCAATAAGAACAATTGGTATGAGTTGCAATAAAATCCCAATAATACATGAAAAAAATCTTTCAACACCTGTTAAATGACAGTTACATGTTGTAAAAAATAAAATGTGGTTGTTTTAAAGAAACCTGATTTTCTTAGGTATTTTTATCCTCAGAATCAATATAATCCTTGAAATGTGTTATTCTAATAATTTTAATAATTTCATCCCATTAATATTAGATCTCTAACCAATGATCGATCTTTCGACGGAATATATGGGGTTGAAGTTGAAGAATCCCCTCATTGCAGCCAGTAGCGGCCTTACCGGGACACTGGATGGCATTAAAACTCTTGAAAAAAACGGCGTTGCAGCTGTAGTGCTCAAATCGATTTTCGAAGAGGATATAAAAATAGAAGATGACCTTGGCAAATATCTTGAACTAATTACAGAAGCAAAGAAGGCCATACCCATTCCGGTTATCGGAAGCATCAATTGTATTTCGCATGAAGACTGGGTGCACTATACAAAGACATTTGAAGATGCTGGAGCAGACGCATTAGAGCTGAATCTTTTTCTCAATCCAGCCGATACTGAAAATAAGGAGTTTGAGAAAGCCTATTTCAAAATCATTGAAAAAGTTCTGGCACAGGTGACCATTCCTGTCGCTATCAAGATTACTAAATATTTTACCCGCCTGAGATTGTCAGTGAAGGCCCTTTCTGAATCCGGTGTTTCAGCCATTGTGATGTTCAACAGGTTTTACTCCCCCGATATAGATATTGATAAAATAGCGCTTGCAAGCGGAAATATATTCACCTCCCCTGAGGAGCAGTTAGAAACCCTGAGATGGATCGCTATCATGTCGAATCATGTGGATTGTGAACTGGCTGCATCAACCGGTATCCATACGGGTACGGATATGATTAAAATGCTCCTGGCTGGCGCAACTGTCACACAAGTGGCGTCCACCCTTTACAAAAACGGCCCCGATCAAATCACACGAATTCTGAGAAAATTGACAAAGTGGATGAATGACAAAGGTTTCGATTCGGTGAGTCAGTTCAGGGGAAAAGTGAGTAAATCATATGAAGTAAACCCGACTGCTTTTGAGCGAATGCAGTTTATCAAATACTATAAAGAGATCAGGTAAACAGCGGATTTAAGGAAACAAAACGGGCCCCTAATTGTTAGTTTTAAAATCCGGACTTGTAGCATATGGATGACCTATCATTTTTGCAGCACCTCGACACGGAAGCCATCGATGAGCTTTATCAAAAATACAGAAAGGATCCCGGTTCAATCGACCCCAGCTGGCACCACTTTTTCCAGGGTTTTGACCTGGCAAGAAAGGATTTCAGTTTCCCTGAATCCGAGTCCCTCTCCTTTGATGAAGAATTCAAGGTAATCAACCTGATCAATGGATACAGGAAACGGGGGCATCTCTACACAGAAACCAATCCGGTACGTACACGCCGGAAATACTATCCCACTCTCGACCTGGAAAACTATGGTTTATCAGACGCCAGCTTCGACACACCCTTTCATGCCGGAAGAGAAATTGGGTGTGGCAGGGCAAACCTCAGCGAGATTGTCGACTATCTGAAAAAGACCTACTGTGGTCATATTGGATCCGAATATATGTTTATTCGCGATCCTGTAAAGATCAGCTGGCTTCAGGGCAAGATTGAAGCAGGTCAGAACCGAACCATCTTTACTCCTGAGGAGCAGAAGAAAATCTACCACCATCTGAAAGAAGCCGTGGGATTTGAGAAGTTCATTCATAACAAATTTGTGGGTCAGAAGCGGTTTTCACTGGAAGGAGCTGAAATTCTCATCCCAGCCATGAATGACCTGATTGAAATGGGATCCAGGCTAGGTGTCATGGAGTTCAATATCGGGATGGCACACAGGGGAAGGTTAAATGTTTTAGCCAATGTCCTGAAGAAGCCCATGGAGAAAATCTTCAAAGAGTTTGAAGGAGAGTCTTATGAAGAACATATCAGCCTGGGAGATGTGAAATACCACCTGGGTTATGGAAATACAATCCGTACCTCCAACAACAAAACGGTGATCCTGAACATTGTTCCCAATCCTTCCCACCTGGAATCATCTGCACCTATCATCGAGGGTGTTTCCAGAGCGCGCACTGAATATATCTATGGAGGAGATTTCAAAAAACTGGTACCCATCATTATTCACGGTGATGCTGCAATTGCAGGTCAGGGTGTGGTATATGAAGTAATCCAGATGTCAGAGCTTGAGGGTTACAAGACAGGAGGTACCATACACCTTGTCATCAATAATCAGATAGGTTTTACCACAAATTACCTGGATGCGCGTTCCAGCACCTACTGCACCGATGTGGGGAAAGTGATCAAAGCACCAATCTGGCATGTAAACGGAGATGATGTGGAAGGGCTTGTACATGTTATCCGTATGGCCATCGAATACCGGCAGGTATTCCATACAGATGTTTTCATTGATATTCTGGCCTATCGCAAATATGGGCACAACGAAGGTGACGAACCCCGTTTCACCCAGCCTTTGCTGTACAAAAATATTGCCAAGCACCCAAATCTCCGTGACATTTATAGCCGGGCACTGGTAGAAAAGGGTATCATGGAGCAAGATGAAGTGATATCTTCAGAAAACGATTTTGAATCATTGCTGGAGAAACAACTAAATTCCTCCAGGAAAAAGAAAAAAGTGACCATCCAGCAATTCCTTGAGGCGGAATGGCAGGGAATGGATTATGCCAACTCGTCAGAATTCGAGAATTCATTGCCTACAGGTGTTCCACGCGAAATCCTGGACCGTATTGCCAGTCATATTAATTCCCTTCCAACCGACCTGGTGTTTTTTAAAAAGACCATCAAACTGTTGGAAGAAAGAGCAAAGATGTACGTTGAAAACCGGGTGGACTGGGCACTTGGGGAGTTGCTTGCCTATGGTTCACTACTGCTCGAAAGCCATCCGGTAAGGATCAGTGGCCAGGACTCCATCAGAGGCACCTTCTCTCACAGACATGCTGGCATTGTCATGGAACAGACCACCGAAATCTATTTTCCCCTTAAATACCTGGGAGAGGATCAAGCACCCTTTAATATTTATAACTCTCCCCTGAACGAATACGGAGTATTGGGTTTTGAATACGGATACTCCATGGCCTCTCCGCAAAATCTGAACATCTGGGAAGCTCAGTTTGGAGATTTTGTGAATGTGGCCCAGGTAATCCTGGACCAATATATTTCAAGTGCGGAGGAAAAATGGGGTTTAATGAATGGCCTGGTACTTTACCTGCCCCATGGATTTGAAGGTCAGGGGCCCGAACACTCCAGTGCACGTATAGAACGATTCCTCAACCTGGCCGCAAAATCTAATATGCACATCATAAATCCAACCACACCGGCCAACCTGTTCCATGCTTTGCGGAATCATATGAAGAAAAAATCAAGGGTGCCGCTCGTTATTTTCACCCCCAAGAGTCTGCTTCGACACCCTCAATGTGTTTCATCCCTCGACGAATTGGAGCATAGCAGATTTCAACTGGTATATGACGATTCTGATACCGAAGTGGATGAAGTACGCAGGATTGTATTCTGCAGCGGAAAGATATATTACGACCTGCTGGCCAGGAAACAAAAACTGGGAGTTAGGGATATTGCTCTGGTGAGGATGGAACAAATCTTCCCATTCCCTAAATTACAGGTGCAGCAGATCATCAATAAATATCACAACAACATGCTTACCCTTTGGGTGCAGGAAGAGCCTGAAAACATGGGTGCCTGGTACTACATAAGAAACGCATTGAAAGACACTGAGATTATACCCGGTAACCCGCCAACCTTCCGGAAGTCCGGCCACAGGACTGTTTAAACTACATGAGATCAGTCAAACGGAGATCATTGATAAAGTATTCCGCGAATGTAACTGCGAATTGTTAAATGTCTATTGCGGTCTGCAGTGTATGATCGGAAGTTCCCGAAAGGAGATCCTGAATCAACATTACTATTTCGAAAAAGAGAAACCCAAAACAAGAATAAGATGGCCCTGGAGATTAAAATACCCAGTCCCGGCGAGTCCATCACCGAAGTTGAACTCGCATCCTGGTTTGTGGAGGATGGAGCACTGGTAACCAAAAACCAGGAGCTGGGTGAAATTGAATCGGAAAAAGCCACACTTCCCCTGATTGCCGAACAGGCCGGAAAATTGAAAATCCTGGTGAAGGAGGGCGAAACCGTCAATGTTGGCACAGTAGTAGCCTCCATCGATACCAGTGTGGAGGTTCCGAAGTCCCTGCAGATACTGTGTCATCCCGGAAGAAACAATTCACCTGCAGTCCAGTGAAAATCAGAAGAGTCCAAACTATCCCCAGAATAACCTCAGCCCCTGCTTGCAGAATCACAGACAGCTCATGAAGCAGTTAAAGACACCCCGGTAGCCAGGCAGATGATGGAAAAGGAAGGCCTATCGGTGGAAGATATAATACAGTGGGCTGAAAGAAAATCACCGCGGCCGATGTGAAAGAGGTTATGCAACAACGAATGGCCGCTCCGATTCCACGGTCCAGGACGGAAGCCACCCGTGAGGAGGAGCGGAAGAAAGTAAGTCAGCTCCGAAAGAAAATCGTCGAAAGGCTGGTGGCAGTGAAAAACGAAACAGCCATGCTCACCACTTTCAATGAGGCTGATATGAGCGTCATCATGGCCATCCGCAAAAAATACCAGGAGAACTTTGTGGAGAAGCATGGTATTAAGCTCGGATTTATGTCCTTTTTCACCAAGGCAGTTACCGAAGCACTTAAACAATTTCCCGCTGTGAATTCCTACCTGGACGGAGAAGAGAGTGGTCTCGCCCAAATATTGCGATATTGGTATTGCTGTACAGACTGACAAGGGCTTGATGGTACCGGTGATCCGAAATGCTGAAGTACTGAGTCTGGCCGAAATTGAGCTGAAGATTGCTGATCTGGCTGCAAGGGCCCGAAAAGCACGACTCAGCATTGAAGAGATGAGCGGAGGAACATTTACCATTTCTAACGGTGGTATTTATGGTTCCATGCTCTCTACTCCCATACTTAACCCACCTCAATCGGGGATCCTTGGGATGCATAATATCATTAATCGGCCAGTGGCCGTTGAAGGCAGAGTGGAGATAAGACCGATGATGTACATTGCGCTGAGCTACGACCACAGGGTCATTGACGGAAAGGATTCAGTGGGATTTCTGAAGGCTGTAAAGGAGTTTATCGAAGAGCCCTCAAAATTGATTTTCGGGGCTCAATCGCCAGAACAATTCCTGCTGGAATTATAATGATTTTTTAATAGTAGGTCAGCTCCCTGGTAATGACCAGTTCGGGAGTGATCTTCTCTTCACCCACATAGATCAACCTGACGGTCCAGTTTCCCTTATCATCAAATTCATCATATTCATACAGTTGTGTGGCTGAACGTTCACCTGACATCTCTTCCCTGTAATTCTCAACAAGCATGTTCTTTTCATAGACATGAAAGACCGTCACCTCCCGTTCATTACCCACCTGAACCTGTCTAAGGATTCTTCCTTTCCCGTTGAAGTAGTTGGCCCCTTCATAAATCAGCTGTTCATCCTGCCAAACTTCGAAATTGATCTGCTCGGCGGAGACTTTTTCCATTAAAGTCCTTGTAGTCCTGCGGTCATAAGGTGAGAAAAAAATTTCCTCCACTATTTCACCATCTACTCGCCTGCATGTTGAAATACCTGTTGTGTCACCTCTTGAGCTTATCGAGAAACTCTCCACATAAAATCCATCCTGGTTATAGTTCGAAATCCGACCTCCATATAGACTGGGATTCCCTGCCACCCAACGGTCATTTTCATAGGTAGCTTCAAACTGCATTTCTTTTATGGATTTAACTTTACCCTTTAGTCCTGACTTGTCAAGGTCATTGGTTCCCGAAGAACAGGATAGCATAAGAGATAAAAGTAGAATCAGGGGAAGGTGTAAGCTCTTCATTTGAGATTAAAGTTGATTTTAAAGCCTTAAATGTAATCCTTACACCTCAAAATCCCAAAGGCAGTTTCTATTGACTGTTAACAAACTCCAGCACCTGATCTATCATATTTTGCTGCTCCTCGGTAAGTGCGAGGGATTCAGCCTTGAGAAAGGATGCCTTTGCATCTTCCTGTATTCTTCAGAAAAAAGAGCACCATGCCGTGATAGAAGAAGTAATCGAAATGTTCCTCCAAATCAATGCAGGCCTGGAACCATTCTACCCCTTTCTCCAGCACTGCTTCGGTAAGGTATTGCTGATCCATATCTGTAATCTGAGAAGCAGCTCCGTATAGCCAACGATGATCATCCACCCTGTCAGACGTAAACCGATCATCAACGTATGCAATCAGCTCATCTACCTGGTCGGTATAATAGTAATATTGAATAAAAGGCAGAGAACGCAAGTCCCATGAACCGGATGTTTCCCCCTCCACCAGCAAAGCCAGCTCATTGGACATCTTACTAATGAGCTGTAAATTATCCTCTTCAACCGCCTTCACCAAAGTATTATTATAGATTTTTTCCATAGCCACCATATAGTCGTCGCCCAATACGATTTTAAGCCTTTCCATATCAGATGAGAACTCTGGCCACCAGCTGTCCTCCAGATCCATGTAAAATGCCACTACCTGGATATCCTTGTCTGAAAGCTTTGGATCAATAATCCGTTCCATATATTCCGAAGCCAGTTTTTCAGCTTCCTCCTCATTGCCGATCTCCCTGACAACAGATATATATTCAGAGAATTCACCTGTTTCCAAAGTACCCCTTTTATATTTGGTCTTATACACCTTTACTGTCTTATAATTCTCCACTGTACCTTTCAATGTGGGTACAAGCTCTTCGGCCGGTGTAAATCCAATTACTTTGCTAACGGATTCACCATCACTGCTGAAAATAAACATGCTGGGATAGCCTTCCAGCTTTTGCTCTGCTGCATACTTTCTCCCGTAGTCGGTCTCTCCGTCCATTCGCACATTCACAAAATTGGAATTCATATATGCTGCCACAGTTGGATCAGTATACACTTCCTTGTCCATCAACTTGCAGGGACCACACCAGGTTGCATAAACATCCACAAACACCATCAGCATCTGATCTGATGCCTTCTTCTGTGCTGCCTGCATCTCCTCAAGAGTTGTCACTTCGATGAAATTTACCTGTCCGTTTAGCTGAGAAGCAAATACCATCATAATCAATGCACCCGTATAAATCTTTCTCATGATCTTGATCTTCATTCTTTCCTATTGGTATTAGGTTTAAAACGAAATGGGAAGGCTTTTGTTTTGGATCATTGTAAAATTCCGCATTGCTTAAGGAGATCTATGTACACCATCGATTCATTTTCCCAGCACAATTCATCTGCCGTCCGATCCAGAGCATTTTTCCAGGCACCCTTCGATCGTTCTTCTAATATAAACCGAATAATCCCTGCCAGCTTCTCTGGATCCCTTTCCTCGGTGGCAATTCCAACTCCATAGGTCCCCACGATCTTGGCCATCTCTGGTAAGGCAGAACAGAGTACCGGCACCCGGCATTGAATATAATCGAACAATTTATTGGGGAGCGCATAGCGGTAATTAAGCCCCATATCCTCTTCCAGGGAGATTCCCAGGTCGGCCGACATGGTAATCGGCAGCAGAAGTTCAGGCAGTAGTCTGCCCTTGAAAAATACTTTCCCCTTCATTCCAGCCTCCTCCACCTTTCTCTTCAATTCCTTTTCAATATCTCCTGATCCTGCAATTATTAACACGGCATTTTCAATAAAATGCATGGCGTCTATCATTAACTCCAATCCTCTTCCCACATTCAGAGCGCCCTGGTAGATAATCAATTGTTTTCCCGGGTATTCGGCACGAATCACCGGGCTGACTTCAGGCACTCTCTTAGCCGGAAAATTTCTCACCACATTGAATCTGGTTTTATACAGCCTTCTGTAAATTTCTGCGATGGGAAAACTGACTGTTACTGCACACTTTAACCGGGGCACATAGCGACTTTCTATCCATTTCCAGATTCCCTGGACGAATTTTCGATGGATCAATTCTGGCACCTGGGTAAAGAGTTCGTGACTATCATAAATCAATTTCACCTTCCTGATTCGACTGGCCATAAAAGAGGCTGGGAGTGTATCCAGATCGTTGGCAATATACAGGGATGGTTTCTTAGCAAAAAGCAGGGTTGTCAATAACCGTGCATTAAAGCATGCATAAAACAGTGGTCCCCTGGTGAAAAGCATGCGGTAGCGTAAGGTTTTAAAGCCAAACCCATGAAGGTCAGGACTGTTTCTCAACCTACGTCCAATGCAAGTTACAACGAATCCCTGTTCCTTCAATAGGCCAGCCGTACGATTGACCCTCTGGTCAGTGGCCAGATCATTGATCACCGATATATAAACTCTTTTCATTGGGGCGGTTCGCCTTAATAATTAAAGATAGTATATTTACGAATAACTAACTGTGCCTTTTGCCAATGCCGGTAATACATCACCAATACTCCCTGAAAAATCACAACAGTTTCGGAGTTAATGTTAAAGCAGCACTTTACGCAACTCCAGAATCCAGAGAAGCACTTACAGAATTATTGGACCAGTATGACTTCCAAACTCTGCCATTCCTGGTGATGGGAGAAGGAAGTAATCTTCTATTTAAAGGCAATTTCGAAGGACTTGTATTGAATCCACGAATGAAAGGAATCCAATTACTGGAGGATAAAGACCAACAGGTTGTAGTTCGGGTAGGGGCTGCTGAAAATTGGGACAACTGGGTAGAATATGCTACCAGAAAGGGGTGGTTTGGACTTGAAAATCTATCCCTCATCCCCGGATCAGTAGGTTCAGCCCCGGTACAGAATATTGGCGCCTACGGGATCGAAATGAAAGACTACTTTGCCTGGCTTGATGCATGGGACCTGCAAAAACAGAAACAGGTACGCCTGAATGGCGAGGAGTGCCGGTTCAGTTACCGCAGCAGTATATTCAAAACCGAAGATTCGGGAAGGTACATCATTACCCATGTGGTTTTCCTTCTCAATAAACAGCCTCAAATGCAATTGGACTATGGTCCGGTGAAAAAAGCATTCTTGAAAACGGGAGGTTCCTCACCCATGGACCTGAGAAACACCATTATTTCCATACGCAATCAGAAACTTCCTGATCCGAAAGATTTTGGAAATGCGGGCAGTTTTTTTAAGAATCCCCTGGTGGACAGGACCGTCATTTAAATGTATCCGGGTAGATTATCCGGAAATCCCTCACTTCCCCGACAATGAAAAACAGGTCAAAATTCCTGCGGCATGGCTCATTGAAAAAGCCGGATGGAAAGGTAAGCGTAATGGAAATGTTGGCTCCTGGCCCACCCAACCCCTTGTCATTGTCAATTACGGCGGAGCCACCGGTCAGGAGATCCTGGACTTCTCAGAACAGATAAGATACGACATTGACAAGAAATTCGGTGTATACCTGGAGAGGGAGGTGAATGTGATTTAACGGATGCTATCAGACTCCTATCTGTATATATTCCTCTTATTCAGCGCCTTCTGGTACTCTCTTGCATTCCTGTTGTGCTGTGCCAGTGTTTTCGCAAAGGCATGGCGCCCACTGAAATCAGCTTTTGCACAAAAGAAGATGTAGTTATGTTTTTCATAGTTCAGTACACCATCAATGGCTGAGACTGATGGAATGGAGATGGGTCCGGGTGGCAGTCCTTTATATTTATAAGTATTGTACGGTGAATCGATCTGCTTATCGTCGTTAATAATACGCTGCCTGGAGAAATCACCCAGTGCATACTTCAGGGTTGGATCGGCCTGGAGTGGCATTCCCTTTTCCAATCGATTTATATAAACTCCGGCAACCATGCTGTTCTCCTCGTCATAGAGTGTTTCTTCATCCACAATAGAGGCAAGGGTTACTACTTCTGCCCGGGACATTTCCATCTTATTGGCCTTGCGATCCCTCTCACCTTCCCAAAACTTCTCATACTCCTTATTCATACGATCCGCAAATTCCTCAGGAGTGGTGGTCCAGAAAAATTCATAAGTGTTGGGAATAAACATGGATGTGAAAATTGCTGGTTCAAAACCATACCTGGATGCAAGTTCATCCTGCGCAAGGTACGCAGCAAACTCAGTTGAGTCTCTCTCCAGGTAGCTGGTCACTTTTCCTGCCAATTGATCAAGTGAGCGTATATTGTTGAATACCACCATAACCGGATCCTGGTTCCCCAATCGCAACATATTTACCAGCTCGTTGTTGCTGAGTCCATTGCGTATCTTATACCTTCCTGGTTTCACATATTTGTCGTACTCCTTTTGAAGCGCCACCCACTTAAATGATTTTCGGTTTTCGATGATTCCCCTCTCATTGAGTCCATCAAGTACATAATCAAAATCTGATCCGGTGGGGATGTAGAACAGTTCCTGATCCGAATCCAGGTTTACATTGGTGACAAATATCCTGCTGTAGAGCTTATACACAACAATCACCATGAGGACCAATCCGGCAAACACCGCGAACATGGAAATCCTTACTGTTTTCGCAACCTTTTTGGTCCGCCTTCTCTCAAACTTTGCCATAATCTGAAGCTTTTCTTTACATACAAATGTAACAGAATTCGATAATAGGATCTACTTTTGTAAAAACCGAAATAAGATGAATAACGTCAAAACCGTAGCCCTGGTTGCTCACGATAACCGGATCCCCCAATCCATTCAAAAGTTGAAATCTGGTCCCCTGGGAGGCGATATGCAGTTGGGTGCCCTTGCGGCCGAAGGTAAGATCGATATTCTGATTTTCTTCTGGGATCCCATGCAACCCCAGCCCCATGATGTAGACGTCAAAGCCCTGTTAAGGATTACGAAAGCGCTGCCAAAGCATCTTTCAATCGTTGCATCGCCTTCTCAAGGTTCTCATCAGAGTTGGCATAGCTGATCCTCACACACCCGTCAGCACCAAAGGCCGATCCGGGAACCGTAGCAATATGGCCCACTTCCAACAGATATATACAGAGATCCATATCTGTTTCAATCTTGCGACCATCTGCCGATTTTCCAATGTAGGTACTTAAGTCAGGAAATACATAGAAGGCTCCTCCAGGTGTGGGACACTTCACCCCATCGATCTGGGAAACATGTCCCAGGATCAGGTCACGTCGGCGCAGGAAAGCATCCCGCATTTCTGTAACGCAAGATTGGTCTCCTGTGAGGGCTTCCAATGCTGCACGCATGGCAATAGAAGTGGCTCCGGAAGTCATCTGTCCCTGCAGTTTACTGCACGCTTTTACCAGCCAATCGGGTCCGGCCATGTAACCGATCCTCCAACCGGTCATGGCGTAGGCTTTAGAAACCCCGTTGATGATGATCACCCTCTCTTTAATTTCCTCGAACTGCGCAATGGACTCATGACCACCCACAAAATTGATATGCTCATAGATCTCATCAGCAATCACATATACATTGGGATGTTTGGCCAACACTTCTGCCATTGCCTTCAATTCATCTCTGGTATAAACGCTACCGGTGGGATTGGACGGAGAGCAGAGCAACAATGCTTTGGTCTTCGGTGTAATGGCATCTTCAAGCTGCTGTAGCTGACATTTTAAACTCATCCTCAACGCTTGTATCAACAAACACATTCACACCTTCGGCAATCTTTACCTGCTCAGCGTAACTTACCCAATAAGGAGCCGGAACAATTACCTCTTCCCCTTTATCGATCAGACAGATCATCACATTTGCAAGGGCATGCTTTGCACCCACACTTACCATGATGTTGGAGGGTTTATAATCCAGATTGTTTTCCCGTTTGAATTTATCCACAATGGCTTTCAGCAGATCAGGGTATCCAGCCACAGGAGCATAGTGGTGCCAGTTGCCATCAATGGCTTTTTTAGCTGCTTCACGTATGTGTTCCGGGGTGATAAAATCGGGCTCGCCAACACTAAGGTTGATTACGTCGACACCTTTGTCCTTTAACTCGCGGCCCTTCTGGTTCATGGCAATAGTGGCTGATGCAGCCAGTGAATTAATTCTTGCTGAAAGTTGTTCCATTGGATAAAATATTTAGATTGTGGGAAATAGTTTTCAGAGGTCAAAAATACGCTTTTCGTGATATTTTGGTTAATATTGTGTATAGCATTTTCAAAAAAAGATCAACATGGATGTATTGCTTGAATTCTTTAAGTATACAGTGCCTGCGCTTATTGTATTTCTAACTGTCTGGATCATGCTTAGAGCCTGGTCCAGGAACGACGATAAAAGGCGGAAAAGTGAATTCAACATGCACATCACGGATGACATTCTGCCTGTGAGACTGCAGGCATATGAGCGGGTCATACTGCTGCTGGAACGGATCTCCCCTGACTCCATGATTATGCGAATCAGCAGATCTGATATTAGTGCCAAACAGTTTCAGCAGGAACTCCTGAGCAACATCACCTCGGAATACGAACATAATATCGCCCAGCAAACCTATGTGAGCACAGAAGCGTGGGAAAAGGTGAAAATTGCAAAAAACCAGGTGATCAACCTTATTAACGATACGGCTAATGAGGTGAAGCCCGACGCATCAGGTCCCACGCTGGGCAAACTGATCCTGGAACGTCTCACTGAATTAAAAAACCCCCCGTCTCAGGTCGCCATCGACTTCCTGAAACTGGAGGTTAAGAATTTATTTCTCTAGGAATTCCCTGATCTACTTTTGATCAAATTGTTGAATCTATTTGATCAGTTCGACACTCCTTTTTACAAAAGCAGCGAGATCCTCACCCTTCAACTGGTTATTGGCAAGAAGTGCCAGGTCGATTAACTGCTTTACCAGCTTCTGACTTTTGCCATGCTTCTTAAGCATTTCAACACGTTTGTCTTCCAGTTCACTCAGCTTCTTATTGACCGTTTCCATCTGGTCTTTTTCGCTTTGGGGAACCTCTTCATCTTTCTTTCCTTCTTTAGCCTTCTCAAGCAATTGCTGCTCTTCTGAAAGTCCCGACTTCTCAGCCCTTAACTCCTCTAACTTCTTGCCCAACTTCTTTTCGGTCTGTTCCGCTATCTTGCTCACCAGAGGATGGTTGGCGTTCACCACAAGGTTGTAGGAATCAGGCATGTTTCCATACATGGAAGCTTGTCCGCTCATCTCCTGCATATCCTTCATGCGGCGCATAAATTCGCTCTGAGTAATCATCACCGGATGATCCTCTTCTCCAAGAGATTCGTAGCTCACAAAGTAACTCATCTCATGTCCGGGAAGGTGAGACTGGAATACAGGGGTAAGGTCAGCCTGCTGTTCGGAAGTCAGTTTGGATTCGCGACCTTCTTCTTTATCAATAAGCTTGTCAACGATTTCTGAATCTACCCTGGCAAATCTGGAATCCTTCAGTTTCGACTCCAGGTGGTTCAGGAAATGTGTATCCAGTTGTCCGTCCATCAGCAACACATCATACCCTTTGACTTTAGCTGATTCAATGTAGCTGTATTGTTCTGCTTTATCAGTGGCATAGAGATAAACAAGGGTCTTGTTTTTATCAGTCTGATTCCCTTTGATCAAGGTTTCATACTCCTCCAGTGTAAAATATTTCCCATCCATATTCTTGAGCAGCGCAAACTTTTCAGCCCGGTCATGAAACTTCTCTTCAGACATCATGCCATACTCGATGAATAACTTCAGGTCATCCCATTTCTGCTCAAATTGCTCCCGTTCATTTTTAAAGATCTCCTCAAGTCGGTCTGCAACCTTCTTGGTGATATGTGAAGAGATTTTCTTCACATTGGAATCACTCTGCAGATAACTCCTTGAAACGTTTAAAGGGATATCAGGAGAATCAAGTACACCGTGCAGCAGGGTAAGGAACTCAGGTACGATTCCCTCCACTGAGTCAGTCACATATACCTGATTGCTGTAGAGCTGGATCTTATTCTTCTGGATTTCTATGTTGTTTTTGATCCTTGGGAAGTAAAGTATCCCTGTGAGGGTAAACGGATAGTCCACATTCAGGTGGATATTGAAGAGAGGAGCCTCAGCAATGGGATACAAGTTCCTGTAAAATTCGTTGTAATCCTCATCTTTTGCTTCCGAAGGGGGAAGGGTCCACAGGGGTTTGGTGTTGTTAATGATATTGTCCTTTTTGGTCTTCACCTCTTTCCCATCTTTCCACTTTTTCTCTTTTCCGAAGGCAATTTCTATTGGAAGGAATTTACAATACTTCTCCAGCAGCTCATTGATTTTGCTTTCTTCCAGGAATTCCGTACTCTCCGAATCCAGGTGAAGGGTGATCACCGTACCTCGGGGACCTTTCTCCAACTCATCCAGTATGAACTCGGGACTTCCGTCGCAGCTCCATGCAACGCCCTTGGCTTCCTCCTGCCAGGATTGGGTTTTAATCTCCACTTTGTCAGATACCATAAAAGAGGAATAGAATCCCAGGCCAAAATGACCGATAATGGCATTGCTATCTTTCTTATACTTCTCAAGGAAATCTTCTGCACTGGAGAAAGCGATCTGGTTGATGTATTTATCCACCTCTTCGACAGTCATCCCCAGACCAGCATCGGAAACGGTAAGGGTTTTTTTCTTCTTGTTGACATTTACCCGAATGGTCAGATCACCCAGTTCTCCTTTAAAGTCACCCACCGAAGCGAGGGTTTTCAACTTCTGAGTTGCATCTACTGCGTTAGATATCAACTCCCTCAGGAATATTTCATGATCTGAATAGAGGAATTTCTTAATAATGGGGAAAATGTTCTCTGTGGTAACATTGATTTTACCTGTCTGCATCGTTCAACTTTTTTATGTTTTACATCCGGTCACGATTGTGACAAATGATATGCCAATCAGGTAAATCTGACAATAAGTCAGTTCAGATTACGTGCATCGATATCTTCCCTGAAAATCCAGGTACCTGCTTCGAATTCCAGTCCGTCATAAGAACCATCCGGACCATAGAACTCATAATTGCCTTCGTAGATGGGATGAAATGGTACCAGGTGGTCAAAAGTTATCATTTGCACAGTGGGATCATACCTTACTGACATGGCAACCTGGGATGAGTATTCTAATACCATCCTATCCACTTTTTCCCGTCCATCAAAAAAGAGTTCTCTGACAAATTGCGGTTTATTGCGTTGAAGTGTCATCACCTCTATGGTCTTAATGGTGGAATGGATGTTATTAAAGTCCATCCCCAGTAAGGTATAGAAGGTTTTTCTTTTGTAATCCTGGGTAATGACTTTGTAGTATAACTTACCGATCCAATCCTCTGTGGATTGCTGAGTGATCCGAACATTACGTTGCTCCTTCTGGTTATCCACCAGCTCAAATACACTTACATGCCCCCTCTTTAATCCCACCTGCATGTAGCCGAAATATCTGTAATGGTCCTGATCATCCATTACATGCCAGGTGAAAAACTTTACCTTTCCGTCATCGGATTGGATCACTCCAATCTTGTCCAGCCTGTTCCACAGAAATTTCATTGAACCATCGATGACCAGTGCTTCGAGCATAAGCTCCTGAATCCTGTCAAGTATGGGTTGAAGCTCAGTCAGGGTATCGGAATATAGCTGGTTAAAGAGAACCTCCAACGTTGCCTCAGCCTTCACCAACTCCAGATATTCAGGTTTCTGTGCACTCCCTGATACTGTAAAAAGAAATATAAATATATAGTTGAAGACTTTTGTCATTTTCCTAATATAAACGGAGAATCATGGAATTTCTTATTTAATCAATCCATCCAGCGTGGTGAGTATCCGTTGAATCGATTCATCCACCTCAGTTTCCGTGATAATCAGGGGCGGTGCAACTCTAAACGAATTGTTTGAAAAGAGGAATTGGTCAATGACCAGGCCATTGGTAAAAGCAGCAGCAATAAACTTACCCACCTCAACTCCCTCTTTCAACACAACGGCAAGAAACAATCCCTTACCTCTTATTGCCGAAATTAAAGCGTGATTCAACCCTTTGCGATAGATTTGCTCCATCTCCAGGCTATGTTCCATCAGTAGCTTTTCTTCAATAAAGGTTTGTGACGCAAGTCCGGCTGCACAACTCACCGGGTGTCCCCCAAAGGTAGTAATATGTCCCAGCGGCGGATCGAAGGTGAGCTTTTGCATCATCTCTTTTGACGCAATAAAAGCACCAAGTGGCATACCCCCTCCAAAACTTTTAGCCAGACAGAGAATATCAGGTACTATTCCATAATATTCAAATGCAAACAGTTTTCCTGTTCTCCCCATACCCGTCTGGATCTCATCCAGGATCAAAAGCGTACCAGTCTGATCACAACGTTCGCGTATCTTTAACAAAAAATCGTTGGTCGGGTTCAATAATCCCGGCTTCAGCCTGAATGGGTTCCACAACCACCCCGGCCACACTTTGGTCGATAAAAGACAGATCCTCCTCATAATTGAATCTCAAGTGCTTGATGCCCGGTAACAGGGGCAGATACCCCGACCGTGACTTTTTCATCCCCCAGGATGCTCATGGCACCATGGGTACCTCCATGATAGGCATTTCTGAATGCACGAAACTCTCCTCTACCGGTGTATCCGTTTGGCCAGTTTCATGGCCCCATCAATGGCCTCACTACCCGAATTCACAAAATAAACATTGTCCAATGAAGAAGGCAACCGCTCTGTCAGCCATTTTGCATACTCTACCTGGGGTGATTGCACAAACTCTCCATACACCATGGTATGCAGGTACCGGTCGGCCTGAGTCTTAATCGCATTTATAACAGCAGGATGTCCATGTCCCAGAGCTGATACAGACACACCCGAAACCAGGTCGATATAAGCTTTCCCTGAAGCATCATAAAAAAAGATCCCTTCGGCTCGCTCTATCTCGAACTGAAGGGACGAATCAGAAGTCTGCGCCACATGCCGCAGAAACAACTGTCTGTTGGAAATCATGGGTTACTTGATGATCAGATTGATGTCGCGCATCAGCTTCTCCTTATAGGATTTACCAATGGGTATGGATTTATTCCCATCCTCCACCTTAATGATCACCGAATTGTCTTCAATCACATTGATGCAGCTGGTATTCACAATATAGGACCGGTGCACCCTGGTAAACTTGGCACCGGGCAGTTTCTGCTCAATGGCCTTCATGGTGAAATGGATGGTATACTTATCGGTAAAAGTATTGAAGATCACGTAATTCTCCAGTGCTTCTACCCAGAGGATATCGTCGTACTTGAGCTTCACCAGCGTAGCATTCTTCTTGATAAAGATCTCATCCTTGCCCAGTTGCTCAGCGGTCATCTGCTCAAACCGCTTGAAAGCTTTTGCAACAGCCCTGTAAAAACGGCCATAATCAACTGGCTTCAGAAGGTAATCAGTTACATCATATTCATAGGAATCCACAGCGTATTTCCCTTTGGAAGAAACAATAATTATCTGGGGAGGATTCTTCAGTGTATTAAGCAATTCAATCCCGGTCATCTCCGGCATTTCAATATCCAGAAAGATCAGATGGATCTCATCGTGCTTCTTCAGAATATTAATCCCTTCAACCGGATCCCCGCTTGATGATATCAATTCCAGTCCGTCCGTCTTTTGAATAAATTCTTCGATAATCCTCCTGGACAGGGTATCATCATCAATGATCATGCAGTTCATGGGCCAATTTTTTTTAATCAACTTCAAATAGATACTGATCTATCAAAAGCATCTGTTAATCAAAGGTAACTAATAATCGCTATAAGATCAAACATTAAGAAACTTAAAAAGTGGTTATTATAATCTTTTCGAAATTGTGTCTCAATCTGTTCAGACATTTTTATGCTGGTCCGAAGCCATTCCAGCAGCAATTCAGTTCTCTCCTCCTCATCAATCTTCCAGTCCAAGTGAAGAATCTTCCAACCGCCTCCTTAATTCATATAAAGTAATGGCTGCAGAAACAGAAATATTATAACTTTCTGTAAATCCCACCATGGGAATCCGGATATATTCATCAGCCAGCTCAAGGGCCTGTCGGTAAGTCCATTCAATTCAGTCCCAAACATCAGTACAGCTTTTCCCTTTTCAAGATCAAACGTCTCCGGTGTAGTCCCCTCCTGATGAGGAGATGTGGCTACAATTCGGTACCCTTTCTTCTTTAATGTCACCAACTGCGTCATGCAATATTTTCCTTTCCTTCATTATAATAATGCAAGGACAACCATTGGTTGGAACCCAGAGCCACATCAGGATTAATCTCATACTCATTGCGCTGTTCCACAATATGAACATCCTGAATACCAATGCAATCACAGGTCCGCAGCACAGCTGAAGCATTGTGTGACTGGTAGATATCCTCCAGCAACACAGTGATATAACGGGTACGCTCATCCAGAACCTGATTGAAAAGCGATAGCCGGTTTTCGGTAACAAATCCCGATAAATGCTCAATCAGATCCTGTATATATGAGTCCATTCCTCAAAAATAACCAAAAAAAAAGGGAGCCAAAAGCCCCCTTTTTTTTGCAGTTCAAATATTTTTACTTGACAGCGTCTCCAAGCTCACTTCCAGCTTTGAACTTCACAACCTTCTTGGCAGCAATTTTAATCTCTGCACCAGTTTGTGGGTTTCTGCCGGTCCTAGCACCTCTTTCAGAAACTGAGAAAGAACCAAATCCTACTAAGGCAACACGGTCACCTTTTTTCAATGCACCAGTTGTGGTAGCAATGAAAGCATCAAGAGCCCTTTTGGCATCTGCTTTAGTCAGGTTGGCCTCAGCAGCAATAGCATCTATTAATTGTGCTTTGTTCATAATAAATGAAATTTAAGGGTTAGTAAATGTTTTAATTTCTAGCCAAATTCTATACAAATATAATTTTTTCTCCTACCCGCACAAGAAACAGCCCAAAAAAAAACGCTGAAATGTTGATAAATACTGAGTTTTTGTAAATAACCGCCAAATAATCTACTCCTAAAATTCACTCCATTTCTCACCTTGAAATCGTTTTTCGACCAAATCGCCTGAATAGTCCGCTATCACTCACTTTTGCAAATATCAATGTACAAGCTCTAAAATTTTCAACTGCATTCCACATTTTAAAATTTTACTAATTTTGCGCCCGGAGGAATGGCAGAGTGGTCGAATGCGGCGGTCTTGAAAACCGTTGTCCGCTCAAGCGGACCGGGGGTTCGAATCCCTCTTCCTCCGCACAGATTGATCAAAGCCCGATACGCAAGTGTTCGGGTTTTTATTTGGGCCAGGCCGAGCCAAGCTTGCTTGAGTGAGGATTGGTCCAAATAAAAAAACAATACGAACGAAGAGAGTATTGGTTTTGATCATCTGTGTTGGGACCTCCCATAATGGGATCATGAGTCGCGCAGCGATGAGTAATCCCTCTTCCTCCGCCAACCATTTCAAACCCGATCGTCAAGTCGGGTTTTTTTTATTTACTGCGGTCCGAACCTTGAACCTAGCTCCTAACCGATGTAAGCACCTGGTTAATAATAACATCAAGTATGTTGTACCAGTTTTCCCCGGCTTTTGAAGAGCTTATGAGTCTGTAATCCGACCGGGAACAGACTACAAGGTTCAGGTCCTTCACTATGAAAATAAACTGTCCACCATAGCCATTGGCACAAATAAAATCATGGCCATGTGCGTTTCCCAGCCACCAGAAATATCCATAGTCGGTAAGAAAGGGGATCACATTGCCTGATGCAATTTTGAAGTCTGTGGCAGTTTTAATCCACTGGGAGGGGACAACCTGGTTGCCGTTGTGGAATCCTTCATTTAAATAGAGATGAGCGATATTGATCATGTCATGGATTCCAATACACAATCCAACACCACCAAAGGAAAATCCCTGCTTATCTTCAAACCATTTTCTATCATCAAGTCCCATTGGACCAAAAAGATGCTTGTCCGCAAAAGCGGATGCACTCATTCCAGTTGCTTTTGAGAGGACTACAGAAACCAGATGGGCTGAACCATCACTATAATTAAAAATCGTTCCAGGAGAATTTACGATCGGTTTCTCCATAACATAATAAAGCTGGTCTGGAGCATTGGCAAATTTTCCAAACTCAGAATCACCACCCAATTCATGCCAGTCGTGCCCGGTGGTCATAGTCATCAGCTGATGAATGGTGACCTCTCCCAATTCAGGGTTAATGGTATCAACCTCCTCTCCAAGAAAATCTGATAAGGTCTGATCCACAGACTCTATGTAACCTTCTTCTATCGCTATGCCTACAAGGGTTGAAGTAATACTTTTAGTAACTGACATGACATGAAGGTCCGGATCGGGCATAGAGCTGGCATTATTATAATATTCTTCGGCCACAATAACACCATTCCTGGCCACAGCCAATCCCTGGAGGCTAGAGATGTTCTTTGCATTCGCAAAAGCATTGGCAAGTGCCTGACTGTCAAAACCCTGCTTTTCCGCTTCCGGATAGCCATTTTCATTCTGCCCGTTTCCGTCACATCCTAAAAAGAAGCCCAGCGAGATAAACAGTATTGATCTAACTAGATTTTTTTTGATTGATGGGTAGATCATTAACTATTATATTTCTAATTGGCGGAAATGTGAAATGCCTGAATCACATTTCCATGACGGATATACAATTTACCCTTATGAATGACCGGGTGAGCAAGATGCAGATCGCTTCCTTTCTTTATTTTGAATTTACTTACCACTTCCATTTTATTTCGTTCCAATGAAATTAACATTACCGCACCTGCCTGGTTGTAATAATAAAGCATGCCATCAGCTGCAATTACAGCTCCATTACCAATTCTCAATACTTTTTCCATTTTACCTGATGTGGCATTTATGCATTTAAGACCTCTTTTAGCCGTTCCGCAACCATAAAGATAATCCCCCATTTTTACTATTCCACCCATAAAGCCGTCAAAAGCTTTATTGCACCAGACTTCTTCAATGCTTTTCCCGTCTTCGGCCAATTCTAATTTCACACCTCCTTTTCCAGCTCCTGTTGCTGCATAATATATATATCCATCCTCGTATATCACTGTATTGCTATGCGCCTCGTCATTTCCTTCCACCCGTTTAGAGGGCTTTACGTAATTCTGACGATGCATCCAGAGTAGTTTACCAGTTTTAGTATCGTGTCCCATTAGTTCATATGCAGTAAAACAAACATGCACGTTCCGGTCATGGAGCTTGATAATCTGAGGTGAATGATATGCATGCGTTTCTCCTGAACCTTCACTGATCCATATTACTTCACCGGTAAAACGATTCAGCGCCACTACATTAGAGACTTTCCCTCCAGGAGTGCAAAATACTTTCTCATCCTCTATAACAACTGATTCCGAATATCCAAATTGGGGATATGTTCCATTCAAATCATTAATCATGTTAACAGACCATTTTACTTCTCCTGAATCCCTGTCAAAACAGCAGAGAATTCCCTCTCCAGAGATCGCATAGATTAAATCATCTACAATTGTAGGTGTGGAGCGCGACCCTCCATATTCTTTGGAAAATTCATTCCCAAATTCCCTTTTCCACAATAATTTTCCCTCTAAATCAAATGCAAATAAATAAGCACCTTCATCGATTTCACCTAAAATGTACATGTTTTCAGGTGTGAAAACTGGTGATCCATATCCATTGCCTATTCCCTCATATTCCCATACCAGCTCAGGGCCCTCTTCAGGCCAGGATTTTAGAAAGCCATCTTCATTGTAAATACCACTTCTATTGTCGCCTCGCCACTCATAAACCTTCTTCCTCTGGCTGGTCGAAACGTCACTTGGTCTTGTGTCAACTTTCTGCTCCTGTGTACAGGAAAAAAAGCACAACAATATTAATAATCTAATAATGCTATTCTTTTTCATCATTGAATTTGTATTCGAATCTGATCAATTGGCAGCAAGAAAACCGGTTCAGCGAAGGATGCAACTGCCTTTACAATATGAGCTGTTCATTCCAATTACTTCGTACAAACACTTGTAGTAAAGCTAACCTGGTTGCCATATGCTGTACCAACGGAATTAGTTGCATAGGCTCTCACATAGTACGTTGTTCCACACGTTAATCCGGTTAATGAACTGGTGAACCTACCAGAGCCGGCTCCATCCACTGAATGATTATCAGAAATTATGGGATCCGGAGAAGTGCTCCAACAGACACCCTTGGCTGTTATCTCGGAACCCCCATCAAAGGTGATATCTCCACCACCATTCGCCGATAATGCAGCTATTTCCGATATTTCACTGGTGATTACTGAGGGAACAGTTGCATCGATTGTTATTTGTATTTCATCTGATGCTTCCAGACCCTCAGCGTCAACTGCCGTAGCTTTTAATGGGTAAGTTCCAGGAGTATATGCGTCAATGGTTAATTCAAAGTTATACGGGGAATTTTCTGAAGACACTATTTCAATGTTGTCGAAAAAAAGTTTTACTTCAGTAATTGTACCGTCAGGATCACTGGCATCGACAGAAACAAGAAAACTCTCCCCTATTGTAACAACAGCATTGTTCTCAGGATTAATGATTGTGCAATCTGGAGATTGATTTTTTTCACAGGATAGAAATCCAATCAAAATCAATAAATAAGTCAGTCTTTTCATATGTTTCAGAGATTACTTCGCACCTGCAGCCTTTAATACCTCAATAATCTCCTCATAATCACCCAGTCCGGCTTCCTGAAGTTTCACTGCTCTCTGGAGGGGGGTTTCACCTTCATTGGTTTTGGAATTCACATCCGCTCCAATCATAATCATCATCTTTACACATTCTACTTCACATCCCATGGTTGCGAACATGAGCGCACTCCAACCATTGCTCTCTTTGGCATTTATATCGGCGCCTTTTTCAATTAGGAATCCTGCAGCATCATGCTTTTTATTATAAACTGCATTCATTAAAGGTGTTTTACCTTCATTATCAGCAGCTTCAATATCAGCACCTTTCTCCAAAAGAAGTGCGCAGATCTCCATGTGGCCCGCGGCAGCAGCCACATTTAATGCATCTCCTCCTTTCTCGGTACTCAAGTTTACATCTGCACCCTTGGAGATGAGCAGCTTCACCAAGTCCATATTCCCTCCATAAATCGCATACATCAGCGGCGTTGTGCGGTTGTTGTGAGCCATATTTACATCCATTCCACCGTCAATGGCGGTTTCAACCGCAGCCAAATCTCCTTGCATAATTGTTTCTACAAAATCCCCGGTAGGATCCTGGGAAAGAACATCCTGGTTAAAAAATACCAGGGAAGCGAACGATAAGATCAGGCTTACTTGTGTCAGGATTTTCATTTTAATTTCTTTTAGTAAGAAAAACTAGAAAGACATGTCTAAGTTACTACATCCCAGACATAAAGTCAATTAAAGGTCACTTACTATATAATTTAAGGTGTAAAAAACCTCAAGTCTTGGCCTCAGCTCCACATCCGGATGATCGCTGGAAGCAAATATCATTGCCCTGTAAAACAATTCCGTTTCGAGTTTGAATAAAAATCCAAAACTCTCGTCAGGATAATCTATCATGTCCTGAACAAGTCTTGTCACATTAATATCGAGGTAATCCTCATGGGGATCTGAGCTCATTTTAAGGTATACTTCGTTTTTGTAGTTGGAAGCTGGCTGATTTTTCCAGGTAACCAGGTCTTCTTCCCATTGCTCAGTGATCCTGCGTAGTATTGCATTGTTAGATCCGCTTAATGAAGCGTGCTCCCCATGGTTTTCAGAAGAATTGGGATTGTTGTACAAAGAAAGGGTTGCAGATTTGATATAAGAACCTGTCGGAATTGTAGATAAATCAAATTCCATCAATCCCCGCAGTACACCATCGCCAAAACCGATGGAGTTCCAGGTCCATGCCATGGCCTCGTAGTCAATGTCATTTCCGAAGTTTGCATCAGGCATACAGCTCCATAGCGTAGCATCTCTACCGTTTAAACCATCTGGTTGAAGGCTCAGCTCCAAAAGTTCAGGGCACATCTCACAAGCACTCAGTAAAACGATGAATTGTGCCAGAATCAATGAATGTGGGGGTCTGAATTTCATATAATACTTGCTTTAAACGGGAGACGATTCTATAATCTAAGGTAAATTTATGAAAATCATTGAATAGCCCACTGAATATAAAGCAGCGGGTAATCCTGCTTTTATTAACGCATCGTGGCCATGGGTGCTTCAATCATTTATAAATGATCACTGCATTCCACACTTTTGTGAATGTTTTGTGATCTTTATTTACTAATTTTCGCCAAAATAGATGATAATGAGTAAGATACTGATCATAGAAGACGATCGCGATATTGCCGATCTCATCGCTATCCACATGAACGACAATGGACATGAAGCCCACAAAGTTCATGACGGAAGGGAGGGTCTCATAAGATCAATGGAAACTGAATACGACCTGATCATCCTTGATCTGAAATTACCGGGTATGGATGGTCTGGAAATCTGCAAGAAACTACGTCAGGAGAAGATTGAAACCCCCATCATTATGCTTACCTCCAAATCGGAGGAGATCGATAAGGTATTGGGTCTGGAGATCGGTGCAGACGATTATATGACCAAGCCCTTCAGCATAAGGGAATTGGTAGCCAGGGTAAAATCTGTCTTGCGAAGGGGTAAAAGGGAAAGTAAGGAAACATCAGCGACCGACCGGGTCCTTGAATGCGAGAACTTCTACGTGGACATATCAAAACGGATCGTCAGAGCTTATAACAAACAGGTAGAACTCTCACCCAAGGAGTTTGATATGCTGGTTTTACTGGCTTCAAATCCCGGGAAAACCTATTCAAGATCGGACCTGCTGAACCAGGTGTGGGGTGTGGATTTCGAAGGATTCGAGCATACGGTGAACTCACATATTAATCGGCTTCGTTCCAAAATCGAGAAAAACATGAACGAACCCGAGTTCATTCTGACCACCTGGGGTGTTGGTTATAAATTTAAAGATTCAGAATCATGACAAAGAAAAACAAGAATTCATTCAGCAGATTATACAGAAAGATATCCACCCTGTTCATTGTGGTTCTTTTTCTCTTCGCTGTGATTACCCTTTATATATCGGTGCAGGCTGCAAAAAACTATTCATTCGAGGTAAACCAGAACATGAACAGGGATCTGGCTGCGAATGTGGCAGTAATGATGACACCTTTTCTTGAAGATGGGATCATTAACGAAGCTGGTATCGAAGACCTGGTTCATTCTCTGATGGTGATCAATCCAAGCATTGAGGTATACCTGCTGGATACAGAGGGGAAAATCTTAAGTTACGTGGCCCCGGAAAAGGTAGTTAAACTGGAACGTGTTTCGCTGGATCCTATCAACAATTTTCTGGATAAATCGCCACGGCATCTTATTTATGGTGATGATCCCAGGAATCCGGGTGAAACAAAGATCTTTTCTGCTGCAGAAGTGATTCAGGGGGACCGATTGACCGGTTACATATATATTGTACTGGCCAGTCAGGAATATACCTCTGCTGCCAACCTGGTAAGGGGCAGTTACATTATGGGACTCTCCATCCGATCCATTCTTACCATCCTGATCGGTTCGGCCCTTGTGGGATTGCTGGCTCTATGGTTCATTGTGAAGAAACTGAACAGGATTATCCGGGGAATCCAGAAATTCAGCGATGGGGATCTGAAGACCCGTATCGAAGTAAAGAGCGATGATGACCTGGACCAGATCGGGCATGTATTTAATTCCATGGCCGATACCATTGAACAAAACATTGAAGACCTCAAGGGACTGGAAAACCTGAGAAAAGAGCTCATCAGCAATATTTCCCACGACCTGCGCACACCCATTGCTTCCATCCAGGGGTATGCCGAGACCCTGATCCTGAAGAAGGATACCATTCAACAGGAAGAGAAGGAGAAATACCTTGGGGTCATTTATAAGAATTGTGAAAATCTTCAACTACTGGTCACCAACCTCTTCGAACTGTCCAAACTGGAAACCAACCAGGTGATGCTGAACAGGGAGCCCTTTTCCATTGGCGAACTGGTGCATGATGTGGCCAACAAATACAGAATCCTATCACAAAAGAAAGGTGTCAGTATCAACACCATCGTTTCGAAAGACACTCCTGTGGTGGAAGCAGATATCCTTCTGATCGACAGGGTCCTTCAAAACCTCATCGACAATGCCATCCGGTTTTGCAAAGATGGGGATACCATAAACATCGAAATAAAATCAGTATCCAGTGGAGATGTGGAAATCACCATCGCAGATACGGGGGCAGGAATTTCACAGGATCATCTGCCCCATATCTTTGATCGCTACTTCAAAAAAGATGAACGTGGTGGATCCAGCGGCCTTGGACTGGCCATTGTGAAAAGGATCATTGATCTCCACGAAACTTCCATCGATGTGAAAAGCGTGGTTGGAAAGGGTACCCGATTTCAATTTTCTCTGCCGGTGGCAAATATTGCCTGATTTTCTTCTCCAAAATAAAAAGTTTACACAATTGTTAAGTTTTCGTGATTCCCCTGTGAATCCATTGACGGAGCTTTGAATCAGTCATTCATAAAAAAATTTAACAATGAAAACAACTCTAATTTTAAGTGCAATTGTGGTCACCCTGTTCTTTAGCGGGTGTGCCAAAGAAGATGAGGAAATGAAAAATTCCTCCATGTTTAAAGTGACCATCGAAAATGTGATGGAAGAAAAATCATTTCTCTCAAGCGGGGTATTTAATACACCCGTGGGTGCATCCGAGCCGGGTGGAGCTGGTCCGGATAACTCCTATCAGTTCTCATTTGACGCTGGTCCGGGCACCAAACTCTCTTTTGCCACCATGTATGTGAAATCCAATGACCTGTTCTATGCGCCTTCAGGCGGAGGAATTGCGTTGTTTGAAAGTGATGTGGCCATCAGCGGTGATATCACTTCAATGATCATGCTATATGATGCGGGTACAGAAGTAAATGAAGAACCGGGAACCGGTCCAAATCAGCCACTGAACGGTGGGGGTGGTGTCGGAACTGCTGAAAATGGTACAGTAAAAGATATCAGTATGGTAAACGATGGCTTTACCTACCCATCTGTTGGTGAAAACATCAGTGTGATGATAGAAAATGACGGTGCCACCCATTTCACAGTAACCATTAACAACCTGGCTGGAAGTACCACTCCCATTGCACCGGGTGTTTGGGTGATCCATACGGATGACCATCCGCTTTTCGAGGCGGGCATGGCTGACAGTGGTTCAGGGTTGAAAGGTTTGGCAGAGGATGGTGATCCATCTGGTCTGGCCGGCCACCTTGATATGAACAGCGGTTATGTGTCGCCCCTTGCACCTGGTGCATTTGCTGTGCATGCTTCAGGTATTTCACCCATATTTAAAAATAACCAGTCTGATTTGGGTGAAGGTCTGGAGAACCTGGCAGAAAATGGAGATCCATCTACCCTGGCTACTGCTCTGAGTTCAAAAACTGGAGTAGCCTCAAGTGGTGCTTTTAACACTCCGGTTGGTGCTTCGGGTCCAGGTCCACTATTACCCGGAAGCAGCTATGAGTTTACATTCGAGGCTGAAGAGGGCGAATATTTAAGCTTTGCCACCATGCTGGTGCATACAAATGACCTCTTTTACTCCCCATCAGCCATGGGAATCGCCCTATTCTCGGGAGGTACTCCCCTCTCCGGTGATATCACCTCAAGCGTGATGCTTTATGATGCAGGAACCGAGGTAAATGAATTTCCTGGTGTAGGGATTCATCAGCCCGCCAGACTAAACGGAGGATCCGATGAAAACAGCAGTGTAAGAGCTGTTGATGACGGTTTTACATACCCCTCAGTTTCTGACGCCGTGAAGATTACGATTACACCCATGTAATCGAATCAAAATTCAGATTGTCTCTAGAAGGTGCAGTTCGCAATGAGCTGCACCTTTTCTTTTAACCTTCCAGATCCAGGGCAATCACTTCGCGATCCAGAATTGAGGGGACCACAAGTTCAACATTACCATTGACAATCTTATATTCCGGTGCTGTCCCTGACACCAGATAGTTGAGCTTTAACTACTTTTTTGCCGTGAGGGATCTGAATCTTAACATCCTGTTCCGGAAGTGGTATTAACTCTCGAAAGGGACCTTTCATCATCATTGGGTTTGTCAGGTTCACCAGATGAACAGTCATTGATTGTTTTTGTTGCCAGATGGTAATATCAAGTATTCCCGGTCCAAGAACCTCCACAGGCTGCTCTTCATTCATGGCCCAATTCACTGCATTACGAATCATCTTTCCATGATCAACACTTAATATTTCCCAGAATGTCCGGTCAATATCCCATGGAAAATATACAATCCGGCTTTCTCCAATTTCACGAAGGTAAATCTCCCGGATATCTGTTTCAGGTTCTCTGGGATAGACGTGCTCCATGGGTAAATCCGGATATGAAGGAATCAAAGTCACCGGAGAGGGGAATTCGATATTCGGTTGAATCCCCAGGCGGTAGATTCCATTAATAATCCGGGTGGTGTTTTCCAATCCTTCGAGAATGGGATGAAACTGTCCGTTTTCTTCTGTAATTCGTAAATATGAGTTCTTCATGGGGCCCTCAACTTCACCGTCGAATGAGACACCCAGAAGATCCCTGAGACCAAAATCATCTCTTTTCTCTCCCTTTTCATTAAAAAGAGAAGTCTCATATGTGGCCAGAATACTCCCACCTCTATCCACGTAATCACTGATTTGCTGGCATTGCCCATCAGAAAGAGCTGCAATATTTGGAAGTACCAGTAATTTGAATTGATCTATGTGCCCGGCATCCAGGTATTGATCATGAACCATTTCAAAAGGTACCCGGGCTTCAATCAGTGCATGATACATTCCAGAATCATGATCACCCGGTTTGTTTTGATGCGTTTCCCCACCGTAATAACGCTGCGTCTGTTCTGAATATAACATTCCAACTGTCGCCAAAGGTTTCTCATTTCTTAAATAGGATTCTGCTTTATGGTGCCATTTATAAATATCCTCCACAAAGGAAAGCCAGCGATGATCGTATAGCGTTCCTGAAAATTTAGTAAACCAGGGCCTCATTCCATTGGCTGTTCCGTCGGCTACCCAGATGCGGACTTCCGCTTCACTCTGTACCGAATCCTTCCAACGATAAGGCTCTTCCACACCCATACTGAATATGCCACCGATGGGTTTTTTGCCCATAATCGCCCTGTATTCTTTTGCCCGTTTGCCATTGGACCAGGGAGGAATCACTCCGCGCCGGGCCTGATGATCGGTGAACAAAATATCCGATTGCTCGCCGGCAATTTTCTTATCAGGGAATCCGTTGGGAATAAAACGTGCCTGCGGATTGATCTTGCGGATTTCAGAATCCCAAAGCTGCCATAAGTTCATACAGCCTTTTCCTTCGCCATTCATTCCATTTTTGATAACCGGGATCCAGACGCCCGGCTGATAGTGGCAGATTCATCCCGGAAAAATCATGAAAATTCTTCTGGCAATTTTCACAATAACATATCCCATGACCGGCCCAGCGGTTGGAGAAAATTCCATCCAATGCATAGAGGGTCATGATTTCCTTGTGAACTTCGGTCATAAACTCAAAGTTATAAGGTCCCAGTGCACAGGTTACATAGAGATCCGGATTGGACCAATGCTTTCTTTTATTTCCCTGGCGATCCACCGCAGCCCATTCAGGATGAACACTAAATGCTTCCGGCCACATTGCATGAGGATCAGTCCGGGCGATCACCACCATATTCATATCCCTGCATCCCTTTACCAAATAACCCAACGGATCGGTATCTCCCATCCACAGACTTCGATGATGAAACTCAATTTGAGTTGGGTAATAGGCAACGATACCTCCGGCGCTTAAACATACTGCATCCGAATGGGTTCTTTTAAAATAGTCCAACCAGAAATCCGGGTCATATTGTATGGGATCATTCTCCACCAGGGTAAGCTGGGCCCATCTCATGGGTTTATCAAACCAGCTTGTATTTTGAAGATCCTTCCCTCGATTCGTAAAAGCGATTTGCGGAAAGAGCCCGGCCAATGATCCGAAAACCAAGGATGTCTTTGCAAACTCTCTCCTTGTTAAATTGGAGGGCTTTATTTGTTTCTGATGACGTATCCCCATAGCAATCACATTAAAGGATTTCCAGCATTGAAAAATGTAAGATACAGAGCCAAAGCCTAATATCAAAATGAGTTCCGGGGCTATGGATGGAAATCCATGTAAAAGAATGAAAGAAAAATTATTTTACCCTGATGACTATTTTACCTTTTACCCTTCCTCCCTTTTGATAAACCAAAGCTTCGGAGACATCGTTCAAATCAAATATTTTATCGATGACTGGTATTATGGAACCATTCTCCAGGAGGATTCGCAGGGATTCTAGCTGTTCACCATCTGGTTTCATGAAGAAATGCCGATAAGTTGCAGATTTTGATTTGCTTAGCTTTTTTATTTTTTTAAACTTCAGTTTCAGTAGAAATCTAATTATTTGATTTAGTCCTAAATCAATGGCGGATTCTTCGTCGATATCCCCTGCAATGCTGATCACCCTGCCACCTGTCTTGATTACCTGAAAAGCTTCCCTTGCGTATTTTCCGCCAAGCGTATCATATACAACATCTATGTTCTTGACAATCGCCAGGTAATCTTCTTTTTTATAATCAATAACCCTGTCTGCACCTAATTCTTTCACCCAGCTGACATTCTCTGTGCTGGTGGTTGTATATACGTAGGCGCCCTGGGATTTGGCATATTGAATAGCAAAGGTACCGACACCGCCGGAGCCCGCATGGATCAATACTTTATCCCCGGGTACGAGTTTGGCCAGTTCAAATCCCTGTAGGGTTGTCATTCCCACAAGAGGAATACTGGAAGCTTCAATAAAACTTAAATTTGATGGCTTCTTCACCACCACATCACTGTTAATGGCTATATACTCTGCGAAAGTACCTGGAGAATCAGTGGGAACTCTGGAAAAGATTTCATCCCCAATGTCAAGATGTTGCACGTTTGACCCCTTTTCTACAACAACACCTGCCACATCAAATCCAATTGGAGCAGGAAATTCCAATTTTCTAATGATCCTTAATGCACCTTCAACTATCTTATAGTCAACCGGATTTACACTCGCAGCGTGAATTTCAACCAAAACCTGGTTTTCCCCGGCAGTTGGCATTTTTCTTTCACTAACGGCAACATTGCGTTTAATGTCCCCATATCCCGTAATTACCACTCCTCTCATCAGCTTCTTTGTATTTGATTGTTAATCATTAACACTCATTCACGGATTTTGTTAATTCCAGTAAATTTTCTTCAATAATTAACATTCCTTTTAACATTATAATATTGAAATTATCTGATTACCTGCATAATATGTTGTAATTTGTTTTGCTATAATGATAAAGTTAGGAGGTGAAAACATGAGACAAAACAAAAGTGTAATACTTGTATTTCTTGCCTTATTGTTCGTTATGCCCATGCACGGACAATGGAACATTGGCGGCCTAATAGATATTAACCTCTCAAGTATCAGTGTCCCCACTGGATCCAGTTCTGCGGACTATTCAAGCCGTCTTGGCTTTGGAATCGGGGCAGTTGTGGACCGGCAATTAACCGACCGGATTGATTTGCATGCTGAACCTATGTTTTTACAAAAAGGAGCCAGAATTGAAACAAGTAACTTTGTAGGTGTTTTCAAAATCAACTATTTTGAGATTCCTTTAATGTTCAGATATAACTTTGAGTATAATGAATCTCTTTTACCCTATGCTATGGCTGGACCAAGCATTGGATTTTTAACGAATGCTAAATTAGATGTCAAAGATGGAGGGGAGCAGGACGAAAATGAGAATACCAAGGGATTCGACTTTGGGGCAGGGATTGGAGGTGGCGTTAAACATCCACGGGGAAACATGACCTTTTTTGCCGAAATACGGTACGTTCTTGGGCTGATGGACATCAACAAAGAGGCAGATGAATCGAAAGTGAAAAATCGTGGATTACAGGTGGTTGCAGGAGTAACTGTCCCTCTAAACCTTAATTAACTTCCACAGGAAAGGGTAAATTACTCTTCCACATGGGAGCTGTTTTGACCTGGTTGAGATGATCAATCAGGAGCAATGCGTATTGTATGGTTTGCTTCATTCCTTCAAGTTTCCATTCTGGATCAAAGTCATCTTTCACTGTATGGTAATCCTTTCCCCAGAATTCAGTATAATTTCTTTCCCCGGTAATTTCATCCTCACCAGCAGAGATCCAGACTGAAGGGATTCCATACCTTGCAAAGGAAAACTGGTCGGACCTGTAAAACAGTCCCTGGTTGGACAAGGAGAAAGTAGAATACTTGAGGTTATTTCTATTAGCTAAAGCCTTAATTATCTCCTCGAGATCTGAAAATCTGGCACCAATGCCCATAATGCTATTTGACCTGTCCCACACCGGAGTTGATTCAAAATTGATATTGGCTATAATATTACTTCGATCGGTATTTTGTGCATAATATTTGGAACCCAGCAATCCTGATTCTTCAGCATTACATGCCAGAAGCGTTACCGAATAATATAGGTCATCCTGAAACTCCTTCAGTATTTTTGCCACCACCATCATGGCCCCTAGTGCAGTTCCATTGTCAATGGCTCCGTTGTATATGTTGTCCCCTTCTTTCAGAGGGTCCAGACCCAGATGGTCCAGATGCGCACTCAATACAATCCTCTCTTTGGTTTGCCCTGCAATTTCAGCCACCACATTTCGATTGGTAACATCCCTGAAACTATTCTTCCCTGAAATTTGCAGGTTGAAACCCAGGTCCACAGGCTGAAACTCTTTTGAAGCATTGTCTTCATACAACTCATCCAGACTGATATTCCTGGCATTTAGTAATTTTCTTACACTGCCTTCCTTGATCCAGCCCCTGAATTTTAGATTATTCTGCAGATCTGAGTCGATGTATAACTCCTCACCGGTCCAGGAGTTTCTCACCACATTCCAGTCATAGCCTGCGGATTCGTCTGTATGTATCAACAGGATCCCTGCGGCACCTCGCCTTGCAGCCTCCTCAATATGATAGGTCCATCTGCCAAAATAGGTCAGGGTACCTCCTTCAAATATTTCAGTATTAAGCATTCCAGGGTCATTCACCCGGGTGATCACAATTTTATTCTTCACATCCACATCTTTATAATCATCCCAATCCCAGATGTCTGTGGTAATTCCAAAGCCAACAAACACAGCTTGCCCCTTAAGTTCAACGGACTCATCCTCAACAGTAAAAGATCCTACCAAATCATCGATGTAATCCAACTGTACTTCATCTGCAGTCAATGTGATACCACTGCTTGAGAAACCTTTCATTACAAAGGGTTGAAGAAAGGCTCCATTCACTCCCGGCTCCAGATCAATAAATTTGAACAAGCTTTTCATATAGATTTCTGCCAGATCACCACCCCGGGTCCCGGGTGCACGACCTTCATACAGATCATCTCCAAGCAGCTCAGCAATACTCTCCATCTCCGCCCTGGAAATACGCTCTGATCGTTGCTCAAGGTTTTCCAGAGGCCGCTGAGAACAACTGCCCCACATCAAACCAACTACCAGATAAGTGACCATTCTGTTAAATATTCTCATAGAACAAAAATATAAGTTATGCATGGAATTATTTTTCTATAACCATTGAGACCCTAAAGCTTCTACCTCTCTAAAACTCCCTCCAACTTTCCCAATCGATTTCTCGCCACCTTTAGCTCAATTACTGATGATCCCTGAAGCCTGCACATGCTCGTCTTGTTTTCCACATGGGTCAGGTATCTCAAATTAATTAATGCTGACCGGCTGATCCTGAAAAAGCGATCGTTTGAAAGCTCTTTCTCCAGGTTCCCCAGATTACTTGAAATAGTCTCCTGACGGCTTTTGGTAAGTGTAATCTCGGTATAGTTCCCGTCAGCAGTACAGCACACAATATCCCGTGGATCTATGACCATGAAACCAGTGCGGGTGTTCAATTTCAACCTCTGACCAATACCCATGTTGGACAATAGCTCATCGATCTGAGTGTTCAGGACCTTCTGCTTCCTTTCAAGCCGGTATTTTGCAATGGCCCGCTCAAGTTCGGAAGGATCCACTGGTTTGAGCAGGTAATCAAGGGCAGACTCTCTCACGGCCCTAATAGCATACTCATCATAGGCAGTCACGAATATGAATCCAATATCTTTATCCATTTGCCTGAGCTGACTCACCAGTTCAAAACCGCTCTTCTCCGGCATCTGGATATCCAGAAGAATCAAATCCGGTTCCTTCTTTACTACCTGGAGCAATGCATGGTCTACATTATCAGCAACGCCAACAATTTTTACACCCCCGATCCGATTCAGGAGAATGGTTAAAAGATCTCTCGCTTCAGGTTCGTCATCCACAATCAGAATTGAAATGTTATTGTTTTTCATTTGATAATGATTTCAACAAGTGTTCCGGCAGCTTTCAGGTCATATTCAAACAAGTCCTTCACATCAAACCTAGCCTTCCTTCCGGTGGCTTCATTAAACTGTTTGAAATACTGCTTCATCATTTTAATTCCATGGCCTGTGGATTCTTTCTGGTGTCTGGCTGCAGCTGCCCTGCCAATCCCATTGTCCTGAATCTCTATCTTTAATCCAGCACCCAGACCAACAACTCTGATCTCCAGCTTCCGGTCATACTCTTTATGCCTTAACCCGTGTTTAATGGAATTCTCCACAAATGTGAGGATGCTCATTTTTGGTACATGAAACTCCTTCAGCTTCTCCTCCTCCACTTTCATTTCATAGTTAAATTTCTCCCTGAAACGAAGTTTTTCAATCTCCAGGTACTTGATTACAAACTCGAACTCATTGGACAGGGTCCATGTGACCTCCCCGGAATCGCCTGATACCATTCTCAGAAGATCAGTCAGTCCTTTCAGGTATTGGTAGGCAAGTTCTCTTTCTCCTTTATAGATAAGGGATCCCACAGCGTTTAGCGCATTATATGTAAAATGAGGATCCAACTGGTTTTTTATGGATTGAAGTTGCAACTGACTGATCAGTTTGTCTTTTTCATATCTTTTAGAAACGATTCGGTTCTGAAGAAAGAGCCACAGAAAGAAAAGTCCGAATAGCAGGAAAAACATTCCAGGATAGACCAATTCCCTCTGTCTGTACCAGCCATTCTTCAAATACCTAAGGGTAAACCGCTCATTACCTACCTGGACAAAGAGGATCGGATAATCTTTCCCATTCTCGATTCTGGAAATTAGAGTTCTGGGATTTCTTTCATTCCACAGGAAATCCAAACTGGCCGATTCCCTCAGGTCCGATCTGAAAACATTGAGATTATAGTTTCCTAAAAAAACGTATTCCTCGTTCACCATCTGCATCAATATCAAGCTGGACCTCTGCATTATAACCGAATTGCCCCCGATTTAATATTGAGTCCTTTGGATTCAGGTCCATGTCCACTGTATAGACTCCCTCATTCCCAAACAATTTAATATCCTTCAGTTCCAAACTGCCGGGGATCCTCCAGAGATGGTACCTGTTATGCAATTGGCCCGTATAAAGTCTGCTTTTTAATGGATGAAGGGAATCGTTATAAATGGTCAGAACTGCATTGTAATCAAAATCATCATTGTTTCTATACCTGTGATATGTCATCACATAATGATTGCCCTCATAAATAAACGGTTCCATGGAGATCCAGGATGGGGGATGATTCATGGGGATAGGAGGTTTGTAAAACTGCAGTGATTCATCCAATACCATCATCCAGGTGATAGAGTCCCTGTAGGGAATGGTCGTTTTGAAATTTTCCGGAGCCACTGTGTTGAGTAAAACTTCGTCCGTTCCATCTTTATCCAGGTCAAAACAATCAATAGATACGACCGCTGCACCGCTTAACGGGGATTTCATGATGCTATCATGCTGGTAATCTATAGCATATACCCTCCTGGGCTGGAGTGCATGCCCCCCATTGATCGCAAATACATACTCCGGTGAACCATCTCCGGTAAGATCTGTAATTTCTCCCGGGACAAAAAGATAATCTTCATTGTCGTTGTACTGGTTAATTTGATCCAGAAAATATTCCCGAGTGGTGGTGGGGTGTCCAAAAAGATTATCAATGATGGTCAGGAACAGCGAATCATTCTTTTCGGTACAGACAAATATGTCCTGAATACCATCACGATTAATATCATGCAAATCCAAGGTTGCACCAATTTTTGTCAACTTTCCAGGTAGATTGAATTGATTGATAGTAGCCTTGTTCAAGTTGGCTATGGATATGGCCAGGTTATTGGACGTATTGATGTAAATGGTGAATACCTCACTGGCACCATCTTCATCCAGGTCATAATAGTACTTATAATCATCCGGGGCTACGGTCTCTTTCTGTTCAAGTTTCAACAAGTATTGGGTGGAAAGTACAGGAATAAATCTGATCAGTAAAAAAGTTGCGACCAGGGCCAGAGCGGCTGGAATGATATATTCTAAACTGCTATTTCTCACAGAGATTGGATCATGATAATTAAATTTACGAAAAACCTTGCACTGTACAAAAATCTATTGAACCTCACTGGGATTGTCGGCTTTAAAAGCAAACAGCAGAAGGAGTGCGGAAATGCCAACACATAGCCAGGCCACAAGGTCATAACCACCCGAAGCATTAAAAGAAAGACTAAAAAGATAGGGTCCCAGTGCAGATCCGATGACCGTCCAGCTCATTGACAATCCGGAGATTGCACCCAGGTTTTTCAATCCGTAAAACCTGGGCCAGGTTACACCGATAAGTACTGACCAAAGACCCCAAACGATTCCATTTCCCGAGATGATCATCCAATAGGCTATTGGCTGTCCACCGAGCATGGTAAGTCCAAATGTTGAAGCGAGCATTCCAATCATAAAGAAAATCAACAGGTATTTCAATCTGATATAGTCACTGGCATATCCGCAACCAAATTGAACGACCACAGCAATCACAGAGGTCGGTATGAAAATTCCCAGCCCTATCTCTTTGGTTAATCCTGAAGATTCAAACACTGAGATTATATGGAATGTAAGTCCGCTGATATAGAGTGCGGATATTGACAATGCCAGTGTAAATGCCCAGAAAGCCTTGGTTTTTCTTGCTTCAGAAAGGCTGTAATCATGGGCTGGTAGACTAGGGGGTCTTTTGCTTTTTTTTCCTGTACGCATATTGCCATCCGCCACACAACCACAATCCTCAGGATTGTCACGGTATATCAAAATAACAAACACAGCAAATATTACCCCCACCAATAAGGCCAGCATCGTCCAGGCACCTCTCCATTGGAGCTCTTCAATGAATTGGCTCAATATTTTCGGTGCCACAGAAAATCCAAGTGCTGTAAAGATACCCAGTACGGCATTGGCGAGTCCCCTTCGCTTATTGAACCATTTCATCACCATGTTACGTGAGACCATTGTAAGCAGGCCCTGTCCAAAAAAACGAATCCCCCAGAATCCAACGGCTAGTAAAATGAAAGTTGCCACCACGGGTGAAATCCAGCTCCATTCCTGCATGGCATTCACAAATCGGTCCACCCGTGTCAGATAAATCAACATAATGCCAAGCATCACTCCGGAAACAAATGCCATAACCCTGGCTCCATAGCGATCGTAGAATTTACCTGCCCTTGTGATCATTAATCCTGATCCCAAAGTCCCCACCAGGTAGGCCAGGCTCAGATTGTTCCGGTTGATCTGTAGATCGGAAAGCAGGTTTTCAGTGAACACCGAAACACCCATGGTCTGGCCGGGAATACTCATCAGGATCCCAATGGTCCCAGCTGCCAGGATGACCCATCCATAAAAGAACGGTAATTTTGCTGGAGAAAAAGGCCTATGACAATGCTTCTTCATGGAAGGGATCAACTCTATTCAAACGGAAGCCCAAAGATAGTTGATAAACAAAATAAAGTTGTCACATATGACAACTCACTTGAATAAATGAGTACTTTTGCCATGCATTCCGCTTATTAAAGCAATTTTTATATGAGACCATTGAACATTGGAGACCTGAAAATATCCGTACCCATCATTCAAGGTGGAATGGGAATAGGTATCTCCCTATCAAAACTTGCTTCAGCAGTGGCCAATATGGGTGGAGTGGGCATTATATCAACCGTTGGGATAGGACTCACCGGCAAACAAGAAAACCTTGGTTACAAAAGAAGCAACATCGCTGCCATTCAAAAAGAGATCAGGAAGGCCCGTGAAATGACATCCGGTGTCCTTGGGGTCAATATCATGTCGGTATTAACCAACTTTTCTGACATGGTGAAGACCTCCATTGAGGAAGGCATTGATATTATTTTTTCCGGAGCCGGACTACCCCTTGACTTACCCGGTTACCTCACTAAAGGTGTGAAAACAAAGCTGGTGCCCATTGTCTCTTCGGGGCGTGCTGCCAGCATCATCGCCCAGAAGTGGAAGCAAAACTTTGATTATCTGCCCGATGCCTTTGTGGTTGAGGGACCTAAAGCAGGCGGACACCTGGGATTTAAAGCAGATGCGCTTCAGGAAGTAAGTAATAAGCTTGAGAACCTGGTGGATGAGGTTGTTAAAGTAGCCAAGGAAATTAAGGAGAAATTCAATAAAGAAATCCCCGTGATTGCCGCGGGAGGAATATTTACGGGGAAGGATATCAAACAAATCATGAAACGGGGAGCCAGTGCAGTGCAGTTGGGGACGCGTTTTGTGGCCACCGAGGAATGTGATGCCTCAGATAGATTTAAGCAGGCTTATGTAGACGCCACGGAGGAAGATATTCAAATTATAAAGAGTCCGGTTGGTATGCCCGGGAGATCCATCTTTAACCGGTTCCTGAAGGAAGCAACAGAAGGGAAGAGAAGGCCCGCTGTTTGTAAACATAATTGCATAAAATCGTGTGATTCCAAAACTACTTCCTATTGCATAGCAGAAGCCCTGCTTGCCGCATATAAGGGGAACCTGGAGGACGGATTTGCATTTGTTGGGTCCAATGCAGGAAGGGTGAAAGCGATCTCTACGGTCAAGGATGTCTTTAACGAACTACAGGACGAATACGATCAGGCCAAATAGAGAGTTACTATTCCACTTTCAGAATTTTTGTTGAATAGATACCCTTGTCAGTCTGGACAATGAGAAAATACAATCCGTTTAGCATCTGTTCCATATTGATCTGGATTTCGGATGCGGGACCAGCCATCTGATGAACGCTCCAAGATTGAGTCAATACTCCACTTCCATCCAAAATATCATATGAAGCAATATGCTCCTGTTGGTTTTTAAAGCGGATTATAACAGATTGGGAAACAGGATTAGGTACAACTTCGAGAAAGAGTGCAGGGTTGGTTTGATTGAAAATCGCGTTAGAATTCCCGCAGGAGCCCTCAAACAGAGTACAAATCCATTGATAGGTATCATCCCCATATTGCACAGTGGGCATTCCAGCAAAGCCTTCCGAATATCCATTCCATGCATTGAAAGTGATGGATTTGCTCCCTAACTCATTGATCTCCACAGATTGTAAATTACGCCAGGTTTGATTATTTCCATAAACGGGAGAAGCCGGGAAAACAATATGAGCATCGTATCCTGGCGAGATATCATGAATCACAGGTACATTCGTATTGATCCATGAGGTGTGGTAAGACCTTTTCCAGGATATTAAATCGGTTTCATTGCTCATTCCAGTCCAGATCTCAGGTATGAAACACTGGATGGCAACTACCGAATTCTGCTGCGCCAACCACGGACCGGTAGCCAGTGGTGTGGCTTTGAATAATCCAGGAGCATAACTATCGGGTGGTAAGATATCTAAAGCGAAACCTATCCGGACACCTCTACTTTCAAATACAGCATCTGCCACCAGGTCAAATCCCTCAGCAAAGGACTGATCAGTGACCGAATTCTGATTTGAGGCCACATGAATAATGGAAATCAGATATCGTTCAACTCCAGCTTTATCATAGACCCTTGCCCACTTTTCCGTCCACTGTGTATTGACCGGGTTGATCAGATAACGGTCCACCAGATCTTCAATCATAGAGATCAGAAGTGGGGCGGGATTGGAAGGGCTACCAGGAAAGTCATCAGCAAACGTAAATCCATTATAATCAACAGTACTGGCAAAGGATTCAATATAGGGCGCAATGAGCAGATCCTTTCCCAGTGCTGATGTGAATAATTCATCATGCGATGCAGTAGAGCTCTGCATGGGAGCCCAGTGGGCCCAATTGTCTGTACCAGGTAATCCCCAATATGACATGTTGATCACATTTACTCCTGCATCTATCATAGTATTTACTGCAAAATCCCTGTTTGTGGCATTTTCTGACCAACCCAGATGGCGAGCATCTTCCGGATGGATTGTAAATAAGCCTGTATTGTTCGATGGATTGTAATCATAGAACTGGACACCATTGCGCCAGTTCCCGGTAAAGAAGAACGTACTCTTTATGGGTGTATTTTCAAAACCCGGATTTGCAAGGTTTCCCCAAATTGGTTCATTAGCAAGGGAAAATTGTGAAATGGATAAAACCAGAAGGAGTACAGTATGTTTACCCATCCTGCCCAGATTATTTGATTATTGCTTCCAGCCAGGTCTTTGCCATCAACTGGGCACCTGCCATGGAGGGATGTACCCCGTCGCCGGCCCAATAGGCAGCAGGAGCCCTTTCAGTTGCCGAATTAAAAGCCTTCTGGAAAGGTACCCAGATAGCGTCAAATTCCTTGGCAATTTTAGCCGCGCTCTCCTGGTAAGCACTGAATGGTTCCACCCATGTTTCGTCAACCGCACTGGTTTCTTTAAGCACAAACGGCTGACAAATAACCAGTTTGATATCGGGAAATGTGCTTTCGTCCTGTTAAAAGATTGCGAAAATCATTTTCATAAATTTCGGGAGTACCATCATACCTCCCATTTCGAAAGTGCCAGTAGTCATTAACGCCTATGAGAATGCTAAGCACACCTGGCTTCAGATCCAGACAATCTTTATCCCAACGCTCAGCCAGCTGGTATACCTTGTTCCCGCTAATTCCCCTATTGTAGATAGTCAATTCATTCCCTGCCAGTTCTTCAAGGAGCCAGGAAGCAATAATATGGGCATAACCTGCTCCAAAAGATCCTGCATTGTTGGAAAGTTCCCGTCTTTTATCCCTCCCGGCATCGGTGATGGAATCGCCCTGGAACAGCACCACATCACCACTTGAAAAGAATTTGCCAATCTTCTTAGAGTGCGATTCTGCAAAACAGGAGCTAGCCAGCACAGGCATCCCTGCAATAACTGCAGTCCCGATCCCGGCATTTTTAAAAAAGTTTCTTCGCGAAAGGTTCTTTAATGATTTGATTTTAGGATTGTCCATCTTAATTAAAAGTTTTATGGGTTCAGGATATATTCAGGAAAATTAAAAATAAGATTCTTTTATACTTCTGACAAATCTTTTGGTTAGGGTCAAGGAAATAATGAATACAAACTAACTATATTAGAACAAAAAAGGAGATTACTATGAAATACCGCAAATTTGGTAATAGGGGGATGGAAGTATCCGAAATTGGATTTGGGGCATGGGCCATCGGAGGTAGCTGGGGCAACCAGAAAGAATCGGATTCACTGGAAGCACTGGAAACAGCTCTGGATAAAGGGGTGAATTTCATTGATACTGCCGCCGGGTATGGTAACGGGAAATCAGAGAAAATCATCGGGGAATTTCTCAAAACCCGTTCAGAAATTGTCCATGTTTGTACCAAAACACCACCTGCTCCAGGTAAGTGGCCCCCTTCTCCATATTGCAGGATTGAAGAGCGATATTCGGAAAAGTACCTGCGCGAAAATATTGAAGAACGGCTAACAAATTTGCAGGTATCAAGTCTGGATGTATTATTGCTGCACACATGGACAAGGGCATGGAATGACAAACCCGTTGCCCTGGAGATCCTTCAGAAAATTAAATCGGAGGGATTGATCAAACAGATTGGAATATCCACTCCCGAGCATGACCAGAATTGTGTGGTCCAACTCATGCGCGAAGGAATGATTGATGTTTTACAGGTCATCTACAACATTTTTGAACAGGAACCTGCCGCTCAAATATTACCAGTTGCCAGTGAAACGGGAACAGGTATTATTGTGAGGGTTGCATTTGACGAAGGAGTATTGACCGGTAAATACAAGGGTGATGAAAAGTTTGGCCAGGATGATTTTCGCAGCAATTACTTTGAAGGGGATCGTCTGATGAGAGGGGTAAAACGCACCGAAAAGATCAAGAAAGAATTCAGGAAGAGTGGTTACACCATGCCCCAGCTGGCCCTAAAATTCGCCATGGCCCACCCGGCAGTTTCCACCGTGATCCCCGGCATCAGGAACCGTAACCAGGCGCTCCAGAATACAGGTGTTTCTGATTTGCCAGACCTCAGCCGTGATATTCTTATCAAGTTGCAAGAGCATACCTGGAACCGGGGATTCTGGTACGGGGGGAAATGAAACCTGTATCGATCAATAAACGTTTCATCAGTACACCAGCATCACCTTCATCTCTTCCTTCACGATAAGTTCTGGGGTGACTGGATCACCGTTGAACAACAGGATATTTTTTTCAATCATCGCATCATCCATGTCCGTTAAGGCCAATATCCATTCCATGAAACGACGTGCATCCGAATAATCTTTGAACTGTAGGGGGTATTCTGTACCGTGATGAGATCTGACTTTCATCGTGGTTTTGCCGTCCAGCTCATTTCCTATGGTGTAGAGGATTGGCAGATAATCCTTCCTGGTAAAAAGTGGTATCTCTTTCTTTAAAGTTCCTGAATAGTATTCCACCTGATCGTCCCACTCCTGGTAGGTTTTCCAACCCGATTGTACATGCCTGTATATATAACTGAATTGAAGGTATCCTTTAATGGTGTCGGGAGCCTCCTCCATGCGGGGAACCACTAAGTCTACAAACCTTAGGGCGGCCAAACTACCGACACCAGTTCCATTCATCCCTTCCCCAACAAATATTGGAATGGTGATTCGCTCCGGAAAACCCTCAAATTCCAGCGACACATCGGCGATCACATTGCCCGTTAAGTCAATTTCCCGGGTTCCCTCCTCCTCCACTTCAATCCTGTGGTTATTGATACTTCCATTCAGTTTCAGGTAACGGGTTCTAACCGCTTGCTCTTCGCTTCGGTTTAAGCTGCTCTTTCCACCAGCATCCACTTCAGAAATCCCTGTTCCATCCAGATCAAGGTCAATACTTTTGGAAAAGCTTACATCGGCAATATCAATTTCGCCATATTCGGTGGCGTACCTGTTCCATCCCGTAAATTGCAGGTTATATTTTTCGGGGATTTCCAGGCTGAATTTCAGGTATTCAATCCGATCTGCCGGAGAAAACCGGCTGGAAGGATTGGTCAAAACTGAATAATCCCTCTGCTTGGCGATCGTAAAAATCATCCGCAGCTTTTTCCCGGTAAGATCCAGTGATGTAATATCACTGCTGATCAGATATTCATTGCTGAGGGCATTGATAAATTGCCCGTTATCCGGATACCTTTCATCAAGGATCTGGATCAACTGTGTTTGAGCACTGGCACTCAGGTCCCACAGGTTTTTATCTGCAGGTTCAACATCATTCATGGTGAGCCGGGATCCGAAAAGTTCCATATCCACAAGGGTATTGTCCTGACCTTTATAACTGACCGATTTAAATCGTTTCACAGAAGTACATCCAGTAATAGAGAACAGTAAAAGAATTCCTGTAAGCAGTAAGCTTAGCTTTTTCATGGTCTTTATTTTTAAGGGCTGCTTTGACGTGACTGATAACCTGTGTCAATCCCTGAACACCATCGCAATAATAGGGTCATCGGGATGTTCAATACAGATGATCTCTACTTCCTTTACAAATTCTTTGGCCGAGCATTCCAGGTCCGGTGTACAATCAAAAGACATTCCATCCTCATACACATCTTTCTTATTCCCATCGATGCAGCGAGGAGCGCCAAGGTTACGAACAATCAGATAATACATAAATCTATAAATTGGTTTTTCTAATCATCTTTGATACAACGTACGGAAAATCCGTTTTTCCGGGGGTATACATCCCTTAAAAGTTCTCCCCGCCATGCATGCAATCCCCTCAACCAGGCTCCGTCAGCATCGTAGCCGAAAGAGGACCAGAATGAAGTAAATTTTCCACCCGATTGAAAGCTTCCATCGGCATCCCGAAATCCTCCAGGAAGGGCGCTAAATCCACTGGAATTGGTTGCCATATCATTGGGTTCAAGCCACAACGAGGTGCCGGTCTGTTTCAGCATACCTCCTTCATCCCATCCACGCCAACCATCATCATTAGCCGTTAAATCACTCATACCCAAATGCGACTCCAGCTGCTTCCATTCGCTGTCACTGGGTAAATGCCAGCCACTGGGGCACACTCCCTGCACCCCACTTGGAATCTCATCGATACTCGGTTCACCATTCATGGCCGCTGCCCAGGTATACAGTGCACCATATGTTTCAAAAGCCAGATCGCTGTTTTCATAAAAACAATATGCCTTTGCATCTGAACCCAACCCCGTCCAATCTTCCATTGATTCAACACGCTGGATGGGATCTCCATTGGAATAATGCACAGTCCTTAGATTCTCTGCCATCCAGACCCAATCACCGATCTGGATCGTAGTGTATTCATTCCCATCAATATCAAAAATTGTGGAATTGTCCCAATCGGTAATAAATCCAAACCTCTCTCCGTACCCAGTTCCCACCTTGTTTGTGGCATATGCCCGGAAAAAATACACGGTATAGGGTTCCAGCTCGTTCAATTCACTTTCAAAACTGCCCGTTCCAGCACCATCAATGGTGCAATTATCATCGATTCTGGGATTATTATGTGTGGACCAGCACACTCCGCGGGAGGTGATCATTTCACCCCCGTCTCTGATGATTTCACCCCCGGCAACAGCCGAGTATTCCCTCACGATAAATGCCGGCCTTGTATGAAGGGTAGGTTTTTCTGGTGAGCTTGTTGTAAATGATTTCTCCATACCATAAGCGACTTGTCCAACACCGGTACCATATGCCCTAATAAAATATGTTGTATTGGGAGATAATCCGTTGATGGTGGAAGAAAAAATTCCTGCTTCAAAAGCTTGACCTTCGGTGGTTATGGATCCAGTTTCAATGGACGGATTGGGTGATTCGGACCATACAAAACCATGCTGACTGACACCCTTTTGCCCTACACCTATGATCTCTCCCTGTATATAACAGTGGGTGGGTCCTACCTCTTCAATGGCACCTGTTTCAATTTCGATCAGAGGAGCTGACACTTCAGGCAGGCAAGCCTGCTGTAGGATTGTAATAGCCAGGATCATTCCAAGCCATCTGCCTTTTCCTCTAAGAGGATTTATCGTCATATAAAAGAATTCAATCTAAATATAAGTACAAGAATGTTCAACCACAATAAATCCTAAGAAATGTGTTGTTGAACCCACATCACAATCTCAGTAAAAATTTCATTCCTGTTGGGCTCGTTAAAGTTTTCGTGGTAATTCTCCGGATAGTACAATTCGGTTATCAGTTCCTTTTCGATCTGGCCCAATACCTGCCTGGTTGCCTCAACATTCGCTATCTTATCATCGCCTGCAATAATGGCCAGCAAAGGGTGTCTCCACTCAGAAATCTTTCCTGGAATTAACCGTTGGGCTTTTAATAGCTCGTTACCCAACCTGATAGACACCTTTGCTGCTTTGACCTGATCTTCTATCTCTTCGCGGTGGCGTTTAAAGATATCCTGATCATGGGTAACATATGGAATGAAATCTTCAACGGGGGTAGCCATGCGGGGAGCGAGGGTAGAAAGGACTCCTACAAACTTTTGCATGATCCTGGGGACTTTCACAGCATTCATATAATAGGGTGATGACATCACGAAACCTTTGATCAGTGGATCCTCATTCATCCTCCACAAACCGAAATGGGTGGCGATCAATCCGCCCATGGAGTGGCCCAATATAAAAATGGGAAGCTCCCTAAAATTCTCCTTTACCCACTCGATCATTAATTCAAGATCGTCAAGGAATATGTCAAAGCGGGGGCAGTGCGCCTTTCTCTTCATGTCATGTCCATGCTGGTCGTAGGCAACAGTTGCTATTTGGTGCTCCTTGAAATAAAGTGCAGGCAAAAAGTAAGCTCCGCCGTGGTCCATGAGACCGTGGATGGTTATCAATACTGCTTTGGGTAGATCAGGTTCCCAGATATGAATATCCCTTTTAAAGCCATCACTGCAACTCAGTTTTTCGATGCGGTCCTCTGAAAATCTCATGATTATTCTATTTTGATTTCTCCTACCAGATAGGTCACTGCCTGCCCGGATATCTTCACCCTTTCTCCATGATCTTCACATACAAGATCGCCACCCCGGGCAGAAAGTTGCTTGGCGTATCGTTTTTATAAATATAGTGCCCGATGATCCGAAAATCAAACAGGCAGTCCTCCAGCACCTGGCCGGCCCCAATATTATGCACCACCAGGTATCGCTCCCCATCCTCTGATCTTCGATCCACAACAATCCCGATATGTGTAACAGCCCCTCCCAGGTTCCAGCAAACAATATCACCGGGCAGGTAATCTCCCGGGTCCTGGGTGATCTGTTTTTCAATTCCGTTTCGTTGAAAAAATTTCATCAGGTTTGGCACCCTTCGATGGTCAATATTGGGATCTGGCCTGGTTAACCCCCACATTTGGGGATAGAGACTAAAATGTGAAAGCATATCTTCGTGAACTTCCTTCTGAAGATCAATACCAACCATCCTGTATGCGCGAATCACCACATCAGTACAAACTCCCCTGTCAGCCGGCACATCTCCATTTGGATAAGCCATGGAATAATAGACTGGATCATACACTACCTCCTGTTGCGTCAACGAGAGTGCAGCCGCATTTATCCTTGCTGAAAAAACCTCCTGTCCATGTATAAGCAAAGAACCGATGCAAAGCATGCAACCAATCAGCAAGTACAATGTGAAGGTTCTTCTTTTCATCTTCCCGGTTACTTCTCACACATCAATTTAACTTAACACCCCTCCCTGTAGCGGCTTTCCCGCACCTGGATATTCAGCAATTGGGTGTTCCTGGGGCTTCCTCCAAAATACCTGCTCCTGTTGATGATATGCTCTAGCTTATCTTTGTTCCGTATCTGAACTTCATTGAAATCAGGAAAAAGAACCAGCTTATACCATGACTCGATTCCCCCCTTCAGCACATATACCTTTCGGGGCAAAGCCTCAGAGATTTGATACAATTTCGGGTCATCCTCCACTCCATAAATTATTGTCAGGGATCCAGAGTCCCCTTCAGAAATTTCATCACCCTCGCCAGGTAATTTGGCCAGTGGGATATGATATTCTTCAAAGGCTTCCTCATCCCTCATGTCCAGGATGGTGATCCCTGATTCCTTCTGGTAGAGCAGGTCCGCCAGGTAGGTGGCAGATATGAAATGTACCTTCTCACCCTGAATCCGGTCTTTTTCATATTTCCATGTGGGATAGAGATGATTTCTTTCTGAGTAGTTTGTAAAAGCAGCAGAAATTCCTCCCAGGATTGCAAGCGATGCCAGAATATGATTGATTTTCATAGCTCTTTCTTTAAGACATTTTATGACCATAGCGCTGTTCAACCCGTCCTGCAAACCAGAAGGCACCGAGGGCAATGAAGGTGATCAATAAAGTGAGCACCCCATAATTCATATTGAATATTTCGTAGAGTGAAATATCCCCGATTGAAGAGAAGTTTATCGCCCTGTTTAAAAAAGGTTCTACCTCTCCGAAAAGGATAAGTCCCGCAAACATCCCGGCAAACACAGCCAGACCATCAAGCTTACCGGTAAAAACAGCCACGCACGATGTGCCCGGACACAATCCGCAAATTACAAACCCAAATCCGAACACGATACCTCCAATGATTTGTGGCCACAGGTATGTGCCATTGATATAAATCTGTGTGATATCCAGGACGCCAAGGTAACTAAGCCAAAATATTCCAACCATGGCGGTGACAATGGCCGAAAACAGGACTTTGAACATACTCATATCCGTAAAATAGAATTGTTGAACCAGTTTGCGGGCATTTCCAAAACCGGCCTTCTCCAGGAACATGCCAAAAACGATCCCCGTCAATAGCGCAAACAGAAGGAGAATTCCTTCCGGGACCTGGTAATTGAATTGGATGGGAGCCATTAGTTCCATGCTTTTCTCAATAAGAAGGCGATTGAATAACCTCCGATGAATACTGAAATCATAAATAGCCAGGCACCCGGACTCAGTACTGATCCCCCACTGAGGGCCAGTCCACTGGTACATCCACGGGTAAACTTGGCAGCAAACGCCATTAGAAAACCCCCTGAGAAAGCCAGGATCAACCTGTTCAGATTGGAGATCCGTGGTCCTTTGATCACCTCAAATTTAAAACGGCCTGAAACAATCCCGGATATGAGACCCCCCAGGCAAACCCCTGCAATTTCAATGACTACCCAATCCTTCAGAGGATGATCTACCCCGGATACATATCCTGAATAGACCGGGTTTGACAGGGCATATTCCGGGGCAATGGCGTGGACCAGTGAAGCAAGAATTCCATTAAATGCCCCAATGGCCCCAAGGCCCCTGCCAGTCATCACAAATGAGAGGATAATCAGGATTCCAATGCCCACTCCTGCGATGTATGGATTCCAATAGGGGTATGGTTGTCTGTTTTTCATAAGCGAATTATTAATCATCAATCAATGGTTCTATTACCGGTGAAGTTAAGGGAAGTTCCAGCTCCTCCCACTCCTGGAATGATCCATCATACAAAAGGGTGGGATAGCCAAGATGCCTGGCAACCAAATAGCTTACCGAAGCACGAATACCAGACCCGCAGTAATAAACTGCTGTTTTATTCAGATCCATACCTGCTTTTTTAAATTGTACTGTCAACTGATCATTTTCCTTGAACATATGCGGGCTGGATTCTGAAAGGTTGGATTCGTAGGATAAAAAATGAGCGCCTTCAATGTGACCACCGGATGCACCTAATCCAGTGGTGTCGATCTCCCCGTAATACTCCTCGGTTGAACGGGCATCAATAATCACATATTCCGGATTCCACCTCTGCATATCCAATTGATGAGCCCTGATGATCACCTCACGGGCATCCCCGGGCTGCAAATCTCCCGCAACTACTTCTGAAGGATCGTCAGTTGTAAGTCTGTCTTCTTCAATCCAACCGGGGAATCCCCCGTTCAGCACAGAGGTCCGGTCTCCATATCCCGCATAATCCAGCGTAACAAAAACCCGGGCTGTACGAGATATCAATCTTTCATTTTCATAATAGAGCACTATTCCGGAATTATTGCGAACACCAGCTGCCCTGAGCAGTGAAACAATGGTATCCAATGGAGGGAGTTCATTGTTCAGGCTGTCCGTACTCAGGACGAAATCATAAGGATCTATGAGCCTTGCACCGGGAATATGCAACGAATCAAATCCTTCCCGGGTTCCCACATGAAGTAAATCAATGGATGAACCGCTGAGTTGCTCCTGTAGCCAATCAGCCGAAACAAGGATGCCGGGTCCCTTGTCAAGATTGCTCTCTGAACACCCCGAGAAGATGAAGGTAAGCAATAGTAGGTAGTTCCTGATAAGGTTCATAGCTCAGTATTTGGCACTAAAATATGAAATTACCGGGGTGAACCAGTACGCAGGCGTAAAATTAATTATAAACCGATCCAACTCAGCGCACCATCCCTGGTGGCAAATGGACGAATCTGCAGTTGCTTTACCTTTCGATCAATGATCATAATACTGCAGACGTGATGTGTATCCAATACAAAAGCAAACTTCAAATGAAGTCTTCATCCATTGATTCCTAATAAAAACGTAATGTTGAATTAGTCCAATGAAACGCAAATGAGAAAAACAGGTATCTTTGGGACAAAATAGAAAATTTCCCATGAGAATTTCTTGGCATATCATACTTATTTTCGTAATAACAACGGGCCTTTTTGCATGTAATCCCGATCAAAAAAACAGAGAATCTTTGGAGGAGGATAATCAGTCATCCATGATAAAAAAACGCCGGGACGATGGAACCCTCTCCAGCATCAATCCAGTGGATGAAGATGGGTTTGTTCATGGTGTGAAAGTAAACTTCTATGAAGATGGTTTGACCGTTCATTCCAAGATAAGCTATGAACACGGAAGAAAACACGGGCCTGCTATCTGGTTTTTCAAGAATGGTAAGATTTACGAGCATACCAATTTCATTTACGGACGTAAAAACGGACTTACCAAACGATATTACGAAACTGGCGAGTTGTTTGAGGAGGTCACCTTTGATACAGGAGAAGAGTTGGCTGGGAAGAAAGTGTACACCAAAGAAGGTGAATTGATTAAATAATGATTTACCTGTTCAGCAGAATATAATTCCTGAATTCACCCAGGCGCCGGCCAGCAAGCAGATATTTCTCGATCCATGAAATAGACCTGTATTTAAATCGGTCATGCTTGGATCTTACTGGATTGGTACTCCTTGCCGATCCTGTATAACGAAGTTGTCCTTTCCAGTCAAACCGCTGCCTCCACCCGCTCATCACCGCCGGATGTGTACCTTCAAACCGTGTGAGTTTTGAAAGGTTTCCATAATCGAAAACCTGATCGAAGTGATGCGCTGCGATCTGTTCCTCCACCTTTTTACGTCCACGGTGATTGATGCTGAAGGCTTTGATCTTATTTTGCATCACTGCAGGCGGCCTCACCCATCCATAGTGGAAGATCTCTGCATCCACACGAGCCACCTTCAGTTTATGAGGTTCCCTCCTGCTGCCTGTAATTCAGACCATCGAAATCAGGAATTCTACGGAAGGACTGAGCTGATTCCCAGGAGTGCATTTCGGGGAGGTTCCTGATGATGCGGATTTCATTCCGGTACCAGCAATGCGTGTCCTGAAGATGATCATAATCACCCCAAAAATGTCGGTACCTGAAAAGAAGCCCTTCCACATCTTTATCAAATTCTAATTCGAGGCATCGCTCCCTGATGGAGTCCAGGTCCTTCTCATGAACCACCTCGTCAGACTGAAGGTAAAACAACCAATCTCCGGTACACTGTTTCATGGCAATATCGGTCTGGTGCGCATGTTCCATGCCGCGGGGGTACTTTTCAATGTCCCACACTGTATCCACAATTCGGACCTTGTCACTACCAATGGCTTCAATTTCTGCACGGGTGGTATCATCCTCATCTGAATCACCAAGAACCACCACAAATTCATCCACCAGGGGCAGAATAGATTCAATGGACTGTCGCATGGGATAGTAGAGCTTGAGGGCGTTCTTGCCCATGGTAAAACCGCTGATCTTCATGGGTGGTCTAAAACATTTGCATGGCGTGCAGTTTACTGTAGAGTCCCTCGTTGTTCCCGATCAGTTCATCATGGGTGCCCCTCTCCACAATCCGGCCCTCGTCGATCACAAGGATCAGGTCGGCATGCTTGATGGTCGAGAGCCGGTGAGCAATCACAATGGAGGTCCGGTTCTGCATCAGTTTGATAATGGCATCCTGGACCAATCTTTCCGATTCTGTATCAAGTGCAGAGGTTGCTTCGTCAAGGATCAGAATGGGCGGATTGGCCATGACAGCCCGTGCGATGCTGATCCTCTGTTTTTGACCACCACTGAGTTTTCCCCCTCCTTCACCCACACCTGCATCGTATCCATGCTCGGTTTCTTTGATAAACTCATGTGCATTGGCAACTTTTGCTGCACTGATGATCTGCTCATCGAAAGTGATCACCGTTAATGCCAAACGATATATTGTTGCGAAAGGAGTCATTGAAGAGGATCGATTGCTGACTCACGATTCCCATAAGGGACCTGAGGGATTTGATCTTGTAATCATGAACCGGAATTCCATCAATGAAGATCTCCCCCTGGGTTACATCCATGAACCTGGGAAGCAGATCCACCAGGGTTGATTTCCCCGAACCGGATTTCCCCACAAGAGCTATGGTCTGTCCCTTTTTTATGGTAAATGAAACATCCTTCAGTACATACTCCTTATCGTATTTAAAAGAAACATTCCTGTACTCAATAGAATCGGTAAAGGCAGCCACATCCACTGCATCGGGTTTCTCCACAATTTTATTGTCTGCCAAAAGCAACTGGTCCACCCGGTCAACCGAGGCCATTCCTTTCTGTATATTGAACCAGGCAGTGGCAAAATTCTTAGCCGGAGTGATCACCTGGCTGAATATGATCAGGAAGAGTATCAGGTTTTCTCCTGAAAGGTTTCCATCACCGGAGAGCACCAGCGTTCCACCGTAGGCCATGATGACCATCAGTACAATGGTGCCAAGAAACTCGCTGAGAGGACTGGCCAGGTATCTGCGCCGAATGACCTTCCTGAATAGCAACGCATACTTGTTGTTGGTATTGAAGAACCTCATTTTCATATGTCTCCTCCCCATTGAAAGCCTTGATGATCCTCAATCCGGTCAGGGTCTCTTCAAGCAGAGCCAGTAATTCACCCAGCCGTTGTTGTCCCTTAAAGGTAGTTTTGCGCAGTCCACGGGCAATTCGACCAATCAGGATCCCGGCAATGGGCAGGATCACCACCACAAAGAGGGTCAGATTAAAACTGATGGAGAAAAGGAATATCAGGTAAATGATGATGGTAATGGGATCCCTGAAGAGCATTTGCAGAGAACTCATAATGGAGGTCTTCAATCTCCTGTACATCACTTGAAATACGGGCTATTACATCTCCTTTCCTGGCCTCTGTATAATAAGAGAGGGGAAGGTTTAAGCACTTTCTGGTAAATCTCATTTCGAATATCCCTGACAAGAAATGCACGGATGGGAGCCAGCACATAATTGGCCAGAAAACAGAAATCCGTTTTTCAGCAGGCTGAATCCTACCACCAGGATACTAACCAGGACAAGGGCGCCACCTTCACCACGGCTTTCCATGATCCTTTTCATGTGATAGTTGAGCGTATGCATGAAGTAATCGGTGCTAAACTCAAAATCCATGGGTTCCAGTACCGTAGGCTGACTCTCAAATAAAACCTTCAGAAATGGGATCACCATGGCAAATGAGAACAGGGCAAAGAAGGCTCCCAGTATATTGAATACAATATTCTGGGTAACATACCACTTATAGGGTATCAGGTAGTTTAAAAGCCTGAAAAATCTTCTCATAGGGTCAGTCTCATTATTACCAACGGATGATTTTACAATCCGGTATAATTCCAGGGGGTAATTTTCAACAACTCCTCCTTCACCGGTTCTGATACTGCGAGCCCTTTAATAAACTCGCGGATGGTTTCTTCGGTAACTGCTTCATTGGTACGTGTCAACTCCAACAGGGCTTCATATGGTTTGGGATAATTTTCCCGACGAAGAATGGATTGGATCGCCTCGGCAACCACTGCCCAGTTCCTCTCAAGGTCGGCCCGAATGGCCGGTTCATTGACGATCAACTTATTTAGACCCTTGATCAGCGACTGCATGGCAATCACCGTATATCCCATAGGTACTACCCAAATTTCGTAGAACGGTAGAATCGGTCAAGTCGCGTTGCAATCTAGAAATGGGAAGTTTGCTGGCCAGGTGCGCAAACATGGCATTGGCCATGCCCAGGTTCCCTTCTGCATTTTCAAAATCGATGGGATTCACTTTGTGTGGCATGGCTGAAGATCCAATCTCTCCTTTTTTTATCTTCTGCTTAAAGTAATCCATGGATATATAAGTCCAAAGATCCCTGGCCAGATCCAGACAGAATGGTATTGATCCGTTCGAAGGCATGAAACATGGCAGCCAGATTGTCATAATGCTCGATCTGGGTGGTTGGCCATGAGCGCTTCAATCCCAAGCACCTCTCCAACAAATTGCTCCCCGAACAGGAACCAGTCGATTTCCGGGTAAGTGACCACATGGGCATTCATATTCCCGGTAGCTCCTCCGAATTTGGCTGGTAAGGGGATCTCCTCCAGCTGCTCCAGCTGTACATCCAGTCGCTCAATAAAGACCCTGATCTCCTTTCCCAGCCTGGTAGGTGATGCAGGCTGACCATGGGTCCGGGCCAGCATGGGAATATCATCCCAGGCAGTGGCCAGCATTTCAAGCTCCTGGGTAAGCTGATCTAGCAATGGGTAATATACCATTTGCATGGCATCCTTCAGTGACAGAGGGGTAGCTGTATTATTAATGTCCTGGGAGGTTAGACCGAAATGAATGAACTCCTTGTAGTCCACCAAGGCCATGTAATTCAAATTGCTCCTTCACAAAATACTCCACCGCTTTTACATCATGGTTTGTTACCTTTTCAATATCCTTCACCTTCTGGGCATCCTTCACCGAAAATTCAGTATAGATCTTCCTCAACTTTTCAAATGAGCCCGGTATCTACATCCGAGAGCTGAGGTACGCCGGCCTGGCACAGCGCAATAAAATATTCCACCTCCACCATGACCCGGTATTTAATCAATCCATATTCGGAAAAGTAATCGGAAAGTGCTTCAGTTTTAGACCTGTAGCGGCCATCCACCGGAGAAATGGCCGTCAGTTTATTTAATTCCATAGGATATGTTTTACTTTCTCTAAATTCATCCAGAGGCTTGTTTTGAAAGACCCCACAAATTTAGCAGAAAATATTCTTACTTTTGAAGATATAATCCGTCATTATGAAGCGCATCATATATATGGTTTCTATATTGGTTCTGGCCCTGGTTTTTAGCAGTCAGGTCATTGCGCCAGGACAGCACCATTTCCGATTCAACATCCGGTAATCCCGGTCCTGGTATATGATAGCCTGACATAATGAGATACCACTGATCTACACCTTCGCCATCAAGGACGTCATTGCAGCTCCCACCTGGAGAATCACCCAGGAAGCATTTAAGGATGCCACTTCCCTTGGAGCCGACATTATGATCCTGCACCTGAATACCTATGGAGGGGAGGTGAGTGCAGCTGACTCCATCCGCACCAAAGTTGCTCAACGCTTCTGTTCCTGTCTATGTATTTATTGATGACAATGCCGCTTCGGCCGGTGCACTTATCGCCATTGCCTGTGACAGTATTTATATGAAACCGGGGGGCAAGATCGGAGCTGCCACTGTGGTGAATCAGACCGGGGAGCAGGTACCTGACAAATATCAGTCCTATATGCGGGCTACCATGAGAGCCACCGCCGAGGCACAGGGAAAGGATACGGTCATTTCTGGTAACGATACCCTTCTGATTTGGCACCGCAACCCGGCCATCGCTGAGGCCATGGTGGATCCAAAGCTGTTCGTGGAAGGGGTAAGTGATACCGGCCAGGTGCTTACCTTCACTGCTTCGGAAGCCATACAACACGGATACTGTGAAGGAACGGTAGAATCCATGGAGGAGGTCATTGAAAAGCTGGGTATTAAAGAATACCAATTGAAATCCTACAATCCTTCGGGCATGGATAAGGTCATAGGATTTCTGATTAATCCCCTGGTGAGCGGGGTGCTGATCATGATTATCATCGGGGGGATCTACTTTGAACTACAATCACCAGGCATCGGGTTTGCCCTTGCTGCTTCTTTGGTGGCTGCACTGCTCTACTTTGCCCCCCTCTACCTTGAAGGCATGGCTGAGAACTGGGAACTGATCGTTTTTATTGTTGGTGTAATCCTGATCATGGTTGAAATCTTTGCTATTCCGGGATTCGGCGTGGCTGGTGTGGCAGGAATCATTGCGATGATCACCGGACTCACACTGAGCCTCGTGGACAATATTGTTTTTGAAGATCCGGAATTCACTGGAGAAGGACTTGGCATACTGATGAAATCGCTGAGCCTTGTGCTGGTTTCAGTCTTATTGGGATTGATTCTCTCCCTCTGGGGTACTAAAAAGCTCCTTACCACAACAGCGTTCGGCAACCTTTCCCTAAAAAGCGAACAAAAAATGGAAGATGGGTTTATTGGTGTGGATACCCACCAACAATCCCTTGTGGGTGAAATCGGTATAGCACATACTGTATTGCGTCCTTCGGGCAAAGTAATGATCTCCGATAAGCTTTTCGATGCCAAATCGGAGTACGGCCTCATTGAAAAAGGAGAATCAGTGAAGGTGACCCGCTACGAAACCGGTCAGGTTTATGTGGTCAAAGCATGATTGAACATGATCATTCGCGATTATCGGCCTTCAGATTTCTCACAGGTGGAAACGCTTTGGAAAGAGACCGGGATCTACACTGTGGAAAGGGGTGATACTGATGAGATTATCCACCGATGCAACTACCATGGTGGGAAATTCCTGGTGATGGAAGAGGATTCAACCGGTCTAATTGCTGGAACTTCCTGGATGACATATGACGGAAGGCGGATCCACCTGCATCACTTTGCCATCAGACCTTCTTTGCAGGCAAAAGGATTGGGTAGGATACTTGCCCTTGAATCACTTAAATTCTCACATGAACTGGATTGCCCTGTAAAACTGGAGGTACATCAGGAGAATTTACCAGCCATCAATCTCTATAAAAGTCTTGGCTTCAATATTTTTGAAGATTATGATGTATTTATGATCCTGGATCCGGGTAAACCACTGGAATCAGGAGCTCCACCAGGTACAGATCCAGTCTAGTGAACCTCCTGAGGGGTAAAACTGTTAACCAATAAAGAAATAATGTCCAGACAAGTTCTCTTTATTCTCGTACTATTGGTTCCATATCCATTGGCTGCACAGTCCAATGTATGGGACCGCTGGGATAAAGAAGTGGTCGGGGAGCTGCGCGCTGCTGCTCAAACAGAATACCTTAATGAAGAAGAGGTAAAGGTGATACTCTTTATGAATATGGCGCGTCACGATGCACCTCTCTTTTCGGAAACCTTTCTTCAGTCTTACATCCAGGACAATCAAATGGAGCGAACCAGATTCGTTAAATCACTCATCCGGGACCTGAATAAGACACCTCAGCTCCATCCATTGCAGCCTGAAAAAGACCTTACAGCCGTGGCTCAGGGACATGCAAAGAAAACAGGGGAATCCGGGCGTGTGGGACACCAGAACTTTAATAAACGGTTTGAACCGCTTATGGGAAATCCTTATAACCATGTGGGAGAAAACTGTTCCTATGGATTTGAAACGGCCATCGACATCGTCATGTCGCTGTTGATTGACGAAGGAGTTTCCGACATGGGCCACCGTAAAAATATTCTCAGCGATCAATTTAATTCGGTAGGTGTGGCCATAAGACCACACAAAAGCTACCGGGTCAATTGCGTGATTGATTTTGGTCGCCAGATCCGTTCCGGCCTCAATGAAATTCCCTTCTGAAAGACTTCTGAATACCGGATAAGTTCAGATCTCTTCCTAATCCTCTGGCATTGAAGCTTCCGGTAGAAATTTTTGCTGTCTGTTGAATGCCCACACAGAGAGTACTATCATCAAAACTGCAATGAGATAAGTCCACCATGGAACTGTGAAGGAAGAACCGCCCGCATATGAGTGGATTCCACCCAGGAAATAGTTCACTCCAAAATAGGTCATCATCACCGAAGAATAACTGATAAATGAGGCCAGATTAAAAGCAAACTCTCCCCGCAGCCCTGGAATCCGGTGCATGTGCGTCACAAAAGCGTAAACAAGAACCGTGATAAGGGCCCAGGTTTCCTTTGGATCCCATCCCCAATAACGGCCCCATGATTCGTTGGCCCATACTCCACCCAGGAAAACTCCGGCTGTCATGAAGTAGAGCCCCACAATCAGCGTAAGATGGTTCACATGGGTCAGTTGGGTGATCATTTCCTGCATCCGTGTTTTATTGGAGGGTGTGAGAATGGCATAAAAAGTCACATTCAGAAGACCCATGATGGAAGCCAGTCCCAGGAAGCCATATCCAGCCATAATCACCGCCACGTGAATGGTAAGCCAGGGCGATTTCAACACGGGGACAAGATTGGTGATTTCCGGATTCATATTGCTCATGCCGGCAACCATCAGCGATAAAGCTGACAGGATTGCAGTCAGTGCAATCACATACCCTGAACGCTTCATAAAAATAAGTCCGGCTAACAGGGTCACCCACGATACAAAGATCATGGACTCATAGCCGTTGCTCATTGGAGCGTGACCGCTGATATACCATCTGCCTATAAGAGCCAGGGTATGGAACAAAAATGCAACACCCAGGTGGATCCCGCCTATGATGAAAAGCCATGTATAAAGCTTGCGTGGTTTGAATACTATCAGGAACTGGAGCACCATTAACAGGGCTCCAAATAATCCATAGAATTTGGCCAAACGTGGAAAGATATTGATCCTGTTATAGCTAATTTCCATCTTCTTTTTTGACTCGGAAGGAAGAAGTTCCTCGCCCTGAAGCTGGTAGGTGCGAACCAGTCCCAGATGTAATGTCGCATTGGTATAATCTCCCATCCGCAGCGCATTCAAATACTTCAGAAAGACTGCCGGAATGGTGTCTGCTGCAACCCTGCTACCGTTCATGATGGCTTCGTTTACAGATGCCCATTTGTGGTTCTCAGCATTTCGATCGGGAAATATCCTGATCAGGCCTCCCGACTGAACCAGGTACATGGCGTTGAGCCGGTCATCCAATTTGATGACCTCCTTGTCCAGGTCGGTTTGAGCGGCCGCTTCTTTGGCATAAGCAGCATTCACCAAATCAGAGAGCCGGTAATTTCCAGATGCATCCATCAGATCTTTGAAGCTCACCATCTCCCCCTTAAATCCAATGAGGCTGTGAAGTTCAGGATGTTTCACTTTGAAAACAGGCTTTTGTTGCCAAATGTCGGGATACATCATCATTCCCAGCAGTACCTGATCGGCAGAATAGTCTCCATATTTCCTCTTCTTGGTGATCTTTCTGACCACTTCGTTGGAAAGTGTATTAATAGGTTTGAAGCGGCCTCCCTTATCCTGTACCCACAAATATCCAAAATCTTTTGCCACTTCCTTGGGGGGAACTTCCTGGGAAAAGAGTGACATGCTTCCTCCGAGAATCATTAAACCAATAATAACCACTTTGGCTGCTGATGAAGATTTTCTGGCAATCATGGCAAATCTTGTCCCTTTCATAAACAGTGCAAGGATCATTCCTGCGATCAGGACCAGGTAACCAAGGTATGTCACAAAAGTCCCCGCAAAATCTTTGCTCACAGATAGTATTGTTCCCAGTTCATCGTTGTCATAGGAGGATTGATAAAACCTGTATCCCCTGTGTTTTAACACGTTATTCATAAAGATTCGCCGCTCTTCCTGGATTCCCATTTCGGTGTCGATGAGCACCACATCACTGGCAAAAGAAGAAGGGCTCATGGAACCCGGATAGCGTTCCAGTTCAAAATCTTTAAGGAAAAGTGAAAAGGCGATGGGAATTGTCCTGGACCCATAGGTAATGGTGTAAGAGAGATCTCCCATGGTACCTGTTACCGGACTACCGGTAAGTCTGGCCAGGCCTGGGACAAACAGTTCGTTGATCATTCCCCTGTATTTGATTTGCAGATTCACTGCGCCAAGATGGGATCCCCTTTGGCTGGCCGGCGCCCTTACAAGCTGCTTTTGTGCAGAAGGAAGGAAATTCTGCACCGCCATTCTAAAATTTCCCAACGAGTAAAGGGTATTGAGCGTCATGGGAATATGTTCTCCGGGTTGATATTCTTCTTTTGATTCCCCACTCATCGTCATCACTGAAACTTCAAATGGAGAATAAAAATGGATGTGCTCTCCCTCTGATTCAATTCTTAGGGCAGCAGTGGTATCTTCTGCATTAAATGATATTTTCAATCCCATGGCCTCAGTGGTCATTCCCGAAGGGATCCCCACGACAGTCTGTTGATTGGCCACAATCATCAATTGTATGAAAGGCTCACCACCGGGGGAGGCCATATATTGCTCCATGGCATCGGACATGTATCCAATGGATTTTATTTTCACCTTCTCACCTCCTACCTGTGTCCGCATTCGGTAGTTCTTGGGAGTAAGTTCCGTAAGCATCACCTCTTTACTATGTACCACCTGATCACCGTTGGATTCCAGGACCACATCAATAAATGCGTTGTTGCTCAGGATCGAGTTGGCAGTGGCATTCTCCCGGATGTGCATATTTCCTTCATAACTGATGAATCGGGTGATGGCTGCCCCCAAAAGGATCAGGACAAAGGCAAGGTGAAAAACAAAGACAACAATCTTTCTGCGTTTGAAATACTTTTGCTTGATCATTACACCTACCAGGTTGATGCCAATAACCAGAAGTAACAATTCAAACCAGTGCGTCCCATAAATAACTGCCCATGCTGTCTGGGTATCATACGCACTCTCCACAAAAGTGGCAAGGGCCAATATAACGATCAACAAAATCATGAGTATGCCCATAAATGGCATAGAAACAAGGAAGGATAATCTTTTCAACATATATGCGGTTTTTTCTTAGCTGATCAATAGGTACAATTTGTGTGGCGCAAGATATAAAAATCATCCCATTTGAAGCAAGCTCCCAACCTGATATACAACAAAACTTGCCGCCCATGCAATGGCTGTAGTATAGAGCAGAACAAAGCCTGCCCATTTCCAGCTGCCCGATTCCCTTCCCACCGCGGCAATAACAGCCACACAGGGCAGGTAAAAGAGTACAAAGAGCAGAAATGAAAATCCCGAAAGCGGAGTAAAAACAGCCTCCCCTTCCTTGGGACCTGAAGTATAAACCTGTTCCCTGATCCGGTTTTGCAGGGAGGATGATTCAGCTTCCATGTTCTCTACATCGGCCTGGTAGAGCACTCCCATGGTGCTCACCACAATCTCTTTGGCTGCAAATCCAGTTACCAGACTGATCCCCATCTTCCAATCGAATCCCAGTGGCCTGATTACCGGTTCAATGAATTTACCCAATCGTCCAATATAGGAATGTACCTGCCTTTCAGCTTCCATTTCACGCTGTAATGTGATGATACGCTGCCGGGAGGAATTATTTTCATGGTCATTCCCCGGGATAGTCATCTCCCCCAGTGCCGCGCGCTCCTGAGCAATAAGGGTGTTGTAATCCCGGGTGTATTCCACATTCCTGGGAAAATATCCTAGTGCCCAGATCACAACAGATGCAATCAGGATCACACCACCCATCTTTTTCAGGTAATGGGCCCCCTTACCCCACATGTGACGAAGAATGATCCTGATTCCGGGATTCCTGTAAACGGGTAGCTCCATCACAAAGGGAGCCCCTCTGTTTTTAAACAGAATATTCTTAAACAGGATGGACATCAGCATTGAGATTACCACCCCAATCATATAGAGCATAAAGATCACATTTCCAGCCTTCGTTGGGAAAATCGCCCCAGCAATGAGAACATATACCGGGAGCCTTGCGCTGCATGACATGAACGGGATGATCAGCATGGTAAGAAGCCGGTCATTTCTGTTCTCCAGCGTACGGGTAGCCATTATGGCCGGCACATTGCAGCCGAATCCCATGATAAGAGGTATAAAGGATTTCCCGTGAAGACCAAAAAGGTGCATTACCTTGTCCATGATAAATGCCGTGCGAGCCATATAACCTGTATCTTCCATCAGAGAAATGAAAAAGAAGAGAATCAGGATGTTGGGCAGGAAGACAATCACCCCTCCAACGCCTCCAATCACACCATCCACCAACATATCCCTCAACATACTATCCGCCATATGGTTTCGAAGGAAGCTGCTGAGAAGATCAATCCCAGATTCGATCCACCCCATGGGATAGTTGCCCAGGGTAAATGTAGCATGAAACATGAGCCATAAAAATCCAAGAAAGATGGGCAATCCAAGGTACTTGTTGGTCAGCACCCTGTCAATTCGATGTGACCTGTTAAAGCCGGGATCTGTTCCGCTCTTCTTCATGGTCTCTTTCAGGGCCCCTGCAATGAAACCATATCTTGCATCCGTAATCAGCGTGTCTGGTTCTTCCTTAAAGAGTGATTTAATACGGTTGATTTCTTCCCTTACAGCATCCTGGATTTCCATAAAGTTATCCGTCCCGGAAATCAGATGAGCGCTGTTGTCATCCTTCTCAAGCAATTTCAGGGAGAGAAACCTCGAGGAATAGTTATCGGTCAGCGAGGGGGTTTCCCTGATCATTCTCTGGAGACGGTGAACCGATTGCTCTATCTCCTCTCCATAATTAATATGGATATGGCGAATGTCAGGATCTTCATTTTCAAATACGCGGATCACATGATTCAATAAACGAAAGATCCCCTTACCCCTGTGACTGATGGTTGGAACCACACGGATTCCCAGCAGTTTGCTGAGCAATTCCATATCCAGTTTATCCTTACGCTCCAGCAGGTCGTCGTACATGTTCAGGGCCAGAACCACAGTGATATCCATATCCAGGAGCTGACTGGTCAGGTAGAGGTTACGTTCCAGGTTATTGGCATCTACCACATTTACTACCACATCAGGTTTCTTATGCAGGATGTGCTCTCTGACAAACCGTTCTTCACTTGAATAGTCGGATAGTGAATAGGTACCTGGAAGATCGGTAATTCTGAAGGTGTATCCTCTGTGGTTAAAAAGTGCTTCCTTGGAATCCACGGTTACCCCTGCATAATTGCCCACATGTTCCCTGGAGTGAGAGACGCGGTTGAAAAGGGTGGTTTTGCCGCAATTAGGATTGCCCACAAGCGCCACTTCAATGGTCTTGCCTGGTTTGGGCATGATAGGAGCACGATCATTGGAATCGGAGATTCTGCCAGGTAAGAAAGCTGATATTTCCTGTACATCCGCCCCGGATGCCACCTCCACCAGGTTGGCCTCACTTCTTCGGAGGGAAACATTGCTTTCCAGGATCCTGTATTCCACCGGATCCTGTAGTGGGGCAGATTTCAAAACGGTAACAGGCTTGCCCCTGATAAAGCCCATTTCAGTGAGCCGTTTCCGGAAAGTACCCCTTCCACGGATCCGAATAATGGTAGCCGAATCGCCCGTATGTAAATCGTTCAGAGTCATGAATGATCAGATCCTTCCCCTAAAGCTATATCCCAGCTTTTCGATGGTCTGCTTGATGCGATCATCTGTGATGGACCCGGCCTGAACAGTGACCAGATCCTTTGCTGGATCAGCCAATACTTCCGTGACCTGTGACAACTCTTTTAATCCGTTCTCCACACTGGACTTACAGTGGTTGCAAGTCATTCCCTCTACCCTGAATAGGTGTATATTTGATTTCATTTGTTCACTTTTATATTGATCTTCCCTCAAATTTCTCCTTCGGGAAATAAATTTTATCACATACCCATTGATAATGAGCAGCACCAGTAATGAAGAGGAGATCCATTGCAACCACCCTGCAGGGTGTTCATGCATCTCACCGTGAAGTACAGATGGTATTGCTCCCATAATCCAATCCCTGGGAATCAATTCATTGATAATCGTTCCAAAAACAAGCGCACCTCCTATAATGCTGGTCAGGTAAATCCATAAGGAGCGTCTGCCCATGGTGTTCCCAACCACAGCCATAGTTGCAATATTGGTGGCAGGTCCTGCCATCAGGAGCACCAGTGCTGCTCCAGGAGAGAGGCCCTTCATCAATAGAACAGCTGCAATGGGGATGGACCCTGTGGCACAGATATAGAGTGGCACCGAGGCTGCAAGCATCAACAACATGGCCAGGTATTCATTGGAGATACTTCGGGTGAAAAAATCAGCCGGGATCAGAACTGAAAGCAGGGCAGCTACCAGCATTCCGATAATCAGCCATTTTGAGATTTCCTGAAGCAATTCCACAAATCCATACCTGAACAGTTCTTTCAGGGATCGTTCAGGTGCCTCCTCATCGCTTTGCTCCTTTTCTTTAATCTGACTCCCTTTTCGGTCAGCAACATTCCCCAGTAAACCACCAAAAACACCCGTCACTAAAGCCACCACAGGTCGTATGATGGCCAGGGGAAGTCCCAATAGTGAATAGGTGGCCAACATGGAATCAACACCCGTTTGCGGTGTGGATATAAGGAAAGAGATGGTAGATCCACGGGAAGCCCCATTCTTATAAAATCCGATCCCGGTGGGCAACACTCCACAGGAGCAGAGCGGCATTGGAACACCTAGCAGGGAGGCATTCAGTACTGACCTGAAATTTCGCTTCCCCATATATCTGGTAATGATACGTTTGGGGAACACAACCCTGAGTATTCCTGCAAATAGAAAACCCAGCAACAGGTAGGGCGACATCTCATTCACCAATCTGACCAACTCCCCTGCATATCCTTTGACTATCTCCAACATAGCTTCAACCCCTCCGAATCATTATAACAACCGAAACAATATAAAGATCAATTGCCCGCGAAATTATAACAACCTGTTGAAAAACCGATCCCCACATCTAGGTATTTTCCTTTGTTCCAGGAATTAGAAACAGAGCATGTTAAAAGAAAATTACATATCATTTTAAGAGGTGCAGTATCTTTCGTGAAAATAGTGGACCAATGAAAACACCCATCCTGATTCTGCTGATAACCACTTCGCTCCTGGCCTGGAGCCAGGAAGGTTCCTACATCCTCAAAAGGGAGATTTATAAAGAAAACCTTACTTCCATCAATTTATCTCCGGATGGAACTTACCTTCTGGCCGGATTTCAGGACGGATCATTCAGATTGCTGGATCCCGAAACCTTCGAAATAAAAATGGAGGTACTCAATGCACATTTCAAGGCCGTCAATGCCATGGATATGCCACCCAAAATGGATTTTATCCTTTCGGCTGGTTATAAAGACATTAAATTATGGGACCTTTCAGGGAAACACAGGGCCAACTGGAGCGGCCACGGCACCACCATCTGGAATGTGGATATCAGCAACGATGGAAAATATGCCGTTTCATCCGCTTTTAATAAAACATTCCTGCTCTGGGATGTCTACAACAGTGTCATTCTGGAACACATGCGGGGACACGATGATATATGCATGTCGGTTTGCATCAGTCCCGACAACAGGTGGATCGCCAGCGGCAGCAACGACTTTACCATTAAAATCTGGGATATCTTAACCCGGCAAGTGGTTAAAACCCTCCATGGCCCAAGCCAGGATGTTTATGACCTTGCATTTAGCCCTGACAGTCGCTTTCTTGCAGCTGCATCGAAGGACCGGACAATCAGGATCTATAACCTGGAGCAGGAGAATTTGGTACACCTCTTAAAAGGACACAGGGACATGGTAATGGAGGTAGCATTCAGTCCTGATGGGCGCCACTTAATAAGTGGATCAGCAGACCAATCACTCATACTCTGGGATGTGAATTCAGGCCAACGTCTCCATTCCTACCTGGACAATGAAGAGGCTGTGCTGGACCTGGTTTACCACCCTGATGGGAAATCCTTCTACAGCATCTCATTTGCGGGAGATCTGACCCGTTGGGAAGTACATCCCGAGATATTCGTACTGAAATACTTTGAGAAACCCTACCGGGAAGAACTCTCCACTGATCCCATATTTGAACCCAGGAGAAAAGGCGAATCCAAAAAAGAATTTGAAGCGAGAAGCGCTGAAGCCAGCCAGAGGAAGGACGAGATCCTGGAGCGCTACTATCAACAATACCTCATCACCTGGGATAAGTAACCTAATCCATCTTCCAACGGGACCAAAATCCATCCTTTCCCTCATATATCAAGCTGCCCAAGAACATCCCTTCCCTTTGTCACCATACAATGGTTTCGTGCTAAATTTGCATCAGGCATGAGATCCTTCACTTCCATATCACCAAAGCGGCTGTTCCAGAATATCAAAAAACGGGACAAATTTAGTGCCGAGTAGTTAGTGGCTGGTGCCTGTCACCCTTCACCATTCACCGGCCGAAGGCCTGTCACCATTCACCGGCCGAAGGCCTGTCACCATTCACCGGCCGAAGGCCTGTCACCATTCACCGGCTCGAAGCTGTCACTCATTCACCATTCACCATTCACCATTCACCATTCACCATTCACCATGCTACCATACGCAGAACCCTATAAAATAAAAATGATCGAACCCATGTATCCAAGTACACGGCCGATCGTGAACAATGGATCAAAGAGGCCCGTTACAACCTTTTCAACCTGAAAAGTCAACAGGTATTCATCGACCTGCTTACCGATTCCGGCACAGGTGCCATGAGCCAGGAACAATGGGCAGCCATGATGACCGGAGATGAATCCTATGCAGGAAGTCAGTCCTTTGAACGACTGAAGGAAACCATTACTCAGCCTCACTGGATTTCCATATGTGCTTCCCACCCATCAGGGAAGGGCTGCCGAAAATGTACTCTTCTCGGTGATGGTCAAGGAAGGAGATGTGGTACCGGGAAATGCACATTTCGATACCACCAAAGGTCACATTGAATTCAGGAAGGCCAGCGCTTTCGACTGTACCATCGATGCAGCCACCGATACCTCCATCTACCATCCTTTTAAAGGAAACCTGGATATTGGGAAACTGGAAAATGTTTTCCAGATCTATGGGAAGGAGCGGATTCCCATGATCATTGTCACCATCACCTGTAACTCTACCGGGGGACAACCGGTGAGTATGGAGAATCTGAAGGAAGTCCGGGAATTTGCAGACCGGTATGGAATTCCTGTAATCTTTGACTCGGCCCGGTTTGCTGAAAATGCCTACTTCATTAAGACCCGGGAAAAAGGCTATGAGAATCACACCATCAGGGAGATAGTCAAGGAGATGTTCTCCCTGGCCGATGGAATGACCATGAGCAGTAAGAAGGACGGAATTGTGAATATGGGCGGATTTATTGCCCTCAACAGCAAGGCCCTCTATCGCGAAGCCACCACCTACAACATCATGTTTGAGGGCTACATTACCTATGGTGGAATGTCGGGACGTGATATGGCCGCCCTGGCCCAGGGACTGGAAGAGGCCACCACCTTCGGATACCTGGAGAGCCGTATCAAACAGGTCCAGTACCTGGGCAGAGACTCCTTACGAGAAGCCGGGATCCCGGTGCAGGAACCTTTCGGCGGACATGCCATCTTTGTGGATGCTGGCAAGTTCCTGCCTCATGTGCCCAAAGGAGGAGTTCATCGCTCAAACCCTGGCGCGTAGAACTTTACCTGGAATCGGGAGTCAGGGCTGTGGAAATCGGAACCTTGCTGGCTGATCGGGATCCCGAAACCCGGGAGAACCGCTATCCAAAACTGGAGATGGTCCGGCTCACCATCCCCCGCAGGGTATACACCAGGAACCACATGGATTATGTGGCTGCCGCGCTTAAACAATGTTTATAAGCGACAGGAAGAGATCACTACGGGATATAGAATTCATTATGAAGCACCCATCATGCGGCACTTTACAGTGGAGCTGGAAAAGATTACCTGACCGAGAATCCTTCGCTCTGCCTAATATCCGTAGTGTCCAACCCATGTGATTTCGGCCATGGCAGTTCACATAACAGCGCCCCGCAAAAAGGCCCGGAGCTCTCATACCTGAATGTCCCGTTGTTGGCAGGAGATACGATATCCAAGTCAAAGTTAATCAGGTGGGCATTGTTGGTGCTATTGCCCTGAGTATGACTGATCCCGTGGGGATCATGGCAGGCATTGCAGGGAGTACGTAAGTCCCTGATATGCTTATCATGATCATCAAATGATTCATCATTCAGAATGCTGGTACGGCTGTGACAACTGTAGCAGAGCTCATAGGCCGAAGCCGATTCAACGGTAAAGTCAGCTGTCAGATACCTATATTTAAGCTGTCCGGGAAATATAGAGCCATGAGGCCCGGCTGGTGAACCGCTTCCATCACTGGAATGACAATCGGTACAGTAAATGATGCTCGATTCGGTGAGTGGTGCGATCAGGCTGGGAACATTTGGATTGGTTCCTGCCGAGTTGACAGCATGATGGGATGGATTGGCCGGATCGAATTCCAGTCGCACATTGTTCTGTTCGATCTGTCGGGTAGTTAGACTCGAAGGTTTGGACGGACTGTCGGCATGACATCGGTAGCATAGTTCATATGCATACTGGATGGGATTCACCGGATTCCCGTTCTGGTTCACACCACGAACGCCAGTCAGGAATCCATTGGCTGCCGGTGCAACTGCAGAAGAGCTGTTCACTGCGTGTGGATTATGACAATCCTCACACTCCACATGCATGGAAAGTGCCAGGGCATCTTCATCTGCATCATGCTCCAGATTGTACCCGTATACATTGTGTAAATAGGGTTTGGTTAGCTGTGCAACAATATTCGTGGTGGCCACATTTCCATTGTGACAGCTGAGGCAATTGTTCTCCTCAGCCAGGGCATTTAATAACCTCTGGTTATTTCCTGCGTTGTGTGGATTATGGCAATTTTCACAACCATTTTCAGCCACATTTAGATATTCGGTATGAGGCCAGGGATCAGAACCATTCCCATTCCACGTTGCTGTGGATGTACTGTGGGTCGATAGTGACCAATAATCCCGGTTGTGACAGCTGAAACAGAGTTCAGAAAACTGTGAGGTAACCAATAAGAAATCATTGGTCAGGTTCCGGTGCGGATCGTGACAGGAGGTACACTGCATACGTCCATTCTCCAAAGCAACTGGCGGTATGATTGCTGTGGGGTCTTTCATTTGTCCGTCAGCAGCTGCCAGTGACGCTGTATAATCAAAAGATATGGGATGGTCATCGGCCAGATCTGTGGTCATATTGGTGGCTCCAGATGGAACTGTGGTTATTCCCCCGGTAAAATTGATATCCACCACTCTACTTAAGACATTGCCAAGTGCAGTGGTACCATCATGACAACTTAAACAGAGTATTGATGCGCCATCTGGCTGACCTGGAACAGCCTGAATGGTTGAGCTGTGGTAAAGCGTATAGGTATACCCAGGATCATCCTTGTTCCAGAGCGGACTGGATGGAAGACTGTTATGGGGTGTATGACAAAAGATACAGATTTCCGATTCCGTGCTGGCTTTTATATCTCCCGGACCGGTGACCGAAAGATTATGCAACGTATTCACAATGGATTGTGCACTTGTCTTTGCAGGGACAATGATCAGGGCAAACAGACTCATCAAAACCAAGGTTCTCATAACAATCATTTTTTTACGAGTTGAAACACCTGGACCCTGGAGTTATAACTATCCGCAACATATATGTAATCCTCTTCATCAATAAAAATTCCTGAAGGCATCCAGAACTCACTCGTTTCTTGCCCCTGACCACCAAAACTATAGAGAAAATTACCTTCCCTATCGAAGATCTGAACCACATGAAACAGTGCATCAGCCACGTAGATATTTCCCTTGGAATCGGTGGCCACACCTTTTGGTCTGGCCATGTTTCCGGTGGCATCCCCGCTTTTACCAAATGAAGAAAGATAATTCCCATCCTGGTCAAGGATTTGAACCCGGAAATTCATTGAATCCACAATATATACAAAACCGGCCTTATCAATCCAGATAAATGTGGGATAGTTAAAAGATCCTGGACCTGATCCCCTACCCCCGATCCTCTTTACAACTTTACCTTCCCTATCCAGTACAGTGATTCGATGAGCTCCTGTTTCCACTATCCATATCTCATCCGTTTTGGCGGAGAATGCAATACCTGTGGGTTGATTAAAGGAAAGAGAATCAAATAAATGATACAGTTTGTCCTGGGAGATTTGAAAGACCAAATTGCGGCGAGAATCAGTGCAAAGCATGTCTCCCTCTGGTAAGAGGCAAATCCCGACCAGTGAAGAGTACTCTTTGTTGGATTTTCTCATGGATTTCATGAGCTCCCCCTTTCCATCACTTACCTCCAGAACTCCACCGGTTCCCTGGTCAAGGATCCAGTACATTCGTGGATCAGATGCCACAATATTGAAGGGCTTGGTAACCAGCTGAGGCTTTTGACCAAATACCCACCCTGAAATTCGGTCCCTGAAAGTTGGAGCTTTCTCTCCCGCCTCTTCTGGAAATTGTGCAATCCACCTAACATGGTAATCATTGCCGGACTGGGCGCACAGGGATGAGAAAAAGATCAGTAATGTTAGAACCACAAAACCCGATCTGATCAGGCAATAACCAGACATTTTTAGTATTGAGGGTTTTTGACTCATTATATATCTTTTTACCTGGTGTAGGACTTCCTGTCATGACAACCCGGAAGACAGGACCCTCCTTGTTCCTGAGGGATAAAATTCATCTTCATCTCCCAGTTCCCGAACCCCACCTTCTCTTCAATGAGGAACATCTGGGATGATCCATGCAGGTTATGACACAATCTGCAGTTCCTTCCTTTATTCCCATTGATATGAAGCTGATGCAGATTTCGTTTCCCATTCCGGAAATTGGTACCCCATTCTGTCTCCTCCGCATTCGATAAGATCTGTGTCATGGCACAAGAAACAAAGTTCAAAATTCTGAGTCAAAGCAGGCACATATTCTTCTTTCGGGTACTTCTCATTGAGCATTGCAGGAAATTCTGAGCCGTGTGACTGATGACAAATAATGCATCCTCCATCTGTAATGGCCGAATGGGCCATCTTATTCGGAATAATAAGTTGTCTGATATTTACTGTTTCTGTGGAATCGGATTCTATAAGTCCTGTTGTGACATGAAAGGCAAAGCTCCTGCTCTGGCAGCTGCAATAATACAGGTTCGGAGGAGCCATGAGCATCGTGACATGACAGGCATTCCTTTTTCACCACAGGTGGATGTCCAAATGCTTGATACACAGGCTCTTCATGACAATAAAAACAGAGATCAGGCATTCGGTCCATCAGGTTAAATCCATTGACTCCGTCCTGTGGATGGGCGGCTCCAGTAGATTCATGACAATTGTCACATGCGTCCTCAGCTGCCATATGCATCACTCTCATACTCCAACCGGTCTCTATGACAATCGATACATTCTCCAGGTTGCCCACCAGATGGAGTTCCCTTGTATGCCCTGTCCATGGCACCAACACTGAACAGAATTGCAAAAATGTGCATTATTAAAAACCGGCTCATAACCATTCGCTCATATCAACTTAAAACTTTCGGGTGACCTGTATATATGCTCCGTTGAAGGCAAACTCACTGTTCAGGTACATTCTCCTGTACATCTCCACACCTAACCGCACATGTAGTCTGTTGAACACAGAATGAAACTCCGCCCGGGCTGTGAGTAGATCCAGATCAATATTCATACCCCGCTGGTTCAGGTAACCAGATTCCATGCTAACCCGCATTTGTGGTCCGAATCTGTAAACTACCTTTCCTGATACATTAGCGTACAGCTGATCCACCTCATCGGCAATCATTTTGTAGTCACGGACATTCCCATTGAGCGTAAAGACCAATTTGGACCTGTAGTTCCAGTTCATGTCCATATAATAACGCCTCATTTTATAAGGAATAATATTGCTGTCATATAGATCAAATTCAACCCCTCCCCTTGCAAATCCCACATCCAGTCTGATTCCATATATATGTTGGGAATAATAGTTAAGGGTCAATAAATCAGCCCTCACTATTTTTGGATAATCCTGAACCGAATAGCGGTAATAAAACTCCAGGAAGCGCTTGAATAGTAAAACACTGGCGCTAAAATGATTGTTGTTGGCTCCATATGAATAGTTTCCCGGCTGCTGAAAAGTATAATCCACATACACCGCCCCGTTATTGGGAATCAGTCCGCCTGGTATTCTTTGAATTTCAACGAAACCTGCTCTTTCAATAAGTATAAAGTCGAAATTTCGCTGATATATGATTGCCCCGCTCACATCCTTCACAACGATTGAGGCAATTTCCACGTAAGGTTTATTGAGGAGGGTCACTCCTCCGTCTGTAAGTATCTGCTCTTCGTTCAAAACCTGAAGGAATCCAGTCACACCTTCGGTGGAATGTTGATGTCTGTAATACCTGTAAGAGAGGTTCAGATGTCCGGTTGGTATCTTTTTAGTATACCTCAGATCAAGACCTCCTCTCATATCTGTTTCTCTGTACATGGTGGCTGCCTCCTGCTTCACCTTTGAATATTCGAAAAACACCTTTGAAGTTAAGCTCTGGAACAATTTATGCTGAAGGGTGGTACGGATTCTTTTCTGATCCCATGTCTGATGCGGATCCTTCAGGTTATAGAGGTTGAAATTTGAGGTGAGCCTAAGCTGATAAGGGAGCTGAAAAGAGACACCTTCCAATACCTCCATTCTTCTGAAACTGTTAGTCCCCTCCTGCTTATAAAGGGTAATCCTGGAATTCAGGTTGTATTTCCGGCCTGCATCGAAATAGAGATTATTATTTAAAGCGATCCGGTCGATCAGATGATTGGTTTGGTGCAACTCAGCATATTTGTATAGGTAGTTATGATGCGAATAGATTAGTTCGCTACGGTCCCTTGAACCAAATGATTTGCTGGCCCTGGCCTGGATATTCTCCTGATCCATATTGAAATTACGGCCCGATTGTATCTCCTGCTGGTCCCAGTTCAGGTTGCGGTAGGTGAGGGTTACGGGCAGGAATTTGTTATTCAGTGAGAGTATGCCTCCCCATTGCAAATTGTTGGATCTTACATTGGTAAGCAGTTCCCTGTTATAATAATTCTGATCGAAATTAAAGAATCCCTGAATTGTCACTGGTTTGTTGTTACAGATGGTGGTCATCAGATCAATCTTTTTAAGTGTCCTCACCTCCGAACGATCGGGTATGTTGATGTACTTTTCATCCCTGGTCTCTGGACTGAAGGCCCCATTCAGATCAATGAGAATGATATCCTCATCCCAGAGATAGCTTCTGGTATTCAGTTTGATGCCTCCCACCAGGTAGGTGCTTCTCTGGTCTTCAGTTACATCGTTGAATTCACTACCAAGTTGACGGTGCTGTCCCTTCAGGTCGATCTCACCTGAGATTGCCATAAAATGCCAGATGCCCAGAGAATGGATTGATTGTGAAAAGCACCCTATGAAACTGAAGAGAAAAGTCAGCGCCAATATGTTCCTGCAGTTTTTCACCTTGCCATCTTCACGATCTATTGAAATATATATTTATCTTCTCCACCATGGGGATTGTGACAATCGGTACATTCCATTCCATCCAGGTCCTGGTGCATTTCGTTTTTAAAAACGCTCTCTGCTGTGTGACAATGCAAACACAATAGTTGACCTGTAAACCGGAGCAGTTTTTCGGCTTCCGACATATGAGGATCATGACAGGAGGTGCAATACCCGCTTGCTACCGGACCATGCAGGTATTTGAAGCGTGTAGTGAGGTCCTCGTGACAGGTGTAGCACAATCCTGGCTGTGGCTCAATCATATTACCCAGCGAATTTTGATCATGACAGCTGGCGCAGTCTCTTTCCTCATAGGGATAATGGTTAAAAATTAATGGAGACTGAAGCAGCGATGCTGCCATCACCTGATCTGACGAATCAACCAATTCCGAAACCAACTCCTTGCTCACTGTCTCTGTGCTATCAGCAATGGGAACACCGTCGAAGAAAAAAGTAAGCAGACCTTTCCCTGCATATGGGGAGCATTGATCGAGCAGGCTTAAACTTAAAAGTAGAAAAACTCCGGTCCATATTTTGCCTGCCCGTTTCATTGCAAATACTTAGTGAGAGGTTGGTTTTTCTTCAACAAAACCATACACATTTACCTTTGCGGGTCCATACTGGTTGGTAACATAGATCAGATATTTAAGCTGGAAGCTCTCATCCACATAAGACTGAAAATAGGATAAGTTATCATAGCTGATCTCAACTGCTGCCGGAAGCCACATGCCTCCCGCTCCCTTATATGATCCCCCAAAATGCATCAACAGGTCACCTTCGGCATTAAAGATTTGTACATTCTCAAATGCTGCATCAACAACATAAAGATTCTCCTCCCGGTCCAGTGAAATTCCCTTGGGTCTCGTGAACGTGCCCGGTCCATTTCCATACCCTCCTATGGTTCTCATAAATTCTCCGCCGGATGAAAACTGTTTAATATTGAAATCACCAAAATCTGAAACGTAAAGGCTATTATGATAGATTGAAATATTTGTGGATTGCCGAATGTATCCTTCCTCTTCGGACTCAAATCCCGGAATTTTTTCAAGCAGTTCATAGGTCTCTGCATCGTAGACAAGGACTGAATGATCCATTACATTAGTCACCCAAATCTTTCCTTGCAGAACCTCCACATCGGTAGGTTTGAAATTCTCTGTTTCCCCAAAGGCATGCACATAATTCTGGTCACTGTCAAATACTACAATTTGCTTCCTGTTGGCATCCGCGATAAAAATGGTTCCACGTTCATCCACACAGCTGTTGATGGGCAGTTTTAACTGACCTTTTCCATCCGGTATGAAATACTCAAATGTCCCTTCTGACAGATCCAGCACCTCCAGTCCAGCAAGTCCGGTATCGCATATATAAATCCGTTGTCCATGAACGGTAATACCATAAGGTTTAATGATGCTCAAGGGTTCATCTTCCCCAAACAGGTACCTG
>CAVQAB010000026.1:0-68372 GCA_963710385.1 uncultured Bacteroidales bacterium | reverse complement strand
AGTGAATTTTTTATAGCCTAGAGGGATAAAACTTAAAACTTTATCGCTTTGTTAATTTCTATCCCCTTGATGTTCGACCTTTTCAAGCCCAGCTCCTTATTTTAGTATTTCATACTTTCCATCAGGTGAGGAAACTTTTTTTCATATTCCTATCCCTTTCATGCTTTTCAGTGATTGTCACTGGTCAGGTGATTGATACGGCCAAAAGCATCAATACCTGGAACCTGACGCATAACTTCACCCGGTTTGAGGAGGTTCAGCTTGATACCAACATGCATCAGATACAGCGTGACTATCATCCTGCTTACAAGCAGGGTTTCAGTTTTGAGAAACTGGGGATACTGGGGCATGGTCTTAATCACGTGGATTTCTTCTTGCGTCCTGAACCGGATGCCTTTTTATTCGGGCGGGCATGGGAACCTTACCTGAAAAAAGCTGAGCGGACCACTTTCTTCAATACCAAAACTCCTTTTACTTCCCTGACCTATTCTCCCTCTCTAACGGAGGCGCGTGAAGAAAATGTGGAGGCATTGCATACCCAGAACTTCTCTCCCTACACCAATTTTGGTCTTGAGTTCAATATTCTGGCAGGCAAACAGTTATTCTTTAATCAAGCCACCCGGGTGAACCGTGTGGGTCTTTTTGGCAGTCACGCCAAGGAGAAATACAGCATCTTCGGAACCTTCTACTACAATGACTTCAAGGTGGGGGATAACGGGGGACTACTTGATCTGGAGAGTTTTAAGGAGGGGACAGAGGAGAACCTTTGGGATTATCCCATGAACCTGACCGAAGCCAAGTCCCATTACAGCAACCTTTCCCTCTTCATCACACACAAGTACAAACTTTTTGAAAGACAGACCCATACGGATACGCTGGGCAATACCACCACTTCCGGAAAAACCCTTTCTGTTTCGCACCAACTCCATATTGACCGGCATATGAAGGAATACCTGGATGGGGTAGATCCGGCAAATCTGAATCCTTTCTATAACAATTATTATTATGAAGTTGGAGAAGCAAAGGATTCAGCGTCAGAAGATAAGATATCCAATGTATTCCAGTTGATCCTGGGTGATCCCGATTATGATAAGATTTCGATCAGGGCTTATGCCGGTCATGAATTCAGGAGATTTGGCGCACTCTCACCCTATCCGCATCAAGTATTCTCACGTGTAGATACAATTAACACGATGCCTCTGGAATTAGATTCTATATACCGGGACTCTGCAGCAATGGGCTTTGATAAAGAGTACTTTAATGATGTGTATGTGGGTTTTCATATGGCTGGTCCCACCACCGGTATCTGGGACTGGGTTATTGATGGGAATTACTATCTGTTTGGATACTATCAAAATGATTTTCAGGTGAATGCGACCTTCTCAAGAGAGTTAATGGAGAAGTCGGACCTGGGACTCAGGGGTAGTCTCGAGTTGAAACGTCCTCATTATTTTACCAACACCTATTCATCCTCTTTCTTCGAGTGGGAAAATGAATTTCCTTCTCTATTCAAGATCAAAGGAGAGGCCTTTATAAAGAGTAATGCACATGACATGGATGTTCGAGTCGGGGCAGCCTATTTAAGCAATTATGTGTACTGGAATCAGGAAGCCGTTCCCCAGTTATATGACCGGGACCTATTGATCCTTTCCGGATACTTTTCCAGACATTTATGGGTTTCTGGATTCAACGCTGAAGCAAAAGTCCTTCTTCAGTACACCACAGAAAATGAAGTACTTAGACTTCCTCTTGCCTCGCTTTATAGTTCCAACTACTGGAACCAATCGATTTTTAAAGGAGCACTGGTGTTTGATGTAGGATTTGATCTCTATTACACTACCAAGTACAAGGCGAATGCTTATATGCCAGCCACCGGGGCGTTTTATCTGCAGGATGGAGGCGAGGTGGGTGGATACCCCTTCCTTGACCTGTTTCTGGCTTTCCGTGTAAAACGGACCAGGATCCATTTTTCCTATAATAATCTGCTGGCAGGTTTTGACTTTGTGGGGAATAACTATTTTACCACTTACCGATATCCCATGAGGGATAGGACCATCAGGTTTGGATTAATTTGGATCTTCTATGACTAAGACAATTTTTCATCATTACGTTATGCGAAAAAACACTTATCTCAGGATCATCGTTTTACTCTTAATATTTTCATTTCCCCTGCTTCACAGCTCGTGCAACCGAAGGGGGGAATCAAGGTTCAGGGATGTATCCACCCTAAAAACCGAAAAGATCTCCAACCTTGAACTTATTCGTGAAAAAGGGATTCTGAGGGTGGTGACCGAATATAATTCCATCAGCTATTTCATTTACCGGGGTCAACCCATGGGATTTCAGTACGAAATGCTGCAAGCTCTGGCCAACTATATGGATTTGGAGCTGGAGGTGACCGTAAGCAATAACCTGGATCAGAATTTTTGGGACCTGGAGGAGGGTAATGTGGACCTGATTGCCATGAATCTGACAGTGACATCCGAGAGAAAAGAACAGGTAGGATTTACAATTCCCCTTCTTCAAACCAGGCAGGTGCTTGTTCAGAGAAAGCCTGAACTTTGGAATGAGATGAATCAGAAACAGCTGGAATCAAGCATGATCAGGAATCAGCTAGACCTGACAGGGAAAACAGTCTATGTGCAGGCCGGATCGGTTTATTCCACACGATTGCGATCCCTTTCAGATGAGATAGGAGGCGGGATTCATATCCAGGAGGTACAACTTGAGTCAGAACAGCTGGTGCAGCGGGTGGCGCTTGGAGAAGTTGATTACGCCATTTGTGATGAGAATGTGGGACTGGTAAATACACTATATTTTCCGCAACTGGATGTGGGGACCGCCATCTCATTCCCACAGAATGTAGCATGGGCTGTTCATCCTCAATCAGATAGCTTAAGAAACGAAATTGACAGCTGGCTTGACACCTATCGAAATAGCAGCAGATATGTCATGATCTATAACAAATACTTTAAAAACCGGCATTCTTACAGGAGCATTCATAGCGAGTATTATACCCTGAGCAGCGGTAAAATATCCCAGTATGATGAACATATAAAGAAAGAAAGTGAGCGCATTGGTTGGGATTGGAGGTTAATGGCTTCCATTATTTTCCAGGAATCCAGGTTCAATCCGGAAGCCGAATCTTGGGCAGGTGCATTTGGGCTTATGCAGCTGATGCCCAGTACTGCAGAAAATTACGGGATAAGCAGGACATCTCCTCCGGCAGCACAAATCAGGGCAGGCGCCAGCTTTATCAGTTGGTTGGAAGATAGGTTTTCTGATGAGATAGCCGATGCTGATGAGCGTATCAAATTCGTGCTTGCTTCCTATAATATTGGATATGGTCATATCCAGGATGCCAGAAGGCTTGCAGAAAGGTATGAGGAAGATCCCAATGTATGGCATGGCGGTGTTGAAGAGTGGTTATTGAAGAAGTCCGATCCCAAATATTATACCGACCAGGTTGTAAAATACGGGTATGCCAGGGGCATTGAAACCTTCAATTTTGTGAAGGAGGTACTGAACCGTTATGAGCATTACAAAAATATTGTGAACAGCGATGTTATTGCAGCATGGAAGCCAATTGCAGATATTCGCTTAACATCATCGCAGTAGCACCCCAGATCTTTTCTTCATTAACCTTGTAAAAGGGTGCTTCAATGGACTGCCCATGGCTCACCATGGTCTCAGTCTCCTGGTTGCTGGGATCCAGCAATTTCCTGAGGGGAATTTCAATGACATATTGAACTTCAGAATTATCCGGATGAAAGTTCAGGGGTACGGTCAAGACATCCTACAAAGGGTGTAACCAGATAATTGCTCACCGGGATTAATAGCTCGGTCATTGGTCCAAGTATCGCAATGTCAAGGTCTGCTTCAATTCCCAGTTCCTCCCTGGTCTCCCTGATGGCAGTATTCACAAGGGATCCATCACCTTTCTCCCATGCACCCCCAGGGAGGCTTACCTGGGCGCTGTGCGGACCATCGTATTCATTTCTTTTGATAAATACCAGACAGGTGGCCCCCTCTGTTGAAGGGTACATCAGAAAAAGTACTGCGGCAGGAAACGGATCCGCATCATGACGGAATGTTCCCCTGAAAGTGGGAGCCATCTCAAATTGAGCCTGCTCTCCTGGCAACTTTGATGAGAGTGCGGCTCTCCATTGGTATCGATCAATCAACTCCTTCATGACAGTTATGGGCTTAATTCTTTCTCCGAAATTAATTGAACCGTATGCTTTTATCGGGGGAGATTCTGGCAATGATCATTGATGGGAGTAGAAGGAAGAGAAAGGTGATGGCCATGGTACCCAGGTTGAGCAGTAAGATATGAAGGAGATTCAGATTGATAGGGACTGTATCAAGGTAGTAGGAACTTGGATCCAGTGGAACCAAGTTCAAGTATTTCTGCGCCAGGCAGATGACGAGTCCGATCAGGTTTCCCCACATCAGCCCCACAAGGGTAAGGTAGGCTGACTGGTAGAGAAAGATTTTGCGTACCGAAGCGTTGGTGGTTCCCAGGGCTTTCAGTATGCCGATCATGTTGGTGCGCTCCAGGATCATGATCAGTAATCCCGAAATCATGTTAAAGCCAGACACAATCAGCATCAGCAGAATGAGGATCACCACATTCATGTCCTGGAGGTTTAACCAGTCAAAAATCTGGGTATACTTTTGCTCAATGGTTTCAACCTTTAACCGGCTTCCGTCGTCCAGAAAATCAAACGATACACGGTTCCTTACTTCATTGGCTATCTCGGTCAGATCATCCATCTTATCCAATAGAATTTCATATCCGCTCACCTGTCCTTCATGCCAGTTGTTCAAACGCTGTACCTGCTTGATGTCGGCATAAATGAATAAGCGGTCGAATTCTTCAAGGCTTGTATTGTAGATCCCCTGGATGGTAAAAGTCCTGGCTCTGGGTGGATCCTGAATAAAGTACATGGTGAACTTGTCCCCAATACCCAGTTTTAGCAGTTTGGCTGTATTTTCTGAGAGCACCACACTGTTGATTCGAACCGAATCATTAATCCTGAATATCTCACCAGCTGTCAGATTTGATTCGATGAAACTCCAATCATACTGATTATCAACTCCCTTCAACACAGCACCATGGATCTCATCACCGGTTTTAATGATCCCAGCCTTGATGGAGAAAGCCTGAATATTAGTTACTCCATCCAATTCCCGGATCTCTTCCACACTCTTCAGTCCCGCCGGAACCGGCATAGTTTCATAGGAAAGATTCGAATCCAGGTTAAGAATCTGTATATGGGCCCCAAATCCAGTGACCTTATTGGAGATCTCTTTTTTAAATCCGGTAACAATGGCAACAGCCACAATCATCACAGTCAGTCCCAGTGCAATACCGAATATGGCAATGGCGATGATGGAACGGGAGAAACTTCTTTTTCCCTTTTTGCTGCCGATCATCCGGCGAACGATGAATAATTCAGTGTTCAATGATTGTCAATTCTGTCCGTCAAATGTAGTTATCTTTTGCTTATTTTTAGAGGGTGATGAAATTGGTAATTTCCATCCTATTAATCCTGCAAAGCATGCTGGCGCTCTGCAGCAGGGAAGAGGCTCCGGTAAGGAGTGGCGCAGATCGTCTGGAACAATACCTCCCTATATTATACCATAAGAATTTCGCCCTGGTGGCCAATCACACCTCAGTGGTGGGAGAAAGGCATCTGGTGGATACATTGCTTTCCAGTGGAATCAACAAAGATCAGTTGTTAAAAGTATTTGCACCCGAACATGGCTTTAGAGGAGATCTTGCTGCAGGTCAAATGGTGCTAGACAGTACCGATCCTGTCACAGGGATCTCCATTGTCTCCCTCTATGGGAATCATAAAAGGCCTGAACAAGGGGAGATGGAAGGGGTTGATCTGGTGGTATTTGACCTCCAGGATGTGGGCGCACGGTTTTACACCTACATCTCTACACTGCACTATATGATGGAAGCATGTGCCGAAAACGGGGTACCGCTCCTGGTCCTTGACCGGCCCAATCCCAATGGGGGATACGTTGATGGTCCGCTCCTTGAATCCGAATTCTCCTCTTTTGTGGGAATGCATCACATTCCTGTGGTATATGGACTTACCATTGGCGAATTGGCAAAAATGATTAACGGGGAGGGTTGGTTAGCTGGCGGGCGGCAGTGTGATCTGCAGGTAATACCCTGTGCTGATTATTTCCATGGAAAACCATTCACAATGCCGGTGAGTCCTTCTCCGAATCTGACAAATGATCATGCCATCAGGATGTACCCATCTACCTGCTTTTTTGAAGGTACGGTGATCAGTGAAGGAAGGGGAACACAAATGCCTTTCGAAACTTACGGTCACCCTGAGCTGAAGGGAGATTTTAGTTTTACTCCCATTTCAATTCCCGGTGTTTCCGGGAATCCAAAATTCAGGGATCAATTATGTTATGGGGCCGATCTAAGAGCATATATTCCCCTCGACGGATGGTCAGGGATCAATTTGCAATGGTTGATAGATGCATATGAGAAATTTCCCCGGAAAGATGAGTTTTTCACCCCCTATTTTGAAAAACTGGCCGGGACGGCAACACTAAGGAAACAGATTGAAGCAGGATGGGACGAAACCCGGATCAGAATGAGCTGGCAGGAAGAGTTGAAAATCTATATGAAAAAGAGGGAAAGCTACCTGATTTATGACTGAGATGAAGAAGAGTCCCTTTTCTGGTTTCTTCCTTTATATTTTCCGCCTGATCCCTTGCTTCCGGAACCTTTACCGCTGTATCTTCCTCCGGATCCTTTGCTCCCGGAGCCTTTACCGCTGTATCTCCCTCCGTCTCCCCGCCCCCTGTATTTAGCGGGATCGTAGTCAGGGGTCTCCCCAAACTCTTCAGGAAGCGAGGATTTTGTGACCAATTTCCCTAGTAAATTCTCGATCCTGGAGAATTTAGATTGTTCCTGTTCACTGATCAGGGTGATGGCGATACCCTCAGACTCTGCCCTGGCAGTGCGTCCGATGCGATGAATATAATCCTCTCCCTCATGGGGCACATCATAATTGATAATTAGTTCGATGTTATCAACATCTATTCCCCGCGACAAGAGGTCGGTGGCCACCAGAATATTCAATTTACGGTTCCGGAACTGAAGCATAATCTCTTCCCGGGCCTTCTGGTCCAGGTCAGAATGGATGTCCTGTGCCAGTAGTCCTTCCCTTTTCAATTGCCGCCCCAATTGTTTAGCTGCAAGCTTGGTGGAACAGAAAACAATCACGCTTTTCAGGTCCCGGCCCTTCAACAGGTGTGTAACCAGGGGGAGCTTTTGGGTTTCATATATCACATAGGCCACCTGGAGCACTTTCTCAACAGGTTTGGAGATGGCAATACTGATTTCTACCGGATTGTGCAACACCTTTTTGGCCAGGGTGCGGATCTTGTCAGGCATGGTGGCAGCGAACAGCAGGTTTTGCCTTTTCTTGGGAAGGTGCTGTAGGATTTTCACGATATCATCATAGAATCCCATATCGAGCATTCTGTCAGCCTCATCCAGCACCAGGTATTCAAGATTTTCAAAATTCACATAAGAACTATTCAGGTGTGCTATCATTCTTCCCGGTGTGCAGATGACCATTTCTGTCCCCTCGGTAAGTGCCTTTTTCTCCCTGGCGAAGAGCTGTCCATCCCCTCCACCGTATACGGCAATGGAACTGACAGGGGTAAAATAGGAAAAACCCTCCATCTGCTGGTCAATCTGCATGGCCAGCTCGCGGGTGGGAACGATCACCAATGCACGGGTTTTATTGGTTTTGGGTGAAGAAATGATTTTCTCAATCATGGGCAGTAAAAATGCCGCAGTCTTTCCGGTTCCGGTTTGTGCGGATCCAATAATGTCATTTCCCTGAAGAATAGATGGTATGGCCTGTTCCTGAATGGGAGTAGGTGATTCAAAACCCATGGCCTCGATCCCCTCCATCAGCGAGGGATCAAATCCAAATTCACTAAAATTCAATGCTGTCTATCTAATGGTTTAAACCGCAAATGTAATCATTAATTGAATACGCTCGACGGTGGTGAGCATGAGAGGGTTACAGACTCCTTCCCGGATACGCTTTCAGAGCTTCCGCCAGGGTTTCCATGGCGAGGGCCAGATCCTCTTTCTTAAGCACATAGGCAATGCGTACCTCCTGTTTTCCTAATCCCGGCGTGGAGTAAAAACCCGAAGCAGGGGCCATCATTACCGTCTGGTTATTGTAGTCAAAATCGCTTAGGATCCACCGGGCAAATCTGTCAGCATCGTCCACCGGAAGATGAACCACAGTATAGAAGGCTCCTTTGGGTTTGGGACAGATAACGCCCGGCATCTGATTCAATGCTTCCACCATGAAATCCCGTCTTTCAATATACTCGTCATAAACCTCTCTGAAGTATGAATCAGGAGTCTCTAGCGCAGCCTCACCGGCCACCTGTCCATAAAAAGGGGGACTTAACCTGGCCTGTGCAAATTTCAGTGCGGTGGAAATTACCTCTTTGTTCCTGGACACCAGAGTTCCAACTCGTGCTCCGCACATGCTGTATCTTTTGGAAACCGAATCGAACATGACCACATGTTGCTCAAGCCCCTTCAAATCCATGGCCGAGAAATGGCTCTCCCCATCATAGCAAAACTCCCTGTATACCTCATCGGAAAAGAGGTAAAGATCATTCTTCCTGACAATCTCCCCCAGTCTCTCCAGCTCCTCCTGAGAATAGAGGTACCCAGTGGGATTGTTGGGATTGCAAATAATGATGCCACGTGTTTTGGAAGTAATTACTTTTTCGAATTCCTCAATGGGAGGAAGTGCAAATCCACTCCTGATATCAGAAGTGATGGGTACCACCTTCACCCCGGCAGCCACAGAAAACCCATTGTAATTGGCATAGAATGGTTCCGGAACGATCACCTCTTCATCTGGATCGACAGTGGACATGAGGGCAAATGTAATGGCCTCTGATCCCCCCGTAGTTACAAGCATCTCGGTATAATCAACATCGATACCAATACCCTGGTAGAAAGTTGCCAGTTTTCGCCGGTAACTTTCGTTGCCTGCCGAGTGACTGTATTCGATCACCCTGTTCGACATGTTCTTTACCGCATCGCGCGCTACCTGGGGGGTTTCGATGTCGGGCTGACCAATGTTGAGGTGAAATACTTTCCGCCCTTTCTTCTTTGCCTCTTCGGCATAGGGGACCAGTTTCCGGATGGGGGATGCCGGCATCCGTTGGCCTTTACTAGAAATGGTTGGCATAATGATATATTATTCTTTTGAAGCGAATACTTTTCCTTTAATCTGCAGTTTCACCGGCGAGTTGGCAGCACTGGAGTAGACATAAACCGACTTCAAAAAGGTACCAGTCCCCCCTGTGTCGTATTCTACAGTGATCTCGCCCGAGGCACCCGGTTCAATGGGTTCCCTGGGCCAGGCAGGTATGGTACATCCACAGGTGCTGCGTACCCGGTTGATGACGATAGCCTCCTTGCCCACATTCCTGAAGGTGAATGACCAGTTGCCATCGCTGTCCACAGGGATCTCTCCATAGTCGTGTAAGGTCTCCTGGAACCAAATCTCCTGTCCTCGTTTTTTTGCAAGCTCTTCCGGATTGTCTGTACAAGCTGTCAGCACCAGCAAAAATATTACCAGTATGCCGATGCCTGAATTTAATCTTCTTCTCATCTGTTTATAATTCGGATGTATAAAAATACTTGAATTTCCTGAAGCAAGAAATGATTATCTTCATATTATGAGAAAAGCAAATCAAGAGATCAAAGATCCGGAGATCATTGAAGAAATACTAAAAGGCTCTGAAATCTGTCGGATCGCCATGGTAGATGAAGATGTGCCTTACTTGTTGCCTTTCAATTATGGATACAGGGACCGATCTATCTATATCCACGCGGCACCAGCCGGAAAAAAAATCGATCTTTTGAAGAAAAACAACAAAGTCTGTTTTGAGGTGGAACATACGGCAAAGATTATTCCACAGGAGACCGCCTGCAAATGGGCCACCCTCTACCGTTCTGTGGTGGGATACGGGGAGGTAGAAATTGTGGAGGATTTTGATAGTAAAAAGAAGGGATTGGGAATCATCATGTCCCATTATGGTGCCCCGGATCAGATGGTGAATCCTAAGGAAGTGAACTCTGTTGTTATTCTGAAACTGAACATCACCTCCCTCACCGGAAAACAATCAAGTAATTGGGATAGAGAATCAAATCAATAATTCTATATCATGAAACAGCTGTATTTAATTGCAATATTGTTGGCAGGCTGGTTTATTACCAGCGCCCAGGAACCCGATTATACCATCAAGAACAACATCAATTACTACCCGGAAGCAATCACCCGTTCCGATGAGTACATTGCCGTGCGCTGTGTGCTGGATATCTATTATCCGGCCCACAAGGAAAATTTTCCCACTGTGGTCTGGTTTCATGGAGGTGGATTGACGGGAGGAAACAAATCCATTCCGGAGCCACTGAAGGAAAAAGGAATGGCAGTTGTGGCTGTGAATTATCGCTTGTACCCGAAAGTCCTGGCCCCCGCCTATATTGAAGATGCAGCTGCAGCGGTGGCCTGGGTTTTGAACCACATTTCAGAATTTGGAGGAGACCCTAATCTGGTCTTTGTATCGGGTCATTCCGCAGGAGGATACCTCACAAGTATGGTGGGACTGGACAAAAGGTGGTTGCAACAACATGGGATTGATGCCAACCAAATCGCCGGACTCGTGCCATTCAGCGGGCATACCATCACTCACTTTACTGTGAGAAAGGAGAGGGGGTTGGAAAGAACCCAGCCAGTTGTGGATGATCTGGCTCCCCTGTTTCATGTTCGGGAGGATGCACCTCCGCTCTTACTGATCACCGGTGATCGCGAGTTGGAGATGATGGGCAGGTATGAAGAGAATGCTTATCTCATGCGGATGATGAAGGTAGCGGGTCATACCGGGACCAGACTATACGAAATGGATGGTTACGGTCACAATATGCTAGTGCCAGCGTTCCCCTTGCTCATCGGCGAAGTTCGAAGAATCGTTGGATTAAATGAATAGGAGGAGCTATCATTTACAGTCTTTTAATCTTTTGCCAGGGAATTTCCTGGAAGATAATCCCCTCATAGGGACTTGAATCACCCGCTTCATAAAGGCATCCAAGGTTTCCATTGGAAAGCAGACTCAGGTCTGAGTAAGCAGCCGGCCCCTCATGTAACTCCATGGACTCTTCCCAGGTGGAGCCTTCGTCCCTGCTGATCCTGAGGGTCATCTTTTGACGCTTATTCTCGTCAGCGGGATTTAAGAACAGCAATGTACTCTCTTTATCTTTTGCTCGGGAAACCATCAGCAGACTGGCCTGACAGATGGGTTCAATGAGTGTTGGGTCAGCCATAATATTACTCCAGCTCTCTCCTCCATCTTCACTGAAAGCCACCCTTCTGCTCTTCTGAGACCTGTCATAATTCCTCATATTCAACATCAGCCTTCCATCCGACAATTCGGCTACAGTACACTCATTCACCTGGTCCTGGGGCGTTGATCCACCAAGCTTCCAGGTTATCCCATGATCATCGGAATAGATGGTATGGGAGTAATATTTTTTTGACCCGGCCTCAATATGGTCACACGGAATGAGGAGTCTGCCCTTATGGGGCCCTCTCTTCAGCTGGATTCCGTGGCACGGACCAGTGGCATACCAGGTCCAGTTCTCCAGCTTTGCCGAGCCGGTTATCTCAAGCGATTCTGACCAGGTTAATCCATCATCGCTGGATTGCATCACAAAGATGCGCCTGGTATCTTTACTTTTCCCTTCGATAATATCCTTTTCACGATCCGTACCCAGGTTCCAGGTTGTGAGTAAATGTATGGTCCCAGTGCTTTCATCCACTACGGGAGCTGGATTACCACAAACGTTTTCCCCATCATCCCGGATCACCACCAGTTCACTCCAGCTATTACCACCATCTTGGGATCGTTTCATCACCAGGTCAATATCTCCCGTATCAGAACACCCTTTTTTACGTCCTTCAGCAAAAGCCAGGATGGTGCCTTTTGTGGTGGTTACCAATGCCGGGATACGAAAGCAGGCATAGCCTTCTGTTCCACTTTCAAAGAGGTAGTCCATTTGTACCAGGCCGGAACTATTTCCTCTAAATGTGAAGGCCATGAACAGGCCAATTGACAACAGTGCGACCTGGAGTGAGCGATGAACTTTTGATTTCATATGGAAGTGCCTGAAGGGATTGTTGACTTGGGATCTTTAATGGTCTCAAAGAAATCAAGGGCATCCAGCTCTTTTTGAAGTGAATCGATTTCTTCAGCGGTAAGTGTTTTCAAAGGCAGGCGGCAGGGCCCGCTCTCAATGCCACAGATCGATTGTATGGCTTTCCCGGCTACAACCGGCCCCCTGTAGTTCATAAGCACCTCAATGATCTTTACAGAATATCGCTGCATTTGATTGGCAGCATTCAACTGGCCAGAATTAAAATATGAAATCAGTTGGGTATAGATAGGTCCCATATAATTATAGGTACTACCTATGGCAGCTTTTAGACCAAAGGCAAGTCCCCCCAATAGGGCCTCATCATATCCCAGAAGAATATCAAACCTCCCATTCTCAACCATCATGCATTGTTGCATTTCCATGAAATCTTTGTGGGTAAATTTAATTCCGTGCAGATTTGGGATAGAAATTGAGGCCAACTCTAAAAAAGATTTCATGGAAACATGGACTCCCGACATGGAAGGAATGTGATAATAATAGAATGGAATTTCGGGAGCTTCCTGAGCAATCTTGGCACAAAAGCCCACCAATTCTTCAGCCCTGGTTGGTTGAAAAAAGGAGGGACCCATTACACTGATGGCAGAAACGCCTGCATCTGATGCATGTTTGGCCAACTCGGCAGATTGAACATATGAGGGGGCACCCACATGGGCGATGACTTCAAAACCATCGTCTTTGAATTTGAGCCACTCCATGAGTAGCATCTTTCGCTCCTCAAGGGCCAGTGAATAACTTTCGCCGGTAGTCCCACATACAAAGACTCCGTTTATTCCGTCCTGTTTTAGTTTTGATGCATATTTTTCTATCACCGAAAGGCTCAGGCTTCCATCCTCTTTCATGGGTGTAAAAGGGGCTGCGATTAATCCATTTAACTGCATGTCCATGCGATTCATTTATTTCTTATGTTCTTATGCTACCAATAAAATTACACGTTTGGCAGCGATTTTTGATTATGATCTGGTAATAATAAACTGAAAATCCATCCAAAAAGCACACAAGATACCACCCCGGTGGCTGTATAAAGCATTAAGTGAATATAGGTAAAGGCAGCGATGTAAACTTGTAAAAGCAGACTAAAAATAAATCCAATTGTAGCACCTTTTGAATGTGCACTTTTGAACAGAACCCCGAGTAAGAATAGTCCCCCGAGACTGCCAATAATCAATCCGAGAACTTTGTTGAATACATCCCAAAGGGATTTGATTTCCCAGCTGGCCATAAAAAGGGCAAACAGAGTACCAGATACACCGATGATCACTGTTGAGATCCTTGCAATTCTTAAGCCTTTTTGCGTTAAACGGGGGCCTAACCTGGGATGTATGTCTGTGGTGTAGGCTGTTGCTGCTGAATTGATGCTGCTGCTGACACTTGACATGGCTGCGGCAAATATGCCACTGATCAGGATTCCAACAACGCCATTGGGAAGCTCATTGACGATGAACCAGGGGAAGATGGAATCTCCATTCTCCAGGGACAGGTTCATATGGCCGGGATTCTGCTTAAAAAAAGCGTAGAGTGCTGTACCCATGAAGAAAAAAATCAAGGTGGCAGGTATGGTAAGTATGATATTGGTCCACAGACTCTTCTTGGCTGCTTTCATATCTGGAGTTGTCAGGTAACGCTGCACCATGGTCTGGTCGGTTCCATAGGTGGCAAAATTAATGAACAATCCGCCAAACATCATCACCCAGAAAGTAGGTTTCCTGAAATCCAGGGCCATGTCAAATACAGCAAACTTATGGTCTTCTACGGCTGTGTGAATGATCCCTGAAAATCCACCTTCCAGATTGAGCGTGATCAGGATCAGCGACAAAACTGCTCCTCCCAGCAATACAACCACTTGCATGGCATCGGTCCATATCACTGCCTCAATACCTCCCATATAGGTATAGAGTAAGCTAAGCAGACCCATCAAAAGAATACAGATATAAATATCCAATCCAGTCACTACATTCAAAGCAATGGCGGGCAAAAAAAGGACAATTCCCATGCGTCCAATCTGGAAAAGTATAAATGAGAGGCTTCCCGCCAACCTTAGAAATGGGTTAAACCTCATTTCCAGGTACTCATATGCTGTGGTGATCTTCAGGCGTCTGAACATGGGAATAAAATAAAATACCACCACCGGAGCTGCCAGAAGAATGGCTGCATTTAACCAGATATAGGCCCAGTTGGTGGCAAAAGACTTGGCAGGAATGGCCATAAACGTAATGGCACTCAGGGCCGTTCCGAATATGCTCAGTCCTGCAGCCCACCAGGGCACCCGTCCACCTCCTTTGAAGTAATCATTGGTATTTCTCTGCCTTTTTGAAAAGAAGTAACCGATCCATACCAGCAGGCCAAAATAGAGCATCAGCACCATGGTATTGATCCATCCAAATCTGTTTCCTTTTACTATGATCCTGCCCCGCAGAATATCAGGCGTTCTCACACCGGGTCGGATTTCACCGCTGATCAGGTAAAAATCGCCATCCCACTCTACCAGGGGTGCGGTTACCACACCCTGACCAGGCAAACCTCCACCGGGGAGGATGGTTCCGGTAATGGTATTATAGATGATCCCAACGGAATAGAATCCGGGATGATTTTCCAAATGAGGGTAAAGGGTTCCGTCATCCCCATTGGGAAATAGAATATGCTGGTTTCCGGCTGCAATGGCATTGCCGGCCATCACCGGAAAATCCAGGCCTTCCTCACAGGTCAGGCAGATCCAATTGTCCAGGACAGGATTGTATTTGTATCCATCTGTCAGTATGCTGACCTCCTTTCCGGGTCCGTAATTACGTCCGCTGAACAGATAGATGCAGTCAGTCTCTCCATCACCCTGTGCAAGCACCACATGAAAAGCCCTGGGTGGACCCGGCCAACTTTCTAATGCTTCCCACCTGAAGTCATCAGTACCCTCTTTGGAGAGGTCCAGTTTAAGAAACAGCTTGCCCGCTTCCGGATGAGTCATGGAGGATTGCCCCCCAGCGACAAAAATTATATCTCCCAGGAGGCAAGCTCCTAAATGAGCAATGGGCACTGGCAGGCTGGGAAGGTTCTCCAACTCCAAAGAGTTTGTAATGGAGGAATAGCTTAAGCGGAACACTTCTTTTGAACATTGATCCTGATTATTCCCCCCAATGCAGATCACACCTTTAGGGGTGGATACCGATACCCCATAGGCAAGCGGAGTAGGGAGTTTTAGAGCTGCGGTACTCCACGAGTAGTGCTTCTCCGCATCTTTTTGAAGGATGTAGATTTCATCATACCAGGTTTTATCTCCACCTTCCCACGGAGCTCCATCCGGAAAGTTTGCACCCCCTGCGATCAGCATTCCACCCTGATGATGACCTGCAAAACAGCCAGCCAGGCCTGGATGTGATGTTCCGTCTCTGGAGGGTAATTCAGTGACTTTCTCCCACTCAATCTGCCCGGCATGGACCAGAGGGCTGATGGCCAGAAACAATAAAATCAACCCATTCCCAATCTTTTTTTTGTGGAATTCAAGCATCAAATAAGCATTTGGCACAAAGTCCTAAGCACCAGGCACTGGCAATGTATTAAGATGTGAACCTGCTTAATACATTGCCTCTATATTCCAAGCGAATGCGCGGATCCCCACATCCTTATTCTCCTCATCCAGTCTTTTTACAGCGTTTAGGATGGATTCAACTTTCTCATCCTCCACTACCGCAAGCCTGGCTGTATTCTGTTCCGGCCAGGTGTGAGTATTCATATGAGGGGGGCCATCCACGCTGCCCCGGCCGGTGAGGTCTGTCCAGCGTGTAAATCCCCTGATATCCAGTTTTTCAAAAACGTATTCCACCTTCTCGGTCTGTGCCTGATTGTAGACTATAAATATTGCTTTCATTATTGCCGATTATTGGGGTAATTCTGCCCCGTTACCATTCATAAAATCATATTCAACCTTCTTTTTCCGTTTATCGCTTCTTCTGAGCATCATCTGATAGATGACCGGGATCAGGATCAGTGTGACCATGGTTGAGAAGATGAGTCCTCCGATCACAGCAATTCCCATGGGGCTCCAAATCTCCGATCCGTCCCCTTTGCTCATGGCCAAGGGGAGCATCCCCAGAATGGTGGTCAGGGAAGTCATCAGCACTGGACGAAGTCTCGATTTCCCGGACAGAACGATGGCCTCCCTCAGTTCATAACCTCTGTCCCGCATCAGGTTGATGTAGTCAACCAGCACAATGGCATTCTTCACCACAATACCCACCAGCATAACACCCCCTACCATGGAAATAACGCTCATGGTGATACCGGTGACCAGGTGCGCCAGGACCACTCCTGAGAAAGCAAATGGTATGGAGAACATGATGATAAGGGGCATCTTCAATGACTCAAACTGCGAAGCCATCACCAGGTATGTAAGTACAAGACTAAGCACCAACAGCAAGGCCAGGTCCATCATCGATTCCATCATATCTTCCACAGCACCGCCCATCTGGATGTTAATTTCCGGGGGGATATCCATGCGGTCAATTTTAGCCTGAACCTCTGCAGCCAGGACATTTAGAGGTACTTTGTAAGGTGTGATGGAAACAGTCACAATACGCTCCCTGCCTTTATGTTCAATGTTGGGAGGTGACCAGCGTTCTTCAATGCCAGCCACTTCTGACAGACGGATAACATTTCCGCTCATGTTCTGAATGCCAATATTGTCCAGATCGGAAATGGTATTTCGCTCCTCCTCTTTAAATCGCAGCACGATATCATACTCGTAACCTTCTTCCCGGTAACGGGACAGGTAAGGGCCTTCCACCCTGTTGCGGACCGCATTGGCTATTGTAAAAGTGTTCAAACCATGTTGGGCCATTTTTTCCCGATCAGGTACTATTTGCAACTGTGGTTTTGTGGGATCACGACTCACACTCACATTGGTGGCACCGGGAATGGACTGGGCACTGTCGGCCAGTGCATAAGCGATGGCCGAAGTTGTTTCAAAATCATATCCATAGATCTCAACCACCACATTATTCTGAGTAGTTCCTCCCATACCTCCGTTGGGAACCACATCAAAGTTGACTATCTCCGGAATGGTTTCCAGGTACTTACGGAAGATATCTGCCAGGTCCATCACGTTCCTTTCACGCACTTCCTGGGGTGCCAGCATCATGTTGTAATTGATCCTGTGTGAACCCGATTCGAAGAATAAGGACATCATTCCTCCCTGATCATCGGCACCTGCTGAGGTGTTGTAGAATAGTACCTCCGGTAGATTCTCTTCTACCCAGCTATCAATCCTTCGGGCAATTTTTGTGGTCTCATCAACGCGCAGTCCAGTTTGCAATTCAATGGCTGCTGTCATGGAACCCTGGTCAGCCTCAGGCATAAACTCAAACCCAAGTTTACCGGCAACGGCCATTGAACCCAAAAATATTAGCAAGGCACCAATAAGAACGATCATCTTGAAACGCAGTGCCCAGCGAAGTGTTCTTTCGTAGAAGTTATCCAGTCCGTTGAGAAACCTGCCGATGCTATTGTCATAGCTGAATTTCCTTACTTTTACGGGCTTTTTCCGTAGCTTCATTAATTTGGAAGCCAGCATGGGAGTAAGGGTAATGGCACTCAATGTGGAGGTTACCACGGTAATGGTCACCACAAAACCCAGCGGTCGGAACAATTCACCTGTCATTCCTCCAATCAGAGTCAATGGCAGGAATACAGCAACTACCGTTAAAGTGGTCACAATCACAGCCAGCCAGACCTCATTGGTGGCGTATATGGCGGCTTCCCTGGGTCGACTGCCCCGCTCCACATGTTTGGTAATGTTCTCCAGGACCACAATGGCATCATCCACCACCATGCCTATGGCGATGGAAAGTGAAGAGAGCGAGATGATATTGATGGTACTTCCCGAAATATACAAATAGATGAATGCCACAATAAGCGATATGGGTATGGTAAGGATCACAATAAAGGTGGCCCGCCAACGCCCAAGGAAGAAGAGCACCACCAGGATCACGAAGATTCCGGCAAACATCAGCGTATTGGTCAGGTTGTTGATGGAACCTTCAATGAATTGAGATGAGTCGAAGAAGAGGGTCATCTCCACATCCTCAGGCAGAGAGGCCATGAGTTCGGGTATAAGCTCTTTCACATTGTTACAAACCTCAACTGTATTGGCCCCGGATTGCTTCTGAATGATGATCCTCAGTCCTGTTTTCCCATTCATCCGCTCATCAAAGGACATATCACGGATGGTATCCTTTATGGTGGCCACATCACTCAGATAGATGGTCTGGCCATTGAAACTTGCCAGTACAATGTCATTTAGAACATCACTTTCAGGAAATTCACCCTTAATGCGGAGTGGATAATCCATCATCCCCATCTCCAGATTCCCTGCAGGCATGTTCAGGTTTTCTGCATTGATGATGCCAGCAATCTGTTCCACCGATATGTTGTAGGATTCCATTTTCCGGGGATCAATATCCACCTGGATCTCACGACCGGGAGCTCCCATGAGTCCCACCGATCCAATCCCATCCACCCGGTTTAAAGGATTAATCACCTTTTCATCCAGGATCGTTGCGATGGCCGGGTAACTTTCCTCTGCAGTCACCGCATAAAACAGGATGGGCATGGCGCTGGCGCTGAATTTAAAAAGCGAAGGTTTGCTCACCTCCTCTGGCAGGAACTGCTCTGCAAAACTTAGTGCGTCCCGCATCTCATTGGAAGCCTCATCCAGGTTGGTTCCCCATTCAAATTCGCAAACCACAATGGACATATTATCCCTTGAAGTGGAAGTGATGGTTTTCAGTCCGTTTACCGTATTTAGGTTATCTTCAATGGTCCGGGAAACATTGGTTTCTATATCGGCAGCACTGGCACCACTGTAGGTGGTGAGCACAGAGATGGCCGGAAAATCAATATCCGGGTAGAAATCTATTGGCAGCTTGTTCAGGGAATATCCCCCCATCACAACCAATGCCACAAAGATCATTATTGTTGTAATCGGTCGTCGGACCGCATTTCCATAAATACTCATAGCAATAGCTTTAAATTATTCAACCACCACATTTACCGGGTCACCATCTTCGAGGTTGGTATGTCCGGCGATGATCAGCTGTTCCTCACCTTTCAATTGGTCGGAAGCTATTTCAAGTTGATCATCATACCTTCTCAGGATCTGAACCACTACTTTTTTAGCCAGTACCATTGTCATGAAGCATCACGTACCTTTCATTGGTACCTGGTGTTTGCAATACAGCAATGGATGGGACCAACAGGGCATCTTTCATTCCAAGTTTCAGATTCACCCTTGCAAACATGCCCGGGCGTATTTTATGACCCTTGTTGGGAACTTTGATTTCAACAGTGAAGGTCCTTGTGGCCGCATTCACAGTGGGGTGGATCCTGAATACTTTCCCGTTGAAAACTTCACCGGGATATACATCGGTCCGGATCTCTGCATGCCATTCCTGACCACAACCAGAGGCAGGAATCTTTCACTCAGGTTCACCATCACCTTTAAGTGGATCAATCTGGATCAGTGGAAACCAATGCAGCTTTTCCAACAGGTGTATTGGGCGTTGGTGAAAAAAGTTCTCCATCGCTGTAATATTTTCCAGTGATAATTCCCGCATAGGGAGCCCTCAACATGGTATTCTCCTCCAGGTTCTTCAGGATCAAATTGGTCGTTTCCACCTGGGAATTCAACTGGTCAAATGCTTGCTGCGTTATGGATCCGTATTGAAGAAGCGTATCCATCCTGTCCAGGTCTGTTTTAAGTGTATGGTATTGGAGCCTGGTCTGGTCCAGCTGGGAAGGGTCCATTTCCACAAGCAGCTGTCCTTTTGTTACATGATCATCAATGTCAACCTTTACCGAACGAATCCGGCCCTGCAGGGCAGGAGAAAGGTAAGTCTCTTCGAATGGATTAATGGTGGCAGTGATGTTTTGTTCCACCGCCGTTTCAGTGTAGATCAGATCCATGATCTTTACCGGTTGAATGTTCTCTTCAACCACAGCCATTTCAGGAGTGTCAGCCCCCGGGGGCTGCATGTTACAGGCGCTAAATGCCAGACTGATCATGGCGGTCAGCAGGAGAATCTTCATACTTTTCATGGTGATTATGGTTTTCATTTTTCTATCTTGATTTATAGATTGTTCATTAATTTATCCAGCTGCAGTTTGGCATTCATTACCTCCATAATGGCAGAGACATAATTGCTTTCTGCCTCCAGGTAGTTGCCATTGGCCTGAGTAAGGTCCATGCTGGTGGCCATTCCCTGTTCGAATTTTCGATTGTAGCTGTCATAGACCCGCTGGGCCACTTCTACATTTTCCATCTGTGTAAAATAGTTTTCCAGGGAACTCTGAAGGTTGTACCGGAATTGCTTTTCCTGCAAAAGGAGCTGGTCTTCCAAAATGCTCCTGTTGGTGATTGCCATGTCGTAGTCGATCCTGGCCTGGTCAACCCTGGCTTTCCGCATACCGCTGGAAAAGATAGGGACAGCCACAGATAATCCTGCCAGATGATTGGGAGTCATATCAAACCCGGTGGTCAGTATTTTGGCATTGTAATTATAAAATCCAGCAATGGTGGGTGCAAAATTCCATTTCTCCATACCCAACAATTTCTTATTGATCTCCTCCTGGGATTTCATGATCTGATATGTCACATTGTTCTCTATGGAGAAGGGAACAGTCAGTGCAGATTCAGGTTGAAGGCTGGTAAACAAAGACTCCAGGTCATCGGTAAGGCGTACCTTTACATTGGCCTCGAGGCCCAGCTGGAAACGAAACATGTTGTAATTCAGCTCCAGGTTTCTCTCAAGGGCCCTTTTTGAATTCTCCAGCTGGTTTACAGTAATGCTGATCTGATCCACATCGGTTTGTTCAGCCATTCCTGCGTTATACATGTTTTTGGTCTGTTCCATGGTTTCCCTCAGGTTCTCCAAATTTTGCTCCAGGAAACCAAGGGACTCTTCTGTGATCAACACCAGGTAGTAGGAACCAATGACCGACTCTTTGGTATTCAGTTCGTTGAACTCCAGGTTTTGTTCTGAAATCTTCTGCGCCATCTTAGCAGTCTGGATTCCCACGATATACTGGCCGCTGAATATGAGCTGGGACACTTGTAACTTTGCGGTGGCCTGATCTGACATCAGGATGGTGGAAGGGGGCAACATGGACTGTAGCACACCATCATAATAATTACCAGCAGAGTGCCGGACTATATCGGTGGGAGTGGTGCCAGGAAAGGTTGCCAGTGTTTGATTAAAAGCATCTATAAGCTGATCATCTGTGAAACTGAAATCATCATCCATTCCAAATGAAAAAGCAAGCTCATAGTTAAAGTAGGTCATAAAATCGATGGCCCCATCCACCTGAGGAAGTCCCTGTGAGATGGCTTCCCAGATGCTTCGTCTGGAGTGCTCCACTTCAAGTCTGGCATTCTTCAATGATTTATTATATGAGATGGCATAATCCACTGCTTCCTGTAAATTCAGCACCAGTTCTTTCGCTGGTTCCTGGCCTTTTACACCCAGGATCACTCCCATAGCCAGGACTATTGTAAATAATAATTTTTGTTTCATAATTCTCATATCTGTTTCTTTTTTAATCGAAAAAACGTTCGCTATCATCCAGCAGCGCCAGTCCCTTCGCGGTGGAGATCCCCCTGAAATAGGGAAGGATTACATGTTCGAAAAGATCCTTGTGACGGTAGTTAGCGCTGGTAAGGTTGCTGTTGGGACTAAATAGGTTAAAGAGTTCATGGAGGGTCCTGTTCACAATATCAATGTGAATCTCTTTTCTGAATACGCCCTGTTTTACACCTGTTTCGAGCAAGTTCAGAGTTACAGAGAAGTCGCGGATATCACCAGGCCCCGCAAACTTCTTAAATATCCTGGCATGGTATTTTTTGAAATCGTGAAAAAACAGAGGATTCAATTGTTCCACCTGCAGGACGGTCATTCTTATAATTCGGAACAGGGCCTCAATGGCGTTGTCAGATTTATCAATAATCTGATGGGCTTCTTCGGCAGTCTGCTGCTTAAAATAGGTAAGCACCTCCAGGAGCAGGGTATCTTTATCCTTGAACCTTTCATAGATGGTCCGCTTGGAGATCCCCATCTCTTCGGCAAGTGCATCCATGGTCATGCTTCTGATTCCATATTTGCCAAACAGGGTTCCGGATTCAATAATGATGCGTTCTCTGACTTCCACGGGCACCTCGATTTTTGGCAATATTAAGAAAACTTTTTTAGTTTTCTTAGTTTTTCAGTATAAATAATGTCAAAAATCGGCAGATGGTATTTTATTGTCGGTAAAACGCTCCCCGGGCATCATCAAAGCGGCTGTCCATTTCAGGATTATACCAAGTGTCGCATGTTTTTTTTACTATTTTTGCACGCATGAGTATCCCTTCAAAATATAATCCTGCCAGTGTGGAAGACAAATGGTACGCCTACTGGTTGGAACATGGCTTTTTCAGGAGCACTCCCGATCACAGGGAACCCTATACCATAGTGATCCCACCACCCAATGTAACCGGTGTACTCCACATGGGCCACATGCTCAACAATACCCTCCAGGATGTTTTGATCCGCAGGGCGCGCATGCAGGGGAAGAATGCCCTCTGGGTCCCCGGGACCGATCATGCCTCCATTGCCACAGAGGCCAGGGTAGTGAATATGCTGGCTGAGCAAGGAATCCAGAAATCAGATATTTCCAGGGAAGAGTTCCTGTCACATGCATGGAAATGGAAGGAGAAGCATGGGGGAATTATATTGGAGCAACTAAAAAAATTAGGGGCGTCGTGTGATTGGGAGCGAACCTGTTTTACCATGGACGAGGTGCTTTCGGAGAGTGTCATCAAGGTGTTTGTGGATCTGTTCAATAAAGGAAAGATATACCGGGGCGTACGGATGGTAAACTGGGACCCCCAGGCATTGACTGCGGTATCCGACGAGGAGGTGAATTACAGGGAGGTAGAGTCCAAGCTCTATTATATAAGGTATCAGGTGGATGGAGAAGAGGATGCCATTACCATTGCTACCACTCGTCCTGAAACCATCCTGGGCGATACGGCAGTATGCGTGCATCCGGAAGATCATCGCTTTAAGAAATTTCATGGAAAGAGGGTGCTGGTTCCTCTGATTAACCGTTCGGTACCCATCATCACAGATGAGTATGTGGACCGTGAATTTGGTACAGGGGCACTTAAAATTACTCCGGCCCATGACATCAACGACTATGAACTGGGTCTAAAGCACAACCTGGAAACCATCGATATATTCAACGAGGATGGTACCCTGAATGCTTCAGCTCAAATTCTCGTAGGTGAGGATAGATTTAAAGCCCGCGAACTAATTGTCCCTGAGCTGGATCAGGCTGGACAGCTGGTAAAGACAGAGGAGTATGTGAATAAGGTAGGGTATTCCGAGCGCACTGATGCAGTTATTGAGCCCAAGCTGAGCTTGCAATGGTTCCTGAAAATGAAAGAGCTCACTGAACCGGCACTGAAGCATGTGATGAACGATCACATTCAGCTTCAACCCTCCAAATTCAAAAATACGTACCGGCACTGGATGGAGAATGTGAAAGACTGGTGCATTTCAAGGCAGTTGTGGTGGGGCCACAGGATCCCTGCCTATTTTTTTGGAGAGGGTCCCAACGACTACGTGGTGGCTGATTCGTTGAAGGCTGCTGTGGAGGCGGCAAAGAAAAAAACAGGGAATCCTTCGTTGACAGATAAAGATTTAAGGCAGGATGAAGATGTGCTGGATACCTGGTTCTCTTCCTGGCTTTGGCCCATTTCTGTATTCGATGGAATTCGTGATCCCCATAATGAAGACATCAAATATTATTATCCCACCAATGACCTGGTCACTGCGCCCGATATCCTGTTCTTTTGGGTAGCGCGTATGATCATTGCTGGTTTTGAGTACCGTGATGAAAAGCCCTTTGATACCGTGTATCTGACAGGTATGGTTCGGGATAGCAAGCGGAGGAAGATGTCCAAATCTCTCGGAAATTCTCCGGATCCCATCGAATTGATGAAAAAATATAGTGCCGATGGTGTCAGGGTTGGAATGCTGTTGTGTGCACCTGCAGGCAATGACCTGCTGTTCGATGAGAGTCTTACCGAGCAGGGCAGGAATTTCAGCAATAAGATATGGAATGCATTTCGCCTGATTGAAAGCTGGAAAGTAGATGAGGATCTAGTACAGCCTGCTTATGCAGTTTTAGCAGCGGACTGGTTTGAGGCCAGGATGAACCGGGCCTTTAAGAAGGTGGACGGCCAATTCAAGAAATACAGGATATCCGATGCTTTGATGATGATATACAAGCTCTTCTGGGATGAATTTAGTTCCTGGTACCTGGAGATCATCAAACCTGCATATGAAGCACCCATCGATGCAGTCACCTATGAACGGACCATCGGATTTATCGAACAACTTCTTCATATGTTGCATCCGTTTATGCCCTTTATTACCGAAGAGATCTGGCAACTGGTGAGTCCCAGAAAGGATGGAGAGAGCCTCATGATATCTCCCATGCCCCAACCTGAGAAATATGACAAAAAGTTGCTCGGCCAGTTTGAAGACCTGAAGGAGGTGGTCACCAGCATTAGGAGCATTAGAAAGGACAAAAACATTCCCCCCAAAGAAAGGGTGAATCTGCTGGTTCGTTCCTCGGCCAATGGCAACTATTACGCAGCCTTAGAACCTGTCATCGTGAAACTGGCAAACGTATCTGAAGTGGAGATGATCGCAGTTGATCCTGACGATACAATATCCTTTATTGTTAAAAATGTGGAGTATTTCATTCCCCTGGGCAGTCTGGTGAATGCCGGCGAAGAGATCCAAAAGCTGGAGTCGGAACTGGAATATACCATAGGATTCCTGATCAGCGTGAAAAAGAAACTGACCAATGAGCGGTTTGTTCAGAATGCTCCGGAGCAGGTGGTGGAGAAAGAACGTCAAAAAATGGCCGATGCCGAAGCGAAGTCCAGGGTACTGGAGTCACAGATTAAACGCTTGAAGGGCCTTTCTTAATTTCCTTCAAGTAAAATCTTATCTGTTATTATAGTATTCCATCGCCTTGGGCAACAGTCGATTCAGATTTTCGATCCGATTGGAAGGATCGGGATGAGTAGACAGGAATTCAGGAGGACGGGTTCCTGAGCTTGCTTCCATTCGTTTCCAAAAATCAGGGGCAGTATTTGGGTTATACCCTGCCATGGCCATAAAATATAATCCCAATTCATCAGCCTCACTTTCATGGGTGCGGGAAAAGGGCAATTCAACTCCTACTTTGGAGCCCACACCAAATGCAATCAGGGCAAGATCGATGGTCTCTTGCTTTTGAGTCTTAAGTGCCTCTGAAAGTGCGATACCCCCTAACTGTATCATCAGTTGTTGAGACATTCGCTCGTTGCCATGTTGAGCAACCGCATGTGCTATCTCATGTCCCATCACAACAGCAATACCATTTTCATCTTTGCATACTGGCATAATCCCTTCATAAAAGGCGATTTGACCTCCTGGCATGCACCATGCATTTAGCTCCTCTGAGACAAATACATTGTACTGCCAGTTATAATCTTTAATGTATGCCTCAAGTCCATTCTGTTTAAGATAAGTCTCCACAGCACGTGATAGGTTTTCACCCACATTTTTAACAGCAGATACGTAATCGGAATTCAAAGATAATTGATTCTCCCCCAGCACTTTGGTATAACTCTCATCACTCAGGGCAATGATTTGTGATGAAGGGATGGCCACCAATTGCTTTCGGCCCGTTATGGGAACGCTTGCGCAGGATACAAGGAAAAAGAGCGAAAGGATTATTAGTTTTCTCATCATGACATTGCTTAATAAAATATGTGAATGAATTCAGGTTTAACAAACGTTTTATAGATTTGTTTGATCTACATCGGATGAGATTAATTCAATATTCATCACTTAAATCATAAAAAAATGGAAATTGTTGTAGCTATTATTATCGGAGCTGTAGCCGGCTGGTTAGGCAGCATGATTTACAAAGGCAGTGGTTTGGGCCTTATTGGAAATATTGTAGTAGGTATTGTGGGTAGTTTCGTAGGATACTGGCTTTTAGGGAAGCTTGGTGTTAGTCTTGGTACTGGTTGGATTGGAGCCATACTGACAGGGGCAATCGGGGCAATCATTGTTCTGTTCCTTTTTAACTTAATATTTAAGAAAAAGTAGGTCATTACTGCCACATCTCCATGGTGAAATACCCGTTAAGGTGCCAGCCTGACACGGATCCAGCCATTGGCCTTTGCGGTATATTCAATTCGATCGTGCAGGCGGTGCACCCCGCCCTGCCAGAACTCCATGCGTGCAGGAGTGATGGCGAATCCGCCCCAGAATTCAGGCCTTGGTACCTGATCCGCTGTGGCATAAATTTTCAAATATTGCTCATACTCATTTTCCAGGAATTGCCGGTGAGGGATCACCTCACTTTGGGGAGAGGCCCAGGAAGAGATTTTGCTTTCGTAGGGCCTGGACTGGAAATATAGATCAGAATCTTTTTCATCCACTGGATGAGCGGTTCCTGCGATTCTTACCTGCCGTTCCAATGCCGGCCAGTAAAAATGAGCGGCAATCCTTGATTGAGATTTGATTTCGCGGGATTTTCTGCTGTGGTAGTTGGTATAAAAGAACAGTTTTCCTTCCTCTATCTTCTTCAGCAGTACAATCCGCGATGAGGGTTGTCCATCCTCGTCAACTGTGGAAAGTGTCATGGCTGTGGGATCCGGATGACCGGATGCCTGTACCTGATCCATCCACAATACAAATAGCTCCATTGGATCTACCGGAAGTTTCGCTTCGACCAGCCTCTCTTTGTGGTATTCCCGGCGGATCTGTTCCAGCTCTTTTTTACCCATTAAAAATCTGCCTTTAAACTAAGATCGAGGCTTTCGATCTGGTGGGTAAGGGCTCCAACTGAAATAAAGTCAACTCCACATTCGGCATAAGCTGCGAATATTGTCTTTGGTCATCCCACCTGACGACTCGGTTTCGACCCGTTTATTCACAAGTTTCACTGCCTGACGGGTTTGCTCCACTGAAAAATTGTCCAGCAGAATCCTGCTGTATTCCCCCGATGGATAGTACCTTTTCAATGTCTACCAAGGACCGGGTCTCCACCACGATCTCCAGATTTCAGATTCTTTCTCTTCAAGGTAGGTCTTTGTACCCTTGACTGGCCTCTTCAATGCCTCCCGCAAAATCGATATGGTTGTCCTTAATAAGGATCATGTCATGCAATCCGAACCGGTGGTTCACTCCCCCCCTAATTTGACTGCTACTTTCTCCAGCAGACGTATTCCCGGAGTGGTTTTCCGGGTATCCAGGATGTGTGTATCCGGTTCCCTCCAGCAGCTTTACATAGGATTGGGTATTGGTGGCTATTCCACTCATGCGTTGCATGACATTCAAAACCAGGCGCTCACATTGTAAAATCGTATGCACTTTCCCGGTCACCCGGAACACCACATCGCCTGAGGTGATGTTAGCCCCATCCTCAAAAAACACATTCAGTTTAATTTCGGGATCAAATCGGCGAAAAATGCGTTCAGCCAATGCCACACCTGCCACAACACCTGCCTCCTTCACCAGGAGATTGGCGGAACCTGAAATATCTGAAGGAATGGTACTTAACGTTGTATGATCGCCGTCCCCTATGTCCTCGGCAAACCAGCGATCGATGGCAGCATCAAGGTCACGGATCGAGTTCATACTGGGACTCTTTTTCGATACTCAGGTAGTAGATCAAGCGGCTACCCTCTTTGTTCATGAAAAACATATTGACCCTGAATGCACCATCTTTGGTGGTAAGGGTCCCGATGGCGTACTTCGATTGCTCTTTTGTACCCTCAAATGAAACTTTGAATTCAGTAGTAGCATGCTTTTTAAAGAAGTTTTCCATGATCCTGGTTGCCTGGATCTTACTCACCTTATAATCCTCCTCCAGGATGGTCATCTCCAGGCTCTGGTGAAAATAGGTAGCCATACGGTTGGCATTACCCTTCCCTATTGCTTCAGCTAACTCGGCAGGGACAGTTTGTCCCTCCATCTGTATGAAGGCCGTCATCAACAGCAGCAAAATTGTTATTAATCTGTGCATCAATATATCTAAATATCAATTATGTTTGTATATCACCACAAGAATTGGACCAATCCGGTAGTGGTTTGCAAGATACAAAAAACCTGTTGATTAAACTCAGATGCGCATTACTCTGATTGAAAACGGGAAGACCAGGGACTCATTCATTCGGGAGGGAGTAGAGCAATTCAGGAAAAGGATTGTGAGATATGTACCCTTCAATATTGTGACCCTTCCTGATCTGAAGAACTACCAAAAATTTAACCATGAAAGAGGTACAGGAACAGGAGGGAGGAGCTATTATTGAAACGGATCAAATCGGGAGATTATCTGGTACTTCTGGATGAAAGAGGTGATCAGCATGATTCAATATCCTTTGCCAGGTACCTGAATTCATTGGAGGGCAAAGCTGAATCATCTTCAATTTGTAATTGGCGGACCCTATGGGTTTTCTGAAAAGGTCTATGACAGGGCCGATGACAAAATCTCTCTTTCAAAGCTTACCTTTTCCCACCAGCTGGTAAGGGTGATTTTTATGGAGCAGCTATACAGGGCGTTCACCATTTTGAAGGGAGAACCCTATCACCACGCTTAATACGAATGCATGGAAGATACTACAACATATAAATCAGCCAGCGGAATTTCAAGGGGGATCTACTTTATTGCGGTGGCGCTTGTTTTCCTTCTCTTGGGCTTTATTACCAGCGGTCTTATCAGTGATGAAACCTATTCCCAGAAAGATGCCAGGAAGTTCCAGAAGGCATTACAGAAGAAGGAACGCCTTTTGAATGGTGAGTTCAATCAGCTCAAGTTGTTATTCAGTGACAGCTCACCCACAGAGGTGCTAGACAGGAAATCTTCCTACTATCAGCAACTGGCTTCAAAACATGGGATCTCGATCTTTTACTATGAAAGAGGCATTTTGAAATATTGGTCGGATCATTCAGTTCCTTTGCCCCTAAGGTGGAGATCACGTTTTGCCAGATCCTATGTTACACTGAGGAATGCTGACTATGTATCAGTGGTCAGTCAATATAATGGGGGCATTTTGCTCGGATTGATCGAAATCAAGAGTCATTTCCCCATACATAATGAGTTCCTCGTTAATGGATTTCAACGCCATTTTGCATTGGATCCGGCAGTGGAAATTGAAATCCTTGAGGCCAATGGTTCTGAACCCATCTATAATAGTGAAGGCGTTTACCTCTTTTCTCTGGATTTTAGTGAAGCTGAATCAGTCAATCATGGATTAAAAGCCATATCTGTTTCAAGCTTTCTGCTTTGTATCATGCTCGCTTTTGCCGGATTCAACCTCATCATTAAAGATTCAGACGGTGCAAGAAGACGGGCGTGGATCGGTACGTTTACCATGGCAGTTGTGGCATGTGTCATTGCCATTCAGAAATATTCTTTCCCTTGGCTGATCACTGAAACAGACCTGTTCCAACCAGAGTTGTTTGCAAGCCGCCTTTTCTCATCTATGGGGAGCCTGTTGGTTTTTACCATGGCTGTGCTATCACTGATAACCCAATATTACTTCCATGGTAACCTGGAGCGTATCCGTTCTAAACGTGGAAAAGAGGGATTTGCACTTCTCCTTGTTACCGGGGCATCTGTACTTTTGCTTTTTATCGAAAATCTGATCAGCAGCCTGGTGCTGGACTCCAGCATCTCCTTTGAGGCCCACCGGGTAACCACTTTTTCGGGATACACCGTGGTAGGTCTTTTAATTGTCATCATGTGGTTCATTGTCCTCGGTCTCATCCTGGACAAAGCTTACATTCTGCTATCCAAAAAACCAGTTAGATGGTTGTTATATGGTCTGGCTACCGTATCGGTGACCATTGGAGTAGCCCGTTTGCTTCCAGGTCATTATGGTTCCTGGATAGCCTGGATTGCCATGATCCTTTTCCTTGGTGGACATCTCTATTTGAGGTACCACCATAGGGACAAAATCCCATTTTCCCGCTTTATCTTCCTGCTACTGTTTGTTTCGTTATTTATGGTGATCAGGTTTCAACAAAATAACCAGGTGAATGTGGAGCGACAGAAGGAGGTGGAGCTGGTTAAGCTCTCTTCGGAGCACGATCCTGTGGCAGAGATGTTATTCATCGAAATGTCCATGGCCATCCGAAATGATTCCATTTTTGCACGTTATCTGAATCAGCCGTATATCGATATTGATCAGGTAATTAACAGATTGCGCCGCAATTATTTTTCCGGTTACTGGACCAAGTATGATTTGCAGGTTGCAGTTTGCCGGCCCGCTGACTCGGTGTACATTGAACCGCCTGATGATGAGATGCGTCTTTGCTATACATTTTTTGATGAGTTGATTTTGGAGAGCGGAATAGAGATAAACGGAAGCGATTTTTATTTTCTGGATAACCTGAACGGTCGGATTTCATACCTGGCTGCCATTCCCTATTACAGGTCTGAAAGTGAGCATCGCGTCTTCATAGAATTGGATTCTAAGATACTTTCTGAAGAATTGGGTTATCCCGAATTGTTACTGGATGATGACTATACCACTTTTACCAGTTCTGTCTATTCCTTTGCCAAGTACAGCAACGGGGAACTGATTACTCAGGATGGCGACTTCCCCTACCGCAGGTCATCGGACTTTTACACCAGCGGGAAAGAGATGTTTGAAAAGATTACAGCTGAAAAGTATGATCACAGCATCTACAATGTGGATGAAAACAATACCATTATTGCCGGCAGTCCTTCGGTGACATTGGTGGATAACCTGATCTCCTTCTCCTACATTTTCGCCGGTAATTTCCTGCTGCTTGCTTTGATTTACCTGCTCTCCACAATGCGGATCTTCAAACTCAGATTCAACTGGAATTTCAAAAACAGGATCCAGTACTCCATGGTAGGAATCCTGTTCCTGACTTTTGTGTTGATATGTTCCGGGACCATCTATTTCATTATCCAGCAGTACAAGGCAAAACACAATGACAACCTCAGAAACACCATGCGATCGGTCTATATCGAACTAATTCACAAGGTAGAGTATGAAGTGAACCTCATTAACTGGTCCTCTGACGATTATTACAACCTGGATGAATTGCTGCGCAAATTCTCCAATGTATTTTATTCGGACATTAACCTGTACGATAGAGAGGGTAACCTCCTGGCAACCTCAAGGTCTGAGATATTTGACAGACAGTTATTGAGCCAGCGGATGAACAGGATGGTTTATGAAAATCTTTCGGGAGGGAACGCATCAGAATTTATTCATAACGAGCATATTGGTAAAATGAATTACATCTCAGCCTATGTGCCGCTTATGAACAGTGAAAACCAGTTCCTGGCCTACCTGAACCTTCCATATTTTACCCAGTCAGGAGCCCTTACCAGGGATGTGACCAACCTTGTGGTGGCAGTCATCAATATATACATGATCCTGATGCTGGTGATCCTGCTGGTCAGCGTTTTCCTGGCTGATCGGATTACCCAACCCCTGAGAATGATTCAGAACCGAATTGCCCAGGTGAGTCTCAGTGCAAAGAATGAGATGATCCGGTACGACCGGAGCGATGAGATCAGGGGACTGGTGGAGGAGTATAACTATATGGTGCAGGAACTAGAGCGAAGTGCCGGATTGCTGGCTCAATCGGAACGTGAATCAGCCTGGAGGGAGATGGCCAAACAGATTGCGCACGAAATTAAAAACCCCCTTACTCCAATGAAACTCAATGTGCAACACCTGCAACGAACCGTGGAGACAGGTAAGAATGATCCTGAGATGGTGGAAAGGATTTCAGCTACACTTATTGAGCAGATCGACTCCCTCTCAGCCATTGCCAATGAGTTTTCCGATTTTGCCAAAATGCCCAAAGCCAGGAATGAAAGAATCAACCTGGTTTCTAAGCTGAAAAACCTGCTTCAGCTCTTTGAGAATACGGATAAGGCACAGATAAGTCTTGACCTGGGAGACAAAAAGAAAATATATGTATTGGCCGACAAGGAACAGCTGATGCGGGTTTTCATTAACCTGGTCAAAAATGGTCTGCAATCCATACCCGACGGGAAAGCTGGAATCATTGATATAAAACTGGAGGTGGAGGAGCATGATCAATGGGTAAGGGTAAGGTTTCGTGACAATGGGAAAGGCATCCCTGATGAAATCAAAGACAAGCTGTTCCAGCCCAATTTTACCACCAAATCAGCTGGAATGGGCATGGGATTGGCCATTAGTTATAACATCGTAAGATCACTTGGAGGAAAGATCTGGTACGAAACTGTAATTAATAAGGGAACCACCTTTTTTGTGGAACTTCCCTATTCAGTTGAAAAAAGATAAAACTTATTGATAAATCTTCCGTTCAGAATAGATTATACAGGAGCTTGAGAAGAGTTATTATTATTATCTTAGTTTCCAGTTTGATTTTTAGAACTACCCTGACTTGTCTAGAAAGAGAGGTATATATTTTATAATTATCTTGTTAGCCCTTTCGGCGCTTCAAGGATTTTCCCAGTATACGCCCATCAATGGGATCGTCAATGCTTACACCCCCATCGATTCCATTTACAGTGCAGATGATAACAATGTGGATTCTCTGATTGTGGGGGATGCAAGTTTATTTAATGTGGGAGATACGGTGATGGTCTATTGTGTACTGGGAGCAGCCATTGAACTTACCGATATATATGGAGCGGAAGATATTGGAAGGGATGCCCAGGATCCCCGGAATACGGGGAAGTATGCTTTTGTGATTATTGATGAAATAGACGATCCAAGGAACCTGGTGGTATTGAACACCACTGTCAGGCCCGACATTAAACCCCTGGGAGAAGGCGAAGTGGCTCAATTGATCAGGGTGCCTTCCTTGCGAAATGCTGAGGTTACTGCTACACTTACCGCTCCTGCATGGAACGGATCTACGGGTGGGGTGGTGGCCCTCTTTGTACACGGAGTACTGAGGTTAAATGGTAATATTGATGTGAGCGGAGCGGGTTTACGGGGAGCCCAGGAGGATGTGGATTATGCAGGAGATTGCTCCTCAGTCGATACCGACCTTATATGACAGCACCTTTTATCACATCAACAATATCCGGGCTGGCAAAAAAGGAGAAGGTATAACCGACACGAGGTTCAATCTCTTGCGCGGGAAAGCCAGGAACATCAGCGGTGGAGGAGGGGGCAATGCCCTGTATTCAGGAGGTGGCGGTGGTTCCAATTTCTCCAATGGAGGGAATGGTGGCAATGAATCAAGCAGCTGTGCTCCCGGAGTGACCTTGCCCGGTGGGTGGGGGGGATTTGACCTGTCGCGTCCCGCAAGCGCATATTATCTGAACGGCAATCCGCAAAATCGCGGAAACCGGATTTTCTTTGGTGGCGGTGGGGGTACCGGGACCAGGATGGCCGGGCGAATCACAACGGATGGTGGAGATGGTGGCGGACTGGTGGTAATTGTGGCCGATACCATTGTTGGAAATAGCAATTGGATCTATGCTGACGGAAATAATGTCACGAATCCTGCCACTGGAGCCGGTGGCGGCGGCGGCAGCGGAGGCGGCATCATCCTGGATGTGAGCGGATACAAAACCGCCCTGAATTTATCGGCTGTGGGTGGAAAAGGAGGAGACACCAACCATCCCGTCGATACGACCGGTCCGGGAGGTGGAGGCGGTGGTGGAATCTACTGGTTGGCCGGAAGCTCACAGCCGGAAGTGAATACCAGACTCCAAAATGGAGCCAGCGGAAAGCATCTATCTGTCCCGGCCATTAATTACGGAGCTTCGGATGGGGTATTACCAGGAAAAAGAAATGATTTATTAGCACCCCTCAAGGGATTTCTTTTTAACTCGGTTCCCAGTGAATTTACAATTTGCTCTGACCAGCTACCTGATCCAATTCTGGCCTCTGTGCCTAAAGGAGGTGACGGACCCGGCACATATACTTATCAATGGGTGGATAGTTCAAGCACACAAAATTTCTGGGATACTGCACCCGGAGTGAGCAATCAGCAAAGTTATACCTTTCCGGGGACTCTTTCCGATACCACCTATTTCAGGCGTATTGTAACTTCCGGCATTCTTCCGGCAGATACAAGTTTCAGAATTGCCATCTATGTGCACACTGCCATCACCGATAACACAGTTACCGCACCTGATACGGTTTGCCGGGGAAATCAACCGCTGGGATTTGTTCCATCAGGCTCCATCGGTGGCGGACTGGGTGCAGGTACCTATACTTACACCTGGCAGAAGGATGAGGGTTCGGGGAGTTACTCCAATGCGGACGGACCCAGCCCAATAGACCAGGCATCATATCAGGCACCTGGCCTTGATGTGACAACCAATTTTGCAAGAATTGCCCGATCGGGGGTATGTATTGATACCTCGGCCTCACTCACCGTGCAGGTATGGGAACCACTTACGGGGAATGACATTACACCCTACGATACCATCTGTTACAATACATCACCTGACCAGATTGGAGGACCGGTTCCGGGAGCGGGAGATCCGGCTGACAAGAGATATCGATGGGAAAGTGCTGCCCTTCAAGCAGGTCCCTGGACCATCATTGGAGGAGAAAGCTCGCAAAACTTTCAATCCCCAGCGCTAATCCAGACCACCTGGTTCCGGCGTGTGGCACTCTCCGGAAATGGCGATGCCTGTGTGGATACAAGCACGCCAGTGGAGGTGCTGAACATCCCCCTGCTTTCAACAAATACAATTACTGAAAACCAGACCCTCTGCTTCAACGATCAACCGGACTTACTGAATGGTTCAGATCCGGGTGGGGGATACCAGGGTCTCTACAGCTATGAGTGGCAATCCCGCACACTTTCTACCTCCTGGGTTACGGCCAGGGGTATAAATGATCTCAAAACCGGTTATGATGCCGGGATTATGGATGGAGATACTACCTGGTACAGGAGGGTGGTTGGTTCTGGAGGCAATGCGCGTGATGTATGCAAGGATGCAAGTGACTCTGTTGTCATCAATGTACTTCCTTCCATAACCAATAATCTGATCACCACTGCAGATGCGGTGAAATGTCAGTTTGAACTGCTGGACAATGTTACCCAGGATGGGAGCGGTGGACCTGCCCCGGGTGGGGGTGCCACCCAGGGGGGTAATGATCCCACCAGGCTCTACCAATGGGAAGTAGCTACAGGAATTGGCACGCCGGGAAGCTGGCAGGTGATAGGCGGGGCCGATGCCATAGATTATACCGATCGCCCCGTACTGAACACAGAAGATGATCGCTGGTTCAGGCGGATCGTATTCAGTGGTCCCTCCCAGGTTTGCAAAGATACGACAGCACCTCTGGCCATCACGGTCCATACACAAATCACAGGGAACTCCGTTGAACTTTTCGATTCGGTCTGTTTTGCCCAAACAAAGCAGCTATTGGGGAACACCCCGGTGGGCGAACCTACGCTTAGTCCGGTCTATACCTGGAGGGACACCGATGCGGGAGCGGATATTCCGGGATCGAACCAGGAAGATTTTACAACTGCCCCTTATAACACTCTTGGAAATTATCATTATGAACGAATCGTGATGATCGGCGAGTGTGCCGACACTTCCAATGCCATGGAAATTACTGTCATGCAGCTACCCGGCGGAAGACTCACCGATAATGCTTTCAGGGCCTGTGAAAAGGATACAGTAATGGCTATTGACCTGAACATGGATGATTTGCAAACCTATGTTGTACCCTGGGAAGTTTACCTGACCAACGGAGTGGATGCCGGGCAGATCGGTCCGTTGATGATCACAGGGGATGGCAATGTGGATGTCCTTCTGGATATTGGTTCAGACAGTGTCCAGTTCAACTACGAAATCGCAAACATCATTTACAGGTCACCCGGGGGAAGGTATACGTGTGAATCGCCCGGGGACAGCTTATCGGGCACGGTACCTGTACATGTTTTCAGGAGACCGGATCCTCAGATCCTGGTGGATGGAGTAGCAAGGGACAGTTTTAAAATATGTAGTACCACGGTTGTACTGGATGCCGATCCGGATAACGGCACAAGCATATGGAGCACGGCACCATCAGGTACTCTCTTCTTCTCCCCCGGCTCCAATCCCGATGAATACCTGGCTTCCATTCCCAACAACCATAATGCTTTCGGAAAATATACACTGACATTCACCAGTGAAGCAGGGGACTGTAGTGGTGAGGATGTGATCGATTTGCACTACTTCGAACAACCTGCTCCGGCCTACGCAGGAGAAGATACCATGATCTTTCTGATCAACTCCATCCAGCTAAAGGCCGATTTACCCACTGCCGGGACCGGCACCTGGGAATTGATTGAAGGGAATGGGATCATTGCCGATGAGCATGACAACAATACATTTGCCTATGAGCTTGGACTGGGAGAGGAAAACAAGTTCAGATGGACTGTAATCAATGGTGAGGATGAAGGTCAATGTGTGACCTCCAGTGATGTAACGATTGTGCTGCGCAACGAGGTAAAAAGATACGAAGGATTCTCACCCGGCAACGGAGATGAGATGAATGAGTATTACATCATGCAGGGATTAAAGTATGCCGATGAGTTCTCAATAACTTTCTTCAACTCACTGGGCAAAGACGTGAAGACAGTCACCCATGAAACTGTGGAAGAGATGGATATCGATCCGGGAATGATTACCAACGGACTCCGTGAAGATGAGATAGTGGTGTGGGACGGCACATCAAAAATGGCAATATGGTACCGTCCGGAACCTATTATTATGTTGTGGATTTCATTTTGCATCATCGCGATCAGGATACCGGTAACATTACAGCTACCGATACGTATGTGTTTAAAGGTTATGTCGTGGTGGTAAGCGGCGAATAGATTATGAAGCGAAAACTGTTCACATATTTACTTTTGCTGATGGCCATCGCTGTCTCTTCACAGAATACGCTGATTCCATCTGTGAGCAACTATCACCTCACATGGACCACCATTAATCCGGCATTCTCCGGATTCAGGGATGCCATTAGCGTAAGCTCCCTCTACAGATCGGCCCTCTATGGAGATTTGGGTCCCCGAGATATGCAACTGAATGTTCACACCCCTGTGGGTAATTCAAAAGTGGCCCTCGGAGCGATTGTTGCCTATAACAACACTCCTCCCAATCAGAATCTGCTCTCTGTCATGTCCACCTATGCGTACCGGATCTACCTGGGTAGCGGAAGGCTCTCTTTCGGGCTATCGGCCGGAGTGTATGGGGTGACCAACGACATGTCCGATATTCCGCTGAGGGATCCCGGCGATCCTGCATTTCCATCTGAAGCTTACCAGCGCTGGTTTCCCAATTTCGGAACAGGCATCCTCTACTATACCGATAAACTATTCGTGGGACTTTCTGTTCCCGAATTGCTTTCTATACCAAGGGAGAATGAATCCATTGGATCGGTGAATTTTGACCAATACAGATTTATCCTGTCGGGTGCTTACCTGTTCGATATTAGCAGGGCATTTCGTTTGAAGCCTTCGTTTATGATCGATTATAATCAGGCCTTTACCTCTTTCAAGGCGAGTATGAATGTGGGATTGATGGACTCGAGGGTGTTTATTGGGGGGGCTTATGATTACCCGAATTTTGCCATTGCCCTGTTGAATTTCCAGGTGAATCCACAATGGCTCGTGGGTTATGCCTATACCTTTAATACAGGTCCTGTCAGGTCAGCCCTGGGGGGAAGCCATGAAATCGTTTTGCGGTGGGAACTGAGACCCATTATCCGCACCATAACTGATGATCCATTCTATTTTTAATCGTGAAGAAGGCGCTACTAATCATATGGTCCCTGATGATCCTGCTGCCGGCGCTGGTGGGTCAGGATTATTACGGTGTCCGGAAGCAGACAAGAATCTCTACCGGCCTGGATGAGGCTGTTGCTGTTCCCTATGAGGATGGAGTAGTATATATTACCCAATCCACCAGCGTGGGGGCCAGTAGTCCCATCGATTCCGAGGGCCGAAAACTCTTTACCATTTTTCATTTAAAAGGCGGACAGAAAAAACATCTTGATGATGCATTGGTGTCTCAGAGGCATGATGGACCGGTCTCTTTTACCGGGGATTTCAAAACCATGGTCTTCTCCCAACAACGTCCTTCGGCTTCCAACAGGGGTTCTGCTCCACTGGGACTCTATTTTGCAGAGAATGTGGACGGAGCCTGGTTGAACATCAGGGCATTTGAGTATAACGATGATGTTGCATGGCTCTTTTCGCCGGCACTTTCGGAAGATGGCCGGACGCTGTTTTTTTCTGCCAATTTCGAGGATGGCATTGGGGGATTTGATCTCTACAGGTCCACACTGAATGGAGGCGCCTGGACCAAACCTGAAAACCTGGGCCCGGATGTCAATACAAAAGACAATGAACTCTATCCCTTCTTTCACTCCTCCGGAATACTCTATTTTTCATCGGATGGACATGATAACAATGTGGCAGGCTTTGACCTTTTCCAGACCGCCCTGGTGAATGGAAAGTGGGCTCGGGCAAAAAAGCTCCCCACAGGGAAGTTCAACACGCTGTCGGATGACTATCATATCTCTTTCAATGACGACTTTAAAAAAGGATATCTCACCAGTAACCGAAGGGGTGGCACCAAAGATATTTTCGAAATCAGTACCCCTATTCCTCCCTTAGAGTCAGCCGAACCCATTAAAAAGACCTATTATAAGTACCAGATCAAGGACCGGAAACTTGATACCGTGGATACCAACCTCTTCAGGTATTCCTGGGTGATCAACGACACCCTTGAAATTCCCGGACACGAGGTCATCTATAAATTTCCGAAGCCGGGAACCTATGTCTGCGCCTTAAATGTATTTGATATTCAGCTGGACACTTTGCTGGAGGTACAGACTTACCAGACCCTGAAGATCCAGTTAAACGAACAGGCAGTTATCACCTGTCCCGATACCATACAAGTGAATATGCCAGTGGTATTCGACGGGAGCGAATCCTATCTTCCCGGATTTAATGTGGGTACATACTACTGGGATTTTGGTGATGGTAAGTATGGAGAAGGCATACAGGTTACCCATACTTTTGATTATCCGGGCAAGTACAGGGTTGTTCTCGGAGTACAAGCAAGAAAACAGAATCGGAGGGATGATAATCCCGAAATACGGGAAAACTTTAAAGATGTTCTTGTTGTCGCATCGGATTGATAAATATATCTCTCTCTCCTACAATCGGTTAAACCGGAGTTTAATAACTCAGGTTTTATTTTGCACGAATTTTGCATATTTTTAAAGTGCATACAAAATAGAATACAATGATTAAGCAATTATATATATTTATATTATTAATAATCAGCACTTTAGTCTTTTGGCCAACCGGTGCCAAACGTGGAGGAAAACATCCCTTACCTGATGACCTTTGGTAATGGAGCAGAAACCAGTTGGGGAGATGACGATTTTTCACAAACTTTCTTTTTTCTAATCCCCGAGGACTATGATCAACCCTTTTTTATCCGGGTCTTTGATCCCGATACCGGAGGTGAAATTGATGAAGCTGCAGGCGAGTGGAATACCCGGTGTGTATATGAAGTCTTTGGTGGAGAAAATGTTTGGTCTGAGCCGGATGCACGCGAAACTTCTCCTGAAAATAATTATAAAAGTGGAACACTTCTTGCTTCAAGGGCTTTTACTCAAAATCCCAGGTATGACAATAGCTGGTATACCTTTGGACCTTTTAATCCTGCGCAGGGTGAATATATAGATTACTATGAGGGATTTATTTTCAAGATAATTTGTGAAGGTGTTTCCGGAGATGATGGGAACATGTACCGCTATTATCTAAGCACTGACGCCGATGAAAACCGGCTCATTGAGGGAGCAAATGCATTTGCGTACGAATACTCTTTCAGGATGCATAATGATTATGAAGAGGTTGCGCATATATATCCTTTTGTGGAGGAGGGGACCGTATCCGTAAAGATCAATAATTTTGACTGGGATGTGGATGGTAGTATTGTAGTGATTTCAGTGTCCAGACAGGGTAGGGAGGTGAGGACTTCAGCAGAAGACGACTGGGCGGATGATGAGCTAAGGGTTCAGGATGAGGAGATCGGGACATCATTTGATTTCCGGTTTGTGAAAGCGCAGACCGCTGGTCAGGAATAACAACGTGGTTGTAAATGTTCGAAATCAGCGAGGAGAAACCCTGCCATTCTATACAATTCCCATTGGAGGAGTTCCGAAATATAAAGGGGAAGTAGAGTTTGTGCCTATTGAGTAATACTAATTAATTATATTCGAGTGAAAAGAATACCGGTCCTGTTCTCTGTAATTCTGTTTTCCGCTATTGGATCTGCCCAATCTTACAAGTTTTCCAACTACGATATTCCGGAAGGTTTGTGCGATAAATTCGCCTACACCATCAACCAGGATCCCATGGGATTTCTGTGGATCGGAACCGGCGCAGGGATTGTGCCGGTATGATGGCAAAGTGTTTGAACAGGATTTCAAGGGGGATTCCATTCCTTCAAGTATTGCACTCTCAAGTTTACTGGATTCCAGGGGCAGGTTGTGGTTCGGTCATGAAAACGGTGCTTATATCTGTCCTTGAGGATGGCATATTCCATGTGATTACGCCTCGTGATGATCTTAGGTCCTCAGTTCAGGCCATCAGGGAAGATGCCAATGGTAATATCCTGACCTTAAGTCAGCAGAGTGGCATTATTGGTGATTAATCCCGAATTGGAAATAATCTATTCTGGAGATCCAGCAGAAGACGACCGATCCTTTTGCTGGCCAGTTTCTGAACGATTTCCAGCTAACAGATCCGAGGGCCATTTGCTGGTAGGTACCAACGACGGTCTTAGCATATTCAGGTTTGATGAAGATCTGGAGACCTACATTCAGACTGGAAATTTTACTGAACTTCAATACCTTCTGGTAAATGAGATCGTTCCTTCTGTAAATTCTGATGAATTCTGGGTAGGAACCGGAGACGAGGGATTATTTCGAATAATCGGTAAGGGTTATAATCCGGAGGATTACACTGTCGAAAAAATAGGAATGGATCAGGGACTGGAATATTCCAGTATCACCTCCATTGTATTTGATGGCCAAAGAAGGGTATGGATCACCGATTATGGAGTAGGGCTTTTCCGGTTTGATCTGGATGAGAGTGGCAACCTGACAAGTTCTGTGCTATTTAACGAGGAGAATGGCATACCCAGCGAGTATATCAACGAGATATTTATTGATGAAGAGGGGAATCAGTGGTTTTCATCCCAGGGAAATGGCATTACAGTATTGCGTGATCCGGCTTTTACATTTTTCAAAATGTGGAAAGATGAGCTGTCACCAGATGTAACAGCTATTCATGCGGAGGGGGAAGATCAATGGTTTGGTGGTCTGGGACACCTGGCACATGTGGTGAACGGGCGTATCGATGAGGCTACATTCCTTGGTGGCAGCGATGGGCTCCCCAATGACAAGATCACTGCCCTCTATTTGGATCCCAACAACGACTTGTACATCGGGACCGAAGGCACCGGGCTACTTATCAAACGTGCTGGCAGTAATAAGATAGAACAATTGGTCATATCCAGAAATTCACTGGATAACCAGGTAAATGCCATTGATGGAAAAGCTGATACTGTTTTCGTGGCCACCAACAATGGTGTCTATGCACTCGATCCGGTCACAGGTGGCAGGGCCAATTATAGCACTGCAAACGGATTGCCCCACAATGCGATCAATGATATTCTTGTGGATCGGGAGGGCACAGCCTGGATCGCCACACAGACCAGCGGATTGATCAGCATTAATTCCAATAGACAGTTGCTTATAGAAGGGAAGCCCAATTACGAATTTGTTACCATTGCAGAGGACAATAACGGAGTGTTATGGGCCGGAACAAAAGAAGTTGGGGTAATTAAATTCTATGATGACTCATGGGAAGGTTACAGTTCCGAACGTGGTCTCATGAATAATTATACCTATACCATTGGTATTGATCCTGTGGGATATGTTTGGGTGGGGCACAGGATGGGGCTCAGTCGCATACAACCTGAGAAGAAGACCGTTCGAATATATGGAACGGAATCGGGATTTGAATCAGACATCTATAGAAATGCAGTAGCAACTACAGACAACGGAAATGTTTTAATAGGTACCACCGGTGGTGTGATCCAGTATGATGCCTACCAGGCCAGGGAAGATACGTGTTCCTCCGAAACTCAGTCTGAAATCTGTGATGATCAATAATATACTTTATGATCCTTCGGAGGAGATCAAACTCAAGTATGATCAGTACCGCATCCGCATCGATTTTGTGGGGATCAACCTGAGCAATCCGGAGCAGGTAACCTACCAGTATCAAGTTAGATGGATATGAGGATGTGTGGTCGGACATTTCCAACATCCCCTATGCATTTTATGGCAGGGTGGAGGATGGTGATTATACGTTTATGCTTAAGGCCTGTGATGGAAATGGGAACTGTTCTGTGGAACCGCTCACACTGGATATCAATGTTAAGATCCCCATCTGGAAAGCATGGTGGTTTATTGTTTCATTGGTGGTGCTGGTGCTGGCTACCATATTTATCATTTTCAAGATCAGGGAACGCAACCAGAAAGCCATTCAGGAATATCTGCAGCGGCAACTTGATGAACGGACCCGTGAAGTGGTCATGCAGAAGGAAGAGATCGAAATCAAAAACAGGGACATTACCGATTCAATCAATTATGCCCAACGGATCCAGGCCAGCATTCTGCCTTCCATTAAGAAATTACACGATGCATTTACCGGTAGCTTTGTATTTTACCAACCCAGGGATATTGTGAGTGGTGACTTCTACTGGTATGAAAAAGTCAGTGACAATAAATTCATGGTGGTATGTGCTGACTCCACCGGTCATGGTGTACCGGGAGCATTTATGTCCATGATTGGAACCACGCTTATAAAAGATATCTGTCTTCGTTCGGGGATACAGACACCCTCACAGGTGTTAACCACCCTCGACAATGAAGTAAGGGAGGCATTGAACCAGAATGTGGAAACCAATGGATCCAATGATGGAATGGATATCATCGTGGCAGAAGTGGACATGAATACCTACAAATTCAGGGTTAGCTCTGCCATGCGACCGGTGATCATCTATTCGGGCGGAGAACAGATCTATGTGAAAGGCAGCAGGAGTTCTGTGGGGGGACAGCTGGATGAAGGACCGGCTGGAGAAAGATTTTATCGACCAGGAGTATCAGTTAAAGAAGGGAGATATTGTCTATATGTTTTCGGATGGGTATCCCGACCAGTTTGGCGGACCACTGGGACGTAAATTCAAGATGGTCAGGCTTAAGAACCTGCTTGCGGGACATCCATGACAAACCCATGGACGAACAATACAACTATATCAAGAGTAACTTCTTCCTCTGGAAAGAGGACCTGGATCAGGTGGACGATGTGTTGTTTATGGGTATAAAGCTTTAGCCCTCTATATCTCATCCAGATTAATTCCGCTTAAGACAATCACCTCAGTAGTATCCATGTTACTACGGTTAAAATCCCTGTCGTAGATATAGAATGTATAGAAAATGGTATCATGTGTGATCACCGGATAGGTAAATATCAAGATCAATGGTTCCGCTCAGGGGCTGTTTGTCCAGGTAAGGAATCCGGTATTTCAGTACTCCGCCATCTTCCTCGGGAATCTTTAAATATTCATATCCCTTTAAGTCATACAGTTGAAGGAAGAAGTTATATTTCACTGTATCGGGCATGCTCAGGGCCAGTGTATCAGCCAGAGGTGGCAATCCCACATTTCCATCCCCATCGGTGAATTCAAAGGAAAGCCTGCCCACAAGGGTTTTGTTATTCAATTCGTCCACCGTAATAAAAAGGCTAAATCGCTGGTAGTCAATGACCGGCTCATCCGGGTATACGGGCGTGATCTTTTCGCAGGATACCAGCAGGAGCAGTACAATGATGATGGTTGAAGTGATTTTTTGCATATGTTTAGCAATACTACAAAAATCTTGCCTATTTTTTTCTCATGAAAATCCTTATGGGTACACCTGTAAAATTAAAATGTTTTCGCAATTTGATTTTCCAGGTACCTTTTATAGGGTTCCCTCACATATTGTGGAAGGTTACAGTAGAAGGCAAAAGCCGGAGCGTGGGTAGGTAACTGGGTCACATATTTAATCCGGATGTACTTTCCTTTCACCGCCGGAGGATGATAATCCTCAATGGCCTGCTGCATTACCTCATTCAGTTTGGAAGTAGGAATGTGGGCTTTACGGTTCTCATATACTTCAATGGCAACCTCTAAAGCTTTGTGAATCCTTTGTTTGGTAAGTGCAGAGACAAACAATACAGGTACATCATCGAAAGGTTCAAGCCGCTTTCTGATTCGCTCCTCAAACTGTTTAATGGTCTGTGTCTCTTTGTCCACCAGATCCCATTTATTGACCAGGATCACGACCCCTTTCCAATTACGCTCAATCAGATGAAAGATGTTTACATCCTGTCCCTCAATACCTATGGTTGCATCGAGAAGTAATATACATACATCGGCATGCTCGATGGCCCTGACGGATCGCATGACCGAGTAGAATTCAAGGTCCTCATTCACTTTTCCCTTTTTCCGCAGACCGGCGGTATCCACCAGATAAAAGTCATGATTGTACTTGTTGTACCTGGTATGAAAAGAATCACGGGTGGTGCCTGAAATAGGAGTGACAATACTACGTTCTTCTCCGATAAGGGCATTAATCAGCGATGATTTTCCAACATTGGGACGGCCTACCACTGCAATTTTCGGGATCTCTTCTTCCTCCTCATCATCCTCCTTAACGAAGGTTGAAGTAAGCTTATCAAGCATATCACCGGTTCCGCTGCCGTTAATGGACGAAACCGGGAAATATTCCCCCAAACCGAGACCATAAAATATGGAGGCATCATACAAACGTTGCGAGTTATCCACCTTATTGACCACAAGAATCACCGGTTTGTTGATTTTGCGAAGCATCCCTGCAATGGTTTCATCCAGATCAGTAATTCCAGAAATTACGTCCACAAGGAAAATCACAACATCAGCCTCATCAATGGCAAGGATCACCTGCTTCCGGATCTCCTCTTCAAATATATCGTCGGAATTGGTAACATACCCCCCGGTGTCGATAATACTAAAATCCTGTCCATTCCAGAACACTTTGCCATAGTGCCGGTCCCGGGTCACACCGCTCACTTCATCAACAATGGCCTGTCTGGTTTCGGTCAAACGGTTGAAGAAAGTGGATTTCCCCACATTAGGTCTTCCAACAATGGCAGCAATATTTCCCATGCTCAACTTCCTTTAGTGGTATCCAAATTTTTTTATGAGCCTTTCGTTATTGCGCCAGTCCTTTTTTACCTTCACTCTCATTTCTATAAACACTTTTTTCCCGAAAAATGTTTCCATGTCAAGTCTTGCTTCCCTGCCCACTTTTTTCAGAGCTTTCCCCTGGCTTCCGATGAGAATCCCTTTCTGGCTCTCCCTTTCCACATAGATTATAGCGCTGATGCGGATGATTTTAGGATCTTCTTTGAAAGATTCAACTTCAACCTCCACCGCATAGGGAATCTCCTGTTTATAGTAGAGTAAAATTTTCTCCCGGATCATTTCCCCCACAAAGAACCGTTCCGATTTGTCGGTTAATGCATCTTTGGAATAGATAAGGCGGTGATTCGGGCAGATGGTCCAGGATCCGTTGGAATATTAATTCCACATTGAATTTTTTAAGGGCACTGATGGGAATCTTTTCAGCTGAAGGTAGAATCAGGTTCCAATCCTCCATACATCGCTCCACCTTCTCCTGGTCGCTCAGGTCAATTTTATTGATCACAAGCAGTACTGGCACTTTTGATTTTGCCACCTTCTGAATAAATGCATTCTCTGCATCGGGTTTCTCTCCAACCTCGGTCAGATAAATGAGTACATCGGCATCCACCAGAGCTGACCTGGCAGCTTTTAGCATGGTCTCCTGAAGCTTGTAGCTCGGATCAAGTATGCCAGGTGTATCTGAGAAGACAATCTGATAATCAGGATCATTCAGGATACCATGAATCCTGTGACGTGTGGTCTGTGCCTTGGAAGTGATGATGGAAAGTTTTTCACCCACCATGGCATTCATAAGGGTGGATTTTCCCACATTGGGCTTCCCAATGATATTCACAAATCCCGCTTTGTGTGCCATGCCTCTATTCGTAAGCGTTCATTTTCAACCTGTTGATTTCCTTCTCGGTGAGGAATCGCCATTTTCCTCTCGGAACATTTTTCTTGGTAAGACCGGCAAAGTAGACCCGGTCCAGCTTACTTACCCTGTACCCCAGTGACTCAAACATCCGTCGTACAATGCGATTCCTTCCCGAATGAATCTCCAGTCCGATTTCCCGCTTGTGTTCACTGCTCACATAACTGATGACATCGGGTTGAATATGACCATCATCCAGGGTGATTCCCTCTGACAGTTTCTTCATATCTGCTGCTGTAAAGTTCTTTTCCAGGAAGATATGGTAGATTTTTTTCTTGTTGTATGAAGGATGGGTTAATTTCTTAGCCATTTCTCCATCATTGGTGAAAAGCAACACACCAGTGGTATTCCGATCCAGCCTTCCCACCGGGTAAATGCGTTCTTGACCTGCATTCTTAATAAGTTGCATGACCGTCTTTCGCTCTTTCGGATCATCGGTGGTAGTTACGTAATCCTTGGGTTTATTAAGCAACAGGTAAACCTTTCGTTCATTCCTGAGACGTTCACCATTGTAACGCACATCATCCGAAAGACTCACTTTTGTCCCCATTTCAGTGATGGTTTTTCCATTTACAGATACCAATCCGGCACTGATCAACTGGTCAGCTTCGCGTCTGGAACAGATACCAGAGGCAGCAATATATTTATTAAGCCGCACCCTGTCATCGGCTGGTTTGTTCGGAGCAGAGCGACCTGCTTTACCACGGCTTGTATAATCAGACTTTCCAGTGACGGATTGACCAGGTCTCCCACCATATTTCCCTTTGGCTGGTCCTCTGGATGGTCCTCTGGATGGTCCTTTGGATGGTCCTTTGGACGGACCTCTGGATGGTCCTTTGCGATCGGTCCTTTGGCCGACGCTTTGGATGGTCCTTTCGGCCGACGCTTCGGATGGTCCTTTGGCTGGTCCTTTGGATGGTCCTTTGGATGGTCCTTTGGATGGTCCTTCCGGTCTTTTACGCCCACCAGTTTTTCCGGTGGAACGCTTGCCACTGTCTGATGAGGATTTCTTCGCTCTTTGTTGTGGATTGGAACTGCTCAATCTCCTGATTCTTAATTATTGTTAAAGGGTACAAAGATACAGCTAAATAGGAAACAATCTTGGAATAATAATCCTAACTTTGGTACCGTTTTAAAAATCAGGCATTTCATCCATTATTAAAACAAGAGAAATGAGTCTAGTTATTTCAATATCAGGGATCAGGGGTACCATTGGCGGAAAGCCCGGGGAGGGACTAACTCCTATTGATACGGTGCAGTTTACCTCAGCCTATGCAGCCTGGCTCAAGTCAACCTCAGGTAAGGATCAACCTTCCGTTGCACTGGGCAGGGATGCACGTATCTCCGGCCCCATGGTGGAACAACTGGTGACCGCCACCCTGTCAGCCATGGGATTGAATGTCTTTCAGCTGGGACTTGCCACCACTCCTACCGTGGAGATGGCGGTGACCGACCTGGGTACAGATGGGGGTATCATCCTCACCGCCAGTCATAATCCCGCCCAGTGGAATGCATTAAAATTGTTGAATGACAAGGGAGAGTTCCTCTCCGAAGCCGATGGGAAATCCATTTTGGAGAAGGTAAGGTCCAACAATTATATCTATGCGGATGTTAAAAAACTGGGGACCATTAAACCTATTGACGGAATGGACGTCAAACACATCGACCAGGTACTTGAACTGGACCTGGTGAATGTGAAAAAAATAGAAGAAAAGAGATTCAAAGTGGTTATCGATTGTGTAAATTCTGTTGGTGGGATCATTCTGCCCGGCTTGTTGAAGAAGCTGGGGGTAAAGGAGGTGGTTGAATTATATTGTGAACCCACCGGGGATTTTCCCCACAATCCGGAACCACTTCCAGAGCATCTTTCTGAAATATCAGAAACCATGAAACGGGAAAAGGCTGATGTGGGATTTGTGGTAGATCCAGACGTGGACAGGTTGGCCATTGTTTGTGAAGACGGATCCATGTTTGGTGAGGAATATACCCTTGTGGCCATTTCAGATTACATACTTTCCCAGACTCCAGGCAGTACCGCCTCAAACCTATCCTCTTCCAGGGCCCTGAGGGATGTCACCGAAGGTCATGGACAAACCTACTTTCCATCCGCAGTGGGTGAAGTGAATGTGGTGGAAACCATGAAGCAAAACCAGTGTGTGATAGGCGGAGAGGGCAATGGAGGAATCATCTATCCTGAACTTCATTATGGCAGGGATGCCCTTGTGGGCATTGGGCTTTTTCTTACGCACCTTGCTGAAAAGTGGCCTGAGCTGCAGCGATCTCAGAAAGTGTTATCCGGATTATTTCATATCGAAAAATAAGATCACACTGCCGGAAGATGTGGATGCAGACCAACTGCTGGCTGACTTTAAAAAGGAGTATGCCGACTTTGAGGTAAACACAGTGGATGGAGTGAAGGTGGATATGCCCGAAGGCTGGGTACACCTTCGAAAATCCAATACCGAACCTATTATCAGACTTTATGCCGAAGCTGCCACCAAAGAAGAATGCTGAAAGGATGGCAGAGAATGCAATAAATTCCATTAATCAAATATTGAAATAGAATTATTACAACAATATCATGAAGAGAAGAACATTATTAGCCATCGTAATTCCTGCAGTTGTCATCGCTGCTCTGATCGTTTTTTCGGTACTATCCGGTAAGGAAAAGGAGATCGTACTGGAAACACAGGTACAGTATGGCCAGTTTGAAATTGCCGTTATGGTGACCGGCGAGCTCCAGGCAATCAGGGAAACGGAGATTGAGGCCCCTTCTGCGCTCCGAAGTAGGAATTTAAGAATTCGCAGCGTCAACATCCAGTCTCTGATCCCCGAGGGGACCGTAGTGGATTCGGGTGACTGGGTAGCCACCCTGGATCGGTCCGAGGCCGATAATTCCTTAAAAGACATCATGGATAACCTGGAGCAGGAGGAATCGGAATATATGCGGGTCAAGCTGGATACTACCATGCAGCTGAGGCAGTTACGGGATGACCTGATCAATCTGAATTTTGCCATGGAAGAGGCAGAGATCACCCTGGAGCAATCCAAATTTGAACCTCCGGCCACCATCAGGCAGGCAGAGATTGAATTGGAAAAAGCCCAACGGGCACATGAACAGGCCACAAAGAATTACTCCCTGAGGGTGCAACAATCCAGAGCAGAGATGAGGGAAGCAGAGATCAACCTGGCCAGGGACAGGAGAACCAAGGATGGAAATGGAAGCAGTACTGAATCAGTTCGACGTAAGGGCTCCGGCTTCAGGAATGGTAATCTACAAACGGGATTGGGATGGAACAAAGACGGACTGCAGGAACAGAGATCAATACGTGGGACCTGACCGTGGCCACCCTGCCCGATCTTTCCACCATGATCTCTATGACCTATGTGAACGAGATCGACATCAGCAAAATCAAAGAGGGACAGGAAGTCAGGATTGGTGTGGATGCATTTCCCGATAAAGAGTTTACCGGGTTTGTTATCGAAGTGGCCAATATTGGTCAGCAACTACCCAATACGGATGCCAAGGTATTCGAAGTTCGCATTGAAATGAATGAAAGTGACTCCATTCTGAGGCCTTCCATGACCTCCAGCAATGAGATTATCACACAAGTATTGGACAGTGTGCTTTTTGTACCCCTGGAGGCGGTCCACGCCAACGACAGTCTCACCTTTGTTTATACCAGATCAGGCGAGAAACAGATTGTGGTGGTGGGTGAGTCTAATGAAAACAATATTATAGTGGAAATGGGAGTGAAAAGGGGTGATCTATTATACCTGTCAATTCCTGAAGATGCTGAGTCTTTTAAATACACAGGACTGGCGCTAATGGACGAGATCAACCGAAGGAAAGCGGAAGAACAGAAACGCATTGAGGAGCAGAAAGAGATGATGAAAAACCGGCAGCAGAGGCCGCGTAATATTCCCGGGCAGGGACCTCAGAACCGACCCACAGGCAGTCAATAAACAAGACCACAGAGTTAGCATCATGAGAAGGTATTTGCACGATATTTTAATTGCCATCGAATCGATCCTGGCAAACCAGCTGCGGAGCATTTTAACAGCATTGGGGATCATTTTCGGGGTGGCAGCTGTGATCACCATGCTGGCCATTGGCCGTGGTGCACAGCAGGAGATCCTGGACCAGATAAAAATGGTGGGAGTCAATAATATCATGATCACCCCCATCGTGGAATCGGCTTCGGAGGAGGAATCAGAAGAGGGAGGAGAGAACCGACAGAAGCGGAAGTTCTCCCCCGGACTCACACTGGAAGATGTGGATGCCATCAAGGAGGTTCTTCCAACAGTCAAGAAGGTTTCTCCGGAGATAACCTTAACCAGCTTTGTCATCAAAGATGGCAAACGGGCCACCGCCAAACTATTGGGTGTGAACAATGAGTACTTTGAAATATTTAATCTTCCACTTTTTGAAGGCGCATTCTTTAACGAATACCAGGAGGAGAACGGGATTCCCGTATGTGTCATCGGAGACAATCTAAAAAACAAGTTTTTCAGCACGGAAAATCCCATCGGAAAATATATCAAGTTTGACCATGTCTGGCTGAAGGTGGTTGGCGTTATTGAAAAAACCGATGTCACACTGACCCGCTTTGAAAATATTGGGGTAAACGTAATGAATGATAACATCTATATTCCTGTAAAAACCATGCTGATGAGGTATCAGAACCGGGCGCTTTTGGCATCCAGGGCAATAAACAACCAGGGGGGTGGGATGAGAATGCGAATGATGAGATTTGCACTCAGTTCACAACCCAGCCAGAATACTTCATCCAATTATCACCAGCTGGACCGGATCATCGTTCAGGTCAATGAATCGGGAGAATTATCCCCTTCCACTGAACTGTTGAGCAGGTTAATGATGAGGCGTCATGAAGAGGTGAAGGATTATGAGATCACAGTGCCCGAACTATTGTTAAAGCAGGAGCAGAGAACCAAAGATGTGTTCAACATCGTGCTGGGTGCCATTGCAAGTATTTCACTTCTGGTGGGAGGTATCGGGATTATGAACATCATGTTTGCATCAGTGATGGAACGTATCAAGGAGATTGGAACCAGACTGGCCATCGGTGCTCAGAAAATGGATATCGTGATCCAGTTCCTTGCAGAAGCGGTTCTGATCAGTGTATCGGGTGGACTGCTCGGAGTGATTATAGGCATTGTCGCCTCGTTTCTGATTTCCAATTTCGCAGATATCCCGACCGTTGTCACACCCATCAGTGTTTTCATCTCATTTGCCGTTTCTGCAACCGTGGGAGTTATCTTCGGGTATTCTCCGGCCAAACGGGCTTCTGAAAGGGATCCTATCGAATCATTAAGACATGAATAATATGTATCGCATTGCATTTCTTTTTATTGTATTCGCTTTTGGCCTGTCATTAAAAGGCCAATCACAGACTGAAACTGAAATAAAAGTACTGACACTTCCAGAGGTCATCGATGTGGCCACAGAACAATCGCTCATGGCACTCATGTCCAGGCATCAATTCCGAAGCAGCTACTGGGAATACCGGTCCCACCAGGCCAGATTCAGACCTGGACTGACGCTGGAGGCCACCATACCTTCCCTGAACAACTCCATGGAAAGTGTGACCCAGCCTGACGGTTCTGAGAAGTTTGTCTCCAGGTCCAATATGCGCACCTCTCTGGATATGCAGCTGAATCAGAACATCGGACTGACCGGGGGACGGGTGTTTGTATCTTCCCAGCTTCAAAGAAATGATAATTTCGGGGATGAGCCCCCCTCCTCCTACCTGGCCTATCCGGTCACGATCGGATTTTTTCAGCCCATCAATGGTTACAATTCTCTAAAGTGGGATCGGAAGATCGAACCCATGAAATTTGAGGAGGCCAAGCTGGACTATATCAATGCCATGGAACGGGTGAGTCAGCGGGCAGTGGGTTATTTTTTCGACCTGGCCCTTGCACAGATTAATCTTTCAATCGCTGAAAAAAACTATGCCAATACAGATACTCTTTTTCAGATTGCCAAGGGACGTTACCAGTTGGGTACCATTGCAGAAAATGACCTGCTTCAGATGGAACTGAGTTTTCTGAATTCAGGTACAGCCATAAATGAAGCCACAATTGACCTGGAATTGCGTAAATCCAGGCTCAGGTCCTTCCTGGGATTCAATGAAAGGGTAAGTCTTCAATTGATTCTTCCAAAAACGGTTCCGGATATTGAAATGGATTACGCCCGTACCCTGGCCGAAGCCAAGAACAACAATCCTGAGTTACTGAACCTTGAAAGGCAATTGCTTGAAGCCGAAAGGCAGGTGGCTGAGGCCAGATCTGAAAAGGGAATACGTGCCGACCTGTTTGCTCAATTTGGACTGAGTCAGTTGGCCGAAGAGCTGGCAGATGTATATAAGAATCCCCTCAATCAGCAACGGGTGGAAGTGGGCGTCCAGGTTCCTATTCTTGACTGGGGATTGGGCAGGGGCCAGTACCGCATGGCCCAGTCAGCACAGGAGGTGGTGAAGACCAATGTGCAACAATCCCAGATCGATTTTGATGAAAACATATTCCTACAGGTGATGCAGTTCAACCTGCAGGATGACCAGGTAGCCATTGCATCCAAAGCTGATACCATCGCCGACCTGCGCTATGAGGTGACCAAGCAACGATTTCTGATCGGTAAGATCGATGTGCTGGATTTAAATGTGGCCCTTGAGGAGAAAGATGTGGCCCGAAGGGGCTATGTACAGGCCATGAGAAATTTTTGGGACTATTATTACGACCTGAGAGGTCTTACCCTGTATGACTGGCTCAGGGATATTAAACTGGTAGAGGATTTCGACGAATTGCTTGTTCAGTAGAAACCCAATCAGGTCAATTTCCTGAACTCCTCGGAATAGGCGAAGATGTATTCCATGATGGCCCTGTCCTCTTCAGGAAGCTGATCCTCTTTACGCTCCAGAACCAATGTTGCTGTTTCTAGCGCCTTATCCAATTTATAGGTAGTAAAACCGGTGGCTCCTCCCCAACTGAATGAGGGGATGAACTTTGCCTGGAAACCGGATCCGAAAATATTGGCTGATACTCCTACTACCGTTCCCGTATTGAACATGGTATTGATCCCGCATTTGGAGTGGTCCCCCATAATCAGTCCGCAGAACTGGCGACCTGTTTTTATGTAACCCTTACTGGGATAGTTCCAAATAGCCACCTCACTGTAGTTGTTTTTCAGATTGGAGCTGTTGGTATCGGCTCCCAGGTTGCACCATTCCCCAAGAACAGCATTCCCGAGATATCCGTCATGGGACTTGTTGGAATTGGCCTGGAACACAGAGTTGTTGATTTCGCCGCCTGCTTTGCAGAATGGTCCGATGGTGGTGGGCCCATAAATCTTTGCAGCCAGTTTCACGGTTGAACCTTCACAAAGTGCAAATGGTCCGCGGATCACACTCCCCTCCATGATCTCACTATCTTTGCCAAGGTATACAGGGCCCAACGATGCATTCAGCGTAAAGTGTTCTCCCTTGAATCCTTCTTCTACGAAAACATTTTCAGGTTCCATTACCCGAACAGTTTCGCTGAGCTTCTCGCCTTTCCTTCCCTGGGTAATCCTGGTAAAGTCTGCCTCAATCTCCTGACCATTCAGTACAAAGATCTTCCATGGGAAATCCACCAGGGAAAAGGTTCCGGTGTATGATTTGCCTTTTCCCAGCCACTGGTCCACTTTAAACTGATCGCTGGTGCCCCTGGTTCTTACCGCAAGTAATGTTCCATCCATTTCCAGCGATTCTTCAGGCTTTAAGGCAAGTATGGTCTCAACCAGCTCATTATGGGGCAGAAGGGAACCGTTGACCCACAGGTTGTCTTCGCCCGATTTGAATGGGAACTTTACGCTGAGATGATGCCGGGTAAATGCTGAGGAATTCATGCCAAGGTCTCTCTCCCATTTCTCTGCAATGGAGAGAATACCCACCCTTAATCCTGAAACTGGTCGTGTAAACGTGAGAGGGAGCAAATTGTCCCAGGAATGATCATCGAAAAGGATCAGGTGCATTTTTTATTTTAAATGTATAAAAAAAAACCGCCCCACAAGTGAGACGGTTTTAACAAAGGATGATGTTCCTTCTATTTTTTCTTTTTGTCCAGGTGTGTCTTATAACGGTTCATGAATTTGTCAACACGACCGGCAGTATCCACCAATTTCATCTTACCGGTATAAAAGGGGTGTGAGGTGCTGGAAATTTCCAGTTTGATGAGGGGATATTCAATTCCATCTTCCAATTTCACAGTCTCCTTGGAGGCTGCGGTTGATTTGGTCAGGAATGTAAATCCATTGGACATGTCCCTGAAGGCCACAAGCCTGTAATTCGTTGGATGTATCTCTTTTTTCATGTGTACGCTATTTATTTCATCTGCCACATGCAGCTTCGGTTCATCGTCTGTTTATTTTCAATTCCCTGCCTTTTTCAAAACGGAATGCAAAGATAAAAATGTTTGTCAGAACTTCAAAACATTTACTTTGTTTTCATCTACAGCCTCTTCCATAAATCGTGAGAAGGGTTTCTTACGATCAAAAAGGTACCGGTAGGTATGGTGGGTTTTGGCATGAAATGCACCTGTGGCCTGGTAAAGCGAGATCATCTTTGGATTGAAATCACCCACCCACGAGAGTTCAAATTGTTTGTAGTGGGGCTTCTGCTCCATCACCTGTTTCATCTGGTAGAAGATTCCGGACTCCACACCAGAATTTTGAAATTTAGGAACCACTCCTGCAGCAGTGCCTCGTGCCCTTGTGATGGTATGCCTGCGTTTATAATTGAGAAACCTCAGTTTGTTGATCAGATGTAATTTCCCGTTCAGGTGCTTAAAAACCTGGTTGGCATCAGGAAGGAACATAAAGAATGCGATGGGTTCGTTGTTGTTGTAAGCATACCAGATCATCTCGGGATCCATAATGGCCTTGATCTTTCTCAGCTCATCGTAGAGTGAGGCCGGATCCATGGGTGTATAATCCTCTTTTAGGGTTTCCCAGGCCTGATTATATATGCTCACAGTATCATTCACAAATTTGGAGGTCTGCTTTAAATCGAAATGTTTATAAGAGTAGCCCTCCCGGTTATTAATCCACTCAGCAATCTTCCAAAACCTTTCAGGAAAGGGCTTTTCAAGATCCAGGTGAAAACTGTATTGCCTGTAATATAGTTTGAATCCATAGCTTTCGAACAGTTCACTGTAGTAGGGCAGGTTATAGGTCATTCCAATTCCCTGGGGAACAAATCCATGGACCAGGCAACCCCAATTGGTATCATTTTCACCGAAATTGATGGGCCCTGTCATGGCCTCGTATCCATTCTCCCCAAGCCACTCCCTTGCGGTATCAAACAGCAGGTAAGCCACCTGGCGGTCATCAATGGATTCAAAGAAACCGCAACCCCCGCTTTTCACATAGTCTGCTTTATCTTTTACCCTGTCATAGAAGGCAGCGATGCGCCCAATGGTCTGATTTCTCTGGTTCACCGCGATCCATCGTGCTGCGTCGCCATGACCAAAGTATGGATTCACCTTTGGATTGAAAGCCTTTCTGATCTCGCTGTCAAATGGGACCACGAAATTGAGATCATTACGGTATAATTTCCTTGGAAAATCCAGAAATTCCCGTTCGGTCTTCCTGGTTTCTACAGGTATGATTTGCATCATAAGGTCCGTTAGAAGGTTTGTTACAGAGAGAACCAATCACTCATCAAATCGTCTTCAAGTTTTGTTTCTTTTCGGGATCGATGCACAAACTCATTCTTTTTTGAAAGATAAATATATTCCTTGGCCCATTCCACATGATGAAGGGTGACATCTTTAACAGCATTTATTACAAAATGCACCTCTTCATCGGTCATGGTTGGATGCAGGGACCACCTCACCCAACCTGGCTTTTCTGACAGGTCACCGTGATTAATCTTTTCGGTGATCTCTATGGATTGGTCGTAGGAGACCTCCAGCAGAAAGTGCCCATAGGTACCAGCACAGGCACATCCTCCCCGGGTCTGTATCCCAAACCGGTCATTGAGCAGTTTCACGAACAGGTTAAAATGGATCTCAAGGTGATAGAAGGAGATTACACCCAAACGATCGTCCACATTATTGGCCAGTATTTCGATACCTTCAATACTTCTCAGTCCTGGTAAGGCAATATCCAGCAGCTCTTTTTCCCGTTTCAGGATGTTCTCCACTCCCATCTGCTCCTTCAGCTCAATGGCCAGAGCAGCTTTAATAGACTGAAGAAATCCTGGTGTTCCACCATCCTCGCGCACTTCAATGTCATCCACGTACTTATACCTTCCCCAGGGATTGGTCCAGTCCACCGTACCTCCTCCCGGATTGTCAGGGACCTCTGCAGTGTACATGGCCTTGTCAAATATGAGGACTCCCGATGATCCAGGTCCCCCGAGAAACTTATGAGGTGAAAAGAAAATGGCGTCCAGTTTCTCCTTCGCATCTTTCGGATGCATGTTGATCTCCATATAGGGAGCACTGGCTGCAAAATCGATGAAGACCAATCCACCGTATTCATGCATCAATTTGGCCAGTTTATGATAGGGAGTCTTTACACCGGTTACATTTGAACAAGCCGTAAATGATCCGATCTTAAACTTCCGGTCCTTATATTGCTCCAATTTGGCTCGCAAATCATCCAGGTTCACACGAAGTTTCTTGTCAGGTTCAATCATTACGACATCTGCGATGGTTTCAAACCAGGATGTGTGGTTGGAGTGATGCTCCATATGGGTGATGAATACCACCGGCCGGTCACCCTCCTTCACACAATCGCCGTCACCTCCTCCACAACCCTTAAGGCTGAGGATCCGCATCAGTTTATTGATCACTGCAGTCATCCCGTATCCGGCTGTAAGGATCACATCATTGGGACCTGCATTCACATGGTTCTTGATCAATTGATGAGACTTGTTATAGGCTTTGGTCATCAACGTCCCGGTGAGGGTCGTTTCAGTATGGGTATTTGCAACGTAAGGGCCGAATTGATACTGCAATTTCTTTTCTATGGGCTCATACAACCTTCCACTGGCGATCCAGTCACCATAAAGGATCCGTTTGGTCCCGTAGGGTGATTCAAATGTAGTATCGTTTCCGATGATTTGTTCCCTGAATGGCTTAAAGTAGTTTTCTAATTCTGACATATGGTCCTACATTTCCAGTACCAAAGATTTAATTGCGACCCGCAAATCTAGCAAGTAATCTTAAGAATTCAATATACAACCAGATAAGTGTCACCATTAATCCAAAGGCTCCGTACCATTCCATATATTTTGGTGCTGCCATCCGGGCTCCCTTTTCAATGAAATCAAAGTCCAGGATCAGATTTAGTGCAGCAATCACTATGATGGCCAGGTTGATCAGAATTCCCAATGGACCTGCCGAATGCATAAATCCCATGGGCATCCCCAAAAGACTTAATATCCAGCTTATCAGGTAAGCAAAGAATACTGCCCCGGTGGCCATCATCACACCCCTTCTGAACCTGGGTGTTGCCCTGATTCGCCCTGACCGGTAAAGGAATAACATGGTAAACAATGTCCCAATGGTTAACAATACTGCCTGAAAAGCCACTCCCGGGTAGGCAGTATTGATAATGGCACTGATGGCACCCAGGAAAAGACCCTCCAGGATGGCATAGATTGGTGCCGTAATTGGAGATGATTTGGGGCGAAATATGGTAACCAGGGCCATTATAAATCCGCCTATGGCACCGATGATGGCCAGCGTCTCTGCATTTCCGGGACTAGCCCCGGCGACCATTTTCCAGGTATAGGCTGCGGCTCCAATGACCAGCAAAAGCAACAGCCCTATTCTATTCATTGTTCCGTTAATTGTCATCACACTGCTACCTGCCTCAAGCCCTCCCACCTTGTCAAAAATCTTTCCTGTCATCACAGGATTGGATGATCTCATCGCTCTCATTTTCTCATAATTTTGTGTCAAATATATATTATTTATCCCTTCTGCGTGGTTCAAATCATATGCCATATAATAGATGGCATAAAACCCTGACAGATTTGCAGTTTAATTCTTACTTTTGATCATGCTTCGGGCCATTCGTAATATCTGGGAGAGTGAGTTTTTTAAAAATGTTGCCACCCTCATCTCCGGTACCACCTTTGCCCAGGCATTCTCGGTGATCATTTACATTGTTCTGAGCCGGATATATACGGAAGAGGATTTTGGGGTATTCGGTCTCTACATGAATATCCTTAACATCACCATCATCTTCTCCACTGCCAAATATGAACTGGCCATCCTGTTGCCCAAAAGTGACCGGGAATCGGTCAATCTACTTGGACTGTCGGGCCTCATCAGTGTGGGAGTCAGTCTGGCACTCCTCCTGCTTGTGATTCCATTTAATGATCTGATTTGCAGATGGCTGGGGAATGATACCATCTCTACCTGGCTATACTTTATTCCCCTGTCCACTTTGCTGGTTGGATTATTTACCGCTTTCAGGAACTACTCAAACCGGGAAAAGCGATATAAACTTATTGCAGGTGCCAATATTGGTCAGAGTTTGGGCAACTCTCTTTTAAAGCTGGTCCTGGGTTTGGTGATTGTGGGAGCGGCGGGACTGATTTTCGGTGTGGTTTTCGGACAGCTCATCGGTTTCCTGGTGTTCTTTGGGGTTCATGCACGGATCAACAGAAAAAAAACCAGCTGGCTAAAATTCTCAGAGATGAAAAGGCTGGGAAAACAATACAATCTATTTCCCAGGTACAACATGTGGCAGGGCCTGATCAATAACATCTCAGGCGCTCTTCCTGTATTTGTCTTCGCCTCCTCCTTTTCCACCGCCATTGCCGGACTCTACACCTTCGGCTATATGATCCTGTACCGTCCGGTCAGCCTGGTAGCCAATGCCTTTTATCAGGTTATGTTTCAACGTTTTGTGGAAAAACAGCACCAGGGGGCCCCCATACTGCCAGAAGTGCTGCTTTTTATCAAACGAACCATCCAGGTATCGCTGATCCCATTTATCCTGGTGGGAATCTTTGCACCTGAAATTTTCGGTTTCATCTTTGGAGAGAAGTGGATTGAAGCGGGCCGTTATGCACAGATTGTTATTCCCTGGATCTTCATGGTGGGCCTGGTCATGCCACTCTCCTTTATCCCTGACCTTTACAAGAAACAGCGGGTGGCCATGATAATTGATGGAGTCAGACTGATCACGAGACTTGCAGGTCTTGTGGTGGGAGTGATGATGGAAAATGTATATATTGGATTGGGATTGTACAGTGGTGCAAGCACCCTGATGATCGCCTATAGTCTTTTCTGGTACATCAGGTTGGTAAAAAAAAATAGACCCGGAGAGAGTTCCCCGGCAAATCTTGAGGAGACCAATGAGTAAAATAGGAAAAGCGATGAAGGCCCTCTGGTGGATTGCCAGGAAACCAATTCTTTTGAACCGGGTATTAAGCGATGAGGATTCATGGCAAAAATATGTGCAGAAGAACCATGGATTACCCGGTGGACTTCCTGTCATCAGTATGGATGAGCTTGTAAATTCCGGTCCTTTTGAATTGGAACCTATGACTTTCCTGGATGGAGGTTCACTGCCCACCGATATAATGTTGCTGGCAGGACTGGCCGAAAGGATCAGGGAATGTCGCTATTTTGAAATAGGGACCTGGCGTGGGGAAAGTGTTTCCGTTTTGTCATCCAGGGCAAAGAGCTGTCATACACTCTGTCTCACTGACCATGAGATGAGGACCAGGGGGATGGCAGAGAATACCATTAAATCGCACCTGATCTTTTCAAAGGAGCTCAACAATGTGACCCAGCTGAGGGGTGATTCGCGAAATTTTGATTTTGCATCCCTGGACCAGAAATTTGACCTTTTGTTCATCGATGGGGGTCACCATTATGATGTTGTTCTGAGCGATACCAGGAATCTGTTTAAACACCTGGTCAGTGAAAACAGCATTGTGGTTTGGCATGACTATGGATTCCACCCCGATGAAGTACGTTTCGAGGTGATGGCAGCCATCCTGGATGGAGTGGGTTCGGATCGTGCTGAGAAAGTCTATCACGTGGCCCATACCAAATGTGCCATTTATACAGGTAAGAGTTATCCATCCCGGCCGGCTGATTTCCCGGCTGTTCCGGAAGCGTATTTTAGTCTGGAAATTTCAAGAAAAAAGATCTGATTTCCTATGAATCGCCAGCACCGCATACTCATTATCCCCTCCTGGTATCCGCCAGATGGCGGTTATTTCTTCAAGGAGCACAGCGAGGCCATTCAAAAAACGGGATGGAAGGTGGATGTGTTGGTGAACCGGGTGGTGGGAATAAGGAAGCTGATCCAGGTGGGACTCTCAGCTTTGCGTCGAAACAGGATCAGCCAGGAAAATGGCCTGCAGATCATCAGGTCCGTTTATCTGAAAATTCCGGGAAGCGAAAAACAGAATATCCGGGGCTGGGCTGCCCAAACAAGCCGCATGTATAAACGATATGAGAAACGATTTGGAAAACCTGACCTGATCCTGGCTCACAGTGTCACATGGGCCGGATATGCAGCCTCCCTCATCCGGGAAAAGTTTGGGACTCCCTACCTGGTGGTTGAGCATAGAAGCTTTTTTGTCTGGAGCACAGAAGAAGCACGTAAGATGGTCAAACCCTATTACGGGCCATTCTTTGAGAAGGCGTACCGCAATTGCAGCAAACTGGTGCTGGTATCAGCGAGTCTGATGACAGGTTTGAAAGCCTTAATGCCCTGGATCGGGGAGAAAACCATCATCATTCCAAACATGATCAGAGAAGATATGTTCCTCCCCCCATTGGAGATTCGAAACAGTGATCCGTTTGTTTTCATTTGGGCTGGACGCCTGGAGCATGTGAAGGGAGTTGACTTGTTGCTTGAAGCCACAAGAATTCTGAAATCCCGTACCGAAAAGGCATTCACTGTCAGACTGGCTGGTAAAGGATCCCTGCGAAACGAACTTGAGAAACTTGCAGCTGCACTGGAGGTGAGTCATCTGGTACATTTTCTGGGTCGAATCTCCAGGGAGGAGATGCAAAAAGAGATGCAGGATGGAAACTGCTTTATACTACCCACCCGCTATGAAGCCTTCGGTGCTGTGTTGATTGAAGCCATGGCCACGGGACTGCCTTTGATAGCAACACGGTCAGGAGGGCCCGATCATATTGTAACGAAAGAAAATGGTTTGCTGATCGATACAGATAATGTAGACCAGCTGGTTGATGCCATGGAACAGATGATCCTGAAAAGCCAAAATTATTCGGCCGGCAAGATCCGGAACCTGGCCCTGGAACGATTCGGGCAGACAAGTATCATGGAACAATACAATCAATTATTTCTGAGTACGCTGAAAAAATAAAAAAAGTTGTAAATTTGCCTTCCCAAATGGTGGATGTAGCTCAGTTTGGTTAGAGCGCTGGATTGTGGTTCCAGAGGTCGCCGGTTCAAGCCCGGTCTTCCACCCAACAAACTGGACCGCCTTGCAAAAGCTTGGCGGTTTTTTTGTACAGGGTTGGCAATAAATTGCCAAATGCATTGCTAACTTTGCCGACATATCTGTATGAAAATCAATATCTATTTAACTAACAACTATAATTCTTGAAAATGAAAAATCAATCCCTGTTGCCAAAAACTTTAATGATGGCTATCGCAACCGCACTCCTTTTTTCCTGTAACTCCGGACCTAAAACCACAGAATCTTCTGCAAATGCTGAAGAACAATCTGAATCAACTGTAGAAGCCTTACCGGATTTTCAAATCTCGCTGGCCCAATGGTCATTGCACCGTACCTATTTTGGCGGAGCCATTCAGGACTGGGGGGAATTTAATAGCTTGCTTAGGGAATCACCCGATGAAGTATTAAAAGGTGATCTGGATCCAATGGACTTTCCTTCAGTAGCAGCTGGTTACGGGATTTACTCCATTGAATTGGTCAATACCTTCTATTATAGCAAAGCAAATGATCAGGCCTATTGGACCCAGTTCAAGCAGAATTGTGATGAGGCCGGAGTAACGGTTGGATTAATCATGTGCGATGCACTGGGTAATCTCGGAGATGCGGATCCTGAGGCACGTATGGCTGCTGTTGAAAATCATCATCCATGGGTGGATGTAGCTGAATTCCTCGGCGCACATTCCATACGTGTGAATGCAGCGGGGGAGGGGACTCCTGAAGAGGTGGCTGCAAATGCTGTGGATGGACTTTCCAAATTGGCAGAATATGGTGCTTCAAAAGGGATCAACATCATCGTTGAAAATCACGGTGGGATCTCTTCGGATGCAAAATGGCTCTCCGGAGTAATGGAGAAAGTAGGAAGGGACAACGTGGGAGTGCTACCGGATTTTGGTAATTTCTGCATTGAAATGGGACCTGAAGGTTGTGTGAATGAGTATGACCGGTATCAGGGTATGGCTGAACTAATGCCTTATGCCAAAGGAGTGAGCGCCAAATCGCATATTTTTGATGAAAACGGAAATGAAATGAACTCTGATTTTTTTAGAATGATGAAAATCGTAAAAGAATCGGGTTTCAAAGGTTACGTGGGAATCGAATATGAGGGACCCGAGCTTTCCGAGGACGAAGGAATTAAAGCAACAAAAGCACTGCTCGAGAAAGCATTTAAGGAATTATAGTTGAAGTATAAAATCGCCTGAAAATCAATTGGCTATGAAGTATAAGTACCTGGTATTGCTGCTTTTCCTCGGTGCCGTGGCGAGTGCGCAGCAAACTTATTATTTTCCCGAAAAGGGAGCTGAATGGGAATCAAAATCCCCTGCCGAATTTGGGATCGATCCTGCTGAGTTGGGAAAAGCCATTGAATTTGCACATTCCAATGAATATACTGGATCGAGAGACCTGCGTCAGGCCATATTAAAAGGATTTGAACGTGAACCCTTTCATAACATTCTTGGTCCCACCAAGAAAAGGGGAGGTCCGGCAGGTATGATTCTCAAAAATGGATATGTTATTGCCTCCTGGGGAGATACAAAGCGAGTGGATATGACCTTCAGTGTCACAAAAAGCTATTTATCCACCGTTGCAGGATTGGCCAGGGAAAAGCAATTGATACAATCTATTACCGATCCGGTTCAGGACTACGTATGGGAAGGTGCATTTGTTGGGGAACATAACAGTAAGATCACCTGGGAACATCTTTTGCACCAGTCATCCGACTGGTCAGGCGAATTATGGGATTGCTACGACTGGGCAGACAGGCCACCCGGAGAGGGGGGCATTGATGATTGGGAATTCAGGGAGCTTCAAGAACCTGGAACCTCCTTTGAATACAATGATGTAAGGGTCAATCTGCTTGCCTACAGTTTGCTCCAGGTCTGGAGAAAACCCTTGCCAATGGTTCTGAAGGATCATGTAATGGATCCCATCGGAGCTTCCACAACCTGGCGCTGGCATGGATATGAGAATTCATGGGTGGTAATGGATGGCACCAGCATGCAATCAGTCAGCGGAGGTGGACATTCGGGAGGAGGAGTTTTCATCAATACAGAAGACCATGCCAGGTTTGGATTGCTTTATTTGAGTCAGGGAAAATGGAATGGTAAGCAGATCATTAGTCCAGAGTGGATTACCGAAGCTACAAGCCCTTCCCCAGCCAATGAAAACTACGGATATATGTGGTGGTTGAATCCAAACGGAACCAACCAGGGCATGGAAGCAATTTCCTCAAATGCATTTTATGCATCAGGTTTTGGAGGCAATTACATCCTCATTGAACCCGATCATGACCTGGTATTGGTGATGAGATGGCTCGAACCTGCTAAATCCGGTGAATTCGTTAAGATGGTCCTGGATCTGGTAAAATAGCTATTTTACTGACCTTGATTGCGGGCACCGAAGTATGCTTGCATCGGTGTAAAATAGGCATCCACCCAACCCTGCTTATATTGCATTCCATGATCAGGCAGATTGGTGTGCCGGATCGTAATCCGTGTATGCTCACCTTCGGCTTCAAAAAGTATCTCAAGAAGGGAATCTTCATCTGAATCCTCAAACTCGCTTGTGCGCCAGTGCTGTAGGATTCGCTTACCAGGTTTCAACTCAATGTTAATACCCTCAATGTAATCATCCCAAGCCCGGAACGGTGCTCCAATTTCATCTGTGACGAATGCTTTACCTCCTGTCATGCTGCTGTGCTTTTCCGAATCAAGCCAGGCCTCATACACTTCATTGGGTGCTGCTTCGATTAATCCCGAGATATCAAATTCTATTTTCATCCTGAAAACAATTAGGTGTTGTTCTATTCATATGACAAAATATATCTTAACTGGTTCAATAAAATAAATAATCCTAAGGGATTTGGAGCATCTTTTAGTAAGTTTGCTTTATCAAGTACCCCCTGATCTGAGCCATGGAAGAAAACAAGGATCAATATATTATCGAAGGTATCCGGAATCGGAATGACAATGCATTTAAGTATCTTCAGGTAAAGTACCAGGACAGCATACGCCTGATGGTTATGGAAATGGGCGGAACTCAGGAAGATGCCAAGGATGTATTTAGTGAAGGTTTAATTGCGCTCATTCGTCTTGTGGACCAGGAAGATTTTACACTTACATGTAAGTTGGGAACCCTTGTCTATGCCCTGTGCAATAAAAAGTGGAAACAGCATCTCGAGAAGCAAACCGCAGTGCGTAATTATCATGTGCGAAAACTCGATGCTTCACCTGAAAGAGATTTTACTGAGGATATGGATCACCAGTTGTACCAGGATATCTTTTGGGAGTGTTTCAGAAAGCTCGATAAGGTATGCAGAGATATCCTTGAAGGGTACCTGAAGGAGATCCCTCCAAAGGATATTGCGGAGAAGCTGGGATTCAGTTATGGCTATCTGAGGAAGAGAAAAAGCATGTGCCATAGTTATCTTATGAAGATGATCGAAAATCACCCCACTTATAGAAAGATAAAGCAGACTGAGCTAACTCCAGATTTAAAATAATCTACGGCGAAACAATGGAGCACAAGTTAGATAGAGAAAAAAGGTTGGCAGATTATATATACGATGATCTTGGTCCGGAGGAAATTGTGGAGTTTGAGGATGAAATATCTAAGGATCCTCGATTGTCTGAATCCTATCGCTTGAATATGCAGGTAAAGGAATATCTGCAAGCGAAGCTGCAATTGGAGGATATGAGATCAGACCCACAGCTGGAACATGCTGAGAAACTGTCAGATATAGTTTTCGAGATCCAATCTCAAGATGTACAAAACCACGAGTCTCATCCTGATGATCATAAACGAAAAAGGATTAGAAACATGGCTTTTGCAGCAGCAATTGCAGCATCAGTAATCATCATTATTGCAGTTGGGATAGTGCCTGGAAGCATTGATCAGGACCGGTTGTTTGAACGCTATTATGAACCGATTGAAGCCTCAAATTATACTCAGCGCGGTCAATTCAATGAACTGTACGGGAAATTGGCTGAAAGCATCAACAACTATATGGAAGGAAATTACGAGCAATCCATCAGCCTGTTTAATGAGCTAGCTTCTGAACCGGCCATCCGGCCAGAGGTGGAATTATTCACAGGACTCTCATACATGGGTCTTGGAGAGGTCCAGCGTGCTCATAATATCCTTCAAATCTCCGTTGATGGCAATACCAGGTACCTACCCGAAGCCCTCTGGTATCTTAGCCTTTGCTGTCTGAAAGAGCATAAAGTTGAAAAAGCAGTTGTACTTCTGGGACAACTTCAGACCTACGATGGTATGTACAAAGATGATGCTCAGGCCCTTCTAAAGAAACTGCGGCGCTTCCAATAGAACAGGGAAACAAAAACTAACATTATGGATCCGGTAAGAATCCCTGTCCTCCATTTACTGTACAGGGGGGAAGTATCACCTGTGATCTGGAATGAGGCCCAATAATATGGATGGGTATAGAAAGGAGGATTACTTTTCAAATATCGTTTTTTTACAGTGGAAAGAGCATTGCTTTTGGAATGACCCCGTTTCAGTTCCCCATAAAATCCGATCATAATATCCCTGCCTTTTATATCCTCAACAGGCCAGAGAGAATGAACCACAGATTTGGCACCCGCCTGCAAAAAGCTTCTTGAAAGGCTCATGATCCCTTCACCCCTTTGCAGCTTCCCGGCAGCTGTTTCGCAACTGCTTAAAACCACCATGGGGGTGGTGAGGAGTAAGGCGCTAATCTCATAATTGTACATTCGGTCACCTAGCATCGGATCGTTAATTGTATCAAGAATAAAATAGGGTGATTCACCGCCACCTTCGTTGGCCAGAGAATGCATGGCCAGGTGAATGATGGATTTATCCTGTAATAATTTCCCAACTTCTGTCTTCTCCTGGGTATTGCGGATGGTGCGACCCTTAAAAATTCCTAAGATGTCTTCTACTTCTTCAGCGGCCCCCTTCAGCCTGTCGGAACCGTTTTCCGTGGACACAGTATATTCTGGTATCCAGGCAGTAACCTTTGGAATGCGCAGGATCTGAGGGTGTTTACGGTTTATCAACTGGGAATTGTACATATATGAGATGCTATGATCATTCAGAAGGTAGGGAAGCCCCGCGTAATTTATGATGGTTTCAGGTTCAAGTTTTGTTATCAATGCATCAAATGGGATAGACGATAGCCTTTCGTCCGGAACGACAACCAGCTCCTTGCCTTCGAATAATGATTCCACAGGTTGTACCAGTTCTTTGTAGATACCGAATAATGCACCCTTCAGACTATCATACCTTTCAATGGTTTCCGAATAAGGATCAAATTGATGAAGGTTGCGGGTGATGGTTTCCAGGTGAAGATAGAAGGCACTGTCCATGGGCGACTGGTAGAATTCACATTGATCTTTCGACACCACGAAGATGAAAAGCTGTTCCAGGTCGGTATGTTCCCGGCCTGCAATATAATACTCAACAAGGGTCTCTTTTCGACTCAGATTATGCCGGATCTGTGCTATAGAAAAATCGGAGTTGGATGATTCGAAATGCCCTATCTGGGGAAACTCCACACGAAACTGTTCCATATGCCTGTTGAAGGAGTCCCGCATCTGGAACAGCTGCCTTTGCAAGGATGCCAACCGGGTTGTATCTGGATTCATTCTCATACTTTGAATCTGGATCAGGTTCGAAAGATGGTCAACCTGTTGCTTGAGTTCTGTTGCATGTACAGCCTGAGTATTGGAGAGACTTTCGAAGTAAAGCCATTCCTGGGTTTTCATTTCATACAAAAGTTCACTGGACTTACCTTTAGCGGCCACAAGGAATGCTTCCTCCTTGTAGTTCTCTTCTCCTGTTAGCTTGAACATGTTGAGGTTCAGGATTATTCCGGTGGTGAAAAGGTCTTTTTGCCGGGAATTTAAATAGATTCGACTTTCCCGGGACTGGTAGGAGTCCTGGATACGACGCAGCACTTCAATGGAAAGAAGGTTTGTTGTGAGGGCTGCTTCCAGAAGTTCCTTTTTTTCGCCCACCATTGACAGATTTTTCGAAGCGCCTTCCAGTGTTTTTGCTTTTGTGGCAAGAATTCTCAATAGGGTAAGGTCCTGACCTTCCGATATTGAGTGCAGCGCCAATTGTAGATAATCAAGTGCCTCGTCGTACAATGCATGATCCAGGCATTGCTTTGCCATCTTTTCATAACAACCTGCTGTCAAAGGGTGTATTGTTCCGTAATTCCTCTGGTAGTTCTCAAGCGCTTTCTGCAGGTATCCAAATCCCAGTTCATTTTGTCCCTGGTCAGTTAGAAATTGAC